>CBDFNB010000001.1:0-358822 GCA_965249855.1 Lacunisphaera sp.
ATCATTACCTCAAGGTGCATGCGCCCGGCGGCTTTGCACGCTACCTCGTCTACAAGGGCAGCGTGGCGATCGACGGCATCTCGCTGACGGTGACGGAAGTGACGGGCGACTCCTTCGCCGTCTGGCTGATTCCCCACACGCTGGCGGTGACGAATTTGCGGGACAAAAAGGCCGGTGACGTGGTCAACCTGGAATTCGACCTGCTGGCCAAGTATGTCGAGAAGCTCCATGCCCCGCGTCCGGCCTGATCTGCCATGTCGACCCGCGACCAACTCCTTGCGCTCAACGACGAGCTCCGCCGCCTGAAGGCCGGCGGCCAGCGCGCCGTGTCCGTGACGGAGGAGGGGCTGGCCCAGCTGCGCGAGTCGGTTGCGGCGGCACGGACAGAAACCGTGGCGGAGGCTGCCGCGATCACGACAGCTCCTTTCCGGATGGCTGAGTCGCCCAAGCCGGTTGCTGCGGCCACCGTGCCCGCCAATGCACCGGCCCTGCCGGTCGCGTCCGCCATCGAGCTTCCCGCCGGCGACAAGCAAACGCAGTGGAATCACCTGCGCGACTTGGTGCTTAACGACGCGACGTGCAAGGCGCATGTCTATGCCGGCAAGAAAGTCGTCTTTGGCGTGGGTAATCTCGACGCGAGCATCATGTTCGTCGGCGAGGCGCCGGGCGGCGACGAGGAAGACCAGGGCGAGCCTTTTGTCGGTCGCGCGGGCCAGCTCCTGAACAAGATGATCAAGGCCATGGGCCTTGACCGCAGCCAGGTTTACATCGGCAACATCCTGAACTGGCGGCCGGAGATGGGCGCCCGCAATCCCGACGGTTCGCAAACCGGCAACCGCCCGCCGACCGCGCAGGAGATGGCCTATTGCCTGCCCTTCATCCGGGCGCAGATCGCGATCATCCGGCCCAAGGTGCTGGTGGCGCTGGGCAAGACCGCCGTGGACGGCTTGCTCGGGGCCGATCGTTTCAAATCCATGGGCGCGGCGCGCGGCAGCTGGCACAGCTACGCGGACACGCCGCTGCGCGCAAGTTACCACCCGTCCTACCTGCTGCGGCAGGAGGGGCTCACCAGCGCGGGCGCCAAGAAGATCAAGCGCGATGCCTGGGAGGACATGCTCGCTGTGATGGAGCGGGCGGCCGTGCCTATCTCGGAAAAGCAGAAGAATTTCTTCCTCTGACCCATGAAACCGCGCGCATCAGTCCCGTGCCTCCTGATGCTGGCGCTGGCGATGTCCTTCAGTCGCGCGGACGAGCTGTTTGATTTCGAGGTGCTGCAGTTCCGGGCCAAGGCGCTGGCGTTCCAGCCGCATGTGGAGGCGAAGATGCGGGTGCCGGAGTGGCTGCAGAAGCTGAATTACGACCAGATCAACGAGATCAGGTTCGACTCCCGGCTGGCGTGGTGGCGCGCCGAGGAACTGCCGTTCCAGCTCGGATTCTTCCATCCCGGCGGGCTCTTCAACCGGCCGGTGCGCGTCAACGAGGTGATCAACAAGGTGGCGCGGCCGATCGGGTTTTCTCGCGCTATTTCGACTACGGCAAGAACAAGCCCGGGCGCGTGCCGTCCGACCTCGGCTTCGCGGGCTTCAAGGTGCTGCACGAGCTGAACCAGGCGGGCAAGTGGGACGAACTCGTGTCGTTCCTTGGCGCCAGCTACTTTCGCGCGCTGGGCAAGGATCATCATTACGGGATTTCGGCGCGCGGTCTCGCCGTCAACACCGCCGAGCCGGGCGGCGAGGAGTTTTCCGGTGTTCGAGGAATTCTGGATCGAGCGGCCCTCGATCGGCGGGCGCAGCCTCACGGTTTACGCGCTGCTCAACAGCCCGGGCATGGTGGGGGCCTACCGGTTCGTCCTGCTGCCCGGCGAGGACACCGTCATGCGCGTGAAGGCCGCGGTTTATTGCCGCAAAAATCCCGCGGTTTTCGGCATCGCGCCGCTGACCAGCATGTATGCGCATGGCGAGAACAGCGGCTGGTCGCAGGCGGATTTTCGTCCCGAGGTGCATGATTCGGACGGCCTGCTCGTCCAAAACGGCGCGGGGGAGTGGATCTGGC
Source organism: Lacunisphaera sp. (assembly GCA_965249855.1). Taxonomy (GTDB): domain Bacteria; phylum Verrucomicrobiota; class Verrucomicrobiia; order Opitutales; family Opitutaceae; genus Lacunisphaera. The sequence goes on from CBDFNB010000001.1 coordinate 2,053, forward strand.
GCCCGTTGACCAATCCGAAGGGCGTGCGGGTCGTCGCGTTCCAGGACAACGCGCCCAAGGGCTTCGGCCTGCTGCAACGCGACCGGCAGTTCGAGCATTACGCGGACCTCGAGGCCTTTTATCACCAGCGGCCGAGCCTGTGGGTTGAGCCGGTGGGCAACTGGGGCGCCGGCGCGGTGCGCCTGGTGGAGTTGCCCACGAAGGACGAGTTCAGCGACAACATCGTGGCCTTCTGGGTGCCGGCCAAGCTGCCGCCGGCCGGCGAGGCGATCGAGTTCGAATACAACCTGCACTGGTTCACCGATGCCGAACGGCGGCCGCCGGCCGGCCAGACCAGTTCGACCCGCGTCGCGGAGGTGCCCGGCCGGCCGGCACTGCGCCGCTTTGTGGTCGAGTTCACCAGTCCCTACCTTTCCGGCCAGCCGGATGACCCTGAGATTGAGGCGCTTGTCACCGTCAGCAGGGGTGCCCGGCAGGAACATCACACCGTGGTGCAGAAAAACCGCTTCACCGGGGCGTGGCGGGTTGTCTTTGAAATCAGGCCCGACGCCTCCGGCAGCCCGGTGGAACTCCGTTGCCTTCTGCGCAAGGGACAGCATGTCCTGACCGAGACATGGAGCTATCTCTGGAATCCCTGAACTCGTTCCGGCCCAAGACCGGGACGCTCGAGCAGTGGAACGCGGCCTACGTCCGCGTGGAGGATTATTTGCGGGCCCATCGCATTCATAATCGCCTGCACCAAAGCCGGCTCATCCAGCAGGTCCTGAGCGCGGCGGCCGGCCGCCACGAACAGAATCCCACGCTTGATCCCGTGACCCTCGCGATCGAGGAGACCGACCGGCTGATGGACGGCTGGTTCGCCGCGTTGCTCGACGAGAAGGACCTGCCGCACAATCGCATCGCCGCGGAAGGCCGCGTTGCGCTGCTGGTGGCGGACGGCACCTCGCGCTGGCCCTACGCGTTTCTCGACGACCAGAATATTCCCGCCGACTTTGCGCAGGCCATGAAACAAAGCTCCCTCCGGGCCGGCCCCGACCTGGCGGTGTCCAGCATGGTGCCGCGTGAGATCGACCTCGGCACCATCACCGAGGCGGCCGGGCAGACACTCGAGCGCATCGAAGGCCAGCCCGTCCTGCGGGTCGTGCTGCTGTGGGCCGTGTTCATCGCGGTGCTGATGGCGGTGTTCTTCGCGACGCGCTGAGCCATGGCCGCCACCTTCACCGTCGAGCAGGTTGACCGCGGTCGCGTGATGCGGCGGCGCATCACCTTCTTCACGCTGGCCTTCGTGCTCACGAGCCTGGCGACGTGGTTCATGGCCGACCTGTTGTGGCGCGACGGCATGGCGGCCGTGGAGTGGGTGGTGCTCGGGCTCTTCGCCATCCTGTTCGCGCACATCGCGGTCGGCTTCAGCACGGCGCTGCTCGGGCTCTATGTGATCAACCGCAATGGCGATCCCTACCGGATCACGCGCTCCATCGACGGCGAGCCGCTGGCCGGCCTGCCGCTGGCCTCGACCGCCATCGTCATGCCCGTGTTCAACGAGGATCCGAGCCGGGTGTTTGAGGGCCTGCGCGTCATCTACCGCTCGCTGGAGCTGTCCGGCCGGCTCGAGAACTTCGACTTCTTCATCCTCAGCGACTCGAACAACCCGAACAACTGGATCCAGGAGGAGGTCGCCTGGGTGGAGCTGTGCAAGCAGCTGAACGGCTTCGGGCGCATCTTCTACCGGAAGCGCCGGATCTCCATCAACAAGAAGAGCGGCAACGTCGCGGACTTCCTGCGCCGCTGGGGCCGCAAATACCGCTACATGGCGGTGCTCGACGCCGACAGCATCATGACCGGCGAGTCGCTGATCCGGCTGGTCGCGATGATGGAGCGCAACCCGAAGGTCGGCATCCTGCAGACGGCCCCGCGCATCGTGCACGGCGTCACGCTTTATTCCCGGCTGCAGCAGTTCTCCAACCGGCTCTACAGCCCGCTGTTCCTGGCCGGCCTGAACTACTGGCACCAGGGCGAGAGCAATTTCTGGGGCCACAACGCGGTCATCCGCGTGGTGCCGTTCATGGAGCACGCCGCGCTCCCGGACCTGCCGGGGCGCGAACCCTTCGGCGGACGGATCCTGAGCCATGATTTCGTCGAGGCCGCCCTCATGCGCCGGGCCGGATGGCGCGTGTGGCTGGCCTATGACCTTGAGGGCAGCTACGAGGAGGGACCGCCGACCCTGATCGACAGTGCCAAGCGCGACCGGCGTTGGTGCCAGGGCAACCTGCAGCACAGCTGGCTGTTGTTCACGCGGGGATTCCACGCGGTGAACCGCGTGCACCTGCTCATGGGCATCATGGGCTATGTGGCATCGCCACTGTGGATGCTTTTCCTGCTGATCAGCAGCATCCACACCTTCCGGGAAGTGATGGCCGGCCGGCTGCACGACTACCACGCGGAGAGCTATGTGTCGTTCTTCGGCTACACGTTCGAGGTGCCGCAGGCGTTCGCGCTCTTTCTGTTCACGCTGCTGCTGCTCTTCCTCCCCAAGATCATCAGCGTCATCATCGAGATCAAGAACCGGCGCGCCGAGGCCTACGGCGGCCCGCTGCGCCTGGTTGCCAGCACGGTGCTGGAGGTGGCGGTTTCCACGCTGCTGGCGCCGATCAACATGATGTTCAACACGAAGTTCGTGCTCTATATCCTGCTGGGGCAGGGCGTCGCTTGGGTGACGCAGCGCCGCGAGGCGAGTGACGATGTGGACTGGAGCGAGGCGATCATCACGCATTCCGGGCAGATGGCGTTTGGCGTCGTGTGGGGCGTTTCGGCCTTCATCCTCGTGCCGTCGTTCTTTTGGTGGCTGAGCCCGGTGCTGGCGGGGCTGGTGCTGTCCGCGCCGCTGTCCATTTTCCTGGGCAAGGCCAGTGTCGGCCGGCGCGCCCGGGACCTGGGGCTGTTCCTCACGCCGGACGAGACCCAGCCGCCGCAGGAACTCATCCGCCTGCAGCGTCATCTGGAGGAGTGTTACCGCCACATGCAGCCGATCCAGCAACTGCGCGACGACTACGGCCTGCTGCAGGCGGTGCTCGATCCCTACGTGAATGCCGCGCATGTCTCGATGCTGCGGCAGCGGCAGGGCAGCCTCGCAGTGCGGTCTTATTTCGTCGGGTTGCGCAAGAAGCTGCTCGCCGAGGGCCCCGCCAACCTCACGCACCGGGAGAAGATGGCCCTGTTGCTCGATGCCGAGTCGATGATCTGGCTGCACGAGCAGCTGTGGAAGCAGCCGTCCGAACAGCTGTCCGAGTGGTGGCGGCTCGCCATGCGCCAATATAACGTGCTGACGGCCACCCCCGTCACGGCGCTTTACCGCTAAGCCTCAGCGGACGTTGCCGTAGGCGCTGACGACGATGTCCTGCGCGGAGCCGGCGCGGCCAAAGATGCGAAAGGCCGCGTTGGCGGGCTGCGTGGTGGCCGGCGGCTTGAGGTGCACGCGGTAGCGGCGGCCGGCCTCGATGGTTTCCAGACGAGCCTCGAAATCCCCGCTGGTCGGTTGCACGCGGGTGAATTCAATCTTCAGCCCGGGGATGACCTCGAGCTCGACTGATTTCTCGGTGGCGGGTTCATTCAGCTTCCAGGCGACGCTGCGGGGGGTGAGTGTGACGAGTTCGGGCACCTCGATGCGCACGAGCAGGCGCACGGGCTCGGGGTTTTCATCGGTCACGATCTTGATCCTGCGCTCGTAGAGCCCCAGCCGGTCGCCGACGGTGAAGCTCGATTTGATCACGCCGCTTTCGCCGGGCGCATAGACCTGCCGGTCGGCCGCGGCGTCCAGGCAGTCGCAGTTGCTTTCGACGTCGAGGATCCGGACCGGTTTGATGCCCGTGTTGGTGAACGGAAAGACGGCTTCTTGCGTCGCCTGAAAGGGCGCGGTGGTGAAAGTCAGGGTCTGGGTCTTCCACTCCAGCGCAAAGCCGTCGAGCGTGGCGCAGGCAAAAAGACCGCAGAGCAGGGGACGGAGCAGTTTCATGCCATAACCGCTCAGGTGGCGGCGAGCTGTTTCAAGGCCGCACCAACCTGGGTGAATCCATTCTTCAATTCCGGCAGGGTGGCTGCGGCCGCCGCCAGGTTTTTGGATTTCCCGTGCGTCTCCATTTCCTCGGCAAGCCGGGCAAAACCCTTGGCGCCGAAATTTCCCGAGCTGCCCTTGATGGTGTGCGCGGCGCGCACAACCAAGTCGGCGTCCTGGCGGGTGATGGCTTCCTCCAGTTTGGCCAGCTGCTTCGGGGTATCCTCGAGGTAGATCGTGATCAGCTCCCGCAGGAATTCCGAGTCGCCCTCAGGACTTAGCTCCCGCAATGCCTGAATGGCGTTTGGATCTAGTATCGGTGTGGTCGACATGGGGAAGTGCTGGAATTAACAAGAGCTAAGTCACTTATAGCAATACCGGGTGCCTAGGGCAAGTAGCTCATTTTATCCACGCATCATGCAATCCGCATACGTTGATAATCTACTTGCAGGGCGCTCCGGCGCACTCTTTCTTAGCGGCTTATGGCAAAATCCTTTGTTTTCTCCTCCGAGTCCGTGGGCGAAGGGCATCCCGACAAAGTCGCGGATCTCATCTCCGACAGCGTGCTGGACGCCTGCCTGGCGCAGGACCGCACCAGCCGTGTCGCCTGCGAGACCATGGTCAAATCCAACATGGTGATTCTCGCGGGTGAGATCACCACGAAGGCCAAGCTCAATTACGAGGCCATCGTGCGCGCGGCCATCCGCGAGATCGGTTACGTGAACAAGGATGACGTTTTTCACGCCGACAGCGTCTTCATCAACAATTACCTGACCGCCCAGTCGCCCGATATCGCGCAGGGCGTCGACGCCAAGAAGGCCAAGGGCAAGAAGACCGCCGAGCAGGGCGCCGGAGACCAGGGCCTGATGTTCGGTTACGCCTGCAACGAGACGCCCGAGCTCATGCCGACCCCGGTCATGTTTGCCCACCGCCTCGGCCGCAAGCTCACGCAGATCCGCAAGAGCGGCAAGGTGGACTGGCTCCGCCCCGACGCGAAGTCGCAGGTCTCCGTCCGCTACGAGAACGACCGCCCCGTGGCCGTCGAGAATGTCGTCATCTCCACGCAGCACACCGCCGAGGTCTCCCATAAGGAGATCGAGAGCTACCTGATTGAGAACGTGATCAAGAAGGTCATCCCGGCCCGCATGCTCACGAAGAAGACCGAGTATCTCATCAATCCGACCGGCCGCTTCGTCATCGGCGGCCCGCAGGGCGACTCCGGCCTCACCGGCCGCAAGATCATCGTCGACACTTACGGCGGCTGGGGCCGCCACGGCGGCGGCGCCTTCTCGGGCAAGGATCCGTCCAAGGTTGATCGTTCCGCGGCCTACATGTGCCGCTGGGTCGCCAAGAACATCGTGGCTTCCGGCCTCGCCGACATCGCCGAGCTCCAGGTCGCCTACGCCATCGGCCATCCCGAGCCGGTCAGCGTCTACGTTGACACGATGGGCACCGGCAAGGTGCGCGACGAGAAGATCGCGAAGGCCGTCACCAAGGTCTTCGGCTTCAAGCCCGCCGACATCACCCGCCAGCTCAACCTCCTCCGCCCGATCTACCGCGCGACCACCAACTACGGTCACTTCGGCAAGGCCGGCCTCCCGTGGGAGTTGACCAACAAGGTCGCCGCCCTCCGCGCCGCCGTCAAATAACCGCCCGTCCCAACTCATTACCATTATGGCCACCACCACCGCCCCCGGCGCCACCGATTATCACGTCAAGGACATCACCCTGGCTGATTGGGGCCGCAAGGAAATCTCCGTCGCCGAGCACGAAATGCCCGGCCTCATCTCCGTCCGCAGAAAGTTCGGTCCGTCGAAGCCGCTCGCCGGCGTTCGTATCACCGGCTCCCTGCACATGACGATCCAGACCGCCGTCCTCATCGAGACCCTCAAGGAACTCGGGGCCGACGTGCGCTGGTGCTCGTGCAATATCTTCTCGACGCAGGACCACGCCGCCTCCGCCATCGCCAAGTCCGGCACGCCGGTCTTCGCCTGGAAGGGCGAGACGCTCGAGGAATACTGGGACCTGACCCTCAAGGCCATTTCGTTCCCGGGTGGCAAGGGCCCGCAGCTCGTCGTTGACGACGGCGGCGACGTCACCCTCCTCATCCACAAGGGCTGCGAGCTCGAGGAAGGCAGCGACTGGGTCAACACCCCGTCCACCTCCCACGAGGAGCAGGTCATCAAGAACGTCCTTAAGCGCGTCCACAAGGAGGACCCGCTCCGCTGGACCACGATTGCCAAGGAGTGGAAGGGCGTCTCCGAGGAGACGACCACCGGCGTGCACCGCCTCTACCAGATGCTAGAGAAGGGCAAGCTCCGCGTCCCGGCCATCAACGTCAACGACTCGGTCACGAAGTCGAAGTTCGACAACCTCTACGGCTGCCGCGAGTCGCTCGGCGACGGTCTGAAGCGCGCCACCGACGTCATGATCGCCGGCAAGGTTGCCTGCGTGTGCGGCTACGGCGACGTCGGCAAGGGCTCGGCGTTCTCGCTCAAGGGTTTTGGCGCCCGCGTCATCGTCACCGAGATCGACCCCATCAACGCCCTGCAGGCCGCGATGGAGGGCTTCGAGGTCAACACGATCGAGTCCACGCTCGGCACGGCCGACATCTACGTCACCACGACGGGCAACAAGGACATCATCACCCTGGAGCACATGCGCCAGATGAAGGACCAGGCGATCGTCTGCAACATCGGCCACTTCGACAACGAGATCCAGGTCGACAAGCTCAACGCCTCGGACGCCAAGCGCACCAACATCAAGCCGCAATACGACATGTATACGTTCCCGAAGGGGAACAGCATCTACATGCTCGCCGAGGGCCGCCTGGTGAACCTCGGTTGCGCCACCGGCCACCCGTCGTTCGTCATGTCGAACAGCTTCACCAACCAGACGCTCGCGCAGCTCGACCTGTGGAAGAACCGCGCCAGCTACAAGGTGAACGTCTACCGCCTGCCGAAGCACCTCGACGAGGAGGTCGCCCGTCTGCACCTCGAGAAGATCGGCGTCGTGCTGACCAAGCTCACCAAGGAGCAGGCCGAGTATCTCGGCGTCCCGGTCGAGGGCCCCTACAAGCCCGAGCACTACCGCTATTAACTTAATTCAAAACGCCGCGTTTAACGACGCGGCGTTTTTTTGTATCCCGCAGATACCCCGCCAACCCTCAACTCCCATGGCCCGCCTCATCCCCAAACCCACCGTCATCGAAGCCGCCGGCAACAAGCCGAAGCTTATCGAGGAATACTTCGGCCGCGTGAACAGCGGCACGACCGCCGCCAGCATCGCCCGCATGCGCAGCCCGGGCGGCTGGGTCGAGCCCGGCCAGACGCCGGAGTTCGACGAGTATACGGTCGTCCTGCGTGGCGAACTCCAGGTTAAGACCAAGGCTGGCACCATCACGGTGAAGGCCGGCCAGGCCGTCCACACCCCGAAGGGCGAGTGGGTGCAGTATGGCAGTCCGCACCCGGATGGCGCCGAATACGTCGCGGTCTGCCTGCCGGCCTTCGCGCCGGATACGGTGCATCGCGACGCCTAGGCGGTCGCGATGTCGTAGTTTCCGCGGCGACGGACGACCCGCAGCCTCGCGCCGAAAAGGCGGGAGAGCGCCGTCGACGTCAGGATCCGGTCCTTCGGGCCGTCGGCCACGATGGCCCCGTTTTTCATGAGAATAGCCCGTTCGATCTCCGGGATCAGGTCGGCGATGTGATGGGTGACGAGGATCAGGCTCTTGCCGGCGCGCGCCAGCTTGCGCAGCACGCCGCGGAATTCGCGCACGGCGCCGGGGTCGAGGCTGGTGGTCGGCTCGTCGAGGATCAGCGCCTCGGGATCGTGGACGAGCGCCCGGCCGATCATGGCCCGGCGTTGTTCTCCGGATGACATCGCGGAAAGCGAGCGGGAGGCGAGGTGACTGATTTCGAGGAAGCGGAGCAATTCACGGGTGCGCCGTTCGTGGGCCGCGGTCGGCCGGTGATGCGGCCACAGGCCGAGGCTGTTGAAGAAGCCGGACAACACCATCTCGCGGGCGGTCACCTGCCGGGCCATCACCTCGTGCGAGAGGTTCTGCAACATGTCGAGGGCGACGATGCCGATGCGCCGGCGCACATCCTCCAGGGCCCAGTTGTCCTGGCCGAAGAGTTGGAAACGCGTCCCGCGAAAACCGGTCTCGGGGTAGAGTTCGCAGGTGATCAGCTTGACGAGAGTGGATTTGCCCGAGCCGTTCGGTCCGAGCAGGGCGATATGCTCGCCGTGACTGACCTGCAGCGTGAAGCCGCGCAGCACGCGCCGGTCGCCCCGGGCGACGGTCAGGTTCTGGAAGTCGATCAGGAGCGGGGAAGAAGACGACAAGACGAAGAGGCTTTCGGAAATGAAAGCCCTCCTTCGCCGGGGCTTCGGAGGGCACTTCCCTTGGAGGGAAAAGTGGCGGAGAGAGAGGGATTCGAACCCTCGATAGAGTTTCCCCTATGCAGCTTTAGCAAAGCTGTGCCTTCAGCCACTCGGCCATCTCTCCGGGGTGAGCCGGCAAGCAAACGGGCCGCCCGGGGGAGTGCAAGGGCTTTTTCCTATTCCTTGCCGCCGTAGTATTTAGGCTTCAGGACGCCGATGCAGGGCAGGTTGCGGTAGCGCTCGTTGAAATCGAGCCCATAGCCGACCACAAATTCGTTGGGAATCTCGAAACCGACGTAGTCCGCATCGAAGGGCACGGCGCGCCGGGCCTTCTTGTCGAGCAGCACGCAGGTTTTAACCGAAAGGGCGCCCTTGTCCTTGATCAGCCCGGCCACGGCCGCGAGGGTGCGTCCGGTGTCGAGGATATCGTCCACGAGCAACACGTTGTGGCCGCGGACATCCAGCTTCATGGAGTCGAAGATCCGGGGCTCGTGCACGGCCTTGGTGCCGTCGTGGTAGCTGGACGCGCGCAGGCAGTCCAGGCGCAGCGGGCTGCGCATCTGGCGGAGCAGGTCGGCGGTAAAGATCAGGGCGCCGTTCACGATGGCCACGACCATGAGGTCCTTCTTCGCGTAATCCTTGTTCAGCTCGGCCCCGAGCTGGGCGATGCGGCGCTTGATGGCCGTCGGGCTGACGAGGATGTGGTCGAGATGCTTGAGTTCGGGCGGGCCTTTCGGGGAGGGCATGACCGCGAGGAAAGGCCCGGGGCCCGGCCAAGGCAACCTGTTAGAACCCGCCCCGCGGGGTTTATTTTTTTGACTTACCTCCGGGCCGCCGGTTGCCTCGCCGGGACGCGCGCCGCCTCCCATGATTTCGATCCAGGTTAAGCAACTGACCAAGCAATTCGGGAGCATTGTCGCCCTGCACGGCCTCGACCTGATGATCAACCCGGGCGAGCTGTTCTTCCTGCTCGGCCCCAGCGGCTGCGGCAAGACCACGCTGCTCCGCAGTCTCGCCGGCTTCTACATCCCGGAGAAGGGCCAGATCCTCTTCGGTGACGAGGACGTCACCCGGCTCGAGCCGCACAAGCGGAATACCGGCATGATGTTCCAGAGCTATGCGCTGTGGCCGCACATGACCGTGGCCGAGAACGTCGCCTTCGGTCTCGAGGAGCGCAAGGTGTCCTCCGCCGAGATCAAGACCCGCGTCGGCGACGCCCTGGCGTCGGTGCGCATGGAGAAATACGCCGACCGCAAACCCAACCAGCTTTCCGGCGGCCAGCAGCAGCGCGTCGCCCTGGCTCGCGCGCTCGTAATCCGCCCGCGCTGCCTCCTGCTCGACGAGCCGCTTTCCAACCTCGACGCCAAGCTGCGCCTCGAGATGCGCACCGAGATCCGCCGGGTGTGCAAGGAATTCAAGCTGACGACCGTCTACGTCACCCACGACCAGAAGGAGGCGCTCTCCATCGCCGACCGCATGGCCATCCTGGAAAGCGGCCATATCCTGCAGGTCGGCACGCCGCGCGAGGTCTACAAGCGTCCGACCCGCAAGACGGTGGCCAATTTCATCGGCGAGACCGACTTTCTCCCCGGCAGGGTGCTGGGCACGGTCGGCAACTACGTCACCGTGGACACTGCAGTTGGCAAGTTCGACGGGGTGTTCGGCGATCCGCTGGGCATCCCCAAGGTGGGCGACGAGGTCACCGTCTCCATCCGCCCGGAGTGCTGGGAGCTGCACCGCAATGCCGAGTCCCGCAACGTGGTCAGGGGCCGCATCGGCGAGTCCACCTACCTGGGCGAGGTCGCCCAATACGAATTCATCACCGGCAACGGCACCCACCTGAAGATCTTCGAGCGCAACCCGCGCTTCGTGGACGGGGCGTCGCGTGGTGAGCTCTACGCCACGGTTGAGCCGGACGACGTCGTCGTGCTGGTCGGCTGAGGCGGCCGGGAGCCACCATGAAGCGGGCGCTCATCATCATCGCGCTGGTGGCCGTGGTCGGCCTGCCGTTTATCTTCCGCACCAGGCAGGCGACGATCGAGAGCGCCGACGAGACGCTGGTCATCATTACCCCGCACAACGAGGCCCTGCGCCACGAATACTCCCGCGGCTTCCGCGAGTGGTATCGGGCCCGCACCGGCAAGACCGTGGCCATCGACTGGCGCGTGATCGGCGGCACGAGCGAGATCACCCGCTTCCTCGAGTCGGAATACGTCTCCTCCTTCCAGAATCACTGGACGAAGAAATTGGGGCGCCCCTGGAGCACCGAGGTTCAGGCGGCCTTTCATAATCCGCGGCTCACCCCGGACCAGACGCCCGAGGACGACACGCCCGAGCAGGCGGCCCGCCGGGCCTTCCTCGCGTCAAACATCAGCTGCGGCATCGATATTTTCTTCGGTGGCGGCAGTTTTGATTTCATCCGCCAGGCCAACGCCGGCCGGCTCGTTGACTCGGGCATCATGCAGCTGCACCCCGAGTGGTTTAAGGAGGACGTGATCCCGCAATCGTTCACGGGCGAGCCCTACTGGGATCCGAAGGGCCGCTGGATCGGAGATGTGCTCAGCAGCTACGGCATGATCTATAATCGCGACTCACTGCAGCGCCTCGGCATCGCGGAGGAGCCGCGCCAGTGGGACGACCTCGCTAATCCAAGGCTGCAGGGCGAGATCGCGCTGTGCGATCCCACCAAGAGCAGCTCGATCGCCAAGGCGTTTGAGAATGTCATCCAGCAGCACATCTACCGCCAGTGGAAGCGGCTGGAGAAGGAAACGGGGCGCGATCGCAGGAGCCTCGAGGCCCAGGCCGTCGAGGCGGGCTGGGCGAGCGGCCTGCAGCTGCTGCAGCGGGCCGGAGCCAACGCGCGCTATTTCACCGACACCTCCCAGAAACCCTCGATTGACGTGATCCAGGGCAACTCGGCCGTCGGCATGTGCATCGATTTCTACGGCCGCGGCGCCTTCCAGGGCACCGCGCTGCGCCATGACGGCTCGCCCGGTCGCATCGGGTATTATTCGCCGGCGGATGGCACGGTGCTGTCACCAGACCCGATTGCTGTCATGCGGGGCGCGCCCAATCCCAAGGCCTCGCTGGCCTTCCTCGAGTATGCGCTGTCGATGGACGGGCAGAAGCTCTGGAACTTCAAGACCGGCGTGCCCGGCGGCACGGACCGTTACGAGCTGCGGCGCCTGCCGATCCGGAAGGATTTCTACACGCAGGACTTCGAGAAATACCGCTCTGATCCCGACGTGAATCCCTACGCCGGCACCAATCCGCTCGTCTACAACGGGGCGTGGACGGGCGGGGATAATTTCCGCGCCATGGCCTTTGTCATCCGCGTGATGTGCCTCGACACCCATCCCGAGTTGGTGGCGGCCTGGAAGGAGATCATCCGGGCCGGCATGCCGGCGGAGGCGCTGGCCGTCATGAGTGACATGTCGCCTGCGGCCTATCCCCAGCTCAAGGCGCGCATCATCCCGGCCCTGACCTCCAAGAACAAGGTCGACGAGATCCGCCTGGCCAACGAACTGGCCGGCCAGTTCCGGGCCCAATACCAGAAGGCCGCCGAACTCGCCCGGGCGGCGAGGCCCTGATCACTCGTCGTCGGCCGGCTGCCGGTAGACGTCGGGAAAGCGCAGCGCCATGTAACTTTCGGGCTGCTCGACGGGCTTGAAGCCGAATTGCGCGTAAAGGCCATGGGCATCACGGGTGCGCAGGCTCCAGGTGCGCAAACCCTGCAGCCTTGGGTGACGCCGGCTCAGCTCGAGCATGGCCTTGGACAGCCCATGACGGCGGTGCTCCTCCAGCACATAGACGTCGCAGAGGTAGGCGTAGGTGGCGTGGTCCGAGATGATGCGGACGAGCCCGACCTGTTCGCCTGCTTCGGTGTAGGCCCCGATGCACAGTGAACCCTGCAGCGCGCGCTGGACCGTTTCCAGCGGGATGTTCTCGCTCCAATAGGAACGTGTCAGGTAGCCGTGGATGGCCGTGGCATCCAGCCGCGCCGGGTCGTCGGAAATCAGGTAGTGGCCGTGGCGGTGTTCGAGCACGGACATGAACTCACAGCTTCGCCATGTTGGCGGCAAACGCGGCCTTGTCCGCGGCCTTGAAGAACGAGGTGCCGGCCACGAAGGTGTCGGCGCCGGCCGCGCGGCATTCCACGGCATTGGCGAGATCGACGCCGCCGTCGACCTCGAGGCGAAACTTCAGGCCGCGCGTCTTCCGCCAGCCGTCGATTTCCCTGAGCTTGGGCAGCATGTCGCGCCGGAAGGGCTGGCCGCCGAAACCGGGCTGGACGGTCATCACGAGCACGAGGTCCACGTCACCGGCGAGCGCCTCAATGCTGGACGCGGGCGTGCCGGGATTCAGCACGATGCCGCACTGGCAGCCGAGCTGGCGGATCCGGGCGAGCGTGCCGCGATGGTCGTAGGCGGGCTCGATGTGGATGCTGATGAGGTTGGCGCCGGCCTTGGCGAAGGGCTCGATGTATTTCTGCGGCTCGGCGAGCATCAGGTGGGTGTCGAAAAACAGCTTGGAGCCGGCCCGGCGCAAGGCGGCGAGGGTCTCGGGCCCGAAGGTCAGGTTGGGCACGAAATGCCCGTCCATGATGTCGCAGTGCAGCCAGGTGGCGCCGCTGTCGGCCACGGCCCGGGCGCTGGCCGCGAGGTTGGCGTGGTCGCCGGCGAGCAGGGAGGGGGCAATCAAGGAAGCATGAAGCATGGCGCGAAAAGCATGGAGCACGATGCGCTCTCCCGGCTCAACCCTGTATTTACTCCCGGCCCCAGCTGCGTCGTGGAGCGTCGCTTACCATGTATCGAGCACCGCATGCGCGGCCTCGCTGGCGAGCTGCTCGGCGAGGAGGGACAGGGCCTGATATTCAGCGGGCACGAGACCGCTGTCGGTGAAGACGCCGCGCTTGGCGGTCAGCGGACGCTGCGCAAAGAGGGCCTGTTGGGAGCGCTGGTCGGTCAGGGTGGCTTGGGCGCGCAACGAAACATCGAAACGCCGCGCCAGGCCGGTGTCGTCCTGCCGGGAAACGGCCACGGTCCGGTCGTAACCGATGAGTGAGATTCGCAGCACGGCCTCGGCCTCCGCGGGCGAGGCGACCAGCTTGACGCGACCGTCCTTGATGAAGGCCTCGCGCAGCTGCGTGGTGACGAGTTCGCGGGCCTGCGGGATCAGCGTCTCGGTCGTGACCGGCGCGATGAAAAGGGTGGCGAACTTGGGCTGCGTCCCGGTGCCAAGCTTGTAGCCGGCGCAGCCGGCCACTAGCAGGGTTGCGACAAGGACCGTCAGCAACAGCGGCAGATGGGCGAAGCGGGACATGCGGAGCCCTCGCTTAGAACAGCCAGAGCTTCTTTTTCTTCTTCGGCTCGGGAGCCTTGGGCGCCGGCTGGCCGGCGGCCGCCGCAGCTTGGGCCTCGAGCTTGGCATCAACATCAATCAGTTTCTCGCGGGCCTGCTTGGCCACGTCTGAGTCGGGATAAACGGTGATCGCCTCGTTGTAGAAAACCTTGGCGGCCTTGTAGTTGCCGCGATACTTGTAATAATAATCGGCGATGGTCAGCTTGCTCTTGGCCAGCACGGTTTTCATGTTGGCGAGACCGGTCTCGGCCTGGGCCATGCCGGCGTCGCCGGGGAAGAGGATCATGTAGTCCTCAAAGTAGGTCACGGCCTGCTTGGTGGAGGCCTGATCGTAGTAGGGGCCGTCGACCAGCGAGGCGTGCGTCTCGGCGATCTTGAGGTAGGCGTCGGGCGTGAGGACGCTGCGCGGGTAGGTGTTGATCATGCGGTCGAGGGCGTCGATCGCCGCCTCGGTCTCGCCGATCTGCTTGTAGCCGCGCGAGGCGTTCATGAGGGAGAGCGGGGCGTAGTCGCTGTAGGGGGCGGTGGCCACGATCGTCTCGAAATACTCCAGGGCGCGCTCGCGGTTCTTGAAGCCGGGGAACCAGCCCCAGATGCGGGAACGCTTGCCGGCAAACAGGTCAGCCGCGATGCGATACTGCTCGCCGATGACCTGGTTGAATTTCTCGGAGCTGGGATACCGCGACACCATGATCTGGTAGGTGGTGAAGGCCTTGTAGTATTGCTGGTTCTGATGGTAGATCCGGCCGGCCCGGTAGAGCGCCTCGCTGGCGAAGACGGAGTTCGGGTATTTCTTGTAGACGCTGTTGTAGAGCTTGAGGGCGGATTTGCTGCTGCCGGCCTCCTCGGCGCTGCGCGCCTTGTTCATCGAGTCCAGGGCGTTGCGGCCTTCCTCGCCCGAGAAGCCGGCAAGCGCACCACCCTCGACCTTCCAGCCGGCCTGCGGGGTCCAGACAAGGTCGGCGGCGAGCCGGGCAGGGGCGAGAAGCAGCGCGGCGGTGGCTGCCAGGAGGGAAAGGAAGGGGAGACGGCGCATGAAAATGGTGCTTACCAGCGAATAAGAGTGGCGCCGTAGGTCAAGCCAGCGCCAAAGGCGACCAGCAGGGTGAGGTTGCCCGGCTTGATGCGGCCGGCGCGGCGGGCCTCGTCCAGGGCGAGCGGGATGGAGGCGGAGGAGGTGTTGCCGTAACGGTCGAGGTTCACGTAAACGCGCTCCATCGGCACCTTCAGGTTGCCGGCCAGGGCCTCGATAATGCGGATGTTCGCCTGGTGGGGGATCACAAGGTCGATTTGGTCAGGCGACAGCTTGTGTTGTTCCATCATTTCCCGGGCGACGGTCTCCATGACGCGGACGGCGCTCTTGAAGACCTCGCGGCCGTTCATGCGGATGCAGTGGGCGCGTTCTTCGACGGACTTGGCGTCGGCCGGGCGCTTGCTGCCGCCGGCGGAAATGTAAAGATTGTCGGCGAACTCGCCGTCGGCGCCGAGGTCGGAGCCGAGGATGCCGATGCCCGGCTGGTCGACCTTGCTCAGCACGGCGGCGCCGGCGGCATCGCCGAAGAGCACGCAGGTGGTGCGGTCCTTCCAGTCGGTCACGGTCGAGAGCTTCTCGGCGCCGATGATGAGGGCGCGCTTGTAGCGGTTGGTGAGGAGCTGGCCGTAGGCGATCTCGAGGGCGTAGAGGAAGCCGGAGCAGGCCGCGGCGATGTCGAAGCAGGTGGCGTGGCCCGGGACCCCGAGTTTGTGCTGCACGTAGCAGGCCGTGGAGGGCAGGGGGGTGTCGGGCGTGGCGGTGGCGACAATCAGCAGGTCGATGTCCGCGGCCGTCACCTTGGCGTCGGCCAGCGCGGCGTTGGCGGCCTTGACGGCGAGGTCGGAGCAGGTCTCGTCATCGCCGGCGATGCGGCGCTCGCGGATGCCCGAGCGGGTGAAGATCCACTCGTCGGAGGTGTCGACCATCTTGGAGAGGTCGTGGTTGGTGAGCACTTTCGGCGGAGCATAGGAGCCGACTCCCGCGATGATTACTGAGGCCATAGGAAAAGTTAGTTGGCGACCGCTTCCGCGGCCGCAGGCGCTGCCATGAGCGTGTTGGCCCGGGCAACATCGGTTTCGATGCGGTGGTAAAGATCCTGTTGGATAAGCTGGGCGGCGGCGCGGATGGCGCTGGTCCAGGCATGGCGGTTGGAGGAACCGTGCGCCTTGAGCACGTTGCCCTTCACGCCGAGCAGCGGGGCGCCGCCGTAGCGGTCGGGGTTCATGCGGGACTTCAGGGCGTCAAACGCGCCCTTGGCCAGCACGGCGCCGCCCATGCGGAGCGGGTTGGCCTTCAGTTCCTCCTTGAGCATCGTCGTGATGAACTTGGCCAGCGATTCCCAGGTCTTCAGGAGGGTATTGCCGACGAAGCCGTCGCAGACGACGACGTCCACGGTGTCCTTGAACACCTGGAAGCCCTCGATCGGGCCGACGTAATTGATGACCCCGTTGATCTTCTTGAGCAAAGTGTTGGCCTCGGTGGTCAGCGCGGTGCCCTTGCCCTCCTCGGTGCCGATGGTCAGCAGGCCGACGCGGGGGGAGGATATCCCGAGGATGACGCGGGCATAGTCGGACCCGAGGATGGCGTTGTGCACGAGGTGATCGGCCTTGGCCTCGGGATTGGCGCCGGCGTCGATCAGGACAAAGTGGCCGTTTTCGCGGGGGATGACGGCGGCGAGCACGGGCCGGTCGACGCCTGCGATCGAGCCGACGATGAGCTTGCTGCCGGCCATGAGGGCGCCGGTGTTGCCAGAGCTCACGAACGCGGCGGCCTTGCCTTCCTTCACGAGATTGAACCCCCGGACCATCGAGGAATCCTTTTTCTTCGCAATGGCCCGCAGCGGCTTGTCCTCCATCGTGATCACCTCGGAGGCATGCACGACGGAAATCTTGGCGTGGCCCTTCAGGCCGGCCGTAACGAGCAGCGGCTCGAGCACGGCCTGGTCGCCGATGAGCGTGATCGGGGCGATGGCCCCGTCGGCCAGCGCGAGTTTGACGGCTTCGACGACCTCGGAGGGACCGAGGTCGCCTCCCATCGCGTCCACCGCAATCCGGGCGTGAGCACTCGCGGGACTGGCCGTCTCGGAGTTAATGGCGGGATGACTGAACCCGACGGAAACTTCAGACCTCGACGTTGAGGACCTGGCGGCCGCGGTAGATGCCCGTCTTCGGGTTCACGCGGTGGGGGCGGAAGGAGCCGCCGTCGGTGTCCTTGGCAAATTGGGGGGCCTTGAGGGCGTTGGCGGCGCGGCGGTTGGCGCTACGGCGCTTGGATTGCTTGCGTTTCGGATTGGCCATAAAGAAGGAAGGTTGGGAGTGCGGCGGGTCGATAAACCCGGTGCTTTTTTGTTATATAAAGACGAGGTTGGTAGGGTTCGTGCCGGGAGCCGTCAAGTGTTATGTCGCCCCCGCCGGTGGGAGTCAAAGCAGGGAAAACAAAATCAGCACAAATGCCAGTCCAAGGCGGTAATAGGCGAAAACGGCGAGGCCATTGCGCGAGATGAAATGCACGAGGAATTTGACCGCAATCAGGGCCGAAATAGCGGCTACACCGGCGCCGAGTAAAACGTCGGTCCAACCGAACACCTCGATCATGGCCGGGCCGGACTTAAAACCCTTGTAGACGGCTGCGCCGCCCAGCGTCGGCAGGCCGACGAGAAAGCTGAACTCGGCGGCCTTCGCCGCGCTCAACCCGGCGAGATATCCGCCGACGATCGTCACCATGGAACGGCTCGTGCCCGGCCAGAGTGCGAGGCATTGCGCGAGGCCGATGCCCAGCGCCTTTTGCGCCGTCAGGTTCGCCGGGTCGCCCTTGGAAAAACCGATGCCGCTGTTCATGCGGCGCCAGCGTTCCGCCCACAGCATGAGGAACGCGCCGGCGATGAGCGCGGCGATGACGGCCCAGACCGAGAACAGATACCGGTCGATCAGGTCGTGCAGCAGAAGGCCGGCGATGGCGACGGGGAGGAAGGCCAGCAGGACATTCCGCAGGAGCCGGAAACCGGCGCTGCTGCGGCCGAGCAGGCCGATGAACATCGAGAGCACCTGCCGCCAATAGAGCAGCACGACCGCGCCGATCGCGCCGATCTGGATGACGACGGTGTAGGTGTCGGCGGCCAGCTTGACGGTCAGCGGCACGCCCTCCGGGTATTTCGGGGAGGGTGGCTTATACCATAGCGGCTGCCCGGACTTGTCCGTCAGCTGCTTCTCGGATTCGAGCCCGAGCACCCGGTTGGCGATGATCAAATGGCCGGTAGACGATACGGGCAGGAATTCGGTCACGCCCTCAACCACACCGAGCGCGACGGCGTCACCGACGCTGAGCTCGGCGACGGGCGGCGCCGGGGTTTCCGCAGCAAGCGCGGACAGGTTGAGACTGACGGCCAGCAGAAAGCCGGCACAGAGGGTGCGGGGCGAAAAAGGCACGGGGGAGCTTCCGAGAAAAGGCCATGAGCTGTCGAGTTTTATGCTTTGCGCCACCGATGGAAATGATTCTGCTCGGCTTCCCGATGGCCGCACTGACCGAGCTTACCGCCAAGCTGACCAACCGCCTTGATCTGGAGCCCGCCGAAGTCTCGGCCGCCGCCACCGCGCTGGGTTCTCCGGATATGGCCGACGAGGCCAAGGCCGCGTTCCTGACCGCGCTCGCGGCCAAGGGCGAGACGCCTGCCGAGATCGCCGGCTTTGCCCGGGCGTTCCGGGCGCTGGCGGTCAATCCCGGCGTCGAGGCCTGGGCTCCGCGCGCCATCGACATCGTCGGCACGGGCGGTGACCACGCGGGCGGTTTCAACATTTCCAGTCTCGTCGTGCTGGTCGTTGCCAGCGCGGGCGTGCCGGTCATGAAACACGGTAATCGTGGCGTCACCTCGAAGTGCGGCAGCGCCGACCTGCTCGCCGCGCTCGGCGTGGACCTCGCGGCGCCGCCGGAGAAACTGCGCCGGGCGCTCGACCAGCTGGGCTTCGCGTTTTTTTTCGCGCCAAACTACCACCCGGCGTTCAAGCACGTCGGCCCGGTGCGCAAGGCCCTCGCCGCGCAGGGCCGGCGCTCGGTCTTCAACATCCTCGGGCCGCTGATGAATCCCGGTCGCCCGGCGCACATTCTCCTAGGCGTGTATTCACTACCGCTGGTGGAGAAGCTGGCTCGCACTCTCGAGGAACTTGGGCAGGAGGCCGGGCTGGTCGGCCACGGCGTCATCACGCCGGAGAAGGGCATCGACGAACTTACCACAGCCACGGTCAACCATGTGCATGGTGTCGGCCGCCTGGGCGGGGTCCGCGCCAGGTGGCGGGCGGAGGACTTTGGCCTCGCCGCCGCGCCTTTTGCCGAGCTACAGGGCGGCGATGTCGGGGCCAACCTGGCCACGGTCGAGGCCATCCTCGCCGGCCGCGGGCCGGCCGGGTTGGTCGATACCATTGTGCTTAACAGTGCCGTGGCCCTCCACGTGGCCGGCCGGGTTGGCACCATCCGCGACGGTCTCGCCCCGGCGCGCGAGCTCCTGCTCGGCGGCGCCGTGGCAAAGAAGATTGCTGCGACCAAGGAATTCTACCGCGCATGAAACGCCTCTATTTCGGGACTGATGGGGTGCGCGGACTCTATGGCAGCGCCACGATGAACGAGGACTTTGCGTGGCGTCTTGGCGCCGCCGCGGCCGCCTGGCTGAAAGCCGGTGGCGTGCCGGCCGGCGGGCGCATCCTGATCGGGCGCGACACCCGCGCCTCCGGCGCCTCGTTGTCCCAAGCCCTGGCCGACGGACTCGCACACGGCGGGTTCGAGCCCTGGTCGCTCGAGGTCCTGCCGACGCCGGCGGTGTCCCGCGCCGTGCGCGCGCGTGGCGCCGTGCTCGGCGTGGTGGTGACCGCTTCGCACAATCCGGCCACCGACAATGGCATCAAGTTCTTCGGCCCCGCCGGTCTCAAGCTGACCGACGAGCAGGAGGCGGCCATCGAGGCGCTGCTCCCGGCCCGGCGCACGGACGACACCGTGCACCATTTCAAGACCACGGACGGAATCTCGGATTACATCTACGCGATGGAAGGCATCCTGCACGGCCGGCTCGAGGGCTGGAAGGTTGTGCTCGATGCCGCCAACGGTGCCACCGTCCACACCAGCGGCAAGGTGCTGCGCGACCATCAGGCCCGGCTTTTCACCGTCGGGGCCGATCCCGATGGTCTCAATATCAACGCCGGCGTGGGGAGTGAGCACCCGGAGAAAATGTGCGCCGCCGTCCGCCAGCACGGGGCGCGGATCGGCATCGCCCACGACGGCGATGGTGATCGCTGCGTGTTGTGCGATGAAAAGGGCGACGTGCTCGATGGTGACGAACTCCTTACGATTCTCGCCCTGCATGCCCTGGGGCACGGCAAGCTGGCGAACAAAACGCTGGTCGTGACTGTGCAGAGCAATCTCGGGGTCGAGGCCGCCGTCACGGCCGCCGGCGGGCGGGTCTGCCGCACGCCGGTCGGCGACCGTTACGTCATCACCCGGATGATCGCCGAGGGCGCCAGCCTCGGCGGTGAATCCTCCGGCCATGTGATCTGCTCGGATGTCTCGCCGACCGGCGACGGGCTCGTCGCCGCCCTCAAGGTGATCGCGGTCATGCTCGCCACGGGCAAGCCCTTGTCCGAGCTGCGCCGGGAGCTGGTGAAGTTTCCCCAGCTGTCCGTCGGGTTGAAGGTGCGGCAGAAAAAACCGCTGGAATCCCTGCCGGCGCTGCCGGCCGCCATCAAGGCGGTGGAGGCCGAACTCGGGACGCAGGGCCGGGTGCTCGTCCGCTATTCCGGCACAGAGTCAAAGCTGCGGCTGCTGGTGGAGGGTCCGACTGACGCCGTCGTCAAGGCCGCCCTGGACCGCCTGGTGACGGCCGCCCGGGCGGACCTCGAAGTGCTTTGAACCACTCGGGAGTGTCATCCAATCCAACAAACACCGCTTTCCTGTCATTCTGAACGAAGTGAAGAATCCAGTTGTTCGCCTGTGATAGCGGTTCGTGACGCTGGATCCTTCACTTCGTTCAGGATGACAGAGGGGAATTATTAATATCCGTGTCCATCCGTGTAATCCGTGGTTAACTCCTCCCCATGCCCGAGGTTCTCGTCAGCGCCCTGAGTTTCGCCCTGCAGAAGCAGGTCGAGAGCGCGCGGGCGGCGTTCGATCGCGGCAAGCCCTCGCAGGCTGCGGATTTGTGCGCGGCCATCCTCGACGAGCAGCCTGCCTGCCTGAGCGTGCGGAAGCTGGAGCGGGCCGCCCAGCTCAAGGTGGCGGCGATGCGGCAGGGCGGCCTTTCCAAGCTGGTGCGGGCCGTGTCGACCGCGCCGTTCCTGCTCGGGGGCAGCCTGAAGCTCAAGGAGGACCCGCGGTCGGCGTTTGCGAGTGCGGAGCGGCTGCTGCGTCGCGATCCGCACAACACGGCGGCGCTGGGTTTGCTCGGTCAGGCGGCGATGGCGCTTAACTGGCCGGAGACCGCGGTGTTTGCCTACGAGGCGGCGAGCGACGACGAGCCCGACCGGCCCGACCTCTGGGTTGCCCTCAGCGGCGCCTACCTGGCCGCCGGCCGCGCCAAGGACGCCGTGCATGCGGCCGACGAGGCACTGCGCATCCAGCCGGCCAATTCCGACGCCTTTGCGTTGCAGCGCACCGCCGCCGTCGCCGTGACCATGGCGACGGGCAAATGGGAACAGGGCGGCGACTTCCGCGGCAAACTCGCCGGCGGGAACAACGCTGCAGAGCTCGAGCAGGCGGCAAAGCTGGCGGGCAAGCCCCTCCCACCCAAGTCCTGAAGCCACCCCGGGCTTTATCCGTGTCCACCGTGATCCCCGCAAAAGAGTCGGCCTCGCGCGTCTATTGGACGGCGTTTATCGGGCTGTTTTTTGATTACTACGATCTCTACCTGTTCATCTATCTGGAGAAGGTGCTGGCGCGGGAGTTCGCGTTGACGGCCGCGCAGAGCGGCTGGTTGCAGTTCACGGGCCTGGCGGGAGTCGGGCTGGGCGCGCTGGTGTTCGGCTACCTCGCGGACCGCTTCGGGCGCGGACGGATGATGCTGGCGGTGTTCGGAGTCTATGTCGCGGGCATCGCGGGCATCAGCCTCGCGTGGAATTACGAGAGCCTGCTCGGGTTCCGGTTGTTGGCGTCGCTCTCGCTCGGCGCGGAGTGGGGCATCAGCCACACGTATCTGGCAGAGCGGGTCAGCGGTGAGCGGCGCTATCGCTTCTCCGCCCTGCTGCAATTCTC
Source organism: Lacunisphaera sp. (assembly GCA_965249855.1). Taxonomy (GTDB): domain Bacteria; phylum Verrucomicrobiota; class Verrucomicrobiia; order Opitutales; family Opitutaceae; genus Lacunisphaera. Next base: position 24,108 of record CBDFNB010000001.1, read on the forward strand.
GATCCTGGGCGGGCTGCTGGCGGCGATGGCTTCGAGGTATGCGCTGCCGCTGGTCGGCTGGCGGTGGTTGTTTGCGGCGTCGATCATGCCCATTGTGATCTTGTCGTTTTGGCGGTGGCGTGTGCTGGCGCGCGAAGAACCGTCGGCCGGCACGCTCCTGCCGGCGATCCGGGAGAATGGCCGGATGTTCCTGCTGTGTTTCGGGCTGGCGAGCCTGACGATCGCCAGCGGCACCATGAATGTTTTTTATGCGAAGGAGCTGCCGCAGTCGCCGGTCTACACGGTGTTTTTCTGGGCCAATGTTGCCCCCGGGATGTTGCTGGGTGCGTGGGTGGTGCGACACTGGGGCGTCGCCCGGGCGCTGGGTCTGTATGCCGGCGGGTTGATGGTGTTGTCGGCCGGGGTGTGGATGAGCGGCTCGTCGCGGGCGGGACTGGTGTTCGCCTTGGTTTTACCGCTGCTCAACGGGATTCCTTTCGGGCTGATGGGTGCTTGGTTCAACGAGGTTTTCGGATCGTATCGCACGATGCTTTCCGGGGCGGCCTACAACCTCGGACGCATCCTCGCGGGGTTCGCCCCGGTGTTGATCGTGGCGCTCGGGTTGCACGAGAACGGCCGCTATTTCCTCGGTAGCGCGCTCCTTGGGCTGGGGGTGCTGGGATTAGCCGGCTTAATTGCCGCCGGATCAAGGGGGCGCACCCATTGAATTCCGGACGGACCGGGCGTATACTCCCGGGCATAAAGCCATGCATACCCCAACCTTGTTCGCGCGGCTTTGCGCCGCCGTCGTGGTGCTGGTCGCACCGCTGTCGCTCCTCGGGGCGCTGAACGAAGACATCATCCGCGAGCTGAAGCTGGTGAAGTATGTCGAACCGGACTTCCCCGACGCGGCCCGGCTGGAAGGACTGGGCGAGGGTCATGTTGCCCTCGCCATCGGCCGCACGGCCGCGGGCCTGCCGACGGACATCCTGGTGTTGCAGGCCACGGACTCCCGGCTCGCGGAGGCGGCGATCGAGGCTGCGCGTGAATGGCGCTTCAGGCCGAGCAGTGACCCCGCCGACCTCGTGAGTCGCACCGTGCGGATCGGATTCCGGTTGAACGGGGTGATCGTCTATCCGTTTGGCAAAAAACACATCGAGGAGGTCCTGGACGCGGTCAGCGACGTCAAGATGCGCGAGCCAGTCCGTGTGCCGCGGGTGCAGTCTCTGGCCCAGGCGCCCAAGGCGCTGGCGCAGCCGATGCCGGCCTACCCGGTGGCGCTGCAAGCCAAGGCGGTGGAGGGCAGCGCGGCCGTGCGTTTCTACGTCGACCAGGAGGGCCGGGTGCGCCTGCCGGAAGTCATCGAGGCGACCACGCCGGAGTTTGCCGATGCCGCGCTCGCCGCGGTCGCGCAATGGCGTTACGAACCCCCGCAACACCGCGGCCGCAACATCGTCGCGAGCGACAACTGGGCGTTCCAGTTCAAGGCGAATAACTGACATTCCTGGTAGGGGCGGTTGCCCACTGCTGTCCGGTTAAGGGCGGCCGAGAGTTGTGTTAGTAACGTAGTTAGAGCGGGCTGGAAGAGAGCAATGGTGTGAGCGGTTTGACGCTGACAAGGCCAGATACGAATGGCGCTAAGTTAAGAGCGGTGGTCGTCAAGAAAATCGCCAAGATTTTGGCTGCCCGGCGAGGAAGCTGCATGGAGGGGTGGCATGAAAAGCCCGACGTTGTATTTGCCTGGATTCAGTCATCAGTTGCAAGGAAGCGGCACGCGCTCGGCCGCCCGGCGGTTGCTTGCGCGGGCGGAGAGGCTGGGTGGGCTGGCGGCCTTGGTGGCGAAGTTCATGCCTGCAACGTTGTTCGCTCCGAGCGAGAAGCAGCGGCAGCGGGTCTATACCCCGTGGGCCACCTTCATCGCGTTTCTCGGCCAGACGCTCACGCGCGGCAGTTCCTGCCGGGAGAGCGTGCGGCGGGTGCAGGCCTGGTGCGCGGCGCAAAAGCGGACGCTGCCGGATGAAAGCATCAGCGCGTATTGTCAGGCCCGGGTTCGGCTCCCGCTCGCCACGCTGCAGTCCGCCCATGAAACGCTCGGCCGGTGGATCGGGCGACACACCAAGGAAACCTGGCAATGGTGCGGCCGGGCGGTGAGCGTCCTGGATGGTTGCGGGCTGTCGATGCCCGACACCGATGAGAACCGGGCCCGCTGGCCCTACGCCAGCGGCCAGAAGCCCGGTTGCGGCTTCCCCACCGCCCAATTGGTCGGCCTGTTTTCCCTCTCCACCGGACAACTGGTGCGCTTCGCCCTCGATGCTTGGAAAGCGCACGAGATCCCCCAAGCCAGACGGCTGCTCGAATGGATAGAAACCGGCTCGGTGGTGCTCGCCGACCGGGGCTTCTGCGGCTGGGGCCTGATCGCGCAGTTGCGGCAAAAGGGCGTCGATGTGGTGATGCGGGCCCATCAGGCCCGCAAGCTCCAGGGTCAGCGGATGAGCTGGCCGAAGCCCCAGCGGAAGGTCGAGACCTGGACCAAGGAGGTGTGGGCTGAACTGCCCGCCGCTCTGGCCATGCGCATCGTGCGCTTCCGGGTCAGCGTGCCGGGGTATCGCACCGAGGAGATCGTGTTGGTCACCACGCTGCTCGATGAGCAGGCGTATCCCGACGAGCAGATCATCGCCTTGTATCGGAGGCGCTGGGCGGTCGAACTGTTTTTTCGGGACATCAAAACCACGCTCGGGCTGGATGTGCTGCGTTGCCAGAGTCCGGACCTGATCGAGAAGGAGGTCTGGTTGCAGGTTATCGCCTATAACCTGATCCGTGCGCTGATGCTGGAGTCGGCTTGGACCCATGGGGTGGAGCTGACACGGCTGAGCTTTAAGGGCACGGTCGACACGCTCCGCCAATGGACCCCGCTGCTGGCTCCAAGCTTGTTTGACCACCAGCATGTGCGCGCTGAACTCCTGCGCACCATCGCGGCCGATCAGGTGATCGAACGCCCGGAACGCAGCGAGCCTCGCGCCCGCAAACGACGACCCAAATCCTACCAGCTGCTTACGCAGCCCCGTCATCAAATGGTCGTCTCCGCCTCCCGTGCTCAGAAAGAACGACCACCGGCCTTAACTTAGTGCCATTCGGGCCAGATACAGGGCGTTGGTGGCAGCCATGCACCTTGGCGCTCCGATCTTTGCTCAACTCCTCGCTCCCATCCATCCACAGCAGTTCGCTCGTATCGCGGCGCGATATCCTCTGCCGCGCGCGAGTCGCTCCCTCAGCGCGTGGGAGCATTTTCTAGCGATGGCGTTTGCTCAGGTGACATTCCGGGAGAGCTTGCGCGACCTGGTGCTTTGCCTGGATGCACGCCCGGCCTTGCGGCCTCACTTGGGCTTCAGCCAACGAGTCGCACGCAGCACCTTGGCCGAGGCCAATGAGTGTCGGGACTGGCGAGTATTCGCCGCGTTGGCCGAGTATTTGATGCGACAGGCCCGAAGATTATACGCCGGCGCGCCGAGTGGCTTGGCGGAGATCGAATCGATTTACGCCCTTGATGCCTCAATCATCGACCTGAGTTTCGCTCTGTGCCCCTGGGCCAACTGGACCGGGCGCGACGCCGCGGTCAAGCTGCACACCCTGCTGGATCTGCGGGGGCACATCCCCGCTTTTGTCCGTATCACCGAAGCCGAGCGCTATGAGACCGCGATATTTCAGGAACTGCCGTTGGAGGCCGGCAGCTATTATCTCATGGACCGCGGCTACCAGGATTTCGCGACCTTCTATCGCATGCACCTACACGGGGCCTTCTTTGTCACGCGCGCAAAATGCAATGTCCGCTTCATCGTCAACCAGTCCCGCCCGGTCGACAAGACCACCGGCTTGCGTTGTGACCAGAGCGTGTCTCTGGCCAATGCTGCGCCGCGCCGGCTCTATCCGGAACGATTGCGCCGGGTCCGCTACTTTGATCGTGAACACCAGCTCAGTCTGGTTTTCTGGACCAACCAATTTTCCCTTCCCGCCCTGATGATCGCCGAGCTTTACCGTCAGCGCTGGCAGGTCGAGCTCTTCTTCAAATGGATCAAATACAACCTGCGTCGGCGCAGTTTCCTCGGACTGTCTTTCAACGCCGTGCGCATCCAGTTGTGGTCGGCCATTTGCGTCTACACCCTCGTGGCTAGAGCGAAAAAGCAGTGGGCCCTGCCGCACTCGATGCACCAAATCCTGCAAGTGCTCAGCGTCGCCGCATTTGAGCAAGTGCCACTGGCAGACCTCTTTTCGAAAAACACTCCTGCCGAGTCTCAAGCCGCTCTCTCCAATCAACTCGTTTTCAAAGATATATAACCGGACAGCAGTGGGCAACAGCCCCTACCGTGCTAAACCCGGAAGATCGCTCCGAGTTTTTTGCCGAGCAGGATCGTCATGCCGGCGATGGTGATGCCGAGGAACGCCATCGCCCAGACGCCGAGCGCCGAGGCGATGAACTTGCCGTCGCCGAGCAGCTGGAACAGCTCGTAGATGGCCTTCGTGATCGGGTAATACAGCTGCTTCTGCGCGAGGATGAGCGAATCGGACACCTCGAGCATCGCGAAGGAGAACGCCAGCAGGCCGCCGGCGATGAGGTTGGCGACGATCAGCGGGAGCGTGATCTTGAAGACGGCCTTGAGCGGCGGGCAGCCGAGGTTCTGTGCCGCCTCCTCAAGCGTCTCGCTGGTTTGCTGGAAACCGGCGGCGGCGGAGCGCACGACGTAGGGCAGGCGGCGCACCGAGTAGGCGATGATCAGGAGGATGGTCGGGTCGCGCACCGGGTTGAGGAAGGAGAAGAACTTCCCGTCCTGGCTCATGGCGAGATAGCCGAAGGCCAGCACGAGGCCCGGCACGGCCAGCGGCATCATGGAGAGAAAATCGAGGATCTGGCGGCCCCGGATCTTCGAGCGGACGATCACATAGGCCAGCGCGATACCCAGCACGAGGTCGATGATCGTGGCGATGCTCGCGTATTTGAGGCTGTTGGCGATGGCCGGCACGGTGAGGTCGTGGCCGAGGGCGATCTCGAAGTTGTGCAGGTTGAAATTTTTAGGCAGCACGCTGGCATACCAGTCGCTCGAGAAAGCCACCAGCACGACCCCGAGGTGGGGCAGGACGGCGATGAAGGTGATGCCGGCGAACAGCGCGGTGCAGAACCAGGCCCGGCCGCGCGGCAGTCCCTGCGGGCCGCCGGAGGAGGTGGCCTTGGCCATCATGGCGTAGCTGTCGCGGCCGAACAGGCCCTTGCCGACGGCATAGAAGGCGACGGAGCTGAACAGCATCACGGCGACCAGCGCGTAGGGGAACGGGTTGCCGCCGATGTCCTTCAGGCCGTAGAAAATCTGCACCGAGGTCACGCGGGCGTAGTCAAAGATCAGCGCGACCCCGAGGTCGGTGAAGGCCCAGATGAACACGATGGTGCCGCCGGCGAAGAGGCCGGATTTGATGAGGGGCAGGGTGATCTTGACGAATTTCCGCACGCCGGTGCAGCCGAGGTTCTCCGCGGCCTCCTCCATGGCCGGGTCGATGTTGGCCAGCGCGGCGACGGCGTTGAGGTAGATGATGGGGTAGAGGCTGAAGGCGTTGACGAGGGCGATGCCGAGAAACTGGTTTGCGCCGAGCCAGTCGAAGGTCCAGCCCTCCGGCCGCAGGCCGAGGTCGATGATGAGGGCGTTGAGCGCGCCGTATTGCCCGAGGATCTGCTTGATGCCGATGGCGCCCACGAAGGGCGGCAGGATCATCGGCACGAGGATGAGGGAGCCGAGGAAGCCCTTGCCGGGAAACAGGAAACGGTCCGACACAAAGGCCAGCGGCAGGGCGATCAGCAGGGCGAAGGTGGTGGTCGTCATCGCCAGCAGGAACGAATTCGCCAGGCCGCCGAGGTAGATCGGGTCGGTCAGCAGCGAGCCGAGGTAGGCGAAGGTCAGGCGGCCGTCCGCGTCGATGAACCCGCCTTTCAGGATCTGGATGATCGGCCAGAGGAAGAAGGCGCAGAAAAACAGCAGCGTAAAGGTGAAGACCAGGCGCGCGAAATTCTTCGACATGCACCCTTGAGATGCACGGGCGGCTGGGTGGAGACAAGGTGGAACCGGGCCTCCGGACCGGTTTTTTGGACGACCACCATGGCCAACCCGTCCGGAGGCCGGGTTCCACCTCAAGCAGTGTCCGCGCCTACTTCGCCTTATGCCGGGCGAACGCCGCCAGCGTCTCCGGGCTGACGTGGTGCTCGATGCCCTCGGCGTCGATCTCGGCGGTTTTTTCGGGAATACCGAGCGAAAGCAGGAAAGCGACCACGATGCTGTGCCGGTGGTGGCACTCCGCCGCCAGCTTGCGGCCGGCGGGAGTCAGGAAGATGGCCCGGTAGGGCTGGACCGAAACGAAACCCTCGCGCTGGAGGCGGGCGAGGGTGCGGTTGACGGTCACGTGGGTGACGCCCAGCCGCCGGGCCAGGTCCACGACCCGGGCTTCGCCGAGCGAGGCGGACAGATCGGCGATGGCCTCCACGTAGTCCTCCGCGGTCTCATTGGCATGCTCGCGGCGGGTCTGCCGCAGGCTCTCGGCCTGGAGGGCGGAGGGGCGCACGGGCTTGGGCGCGGGGCGGGCGGCTTTTTTCACTGGCACGGCAGCATGCGTGCCGGGAAGCGCTTGACAAGTCGAGTCCCAAGTGTAGCCAAGGCTACATTATGTATAAATTCCTACATGCGACCGCCGGCCTGCTGTTTCTGGCAGGCGGCATGGGCGCTGCGGACAAGTCCGGTTACACGCTGGCCAACCCGGTGCCGCGGGCCCTGTTGCGCGAACTGAGCACGGACCGGCCGGACCAGACGGAGAGCCCCCACACGGTGGACGCGGGACATTTTCAGGTGGAGCTGGATTTCTTGAATTATACGCGGGATCACGACACCGCCGGAGGCGCCGACGTGCTGCGCCGCGACTGGAGTGTGGCGCCCTTAAACCTGAAACTCGGCCTGACCAACTGGGTGGACCTGCAGCTCATGGTCGACCCTTATGTGAGTTCTCGCGTGGAGGACCGGGCGGCAGGCACGGTGGAAAAAGTATCCGGGTTTGGCGACGTCACGACCCGGCTGAAGATAAATTTCTGGGGTAACGATGGCGGGCGCACTGCGTTTGCCATGATGCCGTTCGTCAAGTGGCCGCTTTCCGCCTCGGACGTCCGCAACGGCGCGACCGAGGGCGGTGTCATCTTTATCCTTGGGTTCGAACTGCCCGGCGGGTGGGGGGCGGCCGCGATGACGGAGGTGGACTTCGTCAGCGACGGGGCGGGCGGCCGCGACACCGAGTGGGTCAACACCATCACCTTCGCCCATGACCTGACGGACAGGCTCGGCGGCTACCTTGAGTTTGTGGCGGTGACCGGCGACGCACCGGGCTTCAAATGGCAGGGGCAGTTCGATGCCGGCCTGGCCTACGCCCTCAATGATGACACCCAGTTCGATCTCGGGTGCAACTTCGGCCTCACCAAGTCCGCTCCCGATTACCAGCCCATTGTCGGTCTCTCTCGCCGTTTCTAAACCAGCCCTATGAACACGCTCTCCTGTATTTTCCGGTTGCTTGGTCTTGGTGCCCTCCTGGGTGGCACATTGCTCCCGGCGCAAATCACCGAATGGACCACCACTGTTCAGCCCGGGCACTTCCTCCTCGAGGTGGACGCGCTGTCGCTGACCATCGACCGGGAGCCGGGATTGAAATACACCGCGTTCGGCGCGGCCTCGACTTTCCTCACGACCGGTCTGACCAAGAACCTCGACCTTCAGGTGGGCGCCGAATTCTACATCAGTCAGAAATTCGACGCGGCGGGCCTCACCGAGCGCCAGAGCGGCGTGGGCGATGTCTATATCCGCACCAAGTATCGGTTCTACGAGTCGAATGACACTTACACCTCCATCGCGGTGCTGCCTTATATCAAGATTCCCACGAATTCCGGCGGGGTCGGCAATGACGCCGTCGAGGGCGGGATTATCTTCCCCTTTCAGACCGAACTGATCGGTGCATTCGATTTTGCGGCGATGGCCGAGCTGGATTTCCTGCGCAACGACAACAACGACGGTTACGACAGCTACTGGTTCGCGTCCGCGTCCCTCGGCCGGAAGTTTTTCCGGGCGGTTGGCGTTTATGGCGAGGCGGCCGTGGCCAAATCCTCCGGCGGTGCGCCGTGGGAAGGCACGATCGGGGCGGGGGCCACGCTCACGGTCTCGAAATTCGCCTGGTGGGACTTTGCGGTCTACCGCGGCATCTCGGATGGCGCGTCCGACTGGACCCACGTGCTGCGCTTCAACTACGGCTTCTGAGCACTTATGAAACTCACCCGTAAATTCATCGGACTGACGGTCGGCTTGCTGCTGGCCGCCCTGGCCGGCCACGGCGCGGAGAAAAAGCGCATCGTCACGACCTTCACCATCATCCAGGACATGGCGCAGAACGTCGCGGGTGAAGCCGCAATCGTGGAGTCCATTACGAAGCCCGGCGCCGAGATCCACGGCTACGAGCCGACACCGCAGGACATCGTGAAGGCCCAGAAGGCCGACCTCGTCCTGTGGAACGGCCTGAATCTCGAACGCTGGTTCGAGAAATTCTTTGGCAACCTGAGAAGCGTGCCTAGCGCGGTGCTGACCGAGGGCATCACGCCTATTGGCATCGAGGAGGGCCCCTATACCGGCAAGCCCAACCCGCATGCCTGGATGTCGCCACGCAACGCCGTCATCTACGTCGAGAACATCCGCCGCGCCCTCGTGCAGCTCGACCCGGCCAACGCCGCCACCTACAACGCCAACGCTGCCACCTACACGGCGAAGTTCACCGCCATCGAGGAGACCGTGCGCGCCGAGCTCGCCAAGATCCCCAAGCACCAGCGCTGGTTGGTCACGAGCGAGGGCGCCTTTCCTTACCTGGCCCGCAACTACGATCTGCACGAGCTGTTCCTCTGGGCGGTCAACGCCGACCAGCAGGGCACGCCGCAGCAGGTGCGCAAGGTGATCGACGGCGTCCGCGCCCACGCAATCCCGGTCGTGTTCAGCGAGAGCACCGTGAGCGACAAGCCGGCGCGGCAGGTCGCGAAGGAGACCGGCGCGCGCTACGGCGGCGTGCTGTATGTGGACTCGCTCACCGGCCCCGACGGCCCGGCTCCGACCTATCTGAAGCTCATGGAATACAATGCCCAGACGATCGTGCGGGGTTTCACCAGCAAATGAGCCCCGCCTCTCCAATCGAACTGCAGGTCAACGACGTCACCGTCAGCTATGCTAACGGCATGGTGGCCCTGCGGGACGCGAGCTTCCGGCTCACCGGCGGCGCCATCTGCGGCCTCGTCGGCGTGAACGGCAGCGGCAAGTCCACGCTGTTCAAGGCCATCATGGACTTCGTGCGCCCGGTGCGCGGCGCCGTGCTCATCGCCGGGAAACCCGTGCGCGAGGCGCTCAAGGCCAACCTCGTCGCCTACGTGCCGCAGTCGGAGGAGGTGGACTGGACCTTCCCCGTGAGCGTGTGGGACGTGGTGCTGATGGGCCGTTACGGCTACATGAATTTCCTGCGCCGCCCCGGCGCGGAGGACCGGCGCATCGCCGAGGAGAGCCTGGCCCGCGTGGGCATGCTCGATTTCCGCGAGCGCCAGATCGGCGAGCTCTCCGGCGGGCAGAAGAAACGCGTCTTCCTCGCCCGGGCGCTCGCCCAGCGGAGCAAGGTGATCCTGCTCGACGAGCCGTTCACCGGCGTGGACGTGACCACCGAGACCACGATCATCGAACTGCTGCGCGAACTCCGCGCGGCCGGTCATCTCATGCTGGTCTCGACGCACAACCTCGGCTCCGTGCCGGAATTCTGCGACCAGGTGGTGCTCATCAACCGCACGGTGCTGGCGGCCGGCCCGACGGAGGAGGTCTTCACCGAGGCCAACCTGGCGCGGGCCTTCGGCGGCGTGCTGCGGCATTTCCGCTTCGACGAATCCACCGTGCAGAAGCACGACGGCAAGGCGGTCACGCTCCTGACCGACGACGAGCGCCCGCTCGTCTTCGGCAAGGACGGTCACCTGGAATACAGCCGTCGCGCGGGCCACGAGAAGGTCGTGGAGCAGCGCGCCGAAACCGAGGACGACAAGTGAACCCCGTTTGTCAGTCTGAGCGCAGCGAAGAATCCAGTGCGATACACGCCGGCGGTCATGCGGCTGGATTCTTCACTGCGTTCAGAATGACAGAATGTATTGTTTGGAGGCGGGGCCATCAGCCCCGCGCCTTGATGGCTGCGAAGCCTGCAACCCGCGGGACTGATGGTCCCGCCTCCATTGTGAAACCATGATCGAGACGCTCCTCACGCCCCTCGAATACGACTACATGCTGAAGGCCATCGCGGTCAGCGGCCTGATCGGCGGGGTGTGCGCGTTTCTCTCGTGCTTCATCACGCTCAAGGGCTGGTCGCTGATGGGCGACGCGCTTTCGCACTCGGTCGTGCCTGGCGTCGCCGTGGCCTACGCGCTCGGCTGGCCTTTCGCCGCCGGCGCCTTCGGCACCGGGTTGCTGGCGGCGGTCGGCATGGGTTTCGTCAAGACGAAGACGCGGCTCCGCGAAGATGCGGTCATCGGCGTGGTCTTCACGGCGTTCTTCGCCCTCGGCCTCTTCCTGATCTCGATCAACCCGAGCAGCGTGGATCTGCGGACCATCGTCTTTGGCAACATCCTCGGCATCTCGGATCCGGACATCGTGCAGGTGGCGATCATATCCGCGGTGACGCTCGTCGTGCTCGGTCTGAAATGGCGCGACCTGCTGCTGTTCTGCTTCGATGCCAACCAGGCCCGCGCCATCGGACTAAACGTCACGGTGCTGCACTACACGCTGCTGACCCTGCTCTCTGCCACGGCGGTCGCGGCGCTGCAGACCGTCGGGGCGTGCCTCGTGGTCGCCATGCTGGTGACCCCCGGGGCCACGGCCTACCTGCTGACCGACCGCTTCGGCCGCATGATCGGGCTCGCCACGACGATGGGCGTGGTCACCTCGCTGGTCGGGGCCTACGCCAGTTACTTCTTCGACGGCTCGACCGGCGGCTGCATCGTGACGCTGCAGAGCCTGCTCTTCGTCCTCGCGCTCGTCTTCGCCCCGAAACACGGCCTGCGCGCGGCGCGCAGCCGGCGGCAGGCCGCCGCGCTGGATTCGGGTTCGGCAGGTGGAACGCGGCCTTCCGCCGACGCCGAGGCTATGGCGGACAGGCCGGACGCGTTTTCAGGATCCACGCACAAACAAACCCGTCCGGAGGCCGGGTTCCACCTCAGATGAGCACGTTGCTCGAGCCCTTCCGCTATCCCTTCATGGTCGATGCCATGATCGTCGGCGCGGCGATCGGCGCCGTGTGCGCCGTGCTGTCCTGCTACCTCGTGCTCAAGGGCTGGTCGCTGATGGGCGACGCCATCTCGCACGCGGTGCTGCCGGGGATCGTGATTGCCTATGCTATCGGCCTGCCGCTGGCGATCGGCGCGTTCCTGTCGGGCCTGGTCTGCGCCGTGGCGACGGGTTTCATTAAGGACAACAGCCGCGTGAAGGAGGACACCGTCATGGGCGTGGTCTTCACCGGCATGTTTGCGTTCGGCCTCGTGCTTTTCACCAAGATCAAGAGCGACCTGCACCTCGACCACATCCTGTTCGGCAACATCCTCGGCCTGGAGCCGGGCGACCTGCGCAACACGCTCATTGTCGCCGGCATCACGCTGGCCGTCATCCTGACGCTGCGGCGCGACCTGCTGCTGTTCTGTTTCGACCCGGCGCAGGCGCGCACCATCGGCCTGCGGGTCAAGCTGCTGTATTACCTGCTGCTCTCGCTGCTGGCGGTGACGATCGTCGTCTCGCTCAAGGCGGTGGGCATCATCCTCGTCATCGCCATGCTGGTGACACCGGGCTGTGTGGCCTACCTGCTGAGCGACCGCTTCGGCGCGATGCTGGGCATCGCGGTGGCGACGGCCGTCGGCTCGAGCCTGACGGGGGTGTATGTGAGCTTCTTCCTCAACGCGTCGACGGGCGCCTGCATCGTGCTGGTGCAGGCGCTGGTGTTCCTCGTTGTGCTCGGGTTCGCGCCGAAACACGGACTGTTCAAATGGCGGCGCAGGGAGGTCCCGTCGTGAACTCACCCTATTGGTTCGAAGTCGCGGTGATCATGGGCCTGACGACGACCGGCACCATCCTCATGGGCCACTGGGAGGCGGGCACGCCCAAGTGGCGGCGGGTGCTCAAGCCGTTCGTCTTCTGCGGTCTCTCGGTGCTGATCTCCGCCACGGCCGGGCGGGCGTGGTTCTTCGCTTTTCTCGGGGCGCTCTCGGCCGCCGTGTTTGTCATCCACGCCTGGTGGCTGCCGAAGCACGGCATCCACGGCTGGACGGGCGAGCCGCGCGAAAAATACTACGCACTGCGCGGGTGGAAGTGGCCGCCGAAAGCCTGACGGTTGGAGGCGGAACTATCAGTCGCGTGTTTTGGTTTAATGTAGGTGGCGTGCTTGCACGCCACGTTGCGCGCAAGCGCGCACCCTACACGAAGCGGGGCAAGTGATAAGCGCGGGGCTGATGACCCCGCCTCCAGCTAATCACTGCGCGAACGCGAAACCCCAGTTGCGTTTGCCGTAGCCGTAGGTGACCGGTTTGACTGCGGCCAGCTGCTTGAGCGAGTCGGCTGGTGCGAACCTGGCCTCGAAGGCGGCGACGGCGGCCTCGTAATCGGCCAGCAGCTTCGCCTTCACGTCCGGCTGCACGAAGGAGTAGGCGAGGGAGTTGCGGCCGAGCTGCACGAGCTCGGCCCAGGATAGGTTGTAGTTCGTGACGGCGGTGTAGTATTCGTCCGTCATGTTGCTGTCCCACATGCCGCGGTCGTCGGTGTTGAGGCAGACGGGCACGCCGGTGCGGAGGAACTCGGGGAAGGGGTTCGTGGCGAGGTCGGGCGTGTATTCGAGCAGGCGGTTGGAGATGAGGTTCACCTCGACCAGCACGCGGCGGGAGTTTTGCAGGAGCAGGAGGGTGTCGGGATCCTTGAGCAGGTTCACGCCATGGCCGATGCGCGTGGCCCCGAGCAGGAGGGTGTCGCGGATGTGCCGGTCGGGTCCGTCCATCTCCCCGGCATGGATGGAGAGGGCGAGGGTGGGGTGGGTGCGGCGCAGCTCGCGGTATTTCGCGAGGAAGCGGGCGGGGTAGCCCTTCCCGTTCTCCTCGATACCGGCCATGTTGATGCCGACCCAGAGGTCGCGGTTGGCGTCGACGAAGTTGTAGACCTTTTCCAGCTGGTCCTCGGCCCGCGGCGCGAAGCGGAGCACGGTGTATTGCAGGCGCGCCGTGACCCCGGTGGCCAGGGCATCGGGGCGGGCCAGGCGCTCACGCATGACCTGGGCGGCCTGCTCGGCGGGGATCAGGTTGCCGTCGTTGTCGGTGAAGCCCATCGCCCCCTGCTGGGTCTCGAGGTAGCGCAGGCCCTCGGCCCCGAAGGCCTTCATGGTCTCGACGAGGATCTCGCAGCCGACCGCGAGGTTCTGGTGCAGCTGGCCCGTGCGGGGCCAGATCCAGGTGAAGAACTCGTCGCGGCCTTCGCCCGGACGGTCGAGCCGCAGCGAGTCGAGCCAGCCCTGCTTGTGCGCCGGCGTGAGCTGGTCGAGGCGGGTGTAGTCGGAGCGCACGGCCGCATCCAACTGTTCATAAGCATAGCGGCGGATGGTGTGGTAGAGCACCAGCGGCACGCCGGTGTCGATCCCGGCGGTGAACTTTGTGCGCGTGTAGAAGTTGTCGCCGCCGTTGCGCGCCGGGTCGGTGGCGATGGCATACCACCACTCGGCCCGGATCGCGCCACCGAGGTGGTTGTGCAGGTCGCCGCCCTTGGGCAGCGCATACAGGAAGGTGTAGAGCTCCGCCGGCTTGGCGGTCCGCTTGATTTCCTCGAAGCGGCCGGAAAAATCGCCGCCGAAAGCCCGGCCGGCCAGACAGGCGGCCGCCAGAAGGAGAGTGTAGCGCATATGCAATTACGACGCCGGGCGGTGTTGCGCGGCAACCATTATTTTCCCGCCGGTGGCGACGGAACGTAATTGCCTGAGGTTCGCATTCGGTGCATGCATGGGCCCCGAAACCCCAACCCACCAATGCCCCACCATATCCTGTCGAGACTGCTTCTCCTCGCCGCGCTCACCGCCGGCGCAGTTTTTGCCCAAGAAAAAGCCACCCCGGCCGAAACCACCAGCACCGCCGACCCCGAGGTTCTCCAGCTGGAGAAATTCTCGGTCAACGGCGTGCCCATCGACCAGGTTGTGCTGCCGACGGCCCGGCCGTTCAACTCGGTCTACGGTTTCGACCGCAGCATCCTGGATACGCCGCGCAACGTGACGATCATCTCGCGCGAGCAGCTGACCTCGATCAGCATCCAGGACGTGCGCGATTTCTCGAAGCTCACCGCCAGCTCCTACACGCGCAGCAACTTCGGCGCGCCCACCACGCCCGACATCCGCACGCAGATCGCCGACACCTTCCTCAACGGCATGCGCATCGGCCTCAGCAGCAACGGCAACGGCCTGCCGGTGAACTTCAACTCGGTCGAGTCGGTCAACATCGTGAAGGGCCCGGCCACCGCGATCTTCGGCGCCTCGCAATACATCGGCGGCTACGCGGATCTCATCACCAAGCGCCCGGTGTTCGACGCGGCCAAGGGCTTCGTTTCCGGCACGGTGGGCTCCTACGACACCTACCGCTGGACCTTTGACTATGGTGCGCCGGTGTCGGACAAGGTGGCCTACCGCATCAGCTATTCCGGCGAGGACTCGGGCAGCTACTATACCGACGGCTACAAGCAGACCCAGGCACTCTACGCGGCGATGACCTACCGCCCGAACGACCGCTACGATCTTTTTGTCAACACGGAGGCCTTCTACGCGGAATACACCGAGAATTTCGGCATCAACCGCGTCACGCAGGACCTGATCGACCACGGCCTTTACCAGACCGGCGTGAACAACAATCCCGCGCCCAACTTCGGCATCGCGCCGGTCACGGGCTATGTCGACTCGACCGGCACGCCCATCGACTTCGGCAACATCAATGTCGTCGCCGGCACTCCGGCCGCGCAGTCCGCCCGCAGAATTCCCGCTGGGTCGTCTCGGGATTTCCCGCCGTCAACCGCATCGCCACCGGGCCCGTGGTGAAGATCGACCGGAGCAACCGCCTGCTGCGCCCGGGCGATGATTCCAATGGTTTCAGCTTCAACGCCCAGGCCATCCAGAACTGGCATTCCTCGCCGGACCTGAACGTCGCGAACAACACCATGTTCCGCTACGTCCGCCGCAACACGCTGTCGTCCTATTCCTACTCGGAGATCATCGACCCGAGCTGGAGCGTCGAGAACCGCACGGAGTTCCGGTTCTCGAAGGGGGACTGGCAGATCAACACCGGCCTGGCCCTGCGCTACCAGTTCGTCGAGGCCTACAACGACTTCTTCAACGAGCCGGCCAACGTGTGGGACCTGACCAAGGACCACAGCTTCATCAATTACTTCAACTCGGTGAACAACCCAAACCCCTTCACCCAGATCCCCGTCCCGGGCTGGCCCGGCCGCTACTACACGCCCGACAACGGCGACTCCGGCATCTCGAAGGTGTTCACGTCCTCGCCCTTCGTGCAGGCCAACTGGAAGATCACCGACCGCCTCACCCTCGACACCGGCGCCCGCGTCGACATCATGAATGCCGATTTCCACATCGACTGGAACAACGTCATCATCGGGCGCCAGAGCATCGCGGACAAGGTCACGGTCGGCCTGCCCAACTACAACGCCAGCCTTGGCTACAAGCTGACGAAGACGCTCTCGGCCTACGCCACCTACAACTACAGCCAGAACCCGGTCGGCGCGAACGGCAACGGGGGCGGCGTCACCACCACGGGCAACACCAAGTTCTTCAACTCGAACCTGCGCAACGAGGCCATCCTCATGGAGGCCGGCTTCAAACAGAGCTACGATGACGGCAAGGGCTACATCAGCCTGGCCGTCTTCCAGCAGAACCGCGACGACCTCCAGCAGGACCGCTCGACGGTGCGCTTCGAGACCCGGGGCTTCGAGCTCGAGGGCAGCTACCAGCCGAACAAGCACCTCTACCTGACGGGTGGCTTCTCCTACCTCGATTCGACGGTCAACACCGGCCAGTTCGACGTCGGCAACACCTCGCTCACGCCGCCGACCTCGCGCTTCTTCATCCTGGGGCCCGGCGAGCATCCCCGCCAGGGTGTGCCCAAGCAGCTGGTCAACGCACTGGCCACCTACAAGTGGGACAACGGCTTCGGCGTGACGGCCAACGTCGTCTATACGAGCAAGATCAACAACAACGTCGTCGGCAACCTGGTCATCCCGAGCCAATACACGCTCGACCTGACCGCGTTCTACAACGCGAAGGACTGGGAGTTCCGCTTCGCGGTCCTCAACGCCACCGACGAGGAAAACTGGAGCGCCCCCAATGCGGTCTACGGCAACGAGTCCATCGTGGCCGAGTTGCCGGTGCGTTTTGAGGCGACCTTCAAATACAAGTTCTGAGCCGCGAACGCGGTTTTGATTACCGAGCAGCGGCCGCCCGGCCGCTGCTCTTTTTTTGGCCGGGCGCCTCAGCCCAACAGCCCGCGCAGCAGGTGCAGCGCGAAGATCGCGGCGAGCACGTAGGTCAGCGTCGAGGCCTGCCGGGCCCGGCCCGTGGCGAGGTGAAGGACGGCGTAGGCGATGAGGCCGAGGCCGATGCCCTCGGCGATGCTGAAGCTCAGTGGGATGCCGGCGATGATCAGGAAGATCGGCGCCGTCTCGGCGAAGTCGTCGAGTTTCAGCTGCGCCACCGACTGGAACATGAAGATGCCGACGATCACGAGCGCCGGCGCCGTGGCGACGGCGGGGATGGCAAGGATCACGGGGGTGAGGAACAGCGCGAGGAGGAAGAGCACGGCGGTCGCCGCGCCCGTCAGGCCGGTGCGGCCGCCGGCCTCGACGCCCGAGGCGGACTCGATGTAGCTGACGACCGTCGAGGTGCCGAAGAGCGAGCTGAGGATCGCGGCGATCGAGTCGGCCACGAGCGCGCGGCCGGCCTTGGGCAGCTTGCCGTCTTTGTCGAGCAGGCCGGCACGCTGCGTGACGCCGATCAGGGTCCCGATGTTGTCGAACATGTCGACGAGCAGAAGGGTGAGGATGATGGGCAGGGCCTTGGCGAAATCGTGCAGCAGCAGGTCGAAGTTCAGCTGCAGCATCGTCGGCAGCGGCGACGCCGGCAGCGAGAACAGCGAGCCGGGCAGCGAGGTGATGCTGCCACCCTTGCCGTTGGAGACGAAGAGGCCGACCAGCGTGACCGCCAGGATGGATAGGATGATGGCCCCGGGGATGCGCCGGGCCACGAGGACGGCGGTGAGCAGGATGCCGCCGAAACAAAGCAGGACCGAGGGGGTGCCGAAGTCGCCGTGCGTCACGAAGGTGGCCGGGCTGGCCACGACGATGCCGCCGTTCTTGAGGCCGATGAAGGCGATGAAGAGGCCGATGCCGCAGGTGATGGCCAGCTTCAGCTGGTGCGGGATGGCGGCGATGATCTTCTCGCGCACACCGGTGACAGACAGGCCGAGAAAGATGACGCCGTTGACGAACACGAGGCCGAGGGCGGATTGCCACGAGACGCCCAGCCCGAGGCAGACCGTGAAGGCGAAGTAGGCGTTGATGCCCATGCCCGGGGCGAGGGCCAGCGGGTAGTTGGTCATGAACCCCATGATCAGGGTGCTGACGGCGGCGGTGAGCGCGGTGACCGTGATCAGGGCGGCCTGCGGCATGCCCGCGGCGGAGAGGATGGCGGGGTTGACCGCGAGGATGTAGGCCATCGCGGCGAAAGTCGTCGCGCCGGCGGCGAGTTCGCGGCCGACGGTGGTGCCGTTCTGGTCGAGCTTGTAGAGGCGGTTCAGCATGGGGATTTATTTGGCCGGGGCGGACGGTGGGGTGGATTCGTAGACCTTCCAGCCGTCGACCAGCGCGTGCACGACGCGGCTGCCGACGGCATGGGCGGCCTCAAGGGAGGGGAGAAAGGCGGAGTAGTGGCCGATGTCCTCGCCGCTCAGGCTCTGGGCGGCGGTCAGGCCGGGCGGCTGGAGGTCGAAGTTGGAGCCGGTGCGGAGGACCAGCACGCGGTTGACGTCGGCGCGGCCGGCGCGGGTGAGGTTGGTCAGGGCGCGGAGCGTGCCGGTGTCCTCCATCGCGGTGGTCACGTAGTTGCCGCGGCCCTCGGTGTAGTAGGCGACCCAGTCGTTGGCCCACTGGTTCAGCAGCTTGCCGTGCCAGTAAGTGCTGGAGGCGAGGTTGGAGCCGATCAACACGGAGGGCGGCTGCAGGGCCTTCGGGTGCTCGGAGTAGCGGGCGCGGAAGCCGCGGATCGAATCGGTGTCGGCCAGCGGCGTGTCCTTGGTGAGCTGGTAGGCCCAGTGCAGCAGGCCGGGGTTCAGCTGGTAGCAATTGTCGCCCCGCTCCTCCAGGGGCTGCATGGGCAGCTGATAGGGTTTCTTCTTCCGGATCGGGATGTAGCCCGTTTTCCAGTCGGCCGGGATCTCGCGGGCATCAATCTCATGGCCGAGATCGCCCTCCACGGCGTAATCGGTCCAGACGGCCGAGCCCACCGAGGCGTCGGCAGGGTCAAGGCCCGCGATGCCAGCGACGAGCCAATAGCTTTTGGAGAGATCGAAGCGCGCGTCCAGGCCGAGCGCCATGATCGTGGCGGCGGCATTGCTGTTGCCCATGCCCGTGACCACGCCGATGACCGAGCCGTCGGCGCTGGCCCGCACGGCGTGGTGGCCGGCGGGGAGGGGGAGGGTGCGGACCAGTTTTTCGCGCTCGGCCCAGAATTGGAATTCGCCGGGCGCATCACCGGTGTCCTCCCCGCGCTCGAACATGGCGACGATGACGACCTTCGGGCGGATGATTTCAGCGGCGGCGGGCAGCGCGGTCGCGAGTGCGGCGAGCCCCGCGGCGGCGCGCAGGACCAGGATGGTCGGAAGCATTTGCGCCAGTCAGCAGGGTTCATACCGCGACGGCAATTTTTAATCTCTCCCAAACCCCGGGGACGGTGGCACATGGCTTGCTTTAAGGCCTGCCGGATCAAACCGCCCTTAACACCACATATGAACACCAACTTGCTACGCACGTCGCTGGCCGTGCTGCTTGCCACCACCTCGCTCATCCGTTTGTCAGCGCAAACGGCCACCTCCGCCCCGGCTTCCGACGAGGTGCTCGAGCTTGAGCGCTTCAAGGTCACCTCCGGCGTGCCGGTGGAGCAGCTCGTGCTGCCCATCGCCCGCCCGTTCAACTCCGTGTTCGGCACGGACGACAACATCATCGACGTCCCGCGCAACGTCACGATCATCTCCCGCCAGCAGCTGAGCGACATCAGCATCACCGACGTGCTTGATTTCTCGAAGCTGACGTCAAGCGCGTTCACCACGACCAACTTCGGCGCGCCCTCCAACGCCAGCATCCGCGGCCAGTCGGCCGACGTGTTCCTGAACGGCGTGCGCTCCCGCATCACCTCCAACGGCAACGGCCTCCCGATCGACTTCAACTCGGTCGAGTCGGTCAACATCGTGAAGGGCCCGGCCACCGCGGTGCAGGGCACCTCGATGTATGTCGGCGGCTTCATCGACCTCATCTCCAAGCGCCCGTATTTTGACGGCACCAAGGGCTCGGTCAGCGTCACCCTCGGTTCCTACGACACCAAGCGCTGGACGCTCGATGTCGGCGGCCCGATCTCCAAGACCGTCGCCTACCGCGTCAGCTACTCGGGTGAGGACACCAAGGGCTATTACCATGACGGCTTCAAGAAGACGCACGCGCTCTACGGCGCCGTCGCGTTCCGCCCGAGCACGAGCTACGACATCTTCATCAACGCGCAGATCTTTGACGCCAACTACACCGAAAACTGGGGCATCAACCGCGTGACGCAGGACCTGATCGACAACGGGAACTACACCACCGGCATCAACGTCAACAACGGCGTCGGCGCCCCGATCTCCGACCCGCAGAACTCGGTGTTCGTCCTGGGCGGCGGCAACACCATCGCCTGGGGCCCCAAGGTGCAGGCCAACCGCCACGTGCGCCTGCTCATGCCGGGCAACGACTCGAACGGCGTGGAATACAACCTCCAGGCGATCCAGACCCTGAAGGTCTCGCCCACGTTCACGGTCAAGAACACCACATTCTGGAGCCGCACCAAGCGCGATACCATCAGCACCTACTACTATTCCGAGATCATCGATCCCTCGATCTTCGCCGAGAACCGCACGGAGTTCATCCTCAAGCTCGACAAGGGCACCCTCAACACGGGCCTCGACCTCCGCTACCAGCGCGTGAAGGCCTATGACGACTACTTCTTCGAGCCGGCCAACGTCTGGGACCTGACGAAGGACCACAACTTCATCAACGTCTATAACTCGAATGCCTTCCGCAACGGCGGCAGCGGTTTCCCGGTCCCCGGCTGGCCCGGTCGCTTTGCCCAGCCCGGTCTCTTCAACGGCGATACCAATGATTCCAAGGGCACCACGGTCGGGCCGTTCGCCCAGGGCACCTGGAACGTCAACGAGAAGTTCAGCATCGTGGGCGGCGTCCGCTACGACTATTTCAAGGCCGAGGTCCGCGAGCCGCTCCTGCCGCCGTTCCCGGAGGCCGAGATCGACGTCTGGCTGCCGAACTACAACGCCTCGCTGGTCTACAAGCCGACCAAGACCTCCAGCGTCTACTTCACCTACAACTACTCGAAGAACACCTCCGGCGCGGTCGGCAACGGCGGCGGCATCACGGGGTGGGGCGCCAGCGGCCTCGACAAGGAACTCTTCCAGCAGCCCAGCACGCTTTATGAACTCGGCACCAAGTATGCCCTGGCCGGCAACACGGTGTTCCTGAACTTCGCGGTCTATGACCAGAAGCGCACGTCCAAGAGCACCAGTTCCACGGTCATCCAGGAATACCGCTACAAGGGCTTCGAGGCGGAGCTGAACTACCAGCCGAACAAGCACCTCTACGCCACGCTGTCCTACTCCTACATCGACGCCGAGGCCTCGGCCGGCTTCCAATACGGCCTCTTTGGCGGCGTGACCGAGATGCCCCCGGGCAACCCCGGCTCGACCGTGCCGATCGGCACGGTGACCAAGGTCTCCGGCCTCCCGTCCCACCTCTTCAACGGCCTCATCTCCTACACCTTTGACAACGGCTTCGGTGTCACCGCCAACACCGTCGTCACCGGCGAGATGAACAACAACACCGCGGGCACCCTCGTCATCCCGGTGCAATACACCCTCGATGTGGGCGCGTCCTACAAATACAAGACGTGGGACTTCCGTGCCAACGTCCTGAACGTCACCAACGAGGAGAACTGGTCGCCGCCGAACGCCGTCTACGGCAACGGCTCGATCCTCGCGTTGCCCGGCACCCAGGTGCAGTTCTCCGCCAAATACAGCTTCTGAGCCGGCCTTCGGCCTGATCTGGCAAACCTCGCCGCCGGGAGCTTGTCTCCCGGCGGTTTTCTTTTGGGCCCGATTAAAACAAGGTTGTCTGTCATTCTGCGTGCAGCTTTTTTGGAGGCCGGGCCATCAGCCCCGCGAGGCATGGGCCTCGTTGCTGCCAACCCGCGGGGCTGATGGCCCCGCCTCCATCTCGGAAAATGAAAACCACCCTTTGCTTTTTGGTTCTACTGGTCGCAGCCGCCCGTCTTCTCGCCGGCAACGCCCTCGTCCTCCAGTCCGACTTCGGCACCAAGGACGGCGCCGTCGCCGCCATGCGCGGCATCGCCTTCGGCGTCTCGCCGGGCCTCACGATCCTTGACCTCAGCCACGAAAACACGCCCTACGATATCTGGGAAGCCGCCTACCGGCTGAAGCAGGCCGCCGAGTTCTGGCCCGCCGGCACCGTGTTTGTCTCGGTGGTCGACCCGGGCGTCGGCACTGAGCGCGCCTCCATCGTGCTCCGGACGAAAAGCGGCCACTATTTCGTCGGCCCGGACAACGGCACCTGGACCCTCGTCGCCGAGGAACTGGGCGTCGCCGCCGTGCGGCGCATCGACGAGAAGGTCAACCGCCGGCCCGGCTCGGAGAAAAGCTACACCTTCCACGGCCGCGACATCTACGCCTTCGTCGGCGCCCGCCTGGCTTCCGGCACGATCACCTACGAGCAGGTCGGCCCGTTGCTCGAGCCCAGGGTCGTCAGCCTGCCTTACGAGCGCGCCTCCGTCGCCGGGGGCGTGCTGAAGGGCACGATCCCGCAGATCGATTTTCATTACGGCAATGTCTGGACGAACATCCCCGACGGGTTCTTCAACGAGTTGAAGCCGGCCTACGGCGACCGGTTCACCGTCGTGATCTTCCATGACGGCAAGGAGGCCTACCGCGGCGTGGTTCCCTATGTGCGGACCTTCGGCGACGTGAAGCCGGGCGAGCCGCTGCTCTACCTGAACAGCCTGCTCAATGTCAGCTTCGCGCTCAATCGCGGCAGCTTCTCAGCCAAGCACGGGCTTTCCTCGGGCGGAGACTGGACGGTGCGGATTGAGCGCGCTCCCTAGGTTGCTGGCCCGGCGCCTGCTAGTGTCAGCCCATGGAAGTCCTGCCCCCGCCGGTCACGCCGGATAAATCGCCGCAGATCGTCTACGGGCTGGAGGAGCGCATCCCGCCCGGGCCGGCTGTGCTGGTGGGTGCGCAGCATGTCTCGGCCATGGTGGTCGGCACCATCACGCCGCCGCTGATCCTGGCCGGGGTGCTCAAGTTTTCGCCGGCCGACACCGCCTACCTGGTCAGCATCGCGCTGCTGGCCTCGGCCTTCGGCACCTGGTTGCAATGCCGCCAGCGCGGTCCGGTCGGCTCCGGCCTGCTGAGCGTCACGGGGACGAGCTTCGCCTTTCTCCAGCCGCTGACGCTCGCCGGCCAGGCGGGTGGGCTGGCGCTCATGCTGGGCATGTCCTGCGTCACGGCGCCGCTGCTGATCGTGCTTGCGCCGTTTGTCTCCCGGTTGCGCCGGGTCTTCACGCCGCTCGTCTCGGGCGTCGTGGTGCTGCTTATCGGGACGTCGCTCATCCCGACGGCGTTCTATGGCCTGGCCACCCCCGTGCGGCCGGATGCGCCGGTGTGGTCGGGCTTCGCCATCGGACTGGTGGTCGTGGCGGTCATCGTGGCCGCGCAGGCCACGGGGCGTGCGTGGGCAAGGATCGCGGGTGCGGCGTTGGGGGTGATTGCGGGCTGCGTGCTTTGCGGACTGTTCGGCGGCCTGCATCTGCCGGATACCGGCACAGGCGCCTGGTTCACTGTGCCGCGATTGCTGCCGCATGGCTTTGCCTTTGATTGGAAATTCGTGCCGCCCTTCGTGTTCATCTACCTGGTCTCGATGCTGGAAGCGATCGGGGACATTACCGCAACCTCGCAGCTCTCCGGCCTGGAAAACAAGGGTCCGGCACACTGGCGGCGTTTGTCGGGCGGGGTGCTGGCGGATGGCGTCACGAGCACCGTGACCGGGCTCTTTGGCGGTTTTCCCAGCGCGACGTATGCGCAGAACAACGGTGTCATCCAGATCACCGGCGTGGCCAGCCGGCGCGTAGGCTATGTAATGGCCGTGATCTTGCTCGTGCTCGGGCTGGTGCCGGCGGTCGGGCGTTGGATCACGGTCCTGCCGCCGCCGGTGCTGGGCGGGCTGGCGTTGATGATGTTCGGCCTCGTGGCGGTGGCGGGTGTGCGCCTGCTCGTCAGCGCGGGACTGGGCCAGCGCGAGGGCGTAATCGTGGCGCTGTCGCTCGGCATTGGCCTCGGGCTGCCGACGCAACCGGCCCTGCTCGCCAGCCTGCCCGGCTGGCTGCATTCGCTGCTGGAGTCAGGCATTTCGGCGGGCGGGTTGACGGCTTTGTTGCTGAACCTGTTCTGGCGGGCGCCGCAGACGGAGGAGTGAGTTCCCGGCTTGCCCGGATGGCGGCTCCGGTGGAACGTGGGGCGTGCCCATCGTTGACGCCCATGTGCATCTTTATCCTCCGGAGGTGAACCGTGACCCGGCGGGCTGGGCCACGGCACACCGTGAGGCACATTGGGCGGAACTGTGCACCCGCCGGCGGAAGGACAGTAAACCCGTGCAGACTTTCCCGTCGGTGGACCAATTGCTGCGCGACATGGACGCGGCCGGAGTGGCGAAAGCCGTGCTGCTCGGCTGGTATTGGGAGAACCATGAAAGCTGCGTGACGCAGAACAAATTCTACGCCGACTGCATCCGGGCGCATCCTGACCGGCTCGCGGCCCTTGCCACCGTGCAACCCCGAGCCGGGATCGTGGCGTTTGCGGAAGCGGTGCGGGCGATGGACGACGGGCTGGCCGGCTTTGGCGAACTGTCGCCGCACTCCCAGCACTTCGCGATCGATGACCCGGTGTGGCGGCAGATCCTGACGCTCGCGGCCGAGTGGAAGGTGCCGGTGAACTTGCATGTCACCGATCCGGCGAGCCGCGCTTATCCGGGACGGGTGGAGACGCCGCTCGCGGATTTCACGCGGCTGGTGCGGGAGTTTCCGGCCACGACTTTCATCCTCGCGCACTGGGGCGGGGGACTGGCTTGGTCGGCGGAAGCGGCGGCCCTTCCGAATGTGTGGTTCGACACCGCGGCTTCACCGGTGCTCTACGGACCCGAGGTGTGGACGAAGGCGAAGAGCGACCGGATCCTGTTCGGCTCGGATTATCCGCTGATCCTTTATCCGCGGACGGACGCGGCGCCGGGTTTCGGTGGCTTGCTGGCGGAGGCGAAAAAGGCCGGAGCTACAGATGCAGTGGCGGGCGGGAACGCGGTCCGCTTACTTGGCCTTTAGCACCCACGGCACGACCGCGCTGTTCGCGGCGGGCAGGATAATCTGCAATCCCGTCGTAAGTCCCGAGGGTAATGACACGGGAATCGTCAGCACGGGCAAACCGCCCAAGCTGGCGGGCGCGGTGAGGGTGAGCAGTGCCTTGCGGGCCTCGGGTGTGCAGTCGGCCTTGCGCAGGGCGGGGAAGGGCGTGGCGGGCAGCACAAGGTAATCGTGGTCGCTGAAATAATGCCGGAACGCGACGCGAACCCTGGCGAAGGTCATGGCCGCCCCGGCGAGCTGGTCGGCCGTGTAGCGTCCGCCATCGTTGAAGCGCTGCCAGATGCTTGGTTCGTAGTGTTCGTGGTAGGGCGCCAGCCAGTTGCGGTGGACGGCGTGGGCTTCGTGCAGCGCCATCACCGTGTAGGCCTCAATGGCTCCCTGCCAGGAGGACAGGAGGGCGCTGGTCGTTGCCTGATCGGCCGGGTTGGCGAACGCCGCCGCCGCGCGGTTGCTGGCGGCGGCCGTCTCGGGATCGAAGAATGGGCCGAACGCGGCGGCCGGCAGATAGCAGCCACGCGGTTCCTTGCCTGGCTTGCGCGGGCCAACCAGCGCAGTCACGGCGGCCAGCATGTCGCTGGCGTCGGCGGTGAACCAGCCCGCCGTGTCGAGTGAAGGCGACAACGGCATGGCGTCGCGGATGAAGGCGTCGCCGGGACTCAGGCGGAAGCCATACAGGCCGCAGAACGAGGCGGGCACCCGCACGGAGCCACCCGTGTCGGTGCCGATGGCGAACGGGACGACGCCGGCCGCGACCAAGGCCGCTGAGCCGCTGCTCGATCCGCCGGTGAGGCGGTCCGGAAAACGCGGGTGCGGGCAGTCGCCATAGTGGGAGTTGTCGCCGTAAAGCCCGGCGGCGAATTCAACCAGGTGCGTCTTGCCGGCGCAGGCTGCGCCGAGTTCTCGCAAGCGGAGGGCGAGGGCGCTGTCGCGTGACGGCGTGCCGCGGGCCGAGTTGAGAAAGGTCGAGCCGGCGTTCGTCGGCACCGCGGCCAGGTCGAACAGGTCCTTCAGCACGTAGGGCACGCCGTGCAGCGGTTGGCTGGCCGGATGGGACCCCAACTCGGCGGCGAGATCGGGTTCCGGACGCAGCCAGGCGACGGCAGCGGCCCGCAATTTTTCCGGCAGGGCGGCGACGCGGGCATGGACTGTGCGCGCGGCGTCGTGCGCTGACATGGATTGCCACGCCACGAACGGCAAAGTGGCTGGCGTTTTGGGCGCGTTTGTGTCCATTCGGGGGCATTCATGGAGCCTGCCGCGCTCATCGTCAAATTTACCTCGCTGAAAAAGCGTTACGGGACGGGTCCGCAGATTTTGAGCGACATCAACCTGGCTGCGGCGCCGGGCGATTTCATCAGCCTGATCGGGCCGAGCGGATGCGGCAAATCGACAATCCTCAAGCTGGTTTCCGGGCTGAGCCCCGGGACGGAGGGCGGGTTGGAGGTGCTCGGCACCACGCCCAAGCAGGCGCGCGACCGGCAGGCGTTCATTTTTCAGGACGCCACGCTGCTGCCCTGGCTCACGGCGCAGCGGAACGTGGAGCTGCCGCTGCGGTTGCGTGGCATGGCCGCCGGCGAGCGGGCGGCCAAGGCGCAGGAGATGCTTTCGCTGGTCGGGTTGGATGCCGCGCGCGATTATTACCCGCGGCAACTGTCCGGCGGCATGAAGATGCGCGTGTCGATCGCCCGGGCCCTGACACTCTCGCCGCAGCTGCTGCTCCTTGACGAACCCTTTGGCGCGCTGGACGAAATGACGCGCAACCGCCTGAACGAGGAGCTGCTGGCCCTGCGCGAGAGTTCTCGCTTCACGGCGCTCTTCGTGACGCACTCGGTGAGCGAGGCGGTCTTTCTCTCAAACCGCGTGCTCGTGATGGCGGCCAACCCGGGACGTTTCCATGCCGAGGTGAAGGTTGATTTCCCGTATCCGCGCGTCCCGGCGTTGCGCGCCCGGCCGGACTTTCAGGCCAAGGTAAATGAGGTGTCACAGCTGCTGCACCAGGTGGAGGAGGTCGTCGGCGCATGAAAAAGATTCCGCCACTCTGGCTGTGGGTGCTGCCCGTCGTGAGCGGGTTGCTCTTCGTCGCGCTGTGGTATGGCGTGCGGACCGCGAGCGGCCTGCAGAGCTGGATCCTGCCGACGCCGGTGGAGATCCTCATGGCGGCATGGCAAGAGAAGGCGCGGTTGCTCGCGGCGGCCGGCAACACCGCGGTCGGCGCCTTGGTCGGGTTCCTGCTCGCCGGGACGCTGGGTTTCGCCACCTCGCTGCTGCTCGGAGTGTCGCGGTCGCTGCGGGCCGGTCTCTACCCGTGGCTGCTGGTGCTGCAGATGACGCCCGTCATTGTGCTGACGCCCATCATCATGCTCTGGGCCGGGCCGGGCCTGCCGGGCATCGTCACGGTCACCTGGCTCATCAGCTTTTTCCCGATCGTCGCGAACATGACCCAGGGGCTGCTCTCGACCGACATGAACCACGTGGCGCTTTTCCGGATGGCCAACGCCACGCGGGTGCAAGAGATGCTGCTGCTGCGCGTGCCGTCGGCCATGCCGTATTACCTCGCCGGCCTGCGCATCGCCGCGACGCTGGCGCCGATCGGGGCGATCTTTGGCGAATACATGGTCGGCAACTCCTCCGGCGGCACGGGCGGGCTCGGCTTCCTGGTCTACAGTTACAATACCCAGATCAAGATACCGGCACTGTTTGCGACGGCGTTGACCAGCTGCCTGCTGGGCTTCATCTTCGTGGCAGCCGTCTCCTGGTTGAACCGGGCGGTGCTCCACAAGTGGCACGATTCCTTTGAACGCAACGATCACTGATATGACCTTTCGCCGGACCATTCTTCCGCTCCTCCTGGCCGCGGTCGCGCTCCTCGCGGGCTGCGGCAAAAAGACCGGGACGGCCGCGGGTCCGGCCGCATTGGTCAAGGTCCGCTTCCAGACCGACTGGTTCCCGCAGCCGGAGCACGGCGGCTATTACCAGGCGCTGGCCAAGGGGTATTACGCCGCGGAGGGGCTCGACGTGGAAATCCTGCCGGGCGGGCCGAACGCGCAGGTAATGAGCGCCGTGGCGATCGGCCGGGCCGAGCTGGGCATGACCAACGGCGACGATGTCATCGTGGCGGTCGCGCGCGGCGTGCCGGTGAAGATGGTTGGCGCCGAGATGCAGCGCGACCCGCAGGGCATCCTGTTCCACACCGATCACCCGTTGCGGGACTTGAAGGACCTTGAGGGCAAGACCCTCATGGCCGGCGCCGGTTCGACGTGGCTCGAGGTGGCGCGCAAGAAACTGGGCGTGAAGTTCAACCTGCTCCCGCTGGTCGGCGACCTCGCGCGGTTCATGAACGACAAGACCTTCGTCCAGCAGTGCTTCGTGACCAACGAGCCCTTCTTCGCCCGGGAGCGCGGTGCCAGCGTCGGGGCCCTGCTCATCGCCAGCGACAGCTACGAGCCCTACCGCGTGATGTTCACGAGCCAGAACTTCCTCGCCGAACACCCTGACGTGGTCGCGAAATTTGTCCGCGCCAGCGTGAAGGGCTGGGTGGACTACCTTGGCGGCGACCCCGCGCCCGCCAACCAACTGCTGGCCACGAAGCGCAGCGACCTGTCGCCCGAGTTCATGGCCTACAGCATCAAGGCCATGAACGACTACAAGCTCGTGAGCGGCGATCCGGCGAAAGGCGAGTTTGCCGGCCAGCTCACGGCCGCGCGCCTGCAGAAGCAGATCGCCCTGTTGCAGGAGGTCGGCGTGTTGGACAAGCCCGTGAAGGTCGAGGACGTCGCCACATTCGATTTCATCCCCAAACAACCAAGCAATTGAACCGCGAAGGACACGAAAGAACGCGAAGCCAGACCGGCAAAATTAGTGTTCATTAGTGTGAATTAGTGGTTACCTCTGCATCCATCCCCATGAGCATCGAAGCCAAACTCGCCGAACTCGGCCTCAAACTTCCCAATCCGCCCGCCGTCGCCGGCAGCTATGTGCCGTTCGTCCGCACGGGCAATCTGCTCTACCTCGCCGGCACCATCAGCTCCTTCAACGGCGAGATGACGCACACCGGCCAGGTCGGCAAGGAACAGACCGTGCAAGCCGGCTATGAGTCGGCGAAGATCTGTGCTCTCAATACGCTCGCCAACATCAAGGCCGCGGCGGGCAGCCTCGACGAGGTCAAGCGCTTCGTGATGGTCAACGGGTTCGTCAACGCCGTCGACGGCTTCACCGACAGCCCCGCCGTCATCAACGGGGCCTCCGAGCTTTTCGGCAAGGTCTTTGGCGAGGCCGGCAAGCATGCCCGCGCCGCCGTGGCGGTCTGCGGCCTGCCCAAGGGTTCGACGGTCGAGATCCAGGTGATCGTCGAGCTGGAAGGACACCGCTTGGAGCGCGGCACGACGACGGGGTGAAAAGTGTAGGGCGCTTGCCCTCAAGCGTCCGGGCCGTTGCGGCAGCGGCCCCTGCCGGCAAAGGCGGGACACCGATCCCGCCTCACAGCTTCTTCGTCAAAACCTTCGAGTTCCGTCCGCTGTCCTCGTAGGCCTTGAGCCGTGACTCGGGCAGCGCCTCCTTGTCGGTTTCCTCGAAGCCGACAACGGAGGTGAAGAAAGTGAAGGCCTGCGTCGAGAGCGCGATGATGTTCGTCGCGCCGCGCTCCTTGGCCATCAGGCAGGCGTAATCGACCATCTTCTTGCCGATGCCGCGGTGATGGTAGAAGGGCATGACGTAGAGCGAGCCGACCTCGGCGAACTTCGGCTTGTCCGCGTAGAACACGAGCGAGACGCAGGCGATGATGTTCTCGTCGATCTCGAACACGTAGAACTGCTCGACGTTTTTCTCGATGGCCGCCTGGGTGCGGTAGACGAGCTCCTCGCGCTTCACGGCCTGCCGGGTGAGGTTGTAGATGGCGCGCACGTCGCGCTTCGTCGCCTGGCGGATCTGCTGATATTCGTTGCCGTGGATGAGCGTGCCGACGCCCTCGTTGGAGAAGATCTCGTTGAGCAGGCCGTCGAGGAGGCGTCCGTCGAGGAGGTGGATGCGCGGCGTGCCGGTCTCGACGGCCTTGACGGCGTGGGCGGCGGGGCTGCGCATCGGCTCGTTGATGGACTCGGGCTTGTCCTCGAGGATGGTCTTGAGCGTGGCGGCGGCGATCTGGTGCTGGAGCTTGCCGTTGATCTCGAGGCCCTCGTTCGGGGTGAGGTAGATGATCTTGGTGGCGTGGAGCGACTCGGCCAGCTCGGCGGCGAGATGGTCGGAGTTGATGCGCAGCGGCCGGCCGTCGCGGTCGAAACCGATGGGGTTCACGACCGGGATGACATGGGACTCGATCAGCTGGGTGAGGAACTCCTTGTCGACGCGGTCGACGCGGCCGGTGAACTGGTGGTCAACGCCCTTGATGATGCCGAGGGGGGCGGCTCGGACGGCGTTGGTCAGCGCGGCCTTCAGGCCGTTCTGCGTGAGGCCCTCGATGATGAGGTGCGTGACGCGGGACGAGGCGCGGATCGCGAGGTCCAGGGTGGCGGCGTCCGCTACGCCCTTGCCCTGCACGTCGGTGATCGGGATGTTGCGCGTCCGGGCCAGCTCCGCGAGCTGGTGGCCGATGCCGTGGATGATGATGATCTTGATGCCGAGGCTGCGAAGCACGGCGATATCGATCAGGATGTTCGGGAAATTGTCATCGGCCACGATGATGCCGTCCAGCGCGATGACAAAGGTCTGGCCCTGAAACCGGGGGACGTATTTCAGGATGCCGCGCAGGTCGGTGGGCTTGATGTCGGAGCCGTTGCTCATGGATGCAGGTGCGCCTTAATCGGGCATCTCGCCCCGCGCGTCAATCGATTGTTGCGCCTCAGCGGACGGTGAACGACCACGCAGCGGCGGGGCCCTTGGCGACGAGGCGGACCGAGTAGCGGCCGGGCGGCAGCTGCGCGGTGGAGAAATTCACGCAGTAGGTCGAGTCGCTCCAGCGGTTCATCAGGGCCTTGCCGGGCAGGGGCTCGGTGCTGGGAATGAGGACGAGGTCGTTGCCCTTGCGGTAGAGGGTCAGGTCGCCGACCTGGGCCTTCTGGCTGGGGACGCTGGCGGTGAAGTAGGCGCTGTAGTCAGACCCGTGCGCCACACCGGCCGGAGCCACGACGCGGTCGATGGTGTCAACCAGCTTGGGTTGCTCGGCGAAATTGGGGGCCAAGTCGAGGCCAAGGCCGACGGCGGCCCGGGTGATGGCGGCGGGGGCATCATCCAGCGAGGGCTTCTCGACCGGGCGGCGGGAATCGACGGGCAACTTGTGCCAGCCGGCGGCCAGCAGGCGGGCGGTGGTGGCCCGGTCCTGGGCGTCCTGGTAGGGACGGTAGGCCTTCCCGGGCTTGCGGAAATAGAAGTTAACCGCCGTGTAGCCGGCCGCGAAAACCACGATGGCCACCACGATCCATTTCATGGGCCAGGGTTTGGGGGTGGGGCGGGCGGTCATGCCGGGACTTATCGCGGGGCGGGGCGGTGGGGCGCAAATACATTTGCGCCGCCCCGGCCGAGTTGTTCTCGTCCGGGTTCACATGAAATATTGGTCGCAGACGTTCATTCCGACACTGAAGGAAAGCCCCGCCGACGCCGAGATCGCGTCGCACAAGCTGCTGTTGCGCGCGGGCCTCGTGCGCAAGCTGGGCGGCGGCCTTTACACCTACATGCCGGCCGGCCTGCGCGTCGTGCAGAAGATCAGCCAGCTCTGCCGCGAGGAGATGGACCGCGAGGGCGCCATCGAGCTCTCCATGCCTTTCATCCACCCGGTCGAGAACTGGGTGGACGGCCCGCGCTGGTCCGCCGCGCGCGAGATCATGTATCGCGTCGATCATGCCGGCGCCGGCAAGGGCCGCGCGAAGGAGCCGGAGTTTGTCCTCGGGCCGACCCACGAGGAGGTCATCACGCCGCTCGTGAAGTCCGAGATCACCAGCTACCGCGACCTGCCCAAGAATTTCTACCAGATCGGCACCAAGTTCCGGAACGAGATCCGCCCGCGCTACGGCCTGATGCGCGCCCGCGAGTTCATCATGAAGGATGCCTACAGCTTCGACGCGAACGACGAGGGGGCGATCACGAGCTACAACAAGATGAAGCGCGCCTACACGGCGTTCTTCACGCGCTGCGGCCTCAAGACCATCGCGGTCGAGGCCGACACCGGCGTCATGGGTGGCAGCTTCTCGCACGAGTTCATGGTCCCGGCCCCGGTCGGTGACGACGACATCGTCTATTGCGACGAGAGCGGTTACTCGGCCAACCGCGAGAAGGCCACCAGCGGCATCGTGCCGAAGGACCTGGCCGACGCGGCCGCGGCCGGGGCGCTCGAGGAATTTGCCACGCCGGGCATCGTGACCATCGCGGCGCTCGCCGCCGCGCCCTACGGCGTCGCGCCTGACAAACAGTTCAAGACCCTTGTCTACATGGGCGACGGCAAGCCGTTCCTCGTGGTCCTGCGCGGCTGCGACGACCTCGAGGAGGCCAAGCTCGGCTCCCTCGGCTTCCAGCTCTGGCGTCCGGCCACGCCGGAGGAGATCGAGCCGGTCATGGGCGCCAAGCCCGGCAGCCTCGGCACCGTCAAGGGCACCATCAGGAACCCGGGCGCTCTCGCCGGCATCTTCGCCGACCACGCCATCCGCCTCGTCGGCAACGGCACGACCGGCGCCAACAAGGACGGTTTCCACCTGCGGAACGTCAATGTCGTCCGCGACCTTGAGATCACGCGGTTCGGCGACTTCCGCCGGGTGCGCGAAGGTGAGCCCGACCCGAAGTCGGGTCAGCCCCTCAAGATCGCCCGCGCGATCGAGGTCGGCCACGTCTTCAAGCTCGGCACGAAATACTCCGAGAAATTCGGTGCCGTCTACACCGACGATCAGAAGCAGTCGCACCCGATGGTCATGGGTTGCTACGGCATCGGCATCAGCCGCACGCTGCAGGCCGTGGTCGAGCAGAGTAACGACGCCGATGGCATCATCTGGCCCTGGCACGTCGCCCCCTGGCAGGTGCTGGTGGTCAACCTTGACCCGGCGGACGCCGCGTCGACGGCGCTTTGCCTCAAGCTCGCGCAGGCCGCCGAGTCGGCCGGCGCCGACGTCCTGATCGACGATCGCGCCGAGCGGCCGGGCGTGAAGTTCAAGGACGCCGACCTGATCGGCCTCCCGCTGCGCCTGACCGTGGGCGGCCGCGGCCTTAAGGAAGGCATCTTCGAATTCAAGTGGCGCACATCCAAGGAAGTGCGCAAAGTCGCCATCGCCGAGGCCGAGAGCACGGTCGTCCAGGCGGTGCGCGAGGCAGCCGGCAAGTCCTGATCGTGGGCGAGACAAAAACCAAAAAAACTCCCCGGGCGGCGAAGGCCCCGGCGTCGCAGCGCGCCGAGGTCTGGCGGGTTGTCGTCCTCAACGACCCCGTCAACCGGATGTCCTACGTGGTCATGGTGCTGCGCCGGGTCTTCGGTTTCGCCGAGGAGCGGGCTCGCAAGCACATGCTCGAGATCCATGAGCAGGGCCGCTCGGTGCTGTGGTCCGGCACGCGCGAGCAGGCCGAGGCCTATGTCTTCGCCTTGCAACAATGGCACCTGACCGCCGTGGTCCAGCCCGAGCCGGCCGCATGAAACGGGTCGAGATCAAGCTGAACATCAGCGCCGTGGCGCCGCTGCTGGATGTCATCAAGCAGGCGGCCGACGACCTGCGCGGCAACCTGGCGATCCGCGCGACCTTCCCGGAGAACGACGAGGAGTTCAACGAGACCTGGACGTCCGAGCTGCTCGCCGGCCAGAACAGCGACGTGCGCGAGCTGCTCGGCTTGTTCGGCTCGGAATTTTTCGCCGAGGGCAGCATCGCGATCGACTCGCACAACAGTGATTCGCTGCTGCGCGGCTGCTCGGCCCTGCGCATCCAGATCCTGACGCACTGGCTGCAGGGCATCCCGGCCGACCTGCTCGAGGAGGAGGACGTGCCGCCCGAGGCGATCGCCGACGAGGTGCGCGTGCCGTTCGCGGCCTACACCTTCCTCGACCAGGTGCAGAAGATCATCCTCGAGCACCTCGACCCGACGGCGGCGGAGGCCTAAATACATAAACCTGAAAGCTGAGACCTGAAACCTGAGGGCAGGCTCCGGTGCTTCTTCTTTCAGGTTTCAGGTCTCAAGTTTCAGGTTTCTCGCTCCGGGCCTTGACGGAGCGACAGAGTAGGGTAGTTTCCTCGCCGACACCCTGTAGTGTTCGAGGTGCTCCACACAACGCTCTTTGCCTTTGCTATAATTTGGGAGCCGCTGACAGGCGGGCTGATGCCAGGCCGTAAACCGGAAGGCAGAAGGTCCGTCGGGTGGTGCCCACCTTTAACTTAAAAAGGACATGAGCCCCGGGGCGCACGGCACAGATGGGGTGTCACTTATTTTACCACGATGAATCCGCTCTACTACTCCCTGCTGCACGTCTTCGCGCTGTTTGTGCTGTCCGCACACACGTTCATGGCCTTCGCCAACCCGGCGCCGGAGAACCGCAAGCGCACGATGATGATCACCGGCATCGCCAGCCTGCTCGCGCTGGTCGCGGCCGGCGGCCTGATGGCCAAGCTCGGCTACTCCTGGGGCAGCGGCTGGGTCATCGTGAAGCTCGTGTGCTGGCTCGGTCTTTCCAGCCTGGCCGGTGTCGCCTACCGCCGGCCGCACCTGCGCGGCACGCTGGCCCTGATCGCCCTGGCCCTGACACTGACCGCCTTGGTGATGGTCTATATCGTGCGGACGATGTGAGTGCGGATACGCTGGTCGGGCTGTGGATTGACGACGCCGGCAAGGTGCACGGCTGCTACGCCACCCCGGCGGGCGGTCGCGAGGAACGCACGGAGGATTTCAAGCCCTTTGCCTGGCTGGGGGCCGAGACGCCGCACGAGGGTGTCAGCTTCGAGCGCCTGAAGGGCGAGGGGGCCTTCAACTGGCTGGCCCATGCGGAGTCGCTGGGAGCCTTCGAGGTATTTTTCAAGGCGGTGCGCGAGGGCGCGGCGATCGACGTGCTCAAGCCCTACGAGAGCCAGTGGCTGCTGCAGAAGCGCGCCCGGTTGTATGCGGACATGAAGTTCGCCGACCTGCGGCGCTGCCAGCTCGACATCGAGACCGGGGCGGCCGAGGCGGGCGCGTTCAGCGACGCGAAGAACCCCGGCGATCGCATCCTGGCCATCGGGCTGCAGTGCGGCCCGCGCCGGGAATTGCTCACCCTCGGCGAGGAAACCGACGCCGGCGAGAAACGGCTGCTGCTGGCGTTCAACGACCTGCTCCGGGAGATGGATCCCGACGTCGTCGAGGGGCACAACATCTTCAAGTTCGACCTCGATTACCTGCGGACCCGCTCGAAGCGTCTCAAGGTGCCGTGCGCGTGGGGCCGGTTCGGGATGATGGCGGAGTTCCGCAACAGCCGCATGAAGGTGGCCGAGCGTTGGATCGATTTTTCCCGCTGCGACATGCCCGGGCGCACGGTCATCGACACCTACCTGCTCATCCAGCTCTACGACATCACGGCCCGCGAGATGACCGCCTACGGCCTGAAGGACGCGGCGGTCTATTTCGGCATCACGCCGGAATCCGGCGAGGGCCGCACCTACATCGACGGCGCGCAGATCCAGCACGCGTTCCGGTCGAACCGGGAGGAGTTCCTGGCCTACCTGGCGGACGACCTGCGCGAGACGCGGGGCCTGGCCGATGTGCTGCTGCCGACCTATTTTGAGCAGGCCCGCGCGTTCCCGATCCTACTGCAGGAAGCGGCCCTGCGCGGCACGGCCGGCAAGGTGGACCTGCTTTTCCTCGAGGAGTATTACCATGCCCGGGCCAGCTGCCCCGAGCCGCTGGGCGAGATTGCGACCTTCGAGGGTGGGTTCACCCGCAGTTTTCAGGAAGGCGTTTTTAAGCACGTGCTGCACTTCGACGTGGCGTCGCTTTACCCGAGCCTGCTGCTGCAGATGGGCGAGAACCCGAGGAGTGACACGCTCGGCGTGTTCATCCCGATGCTGCGCCGGTTGCGCGAATACCGCCTGAAATACAAGCAGCTCGCCAAGTCGGCGCCGACGGCGGCGGAGCGTGACGAGGCGCAGGCGCGGCAGGCGACATTCAAGATCCTGATCAATTCCTTCTACGGCTACCTCGGTTTTTCCGGCGCGCGGTTCGGCGACGGCGAGCTGGCGGCCAAGGTCACGCGCGGGGGGCGCGAACTGTTGCAGGCGCTGATCGCGGAGTTCCAGCAGCATGGCTGCACGATCCTTGAGGCCGACACGGACGGCATCTATCTTTCGACCGAGCAGTATTTCACCCGACCCGAGGCCCTGCTGGCGAAGGTTGCGCGGATCATGCCGCCCGGCATCGAGCTGGAATACGACGGCACCTACGACGCGATGTTTTGCTACAAGGCCAAGAACTACGCGCTCGCGGCCGGCGGCGAGATCACGCTGCGCGGCTCGGCTCTGCGCTCGCGGGGCATCGAGCCCTTCCTCAAGCGGCTCGGCGACCAGTTGATCGCCTACCTGCTCGGCGTCGCCTCGGCGTCGCCGGTGGCCGAGATCGAGCGCCTGCGCAAGGCGATCGCGGCGCGCGAGCAGCCGGTGGCGGACCTGGCGAAGGCCGAGTCGCTCAGCCAGAACCCCGAGGCCTACCAGCAGTGGGTGGCCGGCGGCGGCAAACCGCGGCGGGCGGCGGCGGAGGTTGCGCTCCAGATGAATCCACGGCCGCGCATGGGAGAGCGCGTCAGCTACTACATCGGCGCCAAGGCCAAGGGCCAGACCTCTGACTGGCAGCGAGCCCGGCCGCTTGCGGCGCACGATCCCGTCGTCGCGCCCTACGATCCTGTATATTATCTGGGAAAAATTGACGACTGGCTGGAACGTTATGGACGTTTCCTCGGGATTAAGCCACAAGGGGACCAGCAAGAAATGTCTCTCTGATGATCCGCACGCGCATCTGCCTCTACATTCTGCTGCTAACCCCCCTGGCGGTTTACTGGCAGGCCATTTTCCAGGACTACGGCATGCGCGACGACTACTCGCACCTGCGCGAGGCCCGGGAGGAGCCAGGCAAGTTGGTGAAATTCACCGCCTCGCACGGCCGTCCGCTGTATGGCGCGCTGCTGGAGACCACTTTTGGCGTGGTGGATGACGTCAACCAGCTCCCGTGGCTGCGCCTGACGACCGTCTCGCTGCTGACCTTGCTGGGTCTGGCCTTGTGGCGGCAACTCTACCAGTCGGGTTGGACGGAGATCGAGGCGGCGGCCATAGGCCTCGGTGTCATCCTGCTGCCCGCGGCGCAGATCACGGCTGGCTGGGCCATCGCCTGGCCGTATGCGCTGGCGGTGCTGCTGTCGGTGGCCGGGTTTTCGGCCATCGAGACGGAATTGGAGCGCGGCGGACTGAAGAGGTTTGTGGCGCTGTTTGGCGGCGTCATGATCTATGCCTTGGCGGCTCTGATTTATCAATCTGACGCCTTGTTTGCCATCGTGCCGATCACCGCTGTGCTGCTTGTCCGCACCGGCCGCGAACCGATGTCCGACGTGAAATGGCTTTCCTACCACCTCGGGGCCCTCGTGGCCGGCCTGGCGGTGTCGTATTTCCTGGTGCAGGGACTCTTCAGCAACGGGGTGTTTCAGGAATCCGCCCGCATGCGGATGGAGCCCGAGCCTTTTTCCAAGATTGTATGGTTCTTTGCGCATCCGGTGCCCAACGCCCTCGCGTTGTTCGCCCTGCGGGACGACTTTGGCACCGGTGCGGTGTTTTTCTGGAGCGCGGCGGTCCTTGTGGCTGCCATCATCATCGCCGGTTTCCGAATGACGGCCAATGCGGCCGAGCCTTTTTGGAAGCGAAAGTGGGTGTGGTGCCTCCTGATCATGCCGGTCGTTGCCCATATGGTCAGCCTGGTGGCGGCGGAGCGCTCCACGGGTTACCGCGTGCTGTTTCCCCTGTCC
Source organism: Lacunisphaera sp. (assembly GCA_965249855.1). Lineage (GTDB taxonomy): Bacteria > Verrucomicrobiota > Verrucomicrobiia > Opitutales > Opitutaceae > Lacunisphaera. Next base: position 61,894 of record CBDFNB010000001.1, read on the forward strand.
GGGCTGGTGCTTCTCCTGGCCGTCTATGGCCTGCGCGTCCTGACGACCGCCCGCGGGGTCAAGCCGCTGCCGCATTATCTGGCGCTTGGTGTGCTGGCGGCGGGCGCGGCGTTCCTGGCGCATCGCCAGACCTTCGACTTGATCGCTGAGCCGCAGGGACATGAATGGGACCTGGTCAACAACGCGGTGCTGCGGGGGAACTTTGCCAAGCCCGTGAAGGTCTTCTTCGTCATGCCGGCGATCGAGCACCGGAGCACCGAGCGGATCTATGCCGACGAGTTCGGTTCGCTCTCCAGCGACTCCGACTGGGTGCCGCTGGAAATGTTCAAGGCCGCGCTGCACGAGCGTTTTGGCGGCAAGCTTCCGAAAGGCAGCAGCTACACCTTTGCCGCGGGACGCGACCTGCCTGCCGGCCAGACCTTCGATCTGGTCATCGACATGCGCAAGCTGAAGCAGCGGATGGCGCCCTGATTTTTCTAAGGTGGAACCGGGCCTCTGGACCGGTTTGTCCGGTGCACGCTTAACCAACCCGTCCGGAGGCCGGGTTCCACCTTGCGTAGCACGCTCAGGCCGAGCTCAGGTCGGTCTTGTTGAGCGGCCAGTGCCGGATGCGTTTGCCGGTGGCGGCGAAGATGGCGTTGGTGATCGCCGGCGGCACGACCGGGTAGGGCGGCTCGCCCAGGCCCGTGGGCGGATTGGCGCTCTGGATGAAATGCACGGCGACCTTCGGCGCGGCGTTGATGCGCAGCATCGGGAAATCATGGAAGTTGCTCTGCACAGCGCGACCCTCGTCAAAGGTCATCTCCTGCAGCCACACGGCGCCGAGGCCGTCCATCACTGACCCCTCGACCTGGTTTTCCGCGCCGCTGAGGTTGATGATCGGGCCGACGTCGCTGGCGGCGGTTACTTCCTTCACCACCAGCGTGCCGTCGGGCGAGACCGCGACATGCGCGACCATGGCGACGTAGCCCGAGTGGCTGAAATGGAAGGCGACGCCGCGACCCTCGCCCTTGGGGAGCGGGGAGCCCCAGCCGGACTTCTCGGCAGCGAGGCGGATCACGCCCTTCATGCGGCCCGTATTGTAGGGCGTGCCGCGCTGGCCGGCGCTGGGTCCGACCACCCGGTCCTCACCGAGCAGGTCGAGGCGGAACTGCACGGGATCGCGGCCGGCGGCGTGGGCGAGTTCGTCGATGAAGCCCTGCATGACGAAGGCCAGGCCGTTGCTGCCGGGCGCGCGCATCGGGCCGGTCGGCACCATTGTGGAGATGATCGACTGATCCAGGCGGAAGTTGGGCAGGAAGCGCGCGGGCAACTCGTCCGGGCTCATGCCGGCCGACGAGGCGACCCGCTCGGTGTTCTTGAAGCCGAAGGTCACGAAATGATTGTGCCAGGCGCTGATCTTGCCGGAAGCGTCCACCGCGCCCTTGAGGAAATGCCAGCCGCCCGGGCGGTGATAGCAGTCCTGGCGCATGTCGTCCTCGCGGGTCCAAGTGAGCTTCACCGGGGCGCCGTTGGTGCGGAGCGCGATGGCCGCGGCCTCGACCATGTAGTCGTTGGCCAGCCGGCGACCGAAGCCGCCGCCGCCGCGCACGAAGTTGAGCTTCAGTTTTTCCTTCGGGATCTTGAGCGTGGTGGCGATTAGGTCCTGCCCGGAGCCGGGTGTCTGCGAGGTCGTCCAGAACTCGATGCCGTCGTCCTTCGCCCACGCCGTGCAGCCCTGCGGCTCGAGCGTGGCATGGTTGAGGAAAGGGTAATGGTAGGCTCCTTCGACCGTTTTGGCGGCGGTCGCGAAAGCCGCGGTGACGTCGCCGTCGTTGCGCAGGTTGGTGCCGGCGCCCTTGGCGAGTTCGGCGGCCTTGGCCGCGTAGCTTTCGCTGGTGTGGCCGGCGCCGCCGCTCTCGTCCCACTCGATATTCAGCAGCTTCTTGGCCGAAAAGGCGGCCCAGGTGGAGCTGGCGACGATGGCCACGCCGGGCTTGAGGCCGTTGATGTTGTCGGTGCCCTCGATGACGAAGCAGTCGAGCACGCCGGGCAGCTTCTTGATGCGCTCGGTGTTGGCGCTGACGACCTTGCCGCCGTAGACGGGGCACTTCTCGTAGGCCGCGTAAACCATGCCTGGCAGCACCTGATCGATACCGAAGAGCGACTTGCCGGTGACGATGGCGGGATTGTCCACGCCGCCGACACGCGAACCCATCACGCGGAACTCGCCGTCCTTTTTGAGCCGGACGCTTTTCTCGTCGGGAATGGGCAGGGTGGCGGCCTTGGTCGCCAGCTCGCCGTAGGTGGCGCTGCGGCCGGAGGCGGAATGGATGACCTTGCCCTTTTCGGTGGTGAGCTGGTCGGCGGGCACACCCCAGGTCTGGGCGGCGGCCTCGATGAGCATCACGCGGGCCGTGGCGCCGGCGACGCGCAGGCGCATGTAGTTGTCCGGGGTCGAGCGGCTGCCGCCCGCGAACTGCGGCCCGACGTCGGCGCGCAGACCGGCCTGCTCGATGACGATGGTGTTGAAGTCGGCGTCGAGTTCCTCGGCCACGATCATGGGCAGCGAGGTCTTCACGCCCTGGCCGGTCTCGGGATTCTTCGCAAGGATGGTGATGATGTTCTCCGGCGTGATCCGGATGAAGGGGCTGGGCGTGAACTGTTTCGCGGTATCGTCGAGCAGGTTGGCGGCCTGGGCGAAAGCCGTGCCCGGCAGGGCATAGCCGATGGCGAAGCCGCCGCCGGCGAGGGAAGTGACACGGAGAAATTCGCGGCGGGAGAGGGGAAGACGTTTCATGACTTGCCTCCTTTCGCGGCGAGGGCCGCGGCGTCCTTGATGGCGGCGCGGATGCGGACGTAGGTGCCGCAACGGCAGAGGTTGCCGGCCATGGCGGCGTCGATGTCGGCGTCGGTGGGTGTGGGTGTCTGCTTGAGCAGGGCGGCGGCGCTCATGATCTGGCCGGCCTGGCAGTAGCCGCACTGCGGCACGTCGTGGTCACACCAGGCCTGCTGCAGCGGGTGGGCACCGGCGGGGTCGAGGCCTTCGATGGTGGTGACGGGGGTGTTGCCGACGGCCGAGACGGGCAGCTGGCAGGCGCGGACGGGCACGCCGTTAAGGTGGACGGTGCAGGCGCCGCACAGGCCGAGGCCGCAGCCGTATTTGGTGCCGACGAGATTGAGCGTGTCGCGCAGGACCCAGAGCAGCGGTGTGTCGGCGGCGACGTTTACCGGGCGCGACTGCCCGTTTATTTTCAGGGTATAGGCAGGCATAGGGTGGACGTGAGACTGGAAATTTCCGCCGCCGCGTCAAACCCCGGCTCTGCCTGCCCGTAAGATTATGGCCTCAACCCCGGGTGCGTTTCACGACCCAGTCGACGATTGCGGCGTCGTTGTGCTCATTCCGCCAGACGAGGGTGAGAAACTCCGCCGGGTGGATGTCGTGCTTGGCGAAAAAGGCGCGGTCGCCCCCGCAGCTATACATCAGCGAGGCGGGCAGCTCGCCGCGGAGCTTGGCCTTGGTCTTCGGGATGAGGCGCGGCAGCCATTCGATGCCGCGGACGGCGGCGGTCTTGGCCGGCAGCGCCGCTCCGTCGACCACCTTGCCGGAGGGTTTGCCGCCCTGGGCGTTGAGGAAGTAGTCGCGCCGGACGAGCTCAATGGCGAGCGCACGGTCATAACCGGGTTCGCCGTAGCCATTGTGGTCCTCAGCGTAGTCGTAGATATTCTGCGGCGTGAGGCCGTTGGCGGCGAGGAAGGCCGTCTCGTCGGGGGTGAAGTAGGTGTCTGCCCCGGTCTTGCCGGAAGCGTAAAGCTTCACGGCCTTGTCGTAGAGCGCGCGGAACCGGTCGGCGAAATCGTAGTGCTTCATGAGTGCCGTCAGGAAAGCCCGATGGCGCCCGATTGCAACCCGCGGCCTAGGAGTTGGCGGGGAAGATGAATTCCTGCCGCACGCGCACCGAGACGGGCCGGCCGGCGCGGGTCGGCGCATTGAAGCGCCACCGGTTCAGCGCGCCCACTGCAGCCTGCGCGAGGACGTCATGGGCCGAGCTGACCACGACCGGCATGCGCGGCTGACCGGTTTCGTCGACGTAGAAGTCAACCAGCACCGAGCGGGGGGTGGTCGCGGCACCAGGCGAGCGCGGGTAGGCCGGCGTCACCGGGTTGACCGGCGCGATCGGCCGGTCGAGTTCCTGGAGGTTGCACACGCGCGTGGTCATGTGCGGCTCGATGCCCATCTGCTTGAGCAACACATCGGGGGTTTCGATCGCCAGCAGGGATATCACCCGACCCGTGGCCTCGAATTCGAACCGCAACTCGGTGCGGACACCGACCGGCTGGCCGCCCTCGGTGGGGGCGACATAGCGCCATTGCTTGAGCACGCTCACCGCCTCGTCCGCAAAGGCCTTGTGGGTGTAGCCGGTGACCAGCCAGTCCACGAGTTTGCCGTCGGCGTCGATGTTGACGACGACGCGCGCCATGCCCGAGGTGAGGGGAGTCAGGGAAAGGGCGTGGGGGAACCGTGCCTCGACGGTCTGCTCGATGCGCAGCGGGGTGGTCTGGGCGGACAGGGCGGCGGTGAGCGCCGCGAAGAGAACCACGGAAAAACAGGGACGGTGTTTCATGGCGGGGGGGGGGGAGGGGCTGACTCGCAGCAGTTTACTCCCGCTGAGACCGAAATCAAAGGGTGAATTTCACCCCGGCCGGATGATGGGGGCTTACCGCGGCATTCCGGATCGCCCACCCAGCACGATGAACCGCGGCAACGGGCCGAATTGACGCGAGTAAACCAGCAACCGGACCTGCTCGCCGGATTCGCGCTCGAAGAGGGCGTGCAGCATGTCCTCGCGGGTCAGTTCGGCGACGGGCCGGTCGTCGATGGCGAGGATCTCGATCCCCGTGAAAAGGCCCTGACGCGCCGCCGGCGAGCCGGGCAGAACCACGCCCACGCGCATCCACTCGATCTTCCCGCCGAGCGTGACCTCGGCGTTCGTGACCACCGACAGCCCGAAGTTCAGGAAACCTTTCCGGGTCACGGTGAACTTGGGCAGGGCGTAGAGCTCGCCCTCGGTCATCCCGGCTGTTGCGGCGGTGTCCGGCCGTTTCCGGTGTCCGCCGCCCGATCCGGTTTCTGCGCGGTGCTGTTCGAATTCGTCGTCCGCCGGGGTGATCTCGACGGACCGCGCTGGATTCAGTCTGAAGGGCGCCGGGGCGGCAGCGTCATTCCCGTCCGGTCCCTGGCAGCCGGCCAGGAGCAGCGCACCGGACAGAAGGAGGAGCGCTTTCGGCTTCAAGGGGCGCAGGCGCACTGCTCACGGCACCGTGAAATCGATCAGCCGCTTCTGCCGGTCCACCTTGTCGACGACGACCTGCACCTTGTGGCCGAGCTCGAACTTGCGCTTGGACTTGCGGCCGATGAAGGCCGTGCCGGCGCCGTTGAGCACGTAAAAGTCGTCCTTGAGCGAGGACACCGGCACCATGCCGAAGGCCCCGGCCTCGGCGACCTCGATGAAGAAGCCGTGGTTGCGGACATCGGTGATGATGGCGGTAAAGACCTGCTTGTCCTTCTTCCCCGCCTCGCGCTCGAAATATTCCATGAGCTTCAGTTTCTGCGAGTCGCGCTCGGCCTCGGTGCTGTTGATCTCGGTGAGGCTGAGATGCTCGGCGAGGTTGTCGATCTGCGTGATGCGATAGCTGGCGGTCGGCTTGCCCGCGGCCTTGGCGAGGTGGGTGTCGAAGACGCGGTGCACCACGAGGTCGGCGTAGCGGCGGATGGGCGAGGTGAAGTGCGTGTAGTCGGTCTTGTTGAGGCCGTAGTGGCCGTCATGGGTCGCGCGGTAACAGGCCTTGCGCATGCTGCGGAGGAGCTGGGTGCGGAGGATGTAGCCCTGCGGGTGGTCCTTCAGGACGGCGAGCAGCTTCACGACCTCGTCGCGGTTGGTGAGGTCGCCGACCTTGATGCCAAAGGTGCCGAGGAACTGGCGGAACTCGGCGAGCTTCTCCTCGTCGGGATCGTCGTGCACGCGGTAGAGCGAGGGCAGGTGGTTGCTGCGCGTGAGGCGGGCGACGGCCTCGTTGGCGAGGAGCATGTATTCCTCGATGAGCTGGTGGCTCTCGTCGTTGTGGATGAGCTCGATGCGGTCGGCGTAGCCGGCGGCGTCGACGAAGATCTTCGTCTCGGGCATGTCGAGGTCGAGGCTGCCGCCGCGCATGCGCTCGAGGCGGATCTTGTGGCCGATGGACCAGAGCTGGCGGATCCAGGTCTGCAGTTCGGTCAGCTCGTCGTGCGGGAGCTCGCTGAGCGCGCGGCCGGTCGAGCCGGTCTGGTGCGCGGCGGGGAGGGGAAGTTTGCGGATCTTGTTCAGGTCGTCTTCGAACATGAGCGCGAAGGCCTGCTTGTAGGTCAGGCGCTTGCGGCTGCGGATGACGGTGTTGGCGAACTCGGTGCTTTTGAGGCGCCCGTTGGCTGCGAAGGTGAAGAGCGCGGCCTTCGTCACGCGGTCCTGCGCCTCGACGAGTGAACACAGGCCGTTGGAAAGCTTCTCGGGCAGCATCGGCACGACGGTGCCGACGAGGTAGGTGGAGTTGCCGCGGTTCTGCGCCTCGCGGTCGAGGGCGGTGCCGGGCTTCACGTAGTGGCTGACGTCGGCGATGTGCACGCCGATGCGGATGTCGCCGTGATCGAGGTATTCGATCGAGAGTGCGTCGTCGAAGTCCTTGGCGTCGTCCGGGTCGATCGTGAAGGTCGGGATCGCGCGGTAGTCGCGCCGGCCGGCCAGGTCGCCGGGGCCGACGACGGCGGGGAGGGTGGCGGCCTCGCGGACGACCGCCTCGGGGAAGGCGGTGACGAGGTTGTATTTGTGGTAGATGGCGGCCAGCTCGGCGCGGGGCTCGAGGGCGCGGCCGAGTTTCTCGATGATGACCCCGTCGGGGTTCATGTGGCGCTCTTTCCACTCGTTGAGTTTGACGACCACCTTGTCGCCGACCGAGGGCGCCGGCTTTAACGGTGCCTTCACCGGATCCTGCACAATGATGTCGTGGCCGATGCGCGGGTCGTCGGAGGCGACATAAAAATACGTGCGGCCGCGTTGGAGCGTGCCGGTGAGGGTGGCGCTGCCGCGCTCGATGATCTTGATGACCTTGCCGGCCTGTTCGCCGGGCTTGAGGAAATGCGGCCAGTCCCGGTCCTTCGGCGAGCGGAGGCGAACGACGACCTTGTCGCCCTGCAGGGCGACGCCGGTGTCCTCGGCGGCGATGAAGATGGCGGGCTTGCGCGGCTCGGTGACCTTGACCTCGGGGAACACCATGGCCGAGCCCTTCTGGCGGAAGTTGATCTTGCCGGTGACGAGGTCGGCCTCGCGCGGCACGCAGAGGCGGTCGCCCTTGATGACGACGAGACGGCCGGACTGGAGCAACTCGGCGACCTGCTGGTTGAACTTGCGGCGGTCCTTGGGATTGAGGCGCCACTCCTTGGCAATGGCGTCGGCGGGGGCCGGGACGTAGTTGCGGCGGTTAAGATGGGCCAAAAGGCGGTCGGAATAACTCATACTGGAATGACACGGGGCGGGCCGGAGTAGCTCCGGCGGATAATGGATGGGCCCGGGATTTTCTAGTGGCACCGTGTGTCAGGGTCCGTAGTGTTGCAACATGCGAATTGCCCACGCAGCCAGCGAACTGTTCCCGTATCTGAAGACCGGCGGTCTGGCGGATGCAGTGGCGGCCCTGACCGGAACCCTCGCGGACCGGGGACACGAGCTGGCGGTCTTCATGCCCGGCTACCGCTCGGTGCTCGACGGTCCGCACGTGGCCGGCCTCCAGCCGAGCCACAAGCTGAAGATCGAGATGGGGGAGCTTTTCCTCGCCGGGGACGTCTACACGCTGGCACTCCGTCCGGGCCTGACGCTCTACCTCGTGTGCCGCGAGGAATACTTTGACCGCAAGCTCCCGTATTGGACCGGCGAGCGGGACTACGACGACAACGACGCGCGTTTTATCTTCTTCCAGAAGGCCGTCGTCGAGTTGCTGCGGCTGACCGACTTCAAGGCCGACATCGTCCACTGCCATGACTGGCAGACCGGCCTGCTGCCGGTTTTCCTGCGCGAGGCCGAGCGGCGGTATAACGTCACCCTGGCGCTCAAGACCGTCTTCACGATCCACAACATCGCCTACCAGGGCGTGTTCCCGCGGAAATCCTACGCGCTGACCAACCTGCCCGAGGAGCTGCTGACAATCGACGGTTTGGAATACTACGACCAGATGTGCATGCTCAAGGCCGGCATCGTCTACGCCGACAAGGTCACGACCGTCAGCGCGCAGTATGCGAAGGAGATCCAGACACCGGAGTTCGGCAACGGCATGGACGGCGTCATCGGCACGCGGCTCGACGACCTGCACGGCCTGCTCAACGGCATCGACACCGCGGTCTGGAACCCGGCCACCGACAAGAGCCTGCCCGCGCGCTACAGCGCCGATGACCTGGCGGGCAAGGCGAAATGCCGCGCCAGGCTGATCAAGGAATTCGGCTGGAGTGCGACCTTCAAGGGTCCGGTCTTCGGCATGGTGTGCCGTTTCACCCCGGCCAAGGGGCTCGACCTCGTGCTCGGGGCGAAGGAATTTTTCACCAGGGAGAACTGCCGGCTCGTCGTGCTCGGCAGCGGCGAGAAGAAATACGAGGGGCTGCTGCATGATTTCGCCGCCGCCTATCCGGCCAAGGTCGGCCTGTGTGTCCGCCATGACGAGGCCATGAGCCACCTCGTGGAGGCCGGGTCGGATTTCTTCCTGATGCCCTCGCTGTTCGAGCCCTGCGGCCTGAACCAGATGTATAGCCAAGCCTACGGCACCGTGCCGCTGGTGAGCAACGTCGGCGGGCTGGTCGACACGGTGACCGACATTGATGCCCATCCGGCGACCGGCACGGGCATCATGTTTGCACCGAAGCAGGAGGAATTCGACGCGGGGCTGAAGCGTGCGCTGACGCTGTTCGCCGACAAGGCGCGTTACGCCGCCGCCCAACGCCGCGCCATGCAGAAGGATTTCTCCTGGACGCAGGCCGTGGCGGCCTACGAGCAGCTTTACACCGAGGCGCTGTGAGGGTCCCCGTCGCGGGTCTGGAGGGCGGATTGATGCGTCCAGTGCCGCTGTTGCCGCGTTTATCATAGGCATGGTTTCCAATGCGCTCAGTTCTGGTCCTGGTGCGACCATCGTCTGGTTCCGGCAGGATCTGCGCCTGCAGGACAACCCGGCGCTCGCGGCGGCGTTGAAGAATGGCGGCGCGATCCTGCCAGTCTACATCCTGGACGTGGCCGGCGAGGATGACTGGCCGGCTGGCGGGGCCTCCCGTTGGTGGCTGCACCATTCGCTCGCCAGCCTGGATGCGGCGCTGCGTGAGCGCGGCTCGCGGTTGCTGCTGGCGAAGGGCGAGAGCGGGGCGGTGCTGCGATCACTGGTGAAGAAAGCCGGGGCGGGCGCCGTCTATTGGAACCGGCGCTACGAGCCGGCCATCATCGCGCGCGACAAGGTGCTGAAGGCAGACCTGCTAGCGCAGGAAGTGGACGCCAGGAGCTTCAACGCCTCGCTGCTCTTCGAGCCGCACACGGTGCAGAACAAGTCAGGCGGGCCGTTCCAGGTTTTCACGCCGTTCTGGCGGCATTGCCTGGCGTTGCCGGTCGAAGAACCGGTGAAGCTGCCGCGCGGGGATTTTCCGGCCCCGGCGGCCTGGCCGGCTTCGCCTGGCCTGGCTGAACTCGAACTGATGCCGACGATCAAGTGGGATGCGGGGCTGGCGGCGGCCTGGGTGCCGGGGGAAGCGGCGGCAATGAAACGACTCAAGCAGTTCACGACCGGCGCGATGGCGGACTATGCCGACCGACGGAACCTGCCGGATGTGGACGGCACCTCGGCGCTGTCGCCGTATCTCCATTTCGGCGAGATCGGCCCGCGGCAGATCTGGGCGGCGGTGCGGGCACTATCGAAGGACAGCGGGGTGTTCCCGGCCAACCGCGGCGGGCAGGTGTTTTTGAGCGAGGTGGGGTGGAGGGAGTTTGCCTACCACCTGCTGTTTCATTTTCCACAGACACCCCGCGAACCATTGCGCAAGGAGTTCGCGGCCTTCCCGTGGCAGAAGAATCCAAGGCAACTGCTCGCCTGGCAGAAGGGGCGGACGGGTTACCCGATCGTCGACGCCGGCCTGCGGCAGCTGTGGACGACCGGCTGGATGCACAATCGCGTGCGCATGATCGTGGCGTCGTTCCTCGTGAAGCACCTGAGGATTTCCTGGGAGGAGGGCGCGGCCTGGTTCTGGGACACGCTGGTCGATGCCGATCTCGCCAGCAACACGCTCGGCTGGCAGTGGACGGCCGGCTGCGGGGCGGACGCGGCGCCGTATTTCCGGATCTTCAACCCGTTCCTGCAGGGCGCGAAGTTCGACCCCGAGGGCAACTATGTGCGCCGCTGGGTACCCGAACTGGCCAAGCTGCCGGCGGAGTTCATCCATTTGCCGTGGGAGGCGCCGCTGCATGTGCTCGCCGAGGCCGGCGTGAAGCTGGGAAGCGATTATCCGCAACCCATGGTGGATCATGGAGAAGCACGTGATGCGGCCCTGGCGGCGTTGAAGAGCATCCGCGTCAGCCGGCCCTGAAGAAATCTGAAATCGGGGCTTTTCAAACGGGGTCTGAAAAGTATGGTGGGCCGCTTATATGCAGAGAACATTCGTTATTTTTAAGCCGGACTGCATGGCCCAGCGCCATGTCGGCAACGTGCTGAACCGCTTCGAGAGCGCCGGCTTTACCGTCGTGGGCTGCAAGATGATGCGCCTGACGCCCGCCAAGCTGCGCGAGCACTACGCCCACGTGGCCGACAAGCCCTTTTACCCGGAGATCGAGGCCTTTATGAGCTCGCGCCCGGTCATCGCGATGGCCCTCGAGGGCGAGAACATCGTCCAGAAGGTGCGCGATCTGCTCGGACCCACGGACTCTCGCAAGGCGGCCAAGGGCACGATCCGCGGCGATTTCGGCACCGAGATGATGAAGAACGTCGTCCATGCCTCCGACAGTGACGAGAACGCCAAGGCCGAGCTGAAGCGCTTCTTCGAGCCCGCGGAGCTGTTCAACGTCTGATCTTTTGCGCGCTTGACGACGGGACGTCCGGTGCGCTTTTTGTTCTTTCGGTTTTCCGCCCTCATCGTCTAACGGTTAGGACAGTTGATTCTCATTCAATAAATCGGAGTTCGATTCTCCGTGAGGGCACCACTCTAGAAAAAACGCGCATCGCAAGATGCGCGTTTTTTATTGGCCGGAATGGCAGTGCGGACAGCTCACATCCGGCACATAGCGCGGGTCGGCCTGCTCGGCGGCTGTCAGCGGCATCTGGCAGGCGAAACACATGACGGAGTCGGTTTCGCGCAGGGCCGGGTCGACGCCGACACGTTTGTCGAAGACGAAGCACTCGCCCTCGTAGTGCGCGCCGCCGCATTCCTCGAAGTATTTCAAGATGCCGCCGTCGAGCTGGTGCACATTCTTGAAGCCAGCCTGCTCCATGAACGGTCCGGCCTTCTCGCAGCGGATGCCGCCGGTGCAGAACATGACGATGGGCTGTTCCTTCAGGGCCGGCGGCAGCTTTGCCACGGCGGCGGGGAAGTCCCGGAAGTTCTCGATGCCGGTGCGCACGGCGCCGCGGAAGGTGCCGAGGCGGATCTCGTAGTCGTTGCGGGTGTCGAGCAGCGTGATGGGCCGGCCCTCGTCGAGCCATTGCTTCAGGGTGTGCGCAGGCAGTTTGGCGGTCGGCCGGCGGGCCGGGTCGATCCCGGGCACCCCGAAGGCGATGATCTCCTTCTTGATCTTCACCAGCATCCGGTTGAACGGCTGTTCGGCGCTTTCGCTTTCCTTTGGTGCCAGGTCGGCGAGGCCCGGCACGGCGCGGAGGGCGGCCAACAGAAGGTCGGTCGATTCGCGCGTCCCGGCGACGAACAAGTTGATACCCTCCGGACTGAGCAGGATCGTGCCACGCAGTCCAGCGCCCAGGGCGAGCGTCCGCAGCCGGCCCTTCAGCTCCGGGAGGTTGTCCAGCGGGGTGAATTTATAGACTGAGACACAGCCATCCCATAGGATTGGCTAAAATTTAAGTTTTTTGAGCATGCTGTTGAGGGCATCTGGATCAAATGCGGCGGGATCGTAGGGCTCGCCAAGCCACTCCAGCAGTTCCTGATGGTCGCGGTGTTTGGGATGGGCGATAGCTTCGAGTAGGTTGTAGTAGCCGGGAACGCCTCCGCAGTCCTCAGGGGGACCGGCGCGGGCGCCAGCCAGACAAGTGACGGTTTTGGACGGAGCGCCCGGCAGGATTTTTTCGACAAAGACTTCGTGCTCCCAACTGTCACCGAAGTCATACTCGTAGATCAGCCAGTCCTCGGGAGCGTGGAGCAGGTCGCAGAGTCGAAACTTCTTTTCCTCATGGTTCTGCGAGTCTGAGCCGAAAATCTCCGCGAACGCATCCTTGGGGGGATTGGACTGATAGGAGTCCTCCCCGAGGCGGAAGGCGTGCAGGTGAGAGTTGGTCCAGCCAAAGGCCAGTTGCAGCACGGTGTGGAGCTTGGGCAGTTTGATCGTGGCGGGGACCAGCAGGCGGCGCCAGATGGCCGGCTTGATGTCGAGCAGGGTGACCTTTAACTGCAGTTGGACGCCGGTGGGGTCGAGCTTGGCGCGTGCTTTGGCCATGGGCGGGGAAAGGTGGCTCGGCTGCCTCAGTGTTACCTGCCACTGGGCAGGGTGTGAAAAAGAAAACAACAAAACAACCGAGCCGCCGCCACGTTACCGTGCTGCGGCAGCTCGTCGAACTGATTCCGCCGCATTTGGTGCCAAAGCTGGCGAGAGAAACCGGCGCCGACCGCCAGGCCCGCACGTTCAGTGCGTGGAGTCACGTGGTGACGATGCTCTACACCCAGGTCAGCCACGCGCTGGGCTTGAACGATGTGTGCGACGCCCTGCGACTCCAAGTCAGCGCACTGTGGGCGGTGCGCGGGGCCACGCCTCCGGCGCGGAACACGCTCAGTCACGCCAACAAAACCCGCGCCTGCGCGCTGAGTGAAAAACTCTTCTGGGCGATGCTGGCGCACCTGCAATCCTTGCATCGCGGCTTCGCTCGCGGAGGCGAGAGGGGCCTGAGCTGGCGCTTCCGCCGGGCGATCCATGTGGTGGATGCGACGACGATCCAGTTGGTCGCTTCGTGCATGGACTGGGCGAAGCACCGGCGGCGCAAGGCGGCGGCGAAGTGCCATCTGCGAATCGACCTGCAGAGCTTCCTGCCCCGCTTCGCCATCGTCGATCCCGCCCGGGAGCACGACAGCACGCGGGCTGCCGAGATGTGCGCCGGCCTGCAGGCCGGCGAGATCGTGCTCTTCGACAAGGCCTATCTGCACTTTGCCCATCTGTGGTCGCTGGCCGAGCGCGGAGTCCACTTTGTCACCCGGGCCAAGGATAACCTGGCCGCGAAGGTAAAGAAACGCCTGCCGGCCCACCCCGATCCGCGCATCCTGTGCGATGAACTCATCGTCCTCACCGGCCACTACGCCCGGCGGGACTATCCCGGCGTCCTGCGCCGGGTCACCGCCCTGATCGAGGTGGACGGTGAGGAACGCGAGATGGTTTTCCTCACCAACAACCTCACGTGGAGCCCCCGCACCGTGGCCGACCTCTATCGGTGCCGCTGGTCGATCGAAACTTTTTTCAAACAACTCAAACAGACCGTGCAACTGGTCGACTTCCTCGGCAACAACGCCAACGCCGTTAAGTGGCAGGTCTGGACCGCGCTGCTCGTCCACCTGCTCCTGCGCTTCCTCGCCTGGCGCAGCCGGTGGACGCACAGCTTTACCCGGCTCTTCACCTATGTCCGCGCCGCTCTTTGGCTCCAACGTGACCTCGCCGATCTGCTCAAACGCTGTGGGACAGCCGCCGGGCGTGGCGGAGGTATCGGCCGCACCGCTCAGTCGTGGCTCCCCGGTTTTGCTCCGCCTCTCATGGGACAGCACGCGTGAACTCGCCTGAGTAAAACACCGCTTCATCCGGAAAATTATCAATTGCCCGTCTTCTTCCCGCACCCCTGCTCGCGTTCACTTGCAAGCGGTTGCATCTGCTTGCTCATCCGCTATGGGATACTACTGAGACTGAGAGGTTGATGAACGACGGCATGGCAGGGTGGAGCGGGTTGACCTCAACACGCTGGTTTGGCGGATGCACGCCCTGAAGCGCGTTGGGGTCAACGCGCTCCACCTTTTGTTTTGCCAAGTGGCGTCGCCGGATGATTCATACTGTCAGATTTCAAATCTGTCCGGGCTTGAAACCACGCCACCTAAGGTGCGTCACGCCCGCAGGACCGGCCACTCCGGCTGGTCCACCGCTTACCCCTCAAGCACTGCTCACCCCATGAAATTCACCTCCCGCCGCCTCGTCGGTGTCGTGTCCGCGTCCCTTGTCCTGCTGGCCTCGGCCGCCACGGCGCAGATCGGCACCCGGTTCCCTTCGGAAAAGAAAATCGTGCCCGACCCCGTCACCGGGGTGCCGGTCACCTTCCTCACCAGCACGCCTGGCGGTGACTCGAAGATCTACCAGACGCACCACCAGTGGACGGCCGACGGCAAGTGGCTGGTTTTCCGCTCCAACCGCGTCCGTGGCGAGGCCATGGCGGTCAACGAGGCGACCGGCGTGATGGTGCAGGTCACCGAGGGCGGCTATTCCGGCATGCTCTGCTTGGCCGACAATTCGATGAACCTGTATTTCCTGCGCATCCCGATGGAGCGCCCGGCCCCGCCGATGCAGGGCGGCGAGCCCTCCGTGCCGCCGCCGCCGCGCGCGGCCGATGCGATCGCGACCCCGGCCGGTGCGCCGCAGCGTCCGGGTGGCGGGTTCGGCGGTCGCGGCCGCCAGACCGGTCCGGCCATGATCGTGCGCGTCGACCTGGCGAAGCTCTTTGCCGACAGCGAGGCGGGCAAACTGCAGCCCAAGGCGGCTTATGAGACGGTCTGCGGCACCATTCCGATGGAGTGGGGCGCGGGCGGCGACATGGCGCTCGATTGCACCGAGGAGTATGCCTATTTCCGCGTCGGCAAGGAAGAGGCCGCCAAGCACCTGCCGGCCGACGTGAAGCCGGCGGAAAATTTCGGCCCGCGCAACATGGGCTCCGGCCCGACCGGCCTCGGCCGCATGAATCTCAAGACCGGTGCGACCAACTTCGTCGTCGCGGTGCCTTTCCAGATCGGCCACGTGCAGACCAATCCGTGGGTCCCGGGCGAGATCGTGTTCTGCTGGGAGACCGGCGGCAAGGCCCCGCAGCGCACCTGGACGGTCATGGGTGACGGCACGGGCCTGCGCCCGCTGTTCCCCGAGGCGCCGTGGGACTGGGTCACGCACGAGGCGATTGTCAGCAAGGACTACGTCGCGGTCGCGATTCTCGCCCACCGTCCTATCAAGATTCCGGGTGCCACGGTCCCGGCCGGCCCCGGCCAGGAAGACGCCTGGGGCCCGTCCGGCACCGGCGAGCACATGGGCGGCATCGCCATGGTGAACCTGCGCACGCGCGACATCCGCATCGCCGGCCAGAACCCGGTCGGCGATCCCGGTCGTTCCGTCTGGCACGTCGGCGGTTCACCCGACGGCCGCTGGGCTGTGGCGGATGACTTCAAATACCGCCTTTGGCTCTATGATCTGACCAATGGTGAGCGCATTCTGCTCGCCGACCTCGGCAGCAAGACGACGGCGGCGGACCACATCCACCCGACCTTCAGCGCCGACAGCACCCGCGTGCAGGTGCAGACCTCGATGCTTTCCGCGGACGGCCGCGCACTGAACATCGCGGTCATTCCCGTGCCCGAGGCCTGGCTCAAGCGCACCTATCCGACCAAGATCCAGTAAGCTGGCGGAAAACCGATTTAGCAGCGAAGGACCGGCCGCCCTGGCCGGTCCTTCTTCTTTTCAGTAGAAAACATTCCGGTCGAGGCTGCGGTATTGGATGGCCTCGAGCAGGTGGGGCGACGCGATGCGGTCGGCGCCGGCGAGGTCGGCGATGGTGCGCGCGACCTTGAGGATGCGGTCGTAGGCGCGGGCCGAAAGGGCGAGCTGTTCCATCGCCTGCTGCAGCAGGTCACCGAGCGACGCGTCGAGGGCGCAGAATTTCTTGAGCTGGGAGACGGGCATGCGCGCGTTGGCCGTGAGCCTCGTGCCGCGGAAGCGCACCAACTGGGCCTGGCGCGCCTGCTCGATGCGTTCGCGGATGGCAGCCGACGACTCGCCGGCCCGGTCGCTCCGGAGCTCGGTGATCGAGAGCGCCGGCGTCTCGATGTGCAGGTCGATTCGGTCGAGCAACGGGCCGCTGATGCGCGCGCGGTAGCGCTGAACCTGCGCCGGCGAGCAGCGGCATTCGTGTTTGGCGTCGCCCAGATAGCCGCACGGGCAGGGGTTCATGGCCGCCACGAGCATGAAGTGGCAGGGCAGGGTGATCTTGCCAGCGCTGCGGGAAATTGAGACGGCTCCGTCTTCCAGAGGCTGTCTTAAAACCTCCAGGGCCGAGCGCTTGAACTCGGGCAATTCGTCGAGGAAGAGCACACCATGGTGGGCGAGGGAGATTTCGCCCGGGCCCGGGATGGTGCCGCCGCCAAGGAGCCCGACATCGGAGATAGTGTGGTGCGGGGCACGGGCCGGGCGTTGCAGGAAATGCAGGCCGTCCGCCATGGTCTGGCCGGCGGCGGAATGGATGCGGAGGATGTCGAGGTATTCGTCGAGCGTGGGCTGCGGCATGATGCCCGGGATGCGCTTGGCGATCATGGATTTTCCCGAGCCCGGCGGCCCGATCATGATGAGGTTGTGTCCTCCGGCGACGGCCACCTCGACGGCGCGGCGGACGGCGTGCTGGCCCTTGATGTCGGCAAAGTCGGGCTCCTGGTCGCCGCCGGCCGGCGGCCGGACGGTCGAGCGGGGTGGAGCCAGTGGGGTCAGCTTGAGTTGACCGGCAAGGAAACGGGTCGCCTGGTCGAGCGAGGTGATCTCATAGACGCGCAGGCCCTCGACGAGCGCGGCCTCCTGGGCGGCGACCGGGGGCAGCAGGATGGCCTTGCGCCGTGTCTCCCGGGCCAGCACGGCCATGGCGAGGCCGCCCTTGATGGGGCGCGTGGCGCCGGAGAGGCTGAGTTCGCCGGCGATCAGGTAGTCAGCGAGCTGCTCGCACACCAGCTGGCCGGTGGCCACGAGGATGCCGAGGGCGATGGGCAGGTCGTAGATGGCGCCCTCCTTGCGGAGGTCGCCGGGAGCGAGGTTGATGGTCGTGCGCGTGCGGGGCATGCGCAGGCCTGAGTTGCTTAGCGCGGAGAACACGCGGTCCTCGGACTCCTTGACGGCGGAGTCGGGCAGGCCGACGAGGATGAGGTCGGGCACGCCGGATTCGCCGGTGTTGACCTCGACCGACACGGGCACGGCATCAATGCCCAGCAGCGCGGCTGAGCCGATAGTGGCTAACATGAGACAGGAGGCGGGAAGAGAAGGTTGGGATTTAGCCCGCTCCGGCCTGCAGGCGGCGTTGTAATTCCGCCAGGTTGGCCTCAACGGCCTGCAGGTAAGGATTGGGTTGGCCCGCTGTCGTCAAATAGCGATGCACGCCGCCTGCCTCGAAGTCGAGCATGGGGCGCACATAATTCGTCCAGAACCCGGTGCTCTTCTCCAGCAGCTGCTGCAGGCTGTGGTAGGGGCGCTTCTCGGGCGGGATCTGTTCAAAATCGAAGGCTTCCACGAACTCCTTGTAGAGCACGGGGAGCTTGTCCAGGTAATCGGCCGCGCTCATCTGGGCGAGGTAATCGGCCGTGACCAGGATGAAGGCCATCTGCCGGGCCTCGTCGCGGTGGAAGGAAACCTGGCTGATCTTGCTGCGCGGACCGGTGCAGATGATGGCGGCGCAAATATCCTCGATCTCCGAGGCCGTCACCCCCATGCGCGGCAGGTATTCCCGGGAGAAGTCGCAGCTGCGACGCTCGTGGACGAAGGTGTATTTGGCGCCCGTGCCCTCCAGGTCGTCGGTTTTCTTCAGGTAGCCGCTGTCATGGAGCAGGACGGCCATGACCGCCAGTTCCCAGTCACGGGCCAGCAGCACCGGTTTGTCGAAGGTCCGGCTGCGGCCCTGGAGCAGGTGGATCAGGCAGATGGTCGCCTGCATGGTGTGCTCGTAGTCGTGATACTTCATGTCGATGGCGCGATACCCGGGGTAGTGGCCCTCGAACATTCCCGTCACGTCCTCGAACAGGCGCTCGAGCAGGGGGAAGCTGCTTTGCGCCCCTATGCCCGCAAAAGCCTCCTTCACGGCCTTGAGCACGGCGGCGGGTTGCTTGGTGTCGACTGCGTGCGGCGGAACCATGCGATACCCACAGGAGATAGGGGTTGCCCCCCATGTCCAGCAAGCCCATATGTCGATTCACCGAGAAATGGTAAACAACACCAACTTGATGGTCGGCCTGACGGGCGGCATGGGGTGTGGCAAATCGACGGCGGCGGCGCGCTTCGCCGAGCGTGGATTCCGCCGGCTGGATGCCGACCAGGTCGTTCGCGACGAGCTGCTGCCCAGCCGCGAGGTGGCCGAGGCCATCCGTGAGAGGCTGGGCGATGCCATGCTGGCGGCCGACGGCAGCGTGCGCCGCGACCGGGTGGCGGAGAAGGTTTTCAAGGATCCGGCGGCCCTGGCCTGGCTGGAGGAGTTGCTGCATCCGCGCCTGCTCGCGCGCTGGCGCGAGGTGGTCGCGGCGAGCCGGGGCACGGCCTTCATTGTCGAGGTTCCACTGTTGTTTGAGAAGGGTTTGGAGAATTGGTTTGATTTCACCGTTTGCGTCACCACAGACTCCGAATCGCAATTGAGGCGGCTGGAACAGCGAGGCATCCCCCCGGAACAAGCCCGCTCGCGTATCGCCCAGCAACTGCCACTGGCCCGCAAGTGCGAGTTGGCAGACCACGTTCTCCTGAATGACGGCACCCCCGAATTTCTCCGTGAACAGGTCGACGCGCTGGCAGACCGCCTCTTGAACTCCCAACCCGACCGGCCCGCAGGCCGCATTCATGTCAGTCCCTCCTAAATCCGACGAAGACAAAGCCTCCGGCAAAGACCCGGCTGAAACCAAGAAGCCCGCGCGCTCCCGCCTGATCCGGGGCGGCAAGAAGACCCCGAAGGTCGCGACCAAGGAGATCGATTTTTCCGAGCCGCCCCCGGCTCCTCCGCCCCCGGCCCCCGAGCCGGTGCGCGAGACCCCGCCGCCTCCGCCCCCGCAGGCTGAGGCGCCCGCCTCGCAGGGCGGCGACCAAGGACAGCCCCAGCCGCAGCACGAGCAAGACGGCGGCCAGTCCGACGGTGGCAATGGCGGCGGCAACGGCGGCCAATACCAGCAGCACGGCAACGGCGGCGGTGGTGGCGGTGGCAAATGGGGCCGTCGTCAACGCGGCAAATTCCGCGGGGGTGGCGGCGGTGGCAAGTGGGGTGGCAATCCGAATTTCCAACCTGCGCCGAAACATCCCCCGCAGCCCGCGCCGCCGAAGGAAGTCGTGCATTACGGCGACCTGCCGGATCCGGCTCGCTTCCAGAGCCTCGAGGCCGTCGGGCAGCTGGCCGATGAGATTGCCACGAGCAAGACCGACCCGGTCTGGCTCAACGAACTCTTCGCGCTGAATCTGGCCCAACTCACGGCCTTCGCAAAGAAGCTCGAGGTTAAGTTCGAGGGCGCCCCGAACCGGCGGCAGCTCATCACCCAGGTCTTCGCCACAATCTCCGAGCAGAAGATCGCGTTGTATGACCGCGGCTACCTCGACCAGACCGACCGCGGCCTCTGGTTCGTCGTGCACGATGACGTCAATTACCGCCTCTATCCCGAGGACGCCTTCGTCCCCGAAATCTTCGTGAAACATTTCGGCCTCAAGCGCGGCCACGCGGTCGAGGTCCAGCTGCAGCCCCCGCAGGGCAACGACCGCTGCCCGGCCGTGGTCGCCATCCGCTCGGTCATGGGTGGCAAGCCCGCCGAGATTTCCAAGGTCCCGCCCTTCGAGGAACTCGTCCCGTATTATCCGCTCAAGCGCATCCTGCTCGAGATGCCGGGGCAGAAGGACGTGTCCATGCGCATGGTGGACATCGTCACGCCGATCGGCTTCGGCCAGCGCGGCCTGATCGTCGCCCCGCCGCGCACCGGCAAGACCGTCCTCATGCAGAACATGGCGAACTCCATCGCGGAGAACTCGCCGGACGTGAAGCTCATCATCCTGCTCGTGGACGAGCGTCCCGAGGAGGTCACCGACTTCAAGCGCCACTGCAAGGGCGAGGTCGTCAGCTCCACCTTCGACGAGGCGCCCGAGAGCCACGTGCATTGCGCGGAGATGGTCATCGAGAAGGCCCGCCGGCTCGTCGAGCAGGGCGACCACGTCGTGATCCTGCTCGACTCGATCACCCGCCTGGCCCGCGCCTACAACGCGCTGGCCGGCAACAGCGGCAAGATCATGTCCGGCGGTCTCGAGGCCAACGCCCTGCAGAAGCCCAAGCGCTTCTTCGGCTCGGCGCGCAACATCGAGGGCGGCGGCAGCCTCACCATCATCGGCACGGCGCTGGTCGACACCGGTAGCCGCATGGACGAGATCATCTTCGAGGAGTTCAAGGGCACCGGCAACATGGAGCTCCACCTCGACCGCGACCTCGTCAACAAGCGCATCTTCCCCGCGCTCAACATCGACAAGAGCGGCACCCGCAAGGAGGAGCTCATCTACCATCCCGACGAGCTCATCAAGATCTACTCGCTGCGCCGCGCCATGCAGGGCGTGCCGGCGGCCGACTCGATGGACATGCTCATCCAGCGGCTCAAGAAGACAAAGACCAACACCGAGTTCCTGCTGAGCCTCAACCGCTGAGCCCGCCCCTGCGGGTTCGGTTCACCATCCCGTGACCACCGCCGACGACTACGCCGTCCAGATCGCCCTCAAGCGGGGCCTGGTTTCGGCGGAGCAGTTGGCGGCGGCCCAGCAGCGGGCAGCCGCGCACACCGACCTGACGATCGCCGCACCGGGCGTGCTGGATATCCTGGCAGCCGACGCGGCCCTCGACGAGGAGGCGCTCGGTCGCGCCGTGGCGGACGAGTTCGGCATGCCGTGGGTCGTATTGGCGGAGCGGGCGATTCCTTCGGCGACTCTCGCGGCGCTGCCGCGTTCTTTTGTGGTGGAACACAATGTCCTGCCCTTTGCCCGCGAGGGCGGCGTGCTGCGCGTCGCCTTGGCCGACCCTATTGCCGTCGATATCATCGACAGCCTGACCTACGTGGCCGGCATGGTGGTGCAACCGGCGCTGGCCTCGGCCGGTGACATCCGACAGGCCGTTGCCCGCCATTACGGTTCGGAAGTGGCCGACCTCGATGCGTCGCTGAGCACAGGGCCGGCCGCCGCCAATCCGGTGGTGACGGCCAGTGGGGAGGAGGGGCAGGCGAGCGACCGTGACGCCCCGATCATCAGGCTGGTGCACACGCTCATCGCCGAGGCCATCCGCCGCCGCGCTTCGGACATTCACCTGGAGCCGCTGGAGCGGCGCTTCCGGGTGCGCTACCGGATCGACGGCGTGCTGCTCGAGGTGGACGCGCCGCCCAAGCGCCTGCAGCTCGCGGTCATCTCGCGCCTGAAGATCATGGCGAACATCAGCATCGCCGAGAAACGTGTGCCCCAGGACGGCCGCATCCAGGTCAACCTCGGCGGGCGCACGCTCGACCTGCGCGTGTCGTCGCTGCCCACGGCGCATGGCGAGAGCATCGTCATGCGCATCCTCGACAAGGAGGGTCTGAAGCTCGGCATGCCGGAGCTCGGTTTCCTGCCGGATGACCAGAAGGAATTCGGGCAGCTCATCGCCTCGCCCGACGGCATCATGCTCGTCACCGGCCCGACCGGCTCGGGCAAGACCACCACGCTCTACGCGTCGCTGCACCACCTCAACCAGCCTGACCGTAAGATCATCACGGTCGAGGAACCCGTCGAATACCAGCTCTCCGGCATCAACCAGGTGCCGGTCAACGCGGCGATCGGCATGACCTTCGCCGCCGCGCTGCGCGCCATGCTCCGGCAGGCGCCGAACATCGTCATGGTCGGCGAAATCCGCGACCTTGAGACGGCCGAGATCGCCATCAATGCCTCGCTGACCGGCCACATGGTCTTCAGCACGCTGCACACCAACGACGCCCCCTCGGCCGTCACGCGCCTGATCGACATCGGGGCCAAGCCCTTTCTCGTGGCTGCGGCGCTCCGCTCGGTCATGGCCCAGCGTCTGGTGCGGCGCACTTGTGTGGCCTGCAAGCGTCCCTACACGCCCTCGGTGCGCGAGTTGCATGCCCTTGGCCTCAAGCCCGGCCAGCTGGAGGGCGCGGCCTTCGCGCACGGCGCCGGGTGCGCGGCCTGCAACGGCACGGGCTACCAGGGCCGGATGGGGATTTTCGAGATCTTCCGCGTGCACGACGGCATTCGCGCGATGATTTACGACAACGTTACTTCCGCCCGCCTGCGCGCGCAGGCCCGCCGGGACGGCATGCGGACCATGCGCGAAGATGGCATCCGTAAAGTCCTTGCCGGACTCACGACAATCGAAGAGGTTGTGACCGTCACCGTTGGCGACCCGCTTTAACCCTACCTATCGCATGAGCTACGAAATGAATGACCTCCTGGAGCTGGTCGTGGACCAGAAGAGCTCCGATCTCCACCTGCAGGTTGGTGTGCCTCCCTGCCTCCGCCTCCGCGGCAGCATGACCCCGATCGACGGCCCCGAGCTGCGGCCCGAGGACACGGAGCAGCTGATGCTGTCGATCACCCCGGACAATCACATCCAGAACGTGAAGCTCAATGGCGGCACCGACTTCGGCTTCGCCTTCGGCGAGAAGGCCCGCTTCCGCGTCTCGGTGCTCAAGGCCAAGGGCAACTACGGCATGGTGCTCCGCCAGATTCCCAACCAGCTCTTCGATCTCCGCACCATCGGCATGCCCGACAAGATCAAGGAGCTGCTCTACCGCCAGCGCGGCCTGTTTCTCGTCACCGGACCGACCGGTTCCGGCAAGTCCACGACGCTCGCCTCGATGATGAACTACATCAACGAGAACCGCGACGGCCACATCATCACCATCGAGGACCCGATCGAGTATTACCACCCGCACAAGAAGTGCGTCGTCACGCAGCGCGAGGTCGGCTCCGACGTCCCGAGCTTCGCCGAGGCCATCAAGCGCGCCCTGCGCCAGGACCCGGACGTCATCCTCGTCGGTGAGTTGCGCGACCTGGAGACGATCGAGGCCGCCATCTCGGCCGCCGAGACGGGCCACTTGGTGTTCGGCACGCTGCACACCAACAGCGCCGCCAAGACCGTCGACCGCATCGTGGACGCCTTCCCGGCCAACATGAAGGAGATGATCCGCATGCAGCTCTCGACCTCGATCATCTGCGTCATCTCCCAGTCGCTCTGCAAAAAGAAGACCGGCGGCCGCATCGCGGCCTACGAGATCATGGTCAACACCTCGTCCATCGCCTCGCTCATCCGCGACAACAAGACGTTCCGTATTCCCTCCGACATCCAGACGGGCGCCAACCTTGGCATGATCACACTCGACACCCACCTGATGAGCCTCGTGAACCGCGAACTCATCGAACCCGACGAGGCCTTGGAAAAATCGCAGGAGCCGGTCGTCATGCGCGAAAAGCTCACCTCCATGGGCTTCAAGCTGCGCGAGATGTAATTCAACCACTCTCCGGCCGCGGGCCCGGCCGGTCTCCCGATGTTCGAGGGACACGACCAGGCGGTTTTCGATCTCCTCGCCGAGCGCCGGCTGGTCGAGCCCGCCTCACTCCAGGCGGCCTTCGATGAGCACCGCGCCTCGGGCAAGCCGCTGGCCCGGATGCTCCTCGATCTCGGATTGCTGGAAAAGTCCGCGTTGCTCCACGCGGTGGCCGCCCACATCGGCTGCGACTATGCCGGTGAACTGCCCGCGACGCTGCCCGGTGAGGCGCTCGCGCTCGTCGAGGGCGGCATGGCCCGCACCTATGGCGTCGCGCCCATCGCCTCCGACGGTTTTTCCGTCTCCGTGGCCGCGGTCGACCCCTTCAATCCGAACCTCGTCAACGACCTGACCTTCGCCCTGGAGCGTGACGTGCGCGTCAGCGTGGCTGATCCGGAGCGGGTGCAGCAGCTCATCCGGCAGCATTACGGCGAGGAGGAGATTTCCCTCGATGCCGCGCTCGACGACCTGCAGTCGTCGGCGGACGATGCCGGGAACGAAACGCTGACCGAGGCGGACATCGAGCAGCTGGCCGGGCAGACCCCCATCATCCGGTTCGTCAATCTCGTGCTCGCCCAGGCCATTCGGGACAAGACGTCCGACATTCACTTCGAGCCATTCGAGCACGATTTCAAGATTCGCTACCGGATCGACGGTGCGCTCCACGAGATGGCGCCGCCGTCCCGGAATCTCGCACTGCCGATAATTTCCCGCCTCAAGGTGCTCGCGAACCTCAACATCGCCGAGCGGCGCCTGCCACAGGACGGTCGCATCAAGCTGAACCTCGGTGGCCGGGCCGTGGATCTGCGCGTCTCCACGCTGCCGACCCAATTCGGCGAGAGTGTCGTGCTCCGCGTGCTCGACCAGTCCTTGCTCCGGCTCGAACTCAGCCAGCTCGGCCTGCCCGCCGAGATCCGGGCCGGCGTGGAGGAGGTCACCCGCCGGCCCAACGGCATCTTCATCGTCACCGGGCCCACCGGCTCGGGCAAGACCACCACGCTCTACAGCTGCCTGAAGACGCTCAACACGGTCGCCGACAAGCTCCTCACGGTTGAGGATCCGGTCGAATATGAGATCGACGGCATTATGCAGGTGCCGGTGAACCTGGGAGCGGGACTGACCTTTGCGCGGGCCTTGCGCACCTTTCTCCGCCAGGATCCCGACATTGTCATGGTCGGCGAGATCCGTGACCTGGAGACGGCCCAGATCGCCATCCAGGCCTCGCTCACGGGCCACCTTGTGCTAACCACGCTGCACACGAACGACGCGCCCTCGGCGGTGACCCGCCTCGTGGACATGGGCATCGAGCCCTTCCTGCTGGGCTCCACCCTCGAGGCGGTGCTGGCGCAGCGCCTGGTGCGGCGCGTGTGCGCCGCCTGCCGCACTCCTTTCGAACCGGGGGAAGGACTGCTGCGGCAGCTGGGGGCTGACCTGGCGGCAGTGAAGGGGCGGCCGTTTTACGCCGGCGCGGGCTGTCCTGCCTGTCATCACACCGGCTACAAGGGCCGGCTCGGCATCTTCGAGTTTCTGCCCATGACCGATGCCTTGCGCGAACTGGTGGTGCAGGGCGTGTCGCTCGTGGAGCTCCGCGCCAAGGCGGTGGAGCAGGGGATGATCCCGTTGCGCAATGCCGGTCTGGCCGCGATTCTCAATGGTGAAACGACCGTCGAGGAAGTTGTGAAATACACCTGACATGCCCCGTTTCGCCTACACCGCCCTCGACGCGCTAGGCACGGAGAAGTCCGGGCTGCTCGACGCGCCGGACGTGAAACAGGTCGCAGCCATCCTCCGCGGACAGGGTTTGTTTCCCACCGATGTGGCCCAAGCCTCGACCTTCTCCGTCAAGCCAGCCAAGGCGGCGCCAAGACCGGTCCCGCCCGCGCCCATGGCGGCGGGTGCCGGCTTGCAGATGGAATTGCGGCTGCCCTTTGTCCGCCTGGTCGGGGCCAGGGAACTGGCGGTGTTCACGCGGCAACTGGCCACGCTGCTGCGTGCGGGCATGCCGTTACTGCGGGGATTGGAGGTGCTGGCCCGGCAGGAGCATAATGCGGGCTTTCGCCGCGTGCTCGGGGCGCTGGCCGAGGCCATCAAGTCCGGCGGCACGCTGTCGGAAGCCATGGCGCAGCACCCGAAGGTTTTTGACCGGCTCTACGTCAACATGGTCAAGGCCGGCGAGGCCGGCGGGGTGCTCGACGTCGTCCTCGGCCGGCTCGCACGTTTCCAAGAGAAAAGCCTGCAGCTGAAGGGCAAGATCACCGCCGCCATGGTCTATCCGCTCATCGTCATGGCCGTGGCGGTGCTCATCCTCGCCGGTCTGCTCGTGTTCGTGGTGCCGAAGTTCAAGCAGATCTTCGCCGATCTGCTCAAGGGCGCGCCGCTCCCGCCGCTCACGCAGGCGGTGCTCACGGTCAGCGACGCCGTGAAGAACCACTACCTCGTCGTGCTGGTCGCGGCGGCCGCGCTTTGGATTGGGTTCAAGGTTTTCCGGAAGACACCGGCCGGGGCGCGGCTGCTTGACACGCTGGTCGTGAAGCTACCGATGTTCGGCGAACTCTTCCTGAAGGCCATCATCGCCCGCTTCGGCCGCACGCTCGGCACGCTCCTGTCGAGCGGCGTGCCCATTTTGCCGGCGCTGCTCATCACCCGCGATACCTGCGGCAACAGCCGCGTGGCCGGCGCCATCACCGAGGTGCACGACCGCGTGAAGGAAGGCGCACCGGTCGCCCGCCCGCTGGAGGCCACGGCGGTATTCCCGCCCATGGTGACAAGCATGATCGATGTGGGCGAACACACCGGCCAGCTGCCCGAGATGCTCGGGAAGGTCGCCGACATCTACGAGGACGAAGTGGACAACGCCGTCGCCGGACTCAGCTCGCTCATCGAGCCCATCCTGATCCTGTTCCTCGCGCTGGTGGTCGGCACGATCGTCATCGCGCTGTTCCTGCCGATCGTGCGGATTGTGCAGTTGCTGACTTAGGAGAACCCAAGGCAGTGAGGGTTCCCCTTGGCTGCTTCGTGTTGCTCGTTACTTCTGCGGCTTCTTCAGCAGCAGCTGGGCGTTGAGCCCGAGGTGGCGGTCCGAGAATTCGTCGTTCTCGCCGGCTTGGCGCAGGAGTTTCTGCACCATGCCCATCTTGGCGTCGAGGTCGTCGATCTTGGCGACAAAAACCGCCTCCGGCGTGGCGGCGATGACGGCGGCGCCCCACTCAAGCTCGCCTTGGTGGCTGAGCACAATGTGTTCGAGGCGCTCGAGCAGGTCGGAGTTGAGCTTGGCCTTCAGGCCGGCCTTGCGGACGAGCTGGTAGCCGAGGACGACATGGCCCTGCAGGATGCCCTTGCGGCTGCGGCTGGTGACGAGGTCGCCCTGGTATTCGATGACCTTGCCGGTGTCGTGCACGAGCACGCCGGCGAGGGCGAGGTCGGCGTCCACCTCGGGATAAAGCGGCAGCAGTGCGCGCGCGGCGCGGGCCATGTGGCAGGTGTGCTCCAGCAGGCCGTGGCGGTAGGCGTGGTGCATGGCGACGGCCGCAGCGGCGGTGCGGAACGGCTCGCCGATCTCGTCGAACACGGCCTGGACCGTGGCGCGCAGCTCGGCATGCGTGATTGCGGCAATGTGGCCCTGGAACTCGGTCCAGAGCGCGTCGGCATCCTCGGGGGCGGTCTCGACGAGATTGGCCATCAGGGGCGAGCCGGCGAGCTGGTCGGGCGTGATTTCCTCGGCGCGCAGCAGCTTGGGCGAAAGCCGGCCCTGGTAATAATCGACCTTGGCCTCGATGCGGACGATGGCGCCCTCCTTGAGCAACTTGAAGAACTCGAAGGAGGGATTGTCGCTGAAGCAGTTGACGTTGAAGGAGCCGGTCTTGTCGCCGAGTTCGACCGAGAGAAAGGGGTTGCCGGTCTTCGTCGGGCGCTCGGACATGCGCCTGATGAGCAGCACGCTCGTGAAGGTGTCGCCGCCGGTGCGGTCGAGGGCCTTGATGTCGCGGACGGCGAGGGAAGTTGAGATATCAGCCATACTTTTTGACGAGTTGAGTGTAGGCCCGGAAGAAGGGGTGCTTGGCGTCGCGGAGCAACGTGTAGAAGACGGTTTCGGCGGGCAACACACTGCAGCCGGCCTGGGCAAGGTGCGCAAGCACGGCGGTGGCGTCCGCGGCGCGCCGGGCACCGAGGCAATCGATGAGCAGCGTGACCTCGTAACCGGCTTGCCGAGCATCCACGGCCGACTGGTAGACGCACACCGGGGTCTCGATGCCGCAGATGAGGAGGTGCTTCGTCCCGCAGGCCTTGAGGTGGGCGGCAATGGCCTTGTCCCCGAGGGCTGAAAAGGCGTCCTTGCCCATGGCCACCGGCCGGTCGGCGAGTTTCAGCAGGTCCTCGGCGGTGTGGCCGAGCTTGGCCGGCACCTGCTCGGTGAAGACGACGGGCAGGCCGAGGCCCTTGGCCGCCTCCAGGGCGAAGGAGCAGCGCCAGTGCACGCGCTGGCTGTCCGGGATTGCCGCGAGGAACGCCGGCTGCAGGTCGATGCACAGCAGCAGGGGCGCGGCAGACTTCGTCATGAGGCGAAGTATCGCTCGCGCGCCTTCACCTGCACAATCCGTTTTTCGGGTAAAATGTAGGCCGTCAGGCAACCGCCGAGCACACAGGCGGTGTCGATGCCGAGCGTCCACTTGGTGCGGGCCACCTCCTCGCGGGGCGTATGGCCGTAGACGACGAAGGGCGGGCCCTCCCAGAGGGTGGACCAGTGCGGGGCCTCGGGTTCCTCGGACCGCTTGTGCGGCTCGCCGTCCTTGCCGACCACCTGGATGCGCGTGACGATGCGCGCCGGCTGCTTCTGCCAGGGCCGGCCGGGCAGGAAGCCGGCGTGCACAAAGACCACGCCCGTCTCCTCGTCCTCGTAGGTGAGCTTCATGTCCTCGAGGTAGTCCCAGTCCTTGCCGCAGAGCTGCTCCATCGTGGCGTAGTCGTATTTCTTGAGATGGGTGGGGTCGTCGGTGCGCCGGTAGTTGAGGTGGCGCAGCTCGTGGTTACCGAGGAGCGAGGCGGTGGCGTGCTCGCGGGCCAGCTCGACGACCTTGCCGCTGTCGGGGCCGCGGTTGATCAGGTCGCCGAGGAGGATCAGGCGGTCGTCCTTCCCCAGGTCGAGCTTGTCGAGGAGGTCCGCAAATTCCTTGTGGCACCCGTGGATGTCACCGATCGCAATCAGGCGCCCTTTCATGCGGAAATTTGCTAGCGTTCGGGGGACACGGGGGTAAACAAGAAAACGTCCATGGAGTTAACTCTTCACCCGATTGCCACAAAGTGTTTCGTCAGCGGCCGCGATTTCGCCGAGAACGACCGCGTCGCCAGCTACCTCGTGCGGGAGGCGACGGGCGAGGTCGCCCGGCGCGACCTGCTGGAGAGCGAGGACGGCCGCTTCATGCCGCCGGCCTTCATCTACTGCCGCTGGGTGGTGGGCTTCAAGCAGCGCAAGGCCGACGAGGATCCGGCCCGCAACCTCAAGCTGACGGCGGACAACCTTTTCCTGACCCTCGCCACGCCGGTGGGCGGCGAGGCGCCGGATACCGGCTCGCAGAGCCTGAACACCCCCCTGCTGCAGTTCCTCGCGCTGATGCTGGAGCGGAAGCGGCAGATCAAGCTGCGCGGCTACACCGAGGATGGCCAGCGCCAGATCTACGAGCACATGGCGACGCACCAGCTCTACGAGGTGCCGGTGGGCGACCTGAACGTGGAATTCTTCCAGAAGATCCAGGAGCACCTCGGCGTGCTCGTCGGCACGCCCAAGCCGAAGGCCGAGCCCGCGGTTGCGCCCGCGGTTCCCGTCGCGCCCGTGCCGGCCTGAGCGTGGCTGCCCGGCGGCGGTGAAAATGTAACATTCGGAACGTTGCCGTCCGGTTTCGCGCGGGCAAGGGTGGGGGCTTCGCCGTGCCGCAACCCCTCCTGTCCATGACCACGAAAGCCTCTGCCCCTGTCGCCGCTGCCCAAAAGAAACTGCTCAGCCGGATCGCCGCGGCGCAACGCCAGGCGGATCTCGCGAAAAAGACCGCCAAGCTGGCCAAGCTCGGCCTGCGGGCGGCGAAGGACAAGTTCAAGGCAGCCAAGCGGGCGGCCAAGAAGCTCCGCAAGGCCGTCAAGGCCCTCAAGGTGGAACTCGCCGGCCTCGGGACGAAGGAGGCCCCCGCCACGCGTCCGGTCAAGAAACCGGCGGCCAAACGGCCGCGCCCGGTCCCGATCGCCGTGCCCGCGCCGTCTGAGGAAGCGCCGGCTGTGCCGGAGACTCCCCCTGCCGCGCCGGCTCAGTAAACCTCGGGCACGAGCATCTTCGCCGAGATCGGCTCGCGGCGGTAGTCGGGGCTGTGCTCGCGCGGCGGGAGCTTGATCGGCTTGTGCGAGACCTCGGTGTATTTCACCTGGGACAGCAGGTGGTGGATGCAGTTGAGGCGGCCCTTCTTCTTGTCCTTGGCCTGCACCACCCACCACGGCGCCTCGGGGATGTGCGAGCGCTTGAACATGATCTCCTTGGCCTTGGTGTATTGTTCCCAGCGCTTGCGCGACTCGAGGTCCATCGGGCTGAGCTTCCACTGCTTGAGCGGGTCGTTGATGCGGCAGCGGAACCGGAATTCCTGCTCCTCGTCGGGGATGGAGAACCAATATTTGATCAGCTGGATGCCGGAGCGCACGAGCATCTTCTCGAACTCGGGCACGGAGCGGAAGAACTCCTCGTATTCGGCATCGGTGCAGAAGCCCATCACGCGCTCCACGCCGGCGCGGTTATACCAGCTGCGGTCGAAGAGGACCATCTCGCCGGCGGCCGGCAGGTGCGCGATGTAGCGCTGGAAATACCACTGGGTCTTTTCGCGGCTGGAGGGGGCGGGCAGCGCGGCCACCCGGGCGACGCGCGGGTTGAGGCGCTGCGTGATGCGCTTGATGGCGCCGCCCTTGCCGGCGGCGTCGCGGCCCTCGAATAGGATCACCACCCGGTGGCCGCTGGCCACGATCCAGTCGTGCATCTTCACCAGCTCGCCCTGCATGCGGAAGAGCTCCTTGAAGTAGCGGTTCCGGCCTTCCCGCGTGCTGTCCGTCTCGACGGGGCGGGCGGGATCACCGGGGGTGACGTGCTCCCAGTCCTCGCGCTCCATCTCCAGTTCCTCGTCGTAGTCGTCGATGAGGTCCTGGTGGACGCGCTTGATGAGATCGTCCTCGTGTTTGGTCGGGTGGGCGAAGGGGGCGGCGGTGGGATCTTTGGCCATGGGAGAAAAAGGAGGTGGCCCTAGGCAAACGCGATCCGCGGCCGCTAGCAAGCAAGCGGCGGGCCCCGGGCGGCCAAGGCGCCGGGATTTAACACGTCCGTGACATTGGACCTGACGGGGGGCGGATGATCCGGCCGGTTGCGGGCACAAAAAAGGCGGGGTCAGTGTGACCCCGCCAGAAAGTGGCTTTAAGCCCCGGCGACTGTGAGATCCGGGTCGAAGCTGACCGCCAGGCGGTAGACCTGGCCGGGCCGCATGATGAGCGGATGGTCGCGGACGAACATCTGGACATAGTGCAGCTTGCCGTAGTTGGTCCGGTAGACCGGGTCGGCGCTGACCACCTCGGTCTCCGCCCAGTTGGCGTGGAAATCGTCCTTCAGCACCGAGCAGCGGTGGCCCAGCGACCCGAGGGCGGGCGAGGAGGGCATGCGGTAGTGCGAGTGCGGGGCGCCGATGACCAGGGCCAGGCGGAACTTGTCGAGCTGCACCTGATTTTTGACCGTGTAGGCGAACTCGGCGGAGATCTTGCTGCCGGTGAACGTCCACTGGACCTTCACGCTGCCGAGGCCCTTGACGATCTCCTCCTTGGTGTTGATCAGCTCGGGCTGTTCGTAGCGGAAGTAGAAGGAGTTCTTGAGGCCGAGGCCGGTGACGCACTTCTGGCCGTAGAAGGCCGGGAGCGTGACGTTCTCGCCGAAGGTGAGCTCCGGGGTCATCACGGGCAGATAGAAATTGTTCGGCCAGTCGAAGACGCCGGGGCAGTGCGGGAACGGCAGGTTGTCCGCGGTGCAATCGGTGCCGGAGCTGACGAGCGGTAGCTGCACCTGCAGGCCGGACTCGGCGTCGCGGTAGAGGAAGAGGCCCTGCTCCTTGCGGTTGCTCTTGTCGAAGATGACGAAGCGGCCGCTGGTGCGCACAGCGTCGGGCTTCACGTTGTCCGGCATCTGCACGGTCTTCGCGAGGCGGGACCACTGGCAGAGATAGCGGGCGGCGTCGAAGTTCGCCATGCGCGTCGTGTGCGAGGCGTAGGCCGTGCGCTCGCCGTCGCGGATGTCGAGGAAGCCGTGTTCCTGGTCCAGATAGGTGTGGAAGAAATAGTAGAACAGGCGGCGCAGGATGTCGAAATACTTGTTCTTCTGGTCGTCGGGGATCCAGCCGTCGCGCAGGCCTTGGAGGATGAGGGTGATGCAGTGCATCTGGCCGTAGGCGCCGGCGGCGCGGCCGTAGGCCCAGCCCTGGCCGTCCGGGCGGACGAGGTCGGGCATCATCTTGATGTATTTCTCGGCGTAGGTGCGGAGGGTCGGCAGCTTGCGCTCGCGCAGGGCGGAGTTGGCGTGGAGCTGCAGGGCCGAGCGGGTGAAGACGAGGGTCATCACGCCGTAAAGGTTGAAGTGGCCGCCGATGCCCTTCTCGACGTCGTCGAAGAAGCCGGCCGAGCTGGTCTGCTCGATGCGTTCCGCAAGGCGCTCGATGAGGCGCGAGGTCTCGTCCTTCTTGGACAGGCCGAGGCTGTAGCGACACACCGCCTTGGCGATGTTGAAGGCCTGCCAGTAATTGTCGTAGTCGCTGCGGGTGAGCAGGAGCTTGTCGAGCTTCTGGCGGGTCTCCTCGACGAGGCGCTCCCAGACGGGGTTGCGCTCCTTGGAGGGGCCGAAGGACAGGAGGCCGAGGGAGGCGTAGGCGACGCCGTTCTCGCCGGCGGGCTCGGTGAAGGCCTGGGCGGTGATGGTGCGGGCCGCGAGGTCGATCAGGTCGTAGCCCTTGAGCGTGGTCTCGCCGGTGGCGCGGTAATATTCGCCGAGGGCGAAGGCGACGTGGCCCGGCTCATCGGAACGGGGGCTTTCGCCCGGGATGGGAGTGACGGTGCCGTCGGCATTGATGGCGTCGAGGTTGTGGGCCAACATCGACCGGGCCATATCGAGACATTGCTCGGAGAAGCTGTTCATTAAGGGATCTTTCGTGTCAGAGGGTGAGCGAGGAAGGGAAGTTGTCGCGGCGGCGAAAAGCCGGCGCAAGAGCGAATTTTAGCGGGCGATGAGTTTGATGAACTCGGCGTTGGTCTTGGTCTTGCCCAGGCGGGTGACCATGGTGTCGGTGGCCTCCTCGATCTTCTGCTGCACCAGGGCGCGGCGGAAGAAGTGGATGCCCTCGAGGGTCTTGGGATCGTTGATCAGCAACTCCTCCTTGCGGGTGCCGGAGGACTGGACGTTGACGGCCGGCCAGATGCGCATCTCGGCGGCCTTGCGGTCGAGGACGAGCTCCATGTTGCCGGTGCCCTTGAATTCCTGGAAGATGACGTCGTCCATGCGGCTGCCGGTCTCGACCAGGATGGAGGCGATGATAGTCAGCGAGCCGCCATCCTCGGTGTTGCGCGCGGAGGCGAACAGCTGGCGGGGCTTCTCGAGGGCGCGGACATCCAGGCCGCCGGTGCCGGTGCGGCCGGAGTTCTTGGCGGTGTTGTGGGCGCGGGCGAGGCGGGTGAGGGAGTCGATCAGCATCACAACGTCCTTGCCGGCCTCGACGAGGCGCTTGGCGCGCTCGATGCAGAGGTCGGCCACGCGGATGTGGTTCTCGACCGGGTCGTCGTTGGACGAGGCCCAGACCTCGGCGGGGACGCTGCGCTTGAAGTCGGTGACTTCCTCGGGGCGCTCGTCCACGAGGAGGATCATGACATGGCACTCGGGGTGGTTCTGCAGGACGCCGAGGGCGATGTCGCGGAGATAGGTGGTCTTGCCGGTGCGGGGCGGGGCGACGATGAGGCCGCGGGTGCCCTTGCCGATGGGGCAGAAGAGATCCATGACGCGGGTGGTCATGCGGCCGTCCTTCAGCTCGAGCTTGATCTGCTCCTCGGGCGTGATGGTCGTGAGATTGGCGAATTCGGTGCACTTGCGGCGCGCGTCGATCTCGAGGCCGTCGACCTTCTCGATGAAGCGGACCTTCGGGTTGGGGAAGCGCTCGTCGGGCGTGGCCATGGCCGTGACCATGCTGCCCTGGTTCAGATGAAAGCGGCGGATGAGCTCGCGCGGCACGAACGGGTCGGTCGGCCGGCGCTTGCCGTGCTTCGCGAGATCGAGCAACGCGCCGTTGCGGCTGTTGTCGATGTCGAGGATGCCTTCGACGCGGATGCTGTTGTCCGGTTGGACCGGAGCGGGAGCGGGTGAGGGAGTCGGGGACGCCGTGGAGGCGGCCGACGAAGTATCTTTATCCATACAAAACGAGTTTATGCAATTGCCTGAGCTTGACCGTGCAATCCGTCGGGGGCATTTCAGAACCGATTAAGCTTCAACCCCAATAAGGAGAGAAACAGTGACGGACCAAACGATTACCTCGGTGTCTCGCGAAAGCCGGATTTTCAAACCATCGGCTGAATTCAAGAACCAAGCAAACCTTGGCAGCTACGCGACTTACCGTAGGCTCTACTCGGAGTCTGTCAACGCTCCAGACCGGTTTTGGGGCAAACAAGCCAGGCAATTTCTCGCCTGGCGGAAGCCTTTCAGCAGCGTCCTGAAATGGAAGGCACCGCATGCCAAGTGGTTCACGGGCGGGCAGTTGAACGTTTCTGAAAATTGCCTCGATCGGCACCTGAAGACGGCCCGCGCGAACAAGGCCGCAATTATTTTTGAAGGCGAGCCCGGCGATGTCCGCACGATCACCTACGCGCAGCTCCAGCGGGAGGTGTGCAAGTTCGCCAACGTCCTCGAGTCCCTTGGCTTGATGAAGGGCGATCGCGCCGCGATCTACATGCCCATGGTGCCCGAGGCGGCCGTGGCCATGCTCGCCTGCGCGCGCATCGGCGTGATCCACACGGTGATCTTCGGCGGCTTCAGCGCCGAGGCCATCAAGGACCGCGTCAACGATTGCCAGGCCAAGCTCATCATCACGGCCGACGGTGGCTGGCGCCGCGGCAAGGTTGTCGAGCTCAAGGTCAACGTTGACCGTGCCCTGCCGCAGACGCCGACCGTGCAGCACGTCGTCGTGCTCAAGCGCACCGGCAATGCCGTCACCATGACCGAGGGCCGCGACCGCTGGTGGCACGACTTGATGGCCGCCGCGCCCGCCACGCACAAGGCGAAGGCCCACGACAGCGAGACGCCGCTTTTCATCCTCTACACGTCCGGCTCCACCGGCAAACCCAAGGGCGTGCTGCACACCAGCGCCGGCTACCTGCTCGGCACGACGATGACGTCGCACTACGTCTTCGATCTCAAGGAGACCGACGTCTACTGGTGCACGGCGGACATCGGCTGGATCACCGGTCACAGCTACGTCGTCTACGGCCCGCTCAGCTGCGGCGCGACCGTCCTCATGTATGAGGGCGCGCCCAACCAGCCGGAGCCCGACCGTTTCTGGCAGATCATCGACAAACACGGTGTCACCATCTTCTACACCGCGCCCACCGCCATCCGCGCCTTCATGCGCTGGGGAGACGACTACGTGAAGAAGCACAGCCTCGCTTCGCTGCGTTTGCTCGGCTCCGTCGGCGAGCCCATCAATCCCGAGGCGTGGATGTGGTATCACACCCTCATCGGCAAGAAGCGCTGCCCGATCGTCGACACCTGGTGGCAGACCGAGACCGGAGCGATCATGGTCACGCCGATCCCCGGTGCCATTCCGACCACGCCCGGCTCATGCACGCTGCCGTTCTTCGGCGTGGTGCCGAAGGTGCTGGACGAAACCGGCACCGAGGTCCCCGCCAACAGCGGCGGCAAGCTCTTCCTGACGCAGCCCTGGCCCTCGATGCTCCGCACCCTCTGGGGCGACGACGAGCGTTTCAAGAAGCAGTATTGGAGCGAGATCCCCGGCCTGTATTTCTGCGGCGATGGCGCCCGCAAGGACAAGAATGGCTACCTCTGGGTCGTCGGCCGCATTGACGACGTGCTTAACGTCTCCGGCCATCGCATCGGCACGGCCGAGGTCGAGAGCGCGCTCGTGTCGCATCCGTCCGTCGCCGAGGCCGCCGTGGTCGGCCGTCCCGACGACCTCAAGGGCCAGGCCCTCGTGGTGTTTGTCACGCTCAAGGCCGGCATCGCCGCCACCGATGAACTCAAGGAGCAGCTCCGTGCCCATGTTGGCAAGGAGATCGGCTCTCTCGCCAAGCCCGATGATGTCCGTTTCGCCGCCGGCCTGCCCAAAACCCGGTCCGGTAAAATCATGCGCCGCCTCCTCAAGGAGCTGGCCACGTCCGGCGACATCAAGGGCGACACGACAACGCTCGAGGATTTCTCGGTCATCACGGCCCTGAAGGCGGACGAGGAATAACCGCCGGCGCCTGTCGCCGACCTGTTTCATGAAGCCCCGCCGAGTGTCCTTACCGTCCCGGCGGGGCTTCACTTTGCTCGAGCTGCTGGCGGTCATCACGATCATCGCGATCCTGGCCGGCATCGTCATCGGGGTCGGCCGCCGCACCTCGGAGGCCGGCAAGACCGCCCGCGCGAAGGCGGAACTCGCCGCGCTCGGTGCCGCACTTGAGGCCTACAAGCGCAACTACGGCGACTATCCTCGGGTGTTGTCCGACTCGCGGGCGACGGACACCGGCTCGGGTCACGCGCTCTATGCGGCGCTCAACGGCCAGCGCGGCCCGCAGCTGGCTTCCGCCAATTTCGCCGTGCGGCAGCGTGTGCTGCTGGAGAAAGCGAGGTTCACGCTCGCGAATCCCGCGGCCGCGGACGACGCGGTCAACGCGGTGGTCGATCCCTGGGGCAATCCCTACCGCTATGCCTACAATCCCGGGGCGGCGTGGAGGAATTCCTCCTTCGTGTTGCTGTCCGCCGGGCCCGATGGGAACGCAACATTGCCAATCCCTGCCGATGGCATCATTGGTGCAGCCTACGAGGCGGTGCTGTCCGATGGACGGCCGCTCAATCTGGACAACATCTACGCCAACCGGAACTGACGATGAAGCGTTCAGCCTTCAGCTTTCAGCGATCAGCAGGCGGATTCACCCTGCTCGAGCTGCTGTCGGTAATCACGGTGATTGGTATCCTCGCGGCGCTCATCTTCCCGGCGGTGCGCTCGGCGCGGGTCTCGGCCAACAAGGCGCGGACCAAGGTGCAGTTCAGCCAGTGGTCCGCGGCCCTGGAGGGCTTCCGCAGCGAATACGGCTATTACCCGGCTTTTGATCCGACCGCGCTGGTCAATGGGGGCGCGACCACGGCCATCACCGGCGATCATCTCTTCCACGACATCCTCGCCGGCCGGAAGCGCGACGGCACGCCGCTGCTTCCCGCCGGTTCCGCCGCGACGCAGAACCGGAAGCTCATCAGTTTCTATTCCTTCAGTGACGCCGACTTCACCAATGCGGGTTCACCCACGCCCAACCTCCTGCGCGACGCCTTCGACAACACCGAGATCGCCGTGCTGGTGGATAAGAATCTCGACGGCGTCATCCGCATCGGCAGCGACTATCCGGCCCTGCCCGCCGTGGGCGGCCTG
Organism: Lacunisphaera sp.; assembly: GCA_965249855.1. Lineage (GTDB taxonomy): Bacteria > Verrucomicrobiota > Verrucomicrobiia > Opitutales > Opitutaceae > Lacunisphaera. The sequence goes on from CBDFNB010000001.1 coordinate 99,334, forward strand.
ACGCCCAGCGCAACCGATTTCCCTGTGACCGGCGTCCGCGCCGGCGTGCTCTTCTACGTCGCCGCGCCCGGCGCCGACGCGAGGAACCCGGAGTTCATCTTCAGCTGGAAATGAACGCCCGCGCCGCCAAAGCCTTCACGCTGCTGGAGCTGCTGGTCGTCATCGGACTCATTGCAGCGATGTCCTTTTTTCTCGTCAGCGGATTGACGGGTGGCGGCGCCACGGCCGCGTTGCAGTCAGGGCAGGCCACGCTCGCCAACCTGATCACCACGGCTCGCACCAAGGCGCCGGCGACCGGTAGGAAAACCCGGCTGCTGGTGAACATCGACGCGAGCACACCCGAGCGTTATCTCCGGCACCTGGTGCTGCAACTGGCGCGGCAAGCCGGCTCGAGCCCAGCTGACTGGGATACACTCGCCACGGTCACCCTGCCCGAGGGGGTGTATGTCATGCCCTCGTCCCTTACCCAGAGTGGCGGACTGGTAGCCAACCCGGCTGACTGGAAGCGCGTGACCGATCCCGCCGCCGATCTGGTGTCGGACCTTTTCACCAGCCAGTCGCTGTCGGTCCTGCTTGAGGGCGATGCGGCGGCGCAATTGTGGACGGGTGTCGGTTTCACGCCCAATGGCACCCTGGCCGCGCTGGGTGGCGGTCCGCCGCCGAAAGGAGCCTTGGTCATCGCGCTCGGGGTTCGGCGTCCACCGGGCAGTTACCAGCCGGGCGAATCCCCGGTCCAGCTTGGCAGCCCGCACGCGGTGCGGGGATTAATCCTGAGCGCCTACGGCGTGCCGGCGCTCTTGGGTGAGCGCAGTTCGTTCTGATGAAACTGTTCCGTGCAACCCGCGGCTTCACCCTGCTGGAGGTCATCATTGCAGTCGGCCTGTTCGTGACTGCGGTCACGGTCATCATCGGGCTAATCGCCGGGCTTTCGCGGCAGGGCGCTGACTCCAATGATATGGTGGCCGCCCAGCGCTTGCCTGAACCGCTCAAGGTGGAGCTTTCACGGTTGGCCTCAGCCGGGCTGGACGGCCTGGCGGACCGGGTGCCGGTGATGACATCGCCGCTGGATGATGGGCTCGCCTTTGCCGCGGCCCGTGTCGCAGCCCGGGTGGATTCGTTGGAATACCTGCCGGTGGCGGATCCCATCCCGACCGCCGAGCAATACTACCTGGTGGAGTGCTGGAAATTTCCCTCCGAGCCGCTGCGCTTTGACGGGCAGAAAGCTTTCCTGGCGCTTTATGTGCGGGTCTCCTGGCCTTACCGGTTGCCCGGTGCGACGGCGCCGACCGCCCGGGCCGACCGCAGTCAGGTCATGTTCACCTTGTCGCTGAACCGATGAGCCGGCCTTCCTCCATCCGTGGCTTCACGCTGCTGGAACTGCTGGTGGCGGTGGCCATCACCCTGGCCATCGCCGGGTTGATGCTGGCGGTGACGACCAACGTGCTGAACCTCTGGCGGCGCAGCCAGGCGAGCCACTTGCAGGCGACGACCGCGCGGCAGGTGTTTGATTTGCTGGAGCAGGACCTGCAGTCGGCCATCCACCGCCGTGATACGAACCGCTGGCTGGCGGCTGACATCCTCGATTCCGCGGGCAGCCTCACCAATCATGGCTGGCTGCTCGGTCCCGGTGTGATGAAACCTTCCGGTGGCGGCAGCCTTCTCCCGCTGCCGGCTCCGGCGGCCGGCGGCGAAAGGCTGCTCCAAGATTCGCGCTTCGGCCTGTCCGGCAGCTGGCTGCGGTTTGTGACCACCAATGTGGAGTCGGGAGGCAGTCTGCCGACCGTTGTCGCCTACCAGATCGCGCGCCGGCCCATCACGGGCGACCCCCTGGTCACGAATCCGGCCGCGGTCCGCTATTCGCTTTACCGCTCGGCGATAAGCAACGCCGAGACGTTTGCCGCCGGCTATGATGTCACTTCCACCGGCTACACGAGCACCACCAACAATCCCGCCAGCGCCAGCTCGACTGCCTACCGCACGGCGCGGAACGTGATGAATCCCAGCCATGCCAATCTGCTGGGTTCGAATGTGGTCGATTTCGGCTGCTGGCTGTATGTGCGCAATCCGGACCACACCCTGTTGCGGATCTATCCCACCGGCACTGGCGACACCTCGCATCAGGCCACCGGCAACAGCACGGCGACCGATACCCGCTATCCCGAGGTGGCTGACGTGATGCTTCGGATCCTGACCGAGGAAGGCGCGACCCTGCTGGAGGCCATCGAGGCCGGTCGCGTCCCGCGTCCTCCATCCTACGGCAACGATGCCGAGTGGTGGTGGGGCGTGGTGGAGGCAAATTCCAAGGTCTTCATCCGCCGCATCGAGATCAGGGGGGGCGCGTTATGAGCCGGCGCCGCCCGCGCGGCTTCGCCCTGGTCATCACGCTGGTTCTGCTGGCGCTGCTGGTGCTGGCCGTATTCGCGCTCAGCGCCCTGACGAAGGTCGGGAGCGAGATGTCCGCCGCGAACGTCTACCAGACGCAGGCGCGCCAGAACGCCTCGCTGGCCCTCACCATCGCGCTCGGCGAGCTCCAGCGCCATGCGGGCGACGACAGCCGCATCACCGGCATGGCGGGCATCACCGGGATTGCCGGCAACCAGAACGCGACGACGCGATATTGGTGCGGCGTCTGGCGTGATGACGGCAGTTTTGTGGCCTGGCTGACATCCGGTGCAATCACCGCGACCAGTGCGGGCACTGACACGATTGAGTTGATATCGCAGGGCAGCGTCGGAGCCGCGAACTCCACTTCCGCCAACCTGGAAAAGGAGCATGTCATTGCGGGAAAGGTCCCGATCGTGGTTCCGGATTCGTCCGGATTGCCGGGCGTGCCCGCGAAGGTCGGAAGCTATGCATATCTGGTCACCGACGAGGGCATCAAGCTCGGGGCCTACGCTCCGCCCGATCAGCGGGCGGTGCCCACCACGGCGCCGGCCATCGGCTCGTCCATGCTCACCAACCAGTTGCGGCTCAAGACCGCGTTGGAGACCAACGCCGCCGTCCTGCCCGCGCTACTTTCCTACGAGCAGATGGGACTGTTGTCAGCCGTGACGCCCTCCGTCCTGCAGGACGGTTTCCATTACGTGAGCCTGACACCCCGCGCGGTGGTCGGGTCGCAATACCGCTCCGGCATGATCAACATCAACACCTCGTCCACGCTGGTGTGGCGCAGCCTGCTCGACACCTACAACACCATGCCGGCGGTGACGCCGGTGCTGAACGTGACCAATCGCGGCAATCTCATCGGAGACAACTTCGCCGGCACGACCTCGGGCAAGGCGGCCAACGCGCCCTTCACCTCGACCCTCGGGTTCGCGACCTACCTGGCGACGATCTTTCCCATCACCAGCTCGCCCAACTTCACCCAGGTCCTGACCGCGCTGGGCCCGATGCTGACGGTCCGCTCGGACACGTTCCGTATCCGCGCCTATGGCGAGGCGCTCAACCCGGCAGATCCGGCGAGGATCGAGGCGAGCGCGTATTGCGAAGCCATCGTGCAGCGCACGCCGGACCCGATGCCCGGCTTCGGCCGACGCTTTGTCATCAGCTCCTTCCGGTGGCTCGGGCCGGAGGATATCTGAGCCGGGCTTATTTTTTCCCGTCGAGCAGGTAGGTCCGGACGAGGCCCTGGCCCTTGCATTCCACCGTGCCGCGCTCGGTGAGGAGGAAGTCTTTTTTCAACAGCTCGTAGGTGTTCGCCGAGACGTTGACGCGATCCGGGATGCCCGAGGCCTGCACGCGCTGGGCCAGGTTCACCGCCACGCCCCACAGGTCGTAGGTGAACTTCCTGCTGCCGATGACCCCGGCCACGACGGGCCCGGAGTGCATGCCGATGCGCATGTGCAACTGGAGGCCGCGCTGCTGGTTGAGCTCCGCAAGGTCGGCAAGCATCGCCAGCGCCATTTCCGCGACGCCGGTCGCGTGGCGGGCGGAGGGCACGGGCAGGCCGCCCACGACGAGATAACAGTCCCCGATGGTCTTGATCTTCTCGAGGCCGTGCCGGTCGGCGAGCCGGTCGAAGCGGGAGAAAAGGTCGTTGAGCAGCGCCACCAGCTCCTGGGCGTCGGTCTGGTTGGCCAGGGTGCTGAAGTCCACCAGGTCCGCGAACAGCACCGTGACCTCGGCGTGGCGCTCGGCGATGGTGTGTTCGCCGCGCTTGAGCCGCTCGGCGATGGGTGCCGGCAGGATGTTGAGGAGCAGGCGCTCGGATTTTTCCTGCTCGGCCAGCAGGAGTTGTTTCTCCTGTTGCAGCTCGAGGAGCCGCAGGCGCTCCAGGTCGCGCAGGCGCTTGCGCTCGAGCGAGGCGCCGACCCGGGCACCGAGCAGGACGGCGTTGACCGGCTTGGGCAGGAAATCCTCCGCACCGAGCTCGATGCAGCGCACCACGGCGTCCAGCCGGTCGAGGCCGGAGGCGACGATGACGGGCAGGTGGCGGCGGGCGGGGTCGCGCTTCAGCGCCGCCAGCACCTCGAAGCCGTTCACGCGCGGCATCTCGATGTCGAGGACGATGAGGTCAAAGTCACGCTGGGCGAGGAGGTCCAGGGCGACCTGGCCGTCGGCCGCCTCGGTAACATTCACGTAGCCCAAAGTCCCGAGGATCTGCACGATGACATTGCGCAACTGGGCGTTGTCCTCGACGAGCATGATGGCCGCCTGCTTGTCCGTGGCGCTGTCCTGGGCGTTCTGCAGCAGCGCCAGGGTGTGGGCCGAAAGCCCGTCGGACTTGACCCGCCGCAGCAGATCAAACGTGCGGGTTTCGTCTCCTCGGGTGGGTTCGGTCATGCCAGGGCCACTGTAGGACAAAGCTCCGGCTTGAAAAGGCTTCGTTTTCCGGGCTTTCCGGATCCGGAGAGAGACGCGAAAAATCTTGTGGATTTCCCGGGAAAAATGTGACTTCTTCCGCGTCCCTTTCGCCAGGGTAGCTCAGTGGTAGAGCAGAGGACTCATAAGCCTTTGGTCGCGAGTTCAATCCTCGCCCCTGGCACCAATTAAGCCGTCGCCCTCCGGGTGGCGGCTTTTTGTTTTACGGGAAGGGTTTCCGTGTGTTCCGTGTGCACCGTGGCCAAGCCTTCCTACGATCTCGTCATCCTCGCCGCGGGCATGGGCAGCCGCTTTGGCGGCCTCAAGCAGGTGCAGCCGGTCGGGCCGGCCGGCGAGCTCATCATCGAGTATTCGGCTTATGACGCGTTGCGCGCGGGCTTCGGCCGGCTGGTGCTCGTCATCCGCAAGGACATCGAGGCGGACTTCCGCGATGCCATTGGCCGCCGGCTCGAGTCGCGGATGGACGTCAGTTATGTCTTTCAGGAAACGGGTGCCGGCCGCACCAAGCCGTGGGGCACGGGCCATGCCGTGCTGGCGGCGCGGAAGGAAGTCACCCGGCCGTTTGCCGTCATCAACGCCGACGATTTCTACGGCGCCGCGGGCTATCGCACTCTGGCCGCGCATTTTGCCGCATCGGCGGACTATGCGATGGTCGGCTATCCGCTGAAGCAGACGCTGTCGGAGTTCGGCACTGTCAGCCGCGGTCTGTGCGCCACCGATGCAGCCGGACGGTTGAAGAGCATCACCGAGATCACGAAAATCGAGAAGACCGCGGAGGGGGCACGCTTCACCGATGCGGCGGGTGCCGTGAATAACCTTTCCGGCGACGAGATCGTCTCGCTGAATTTCTGGGGTTTTACGCCGGCGGTGTTTCCGCAGCTGGAAAAAATGTTCGCGGATTTCCAGGCAAAGCATGTGGGTGACCCGAAGGCGGAGTTTTATCTGCCGACGGCGGTCAGCACCCTGAACGAGCGCGGTGAGGCGCGGGTGGCGTTGCTCCAGAGCAGCGATGCCTGGTTTGGCATCACCTATCGCGAGGACATGTCGGCTTCGCAGGCGGTGATCGGCGCGCTCATCAAGGCCGGGAAATATCCGGCGCCGCTGTGGAAATGAGAACCTTGTAGGTTGCGCGCTTGCGCGCAACGTGGCCCGCGAGCAGGCCACCTACAATCGCGGCACGTCGACAGGCGATGGCCCTACATTTCGGAGAGCATCGCCCGCAGTTCCCTTTCGGGGTCCTCGTGGCTTTGGGCGATGGCGAGTTGCAGGGCCTGTTCCAGCCACGGCTTGGCTTCGGCGCGGCGGCCAAGACCGACGAGGGTCTTGCCGAGCAAAATGCGTGGCATCATCCAGTCGGCCTTTTTGCCGGCGCAGAGCTGCAGGTGCTCGACAGCGTCGGCCGGGCGGTTGTCGGCGAGGAGGGCCTGGGCGAGGCTGAAGCGAAAGAGCTCGTTGTCCGGCTGTCTGGCGACCAACGCGGCAAATTGAGTGAACCGGGAAGTATTCACAGGAGGTAACGGAGAGAACCGAGAAGAAGAATCCATGCATGCGTTCCTGCCGCCAGCTCCATTCCCTCTGTTTCCTCCTGTGAGAAAATCACTCAGTCGAAGAACATCACCACGGCCGTGGAGTTGTCCAGGCCGCCGCGCTCGTTGGCGCGGTCGATGAGCAGGCGCGCGGCGGCCTCGGGTTCGGCCGCGGTGGCGAGCACCTCGCCGATTTCCTTGATGTCCACGAAGCGGGTGATGCCGTCGCTGCTGAGCAGGTAGCGGTCCTTGGGCAGGATGGTGTGCTCGGTGCAGTCGGACTCGAGCGGCGGCGGCTGGCCGATGCAGCGGGTGAGGGCGTTGCGGTTCTCCATCAGCATGCCCATGGGCTCGCCGCGGGCGGCGCGCTCCTTCAGCTCGTTCTCGATGGTATGGTCGGTGGTGAGCTGCTCAAGGCTCTTGGAGCGCAGGCGCAGGGCGCAGGAATCGCCGACATGGCCGATGTGCAGCTTCACGCCCGTGACATGCGCAAAGGTCAGGGTCGAGCCGATGCCGAATTGCGGACTCAGCACGCGGCCGAGCCGGAAGACCTGGTCGTTCACTTCAGAGATGATGCGCGGGTAGTTGAGCTTATGACCGGCCGCATGGCTCGTAAAAATCTTCTCCAGGGTCGCGACCGTCAGCTGGCTGGCCTGCCCGCCGGCGGGGAGCCCGCCGATCCCGTCCGCCACCGCGTAAAGGCCGTGCGTGTCGTTGCACAGAAAACTGTCCTCGTTTTCAGGGCGGACGCGGCCGACGTCGGTGTGGGCAAAGGATCGCAACTTCATTACTGGCCGGACACTAAGGGCAGGTTTGCTTCAAGGGAAAGGTCTAAAAACGCGGTCGCGGTCGGCTAGGTCCATTCGCTCGTAAGCCTCCGTGGGCAAAGAACCCAGGAATTCACGTCCGTAGGCCTTGGCCAGCACCCGCGAATCGAGGATCGTGACGGTCCCGCGGTCGGTTTTATTCCGAATAAGGCGGCCGACGCCCTGCCTGAACTTGATGAGCGCGTCCGGCAGGGTGAGTTCGTTGAAGGGGTTGCCCCCGGCGTCCCGGATGTGCTCGCACTTGGCCTCGGTGATGGGGTGGGTGGGTGGATCGAAGGGCAGGCGGGTGATGATGACCTGCGACAGCGCCGCGCCTGGGACGTCCACCCCGGTCCAGAAGCTGTCGGTGCCGAACAGCACCGCGTTGCCGAGCTGGCGCATCTGCTGGGCGAGTTCGGTGCGGGACAGGTCGGCGCCCTGCATCAGGAAAGGCCGGCCGGCCGCACGCCAGCCGGGTTCGAGTGCGGCCGCCACGGCCCGCATGTCGGTGTAGCTCGTGAACAGCACGAGCGAGCCGCCGCGCACCTTGTCGGTGCAGAAGCGGATGTAGTCGGTGAGGGTCTCGATCGCGAGTTTGGCCTCTTTCGGCGAAGGCAGGGGCACGTCGGACGCGACGAACACCCTCATGTTTTTGTCGAAATCGAAGGGCGACTTGACGGCCATGGCCTGGGCGGCGTCCGCGCCGATGCGGAGGGCAAACGGCTCGATGCTGCCGCCCATGGCGAGCGTGGCGCTGGTGCAGACGACGCTCGTGCCTCTTGAGAAAAGGACTTCCCGCAGTTTTGCGGCCACATCGATTGGCGCGCTGCGAAGATGCACGATGGGTTTTCTTTTGCCGGTAAGCTCGGCCCAGTGGACATGCCCTTCAGCCGAGAGGTTTAGGAAATTGCTGATGCTGGCCCTGTAGGACGCCACCTTCTTCATCTTCTCCCGCAACTCATCCCTTAATTTCCCATCAGGCAGTTTGCTGTCGATATAACCCAGCCGCGCGTGCAGGAGATTGAGTGGTTCATCGAGCCATGGTTCGGCGAATCCCTTTTCCCGGACCCTGAGGATCGGCCTGATTTGAACCAGCCGGTCTTGGATAAATTCAAAAAACTGCCTGGAGGCTTCTAGGCAGTCTTCCGTGGCCAGACAGGCTCCGGGATCATCCAATTTGCGAAGAAAGCCCTTCTTTTTTTTAGGGTTGAACAGCGAGCGCAGCATGCGATCCAGCCCGCCACTGCTCACGGTCAGCCCGAAATTGTCCGTGGCGACCTCGGGGATTGTATGGGCCTCGTCCAGGACCACAAAGTCGTTGGCGTGAATCACTCCCCGTTTGGGATTTGAGCCGGAGATCTCACCCACATGAATGAGAGCGAACAGCAGGCTGTGATTGACGATCAGGACCTGCGCGCTTTCGCAGCGTGCCTTGGCCGCCTGATAAAAGCATTCCTTGCCGCTGCAGTATTTCTTTGAACAGCCGGCCGAGTCGGCGCAGACGAGCTCCCACACTTCGTCGCTGGGCCGAGGCTGCAGCTCGTGGCGAAGTCCAGTCCGGGTTTCTTTCGCCCACTTCGCTATAGCCTTCAATTCGTCCTTTTCAGTGCTGATCAACAATTCATCGCTGTCGTTGATGGCTGTTTCCAGCCTCGTGGGGCAGAGGTAGTTCGACTTGCCGACGAGCACCGTCGAGCGGAAGTCGGCGTAGCGGGCCAGGTCGGGCTTGGCCTTGAACACGCGCCGGCAGATGGGCAGGTCCTTCTGTTCGATCTGTTCCTGCAGCGAGATCGTGTGGGTCGACACGATGAGCTGCCGGCCCTGGTCGACGGCATGGATGATGCCCGGGATGAGGTAGGCGAGGGATTTGCCGACCCCCGTGCCGGCCTCAAAGAGCAGCGGCTCGTCCCGATAGAGCGCGCCGGCGGTCACGCAGGCCATCTGCTCCTGTTCCGGGCGGTGCTCCAGGTTGAGCGCGTCGCACAGCACGCCGGTTTCGCCGAACAACTCCTCCGCCAGCTCGCGGACGCGCGAGGGCTTGGGCCCGGGGCCAGCGTCCGGGGCGGAGTCATCATTCAAACCAATCATGGGCGCTCACTGAGCTTATTAAGCATCCGGGGCGCAATTGATATTTGCGAAGGCCGCCCCGCCGGGGCATCATGCCGCATGGAAAATCCGAGCCGCGCCGACGGGAACTGGACCGAGGACCTGGTGCGCTTCCTGTGCGAGCAGCCCGGCGTAGGGGCCGTGCGGCTCGACCCGGCCGCCCGGCAGGTCTCGGTGGCGACCATCGGGCAGGTCAACCTGTCCGACCTCGAGCAGCGGCTCGCGGCGACCATTGCCGCCGTGGAGGCCCGCTTTGCCGACCAGCCGGCGCGCCTTGCCGCGCTGGGTTTCTCCCTGAAGCGCGACGGCGATGCCGTCGTGATCGGCCGCAACATGGGCCAGACCGCCGAGAAGATGTGGCTCTGGCGCGAGATGGAGTGGCCGGAGATCAACGCTGAGCCGACGGCGGCGGACCAGGAATGGCGTCAGCTGGCCGTGTTGGCCGCGATCTGCGGCGGCGCGGGCATCGCCGGGCTTCTGGCGGAACATTTCTTGCCCGGCCTCCCGTGGCTGGCGAAGGGCCTCTTCCTCGTCGGCATTGTCACCGGTGGCTGGGATGCGGCGGTCGATTCGTGGGAGAATCTCAAGAAGCGCGAGATCGACATCCATTTCCTGATGCTGGCGGTGGCGCTCGGCGCGATGTTCATCGGTGCCTGGGGCGAGGCGGTTCTGCTGCTGTTCCTGTTCTCCGCCTCCGGCGCCATGGAGGAATACGCCCTCGACCGCACCCAGCGCGAGGTCAGCTCGCTGCTGAAGTCCGCGCCGAAGCGGGCCAACGTGATCGAGCCGGACGGCAGCGAGCGCGAGATCGCGGTCGAGGAACTGCAGGTCGGCTCGCTCGTGCGCGTGCGGCCGGGCGGGGCGTTCCCGGCTGACGGCCTCATCACCGCCGGCAAGAGCGCCTGCGACGAGGCCAACCTCACCGGCGAGGCCACGCCGGTCGAGAAGGGCAAGGGTGACCAGGTATTCAGCGGCACGATCAACCTGTGGGGCTCGCTCGACTACGAGGTCGTGCGCCTGCCGGGCGAGAGCACGCTGCAGAAGATTATCCGGCTCATCCAGACGGCCCAGAAACTCAAGGCGCCGAGCGAGCGTTTCACGGACAAGTTCGGCACCGGCTACACCTACGCCGTCATCGGCGGGTCCTTCGCCATGTTCCTGGTGTGGTGGCTGGCCTTCGACCTGCCGGCCTTCACGAACACGCCGGAGCTGCGCTCCGCGTTCTACCGGGCGATGACGCTGATGGTCGTGGCCAGTCCCTGCGCGCTGGTGCTCTCGATTCCGTCCGCCATCCTCGCGGCCATCGCGTGGGGTGCCCGGCATGGCGTCCTGTTCCGCGGCGGCGCCGCGATCGAGAAGCTGGCGGACATCGATGTCGTGGCCCTCGACAAGACCGGCACGCTCACGACGGGCGAGCTGGCGGTGGTCGGCTACGAGAGTTTCCCGCCCGGCCGCGAAGCCGAGATCATGGAGCTCGCCTACGCCCTGGAGGCAAAGTCGGAGCACCCGCTGGCCCGGGCCATCGTGCGCGATGCGAAGGCGCGCGGCGTGCGCGAGCTGCCGCTTGGTGATTTCCAGAACATCGTGGGGCAGGGCGTCCGCGGCAGTTACAGCGGCGGCCAGGCCCTGCTGGGCCGGCGCGAGCTGCTGGAATCCGGCCCGCTCGCCGGCTGGGCCGCCAAGCTGCCGCCGGCTTCCGCGGAGCTTTCCGAGGTATGGATCGTCGGCCGTGACATGATCGGCCGGGTGCTGCTGCGTGACCAGATCCGGCTCGAGTCCAAGGCCGTGCTGGCCGAGTTGAAGGCGATGGGCATCCGCACGGTCATGCTGACCGGCGACCGCCGCCAGGCGGCGGAGTCGGTGGCCCGCGAGCTCGGCCTCGACGAGGTCCGCGCCCACCTGACGCCCGAGATGAAGGTCGCCGCGATCCAGGATCTCCGGGCCGCGAATGGCGGGCAGAAGGTGGCCATGGTCGGTGACGGCGTGAACGATGCGCCGAGCCTGGCCGCAGCCGACGTGAGCGTGGCCATGGGCGCCCGCGGCAGCGACGCCGCGCTGGAGCAGGCCGAGGTCATCCTGATGCACGACCGCATCGAAAACTTCCTCGCGGCCGAGCGCCTGAGCCGGCGCGCCAAGGCGATCATCCGGCAGAACCTCACGATCTCCCTCGGGGTCGTCATCATCATGGTCATCGCCACGGCGTTTGGCGCGGTGCCGCTGGCGATCGGCGTCGCGGCCCACGAGGGCAGCACGCTGGTGGTATGCCTGAATTCGCTGCGGCTGCTGTTCGGGAAGAATGCCTGAGGTGGAACGCGGCCTCTGGACGCGTTTTCAGGATGCGCGGCTCGCTTTCAGGACGTTGAATCCCGCAAACCCGTCCGGAGGCCGGGTTCCACCCTCAATCGTCAATCCTCGATCCACACCAGGTCGCCCACTCTCACCTGCTCGAACAGCGCGATGATCTCGAGGTTGTTCATCTCGATGCAGCCGCCGCTGAAGGGGGTGCCGAGGCGTTCCTCGTGGTTGGTGCCGTGGATGTAGACGTAACGCCCGTAGGTGTCGACGACCTCGCCCGCAGCGTTCGTGCCGGCGTTGACGCCCGGTTCCAGGCCGCGGAGCCAGAGGATGCGGCTGGTGATGAGGTTGTTCGCCTGCTGCGCCGCGTCGAATTCGCCGAAATGCTTGCCCGTGCTGACGCGGGCCTTGAACACGATGCCTGGCGGCGTGCCGGCCCCGTGCTTCTCCGCGATGGCGTGCAGGCCCCGCGGCGTGCCGCGGGAGTCCTTCACATTGGAGGGCGGGCGCAGCGAAGTGGATATGACATGGCTCCTCTGCAAAGCGCGGTCTTGGAAAAACATCAGGGTTTGCCGTGTGATGGACACGGCTATGACACGCGATGAGGGCTTGATTCCCAGCGCCGCGCACCTTTCTTCTAACCGTTCCAACATTTCATTCACTGTGAGCAATAATTCCTATCGGGTCGGCATCGTCGGTGCCACGGGAGCAGTCGGTCAAGAGCTGATTGCCCTGTTGCAGGCGCACGCATTTCCGCTCGCGGAGCTGAGGCCGCTGGCCTCCGCTCGTTCCGCGGGCAAGAGCATCGATTTCGGCGGGAAAAAAATCACCGTGCTGGAGGCGACGCCCGACGCGTTCGCCGGCCTGAATGTCTGCTTCTTCGCCGCCGGCGGTTCCGTCACTAAGGCCCTCGCGCCGGAAGCCGTGAAGCGCGGCTGTCTCGTCATCGACAAGAGCTCGGCCTTCCGCATGGACCCGGATGTGCCGCTGGTCGTCCCCGAGATCAACCCGGATGCCCTGCGCAGGCACAAGGGCATCATCGCCAGCCCGAACTGCTCGACCGCCGTTGCGCTGATGGCGCTCTTCCCACTGCACCAGGCGTTCGGCCTGAAGCGCGTCGTCTTCTCGACCTACCAGTCCGTGTCCGGCACCGGCGCCGACGCCATCGTCGAGCTCGAGCAGCAGACACAGGCCTACGTCGCAAAGCAGCCGCTGCCGCGCGAAGTCTATCCGCACCAGATTTTCCAGAACCTGATCCCGCACATCGACTCGTTCGGCGCCGACGGTTACACGGGCGAGGAGTCGAAGATGCGCAGCGAGAGCCGCAAGATCCTCGGGATGCCGGACCTCAAGGTCTCGGCCACGTGCATCCGCGTGCCGGTAGTGCGCGCGCACTCGGTTTCGATCAACGCCGAGTTTGAGCGTCCCGTTTCGGTCGAGGCCGCGCGCAAGGCCATCGCCGCCTTCCCGGGCGCCGAGCTCATCGACGAGCCGGCGAAGAACGCCTATCCCACGCCGCTCGCCTACAGCCGGAAGGAGAAGTGCGGCGTTGGTCGTATCCGCCTCGACACCGCGCTGGACAACGGCCTGGCCCTTTGGGTCAGCGGCGACAATCTCTGGAAAGGCGCCGCCCTCAACGCCATCCAGACCGCCGAGAAGATCATCGCGCTGGGTTTGCCGCTGAAGGCTTAAGTAGCGGGAGCCCGCGTTCCGCGCGGGCTGGCCTTCAACCTGCGTGGAGCGCCGGTTCGACCCCAATTCTCCCTTGCGAGCCCCGGCGGCTTGCCGTTTGTTGGCCGTCTTCCGGGCGGTTAGCTCAGTTGGTTAGAGCACCTCGCTTACACCGAGGGTGTCGGGGGTTCGAGTCCCTCACCGCCTACCATTCAACCACATGAAAATCCTCCTCGCGACCCGCAAAAGCCCGCTGGCCCTCACCCAGACCGAGATGGTCGCCGCCCACCTGCGCGCCACGATCCCCGGCGCCGAGTGCGAGTTGGTCAAGATGGTCACCACCGGTGACCGGCAGGCCGAGTGGTCGCTGACCAAGCAGGGCGGCAAGGGCCTGTTCACCGCCGAGCTCGAGCAGGCGCTGCTGCGCGGCGAGGCCCACGTGGCCGTCCACAGCTGCAAGGACCTGCCGGGCGAGATCGTCGCCGGCCTGGTCGTCGCCGGTTACATGCCGCGCGAGGACGTCCGCGACGTGCTGGTGCTGCGCGAGGGCGTCACCACGCCGGCCACCATCGCCACCAGCAGTCCGCGCCGGCAACTGCAGGTGAAGAAGCTTTTCCCGGCCGCCACCTTCACGGAGATTCGCGGCAACGTGGACACGCGCCTCAAGAAGATCGCCGCCGGCGCCGCCGACGCGACCATCCTGGCCCGCGCCGGCATGAACCGCCTCGGCATCCACAGCTGGCCGGGCATCACCTTCCGTCCGCTCAACCTCGACGAAAGCGTCCCGGCCGTGGGGCAGGGGGCCATCGCCATCCAGAGCCGCGCCGGGGACGCCGCGCGCTTTGCCGCCGTGCTCGACGCGGCCACCGCGCGCAGCGTGACGGTCGAGCGCGCCCTGCAGGCCGCGCTCGGTGGCGGCTGCCAGATGGCCTTCGCCGCGCACGTCGCCGGCGACAAGTTGTATTTCTTCCACGAAAAGACCGGCATCCGCACGCTGCCGCTGGCTGATGCGGATTACGCCGCGCCGGCCGCCACGGCGGCCCGGGTGCTCAAGGAACTCGGACTCTCATGACCAAAGCCCCGCTCGCCGGCCGCCGCATCGCCCTCACCCGTCCCGCCGCCTCGTCCGCCGACTGGCGCGCGCGCCTGGAAACGCTCGGCGCCGAGGTCGTCGAGCTGCCGCTCATCTCGGTGAGCAAGGACGTCAACCTGCACACGCTCAACGAGGTCTTCCAGGAGCTCGGCGGCTACGAGTGGATCATCTTCACCAGCGTCAACGGCGTGAGGTATTTCTTCGAGGAGTTCCACCGGGTCTATGACGACATCCGCGCGTTCGGCCTCATGCGCATCGCCGTGGTCGGCGAGGCCACCGCCGCCGCCGTCCGCGAGCAGCACCTGCGCGTCGAGCTGCAGCCGAAGAAGGCCAACGCCGAGGAACTCGCCAAGGCGCTGATCGAGCGCGAGGGCATGGACAGCGCCAAGGTCCTCGTCATCACGGGCAACAAGAACCGCGAGATCCCTCGTCCAGAAGCTCGAGGAGGTCCGCGCCATCGTGGACATCCTGCCCGTCTACAAGACCGAGGAGACCGACCTGGCCAAGGACCCGGTCCGCCGGCGATTTCCGCGCCAAGGGTGCCGACGCGATCCTGTTCGCGAGCCCGTCGGCCGCGCAGTCCTTCTTCGACCAGGCGGCGGCGCTCAAGCTCGCGTCCAAGGCCCGGCGTCCGCTCGCCGGCAGCATTGGCCCGAGCACGACCGCCACGATGAAGCAGCTCGGCCTGCCGGTAGACTTCGAGGCGGCCGACGCCAGCCTCGACTCCCTGGTTGCCGCCCCTGCTAGGCAAGCTCAGCAAATAACCCCATGAAAGTCCCCTTCCTCGACCTTAAGCCTCCAGCATCAGGCCATCCGCACCGAGGTGCTGGCGGTCCTCGCCGACACCTACGACAACACCCGCTTCTGCCTCGGCCGGGACGTGGAGGATTTCGAGAAGGCCTTCAGCGCCACGCTCGGCTACCCGCGCACGCTCGGCATGAACAGCGGCACCTCGCCGCTGCACATCGCCTCGATCGCCGGCGGTTTCGGGCCGGGGGACGAGATCATCACCACGCCGTTCACCTTTGCCTCCAGCTGCTGGGGCATCAGCTACGTCGGCGCCAAACCGGTGTTCGTCGACATCGACGCCGACACCTGGTGCATCAGCCCCGCGGCCATCGCCAAGGCGATCACGCCCAAGACCAAGGGCATTGTCGTCGTGCACATCTTCGGCCAGCCGGCGCGGATGGACGAGATCATGGCCATCGCGAAGGCGCACAGGCTGTTCGTCGTCGAGGACTGCGCGCAGGCCGTCGGCGCGAGCTACAAGGGCGCTCCCGTCGGCAGCATCGGCGACTGCGGCACGTTCAGCTTTTATCCCACCAAGAACCTCGGCGGCTGCGGCGAGGGTGGGGGCGTTTGTCTCGAAGCACGCGGCGGTCATGGACAAGGCGCAGCTGCTGCGCGTGCACGGCTCGCCGAAGCGCTACACGCACACCGAGGTTGGCTTCAACTTCCGCATGGACGGGTTTCAGGGCGCGGTGCTCAACATCAAGCTGAAGAAGCTCGCCGGCTGGACTGCCCGCCGCCGCGCCATCGCCGCGCTGTATCGCGCGGGCATCAAGCGTGCCGACGTGCAGCTGCCCGTCGTGCCGGCCCATGGCGAGTCCGTGTGGCACCAGTTCACGCTGCTGCACCCGAAGCGCGACGACCTCCGCGTGCACCTCGAGAAGAACGGCGTCGGCCACCGAGATCATTTATCCCGGCCCGATGCACCGCCAGCCGTGTTATGCGTCGCTCGGCTACGCCGCGGGCAGCCTGCCGGTCGCGGAGAAGACGAGCGCGACCTGCGTCAGCCTGCCGATCTTCCCCGAACTGACCGACGCGCAGGTGCAGCACGTGATCGGCGCGGTGAATTCATTCTGACGATGATCAACGGGGTGCGGCTCAAGGTTTGCGGCATCACCTCGCTGGTGGATGCCGATGCCGCCGACGCCGTCGGGGCGGACTACCTGGGTTTCATCTTCCACGCGAAGTCGCCGCGTAACATCGCCCCCGGCCCAATACCAGGCCATGAGCGAGCGGTTGCCGCCGCGCAAGCGGGTGGCGGTGTGCGTCGAGCCCTCCGCCGCCGAGCTGGCGGCGCTTGTGGCGCTGGACTTCGACCGGTTTCAGATTCACTTCGGGGCCGACACCCCGGTGGCCACGATCAGTGCGTGGTCCCAACTTGCCGGCCGCGCCCGGCTCTGGCTGGCGCCGAAACTGCCGCCCGGGCAGAACGTGAAGTCCGAGTGGTTGTCGCTCGCCGAGACCTTCCTCCTCGACACCTTCCACGCCGACAAATTCGGCGGCACGGGAGAGACGGGCGACTGGACGAAATTCAAGCGTCACCAGACCGCTCACCCCGGCAAAACTTGGATTCTGTCGGGCGGCCTTAACCCGGACAACATCACGGCAGCCATCACCGCCACCGGCGCGAAGTTCATCGACGTGAACAGCGGGGTGGAGCAGTCCCCCGGCATCAAAAGCCCGGCTAAGCTCCAGGCCCTCGTGCTCGCGTTGCACAACGCGACCAAGCAGGACAATCCCGCGTATGGAAATACCGGGCATACCTAGGAATTCACTTGGTCGGGCTACGCTGATCTGCCTTCCGGTGCTGGTCTTGCTCGTCGGCTTGGCGATTTGGAATCCTGTTGGAGATTTTTGGCTGTCTGTGGAGCCACCCAAGGCCCAATGCGAGGCTTACCACGTCGGACGGTTGCACACCCTCACACAGCTGAGCTCTGAAATCTACGACCAGCGCAAACTGGACCGCCTGATCCGCGAACCGCAGAACACTCTTTCCAATCTCGCGTATGCACTGGTGGGCATGGCGATTCTATTTGCGGGACGGAAACCGGCTTCGCTCGGGCTTGGTCTTGCGGGCATCTTCTTGGGATTCGGCAGCGGCATCTATCACGCCTCGTTGCTCGCCGAGTGGCGGATGATCGACATTCTCGGGGTTTATGCCGTCCTTTACAGCCTCATCCTAATGGGCACGGCGGTGAGCTTCGGGCGGCTGCGCGAGGGAGTGATCGGCTGGGCGCTGGTCTTTGCGACCTGGCTCACGGCGGCCTATACCGGCGTGCACAGGAACGACATTCGGGTCAGTGGGCTGAAGTTGTTCGATTCCACTTATGTGTTTGTCTTCGCCGTGGTCGTCGGGTGTGTGCTCGCCATCCTGGCCTACCGTCATGCCAAGAATCGCACGAGATACCTGCGGCTAATGGCCTGCTTTGCGCTTTCAAGCGCAGTCTCTTTCGCGGGTGGGTTGGGCGACCGCTTTGGAGGCTTTTGGGCCGCGCCGGACTTCCTGATCCAAGGGCATGCCGTCTGGCACACGTTCGGCGCGGTGGCCATGCTCACCATCTATGAGGCTTTTGCCGCAACGGGGTTCGACCGGTCGACGCTGGAATAAGGCTTTCAAGTCCGCGCCGCGATCAGGACCACCAGCGTCGGCACCAGGTTGTGTAGGGCGTGCAGGATGGCCGTCATGCCGAAGGCTTGCACCAGGGATTTTTTCTCCCAGGTGAGGTAACACAGGGAGAAGATCAGGAAGGCCCAGAAGATCTCGAGACCCCAGTAGGGCTTCGCCAGCGAGTGCAGCCCGGCGCAGACCAGGGCGGTGACGAGCGGCAGGTATTCCGCGCGCCGGATGAAGCGTCGCAGCACCCAGATGAGTATCGCCATGCCCAACGTCTCCACGAGCGGGGCGAAGACGCACATGGCCAGCAGAACCCGGGGCAGGGTTTCGACAGGAAACTCCGGCCAGGTTGTGCCCGTAATCCGGTTGAGGAGAAAGGCGATGGCCACGGTCACCGGCAGGTCGGCCAGCAGCGCGAGTCCAAGATACCGGATCGGAGGCTGGTTGCAGTCCGACAGGCTGCGCCGGAAGGCGGTGAGGGGAGCGGGCATGTGCACGAGAACATAGACAGCTGAAACCTCCGGAGGCCACGGGCCAAGCCAAAGGTTTATGGAGAATTTGGTGGGAGGGGCTTTAGGCCCCGACTTTTGTCCGCGGGCGCAAGTCGTCGGGGCCTAAAGCCCCTCCCACCTCCCGATCTTGTTTGCTCAGCGCCGGCGTTTGCCCGGCTTCAGTGCGCCGCCTTTCACCATCCACCACGTGCTGCCGAGGATCAGCAGCAAGCCGGCGCCATAACGCCAGTGGTGAGTCATGACGCGGGTTTTGCCGTCGAGCCCCGTTTTCAGGTAGGTCAGTCCCGTCTCGGTCTTGCCGGCGAGCGACACCTCGCGGCCGTAGCCGGAGTAGAACAGCCACAGCCCGGCGCCGAAGGCGATGAGGGCGAGGAGCAGCTGGAGAAAGCGGTTCACGGGGTCGTCTTAAAAGCCCGGCATCCCGGGCATCCCGCCGCGGCCCTTCATCTGTTCCATCTGGCGCATCATCTTCTTCTGGTTTCCGCCCTTCATCATCTTCATGAGCTTCTGCATCTGCTCGAACTGCTTGATGAGCTGGTTGACCTCGAGGACCTTCACGCCGGCGCCGGCCGCGATGCGCATGCGGCGGCTGCCGTTGAGCAGGCCGGGCTTGCGGCGCTCCTGGATCGTCATCGACTGGATGATCGCCTCCGTGCGCTTCATCTGGCGCTCGGCGTCGTCGGGCAGCTGCACACCGCTCATGCCGGGCATCATGCCCATGAGCGACTGCATCGAGCCCATCTTCTTCACCTGCTGCATCTGCGCGAGGAAGTCCTCCAGGTTGAAGTCCGCCTTGCGCATCTTCTCGGCCATGCGCTCGGCGTCCGCCTGGTCGATGTTCTCCTGCGCCTTCTCGACGAGCGACACGACGTCGCCCATGCCGAGGATGCGGGAGGCGAGGCGGTCGGGATAAAAGATCTCGAAGTCCGCCGTCTTCTCGCCGGTGCCGATGAACTTGATGGGCACGCCGGTGACGGCCTTGATGGACAGCGCCGCGCCGCCGCGGGCGTCGCCGTCGAGCTTGGTGAGGATGAGGCCGGTCAGGCCGAGCGCGTCGTGGAAGGCCTTGGCGACGTTCACGGCCTCCTGGCCGAGCGCGCCGTCGGCGACGAGCAGCACCTCGTCGGGCTGGATCTTCGCGTGGAGCTTTTTGACCTCCGCGATCAGGTCGGTGTCGATCTGGAGGCGGCCGGCGGTGTCGAAGAGGATGACGTCGGCGTTCGCGGCTAGCGCGTTCTCCAGCGCGGTCGCGCCGATGGCCGGAACGTCCTTGGAGCTGCGGTCGGCGTAGAAGCCGAGCTCCTCCTGTTTCGCGAGGATCTCGAGCTGGTCGATGGCGGCGGGGCGGTAGACGTCGCACGCGACGACGAACGGCCGGGCGCCCTTCTTCTTGAGCAGCTTGCCGAGCTTGGCGGTGGAGGTCGTCTTGCCGGAACCGTGGAGACCAACCATCAGAACCTTGAGCGGGCGCTTTTGGCTGAGTTCGGTCGTGCCTTCGCCGAGGAGCTTCACGAGCTCGTCGTGGATGATTTTAACGACCTGCTGGCCGGGGGTGACGGACTTCAGCACCTGCTGGCCGATGCACTCAGCCTGCACGCGGTCGATGAACTCGCGGGCGACCTTGAAATGGACGTCGGCGGCCAGCAGGGCGGCGCGCACTTCCTTGAGGGCATCCGCCATGTTGGCCTCGGACAGGGAACCGACCCCGCGCAGGTTGCGCAGGGCGCCGGTCAGTTTATCGGTCAGGCTTTCGAACATGGAAGTAGGTTGTAGGAGCCTGCTTGCAGGCGATGGAGGGCAACAAGAAAACGAGGCATCGCTTGCAAGCAAGCTCCTACAAAAGCCCGGGACCGCCCGGAATCTTCTTGCTGGCCAGTCGGGCTTGTCCCTTAGACCTTAGCGCTATGTCCCGAACCGTCGCCATCGTAGGCCGCCCCAATGTGGGCAAAAGCCGCCTGTTTAACCGGCTGGCCAAGAAGCGCATCTCCATCGTCCACGACATGCCCGGGGTCACCCGGGACGTCGTGACGACCGAGGTGAAGGAAGGCGCCTACACGTTGCTCGACACCGGCGGCCTGGGCCTGACCGGCAGCGACACCCCGGCGCGCATCACGAAGGCCTCGGAGGAGCAGGTGCATTTTGCCATCGCCGCGGCGAACGTCATTCTTTTCACCATCGATGCCCGCGAGGGCGTTACGGCGCTCGACGAGCGCATTGCGCAGCTGCTGCGCAAGAGCAAGAAGCAGGTCCTGCTCGTCGGCAACAAGGCCGACAGCGGCAAGGAGAAGATCGCGGACATCTCGGAGTTCCACCGGCTGGGTTTCGGCGAGCCGTTCTACATCTCGGCCGAGCATGGCGTCGGTGAGGCCGAATTGCGCATCGCCATCCTGAGCAAGCTCGGGCCCGTGCCTGAGGAGACGGACCTCGACAAGGAGCGCCTGGGCATCGTGTTCGTCGGCCGCCCCAACGTCGGCAAGTCCTCCCTCAGCAACCGCCTGCTCAACAGCGACCGGCTCATCGTCAGCGACCAGCCGGGCACGACCCGCGACGCCGTGGAGTTGGACTTCGAATACAAGAGCCGCGAGGGCAAGTCCTGGCCCTTCCGCCTGATCGACACCGCCGGTATCCGCCCGGCGACGAAGCTCGCGTCCTCCGTCGAGTATTTCTCCCGCCTGCGCTCGCTCGAGGCCATCCACCACGCGCACGTCGTGTTCATGGTGGTCGATGCCATGGACGGCATCACGCAGCAGGACCAGGCCATCGCCGGCGAGATCATCAAGGCCGCCAAGCCGATCGTCATCGTCGTCAACAAGTGGGACCTCGTGCACGAGATGTTCCAGAAGCGCCTCGTCGAGAAGTTCGCCACCGAGCGCGAATACCGCGAGGACTACGAGAAGACCCTGTTCCAGAAGCTGTTCTTCACGCCCGGTGCGCCGGTGATGTTCGTGTCGGCCCTGACCGGCCACGAGATCACCCGCATGCTCAAGGCGGCCCGCGCCCTCAACAAGCGCCTCGATACGAAGATCCCGACCGCCAAGCTCAACGCCGCCATCATCCGCCTGGCCGACCGCACGCCGCCGCATTCCACCTTCGGCGTCCGCTTCCGCATCTACTACGCGACGCAGACCGGCACGCGGCCGTTTCGCATCAAGATTTTCTGCAACCAGGAGCGCAGCCTGACCGAGTCCTACCGCCGCTATCTCGAGGCCGGCCTCGTCAAGGAGTTCGACCTCGACGGCTGCCCGATCCATTTCGATCTGATCGGCAAGAAGAAGCAGTCGGTCGCCGACCGCCTTGCCGCCAAGGGCCAGCGCCAGAACCTGGCCGCCGCCGAGGCGGGCGAGGATTTCGACCCGGGCCTGATGGATGATTGAGCCATGCTGCGGATCGTCTTCATGGGCTCGGATGCGATCGCGCGGCCCGCGCTGGACTGGCTGGCGGGCGAAGGCGGCAGGATCGGGCAGGTAGTAGGGGTCTTCACCCAGCCGGACCGGCCGGTGGGCCGCGGCCAGCAGATCCGGTCCAATGACATCAAGGTTTGGGCGCAGGCGCACGACCTGCCTGTGTTCCAGCCCGAGAAAGTGGGCGAGACCGAGCGCCAGCAACTCGCGGACCTGAAACCCGACCTGACGCTGGTCATGGCCTACGGTCACATTTTGAAGCAGGACGTGATCGACACCCCGCGGCTCGGCACGCTGAACCTGCACACCTCCATTTTGCCGAGATACCGCGGTGCCTCGCCGATCCAGACGGCCACCGCCTGCGGGGACCGGGAGACCGGCGTCACGCTCATGCGGATGGTGCGGCAGCTCGATGCCGGTCCCGTGGCGGAAGTCGAGCGCGTGGTCATCGCTCCGCACGACACGGCCGCTGAGGTCGAGGCGAAGCTCGCGCTGGCCTGTGTGCCGCTGCTCGCGCGTTGCCTGCCGCGGCTCGCCGCCGGGACGCAGCCGTTCACGGCGCAGGATGAGGGGCAGGTGACTTTTTGCCGGAAGCTCGAGAAGACCGACGGGGTGCTCGATTTCACCCAGCCGGCCGCCGTGCTGGCCGCCCGGATCAACGGCCTGATGCCGTGGCCCGGTTGCGCCGTGGAGATCAACGGGCAGTTGGTGAAACTTGGTCTCGCCGATGTTGGTAGTCTATTAAACTACCAACCGTCGGGGCCTGGCGCCGTGATCGGGGCGGATGCCGAAGGGCTGCTGGTCGGCACGGGGCAGGGGATCCTGCGCCTGCGCAAGCTGCAGCGGCCCGGCGGAAAAATGCTGCCGGCGCCGGAATTCCTGCGCGGCTGGCCGGTGGCGGCGGGGACACGCCTGCCGTCGCAACCCATGCCCGCGCTTGTGGCGACGGCTCCTTTTCCCCGGGCGAAGGTCTGAAGCCCGGCAGGGTCTCTCAACTTTCAACCCTCAACTCTCAACCGGCCGTAGGCCAAGGCTTGTTTTTATCCGGCGAATTTCCCACGCTCCCGCCCATGCCCAGCCTTTTCCTGCGAACCCTCGTCCTGTCGGCCACCCTCGTCGGTTTCGCCTCCGCTCAGGTGGACGGCACGCGCATCGAGGTGGCCAACTTGCGGCAGGACGTCGCCCTGCTGACGCAGCGGGTCGGCGAACTCGCGATGGCCGTCGAGCAGCTCACCCGCGAGAACAACAGCCTCCAGGCCAAGGCCAGCCAGAGCTATGTGACCGTCGAGCAGCTCAACCGGGCCGTGGCCGATACCAACCGGGCCATGCAGGCCGCGCTCGCCGACCAGAAGCGCGAGACCCTCCAGCAGGTTGCCGGCCAGATCGAGCGCCTCGGCAAGCAGACCAACGCCGCCCTTGACGCGCTGGCGAAGAACCAGGCCACGCGCCCGGTCGTGCAGACGACCTTCAGCGAGGATTTTCCCAAGGAAGGAATCAACTACACCGTGGTGAGCGGCGACACCCTGTCCGGCATCGCCAAGAAGACCGGCGGCAAGATGGCCGACATCCGCAACGCGAACAAGATTTCCGACGACACCCGGATCCGCGTCGGCCAGACCCTCTTCATCCCCCAGGGCAAATAATCATGGCTACCCCGAAATCACGTCTTGGTCGCGGGCTCGGCGCCCTCATCACCAGCGGCAACGCCGCCCCGAAACCCGCGATGCCGGCGCCTGTTGCCACGGCTCCTGTGGCGGCGCCCGCCAACGACGGCCTGCCCGGCTACCGCGAGATCGCCGTGCACCAGGTCGAGCCGAACCCCTACCAGCCGCGCAAGGAATTTTCCGACGACGCGCTGGCCGAGCTCGTGGAGAGCATCCGCGCCGAGGGCCTGCTGCAGCCGATCATCGTGCGCGCCGCAGGCGACAAGTTCCAGCTCATCGCCGGCGAGCGCCGCTGGCGCGCCTTCCAGCAGCTCAAGCTCAGGAGCATCCCGGCGCGCGTCATGACGTCGAGCGATGCCTCGTCCGCCTCGCTGGCCCTGATCGAGAATCTCCAGCGCGCCGACCTCAACCCGCTTGAGGAGGCGCACGGTTACGCCAGCCTCATCCGCGATTTCGACCTCACGCAGGACGCCGCCGCCCAGCGCGTCGGCAAGGGCCGCGCCACGGTCGCCAATTCCCTCCGCCTGCTCGGCCTCGAGCCGGAGCTGCAGGGCTACGTCGGCAAGGGCATGCTCAGTGTCGGCCACGCCAAGGTGCTGCTCGGCGTCGAGCATTCCCCGGAACGCCTGTTGCTCGCCCGCCGCGCCCTGGAGCAGGGCCTGAGCGTCCGTGCCCTTGAGGAATTGACCCGGCACAAGGCCGGCGGCCCCGGCAAGAAGCGCAAGATGCCGGGCGCCACGGCCGCGGCCCTGACCGACATTGAGAAGCGCCTGACCACGCACCTCGGCGCGCGGACCACCCTCAAGCACTCGCCGAAGCGGGGCCGCATCATCATCGAATACCAGGGCAACGAGGACCTCTCCCGCGTGCTGGAGAAGATGGGTATCCCGCTGTAACCCAGGGGGTAGGGCGGTGACCCCGCCCGTCGCCGAGCCCCCCGCAGCGCGGATCGGAGTCCGCGTCCCACCGGCTCAGAACTTTGTTTTGACAAGGCCTCCCTGACCACGCTTCTTTGCACTCTTTATGAGTCTCGTTATCGGTATCCTAACTTTCGTCCTGATCATCACTTCGCTGTTCCTGGTGCTGGTCGTCCTCATGCAGCGGGCCAAGACCGACGGCGGCATGGGCTCGGCCATGGGCGGCGGCAGCATGGAGTCCACCTTCGGTGCCGACACGAACAACGTCCTGACCGGCGCGACCATCAAGGCCGCCGTCGTCTTCTTCGTGGTGACCTTCGTCCTTTATCTGGCCCACATCTACCAGACCAAGCACCGGGACGCGGCCGACAACCGGCTGCCGACGGTCGTGGCCCCCGCCGCGACGCCCGCTCCGCAACCCGCAACCCCCGCGCCGGTTGAGCCCAAGAAGCCCTGACCTCCCAAGCCCGGCCTCCCGCCGGGCTTTCTTGTTTGCGCTCGCGCTGGCCGTGTTGCCCGCGCTCAGCGCGCAAGGCACCCGCTTCCGCCCGGCGCCCGCCTACGTGTCCGGCGGCAAGGCCGACCAGGCCGAGGGCGGCCGCATCCTCGCCACCTTCCGGCAGGCCGGCATCGCCGGCACCTACTGGCTGTCGTTTGAACTGCGCGTCATGCCCCGCAAGGGCTCCGAGCGCGTCCTCGAGGGCGAACTCTTCGGCACCCGCGGCCCCGCCGGCCCGCTCACGCGTCTCAGCCTCGGCGACGAGCGCTGGCTGATCCAGTCCGGCCCGGCGTCCGCCGCGTGGACCGCTCCCGGTGGCGTGAACGTGCGCACCGCCACCACGGCCGAGACCCTGCAACCGGTCGCCGGCACCGACTTCTCGCTCTTCGACCTCCAGATGCCGTTCCTGCACTGGACGGATTACGTCTACGAGGGCCTGGCCAAGGTGCGCGGCCGGCCGGCGCACCAGTTCGTGCTTTATCCGCCGGCCGACATCGCCGCGGCCCGGCCCGACCTCAGCGGCGTGCGGGTCTACATCGACACCCAGTTCCAGGCGCTCGTGCAGGTCGAGCAACTCGGGCCTGACGGCAAGGCGGCCAAGAGCGTGACGCTTATCGACCTCAAGAAAGTGGGCGAGCAGTGGCTCGTGAAGTCCATCGACCTGCGCAACCACGTCACCCGCGACAAGACCCGGCTCACCTTCAAGGCGGCCGCGCTGGATCTGGCGCTGCCGGCGGAGACCTTCGAGCCGGCGCAGCTGGCGCAGCCCGCGCCGCCGGTGCCGCGCGGGAAGCTGCAGGGCCTGTAAGATGTCCCCGAAGGCGCCCAAGCCGTTCCCCATCCAGATGGAGGTGGAGTTCATCGACCGGCTCAGCGAGCCGGTGCGCGATGGCAAGGCGAAGTCCGTCAGCGACATCATCCGCGCGGCCCTGGGGCGTTACGATTTCACCGATGTGCTGGTCCTGCATCCGGCGCAGGTGCAGATCTCCGTGCGTCTGCCGTTGGAGATCCGCCGGCAGCTCAAGAAGACGGCCCGCGCCAAGCACACCAGCGTCGGCCACCTGGTGCGCGCCGCGGTGGAGGCCTACCTGCCGGAACTGGAGGCGCTGCCGGCCCCGGCCGATGCATCGGTCGTTCCGAAACCCCGGAAGCGCCGGAAGAAGAAGCGGGCAAAGCGCTGACGCGCCTATGACATCCGCGCCGCCACGGCTGGCTTGCCTTCGGAAACGCCGGGCCTTTAGTCCCAACTCCGAATGAGCACTCCGCATCCGTTGTCCGTCTGGGCCCGCAATGTCTCGCCGTCGCCGACTCTCGCGATCGACGCGAAAGCCAAGGCGATGCTCGCCGCCGGCGAGGACGTCTGCAGCTTCGCCGCCGGCGAACCCGACTTCGACACGCCCCAGTTCATCAAGGACGCCGCCATCGCCGCGCTCCAGGATGGCAAGACCAAGTATGCGCCCACGCCCGGCATCGAGCCGCTGCGCCAGGCCATCGCCGACCGCTACGCCGTCGAATACGGCTACAAGATCGCGCCGTCGCAGGTCGTCGTGTCCCCGGGCGGCAAATACTCCTGCTACCTCGCCATCCTCGCGACCTGCAACCCGGGCGACGAGGTCATCATCCCCGCGCCGTATTGGGTCAGCTACCCCGAGATGGTGAAGCTGGCCGGCGCCGCGCCGAAGTTCGTCCTCTGTGACGACAAGGCCGGCTTCAAGCTCACGCCCGCGCTGCTCAAGGCGTCCATCACGCCGAGGACCAAGCTGCTCGTCCTCAACTCGCCGTCGAACCCGACCGGCGCCATCTACAGCCGCGCCGAGCTGGCCGCTCTCGCCGACATCTGCGTCGCGCACAACCTCTACGTGCTGGCCGACGAGATGTATGAGCACCTGATGTATGACGGCAACGCGCCGGTGAACTTCGCCATGCTCGGCGCCGAGGTCGAGAAGCGCACCATCACGGTCGCCGGCTTCTCCAAGAGCTACTCGATGACCGGCTGGCGCCTCGGCACGCTCGTCGCCCCGGCCCCGATCGCCAAGGCCTGCGCCGAGCTGCAGAGCCAGATGTCATCCAACGCCACCACCTTCGCCCAATACGGCGCGCTCGCCGCGCTGAAGGAGAAGGCTAAGGCGGACGCCGCGCTGGCGGAAATGAAGACCGCCTTCGACCGCCGCCGGAAGCACCTGCACGCCGAGCTGAACAAGATCCCCGGCGTAACCTGCCTCCTCGCGGGCGGCGCGTTCTATCTTTTCCCCAACATCTCCAGCTTCGGCCTCAAGGACACCGAGTTCTGCGCCAAGCTGCTGGAGCAGGAGAAGGTCGCGGCGGTCCCGGGCTCGGCGTTCGGCGCCGAGGGTTATCTCCGCCTCAGTTACGCCACGTCCGACGAGATCATCCGCAAGGGCATCGAGCGCCTGGCGCGGTTCTGCGCCGGCCTGAAGAAGTAACCGTCGCCAGGAGGGCGCGTCATCCCCGCATGCGCCCTGTCTTCATTTCGCTCCTGATCCTGCTGGCGGCCGCCCGCCTAGGTGCGGCGGAGCTGGTCAGGATGGACTGGCCATCCGGCGGCGTGACCCGAGAGGCGTTGGTGCACATTCCCGCGAAGCCCGCCGGCGCACCGCTGGTCTTCGCCTTCCACGGCCATGGCGGCTCGATGGCGCAGGCGGCCCGGAGTTTTCCGATCCATGAGAAGTGGCCCGAGGCCATCGTGGTTTATCCGCAGGGCCTGCCGACGGCCGGCCAGCTGACGGACCCCCAGGGTGAGCGCGCCGGCTGGCAGGGCCGGGCCGGGGTCGCGGACGACCGCGACCTGAAATTTTTCGACGTGATGCTCGCCGACCTGCGCCGGCGTTATCAGCCGGATGACCGGCGCATCTACGCGACCGGACATTCCAATGGCGGCGGCTTCACCTACCTGCTGTGGGCGGAGCGGGGCGATGTGTTCGCGGCGTTGGCGCCGTCCTCCGCGCTGCTGGCGCGCGGGTTTCAGAAGTTCAAGCCCAAGGCCGTGCTGCACGTGGCCAGCCCGCAGGACGAGCTGGTGAAGTTCGCCTGGCAAAAACGCATGATCGACTACGTGCTCAAGCTGAACGGTTGCGCAGCCTTCAATCCGGATGTGACGGGCTATACGGCGTATCCGTCAAAATCGGGCAACGACGTGGCGGTCTACCTCCACGCGGGAGGGCACAAGTATCCCGGCGAGGTTGCACCGGAATTGATCGTGAAGTTTTTCCGGGCGCACCCGGCGTCCGGCAAATAAGGGTCAACGCACGAACGGCATCAATGCCCGCAGGCGCGGGTCGCGCAGCCAGAGGCCGCCCCAGAGCACGATGCCGAGGATGACATGCGTGACCGGCGGCTCGCCGATGCGGAGATGCGTGACCATGGCGCCGCCGAGATAGCCGGTCAGCAGAATGGCGCCGACCACCGCGGTGCGCGGGATGAGGTAGATGACGACACAGGCGAGTTCGAGGATGCCCAGGCCGAGGGCCCAAGAGACGGGCAGCTGCATCTTCGCAAAACCCTCGTCGAGGGCCGGCGGGTGGGCGAGTTTCATGACGCCACTGAAGGTGAAGAGGAGCGAGGGCAGGATCGTCATGGTCCAGCCCGTGATGCGGGCGGCCTTGGAGGGAGCGGTTGTTTCCATGTGGGCGGGTGGGTTGGGCTGATCAGGCGGAAAGGGATGCGCCGTCGTCGAGCGAGCGCTCGAGCATGCGGGCGAGGTAGACCTGCTCGGGGCCGACATGCGCCAGCGCCAGGGCGCGGCGGAAGCTCCCAGCGGCGGCGCGCTCGTCCTTCAGGCGCCAGTGCAGTTCGCCAGTCACGGCGTGCAGCAGGTAATGCGATTCGAGGCGGTCCCGGTCGGCGATCCGGGAGATGGCGTCGAGCCCGGCCTGCGGGCCGTGCAGGTGGGCGACGACCACGGCGCGGTTGAGCGCCACGACGGGCGAGGGTTTGAGCCGGTAAAGCTCGTCGTAGTGCCGCAGGATGCGCGTCCAGTCGGTGGCGGCGTAGTCCGGCGCCGTGCAATGGATGGCGGCGATGCCGGCCTGCAGGTGGTATTCGCTGAGGTCATCGCCCTCGGCGGCGGCGACGAGGTGCAGCAGACCCTGCTCGATCAGGGCGCGGTCCCATTTCGAGCGGTCCTGGTCGTGGAGCCGGAGCAGGGCGCCATGCTCGTCGAGGCGGGAGGGGAAACGCGCCGCCGTCAGCAACATGAGGGCGAGCAGCGCGTGCGCGCGCGGCGTGCGGCCGGCCGGGTGGGCGAGGAGCACCGCCATCAGGCGGATGGCCTCGGTGCTGAGCTCCTCGCGCAACAGGCGGTCGCCGGAGGAGGCCTTGTAGCCCTCGTTGAACAGGAGGTAGAGCGCGGCGAGCACACCGTTGAGCCGGGGTGCAAGGTCCTCGCCCTCGGGAATCTCGAAGGCGATGCCGGCCTCCTGGATGCGCTGCTTGGTGCGCGTCAGCTGCTTCTCGATGGCCGACTCGCTGCTGAGGAAGGCGCGGGCGATCTCGGCGGTGCTGAAACCGCAGATCATCTTCAGCGCGAGGACGACCTGCGCGTCCGGCGCGACGGCGGGATGGCAACAGACGAACAGCAGGCGCAGCGCGTCGTCGCGGATCGCGTGGGCGGTCTCCCACGCGATGGCAGGGCCTGCGATGGTCTGCTCGTGGTGGGTGATGATGGCCGCCTCCTTGCCGGCGGACATGCGCTGGCGGCGCAGGTGGTCCCTGGCGAGATTCATGGCCACCTGCGTGATCCACGCGGAGGGATTGGGCGGCACGCCGCCCATGGACCAGGTCCGCAGCGCGCGCAGCATGGCTTCCTGCGCCACATCCTCGGCGAGCGCCAGGTTGTGGACGCCGAGCAGGCGGAGCAGGGCGCCGTGCAGGCGGCCGGTCTCGTGCCGGAAGAAGTGCTCGACCAGCTGGGCGGGGGCCTGCGGGGCAGGGTTGGGTGAATCGATGCTCATGTCCGTTTTGTAGGTGGCGCGCTCGCGCGCCACGTTGCCCGCGAGCGGGCAACCTACAGTTCAATGCGTCACCACAGCGCTGGCCTCGCTGGGCTTCGTGTTCACGCCGAGGTGGCAGGTGGGGGTCATCTGGCGGACCTCGATGATGAGGCCGTAGGCCAGGCCGGGATGGCGCTGGGCGATGGCCGTGGCCTCGGCGAGATCGCTGACCATCAGTTTCACATAGCCGCCGATGGCCTCCTTGGTCTCGGGGAACGGACCATCGGTGATACGCGCGCCACCGGGACCGGAGACGAGGCGGGTTTCAAGTTCGAGCGGCTGGCCCTCGGTGGCCTTGCCCTCGGCGACGAGACCTTCGAACCAGGCGTTCCAGCGCGTCACGAGCTGCTGGCGCTGGTCGGGTGACAGGTGCGCGTGGGTTTCCGGTCCGGAATTCCGGAAGAACAGCAGGAAGGGGGCGGGCTGGGGCGTGGGTTGATTGGCCGACATGGGAAGCCTGGGATTGCGGTGGAAGTGGCGCGTTACCCACTACAACGAACGAGGGATGGGCGGACGGACACGGATTGGAAAATACGGCGTTGGTCGTGGATTTTCAGCGTTCGGCGTGGGGAAAGCCGGCTTGGGTCGCGTCCGGGTTGCCGGGGTGACGCGGCCAGCCAAGCCTGTGTCGCGAAATACTTCAATCCTCCTGTCCGGCGCCGGCCGGCTGGTTCGTTGAGACTATGAACCACCCGATCCATGCTCTCCACCGTCCTCATCCTTGTGCTTCTCAGCGTCCTCGTGGCCAGCGAGCCGGAAGGGCTTCCGCCCGGGGTGGAGTGAGCACCCTGGCCGGCTTGTCAGATTCGTTAATGCCGCCTAGACCATCCCCGAATCCCAATCCCCATGATCAAGAAAATCCTCATTACAGTCGTGGCGATCATCGTCGTCATCCTGATCGCCGCCGCGTTCCAGCCCTCCGGGTTCCGCGTCACGCGAAGCGCCACCATCGCCGCGCCGGCGGCCGTTATTTTCCCCGAGATCAATGATTTTCACCGCTGGGCGGCCTGGTCCCCCTGGGAAAAGCTCGATCCGGCCATGAAGCGCACTTTCGACGGCGCCACGGCCGGCGTGGGTGCCGGTTATGCCTGGGAAGGAAATAGCGACGTCGGCTCCGGCCGGATGACCATTACCGAAAGCCGCCCCGCCGAGGCGATTAACATCAAGCTCGAGTTCTTCCAACCCATGCCCGGCGTCTGCCCGACCGAGTTCACCTTCCGGTCCGAGGGCGGCGCGACCACCGTCACCTGGACCATGTCCGGCACCAACAACTACCTCTCGAAGATCGTCTGCCTGTTCATGAACATGGACAAGATGATCGGCGGTGACTTCGAGAAGGGCCTGGCCGAGCTCAAGCGCATCGCCGAGGCGAAGAAGTGATCCCTTTCAACTGATAACCACCAACCCCCGATCCCCATGCCCAACTACGTCGATGGCTACATCCTGCCCTTGCCCAGGAAAAACATCAAAGCCTACCAGCGCATCGCCCGCCTGGCCTCCAAGGTCTGGCTTGATCATGGCGCCCTCAGCTACCGCGAGACCGCCGGTGACGACCTGCAGGTCAAGTGGGGCGTGCCGTTCGGCAAGCAGATGAAACTCAAGAAGGGCGAGACCGTCGTCTTTGCCTACGTCGAATACAAGTCCCGCGCGCATCGCGACAAGGTCAACGCCAAGGTGATGAACGACCTGCGCATGGCCGCGATGTGCGACCCCAAGGACATGCCCTTTGACCCCAAGCGCATGGTCTACGGCGGCTTCAAGGTGCTCGTCGCGGGCTGACCTTGCATGTCCGATTTTCCCGCCGCTCCGGTCCTCGCCAAGCTCGCCGCCCTGCGCGCCGAGCTGGTCGAGCAGGCCTATGTCTTGGAGCGGCAGCGCCGGCTCGACGCCGCGGATGTGGCCATCACGGCCTCGGTCCGCCTCGCGGAGATCTGCGCCGAACTGGAGGCCGGAGAGCGTCATCCCGGCCCGATCTAGCGGGAAAATCACCTCCCTGCGTCCGGCGTCCCCGGCCGCGCGTAGGTAGGCAGGCCCGTTCCGATTGTTTCGCACCGGGCCTGTGTGATGACCGATCCCGAAAACACTCCTGTCTGGCTGATCACGGGCTGCTCCAGCGGCCTGGGCCACGCGCTGGCCGCGCGCGTGCTCGCCCGTGGTCATCGCTTGGTGGCCACCGCGCGCCAGCCCGCCACCCTGGCTGAGCTGGCTGCCCTCTATCCCTCAAGCTGCCGCCGCCTGGCCCTGGACGTGACTTCACCCGTGCAGGTCTCGACCGTGGTGACACAGGCCGCGGAAGCTTTCGGCCGGCTGGATGTGGTCGTCAACAACGCCGGCTACGGCCTGGTCGGCGCGCTGGAGGAACTTTCGGAGGAGCAGATCCTGCGCAATTTCGAGACCAACTTCTTCGGCGCCCTGCGGGTCATCCGCGCGGCGCTGCCGATCCTGCGGGCGCAGGGCCGCGGTCATTTCGTGAACATCAGCGCGGCCGCGGCCATCGCCAACTACGCCGGGTTCTCGGTCTATGGCGCCACGAAGAACGCGCTCGAGGCCGTGTCCGAGTCGCTTGCGGCGGAGGTCAAGCCACTCGGGCTGCGCGTGACCATCGTGCAACCCGGTCCGTTCCGCACGGATTTCATCGCCCGCTCTCTCGAACCCGCGACCGGTGCGATCCCCGCCTATGAGGCGACGAGCGGGAAATTCCGCCGGTTCCTCGCCACGATGGATGGCAAGCAGCCGGGGGACCCGGCGCGGGCGGCGGACGCCATCATCGCGGCGGCCACGGCCGAGCAACCGCCGCTGCGCCTGGTCCTGGGCAAATACGCCATCGACAAGACCCGCCGCCAATTCGCCGCCGCCACCCGCGAGCTGGACACCTGGGCCGACGTGGGTCTCGCCACGGAATGAGCCACCCATCCTACGCGATCATCGGCGCGGGTATCTCCGGCCTGCTGCTCGCGCGCAGCCTGCAGGCGGCCGGAGCCTCCGTTGTCGTTTTGGAAAAGAGCCGCGGCTACGGTGGACGTCTGGCCACCAAGCGCGTGGGCGATGCGGTCTTCGACCAGGGCGCCCAGTTCTTCACCGCGCGCGACCCGGAGTTTGTCGCGCAGGCCGGGGCCTGGCGCGCCGCCGGCTTGGTGACGGATTGGCCGGGCCAGGCCAAGGGACGGTTGGTAGGCCGGCCCGCCATGACCGCGGTGCCCAAGGCGCTGGCGGAGGGCCTCGACATCCGGCGTGAACACAAGGTCTCTGCCGCCTGTCACCTCACGGACGGAACTTGGGAGCTGGCCGTCGAGCACCAACCGTCCGTCCGTGCCGCTCGCCTGCTGCTGACGAGTCCGGTGCCGCAATCGCTCGCGCTGCTGGCGGCGGGAGGAGTGACGCTGCCCGCTCCGGTGCAAGGTTCCCTTTCGTTGCTGGCTTATCATCCGTGTCTGGCGTTGCTCGTGGTGCTCGCCGGCCCGAGCGCCGTGCCACCGGAAGGAGTCGCGTTTTCCGCGGGCCCCGTGCGCTGGCTGGCGGACAACGTCAGCAAGGGAATCGCGCAGAAGGCACCGGCGGCCGTGACCGTTCATGCGGCCCCCGAATTCTCCACGGAAAACTATGGCCGGAGCGAGGCGGAGATTGCCGCGCTGCTGCTGCCGGTGGTGGCACCCTGGCTCAGTGCCCCGGTCGTGTCCGCCACGCTGCATCGCTGGAAATTCAGCGAACCGAAGACGACCCATCCCGAACGCTGCGTTTGGCTGCCCGGATTGGGCCTCGGTTTTGCGGGCGACGCCTTTGGCGGACCCCGGGTGGAGGGGGCCGCCCTGTCCGGTCTGGCCTTGGCTGCGCGGCTGCGGTCCTGATCAGTCAGCCGGGGCGGAAAAACGATTTGGCCCCGGCCGGAAGGCAGGGGCCAAAGGGATGGCTGGAAAATCAAGGCGCGCTCAGTTCCAATAGCCTTCGTAGAAGCGGTAGGAGTTGCCTTCGTGCTCCCAACGCGGGGCGCGCCAGACCGAACCGGAGCTCGGGGGCATTTCCCAGTGGCCGGCCATCCACTCATAGCGCTCGTTGCGCCAGGTCCAGTAACCCGGGACCCAGGCGTGCTGGGACGACGGCCGCGCCAGCACGACTTCCTGCTGCATGGCGGGCGGAGCCTGCGTCACGACCACCGTGCTGACGATGGGAGTGGCGGTGGTGACGGAGCCATGTTGCTCGATCAGGACCGCGGGGGTGGTCGTGGTGGTCGTCGTGACGACCGCGCTGGCGGCGGGCGGCGGCGGTGGCGGGGCCGAGACCACGTGCGAATCCGGCCCGGAGACGCAGCCGGCGAATCCGAACGCGAGGGAAACGGCGAGGAAGGGGATGGACCATCCGACGGCCTGGGCCGCGACCGGCAGGGAGGGGAGCTGGTGAATGTTTTTGTTCATGGGTTGGAGCATAGCGGCCTGCCGGGGATGGTTCTATGGGGTCTAGTAGGCAGGAAAATTCATTGCGTCGTGCTGGCCCTGACCTTGGCGCAGGCGTTCTGGGCGCGCACCCAGGCCTGGCCGACGCGTTCCTTGTCCTGGGCCCAGCTTTCCGGGGTGGCCTTGGCGGCGAGTTCGCCGGTGCCGGTCAGATACGACCGCGCGTTGGCGAGTTCTTTCATCCTAAAATCCGCAGTTGAGGTGTGACGAGGAGGGAGGAAGCCGTTGAGGTGTTGGGGCATGGAAACAAACCATAAGGTGGCGGCGGTTCACCCGGTGGGTGAAGGGCAATTCACGTTCCCGACGGCGGGTGGGCGGGTGCGCTTGGCGGTGACGGACGACGCCTTGACGCCCTATGGGGGGCTGGTGCCGTGGGCGGCCTTCACCAAGCATTTGGGCATCGCCGAGGGGTTGGCGGAGGCCTGCCCGGTGCGGCGCACCAGCCCGAACGCGGCGCCGGTCTACGACGTGATCCAGTCGTTCATGCTGACGGCGCTGACCGACGGGCGGCGGTTCTCGCACATCGAGCGGTTGCGGGAGGATCCGACCATTCCGGAGTTGTTCGGGATGGAGGCGGTGGTGGGCGACGACACGGTGCGACGGTTCTTCGCCTCGGTCGATCCGGCGCTGGGGGCCGAGTGGATCGCCCAGCAGGCCCGGCCGCTGTGGGGGGCGTTGCCGGGGCAGACGATCCTGGACTGGGACTCGACGGTGCAGCCGAAGTATGGGCACCAGGAGGGCGCGGCCCTGGGCTACAATCCGACCAAACCGGGTCGGCGCAGTTTCCATCCGCTGTTGGCGGTGGTGGCGCGCACGCGGTTGTGTCCGGCCTACCGGTTCCGCTCGGGCGACACGGTCACGGCGACGCAGTGGCAACAGGCGATGGAGGACGCGCAGCGCTGGCTCGGTGGGCACCGGGTCTGGCTCAATCGCGGGGATCTCGGCTTGGGGCACGACGGGATCATGGCCTGGCACGAGGCGCAGGCCGGAAGGCCCAAGTATCTGTTCAAACTGAAGCTGACGCGCGGGGTGCGCGCCGCCCTGCACGCGGTGCCGGTGGCGCGCTGGCAGGGACCGGCGCAACGGGGTGCCTGGCAGGTCGCCGACGGCACGCTCCAGCTCCACGGCTGGGCCGGCCCGCGCCGGGTCGTCTTCGCCCGCTGTCTGCAAGGCGAGATGCCCGGGCCGGAGTGCGGGGAGTTTTGGGACCAGACCAAGCACGAGTTCGCGGTCTACGTCACCAACCTCGGGGCGGACTACAACCCCTGGCAGATCCAGCAGCTCTACCGGGACCGGGCCGACACCGAAAACGTCTTCGACGAACTGAAGAACCAGTGGGGGTTCAGCGGTTTTTGCGCGAAAAAACGCGCCACCACCGAGCTGGCCGCCCGGTTGCTGCTCCTGGTCTATAATCTCTGGGTGCTGTTCGTGCGCTTCATCGTGCCACACCAACACACCGAGGCCAAACGCGGCCGCCGGTGGTTCCTGCTCATCGCCGCCCGCCTGGTCCAGTCCGGCCGCCAGAAGGAGGTGCAGATCTCCGTGCGCGGCGGCTGGGCCGAGCAACTCAAAGACGGCTACCTGCGACTCCACGACTGGATCAAAACAACTGCGCCGCAGTTGAAAACGGTCCCGCCACTCCCCGCGTAAAAGCCCCGACCTTATCCGAAAATCCGACCCTCAACTGCGGAATTTAGGTTCATGGCGAAGTCCCAGTCCTTGGTGTTGGCGTCGCTCTTCATGGCGGCGCGGCGGGCCGTCAGTTCGCTGATCTGCGCATCCAGCCGGGCTTCGAGGCGCGCGCGGCCGGTGAAAAACGCGGCGCGCGTGTCGAAGGTGATGTCCTTGATGCCGGTCCAGAGGGCCTCCTCCTGGTTTACCGGCGGCAGCGGGGCGGTGGCGTCGGCGCCGGCTGGGGCCGACAGGGCAAAGGTTGCGGCGAGCAGCAGGGCGGCGAGGCGAAAGGTATTCATCGGCCCAAGATACCGGCGGCGACCGGCGGCCACCATGGGGTGAAGTGCTAAGGGCGAGGCCGGCCACGCGTCCCCGGGGCTACGTTGAACACCCCATGGCACCTGCCCGCCGGGCGCGTTATGCTGGCGCGATGAACTCACCGTCCCGCCTCAAGCTCCTTTCGATCCTGCTGACCGCCTCCCTCGTGGCGCTGGCCACCGTCGGCTGCCAGACCTCCAAGGGTTTTGGCAAGGACGTCGAGAAGCTCGGCGACAAGATCCAGGAGAAATCCTCCTGAACGGCGCAGACCGGCTCAGAACCGCCGGTTCTGGGCGTCGGTGAGCTGCTGCTTGAGGGCGCTCTCGTCGTTGCGGGAGTTGCGCTTCAATTTCTTGTTCCGCATCTCGGCGTCGGCCACCTGCTGGGTCAGGTCCGCGTTCGCCCGGGTCAGTTTCGCGACCGTGTCGTTGGCGACGGACAAAAGAGCTTCCAGTTCGATGATGCGGGCTTGAGGCATGTCCCTCTGGTGCGCTTGTGCGCGGTCAATTGCGATAACCATCGCGAATTATCCGACGAATCCTCCGCTATCCCGGCCTGACCGCTTGTCGGGGAGCACTCCTCCCGCCATTCCTGTCCGGTGAAAACCGCGGGCGCACCCGCAAGCTACACACTGCCGCCTCGGCCCAGGCGAAGCGGCTCGTCGGCTCAGAGGCTCTAGGCCTTCTTCACAAAGCAGGCCTTTAGGGCCACGGCGACCCCGTCGACCTTGCAGGCGATCTCGTGATCGCCGTCCTGCAGCCGGATGTTCTTCGCCTTGGCCCCGGCCTTCAGCACCTGGGCGCCGCCGAGCTTCAGGTCCTTGATCAGGGTGATGCTGTCGCCCTCGGCCAGTGGGTTGCCGTTGGCGTCCTTGACGACCCGCGCGGCCTCGGGCGCCGCCTCCTTGGGCCATTCATGCCCGCAGGTGGCGCACTCCCAGCGGTCGGGGTGGGCAAGGACGTCTTCAAGCGAGCAGAGCGGGCAGGCGGGATGGGACATGGTAGAGAAATCAAATGCCAAGATAGTTAACCACTAATCCACACTAATCTTGCACTAATCGGGGGAATCTTTGGTCCTCCGGCTTTCATTAGTGGCCTATTAGTGTGGATTAGTGGTTAAATCGCATTGAACCCCGTCCGGGGCGGGCAACGATGGGCGGCCGATGAAGAAGAACTTTCCCCTCCAAGCACCCGGCAAGGACGACGCCCGCGTGCGCGACAAGATCCGCCACGAGGTCAATAAATACGTCCGCCGCTCGCAGCGGAAGACCCCGCCCGAGGGTTTTGCCCAGTGGGAGTTCATCTGCCGCGTCGGCGTCAGTGATGCCAATGCCGAGTCGAAGGGCATCAAGGAAGTCGGCGCCGCCATCGACGCCGTCGCCGCCGCGGGCGCCACGACGGTCTATGTCGAGATCGAGGCCGTGCCGGCCCAGCGGAAGTCCTCCGGTTGAGGTCGGCCCGGATGCCGCCGCCTTCGTCGCTTCGGCCTTGCCGCCATGGCGCGGGCATTTAACACCCGGGCATGGCGAATAATCCGACCCCTCCGTCCTCCGCGTTCATGCTGCTCTTCCGGAACGCCGGGCCCGATACGCACGCCCATCTCACACCGGCCCAGAAAGCCGCGATGACGCAGAAGTGGAACGACTGGTTCGACGGCCTGGCGGCCGGCGGCAAGGTGCAGCACGCCCGGCCGCTCGGCCTCACCGGGCGCGTGGTCTCCGGCCCGGGCGGCGAGCGGGTGACCGACGGTCCCTATGCCGAGGGCAAGGAGATCATCGGCGGTTATTTTTTCCTCACGGTCGCCGATATCGACGAGGCGACCGTGATCGCGAAGCAGTGCCCGGGCCTGCCGATCGGCCTGACCGTCGAGGTCCGGCCGGTGGCGGATCTCAGTCCGGTCCTGACCGAGGTGCGCGGCCGCCCGCCGGTGTAGGCCCGTGCCGGCTTTTCCCTGCTGACATAGGGCTGTCAGCACCCTGCGGTAAGTTGGCGGCGTGCTGCGAAACACCCTGAGAAAATCCGAGGCCGAAACAGCTGCCACCCCCGGCGGCGAAACCGCCGCGCATCGCGACCTCAAGCGCCTTGCCCTCGACTGGGCCCGGCAGCACCGCCTGCTGCTCGCCGCCACGGAGGTGCGGCTGCCGCGGTCGGGTTACCGGGCGGATGTGGTGGCCGCCACGCCGCGCGTGCTCGCGGCCAACGCCGTCACCGCGGTCTTTGAATGCAAGGTCTCGCGGCCCGACTTCCTGCGCGACAGCGCGCGCGAGGCCGGCGCGGCCGAGATGCTCGTCCGCATGAGCGAGCGGCTGATGGCGCTGCGCGCCCTGATCGGCGCCCACCGGCCGGACCTGCGCCGGCGGGAGGAGTTGTTTCCCGAGTTCGACGCGGTCGACCTGCGCGGGCTGAAACACGAGACGCATGAGCGCCTGCAGGCCGAGTATCGCACCGCGCAGCGCAAGCTGCATGAGGGCACGAAATTCGCGAAGCTCGCGCGGTGGCGCGCCGCGAGCCTGCTGTATCTGGTCACGGAGGAGGGCATCTGCCGGCACCATGAGGTGCCTGACGGTTGGGGCCTGCTCGTGCGTTGCGGCAACCGGCTGGAACTCGCGGTTCAACCCTGCCGCCATGACACGACGCCGGAGGAGCGCGTCGCGCTGGTCGAGCGCATCGCAGCGGTAGCAGCCAAGCGCGAATTCCCGTCCGTCCGCCCGGTTACCTGATGGCGGGACCCAGACTGGCGTTGATTCGCTCCTGCAGCTCGGGCAGTCGCGGGAAAAACGCCAGTCCCCGGCGCAGGGCCTCGGCTTGGGCCGGGGTTACAAGACGGGCCTGCGCCGTGGCGTTGGCGAGCAGGAGATAGACGGCGGCGAGTGGCGGGCCCTGTTGCTCGGCGGTCATGAGCAGGTCGATCACGCCGGCCAGGGCCTCGGGGACGAGTGTTCCCTCGTCGTCGAGCCGGGAAGCCGCCCAACGGAGGCGGGCGGTCTCCAAATAGACCCGGGGGCCGGTGACATGACCGGCCACGGCGGCCTCCAGGTGGTTGTGTGCGGTCTGGTAGTCGCCGGCATCCATCGCGAGCAGCCCGAGGCTTGCGCGCAGCCGTGGGTCGCGGCTGCCAGTCTTAAAGGCGCGGTTGAGCGTGGCCGCCGCCTGCGTGCGTGCGCTTTCGGCGAGTTCTGGAAACTGCGCAGCCAGGGCGACTGACTCCATGCGTTCCCATTCCCCGCGAACGCGGGCCACCTCGGCGTTGGTGGCGTCGCGGAACTTGATCTTGGGGGGCGGCTCCATTCTGGCCGGGGTGACGGCATCCTCGGTCAGAGCAATCGCCAGATACCAGCTCAGTTCGGCCCGCACCTCGTCGTAGGACTGACCGAAACAGTCTCGGAAGAGTTGCTCGTTCACCGGTTCGCGGCTGGCGCGGTCGGCGAAGTGCCAGAATTGCGCGACCTGCTCCGGTCGCTGCCGCCCGTAGATGCCCCACCGGGCAAAAAGTGCGGCGGTGCAGGCCCAGCGCGGCTCAACAGGATCTTCCATCGCGGGCGGGTCGGATTCAAAGAGCGTCGGAAATTCGACCAGGAATGGCTGCAGGATTGACGGAGTGAGCGGGCGCTTCCCCTTGTCGATCCGTTTGCCCGCCTCAAAGGACAAGGTGCGGGCAATTTCGAGTTCCTCCCGGGAGTGCCAGTTGGCGTGCAGGATGCGCTTGGTCCGGTTACCCGGATACCAGTAAACGCCCTCGCGGTAGATGCCGTAGCCGCCAAGCAAGCCAGCGCTGAGCCACGCCGGAGCCGCCGGAGCGCGGCGCTGGAGCAGGGTGCGGGTGTGAAAGCGGAAAGTAGCCGAATAATAAAACGTGCCGGGCCAGAGATTGAGGGCGAAGCTCTCGCGGTCATCGAGGGTGCGCTTGATCAGGTTGTTCCAGTGGGAAATGATCTCACCCGGCAGACGGATTGAGCCGAAGGAAGCCGGCTGCCCGGAGCTCACCGGCGGCTGGTTGAACAACACCACGGTCATCGGCACGGCAAAGTCCTGCCATAGTTCGGGTGCCAGCATCAGCTGGCGGCCCCGTATTATTGCCTCGATGATCTCGCGGCTTTCGCCGTCGGAACACTGGCTGATGATCTCGAAACCCGGGATCGAAGCGTAACGCCAGTTTGGACCAAGGACAAACCCGGTGACCACAAATGGGGGCAATTCGGTCACTTGGCGCCCCGTGACCACGAAGGTAGGCAAGTCCTGGGGCTTTTTCGCCGGCTCCGTCGCCCCGGTCGCGATCAACACGGGCAGAGCCAGCACATGGGCCAGCCGGAGCGGGGTGGGCAGCTTCATCGCGGGTCACAATGACAGGGTCTGTTCGGGGCATTCAAAACCAATCCGGCCCGGGGGCGTTTCGTGCGGCTACTTCGCCTTGCGGAGCAACCGGTATTGCCCGGCAAAATGGCCGTCATCGACCGTGATGACGAGGGCTTCGCCCTCGAAGGCGAAATACAACAGCGGCGGAATGAGCGAGCCTTCATGGTCGGGCTGGGCCATGGTCATCGTGCCGCGGCCGTTCGCAAAGGTGCCGGCATAACCGGTGTTGCGGGCCACGACGGGATTGTCACTGCCCTTGATCCACTGCTGGTTGATCACCACGTCGGCGTTGCGGCCGCGCGTGATGAACATGATGAGCTGCTTCTCCACGCCCGGTGCGGTGGCCCAGCTGCCGAGCACCGTCTGGGTGGGTTCGGCGGGTCGCGGCGCGGGTTTTGTCACCGCCGGCTTGGGCTTGGCGGGGGTCGCCGGCTCCGCCGGGCGGCTGGCCGGCGGGGTGCCTTTCAGCAGCACGAGGCGGACCGTCTCCGTCGGGCCGGGAAACTCGATGATAAGTTCGCCGCCCTGCAATCCGTAGCGGATGACCTGCGGCGCGCCGGCCTGCTTCGCCGGCGGTTCATCCATGGTCAGCGTGCCGCTGTTGCCCGTGGCCTCGGCGGTATAGCGGAACCGGCTGTCCGGCACGCCGGGCAGGTGCGGGGACACGATCATCCATTTCCCGAAAATGCTGAAGGTGAAGGCGGCCGGCGCGGCCGCTTCCGGCGGGGAGGCCCAGTAACCCGCGAGCCGGCTGTCGGGCGTTGCCCCGTGCGCCAGCCCGGCGGCTGCACCCAGCAGGAATAGAAACCGGGCAAGACGGAATGGGCTCATGTCGGTGGGGAAGGTGGGCTCCGTCCGGCGGACAGGCAAATACGAAGCGACGGCGTGCCGGGACGGTCCTTGTCAATCCGTGCGGTCTGGCGTCTAGTGGCGCTTCATGAGCGCGCCCTGGTCACCGGAGGAGGAAGCCCTGTTTGAAAAAACCGGCGGCATGGTGCTGAAGTCCTTGCGCCGGACGCGCAATCCGGCGGACCTGCTTGCGGTCTTTCGCTCCGCCCACAAGGGCTTCGACCGCGCCTATGACGCCGCCCCGGCCGCGGCGCGCGCGGCGGTGGCGTGCCGCGCCGGCTGCGGCACCTGCTGCCATGTGCCGATCGGCGTGCAGGCCCACGAGGTGCTGCTGGCGGCGGAATTCATTCAGCGGAATTATTCACCCGCGGACTTGGACGCCGTCATCGCCGGGACGGCCGCCCATCGCGCGGCGTTCGCGGGGCGCACCATGAACGAGCGGGCGGCATTGAAGCGGCCTTGCGTCCTGCTGCGCGACGGCAGCTGCACGATCTATGAGGCGCGCCCCGAGGCCTGCCGCTCGCACCACAGCCACAACTTGGACGGCTGCCGTTCCAACCTCGAGTCGGGCGTCGACACGGTGGACGTCCTCATTCCGGAGATCCGCGCCCGGATGTTTGCCGTCATGCTTGCCATCGATCAGGCCGGCGCCGAGGCGGGTTTCGACGGCCGCGCCTATGATTTTGGCTCGGCCCTGCACGAGGCGCTGACCGACGGGATGTGCGCCGTGCGCTGGATGCAGCGTCAGCCGGCTTTTCCCGATTCTTGCCATGAGGCCGGCCAGCCGGACGAGGCCGAGGACGCCGGCGTGATCCGTGCCGAGGGATATTTTCAGTGAGGCTTTGAAGTTGCGGCGGTTTTTCCGGGCGGCATGGTGACGGTCATGAACCGACGTTTCCTGGGACTGGCCGCCGTTTTCACGGCGGGATTGTTGACGCAAACGCTGGCGGCCGACGCCGATGTCGCCGCGCTCAAGGCGGAGATCGCCAAAAACCACGACGGTGCGGTGACGCGGCTGCAGGACTGGATCCGCAAACCCGCCATCGCGGCGGAGAACCGCGGCTTCCCCGAGGGCGCGGACCATCTCATCGGGCTGCTCAAGGAGGTCGGCTTCCAGCACGTGGAGCGCATCGACACAACCGGCAAGCCGGGCGTGTTCGCCACGCTCGATGTCGGCGCCCCCAAGACTGTCGGCATCTACT
This sequence comes from Lacunisphaera sp., assembly GCA_965249855.1. Taxonomy (GTDB): domain Bacteria; phylum Verrucomicrobiota; class Verrucomicrobiia; order Opitutales; family Opitutaceae; genus Lacunisphaera. Next base: position 141,900 of record CBDFNB010000001.1, read on the forward strand.
TCATGTATGACGTGAAGCAGTTCGACCCGGCGGAGTGGAAGGTGGCCCCGCCGCTCGAGGCGCGGATCGTCGAGCGCGACGGCGTCGGCAAGGTCATCATCGGTCGCGGCGCCGTGAACCAAAAGGGCCCGCAGTCCGCTTTTCTCGCCGCCCTGGACGCCTTCCGCAGCACCGGCACGAAATTGCCGGTCAACCTTGTCCTCATCGCCGAGGGCGAGGAGGAGATCGGTTCGCCTAATGTGAAGCAGATCGCCCTGCATCCCCGCGTGCAGGCGGCGCTCGCGAAGACGGTCGGCGTCTTCCTGCCGCACACGACGCAGGGAATCGACGGCAGCGTGACCGTGAACCTCGGCGCCAAGGGCGTCATCGAGGTCGAGCTGACCGCCAACGGCCAGACCTGGGGCCGCGGGCCGATGCGCGACACACATTCCTCATTCAAGGCCATGGTTGACAGCCCGGCCTGGCACCTCGTGCAGGCGCTCAGCACGCTGGTGACCCCCGACGGCAACACCCCGTTGATCGACGGCATCTTCGAGAACGTCCGCCCGCTGACCGAGGAGGAGAAGGTCCTGATCGCCGCGGCCGCGAAGAAGCTCACCGTCCGGCAATTCCAGGTGGCCTCCGGCGCGCAGAAGTGGATTGACGACCTGTCGTTCCAGCAGGCGCTGGAGCGCCTGACCTCGCAGCCCACCGTCAACATCGAGGGCATCATCGGCGGCTATACCGGGCCCGGCGGCAAGACCGTCCTCCCGCACAAGGCCTCGGCCAAGCTCGATCTGCGCCTCGTGCCGAACCAGACCGCGGAAGAAATCCTCGCCAAGCTCAAGGCCCACCTCGCGCGCCGCGGCTTCGGCGACATCGAGGTGAACTTCACCGGCGGCTACAGCCCGACCGCCACCTCGCCGGACGCACCGATCATCAAGGCCCAAGTCGCCGTGCTGAAACGCCACGGCATCGACCCCGTGCTCTGGCCGCGGCTCGCCGGTTCCTACCCGGGCTTCGTATTCACCGACCCGCCGCTCAGCCTCGCGGCCGGCCACTTCGGCCTCGGCCACGGCGGCGGCGCGCACGCGCCCGACGAGTATTTCGTCATCGAGTCCACCAACCCCAAGGTCAGCGGCTTCGACGGCGCCGCGCTGTCCTACGTCGAGTATCTCTACGAGCTGGCGAAGTAGCGCCGTCGGACCGACGGGCGGCTGCGCAAAACCGCCCGTAGATTCAGCCTCGGCTCCGCTGGTCCACTCGGCGCATAATCCCGTCATGCGTTTAAAGATCAGATGGAACGACGACCGCGTGCGGGGGGCGACCACGGCCATCCTGCTCATCAGCCGGGACCGGCTCATCCGCGGCGAATCGCTGGCCGACATGATCGAGGCGTCCCTGACGGAGTATCGCGCCGATCCCGAGGGATACAAAGAGAAGAAACGCTCTTGGGCTGCCGCCACCGAACCCGGCCCGCTGGCCAAGCCCCTGCATGTGGCCTATCACCGGAACCTGGTCGCGGCCGTCGAGGCGCTCACGCAGAGATGGACGCAGGCCAAACGCCAGTTCAACAGCTTGCTCGAGCTCGACAACGCGCTGGTGGAAAATCTCCGGAACGTGCGCTGAGTTCGCCGGAACTATCTTTGCAGGCAGACGACGTCCTGGCGGCCGTCCCAACCGGACTCGTGGTAGCCGAGGAGGCGGCAGCCGGAGGCGGGCACGAACTCCCGCATCACGAAGGCCGGGTGGGAAAGACTGAAGCCGTAGCCTGATTGCGCCGTGTAATCCACATAGCCGAACCCGCTCCCGCGGTAGGCCTCGAGCAGCTTCGCGGTCTGCCCGGCATCGAGCCCGCTTTGCGGCCAGCCTTTGACGAGGTCCGCCTCGTAGGAACGGCCGTGCAGGGTGAAGACCGCGATGCCGCCAGGACTGAGCATTTGTCCGAACCGGCGGAGGAAGGCGAGCCCGGCCCGGTCATCGAGGTGGGTCAGCAGCGAACCGCACCAGATCAAATCAAACGGACCTTGGAGCGGGATGCGCTCCGGATCCACCTGGGAAACCACCGGGGTGGCGCCGAAGGTCCGCGCGCAGTAATCCACGCCGTCGGCGTTCAGGTCGCAGGCGGTCAGCCGGGCCTGCGGGAATGCCCGCTTGAGGAAACGCAGCACGCGACCGTGCCCGCAGGGCAGGTCGAGCACCGTGCGGATCTCGGTCTTCGCGCGCCGGGCGGTCGCGAGGGCGGCCTCGATGCAGACTAGGGCGGAGTGCCCGACGTCGAGGTAATGGTCCGGATTACCCAGGAACATCTCGTCCCGGGGTGAAATCTCTCGCATCACCCCGTCGAGGAAGTCCGGCTGGGCGACCCAGGCCCGGCCCTCGGCCAGACCATGCAGCGTGAAATGCTGCCAGGCGGAGCCGGTGATGCCGGCGGCGATGGCGGCGGCCACGTCGGGGTGAAGCCGCAGGTAGGCGGCTTCGTCAAATTCGCTCCGCGGAGGCAGGGGGCGGGGCGACGGGCTGGTCGGTTGATCCATGTCGCCGCCGAATGCTGCGAATCCCCGGGGCGGCGGCGAGTTTTATTGGGCCTTGGCTTCTTCGTTCCTTGGTGCTTTTTCGGAGTCATGGCTGACACAACCGCGCCGGCGCCGAGGACACCGTGGCATCTTTGGGTCGTAGGGATTGTTTCCCTGCTGTGGAACGCGATGGGGGCGATGGATTTCACCATGACGCAGTTAAAGAGCGAGGCCTGGCTGAAGGCCTTCACGCCTGAACAACTGGCCTACATCCATGGTTTCCCACTGTGGTCGGTTATGGCGTGGGGCGTCGGCACCTGGGGCAGTTTCCTGGGCTCCGTGCTGCTCCTCGCCCGCAAGGGCCTGGCCTTTCATTTCCTGGCTGCGTCGCTGGCCGGCGCGCTGCTGACGTCGCTCTACAGTTTCGGCCTGTCCGACGGCCTGAAGATCATGGGCGGCGGGGTGGGGATGATCGTCTTCAATGCCATCATCGTCACGATCAGCGTCCTGCTGCTGGTCTACGCGAAGAACATGCGGAAGCGCGGCGTGCTGCGGTAGACAAAGCGATGCGATCCAACCGCTAATTGACGCTAATCAGCGCTAATAAATGCCCAGGTTTCTTCCCCGAATTAGCGTCAATTAGCGAAGATTAGCGGTTAAAAACCCTGATGGATATTACTACATGAAACTCAAGGAAGTGATGGCCGCGCTGAAGGCCAAGGGAAGCGACCAGATCAAGCGCATCCTGATGAGGCATGGCGCGCCCGCGTCGCTCCTCGGGGTCCGCATCGGCGACATGAAGCCGATCGCGAAGCAGATCAAGGGCGACCAGGCCCTGGCCATGGAACTCTACGCCACGGGCATCGGCGACGCCCAATACTTGGCCGCCATGGTGGCGGACGGCCGGCGGATGACGGCCAAAGAGCTGCAGGCCTGGGCGCAAACGGCCTCCTGGGACATGATTTCAGGTTTCGTGATCGCCTGGGTGGCGTCGGAAAACCCGGCGGGCTTCAAGCTCGCGTCCAAGTGGATCGACTCGAAAAACGAGCACATGGCCCGCGCCGGTTGGTCCACCCTGGGTGCGATCGCGGCCATCACGCCCGATGCCGACCTGCCGATTGCCGCGTATGGCAAGCTGCTGGACCGCGCCGCCAAGACCATCCACGGGGCGCCGGACAACGTGCGCTACCAGATGAACAACTTTGTCATCATGGCCGGCACCTATGTGGCGCCGCTTGCGGGGAAGGCCATGGCGGCCGCCCGGAAGATCGGGCAGGTGGAAGTCGGCATGGGTGACACCGACTGCAAGGTGCCGCTGGCCGAGGAATACATCCTCAAGTGCCGCCGCGGCGCCCCGGTGGCACCCAAGCGCAAGACGATGCGCTGCTGACCGGTCAGGCTCGCGGGCCCTTCCGGAGCGCGGCGACCACGCCGGCGAGAATCAGCGCGCCGCCCCCGGCGTAATACCAGACATGTTCCGGCTGCCTGACCTGGCCGTCCCACTTGTTGGCCAGCTTGGCGCCCACCTCATCGGCGATGCCCGTGACCGAGTCTGCCCGGCGCGTGCCGAAGACAACGAGGGCGATGCCGCCGCCGATCAGGACCAGGGGAACGATGAGTTTGTTCATGATGGCGGGCGTTGGTGGCGGCTTAACTGATGCCCTTGGCCTTCAGCAGGGCGGCGAGTTCGACCGGGTCGGCCACGCCCTTGACGGTGTTCAGGTGGCTGAGGACGACCATGCGGTCGTCCGGGCCGCAGCTGGAGATCTCGAGCATCCAGTCCTCGGGCTTGGCCGCGGTGACGACCACCTCGTCGGACCACGCGATGACCTCGGAGGCCTCGACGAAACCCTGCGTGATGCCCTGGATAAAATACTCCGCCTTCGTCCGGTAATTCATGGCGAAACTCTCCCGGCGCGACCCCTCAATGCCAAGAGCGAAAACCACCGGACGGAGACAGGGAACACGAAGAAGCAAAGAAACCAAGGGATTGGGACTTCGCTTCTTTGTTTCTTTGTGTAGATCGTGGCCTTCCCGATGAGGAAGATGTGTTACCGCTGTTACTGGCCCGAGCCGCTCTGCTGGTGCGGGTCGATCACGCCCATGGCGACGCGCACGAAGTTCGTGATCCTCATGCACCCGTATGAATTCAAGCGGATCAAGGCGAACACCGGCCGGCTCACGCACCTTTGCCTCGCGGACAGCGAGGTGCACATCGGCATCGAGTTCGACGGCCACGAGGCCGTGCAGGCCCTGATCAACGACCCGGGGAATTATCCCGTGCTGTTGTATCCCGGGCGCGACGCCCTGGATTTGTCGAAGGTCAAGCCGTCCGACCCTCAACTCTCAGCTCTCAACTCTCAACTCGAGTCGCGGCGACTCGTGGTCTTCCTCCTCGACGCCACCTGGCGGCTCGTCCGGCCCATGCTGCGCCTGAGTCCCAGCCTGCAGCGCCTGCCCAGGATCATGTTCTCGAACGCGGCGCCGAGCCGCTACGTCATCAAGCGCCAGCCGGAGCCGGGTTGCCTCTCGACGCTGGAGGCCGCGCACGAGCTGCTCCTGGCCCTCGACCGTTCCGGCCTCGACCGCTACGCGATGCCGGAGCAGCTGCTCGCGGTTTTCCAGCGCATGCAGGATATCCAGATCAAGCACACGGCGGAGAACAAGCGCCTCGGCATCAGCCGCTACGACCGCCGGGCCCGGCCGGAGGGCCAGCCACCCGTGCCGCGCGCGCCGTCGAAGCGGCGGCGGATCTTCCCCAAGGTTTCCTGAATTCGGATTTCTAACCACTAATCTTCACTCATCACCACTAATTTAGTCTGTCTTCGACAAGGCATGGTTCGCATTAGTGGTCCATTAGTGTGCATTAGTGGTGAGACTCCTCCTGTCACTTTACTGTCAGCCGAATTGGGCCTCGAAAGTCCCCGCCAGCCGCCGCACTACTGGGTCATGAAGCGTGCTACCCCCTTCTGCCTGCTGTCGGCCTTGTTCGCCGTGTCCGCCTGGGCGAATCCGCCCGCGACCGTGACCATCGAGCTCGACGCGACCGCCAAGCCGATCAGTCCGCACCTCTTCGGCGTTTTCTTCGAGGACCTGAACTACGCCGCCGACGGCGGCCTGTATGCCGAGCTCATCCAGAACCGATCCTTTGAATACAACGCGGTGGAACAGCCCGAATGGAACAACCTGACGTCATGGGAGGTGATCACGCGCGGCGGAGGGAAGGGGAACCTGCGCGCCGCCGACGCCTTTCCGTTGCACGCGAACAATCCACATTACGCCGCCTTCGCCGTCGAGACGCCCGGCGAGGGTGTGGGCCTCGTCAATCCCGGCTTCGACGGGATCCCGGTCACCGAGGGCGAGAAATACGAGCTCAGCCTCTTCGCCCGGGAAAACCACTTTGGCCGCCGCTGGCAGAATGTCGGCAAGCAGGGCACGCTCCCGCTGATCGCCCGGCTCGAAAGCAAGGACGGCACCGTGCTGGCCGAGACCCGGTTCGAGATCACCGAGCGCGTGTGGCAGCGTTTCGCGGGCACGCTGACCGCCACCAAGACCGATCCGGCTGCACGCCTCGTGCTGCTCGGCACGGTGCAGGGCGGATTCGCCTTCGATGAGATCTCGCTCTTCCCGCAAAAGACCTTCCGCGGCCGGGCCAATGGGCTCCGCGCCGATCTCGCGCAGGCCATCGCCGACCTGAAGCCGCGCTTCATGCGCTTCCCCGGCGGCTGCCTCGTCCACGGCAACGGCCTCGGGAACATGTATCGCTGGCAGGACACCATCGGCCCCATCGAGCAGCGTCGGCAGCAGTCGAATCTCTGGGGCTACCACCAGTCGGTCGGCCTCGGCTACTTCGAGTATTTCCAATTCTGCGAGGACATCGGCGCCGCGCCGGTGCCGGTCGTTCCCGCCGGCGTGTGCTGCCAGAACTCCGGCCACGGCATCGGCCAGGCCGGCCTGCCGCTGGAGCAGATGGACGCCTACATCCATGACGTCCTCGACCTCATCGAGTGGGCCAACGGCCCCGCCACGTCCAAGTGGGGCGCCAAGCGCGCCGCCGCCGGCCATCCCGCGCCGTTCGGCCTCAAATACCTCGGCATCGGCAACGAGGACCAGATCACGCCCGTCTTTCGCGAACGCTTCCAGCTCATCCACGATGCCGTGAAGGCGAAGCATCCCGAGATCACGCTGATCGGCACTGCCGGGCCGTTCCCGGATGGCGAGGACTTCGAGAAGGGCTGGAAGATCGCCCGCGAGCTCAAGGTCGCGATGATCGACGAGCATTATTACCGGCCGCCGCAGTGGTTCTGGGACAACCTAAAGCGCTACGACACCTACGACCGCGCCGGGGCGCAGGTCTATGTCGGCGAATACGCCGCGCACGACGACCGCCGCCGCAACACGCTGCGCTCGGCCCTCGCCGAGGCGGCCTTCCTGACGAGCCTCGAGCGCAACGGCGACATCGTGCACCTCGCCTCGTATGCGCCGCTGCTGGCCCGCCGCGGCCACACGCAATGGACGCCCGACATGATCTATTTCAACGGCACGCAGGTCTTCCCGAGCCTGAACCACGCGGTGCACAAGCTTTTCGGCGCCAATGCCGGCGACACCTATCTCGCGACCTCCACCGCCGCCGCGACGGGCCGGCTGGCCGCTTCCACGGTGCGCGACACCAAGAGCGGCGACCTCATCCTCAAGATCGTCAATGGCGACGACACGGCGCGCCCGTTGACGATCAAGTTCTCCGGTGGCAGGAATCTCCCGGCCACGGCGGTGCAGACCGTCTTCGCCACCGCCTCGGCGGATGTCGTCAACGAGGACGGCGCCCCACCGGCGGTTTCACCGCAGACGGGCACGGTTTCGATCGCGGCCGACATTGCCTACGAGGCCCCGGCCAATTCACTGACGATCCTGAGAGTGAAGTCGAAGTAACCCCGGAACACACGGGATACACGGAAGGGAACTCAGATTAATCACGCAAAGGCGCAAAGGCGCGAAGGATCTGCCGGTATTCTTGGCGTCTTTGGGCCTTTGTGTTCACCCTGTGGTTCGCTTGCATGAAGGCGTTGCAGAGAGACTTTTCTCGTGCCCGGACGGAAAATCGCGCTACGGTGTCCGCCGGCGGTGGTCTGGTTAGTTGAAGCATTGAAACCACCAAAACCACCACCCAACAGGAACCTCCCATGCCCCAGACCATACGTCTCCACCGTGTCCTCCGCACCACACCCGAGAAAGCCTACCGCGCCTTTCTCGAGCCCGACGCTCTCGCCCGGTGGATCCCGCCCTATGGCTTCATCTGTAAGGTGCACAGCCTCGACGCCAAGGTCGGCGGCACGTTTCGCATGTCGTTCACCAACTTTGGCACCGGCCACAGCCACAGCTTCGGCGGCAAATACCTCGAACTCGTGCCCAACGAGAAGCTCATTTACACGGACAAGTTCGATGATCCGAACATGCCCGGCGAGATGACTGTCACGGTGAACCTGCGAAAGGTCGTATGCGGCACCGAGGTGAACATCGAGCAGGCCGGCATCCCGGACATGATCCCCGCCGAGATGTGCTACCTCGGCTGGCAGGAATCCCTCGCCCAGCTCGCCAACGTCGTCGAGCCCGACATCCCGAACGGCTGAAAACGGCCGAGAAACACAAAGGCGCCAAGGCGCGAAGGACCAAACCGCAATCCTTAGCGGCTTTGCGCCTTTGTGTTTCCTCCGAGGTTTAGCTGCATGAAGACGTTGCCGCCGACGGGGGAGTCGAAGTAGGGCGCACGGCGGACGAAGCCAAGGGCTTCGTAGAGGCGGATCGCGCTTTGCATGCTCGGCAGGGTGTCGAGCAACAGGCTGGTATAGCCGATGGCGCGGGCTTCGGTGGTGACTGCCTCGACTAATTGCTTTCCGAGGCCGCGGCCCTGGCGTCCTGGTTGGACAAAGAGCCGCTTCATTTCGCCTGCCTTGTCATCGTGCGGCCGCAAACCCACGCAGCCCACCGGGGCACCGTCGACCACGGCCAGCAGCAGGCGTCCGCGTGGCGGCGCATAGGCCCCGGGCAGGCCGGCCAGTTCCTTGGCGAAATTCTGAAAGCACAGGTCGGTGTCGATCGACGCCGCATATTCCTCAAACAATCGCCGGACGGCGGCGATGTCTTCCACGGAGTTGGCCTGGATGATCTTCACGGGGATTGGATAGCCGCCATCAAAACGTGTCCCGTTGCCCGCACAAGCCCACACCCGCCGCCAGCGGATCAGCGACTGCCGTTTCAATCCGCCACAGTTGATTCCCTGAATCAGTGCCGTTCCCACCGCTGCTTCGGACTCACTGCGGTGGGCCCGCGGGGTTTTCGGTCTGCGTGGCGGGTTCGACGGAATAGGCGGCGCAGACTATCTTCCAGCCGGTGTCGGTCTTGAGCAGGGTAAAGCAGTCCGTCCCGTTGTGGGATAACTTGCCGTCCCGATGAAAATCATAACGCGTCCAGACGACTGCGATGCGCCCGTGGAGGTGCACCGTGGGCGACCACATGCGCTCGAGCCAGACTTCCTTCGCCGTGGCGAGTTGGGTGATGTCGGCCTCGATGGAACGCTGCCGCAGGGCATAGCCGCTTTCGGTGGGCCGCCCCGCAGTAATCTGCGCGCCCGGCTGGCAGGTGGCCCTCAGTCCTTCGCCGTCCTTGGTGTGCAGGGCGTCAAAGAACCGCTGCACCACTGCCAGCACCGCGGCCTTCTCCTGCTCCGGATCGGCGGTTACAGCCGCCGCGAGACCGGCCAGATGAAACAAGAGGAACGCGAGGACTGGCAGCAGTTTCTTCATGAAAAGAGCCAACTGCTCAGACAAACGCTTGGCAACACCGGTCGCAAGCGGCGCAGCTGCCGAGGTTTCAATCCGTCGTAGTTGGATTCGCCAGACTACAAAGCCCGATCCCGTCACGTCGTCGCGCCAGTCAAGAGTCAAGACATGACCCCATCGAGAGAGGGTCATGTCTTGACTCTTGACCAACTTGTTCGGAATACGGCCAAAAAAATCCCGCCGACGGGGAACGCGGCGGGATTGGGAGTGGGACTGGAGCCGCAGTTAGATGGCCGCCAGAATCGCGTTGAGCGTCGGGCAGGGGCGGAGGGCGGCGCCGGCTTTGGCGTCGTCCGGCTGGTAATAACCGCCGATGTCGGCGGGCTTGCCCTGCACGGCGAGGAGTTCGGCGACGATCTGCTTCTCATTGGCGGTCAGTTTCTCGGCGACTGGCTTGAAGAGAGCCTGCAGTTTGAGGTCCGAGGTCTGCGCGGCCAGAGCCTGCGCCCAGTAAAGGCAGAGGTAGAAGTGGGAGCCGCGGTTGTCGATCGTGCCGAGCTTGCGGCCGGGGGACTTGTCGTTCTCCAGGAACTTGCCGTTGGCCTGGTCGAGCGTGTCGGCGAGGACCTTGGCCTGCGCGTGCTTCTGCGTGATGGCGAGGTGCTCGAAGGACGCGGCGAGGGCGAAGAACTCGCCGAGGCTGTCCCAGCGGAGGTAGTTCTCCTGCACGAACTGCTCGACGTGTTTCGGGGCGGAACCGCCGGCGCCGGTCTCGAACAGGCCGCCGCCGTTCATCAGCGGGACGATCGAGAGCATCTTGGCGCTCGTGCCGACCTCGAGGATCGGGAAGAGGTCGGTGAGGTAGTCGCGGAGGACGTTGCCGGTGACGGAGATCGTGTCGAGGCCCTTGACGAGGCGCTCGAGCGTGAACTGGCACGCGGCGACCGGCGGGAGGATGCGGAGGTCGAGGCCGGTGAGGTCGTGGTTCTTGAGGTATTTCTCAACCTTGGCGATGATCTGGGCGTCGTGGGCGCGGGCCTTGTCGAGCCAGAACACGGCGGGCGTGTTGCTGAGGCGGGCGCGGTTGACGGCGAGTTTCACCCAGTCCTGCACCGGGGCGTCCTTCGTCTGGCACGCGCGCCAGATGTCGCCGGCCTCGACGTCATGCGAAAGCAGCACGGCGCCGGCGGCGTCGACTACGCGGATCCTGCCCTTGGCGGGGGCCTCGAAGGTCTTGTTGTGCGAGCCGTATTCCTCGGCGGCCTGGGCCATGAGGCCGACGTTGGGCACGGAGCCCATGGTCTTCGGGTCGAGGGCGCCCTGCTTGCGGCAGAAGTTGATCGTGGTGGCGTAGACGCCGGCGTAGCAGCTGTCGGGGATGACGCAGAGCGTGTCCTGCAGCTTGCCCGCGGTGTCATACATCTTGCCGCCGGCGCGGATCATGGCGGGCATGGAGGCGTCGATGATGACATCGCTCGGGACGTGGAGGTTGGTGATGCCCTTGTCCGAATTGACCATGGCGACCTGCGGGCTCGCGGCGTAGGCGGCCTGGATGTCGGCCTCGATTGCGGCCTTCTGGGCGGCGGGCAGGGTGGCGATCTTCTCGACGAGGTCGCCGAAGCCGTTCTTCAGGTCGACGCCGAGCTTGGCGAAGGTCTCGCCGTGCTTGGCGTAGACGTCCTTGAAGAACACGCGGACGGCCAGGCCGAAGATGATGGGGTCGGAGACCTTCATCATGGTGGCCTTCAGGTGCAGGGAGAAGAGCACGCCCTCGGCCTTGGCGCGGGCGATCTGGTCGCCGATGAAAGTCTCGAACGCCCACTTGCTGAAGTAAGTGCCGTCGATGATCTCGCCGGCCTTCAGGTTGAGCTTGGGGAGGAGGTCCTTGGTCGTGCCGTCGGCGCCGACGAACTCGATCTTCGCCGTGGTGGCCGCGGGGACGGTGACGGACTGTTCGTTGGAGAAGAAGTCGTGGCGGCCCATGGTGGCGACGTTGGTCTTCGAGTCGGGGGCCCACTTGCCCATGGAGTGCGGGTGGGCGCGGGCATAGTCCTTGACGGCCTTGGGGGCGCGGCGGTCGGAGTTGCCCTCACGGAGGACGGGGTTGACGGCGGAACCCTTGACCTTGTCGTAGCGGGCGCGGGTGTCCTTCTCGGCGTCGGTCTTGGGCGTGTCCGGGAAATCGGGGACAGCGTAACCGTGGGCCTGGAGCTCGGCGATGGCCTCCTTGAGCTGCGGGACGGAGGCGGAGATGTTGGGGAGCTTGATGATGTTGGCCTCGGGCTTGAGCGTCAGGGCGCCGAGCTCGGCGAGGTGGTCGGCGACCTTCTGGTGGGCCGGGAGCTTGTCGGCGAAGGCGGCCAGGATGCGGGCGGCGACGGAGATGTCGCGCGTCTCGATGTTGATCCCCGCGTGCTTGGTGAAGGCCTGCACGATCGGCAGGAGGGAATAGGTGGCGAGCGCCGGGGCCTCGTCGGTCTTCGTGTAGATGATGGTGGGCTTGCTCATTGTTGAAAGTTGAAGGGTGAAAGTTGAAAGCCTGAGGGGGCCCCGGTCAAAGGCATTGTGGGGCGGGGCGGACCTTGCAGAGGGGCTAATCAGCCCCTGAAGCCAGATGGGGATCTGACAAGGCGAGACTTGAGACCTGAAACCTGAGACCTGAAAATTTCAGCGAATTAAACCCTGGGAGCCCTCAATCACTCCGCGCCGACGGGGCGGGTGGCTATGAAGCGGAGGACGGGGCGGTTTTCCTTGCGGGATTCGGTCAGCGAGACCTCGAAGCGGGCCTCCCAGTCGTTCTGCCCGTCCACATCTGCCAACACCTGGGCAATCGCCCAGACTCCCGGATCCCTGCTCCCTGCTCCCTGTTCATCAAAATGCGTGTGCTTCACCGCGCGGCCCTCGGGATCGAGGCGGAAGCGGCCGCGGGCCTCGAAGTAGGCGGTGAATTCCTTCTCGATGCGGCGGGCCTCGGCCCCTTCGACCGGTTCAGGGCTTTGCAGCAGGCGCTGACTGGCGGCTTCCCAGTCGCGGGCGGCGACGTCCTGCAGGAAACCAAGGAGCGCGGTCCGCACGAGCCGGCGGAAGGCGTCGGCATCGCGCGTGATGTCGAAGCTGGCCGGCCGCGCGGGCTTGGCGTCCGCCTCGGTCGCGATGAACTCGGGGTTCTTGAGCCGTTCCCACTCGTCGAGCAGGCTGGAGTCGATGCCGCGGATCAGCTCGCGGAAATAGTCCTCCATCTCGACGACCTCGGGCGTCTTGGCGGAATCGGGCACGGTCTGGGCGAGCACCTTCCAGGCCTGCATCAGGTGGCGCAGCAGGAGGCCCTCGCTCCGCTCGAGGCCGTATTCGTGGACGTAGTCGGAGAAAGACTGGTAGCGCTCGAACATCTCGCGGGCGATGGACTTGGGCCGGACGTTCTCCTGCTCGACCCACGGGTGCGCGGCGGCGAAGGCGTTGAAGGTCTCGTAGAGGAAGTCGCGCAACGGCTTGGGGTGCTCGACCTCCTCGAGCTTCGCCATGCGCTCGTCGTAGGGGATACCGGCGGCCTTCCATTCCTCGATCTTGCGGCCCTTCTCCCGGTCCACCTGCCGGCGCAGGATCTGGTCGGGATCCTCAACGATGGCCTCGCACAGTGTGAGCACGTCGAACGGGTAGTCGGGCGACTCGCGGTTGAGCAGCGGCAGGGTGTCGATCAGGTAGAGCGAGAGCGCCTGGTGCAGGGAGAAGTCGTCCTGCAGCTCGAGGTTGACGCGGAGCCGGCGGCCGGAGGGCAGGCGCGGGATGATCTCGACGATCTTGCGGTCGAGCAGGGCGCGGAAGAGCTGCCAGGCGCGCTTGCGGAGGGCGCGCTTCCTGGCCGGCGTCTCGTGGCAGTCGTTGATGAGCTGCCGCATGGCGCGGCAGCCGTCGCTGTCACGGCTGAGCACGAGCAACAGCATGCCGTGGGACACGTCGAAACGGGACGACAGCTCCTCGGGCGAGGCGGTCCGCAGGCGTTCGAAGGTCTTCACGTCCCAGCCGACCGACCCCTCGGGCGCGCGCGCCTTGACGAGTTTCTTCTTTTTCGCGGGGTCGGCCGCGGTCTTTTCCTCGGCGCGCTTGTTCTCGATGAAGTGTTCCGGCGCCTGCACGATGACGTAGCCCTGGGTGTCGTGGCCGGCGCGGCCGGCGCGACCGGAGACCTGGCGGAAATCGCGCACGCTGAGGATGGCGGCCTTCTTGCCGTCGTATTTCCAGAGCTGGGTGAAGAGGACGGTGCGGATCGGGACGTTGATGCCGACGCCGAGCGTGTCGGTGCCGCAGATGAGCTTGAGCAGGCCCTGCTGGGCAAGCGACTCGACGAGGATGCGGTATTTGGGCAGCAGGCCCGCGTGGTGCACGCCGATGCCGTGACGGAGCCAGCGCTTCATGTCCTTGCCGTAGGGACTGTTGAACTTCACGCGCTCGAGCGCGGTCGCGAGCACGGCCTTCTCGTCCTTGGTGCAGACCGGCAGGCTCATCAGCGCCTGCGCGGCCTCGGAGGCGGCGCGCTGCGTGAAATGCACGAGGTAGACCGGGGCGCGGTCACCGGCCAGCAAGGCGGCGACGCGCTCGGCCTGCGGGACCTCCGAATACTCGAAAGCCAGCGGCACCGGCCGGCGGTCACTGCGCACGGTGAGGGTCGGCGCGCCGGTGAGCCGGGTCAGGTCCTTCTCAAAGAAGTCCGTCGAGCCCAGCGTGGCCGACATCAGCAGGAAGCGCGACTGCGGCAGTGTGAGCAACGGCACCTGCCAAGCGTAGCCGCGCTCGGCGTCCGAGTAATAGTGAAACTCGTCCATGATCACGGCGGCGACGTCTGCGTGCTCGCCGCGGGTGAGGGCAATGTTGGCGAGGATCTCGGCGGTGCAGCACAGGACCTTGGCGTGCGGGTTCACGGAGGCGTCGCCGGTCATCATGCCGACGTGCTCCGGGCCGAAGTCGCGGCAGAGGCTGAGAAACTTCTCGTTCACCAGCGCCTTGATCGGGCAGGTGTAGACCGAGCGCCGGCCCGCGCAGAGGGCCTTGAAGTGGAGGGCGGCGGCGACGAGGGATTTGCCGGAGCCGGTGGGGGTGTTGAGGATGACGTTGCGGCCGGCGAACAGCTCGAGGATCGCTTCCTCCTGTTCCGGATAGAGCGTAAGGCCGCGCGCCGCCATCGCCTGCAGGAAGGCATCAAGCACCGCGTCCGGATCAGGCGATCCGGGCAGCGGGGCGAGGGGAGCGGGCGGGAGTGCTGACACGCGGCCACAACGAGGCTTTGGGCGCGCCAAGACAAGACTCATGAAACGGATCCTCACAGGAGGAAACAGAGAGAACAGAGTCGGCCAACGTTACTCCGTTTCCTCCGTTACCTCCTGTGCAAGGCTTGGATTGCGCGCATTCTAGGATTCCCATCCGCCAGGGATTCAGGGCAGCGTGGGTGCGTTGAAACCGAACATCACCCTCGCCGAGACAAAGGCGCCGAACGGCGCGCGCATGACCCTGGTCGAGCACGACGGCAGCTACTGCATCCGCGTCAACGGGCAGCAGCTGATGCATTCCTCGGTGGCCACCTCCGAGATCGAGCTTGGCCGGCTCGGCGTCGAGCGGCTCGTGAACCGCGGTCAGCCGGCGAAGGTGCTGATCGGCGGCCTCGGGCTGGGCTTCACCCTGAAGAGCGTGCTGGCGCACACCGGGCCCAAGGCCGCGGTGCAGGTGTCGGAACTGTTTCCCGAGATCGTGGCGTGGAACCGGACGTTCCTGGCGGGGCTCAACGGCGGCGCGCTGGCCGACCCGCGCGTCACGGTGCTGGCGGAGGACGTGCGCGCGATCATCCGGCGCGGCGCGAAGGCGCCGTATGACGCCATCGTGCTCGACATCGACAACGGCACGACGGCCATGGTGAAGGACGAGAACAACCAGCTCTACAGCGAGCGCGGCATGCAGCAGATCGCGCTGGCGCTGAAACCGGGCGGCCGGGCGGCCATCTGGTCGGCGTGCGCGGACACGGCGATTGAGCAACGGCTGAAGAAGGCGGGCTTCGCCGTGCAGGCGGTGCCGGCCAAGCTTTTCGCCAAGGCCAAGCGCAGCACCTACATGATCTACCTAGGAGACAAGCCGGCCGCGGTCGCGGCCAAGGGCTGAGTCTACTGCTTCGGCTGCTCGGCCATGATGTCTTTCGTCGGCTCGACGTGCGTGCTCTTGTTCGCCTCGCTGACCTGCTTGGCCTTCTGGACGGACTTGCCGTAGTTGGTCGCGGGCTTGCCGTCGACGGAGAGGGCGGGAGGCGTGGCTGGCGCGGCGGGCGCCGGCGTGGCGGGCTTGGTCGCGGCCGGTGTCGCCGCGGGTTTGAGCACGGCCTTGGATTTCGGCTCCACCGGGGCTGCCTCGGGCAGTTCGGTGTCGGGGTTATAGTCTGTTTCCGCGAGCGGGATCCTTCCCTGCATGGAGCGGAACTTGACGATGAGGTTGTCGCCCTCGCGGCCAAGGACCTCGAGCTTGGTGCCCTTGACGAGGGCGAAGGAGCCGTTGCCGATCTTGATGGTCGACTTGGTGATCGTGGTGGCGTGCACCGGGGTGGCAGCCGGCTCAGCCGCAAAGGCGGAGGCAGCGAACGCACCCATGACGCACAGACAGGACAGCAGGCGGGTTTTCATGGCGGCATCATCCGCCGGGGAGCGGCCGAGGCAACCGCGGTCTGGACCGCCGCTCTCTTTCACGGCGGGTTTACCCGAAAGGCGACCCAACCGCCCGCCAAACGCGCCTTGCCTCGGCGACAACTTTCCCGGCAATCTTACTGTCAGTAAGATTTGGCCCTGCTAGCCCCGCGGCGGCCCGTTGGATTGGTTCCGGTTTCCACGTCACCCCCAGCCCCATTACCCCATGCTCGGCAGCCTGCACCCCCTGGACATCTTCATCGTCGTCGCCTACCTGGCGGCCGTCGTCTACATCGGCAAGCGCGCGGGCGCCGCGACCAAGAGCGAGGAGGGCTTCTTCCTCGCCGGCCGCAAGCTGGGCAAGCTCTACCAGTTCTTCCTGAACTTCGGCAACGCGACCGAGCCGCAGGGCGCCGTCAGCACCGCGAGCTTCGTCTACCAGCAGGGCGCGCCCGGCGCGTGGCTGTCGTTCCAGACCGTGTTCATGAACCCGTATTTCTGGTTCATGAACGTCTGGTTCCGCCGCGTGCGGCTCACGACGCTCTCCGATCTCTTCGAGGACCGCTACCGGAGCAAGAAGCTCAGCCTGTTCTACGCCATCTTCCAGATCCTCGTGGCCTGCGTGTTCCTGGGCTTTGGCAACGTCACCGCCTACAAGATCGCCTCCTCCCTCGTGGTGAAGCCCGAGGTGCAGTGGACGGCCACGGAGCGGACCTCGGTCGAGGGCTACCGCGAGATGAAGACGCTGGAGAAGCAGCATGCGGCCGCCCCGCTGGCCGGCGCGGAGATGGACCGCCTTGAGACCCTGCGCGACCGCAACACCCGCGGCGAGCTGCGCAGTTACGTCACGGTGCTCAACGACCTGACCTTCTACGCCGTCTTCACCCTCATCGTCGGCGCCTACATCGTGATGGGCGGCATGGCGGCCGCGGCCGTCAACGAGGGCCTGCAGAGCGTGCTCATCATCGTCTTTTCGCTGCTCCTGATCCCGACCGGCCTCAAGGCCATCGGCGGCTGGGGCGCGCTGGCCGAGAAGGTGCCGGCGCGGATGTTCGACCTCTTCGGCGCGGCCGGCGCCGAGCAGTTCTCCGTGGTCAGCCTCTGCGCCATCCTGCTGGTCAGCATCGTGCAGAACGCCGGCCTGAGCCACAACATGGGCATCTGCGGCTCGGCCAAGAACGAGTTTGCCGCGCGCTCGGGCGTGTCGGGCACCTACCTGAAACGCCTCATGATCATCATGTGGGCCTTTGCCGGCCTGATCGCCGTCGCCATGTTCGGCGTGGGCGGCATCTCCGACCCGGACGCGACCTGGGGCGCCATGTCCAACAAGCTCCTCGGGCCCGGCCTCATCGGCCTCATGCTGGCCGGCGTGCTCGCGGGCACGATGTCCACGCTCGCCGCCAAGGCCCTCGCCATCTCCTCGCTCTTCGTCCGCAACGTCTACCGCCAGATCTGGCCCGACATCTCGCAGGAGCAGGGCGTCTTCTACGCCCGCTGCACCATCGTGGCCGTGCTCATTCTCGGCACGGTGGCCGCGACCCTCATGGGCAGCTTCTACGATGTCGTGACCATCGTCCTGACGGTCAACATTCCCTTCGGCGCGGCGGTGCTGACGACCTTCTGGTGGCGCCGCGTCACGGCCCCGGCGGTCTGGGCCTGCGTGGTCCTGTCGACCCTTTGCACCCTCGTGATCCCGTGGACCGTCTCCCACGTGCCGGCCATCGCGAACAACCCGGCGCTCACGATCATGAGCACGAAGCCCGGCACCGGCGTGTATTTCTCCAAGGTCGTCCACCAGGACCCGAACGACCTGAACAGCCCGCTCGTCGCCGCGGCCACGCGCACCAACCCCTTCAACTTCGCCGCCTTCCTCGCGGGTAAGGCGGGCGTGAACGTCGAGGCCATGACCCTCACGCAGCGCTTCACGCTCCGGTTCTTCTTCGACGGGCTGTTCCCATTCGTCGTGCTCATCGTGGTCAGCCTGCTGACCAAGCCGACCGATCCGAAACTCGTGGCGGAATTCTACGGCAAGATGAAGACGCCGGTCGGCGACACGCCCGAGCTCGAGGCCGCCGGCATCGCCGAGACCCTGCGCAACCCGACCCGCTTCGACCACACCAAGTTGCTGCCGTCGTCCAACTGGGAGTTCTGCAAGTGGGACCGGGTGGACGCCATCGGCTTCATCGTGTGCTGCTCGCTGTCGGCTGCGATCGTCGGGATCTTCCTCGGCCTGCTCAAGTGGGCGGCGCCGTGATTTGGCCTCCGGCCAAACAGTTGAGAGTTGAGGGTTGAAGGTTGAGAGACAGGCCCATGCACGACTCCATTTCCATCGAGTGCCCGCATTGCGGGGAGACGTTCTCGCTGGCGCTGGATGCCAGCGAGGGGAGCGCCGAGTTTACCGTGGACTGCGAGGTCTGCTGCCGGCCGATGACGGTCAGCGTGCGGGTCAACGACGACGGCGAACTCGAGGGCGTGGACGTGTGGTGGAGGAGTGACTACTCCTTCACGAAACAATACGACCGATACGACAGGCGGCCTTCCTTCAGCGCGTTGTAGATGCGCGAGCCCTGGATGCCCGCGAAGTCGCGGCCGAGGGAGTGCATGAACTGCGGCAGGTGCCGCACCAGCAGCTTCTGCGAGCGCTCGGAGTTGCGGTCCATGCCGCGGAGCACCTCGGTGTTGATGACGCGGGTCTTGATTTGCTTCAGCGGGGCGCCCGCCAGCGCCTGCTCCCAGTCGGCGAGCCCCTCGTCGAAACGGAAATCGGCGTAACAGAAATGTCCGCCCGGCTTCAGCACGCGGGCCACCTGGGTAAGGAAGCGCGGGAAGTCCGGATAGCAGTGCGAGGCCTCGACGTTGATGACGGCGTCGAAAGTCGCGTCGGGGAAGGGCAGGTTTTCCGCGTCGCCCTGCAGGAAGTCCAGGCCCGCGACCTGATGGCGGCGCTGGCAGAACTTGATGCCGGTGGGATTGAGATCGAGCCCGGTGTAGCGTGCCGGTTGCAGCGTGCGGGTCAGGAACGACGCACCGCCGCCGTGGCCGCAACTGACCTCGAGGACGCGCCTGCCCTGCAGGTCAACCTGCGTGGCGACGTGATGGTAGAGCTGGATGCAGGCGCGGTTCGGCTCGTCGGCCGGGTCGAGCGCGAGGCCGACCGGCGGCTCGGTCTCGAAGGCGTAGTTGAGGAACAGCACCTCCTCGGCCACCAGCCGGCGCGTCAGGAACGGATACCACAGCTTCCAGATGGCTTTCCGCAGAAAACCGACCGAGAAGAGCGGGTCGATGAGGGACATGCTGAAAGTTGAGAGTTGAAGGGTGAAAGTTGAAAGACCGGAAGCAGAAGACTGATTCTGTCATTCAACCTTCATCTTTCGCCTTTCAACTGGCTGAGGCGCCGCGCCTCACGGCAGCTTCGCCTGGACCAGTTTGCTGGCGGCGCCGAAGTCGATGAGGCCGGCCTCCGGGCGCTGCTTGAGGGCGCCGATAACCTTGCCCATTTCCTTCTTCGAGGTGGCGCCGGTGGCGGCGATGACCTCGGCGACGAGCGCCTCGAGCTTCGCGGCGTCGAGGCCCTTGGGCAGGTATTTCTCGAGGATGGCGAGCTCGGCGTTGTTGGCGGCGACGAGGTCGGCGCGGCCGCCCTTCTCGAACTCGTTGCGGGCGTCGGTGAGGTTCTTGACGGCCTTGCGGAAGGTGGCGATGGCGAGGGCCTCGTCGATCGGCTTGCTGGAGTCCATCGCGGCGCGCTGGATGGCTGCGTCCATGGTGCGGAGCGCGGTGGCGGTGGCCGTGTCACGGGCCTTCATGGCGGTGATGATGTCGGCGCGGAGGGTCTCGTAGGTGGTCATGGGAGAGGGAAAACACAAAGGCGCAAAGACCCAAAGTGCAACCCGGCAGTCGGTGGATTGCTTGGCGGCCTGGCGACCTTGCGTTTGATATCCTCAGGCCACGGACGATACGCGGAATTCGCTGCGTTTGCCGCCGAGGTCGAGCTGGAGGGTGTCGCCCTGCTTGCGGCCCATGAGCTGGCGGCCGAGCGGGGACTGCGGAGTGATGACCAGCACGGGGTCGCCGCCGGCCTCGATCTCGGTGCCGCCGGCGCGCGGGCCGATGAAGTAGTGGCTGCCACCCCGACCGTCGAGCCGCACGAGGGCGCCGAGGCTGATGGGCTCGCCGGCGGCGAAGTCACGGACCGGCAGCGCCTGGAACTGGGCGACGGCCTGGGCAGCCTCCTCGGCGGCCTTGGACTGGCCGTGGGCGAGGTAGGAGGCCTCGAGGCCGCGGGTGTCGTATTTGTCCTCGGCCTTGTTCTCCTCGTCCGTCGCCTCGGCGTGGGTGGCGAGGGCGGCGTTGGTGATCTGCTCCAGCTCGTCGGCGAGCTTGGCGATGATGCGGGCCAGGAGGTCGCGTTTGTTCATGGGGCTTCCACAAAGTTTGTCATTGCGAGGAGTTCCGTTGCGGGACGACGAAGCAATCCAGCTAGATGGATCGCCACGCCCGGCTGCGCCAGGCTCGCGATGACAGAAAAAAGGCAGCGAGTGGTGCTCATGGGGCGAGGTCCCGCGGGAAGATGCGGACGACGTGGTAGCTGGTGCGGACGGTGCCGGGGTTGCGCAGGCCGTGGAGGTCGTGGGAGGCGAAGAAAAACACCGAGCCCGCGCCGGCCACGTGCGGCACGCCGTTGATCGTGGCCTCGAGGGTGCCCTCGCGGACGATGACGAGCTCCTCGTCGGCGTGGGCGTGCGCGGCGTGGGAGATCTCTCCGGGATTGAGCGTGGTCACGTGCGACTCAAGGCGGCCGAGCGTGCGCGTGGCGGCGTCGAAGTAGGGTCGGATCTCGCCGACCTTGGTCGGGGTGGCGGGCAGCTTCGTCCAGTCGAAGACGGTGGAGCCGAGCGCGGGACCGGAGGCTGGGGTGGCGGGAATCATTCGGGAGGGGCGAGCGGCGTGAACCGGTAGAGCCCGGCGCCGTGCGGCGGCAGGACCGGCGCGAATTCATCCATGACTTCCTCCTCAAGGTCAACGCGGCGCCAGAGGTCGCGCACGCGGGCGCTGGCCGGGAAGCCGAGGTCCTTGAGCGCGACGACCACGGGGCGGTTGCCGGTGTCGGCGGTGTTGAAGAGGGCGACGTATTTGTCCTTCGAGCCCGGCACGTCGGCGATCCAGCCGACGAGGTTGTCGTGGTGGAAGAGCTCGCGGTTGCCGGAGCTGTCCTGGTTGACGGCGATGACCTCGGGGTTGGTGAGGAGCGAGAGCGTGAAGTCGTCGGTCCTGGTCATGTCGCCGCCGTGGATGAGCGGGGAACGGGCGATGCTCCAGAGGCTCATGAGCGTGATCTGCTCGTCCCGGGTGAACTTGGTGTCCTTGCCGAAGCGGATCTTGCCTAGCGGGAGCATGTCGGCGTCGGGCCAGTGGCCGGGGCCGGCGTAGGGCGTCCAGTTGCGGAGGCGCTCGAACTGCTTGAGCAGTTCCTTCCAGCTGTCCCAGAAGTCGTCGCTGATGCGCCAGAGGTTGGCGTGCAGGGCGACGTGGTTGCCGGCGTCGAGGGGCGTCTCGCCCGGCGAGAGGCTGAGCACAATCGGGTGGCCGGTGCGGTCGATGGCCTTCCGCACGGCCTCGATCTCGGCGAGGTTGTCGTGGTAGGGCCGGCTGATGTCGTCGACCTTCACGTAGTCCACGCCCCAGGAGGCGAGCAGGGCGAAGACGGAGTCATAATATTCCTGAGCCCCCGGCTTGGCCATATCGATGCCATACATGTCGGTGTTCCACTGGCAGACGCGGTTGACATCGGCGATGTCGGCGGCGCGCGCGGTGGTGCCGAGGATGGGGAGGTTCTGCTCGACGGCTTGGCGCGGGATGCCGCGCATCAGGTGCAGGCCGAACTTCAGGCCCTTCGCGTGGATGTAGTCACCGAGCGCCTTGAAGCCCTTGCCGCCCGCGGCGGAGGGAAAGCGGTTCTCGGCGGGCAGCAGTCGGCCCCATTGGTCCATGCTGAGCACGGCGCCCTTGCGGTAGTTGAAGCTCTTGGCGTCGGGCTCATACCACTGGATGTCGACCGTGATGTAGGTCCAGCCGAAGCGGGCCAGCTTCTCCGCCATGAAGTCGGTCTGCGCCTTGGCCTGTTCCTCGGTGACGGTCGTGGCGAAGCAGTCCCAGCTGTTCCAGCCCATCGGCGGCTTGGCGGCCCAGGCGTGGAAGGCGGGCTCCGCCGGCAGCGCGGCCGCACCAAGCAGGAATAGACAAAAGAGACGGATCATGGGGTGGCTTCGTCGCCATAGATGGCGACGAAGGCGGGGCGGTTCGAGAGCTTGGCGGCGCGATACATGCCGGGGGAGTTGAATTCCATGGCGATGTTGCCCTGGGCGTCGAGGGCGATGACGCCGCCGTCGCCGCCGAGCTTGCCGACCTTGGCGATGGTGGCGGCCGCGGCCTCGCGGAGGGGCGTGTCCTTGTATTCCATCTGGGCGGCGATGTCGCGTGCGACGCCGACGCGGATGAAATATTCGCCCCAGCCCGTGGCGCTGACGGCGCAGGTGGCGTTGTGCGCGTAGGTGCCGGCCCCGATGATCGGGGCGTCGCCGATGCGGCCGAATTTCTTGTTGGTCATGCCGCCGGTGGAGGTGCCGGCGGCGAGGTTGCCGGCCTTGTCGAGGGCCACGCAGCCGACGGTGCCCCAGCGGAGTGTGCGGGTGAAATAATCCGCGGGCACGGCGGCGGTGCGCTCCTTGCCGTCCTTTTCCTTCGCCTGGGCCTTCTTCAGCTGCTCGCGGCGCCAGTCGGTCTGGAAATAATCGTTCGGCACCAGCTCGTAGCCGAGGGACTGGGCGAATTTCTCTGCGCCTTCGCCGGCCATCATCACGTGCGGGGACTTCAGCATGACGTCGCGCGCGAGGTTGATGGGATTCCTGATGTGATGAACGCCTGCAATGGCGCCGGCGGCCTGGGTGCGGCCGTCCATGATGGAGGCGTCGAGTTCGCAGATGCCGTCGGCGTTGAACACGGCGCCCCTGCCGGCGTTGAAAAGCGGGGAGTCCTCCATGATGTTGATCGCGGCCGTGACGGCCTCGAGGGCGGCGCCGCCGCGGTCGAGGACCGCGTAGCCGGCGTTGAGCGCCTCGGCGAGCCGGGCGCGATACTCGGCCTCACGCTCGGGGCTCATGGAGGCACGCTCGATGACCCCGGCGCCGCCGTGAATGACAAGGCCATGCGGGCGCTCGGCGGCGTAGGAGGCCGCGACCAGGGCGGTGGAAAACACAAAGAAGCTAAGGAGCGAAGGTTTCATGGGGTATAGGTCCTATGGGTCGAATATGGCCTATTTGGAAAGGCCCAGCGCCTGCAAAAAGAAGGCGTAGTTCCGCGCCGTGTCGTTGAGGGCGTCGTAGCGGCCCGCGACGCCGCCGTGACCGGCGCCCATCGTCGAGTAGAGCAGCGTGGCGCTGCGGCCGGTGTCGAGCGTGCGGAGCTTGGCGAGGTATTTGGCGCCCTCCCAATACGGCACCTGGCTGTCGTTGTAGGAGACGTTGACCAGCACGTGCGGGTAGTTGGCCGTCTTGAGGTTGTCGTAGGGGCTGTAGGCGCGCATCCAGCCATACTCTGTCTTGTTGTTCGGGTTGCCCCACTCGATGTATTCCTCGGTCGTGAGCGGCAGGGTGGCATCGAGCATGGTGTTGAGGACATCAACGAAGGGCACCTGGATCAGCGCGGCTTGGAAAAGGTCGGGGCGCTGGTTGAGCACGGCGTCCATGAGGAGGCCGCCGGCGCTGCCGCCGGAGGTGACCAGCTGCTTCGGCGTGGTCCAGCCCTGGTCGACGAGCCACTGGCCGCAGTCCACGAAGTCGTTGAAGGTATTCATCTTCTTGTCCATGCGGCCGGCCTCGCGCCATTCCTCACCGAGTTCGCCGCCGCCGCGGATGTGGGCGATCACGTAGATCAGCCCACGGTCGAGCAGGCTGACGCGCGACGCGTTGAAGGACACCGGCATGCTGATGCCGTAGGAACCGTAGCCGTAGAGCCAGAGCGGCTGCGGTTTGGTGCGGTCGAGGTCGGCGCGGCAGACGACGGACAGCGGGATCTTCGTGCCGTCGCGGGCGGTGGCCCAGAGACGCTCGGATTTGTAATTCTTCGTATCGAAGCCGCCGAGCACCTCAGTCTGCTTGATCAGCGTGAAGGCGCCGGTCGCGAGGTCGGCCGTGTAGGTGGTCGGGGGGCGGACCAGCGACTGGTAGTTGAGGCGCACTGAGGTGGCGTCGTAGCTCCAGTTGCCGCCGGTGGTGACCTCGTAGGCAGCCTCGGGCATCTCGAGGCGCCTCGATTTGCCGGTCGCGAAATCATAAACCCGCAGGTGCGGCAGGCCGTTCTCACGTTCCTCGACGACCAGGTGCGTGGCGAACATGTCGAGACCCTCGACCTTGATCGCGGGGTTGTGCGGGATGACATCCGTGAGATTGCCGGGCATCGCATCGGGGGCGGAGGCGACCTTGTAGTTCTTCGCGCCGCCGTGGTTGGTGGCATAGTAAAACCGGCCGTCGCGGTGCTCGGTGAAGGATTTCACGTTTTCGGTGCGGCCGAGCAGGCTGCGCAGGGCAAGGCTGGGGCTGTCGGCGGGCAGGACGAGCGACTCGGAGGTCAGCTTGCTCTCACTGTGGCAGACCATGAACTTGCCGTCCCGGGTGCGGAAGACGTCGACGTTGTAGAGCTCGTCCTTGTCCTCGTAGACCAGCTCGTATTTCCCGGTGCTGAGCGTCCAGCGGTGGACCTTGTCGGAGCGCTTGGCCTCGTTCTCGGTGACGTAATAGATGACGTCGTGGCCCGCGCCCCAGTCGAGGTCGGAGACCTTGCCGATCGCCTGCGGGACGAGCGTCTTGGTGGCGAGGTCCATGACGAAGACCTCGTATTGTCGGTAACCGGTCCAGTCGATGGAGTAGGCGAGGCGCGCACCGTCCTCACTGACCTTGTAGGAGCCGACCGAGATGTAGGTGTTCGTGCCGATCATCTTGTTCAGGTCGAGGAGAATTTCCTCGGCGGCGCCAGCGGCCGTGCCCTTGCGGCAATAGATCGGATACTGCCGGTCCTTCTCCGTGCGGGTGTAGTAGGCGTAGCCCTTGAACACCACGGGGGCCGAGGAATCGTCCTCCTTGATGCGGGCGACCATCTCCGAGTAGAGCGCAGCGCGCAGTGCCTTTGCCGTGGCGAGGACGGCCTCGGTGTAGGCGTTCTCCTGCTCAAGGTAGCCGACGACCTCGGGCGTGCCCTTCTCGCGGAGCCAGAAGTAGTCGTCGATGCGCTTGTCCTCATGGACGGTGACGTCCTTGGGCTTCTTGGCGGCGACGGGCGGCTTGGGGTTGACCAGGTCGAAGGCCTGGGCGGACAGGGTGACGAGGGACATGAGAACGAGGAGGCGGAGCATAGGGTGGGGGATTGAAAATCAGACCTTAGCGAAGAGCTCGTCCATACTGCAACCAAGTCCAGGTAGGCGGGGATCGGTCAGCGGGTGGTGATGGGCGAGGATGTCGGTGAGGGTGAAACCGAATTCGCCGAGGCCGTAGACCTCGACGTTGAGGTAGCGCGGGTCGACCATCCAGAGTCGAGGGAGGCGGAGGGCGGACCAGAGCTCCTTCTTGATGGCGGTGTCGATGTGGTGGTCGCCCGGCAGGAGGACCTCGGCGACGAGATAGAGGCGCGCGGGACCGGAGAGCCCCGGGTCGGTGCGAACGACGGTGAGGTCCGGCCGCAGGATGCAGTCATCGGCGAGCTGCAGGCTGGCGCGCCGCGGGAGGAGCTGGAGCGGGGCGTCCGGCGGCAGGGCGGCGGCGACCAGGGTGTGCAACCGACCGACGAGGATTTCATGGGCGGCCGGCGGGGCGCGGCGGTTGGCGGTCTCGCCCTGGATGACTTCCTCGTAGGACTCGAACATGCGCGGGGCTCAGGGAGCGCGCGGCCGGGGCGCCGGGAAGACCAGCCGGTTGGCCAGCTCGGTCAGGCGCGCGGTCAGCAGGGCGTTTTCCTTCTCGGGGGCGGACTCGTAGGTGCCGCGCTGCGTGGCCCGCTCGGCGAGTTCGGTGCTGAGGACGTAGACGTGGCGGTTGCGCACGAAGAGAAGCGTGCCGCGCTTCGCGGTGACGCGCTTGGACGTGGGGGCGCCAAGGACGCCTTCCTTCGGCTCGAAGTGCGATCCGCCCGGCAGCTCGGCGTAGGTGATGAGGGCGCCGTCGTGCAGCTCGGGAACGAACCGGGCGCTTTCGATCCTCGAGCCGGGGAAGCGGCGGTCGAAGTCCGTGAGCACGAAGTCGGTGAAAAAATACAGCAGGTAGTCCCGCAGGCCGCGCGTCTCGAGCTCCCAGCGCTGCAGGGCATCCTGCGGGAAACAGGCGATGCTGATGTGGGTGCTGTAGCTGTCGGAGAAGGTGACGACGTTCTCGGTGTCGGTGACGGTGCCGCCCAGCTCGCGCAGCACCGGCAGGGGCAGGCTGAATTCGCCGGTGGCCGAGAAGTAGGTGTCGCCCTCGAGTCTCCCCGCCAGCGTCGCGCTTTGGGCGGGCAAGACGGCCGGCACCAGGGCGCCGGCGGCGAGGAGCAGGGACAGGCGAAGCATGGAGACGGAAACTAGCGAGACGGGGATGATTTTCAAGCGGCCCCGGCTCAGACCGTCAGCCGCCGCCAGAGTGCCACGGGGATTTGCTCGGGCCGGGTGTGCGGGCCGAGGCCGGCGGCCGACAGCTCCGCGAGCCAGGCCGCGCCGCCGTCCGGGAGCTTGTTGCGCAGGAGGCCGCCGATCTGCTTCCGGCGCTGCTGGAAGCAGGCGCGGATGACGGCCTTGACGGCCGCCGGGAAGACGAAGGGATCCGGCAGGCGCGTGAGGTGGAGCAGGTAGGACTCGATGTCCGGCTGCGGGTAGAAGCACGAGCCATCGACCTTGTGGCCCGGGGCGACCGCGTAAGCGGCCTGCAGGGTGATGGAGATGGCGCCGAAGGTCTTGGAGCCCGGCTGAGCGACGTAGCGCTGGGCGGCCTCCTGCTGGAGCATGAGCACCATGTGATCGGGCAGCGGGCCGGAGAGCACGCCGTCGAGCCAGGGCGTGGCGATGGCGTAGGGCAGGTTGGCGACGATCTTGAAGGAGCCGGTGCGGTCGGCGGGCAGGCCGGCCAGCGGGTGCTCGACGCCGTCGCCCTCCATCAGGTGGAGGCGCGGGTTGTTGGCGGCGAGTGTGGCGGCGAGGTGCTTGTGCAGGCCGTAGTCGCGCTCGATGGCCCAGACCTCGGCGCCGGCGTCGAGCAGGGCGTTGGTCAGCGTGCCCAGGCCGGGGCCGATCTCGACGACGGTGTCGCCGGCCGTGACGCCGCCGAGCTCGAGGGACTTGCGGACGATGTTGCCGTCGACGAGGAAATTCTGCCCGAGGAACCGCTTCGGCTCATGCCCGAGCTGGGTGAGCAGGTCGCGCGTGGTTTTGGGCGTGAGCGGCAGGCTCATACCGAGTGGAAGCTGCGGATGACGGCGGCCGGATCGTCGGCGCGCATGAGGGACTCGCCGACCAGCACGGCGTGCGCGCCGGCGGCACGGGCGCGCGCGGCGTCGGCGCCGGTGGCGATGCCGCTCTCGCTGACGGCGATGACATTTTTCGGGAAAAGGGGGATGAGGCGCTCGGACAGGCCGAGGTCGGTCTTGAAGATGGCGAGGTCGCGGTTGTTCACGCCGATGATCTTCGCGCCGTGGCGGACGGCGCGGGCGAGTTCATCGTCGTTATGGATCTCAAACAGGGCGTCGAGGCCGGCGGCCGTGGCGGCGTGGTGCAGGGCCTCGATCTCCTCGTCGGTGAGGGCGCGGACAATGATGAGGATGGCGCTGGCGCCGGCCAGGCGGGCCTGCAGCACCTGGACTGGGTGGACCATGAAGTCCTTGCGCAGGCAGGGCAGGGCGAGGCCTTTGGCGGCGAAGTCACCTGTGACTTCCTGCAGGTCCTCAATGCGGCCGCCGAAGAACTTTTCATCGGTCAGGATGGACAGGGCGGCGGCTCCGGCGGCCCGGTAACGGTGCGCCTGGTCGAGGGCCGAGATGTTCTCCCTGATGGCGCCCGCGGAGGGGGAGCGGCGCTTGATCTCGGAGATGACCGCGAGTTTTCCGTCCGGCCGGCGGAGGGCGGACCGGAAGGAGGGCGGCCGGGGCAGGTCGCGGTTCAGCGCGGCCAGTTCGTCCGGGAACACGGGCCGCAGCACCGGGGCAATCTCCCGGCGCTTGTGGGCCATGATTTCGGTCAGCTTGTCCATGAATACAGGCCACCACGGAACACACGGGAAACCCGGAAGCCAAACCAAATTGCCCGGATTTTCCGTGTGTTCCGTGTGTTCCGTGGTAATTCCTCCAGCCATGACGCCGATCGAAGAACTCCGCCGGACCATGGCCCGGCTCCGTGCGCCCGACGGCTGCCCGTGGGACCGCGAGCAGACCCACCAGACGCTGACCCGCTGCCTGATCGACGAGTGCAGCGAGCTCCTCGACACGATCGACCGGAACGACATCCCGCACATGCGCGAGGAGCTCGGCGACGTCCTCATCCAGGTGGTCTTCCATGCGCAGCTCGCGGCGGAGCGGGGTGATTTCAACTTCGACGACGTGGCCCGCGAGATCAACGAGAAGCTCGTCCGCCGCCACCCGCACGTCTTTGGCACCGGCAAGGCCGACAACTCCGCGGAGGTCATCGAGGTCTGGGAAAAGGTGAAGGCCGGCGAGAAGGCCGCCGCCGGGAAGACCGAGTCCACGCTCTTCAAGAAACTGCCGCCGCGTCTGCCGGCGCTGATGTTCGCCGAGGAGGTCGCCAAGCGGATCGAGAAGCAGAAGCTGCCCGCCGCGGGCGTCGTGAACGATGGGCGCGTCGCCGCGCTGGCCGCCGGGCTGACCGAGGCCGCGGCCGGCAAACAACTCTACGAACTGGTCGCGGCCTGCCGGCAACGCGGGCTCGATCCCGAGTCCGCCCTGCGCAAGGAATGCGACCGGGTGATGCACGATGTCGAAGCCCGCGTCCAAACCCGCGCCTGAGCCCCTGCCGGCGGACATCGCCGGCGCGTGGCTGCAGCCGTTCCTCGACCACCTGCGGAAGGAGCGTCGCTACTCCGCCTACACGGCCCGCAACTACGGTCAGGCGTTCGGGGATTTTTTCGTCTGGTTGCGCCAGAACAAGCTCGGTGAGGGCGGCTTCGACGTGCTGTCAGCCCGTGATGTGCGAAGCTTCGTCATCGACGCGCAGCGCCGCTTCGACCGGCGGACGCTGCACAACCACGTGTCCGGCCTGCGCGCCTTTTACCGCTACTGGATGCAGCGCGGCCGGCTGGAGCGGAATCCCTTTGCCGGCGTGCCGCTGCCCAAGCTGCAGAAGAGCCTGCCGAAGTTCCTCACCGAGGCACAGGTGGCCGCGCTGCTCGACGGGCCGCTGAAGCTGCTGCAGAACAAAGCCGTCACCGTGCACGATGCGTGGCGCGACCGGCTCGTGCTCGAGCTGCTCTACGGCGGAGGGCTCCGCGTCAGCGAGCTCGTGGCGCTGAACTACGGCGCGATCGACTTTAGCGACGGCAGCGCTCGCGTGCTCGGCAAGGGCCGCAAGGAGCGCGTCTGTCCGTTGGGCGCCACCGCGATGAAGGTGCTGCGCAAGTTCCGCGACGAGTTCGCGCGCGGCGCGGGGTCCGGCGACCCGGTGCTGGTCTCGGCGCCCGGCAAGCGGATGACGGTGCGGACGGTGCAGCTCCTGGTGAAAAAATACCTGGCGCTCGCCGACCTGCCGATGGACCTGTCGCCGCACAAGCTGCGACATTCCTTCGCCACGCACCTGCTCAACTCCGGCGCCGACCTGCGCACAGTGCAGGAATTGCTCGGCCACGCGAACCTGACCACGACGCAGATCTACACCCACACCAGCGTGGCCCGGCTGAAGGAAATCTACGCCAAGGCGCACCCGCGGGCGTGATAGCTTATCGCTTACAGCCCAGTGCTTATTTAAGCGGCACGCGGGTTGAGGCGGCGTTGCCGGCGTGGTCGTAGAGAATGGCCTCGACGGAGGTGGCGCCGGCGGCCTTGGCCTCGGGGATCTCCACCACGAAAGTTTCCTCTCGGCCGTCGAGGACGCCGTCGGCGGGGTGGACCACCGTGGCCTTGAGGCCGTTGTTGAGCGAGAACTCGGCGCCATCAAGCAGCGACAGCGCATCGCGGCCGGAGAGGGAAATCCGCACCAGTCCGTCGGCGCGGGTGATGACCGGGGCGGCGAGCACGGGCGGCGTGCGATCGACCAGCAGGTTGTCGGTCTCGAAGGTGTAGCTGAGGCGCTGGGCGGCCGGCCGGGGTGCCTGCTCGCTCACGGCGAGGCGGGTGAAGTAGAGGCCTTCGGCGAGGCCGCGGGTCTCGAACTGGATGTAGTTGTCCGGCGTGCTGACGGCCAGGTCGGTCCAGGTGTCGGCATTCTCCGGCCGGATGCTGAAGGTGTGGGTGACGTTGTCACTGTCGGGATCGTTGACGGACCAGTAGACGATCTGCGTGCCGGGCTGGGGCACGACCTGGCTGCCGAGCAGGGCCTCACGGCGGCGGTCACTGTCGTCCTTGGTGTCGCGTCCCGGCGCGAGGATCTGGCCGAGGGTGACCGAGGCGTTGGGCGCGCGCTCGCCGGCGGGGAGCAGGCCGAGGTTGGGCGAGAAAATCCTGAAGTCGGTGAGCGCGGGCCGGCGGTTCTGCGGCAGATGGTAGAGCGTGGCCTTGTCGAGCTGGAAGTCCGCCGCGGTGCCGCCCACCTGCAGGCGGAATTTCGCATAGCGGCCGCGCAGGCCCTCGGCATAAAAGGCGCCGTCGCGCACGGTCATGACGGTCCACGGGGTCCAGCCCTCGAGCTCGTCGCTGCCGAAATTGGTGCGCACCTCGACCTTGAGGTCCCTGGGCTCCACGCCGCGCAGCCGCGCGAAACGCAGGGCGCCGAGCCCGGCCGACGAGCCGAGGTCGAGGCGCTTGGTCTCAAGCTCGCGCACCGGCGCGGCGGCGAAGGTCAGCAGCGCGAGGCCGGGCGCGTTGTTGCGGAGCAGCAGGAAGCGGCCGTCGCCGAGCGTGGCGATGTCGTTGAGCTGGCTGGAGGCGCTGCCGGCGAAGGTGAGCGAGCGCCGGGCGACGGGATCATAGCCAAAGGTGTCGCCCTGTTCGCCGGCGGTGAGCAGCAGCCAGCCGTTGTGGCGGGCGAGGCGGTAGAGCGCGACGTTGGGCCGGGCGAGCACGCCCTCGGGAAAGCCGTCGGCGGGAAAACGCACGACGCTGGAGCGGCCGGTGAAGCCGGGCTTCTCCTCGATGACGGGCGGCTTGTCCTTGTTTTCGGCGGCCTTCGGGTCGGCCGGGCGGTTGAGGCGGCTGGCGGACTCCGTGGTGAAGACGAGCGCGGCGTAGAAGCTGCCGTCTTCCATGGGCAGGAGGTCCACGACCTCGGCGTCGCGGTTCTCCTGTAGGACGAGCGGCGCGCCGCCCGTGGCGTCGAAGGAGTAGACATTGCCCTTGGGCGAGGAGCCCGCGAGGACGCTGCCGTCGGCGAGGCGCGCGAGCTTGCGGACGTTGCGGTCGCGGATCTCGCCGAAGAGGGTGACGCCCTTGTCGGCGAACAGCTTGTCGTCCCCGGCCTTGCCCTCGATGAGCCCGGCGGCGGCAAGTTTCTTCAGGTCGAGCCGGTAGATCTTGCCCGGGTTGCCGGTGGCGGCGAGCACGCTGCCGTCCGGCTGCAGTAGAAAATCGAAAACGGAATCGGCGGGCAGCGGCACACGGGCGACCTGCTTGCCGTCCTTGAAGAGATAAAGCGCGCCGGTCGGCGAGGTGCCGACGAGGAGCGAGCCGTCCTTCAGCGGCAGCAGGGCGATGGCCTGGGTCTCGGCAACGTCGGCGACCTCGCGCACGGTGTAGGTGCTGTCCTTGGGATTGAAGGTGACTTCCTGCACCTTGCCATCGGGGCCGGTGCCGACGAGAAACTTGTCCGGGCCCGCGGGCTTCATCACCCAGAGGATGTCGCCGATTTTCGGGCCGGTAAGGTCGGTGAAGACGGGACCAGGGAGGATGCGGCCGTCGGAGCGGGTGGCGAGGCCCTTGAGGTTGCGGCTGGCGACGTCGCGGCCGAAATCAATATCGAGCGGCTTCGTGAGCGGGTCGGCCAGGACGTTGGTCGCAAGAAGCGCGGAAAAAGCAAAAAGGCGGAAAGGAAATTGGGGATGCATGCGGATAAACAAATTAGTCATTCTTCGCTTCGCTTAGAATGACATGCGGGAATTAAAGGTTGGCTCAGTCCGTGATGTTCAGCGGACGGCGGACCATGATGTTGAAGAGACGGCCGGGCAGCACGCGTTGCTCCCACAGCGGGGTGAAGGCGTCGCGCCGCTGGAAGCGCGCCTCGTCGGCACTGCGGGCGATGCGTTCGAGCGAACCGGGCATGTCGGTCGTTGTGGCGCGCTGGTCGGTCATCAGGCGGGCCTTCTCGACCACGGCGAGGTAGAGGCCGTCGGTCTCGCGGAACTCGCGCAGGGCGGAGATGTATTCCTCGAAGTTGCGGAGCTGGGCGATGGGCACGGAGTGCGAGCGGCCGGTCAGCTCGTCGAGCGCGGGGCCGGTGGTGAGGATGACCTCGAGTTCCTTGCCGGCCCAGTCCGCCGGGATGGCGAGGCTGACGAGTTCGCTCTCGGCGTCGCGCTGGAAGGCGCGCCAGCCGACGGTGAGGTCCACGCGCTCGCCCGGGGCGGCGGAGGTGCGCGACACCAGCATCTGCTCGATCGAGCCGGAGGGCGTCTCGGGCGTGTCCTCGACGCTGAAGCGGATGTGGTCGGGGAAGACGCGCTCGTAGGGGTTGAAGAGCCAGAGCGAGAGGTTGCCGACAAACTCGCTCAGGCCCTGGCGGAAACCCTGCGGACCGGGATAAAGCTGGCTCATCTCGACCGGCGCCGTGCCGGGGAAGTTCACGGTGGTCGTGACCTTGAAGCCGCGGGCGAGGCCCGACTCGTTCGAGCCCATGACGGCCTGCGCAAGGCCGGTGGCGGCGATGGTGGGGAGGAGTTGCTCGTGGCGGACGACCTCGAAATGCAGCGACTTGCGGTTGCTGCGGGTGGGGAAGACCACGTCGACGGCGACCATCGGGGCCTTGCGGCCGAGTTCGCCGTAGATGCCGGAGAGGCGGTCCTGGCTGAACGAGCCGATGATCCCGCCGGTGTTGGCGACCTTGATGGAGTTGAGCTGGCTCGGGAGGATGGTGACGACCTCGGCGGAAGCCATCGGCAGCTCGGTGGCGCCGAGCGAGAGCATCGGATGGCCGAAGGCAAGGATGCGGTTGCCGTCGACGTGCGACACGGTGCCCGTGCCGGCGAGGCTGATGTCACCCGTGGCCAGCGCGACGGCGACGACGCCGCCCGGGCGGAGGGACGGGGAATTGGGGATCGCGGATTGGGGATTGTCGGAACCGGAATCATTGCCACCCAAGGCGGTGACATTCAGCCCGAGGGCGCTGAATTGGGGCTCGAGCATCGCGGCCACGTCGGGTGAGAGGCCGCCGAGTGAGAACGCCGGGGTCATCGGGCTGAAGCCCGAGCCCAAGCCGTCCGAGCTGCGGGCTCCTTGGCGCTCGCCCTTGATCGGGATCGGGGTCGGCGCGAGGCCGTCCTTGCCGGCGGGCAGGGTGCTGATCTCCAACATGTCGCTGATCGGGGTGAAGCCGGCGTAACGCACGGTCTCGAAGCGCTGGATCTGGTAGGAGAGGACGCCGGCGAGCTTGCCGCCGATGTAGAGCGGACTGCCGCTCATGCCGGCGACGGCGCCCATGCCCTGCACGCGCGGGTCGGTAAGCTCGCAAAGGATCATGCTCTTGCCCGGCCCGAGGGCGTTGCGGAGGATGCCGGTGACCTGCACGGCGAACGGCTCGGGGTCGCGGCCCTTGAAGACAGTCCAGACCTCGCCCTTCATGCCCGGCTGCAGCTCGACGAGCGGCAGCACCGGGGCGTCGGCCGGCTGGGCGGACAGACGGCATACCGCCCAGCAGGCGAGGAGGGCGAGAAGGCGGAATGGATTCATGTGCAGCGTGACGACGGTCCGACCGACCGGTTTCTTAGAGGGACTTAATGGCCTTGGTGATTATTTCGCAAGCCCGGGCAATGGCCGGACCCTCGTGGGCGGTGCTCAGGAACCAGGATTCGTAGGCGCTCGGCGGCAGGTAGACACCGCCGTCGAGGCAGGCGTGGAAGAAGCGGCCGAAGAGCTTCGCATCCGAGGTCAGGGCCGTGGGCATGTCGCGGACCACCGTCGGGGTGAAGAAAAGGCTGAACATCGAGCCCGCCTGCGGGGCCTGCAGCGGGAGGCCCTTGGCCTTCGCGGCGGCGGCGGCGGCGGTGACGACCTGCCGGCCGAGCGCGTCGAGCCGCGCGTAGGGCTTCACCTCGTCGAGCAGGCGCAGCTGGGCGATGCCTGCGGCCATGGCGAGCGGGTTGCCGCTGAGCGTGCCGGCCTGATAAACGGGTCCCAGCGGAGCGAGGTGGTCCATGATGTCGGCCCGGCCGCCGAACGCGCCGACGGGCAGTCCGCCGCCGATGATCTTCCCGAGGGTGGTCAGGTCCGGGACGATCTGTTCGACCTCCTGCACGCCGCCGCGGGAGATGCGGAAGCCGGTCATGACCTCGTCGAAGATGAGGAGGGTGCCGTTCGCGGTGGTGGCTTTGCGCACGTGCTGCAGGTAGCCGGCGTCGGGCTTGATGAAGCCGACGTTGCCGATGTAGGGCTCGAGGATGACGCAGGCGATCTGGCCCGGATTGGCGGCGAAGGCGGCATCGAGGGCGGCGGTGTCGTTGTAGGGCAGGACGACCGTCTCGCGGGCGAACGCCGCCGGCACGCCGGCGCTGTCGGGATTGCCGTGGGTGAGCGCGCCCGAGCCGGCCGCGACGAGGAGCGAGTCGCTGTGGCCGTGGTAGCAGCCGGCGAACTTGATGATCTTGTCGCGCTTCGTGAAACCGCGGGCCAGGCGGATGGCGGACATCGTCGCCTCGGTGCCGCTGCTGCACATGCGGACCTTTTGGATCGACGGGAAGAAATCGACGATCAGCTCCGCCATCTCGACCTCGTAGGGGTTCGGCGTGCCGAAGGAAGTTCCCTTGTCGAGCGCGGCCGCGATGGCCGCCTTGATGCGCGGGTGGTTATGGCCGTGGATGGCCGGGCCCCAGGTGCACACGAAGTCGATCAGCTCGCGGCCGTCGGCCGTGGTGAGCGTGGCGCCCTGGGCGGACTTGGTGAAGAACGGCGCGCCGCCGACGGAGCGGAAAGCCCGGACAGGCGAGTTCACGCCACCGGGGATGAGCTGCTGGGCGCGGGCGAAGAGGTCGGAGGAGGAAGACATGGATCTTAAATCAGCTCACGTATTTCTGGACGATCGGGATGCGGCGGCCGACGCCGAAGGCGAGGGGGGTGATCTTCAGGCCGGGGGCGGCCTGCTTGCGCTTGTATTCGTTGAGGTCGACCTTGCGGACGATGTCATTGACCACGGCCTGGTCGAAGCCCTGCGCGACCAGGTCGGCGCGGGACAGGCCTTCCTCGACGTAACCCTTGAGGATGGCGTCGAGCGTCTCGTAGGGCGGCAGGCTGTCCTGATCGGTCTGGTCGGGCCGCAGCTCGGCGCTCGGGGCCTTGTCGATGCTGGAGACCGGGATGATCTCCTTGCTGCGGTTGATCCAGCGGGAGAGGGCGTAGACCTGCATCTTGAAGACGTCGCTGATGACCGCGAGGCCGCCGCACATGTCGCCGTAAAGCGTGCAGTAGCCGACGGCCAGCTCGCTCTTGTTGCCGGTGGTGAGGAGCAGGGCGCCGAACTTGTTGGAGATCGCCATGAGCAGCAGGCCGCGGGCGCGGGCCTGGATGTTTTCCTCGGCGATGTCGCGCGGCCGGCCGGCGAAGACCGGGGCGAGCGTCTTTTCGGCGGCACCGACCGTGTCGGCGATGGAGATGGTGTGGAACTCAATGCCGAGATTTGCGGCCAGGATGCGGGCGTCGTCCTTGGAGTGCTGGCTGGAAATGACGGACGGCAGGCTGACGCCGATGACATTCTTCGGGCCGAGGGCCTCGGCGGCGATGACGGCGGTGAGGGCGGAGTCGATGCCGCCGGATAGACCGAGCAGGGCTTTCTTGAAACCGGTCTTCTGGGCGTAATCGCGGACCCCGAGCACGAGCGCGTCGTAGATGTCGGCGAGGTCGGGCTGCTCGAAGGTGGGGGAGATAAGCTGAGAGCTGAGAGTTGAGGGTTGAGAGCCGGACAAATCAGTATCCACGACCTGCAGCTGCTCGCGGAAGGCGGCGAGGCCGCCGATGACCTTGCCCGCGGCGTCACAGACCACGCTGCGGCCGTCGAAGAGGAGCTCGTCGTTGCCGCCGATCGCATTGACGTAGGCGACCGGGCAGCCGAGCTGGCGGGCGGTGTCGGCCACGAGCTTGTGGCGGACGTCGCCCTTGCCGTGGTTCCACGGGCTGGCGGAGAGGTTGACCATCACGTCGCAGCGCTGGGTGGCGAGCTGCCGGACGGGCTCGCCGCCATTGTAGAGGCGGCGGGTCGAGATCATGGCGTGCGTCCAGATGTCCTCGCAGATCGTGATGCCGATGCGGCGGCCGCCGAACTCGACCACGATTGGGGCGGAGGCCGGCTCGAAGTAGCGGTCCTCGTCGAACACGTCGTAGGTCGGCAGGAGGCACTTGCGGGCCGAGGTGAGGATTTTGCCCTGATGGCAGAAGGCGGCGGAATTGAACGCGGCGCGGCCGGAGCTGGTGGAATTCGACTCGGTGTAGCCGATGAGGGCCGGCACGGCGCCGATCTTGGTGGCGAGCTCGCGGGTGGCCTTTTCGACGTCGGCCACGAAGCGCTTCTTGAAGAGCAGGTCGCGCGGCGGATAGCCCGAGACGACAAGCTCGGGGTAGATCACCAGTTCGGCGCCCTGGGCGACGAGGGCCTGATAGGCCTCGAGGATGCGGCGGGAATTGCCGGCGAGGTCGCCGACGATGGTGTTGATCTGGGCCAGGCCGATGCGCATGGGAAAATAGGATTAGACAACTTGCCGGCAAAGCGCCGGACTGCAACCACATAGCCCGGTATGCCTGACGACAAAAAAGCGCCCCAACTGATATTGGCCTCCGCCTCGCCCCGACGGAAGGAGCTGTTGGCGTCGCTTGGCGTGACGTTCGAGATCATCCCGGCAGACGTCGTGGAGCACGAGGCGCCGGACGCCGATCCGCGCGAGATGGTGCGGCACAACGCCGCGCTCAAGGCCGACTGGGTATCCGCCCGGCATCCCGATGCCACGGTCATCGGGGCCGACACGACGGTCTTCATCGACCGCACGGTGCTCAACAAGCCCCGCGACGCCGCCGAAGCCCGGGCGATGCTGCGCCTGTTGAGCGGCCGGACGCACACGGTGTTCACGGGGCTGGCAATACGCCGGCAGCGCGACGGGCTGAAGCTCGAGCAGGGCGTGGCCAGCGACGTGACCATGAAGGCCTACGACGAGGCCACCATCGAGCTCTACCTGAGCCGGGTGCATACCCTCGACAAGGCCGGCGGCTACGCCATCCAGGAGCAGAGCGAGCTCATTGTGGCGGGTTTTACCGGGTCGCTGACAAATATTGTGGGCCTGCCGGTGGAAGAAATGAAACAACTTTTGACTAGGGCGGGTCTGACGCGTTGATTCCAAACCAGTGACGACCCGGTCCGCCCAGCTCAACCCACCGCCCAGCGTGCCTGAAAAGGACAGCGCGGACTACTCCATCGCCATCGGCCTGGCCTGCACGGTGCTGTTCCACCTGCTGCTGGTATGGCTGTCGCCGCAGTTCGCCTTCGAGAAATTTTCTGGCAGCCACAGCGGCATCTCGGTGACGAGCGCGAACAAGGGCAAGACCTTCGACTTCGAGCTGGCGCAGCCCGGGGTGCAGGAAAAGGAGAAGGATCCCTTCCGCTTCGTCGAGACCAACACCGCCGCGCCGGAGAATACCCCCGACAAGACGACCAATTTCAGCAATCGCAACCAGCAGTCCGCGCAGGAAGTCGCCGCCCTGGAGAAGGACCCGGAGAACCGGCCGACCGTGAAGGGGCAGGACGAGATCAAGAACGAGATGGCCATCGTCTCCGGCGACATGGCGCCGCCGCAACTGCCCAACGTCACGACCCCGGAGAAAACCCAGGACGACGCGCAGGAACGCGCCGAGCAGAAGGCGCGCGCCGAGCAGGTGCCGCTGTCCGGCTTCGACAAGACCGAGGGCCTGTCCGAGGACGGCGTCGCCACCAACGTCGCCAAATCCAAGAACCCGACCAACAACGCCGAGCAGGCCCTGGAGGGCGCCCCCGACGCGAAGGATCCGACCGGCGGCCTCGTGAACGTGGCGCAGAGCCAGCGCGCGCTGCCGAAGGATCGCCCGCGCCTGTCCTCCGTGTCGCTGAACCGCACGACCATCCTCTCCAACCGCCCGTCGGGCGTGACCAACATCGGCATCCTCGGTATGGACGCGCGCTGGAGCGAATATGGCGAATACCTGAACGAGCTGATCGAGATCGTGCAGATGTCGTGGTATAACATCCTGCGCGAAAGCCGGGTTTCCCCGCCGCGTGGCTCGCATGTGGTCGTGACCTTCAAGATCAACCCCAAGGGCGAGACGGAGATCGTCAAGGTGGAGGACTTCGGCAGCGGCAAGCAGGCCGTATTCTCCTGCCAGAACGCCATCACCTACCCGCAACCCTACCGCAAGTGGACGGACCAGATGGTCGCCGTGCTCGGTGATTCCCAGGAACTGACCTTCAGTTTCTATCACCAGTGAGCACCCTGCCGGGAGATTTCTGGGAGACCCTGCCGCTGGGCGAGGGCGTGACGCCGCTCACCCGCGACGCCAACGGGCTGGCCGCCTTCAACAAGCCCGCCGGCCTGCTTTCGCACCCGAATGACTCGCCGGACGAGGCCCGCTCGCTGCTGACCTGCCGCTACGACAAGGAGGCCCAGCGCTTCACCTGGAAGACGGCCGACGGGGCGGAGCGGTGGCTGTGGCTGCTCAACCGGCTCGATTCCGCGACCTCGGGCGTGATCCTGACCGCCGCGAACGAGAAGCTGGCCCTGGCGGTGCGCGACCACTACGCGAAAAAGCAGGTGCACAAGGTCTACCAGGCCCTGGTCTTCGGCCGGCCGCAGAAGAACTTCGAGCACTGGCACGACCAGCTCGCCGTGCAGAAAAAGGGCGGCCGGATCCGCACGGCGACCATCGGCAACGTGCCCGCGCAGACCGTCTTCCAGCTCGTGAAGCACACGCAGAGCACCTTCTCGACCTCGCTGATCAGGCTTGAGCCGCGCACCGGCCGCAGCCACCAGCTCCGCGTGCAGTGCGCCAAGCGCCAGCTGCCGATCATCGGCGACCAGACCTACGGCAACTTCGGCCTGAACCGGGAGTTTGCGAAGATGCACAAGACCAAGCGGCTCTTCCTGCACTCGCTCGAGACCGCTTTCAGCTACACCTTTGCCGGACGCGCCAACGATTTCAAAGCCGTCGCGCCCCTGCCGCGCGAGTTCACGGCGGTGTATTGAGGGGGAACGGAACGTCCCTGCGGGCCGTCAATCGTGCCAGCGTAGAAGATTCAACTCACCCTGATACGGCCACGCCTCGGATGTCACCGATAGTTTGGCTCTCACCGGATTGTTCCTCACATACTCCCACTTGGCAGCGTAGCTCTCATGCTGACGCAGCTGAGTGTCCCAGTAATTCTTCTGCCAGAAACTGCCACCGGCAGCAAAAGCTGCCTGTCGTTTCCAATAGGAAACCCATGATGGTAGAGACTCAGGTGGATCGGTTCCCGGTGCACAAAAGAGATGAACATGATCGGGCATCACCACATAGCGGCCTACGAGCCAGCTGGACGCCTTCTGCCATGATTCGCACAGGAGTCCGTGCATTTCAGGTGTCGTTAGAATCGGCCGTCGGGCAGCAGTGCAAATGGTCAGAAAGACAATGACCGACCGATTGCCAATTTCGTAGATGGGTTGATGGACCGGTCGGTTGCGTTTGGGCGGATGGCTGGATGAATCAGTATTCATATCCTGACGGCCCGCAGGGACGCGGGCCCTCCAGAAGGAGGTCGGCCCGGTCGGTATATTGTGGAGGGCTCGCGTCCCTGCGAGCCGTTTCCTACAACAAATCCATCTGCGAATCATCCGCCGGCGTCACCGTGATCTTCTTCTTCGGCTTGGCCTGCGGGGCGGCGGGCAGGGTGACGCTCACGTCCTCGGATTCCAGCTGCGTGAGAATGGTCTTGGCCCGGTCGATGACGGACAACGGCAGGCCGGCGAGCCGCGCGACCTGGATGCCGTAGCTGCGGTCGGCGGCGCCCTCGACCACGCGGCGGACAAACACGATGTCGTCGTTCCATTCCTTCACGGCGACGGAGTAGTTCTTCAGCCGCGGCAGGTGCTTGTCGAGCTGGGTGAGCTCCTGGTAATGCGTGGCGAACAGCGTGCGCGGGCCGCGGTCGGCGGAACGGTGCAGGTGCTCGACCACCGCCCAGGCGATGCTCAGTCCGTCGTAGGTGGAGGTGCCGCGGCCGATCTCGTCGAGGATGATGAGCGAACGGTCGGTCGTGTTGTTGAGGATGTTGGCGGTCTCGTTCATCTCGACCATGAACGTCGAGTTGCCGCGGGCGAGGTCATCGCTCGCGCCGACGCGCGAGAAGATGCGGTCCACGAGGCCGAGGCGGCAGGCCTTGGCCGGCACCCAGCAGCCGACCTGGGCCAGCAGGGTGATGAGCGCGACCTGGCGGATGTAGGTGGACTTGCCGGCCATGTTGGGGCCGGTGATCAGCAGGATCTGGGAGTCGTCGGCGGAGAGCGCGGTGTCGTTCGGGACAAAGGTGTAGCTGCCGGCGAGGCCGAGGCGCTCCTGCTTCATCATCTGCTCGACGACCGGGTGGCGGCCGTCGGTGATGCTGAGGACCTCGCCGTCGTCGAGCTGCGGGCGGCAATAGTCCCACTCGCGCGCCAGCACGGCCCAGCCGGCGAGGACGTCGAGCTCGGCGAGCGCATCGGCGGTGCGGGAGAGGGTCATCGATTCGTCGAGCACGGCGGCGACGAGCTGGTTGAAGAGCTCGAGCTCGCGGGCGAGGGACTTTTCCTCGGCGGAGAAGATCTCCTTCTCCTTCAACTTGAGGTCCTCGGTGACGTAGCGTTCGCCCGTGGTGGTCGTCTGCTTGCGGATGTAGTCGGCGGGGACGCTGGCGAGGTTGGCCTTGGTGACCTCGATGTAATAGCCGAAAACGGAGGTGTAGCGGACCTTGAGGCTCTTGATGCCGGTGCGCTCCTGCTCCTTGCGCTCGAGCTCGGCGAGCCAGGACTTGTTGTCGGTGGTGAGGCTGCGCAGGCGGTCGAGCTCGGTGTCGTAGCCGGCGCGGATGTAGTTGCCGTCGGCCAGGTCGTTGGGGAGCTCGTCGGCGAGACCGCCGGCGAGCAGCTCGCGCAGCTTGGGCAGGTCGGTGAGGCGGGCGCGGACCTTCGAGGTCTCGCCGCCGTGGGAGCCGACTAGGTGCGCGTCGAGCAGGTCAAGGCAGGCCATGATGGCCGGGATCTGGGCAAGGGTGTCCTTCACGCCGCCGAGTTCGCGCGGGTTGCGAAGGCGGTTCTGGAGCCGGCCGAGGATGCGCGGAATATCGCGAACCTTGTTGAGCAGTTCGCGCAGCTCGGCGAGGTCGCTCGGCTGGGCGATGAGTTCGCCGACGACCGTCTGCCGGCGGACGATCTCAGGCAGGTCGAGCGTGGGGGCGGCGAGCCAGCGTTCGAGCAGGCGCGAGCCGGCGGCGGTCGTGCAGCGGTCGATGGCGCCGAGCAGGGAAGCGGCGCGCGTGCCGCGCATGGAGGCGAATATCTCGAGATTGCGCAGCGTGGCCGGGTCAAGCAGGAGCGTGCGCGTGCTGCGGTATTCCTGGAGCGAGCGGAGGTTCTGCGGCTTGGCGCAGAGGTTCTCGGTGGCGTAGTAGACCACGGCGCCGGCGGCACCGAGCGCGGGGTGGCTGTTGGCCAGGCCGAAGCCCTGCAGGTTGAGCACCCCGAGCGCGTCCATCACGGTCTTCGCGCCGCCGCCGGTTTCGAAGTGGTAGCCCGGCAGCTCGGAGGAAAGGCGCGGCGCGCAGAACTGGTGCAGCGCGTGCACGGCATGCTGCTCGTGCGGGGCGGCCTGCCATTTGGCGAGGTCACCCTCGACCAGCACGAGCTCGGCCGGGTCGAGCGCGGTCAGGACAGGCAGGAGGTTCTCGGGATGGGCGTCGGTCGCGATGCGGAATTCGCCGGTGGAGAGGTCGAGCCACGCGGCGTGGAGTCCGGCCTTGTCGAGGTTGAGCGCGCAGAGGTAGTGGTTCTTGGCCGCGTCCAGCTGGTTGGCGGAGAGGGTGGTGCCGGGCGAGAGGATGCGGGTGAGCTGGCGCTTCACGAGCTTGCCGGCCTGGGCGGGCTCGGACTGGTCGCAGATGGCGACCTTCTTGCCGGCGGCGAGGAGCTTGGTGACGTAGTTGTCGGCCGCGTGGTGGGGGATGCCGCACATGGGCGTCTCCTGGCGCTTGGTCAGGGTGATGCCGAGCAGACGGGAGGCGACCTCGGCGTCCGCGAAGAACATCTCGTAGAAATCGCCGAGGCGGAAGAGCAGGAGCGTGTTCGCCGGGAGGCCGCGCTTGACCTCGAAATACTGTTGCATCATCGGAGTCATAGGTCATTATACCCGTCAGATATACCCGCCCAAAATGAGTAATGAAAACGCAGTCTGGCACCCCGCCGGCCCCCAAGGCCTTTACCTGAATACGCGGTCCGGCATGTATTATTCACGATATCGGATGAATGGGTCGCGGACATTTCGGTCACTGAAAACAAAAGTCCTCACCGTCGCAAAGCTCAAACACGCCAAGCGGCAGCTCGATGTGGAGAAAGACCGGCAGCGCGGGGCGGAATACAGTGCCAATTTCCAAACGCTCGGCGGTCTGCTCGGGGAAATGCAGGAGCGCCTCGCGGCGATCCCCGTCGCGGAAAACACCCGGATCGGTCGGGCCGGCAACATCGAGCGGCTCAAGACCTATTGGCGCCGGGGCAGCTTTGAGACGTTCCTGGCCCGCAACGTCACGGCCGATGTCGTGGCCGACCTGCGTGAATTCCTCCTCCACAAAGCCGAGTGGAAATGGAAATTCCAAAAGCAGAAACATCACGGGTTCAAGACCGCGACGGTCAACCAAACCCTCTGGGTGCTGCGCGTGCTGCTCGACATCGCCGTGGAGAAGATGGTGCTCATCGAAAACCCGTTCTCGGTTTCCACCACGCTTCGTCACGGACTGTTCGCCAAGGGCAGGGGACAACGCGGCATGGGCGGGTCCAAACTCCAATTGCCCGACCGGGCCGACATGTTGCGCATCTTCGCGGAAATGCGCCGCGTGCCCGACGAATCCGACACCTTCAAACCGAATCCCGAGCAGCGGGTCTACCTCGAGACCATGGCGGGCGAAATGGCCGACCATGCCGAGCTGCTGGCCTATTCCGGCATGCGCAAGGAGGAGGCGACGAAGTCGACGGTCGGGGACGACCTCGGCGATGAATTCAAGATCTGGGGCACCAAGTCCGAATCTGCCGAGCGCACCATCCCCGTAAATCCGGCGCTGCGCGCGGTGCTGGATCGGATCAAGAGCCGCCGGGTCGGGCCCAAGACGAAGCTGGTCATGACGGCCGAACCGCGGACCGCGATGCGCCGGGCCTGCCAGCGCCTCGGCCTGCCGCTGCTGCGCAACCACGACCTGCGCCATTACTTCGCCTCCGTGTGCATCGCCAGCGGCGTGGACGTGCCCACGGTTTCCCGGTGGCTGGGCCACGCGGACGGCGGCGCGCTGGCGATGAAGACCTACGGGCATCTGCTCAAAGACCACAGCCAGGCCGCCGCCCAAAAAGTGGACTTCAACGCGTCGCGCGCGGACGTCCAGTCCGGTGCCGCGTGAAAAGAATGGTCCGCCCGGCCCATCCTGGTGGCTAATTAAGGTCGCACCGGCGCTCGATGGACCGGCGCGTCACAAGCACCCTGCGAGTGCCGGCGAGCCGCTGCAAGCGCCCGGTGGCCAGTTCCGCGTAAAGCGTGGTGCGGGAGATTCCGCCGAGCAGGTAACGGGCGGTTTTTTCGTCGTAGGCTTCCGGCAGCGGGGGAGGGGATTCACCGGCGAACGCGACCGCTTCACCCTCGATGCCGACACCCCATCTCGTGGCGATTTGCCTCGCCTCCGCGAGGTCCTTGGCTTCGTAGACGACCCGGCGGATTTCCCCGGCAAGGACATAGATCCCGGAGAACTTTCTGGGTGCGGGGGTGGCATTCATACCGCCCTGCAACTGCCGCTGATTGTGATCATCAGAGGTGAACCGGGTTGCCAAATCACGGGTCACATTCCCATCCGCCGGCCATGTCGCGGCGTCTGCGATGGCGCGGAGAACGGCGACTGCGTCGGCCTGATGTCCGAGCCTATTTCCATTTCGCGCGCCACCGCGACTATGCGCTCACAGGCCCGCGGGAAGATTTCCCGATAGGCCTCGGGCACCTGGGCGCGCCGTGCGGCCTGCGCGACCTCGTTGCCCGTGAGCTGGGCGCCCGTCGCCTCGCGGTGCAGCCGCAGCATGCCCCGCACGTCCACCAGGTCCTGCACGTCCCCGCGCCCCATCTTGGAAACCACCAGGTCGAGCATCCGGGGCCGCTGCAGGCTGAGCTTGGCCAGCTTGTCGTTGTGCAGCGGGACCAGGTGCTGCTTCCACTCGGGGGTGAGCGCCACCTCACGCTCCGGGAAAATGTGCGTGATATACAGCCCCTTGGGCTCGAGTTCCTGATTCGTCTTTTCCACCGCCCGCCAGAACGTGCGGTCGGCATCGACCCGCATCTCCCGCTCCTTGGGAATAATGATGTCCACGTCGTTGGTGGAGC
Organism: Lacunisphaera sp.; assembly: GCA_965249855.1. GTDB lineage: Bacteria > Verrucomicrobiota > Verrucomicrobiia > Opitutales > Opitutaceae > Lacunisphaera. Next base: position 186,786 of record CBDFNB010000001.1, read on the forward strand.
GTCCGGCCAGCCGCCCCGCGAACTTGCGGTCGAGGAGCAGCGCCGCGGCACCGAAGACGACGACCTCCGTGGGTTGCGTCAGGTGCCGGTCGAGGGTTTCAGCGATCGTCTGGGCCGCGTTCATCGCCGATACCCGGTGCGCAGCCACACCCGCGCCGGTCCCTTGCCCGGACCGCTGAGGCGTGTCTCCGCCGCCAGCCGCGACACCCCCGGCAGGAAATCCGCTTCGTTCGTGGAGAGGTCCGGCAGCAGCCTCCGCACCTGTTCCCAAAACTCCGGATGGACATCCTCCACCAGAGCCAGCCGGGCGATATGCGCGACCCGGCCGGTCACGCCCAGCTGCCCGGCGGCCGCCACGATCAATTCCGGCGAATTCCCCAGGTCGCTCAGGACCATCGCGCCGTACCGGATCGACTGGAATGTTTCGACAGTCGCCGGTCCGCGCAGCAGCGCGCAGCCGAGAACCTCATGCGGCAGCCCGGCACGATCCGCCGGCATCAGATTCGGCCACAGCGGAGCGTAATGGGAGCATCCGCGGGCAACCGCCGCGGCGCGCAACTCGTCGGGCGACAACCCCGCTGCCTCCCGGCAGGCCCGCAGGAATCCAATGTCCGCCCCAGCGGGGGCGGCAACAGGCGAAGATCTTCCCTTGGTCGGCATCGGATGTCCCGAACGGGACAGCGGCCATCCTAGCCGCCCGGAGGCTTGGCGCGAATTCTTTTTCGCCCCGGGCGGGGCGATTTGAGCGGTTATCATCACGCTGCCACTCTGCCCGGAATCCGGCCGGAATACAGTCCGCGCCGCGAACATCCAGCCCGGGTGGTGTTCGCCCGCCGGCAGACTACTCCCGCAGCAAGGACTTCAGGCAGGCCACGAGGGCCTCCAGGCCAGCCATTTTTTCCAGTGCAACCACGCGACCCGGCACCTGTGGCACCTTGGCCAGATGCGCCGGTGAACCGCTGACGCAGACTGCCCGCACTTGTGGCGCCAGCCGCTGGATCGACTCCAGCATCTGCAGCCCGGTCATCACCGGCATGTCCAAGTCCGTCACTATGGCCCGGACGCCATCCTTTCCTTGGGCGCGGAACAAGGCCAGCCCGTCGGCACCGTCGTTCGCGGTCAGCGTCTGGTAGCCATGCTCCTCGAGCACGGCCTGAATGGTCTCCCGATAGAGGGCCGTGTCATCGACGACGATGATGAACGGCCCGGTCTCCGGCTTCCGGGTTTCCTCGATTTTTGGGCTGGTTGATTGCATCCTCCCCTCTGGCTAGCCGGGCGCGGAAAGGAAAGCAAACACCTTATACCTGTGGGGTGTTAGCATCCCGCCAGACCGGATAGGATGAGGGGTGCCCACTTTGAAAGACCTTGCCTCCCGCCTGCGCAGGCTCCGCGCCCATTTCGAGCTGACGCAACAGCAGGTGGCGGAACTCACCGGCGTCAGCTACAAGTATTACCAGCGGATCGAATCCGGTCGCCAGCACCACATGTGGCTGGACACTGCGGAGCGCTTTGCCCGGCTCTATCACTTGGAACTCTGGCAACTGCTCCATCCCGACTTCCTGAAATCCGCTAAGAAGCCCCGCGCTCGTTAGTGCCAGAATGGTCCTAGGCCGGGGGCTGGGGGCGCCGAGCCCCCAGCTAGCCTCGCCTGCCACCGGGGCAGGACGGGGCGTAGCAAAGCATCGGGAGCCGATGCGCGGAGGTCCGCCGACTCCAAGCGCGCCCGCCCAAACCCCGAGCCAGCCCCTCAACAGCCTCCGGATATTGTGCTGCAAATTTTGCCCCGATTGCCTTTTGACGCGAGGAACAGGTCTGTTTTTGCGAGAAATCCGATCTGTGCTATATTTTCGCCGCTTGGAAACCCCTCCGGCAGCCGGCTTCAACTCCTGGACCCAAATTCTAACGGATTGGGCGGTAAGCCGCGTTTGGCTGGCCTCCGCCACTCCACGCTGCCTTGAAGGCCGCCCGGACCTGGCCACACCCTTCGTCGCCGAGATTGGCGCCGCGATTCGCCAGCGGCAGCTTCACCGCTGGGCGGCTCAGGTCGACCTCGCCCAAGCGCAAGCGACCGAACCTGCCTTGGACACCGCCGGCGGTCCTGCCTATCTGGCGCTGCGGGACGAAATGGAGTCCGCCCAATCCGATTTCATTTCGGCATGGCGCGCCCAACCCGCCGTCGATGCCGGCGGCCCCAAAGCCGTCGATGCGCTCCAAAGCCGGATGCGGCAGCTGCAAGAGGCCTTCAAAGACATCCGGCTCCGCAACGAAAGCGCCGTGAACCAAGCCCGGCGAGCCGCCGCCGAGGCGTTTTGGACATCGCGAAACGAAGGAGTGATTCCCGACACCTACTTTGCCGACGAGCCGGTGCATGCGGTGGCCGCCCGGATAGCGCGCATCCATCCGCCGTGGTGGGGTGACTTCCACCGCCGCCTGCAACAGGTCTTTTCCCAAGGACATCCCGCGAATGGCTGCCTGCTCGATGCGCTGCCCGGCCTGCGCCGGCAGGCCACCAAGATGACGATGGAAGCAACGGTGAACGGTTGGTGGCAGAGCAACCATGCCCGGTGGGGCCGGCCGGCCGGGGACGAACCGCAATACCGGATGCTGTCGCAGCGGGCCGAAAAGAAAGCCCGCGAATTGGTCTGCTGGTTCGAGGCGACGGCCCCGGGTTACCTTTCCGATCCGGCCAAGCGGGCCACGCTTCATGCCGACTTGACCGAACGGCTCCGCGAAGCCGATCCATGGTCGGTGGCCGCGCCCGGGAGCCGGATGCAGCTTCCTTGGGGCGAACACGGGGTCAACTGAGTGTTCGCGCTGCGGGCTCCCCGCGAGGTCCGCGCCGGGTCAGGCTGGCGGGGTGAATCCATCCGCCGCCTGCGCGCTTGCCATCGCGCCCGACTTCCGGGGCGCCGCTTTCCGACGCCGCTTGGCCGGCTCCCGGCCCAGCTCCCGATTAAGCCATCGCCGCAGCGTTTCGTGGCCGATCTCGATGCCTAGTTCGCGCAGGGCCCCGACCAGCGTGCCCACCGACTCGCCGGCCTGGCGCAACCGAAGCAATTCACCGCGCTGGTCCACCAGCCTGGCCGTCGCGCGGTTGCGCGGCCAGCGTGCACGGCCGACCGCCTCCGCCAGCGTGGGTGGCGGAACGGGAGTTGTCGGGGAGTGTGCGGGTAGCGACATGGGAGTGATTAGGGAACGGTATGCGCAGCGGCCGGGTAGTGCAAGGGGAGCGCCGCGGGCGCACTCTAAGCGGAAACGCTTGGACGTTGGTGTCCTCCCTTTCTGCTTTGTTTTATTTTTGTTAGGTGAAGCAGGTTATTTTTTCAGTTCACTCATTGGTTCGTTCATCAGGCTGGTCGATTTCCTGAACTTTGTATTCGGTAGGTTGGTTGAGTTGGTTTCATTGAGTTTCTGGTTTGATAGGATTGCAGTTTGTTTTTTGGGCATGGTTGTTCTTGGGTCGGTTAGTCCTAGTTCGGTTGCCGGAGGTGGCGGATGCTGACGATCCGCACCTGCAAGGCCTTCACCAAAGCCCTCGGCGAATACCTCCGCCAAGCCGACTACTACGCGCAGGGCATGAAGGTCGAAGGCACCTGCCACGGCCGGCTCTGCGCCGCCGTGGGTCTGGCGAAGGGAGCTACGATCACCGACGAGGCCTTCGAGCGGGTCGCCTCAAACCACCACGCCCTGACTGACCAGAAGCTCACCGAGCGGATGGCGGCCGGCCGCCGGGCCGGATACGATGCCACTTTCAACGCCCCCAAGTCTGTTTCGATCCAAGCCTTCATTGGCGGCGATGGCCGCCTCCTCGTCGCCCACGAAACCGCCGTAACCGAAGCCCTGCGCGAATTGGAGGCCCATGCCTGCCACCAGACCGGCCGCGGGGTCAACAAGCGCTATGTCACCTCTGGGGCGATCGCCGCCGCCGTTTTCCAGCACGGCGAAAGCCGGGCTCTCGATCCCCACCTCCATTCGCACGCCTTCATTTTCAATGTGACTCGAAGTGATTCGAAAGGAGGACGGCTGCTGGCCCTCGAAAGCTCGGATATCTTCGAACGGACCAAGTATCTCACGGAGGTTTACCGCAATGCTCTCGCGCGTGAGGTCCAGCGACTGGGCTACCAGATCGAACGCCGGGCGAATGGCTTTGAGCTAGCCGGCGTTGCCCACGAGCTATTGGAACGCTTCTCCAAACGGGCGCAGCAGCGGGATCAGGCCATCGCGGCCCGCGAGGCCGAATTCGGCCGCGAGCTCTCCCGCGACGAAATCGCCATCCTTGTCCGCGAAAACCGCGCCGCGAAGCAATATGAGCTGACCCCAGGTCAGGTCCGCGACGGCCAGTTAGCCCAAGTCAACGCCAGCGAACTTGAGCAACTAAGGGTGCTCAAATCCAGGGATGCGCACGCCCCGTCAGGGGCCGTCAGTCTGCACGACGCCATCGCCCGCGCCAGCGAGCACCTGTTCGAACGCCGGACGGTTGTGCCGGAATATGAATTCACCGCCCAGCTCCTCCGCGAAACCTACGGCGCCCACTCCCTCCACGCGGTCAAGTCCGCACTCGCGACCGACAGTCGCCTACTTCGCGCCGATGGCCAAATCTCGACCCGTGAAGCGCTCGAACTCGAGCGCGACCTCATCCGTCAGCTCAATGCCGGCGCCGGAGTGCGTGACGGGGGCTTAGGTTTCGTGGCTTTTGACGAAAGCGCCCATCTTACCCATGAGCAGCGTCGGGCGGTCGAGACGGTGCTCGCCTCCAGCGATGCCGTGACCGTGCTTCGCGGCCGGGCCGGCACCGGCAAGACCCAGACCCTGGCCACTATCATCGAAGGCATCGCACGTTTCGGGGTGAAGGTCGCCTGCTTTGCCCCCAGCACCCAGGCCGTGGAGGTCCTACGGCGCGACGGGGCGGGGCAGTCGGATGCCCGCCGCGCTTCAGCGGGCGCTGTCCTTCAATCCGCCGCCACCGTCCAGCGCCTGCTTATCGATCCCGTCCTGCAACGCACGCTCCGCCACGAGGTGGTCATCGTCGATGAATACAGCCTGCTGTCCACCCGCCAGCTCAAGCAATTGGTTGACATCACCACCGCGCAAAAGGCCCGCTTATTGCTCGTGGGGGACTCGGCGCAGCACAAGAGTGTGGAGGCCGGCGACGCCGCCCGGATCATCGAGAAGGAAAGCCGCGTGCGCATCGTGACGCTCACGGAAGTCCACCGCCAGGCTGCCAATCCGGCCTACCGGAAGGCCGCGGAGGATCTCGCGGCCGGCCGGCTGGCCGCGGGCCTGCGAAAGCTGGACCGGATGGGCGCCGTCGTTGAAATCGACTCCCCCGCGGAGCGTCGGCAAGCCATGGTAATCGAATGGCTGAAGGCTAACCGTGAAACCAAGCAGGTCCGCACCCGCAGCGGGATGCAGGAACGGGCCAAGACCGCGCTCATGGTCGCCCCGAGCTGGGCAGAAATCGACCAGCTCAACGTCATCGCTCGCCAGTGGCTCGTTGCTGATCGAAAATTATCCGGCCCCGACTGCGCCTTCACCGCCCTGCGCGCCAAAGACTGGACCCGCGCCCAGCACAAGGATTACCGCAATTACCACCCGGGCGACATCCTGGTCGCCCACAAGGCGACAAAGCATTTCGCCAAGGGCGACGAACTGCGGGTCATCCGCAAAGAAAAACGCCGGCTGATCGTGGTGCGCGGCGCCAATGAGCTGTCGGTTTCACCCCGGCAATCGGGTCTGGCCTGGACCGCCTGCGAGGAGCGGCCCACTCCCGTCGCGACCGGTGACCGGCTGCGGCTCCGCTCCATCGCCCACGCTGAAACCACGTCCGGGCAGGTTCGCCGGCTGGCCAATGGTAGCGTCGTTACCGTCCAGTCCGTGAACGGCGCGGGGCAACTTGTCTTATCGGATGGTTCTACCCTGCGTTCCCGACAGGTGGCCTACGGTTATGCGCTTACTTCGCATGCTTCGCAGGGCATGACCGTCGACAAGGTCTTCCTGGCCGGGGCCGCCTCCCGCGAAGGTCTCTACGTCGCCGCCACGCGCGGCCGTGAATCCGTCCGGATCTTCGTGCCCGACCGCGAAGCCTTCCTCGATGCCGCCGGCCTTCGCTCGGAAGCGCGCACTTCCGCCTTGGAATTTACCCGGTCCCTCCGTCCCTCCCTCCGGCCTTTCCTGGCCCGGGCCTGGAGTTACCTCCAGCAGGTGCGTGCACAAATCATCGCCCACCTCGTCGCCTATCCGGACGCCCGGTTTCTGCCGCCGCCGGAAATCCACCGCATCCCTGTGCGGGTCGTGGAGCGCGTGCCGTCGCCCGCATACGAGTCCACGCCCAGCCACCGCTACTCCGAGAGCCCAGCGCAAGGCATGCGCATGCGCCTATGAGCGGACTCAAGCCCAAGTATCCTGATAGTGATTCAGCGCAACCGCGCAATCCCGGCTGCCTCGACGCTCAGGAGATACCGGCGGTTTGCCTGCGGCTGCACTCCCACCGGCAACGCCTGGCGCTGCCCTATGCGCTGCTGCTTTGCACCGAGTTGTCCGAAGACGAAACGACCTGCGTGATTATGTTTGCCACGCACGAAGTCAACGTCCGCGGTCGTCACCTGCAGGCTGTCTACCTCGCAGTCAGCCAGGGCCGCGCCGTGCAAGTCAGCATCGGTGAATCCGCAAGCCTCGCGGAGGGTGACAAATTCCTCGGGCCGCTGGTCACCGGGATACAGATTGAGCCAACCGATGAGGCGGTCAGGGTGCGTCGATAGCAACAGCGCGCCCGGGGCAGCGGGCGGCGAGCAGCGCGAGCCGTTGGCTGCCCCATGTCGCGCGACGAACCGGCCCAGCAGTCGCGCCGGGTTGGGAGGCGGAAGGCGGCGCAGCAGTGCCGCCGCAGCCTTGCAACCCGGCGTGTCTGCGTTGTGCCTCCATCGCGACTTCCGCCGGACGAGTGCCCCGCTCCACGGTGGAGCATTTTGAGCGCCAGCAAATTCTTCCCCGTTTCCGCCGACGCACTGATGAACTTTATCTGGTGGTGCTCACCGCGTCCCGCCGGCAGAAATCGCCCGCATCGAGGTGCGCGCCCACGAGGGCGAGCATGCTCAGCATACCTAGGCTGAACACATTTTATTGCGACCGGACGGCTTCGTCGATTATCTTGATCATGGTGTCCTCGACCTCCTTTGCGGCGGCGCTGGCGCCCGGTGCGTCGAATAACCCGAGCAAGTGAGTTGGCTTTATCGCCGCGATCACCGTGAGGGTGCCCTCCTGGTAGACGGCAATGCGGCAGGGAAGCACGGTGGAGATTTCCATCGAAAGTTCCAAAATTCCCTTCGCTTGTTGCGGGTTGCAGACCTCGAACACCCGGCATTCGCGGTCGAAGGCCACGCCTTTGCTCGTCATCTTCTCTTTGAGGTCATGCACGCCGAGCACGCCAAATTTATGTCGCTGGGCAATCTCCGGGAGGTTTTGACAAACCGACACCAGCTCGGTCTTCGTCGTCCGTTTTATCAGATAGTCGTTTTTCATGATTTGATGCGCCAAGTTCTTGCGCAAAAGAAAGGCTATTTCATGAGGCTATGGATGCAAGGCTTGGAGATAGCGGCTGTCAGAGCGAAATCTAGGAGTGGTAGTGGGTGGTGCTAGACATCCGCTGCATCGATAACTCCTTGCGCGGCTTAATAATGAGAACAAGTCTCAATATTTTCTTGAATCTACTGAGAATCAGTCTCTATTCCATGTCCCATACACCTACAATGATTTATGTTTGAATCGCTCGTCATCACTTTGCGCGAAGGCATCGAAGCAGCGCTTGTAATCGGAATTATTCTTGTCGTCTTGCGGCGGTCGGGACGGCGCGATTTGGAGAAGCCTGTATTCTGGGGTTTGGGCTTGGCGTGTATGGCCAGTGTCGCCGCCGCCGTGGCACTGAATTCACTCCCAATCAGTCGAGAGACATATGAGGGGACGCTCTATGCAGTGTCCGCCCTCTTCGTCATCTCGATGACATGGTGGATGCACCGTAACGCACACACACTTCGCGCTGACATCGAGCAACGCGTGCAGCAAGTCGTCGCGCGTGAACCTGCATCGAGTGCAAAAGAGGCGTGGGCGCTCGGCGCGTTCGCGTTCCTCATGGTGTTTCGCGAAGGAGCGGAGACGGTCATGTTTCTAAGTGCTGTCAACCTGACGACCGACGCCATGCTCAGTTTTCTCGGCACACTGCTGGGGTTGGTCGTTACAGTGGTATTCGGGGTCATGTTCGTGCGCGGCAGCTTACACGTGAATCTGCGTCGCTTCTTCACGGTAACCGAATGGGTGTTGGCCATCTTCATCGCGCAATTGCTCGTCAACGCATACCACGAATTCTCGGAGGCAGGCATTCTCCCTGCGACGCAACAGAGCATGGCGATTGTGGGGCCGGTGGTGCGCCACAACACCCTTTTTGTTTTGGCCATCGTGGCGATTCCGTTGTTTATCTGGATGAGTCGCGGACGGCAGCCGATGGCGCCGTCGGCAGGACTCAGCGGTGCGGAGCAACGCCTCGCCTTGGCGCGCGTGCGCCGCGAAAAATTCTACGGCTACGGCGCGATTGTCACCACGTTCCTGGTCTTGGGAGTGGTCGGCGTGGTGTATGCCCAAGAGGCTGTGCCTAAAAAAGCCCCGCCGCCGGAGCCGGTCACTGCGGAAGGCAATTGGGTGGACGTCCCGTTGGCCAACCTGGCCGATGGTCAACTGCACCGCCTCGGGTTTCTCTCGAACGGCAGAATGGTGCGGTTCCTTGCCATGAAGGGGCCGGATGGCAAGGTGCGCACAGCGCTTGACGCCTGCGAAATCTGCGGGTCGTTCGGATACATTCAGGAAAGGAAAAATCTGGTGTGCCTCAACTGTGCGGCCGAAATAAACCCGCTGACAATGGAGGTGGGCGGGGGCTGCAATCCGCGGCCCTTGCGGTCTGAGGCCGCGCCCGCCGCCGTTCGCGTGGCGTCGAGTGACCTGGACAAGGCCGCGCATTTCTTCCCGGTGGTGGATGCAGTCGAACTCACAAGTGTCGATCCCGTGTGCGGGATGAGGGTAAAGATCAACGAAGCCGCGGAATTCGAGACGAAGGACGGCAAGACCTATTATTTCTGCAACAAACGCTGCCACGATCTGTTCCGGCAAGACTCGGCGGCGAAGGTCAAGATGTAGCAGGAACGCACTATGTTTGTTCGCCTGTTAATCAAATCGCTCGCTCGCCGCCGCTCCCGAAAGGTGCTGGCCGTGGCGGCGGTGTGGATCGGCGTCAGCCTCGTGATCGGGCTCCTGGCTTTGAGCCTCGATGTGGGAGACAAGATGAACCGGGAGCTCCGTTCGTTTGGCGCGAACATCAAACTGATGCCAGCCACGACAGCCATCCCAATGCGGGTCGGCGGTCACGAACTCGCCGCGGTCAAACCGGCCTATTTGGAAGAGTCGGATCTGGACCATTTGGCAGAGATTTTTTGGTCGAACAACGTGCTCGGCACGGTGCCGCGGTTGTGGGCGAAAGGCCGTCTCGACGGAGTGGAGGTGTCTCTCTTGGGCGTGCGCATGGAGCGGCACGGCGCGACGTGGGCCAAGAACAGCGCCCCGGAGTTTTATGGGCATTGGCAGGTATCAGGTGTCTGGCCGGTCAAGGCGGACGAATGCCTCATCGGCTCGGACACGGCGCGTGAGTTGCACGTCGTCACGGGTGGAACGGTGAAGGTCGCGTTGGACGGAAAACTCGCGGTGCTGCGCGTAACGGGTCTCGTCAACACCGGCGGGGCCGAGGACGCCGCGATTATTGTGCCGCTGCCCACGCTGCAAAAGCTCGCGGGTTTGCCCGCCAAGATTTCCGAAGCGGACATCAGCGCCCTCACGACACCGGAAAACAAACTGGCGGACAAATATCGGCTCGATCCCAAAGCACTCACGCCGACGGAATATGAGCGGTGGTTTTGCACGCCCTATCCCGGTGGGGTTGCCGCAGACATTCAAAAGGCCGTGCCGGGATCGGTGGCGCGAGTCGTGCGGCGGGTCTCGGAGTCGCAAGGCGCGGTGTTGTCGCGCATCAAGGGATTGGTCGAGCTACTGGGTTTGCTGGCGGGCGTGGCTTGCACGTTGAGCGTAATGGGGGTGCTGACATCCGCCGTGCTCGAACGGCGCACCGAGGTCGCGCTGCTCCAATCCATCGGTGCGCACGGTGAAAGCGTCCTGCGCTTGTTTCTGGCGGAAGCCGCAGTGTTGGGGCTCGTTGGCGGAACGCTTGCGGCGGGCACCGGCTCCGCGTTGGGCCATTGGCTCGTGCAGGCAATCTTTGGCAGTGCCGCGGACTCGCACCATGCGTTGTTGATCATCGCGCCGCTTCTCGGATTGCTGGCGGCTCTGGTGGCGAGCGCGCTGCCGGTGTTACACACGTTGCGGGAAAACACGGCGGAGGTGCTGCATGGAAATTAGCCACCGAACGATGCTGGCCGTGATGATTCTCCGCTCGCTGTGGAATAATCTGCGCGTCACTGCCTGGACGTTGCTCACCCTCGCAACCTGCGCGGCGTTGGTTACGCTCTTTACGACCATCACACTGGAGGTGCGCGCCAAGATGCGCGAGACGCTGCACGGATTGGGCGCGAACGCGGTGGCCTCTCCTGTCGCCCGAACGGAGGCGGACTGGCCGCAATTTGAGCGCGTAGCGCGAAACCAAGGCATTCGCTTTGCGCGCCTGACCGTGCACGTCGGCCTGATGAAAGAAAGTCCGGTTGCCGTGATTGCCGGCGATCCGCGAGCCTTGCAGGAACTCACGCCCTATTGGGTGGTGACAGGAAAACGCCCGGAGTCGCCGCAAGAATGTCTGGTGGGCCGCCATGTAGCCGAGACCTTGGGCTTGAAGGTCGGAGAAGAAGTGAACATCGAATGGCCGGCCGGCGGTTCGCATGCGGCTTATTCCGTTGCCGGGATCGTCGAAAGCGGTGACGAGGACGATGAGCGGGTGTTCGTATATCCGTTGGCCAATCCCGGTGAATTGAGCTACGCGCTCGTTTCTGCCCAAGGTGGAGAGGCGGCCATCGTGCGACTGCAAGAGGCGCTGGCCGGCACGGTGGCGCACGTCGAGATCAAGCCGCTGCGCCAGATCCTGCACGGCGAGGAGCACGTGCTCGACAAAGTTCGCGTGCTTTGCCTCGCTGCGTTGGGCGCGGTGCTGACTCTCACAGCGTTGGGCGTATCGGCTTCCATGCTGGCCCGTGTCGTGGAGCGCAAAAAGGAGTTTGCCCTGTTGCAGGCGCTCGGGGCGCACAAGCGAACGGTGGTGAAGTTTCTGCTCGCGGAAAGCGCGACGGTGGGCGGGACGGCGGCCGTGCTGGGGTTCGGTCTCGGCACGCTGCTGGCCGCCGCGGTGGTGCGGCAGGTTTTCAAGGTGAACATCACGCCGCACGGGCTGGCGTTTGCCGCTGCGCTGGCGGTCACTACCACTGTGGCTCTGCTGGCTGGAACGATCGCCAGTCGGCGAATGCTGAGACTGCAACCTGCCGCCGCCTTAAAAGGAGAATAATTATGAATACCTCTGCCATCCAAATGGACAATGTCAGCCGACTTTACTCCGGCGGCGTATATGCAGTCGAAAACGTTTCGCTGGACATCCCCGCCGGAGAGTGGGTGGCGCTGATGGGGCCTTCCGGCTCGGGGAAAACGACGCTGCTGAATCTTGTCGATGGCTTGGACCGACCGACCCGTGGACGCGTTAACATCCTCGGTCAGGACACGACCCGCTTCGGCGCCGATGAGGCCGCGACGTTTCGGCGCGAGAACCTCGGCTTGGTTTTCCAGCAGTTTCATCTCATTTCCTACCTGACCGCCTTGGAAAATGTAATGCTGGCACAATACTATCATTCCTTGGTGGACAAGGAACAAGCGATGCGCGCGTTGGACGCGGTGGGAATGACTGCCCGGGCGGAGCACCGGCCATCGCAATTGTCAGGCGGCGAGCAGCAGCGCGTGTGCATCGCCCGCGCGCTCATCAACGAGCCGAAAATCATCCTTGCTGACGAACCTACGGCCAACTTGGACGAAGCGAATGAGCGGAAGGTTTTTGAAATTTTCCAGATGCTCCACGAACAAGGGAAAACCATTGTCATTGCGACGCACGATCCCGCGCTCGGCGGACTGGCCCAGCGCCGAATTCTCTTGCGGCATGGACGGCTCGTCGAGGACGAGAAGAACGACCCGCGTGGAGCAAACGGCTCGTGTATCTGCCGCCCGCACGAGGTCGCGCTGCGGTGCAACTGACGCGCGATTGCGGGGACTACTCGCGCCAATCCGGGCAGTCGTCCATCCAGCGGCGCATCTGCTCGCGGGTGGGATTGGGCGGTTTCCGTGGGTTCACCGCTTCCTCCCGGTTTGAATCAGGCTCCTGACGCGGCTCCCGCCGCCGGTCGGACCATGAGGGCGGGGGCAACCGCATATCCTGCATCATGCCTTCCATCCAGTCCATGCGCTCGTCACACGTTTCGCTGAAAGCAGAGGCAACCAGGCGATCCGCCGGACGTGCCGTCGGGGCAACTGCCTCGATCACGTTTTTTTGGTGCGCGGTGAGATAGCCGGCGCGGCTTATCAAATAAGCCCGTTCTTCCGGGCTGGCGTTCAACGCTTCCTCCAATGCCTTTTTTGTTTCGGTCAGCGCGGCGCGCAACAGGTCTTCGCTCAAAGGCCGTCCCCGCTCGAACTGTTTCACCGCTTCGGCCAGACGGCGGTCGGAAAAAGTGATGCGAAGTTCTGCTTCCTGGTCGGCATTGATCGTAAGAACCAATCTGACGCGCTCAATGGCTAGTTTCACCGGATACATCAAATCGCCCGGCGTCGCTTGGGCGGAAACGGCGGTCGCGCCCCAGCCAACGAAGAATAAAAGCGCAACGCCGGCCGCGACCCGCAGCAACACGGGAGCGGGAAAGGTCCACAAGCGCGCGATCCGCCGGGGCTCCGGGCGCGGTTTCGCTTCCGCGGCAAGGCGGGAAAGCTCGCGCATGAGCCCGTGCAGTGCGACCGGTGGCTGGGGCAGAGCCGCGAGTTCGCCCGCAGTCGCCAGCAGCGGTTTCAGTTCAGCGGCAAAATCTGGATACGCAGCCACAGTGGTATCGATACTGCTCCCTTGGCGAATCTGTTCAATGCACGTGTCGAGCGCTTCTTCGATGGTTGGCTTCATGGTGTGGCTCCTTTGCGTTCCAATACCGTGCGCATGGCCTTGAGCGCCCGGAATTGCATTACGCGGATCGCGTTGAGATTTTGACCGGTGATCTCGCTGATTTCCTGATTGTCCAATCCCTGAACGAATTTGAGGGTAAGGAGCTCGCGGTGCTCCTCGTTGATCTTCGTCAACGCGGTTTCCAGATCGACGCGAGCCGCGACTGATCCTTGTGAAGCTGGATCTGTGCGTCCCACCTAATCCCGGACATATTTTCGCGGTAAATTGGGTAACACTTTTTGGTTGATGGAGACGGTGATCAGGCCCTGGCAGCGGAGCCAGGTTTCCGCGGCGCGGCGCCAAGCGGCACGCACGCTGCGTTGATCGATCTTCTCCGGTTGATGCTGTATCCTGTCTTTTGCGTGGACGCGTATCCACTCAAAAATGGCCAACCGCTCGCGCTTGGCGTAGTGCGCGTGAGGTTGGTGATGGTAGGTCTCGCTGGCGGTGTGCTCATGCAGCACCCGGCGGGGCTTGCAGTTTAGCGCGTGATGCACCGCGACGATGTAAGGCAACAGCGCCTTGGGCTGCCAGCGCGCGGGCCGCGGCAGGCACGTGCCGAGCGCCTCCTGCATTTCCCGGATGCCACGCTCAACCACGCCATTGTAGCGCGGGTAATACGCCGGGCTGTTGAGCGGGATGACGCCATACTCCGCCAACACGGCATCCACCTCGGCCGCGTTGAGCGGGCTGCCGTTGTCGCGTTTGAGGAACAGCGGCGGCCCGTGCCGCCGGAACAACTTGGCCAGATGATCCGCCACCGCCGGGCCCTTCGACTCCAGTGCCACCAGCGGCTCAAACCGATACCGGCTGCAGAGGTCCTGCACGGCATGGACGAAGAGCTTCCGGCCCAGCCGGTCACGGCCTCGCTCCGTCGCATCGATGGCCCACGCCACGTTCGGCACATGCCACTCGATCCGGCGATACAGCCGGCGCCGGGCCTGCTCCTGCCGCCCCCGCTCCTCGGCTACCAGCCGCGCCAGCTCCCGGCGGGAGATGACGCCTTGATGACGCTCATACAGCGCCGTGGTGCCCTCGCTGCGACAACGGTGATGCCGCAGCGCCGCCACCTCCGCCCGCACCGCCTCCAGCGGCAACGGGCCCGTCTTCTTCGGGCCCGGTCTGGCCAGGGCGGGCGCACCCGCCCCGGCTCGTTTTTGCCAACGCAGGAGCCGCCGATAGCCCAGCCCCAGCGCCTCGCTGGCTTCCCGGGCGCTCAAGTGCGACTGCTCCTGGAGGTTTTCGATCATGGGGAGGATCTGCGTTATCTGGGCCGCTTTTTTTTAGCCCCGGCTTGCTCCATCGCCCGGAGCACGGCGCGGATCTCCGCTGTCTGCTCCACCGCGGCGAGCTTCCGCTCCAACTCCGCTACTTTCGCCTGCAGGGCGGTTTCCTCCGCCGACACCGGGCTCGGCGGCCGGCCCACCGTCTGGTCCTCCAACTGCCGCAGCATCGCCCCCAACCCCCGCGCCTCCCACTCGTAGTAGGTTTTGCGCGAGACCCCCAACAGGGCCGCCGCGGCCTTCACCGTCAGCTTCCCCGACCTGACCTGCATGATCACTTCCGCGCGTTGCCGCGCCGTCTCCTTCGCTTGCATGGCTCAGGCATTGGAGGACGAAGCGGCCTCCGGGGCAACCCCCTGGATGCGCTCCAGCCGGGCCGTCAGCTTCTCTCGGCCCGTCGCCAACTGGCGCTTCTGGAGCAGCGCCTTGAGCCGCGGGCTCAAGGCCGCCCCATCCGCCAGGTTCACCCGGCTTTCCAGCGCCTGCAGCATCCCCTCCATCGCCCGGTCCTGCCACTGCTGCAAGACGGGGTAGCTGATCCCCATCGCCCTCATCACCTCCTTCGGTTTCACCCGCTCCGTCCACACCGCCAGGATCGCCTGGACCTTCTCCGCCGCCGTGTGCCCATTCGGGCTGGTGGCTGTCCGCGCCTTGCGCTTCGGGGTTTCCTTCGCCGCCGTTACCACTGGTTCCTTTTTCGAGCTCATAGGTCATTTCCTTTTCATCCACACTGAGTTTTAGTTTTCCTTTCTCGGCCTTCAGCACCACCGACTGCCCGTCCAACCGGCCGACCAGGTAGAACGGACTCTTGGGCTGCCCGCGCAGCGCCAGCTCCAGGAGGTTCTCCTGGATCCCCGCCTGGAGCGTCTGCTTCAGATCGTTCGCGATCTCAAAGTAACGGTCCGCCGGGCACAGCCCGCCGATCCCCTGGTGGGGCCGGCGGTGATTGTAGTATTTCACCCACAGGCGCAGGCGTTCCCGCGCCGATTCAAACGAGTCAAACTGGGCCCGCACCAAAAACTCCTGCCACATCGAGGCCCAGAACCGCTCCACCTTGCCCAGCGTCATCGGGTGCTGCGGCCGCGACACGAAGTGCGCCACCCGGTCCTTTTGCAGCTCGACCGCGAAGCGACTCTTGCCCCGCCAGTTCGTGTATTGGCGGCCACGATCGGTGAGCATTTCCTTCGGCGGGGTGTATTCCCCGACCGCCACCCGGTAGGTCTCGATCACCGCCTCCGCCGTCGGCGAGCGGTAAAGATCGAGCCCCACGATGTAGCGCGAGTAGTCGTCCATGAACGCCACCACGTAGGCGTATTTCCCGCCCAGCCGGAACGTGAACAGATCGCTCTGCCACATCTGGTTCGGTGTTGCCCGCTCGAAGAAGCGCGGCCGGGTGATGTTCCGGCGCGCCTTCGGCGGTGACTCCATCAGGCCCGCCTCGTGCAGCCGGCGCCGCACGGTTTCGGGACTGCCCGGCAGCATGAACAGCCGCTGCAAGGCGTGGGCGATTTTCTTCACCCCATACCACCGGTTCGCCCGCTTCAACTGCAGGATCTTCTCCGTGATCGCCGCAGGCAGACGGCGCCCCGGCCGGGGCGCCGCCTGCCCCTGTAGGCCGGCCTCCCCATGCGCGCGGTAGTCCTTCAGCCATGTCGTCAGCGTGGTCGGGGCCACCCCCGTCTCCTCACATACCAGGTCCCGGCTGAACCCCTCCTGCAGGTGCAGCCGGACCGCCTTCAGCTTCTCCTCGAAGCGGTATCTGCGCCGCTTCCGACCGGTCCGCGGTTCGCGGACCTCCTTCCTTTCCACTGTCTCTTTCGTTTCCATGGTAACACTCCTTTCGCTTTGGAGTGTTACCCAATTAACTCACGTTTCTGTGTCTATGATCTGGTAGTTAGCACAGCGCTCTTTCTCGTCCTGACCGTCCTCGGTCAGGCGAGTTTGTGGACGGCAATTATGGCGGACACGGGGGCGACTCTTCTGGTAATAGCGAATTCATTGAGACTACTTCGCTCTTCCGTTTAGCAAGCACACGGGCGGCGAAAGCCGGCTGGCTATGAGCAAACGACGCGCAAACATCATGGGAAACAGAATTGGTCCAAGGACTTAGAGCTCCGATGACGAGGTGTTGGCCACTTCGGGATAAAATACTGCTACATGATTTTCCCCGGTTTATACCCTTTTGTTATACCCACCCCCCTAAAATCAGCGTTTTTCGGCGAACATCCGCGGACCGAAAATATCCGCCTTCACTCTACGAAAAGCCCACGAACATCGGCCTGAACATCGGCGAAAATATCTGGGGCCTGACCTCGAAATACTGCTGCATCATCGGCGTGAGCTTTTCTGCCATGGGAGGCGAAGAGGCTCACGCAAAGACGCGAAGGCGCAAAGAAAAAAGAAACTTGGGCTTGGCGTCCTTGCGGCTTGGCGTGAAAAAAGGGCATGGTTCTTCATCACACCGACCTCGGCGGCGACGGGAAGCCGCCCATGATCGTCCTGCACGGGCTGCTGGGCTCGTCCCGCAACTGGCTGAGCACGGGGCGCGACCTGGCGAAGCACTTCCACGTCTTTGCGCTCGATGCCCGCAACCACGGCAAGTCGCCGCATGCCCCGGAGATGAACTATGGCGTGATGGTGGACGACCTGATCAATTGGATGGACGCGCAGGGCCTGGCCAAGGCGGTGGTCACAGGGCACAGCATGGGCGGCAAGACCGCGATGCTGCTGGCCTGCCGGCACCCGGAGCGGGTGGAGCGGCTGGTGGTCGTGGACATTGCGCCGAAGGATTATTACTGGGTGGCGCACCGCGGGGAGTTTCTCGCCATGACCGAACTCGACCTCGGCAGCCTGACTTCGCGGCAGGAGGCGGAGATGCGCTTCGAGGCGCGGGTGGACAACCTCGGCATGAGGAAATTCCTCGCGACCAACCTGGTTCAGGAGGACGGCCGCTGGCGCTGGCAGGTGAACGTGCCGGCGCTCACCGAGGCGCTGCCGGTGATGGAGAAAAACAGCCTGCAGCCGGGCGACCGGTTTGCCGGGCCGACGCTGTTCATCCTGGGCGGACGTTCCCGTTACGCGGAGGAGCGTGACCACGGCCTGATCCGCCAGCATTTCCCGGCGGCGAAGATCGAGGTGATCGCCGACTCCGGCCACAACCCGCACATGGACAAGCGGGAGGAATTTGTGCGGCTGGTGCTCGGCAGCTAGCCCTCGGGAATCAGCGGCAGGGTGTTGGCCGACACCTGGTCACGGCTGCGGTGGGCGAACTTGAGCCAGTCACGGCGTTTCCACCGGCGATACATGATCAAGCCGCGCAACCACTCCTCGATCATCATCGCGATCCAGATGCCGCTCAGGCCCCAGCCCAGCGTAATGCCGAAGAACCAGCACAGCGGCACGCTGAGCAGCCATTGCGAGCAGGCCGCGATCTGCAGGGGAAAACGGGCGTCGCCGGTCGCCCGGAGCGCATTGATGATCACGATGTTGAAGACGCGTCCCGGCTCGTAAATGATGGACAGGCGCAGCAGCCACACGCCGCCGGCCACGATGGCGGCGTTGTGGGAGAAGAGCCCGAGCAGGGACTCGGCGAACGCGACGACCAGCAGGATCGCGCCGGTGGCGATGAGCAGCCCGGTGCGCACGCTTTTCAGCACCTGCCGGTAGGCCTCCTCGAAGTCGCCGGCGCCGATGAGCCGGCCGATGAGGATCTCCGTGCCGAGGCCCAGCGCCAGGCTGAACAGGATCACGAGCCGCTGCACGTTCATCGTGTAGGTCATGGTGGCGAGGCTGTCGCCGCCCATGCGCGCCGCGAAGCTGGTGATCACCATCATCGAGACCCACCAGCTCATGTTCTCGCCCGCGGCGGGCAGGCCGATGTGCAGGATGCGCTTGAGGCGCTCGAGCGGCAGCTCGAAGAAATCGCCGGCCCGCAGCTTGAGCCGGAGACGCCGGTCGAGGAGGATCAGGAGGATGATCGTGGCGACGACGCGGCTGGCCACGCTGGACAACGCCACGCCGGTCACGCCCATGCGCGGGGCGCCGAACAGCCCGAAGAGCAGCACGCAGTTGCCGCCGATGTTTAGCACGTTCTGGATGACGGTCACCACCATCGCGTCCCGGGTGTGACCGTGGGCACGCAGGGAGGCGCCGATCGAGGTGTTCATCGCCTCCATGAACAGCGTGCCGCCCATCATCGTCAGGAAGGGCAGGGCGTAGCCCATCAGTTCCTCCGGCAGCTGCATGAGCCGCAGCAGCGGCGCGGCAAAGACGAACGCGATCACGCTGGCGATAAGGCCGATCCAGGTATTCACCGCGATCGAGGTGACGACGATCTTCTCGGCCCCGGCCCGGTCGTTCGCGCCGACGTGGTGGCTGATGATCACGCTGGCGCCGATGCCGATGAAATTGAAGGCGATTAGCGCCACCACCACGAACTGGTGGGCAATGCCCAGAGCCGCCACCGCGCCGTCCGACACGTGGCTGACCATGAACGTGTCCACCGTCCCGATCAGGATGCGCAGCGTCTGCTCGATGAAGATCGGCCAGGCGATCGCGAGGAGGGTCAGCTTGGGTGCGGCGGGTTTGGTCACGGAATGGCATCACTCACAGCCAACCCCGTGCCGAGTAAAGCGGAATTCCCGCCCAATCCGGACGAATAATCAGCGCTTGGCCCAGAGACGCAGGGACGAGAGCAGGAAGTGCTCGAGGGCCGCCGCTTCATTCAAATTGAGGCGAAGCAAACCGATGTCGTGTTCCAGCTGGCCGACGGCGGCCACGAGGGAACGGCGGGCGGAGTCGTCTCCCTCCAGCAGGCGCTTCTGGGCGAAGTCGCGGGTGGCGTGCTCGATCTCGGAGAAAAGTTTCAGGCGGATGCCGTTGGCAATGCCGGTCTCGATGGCGGCCTGCTCGTCGTCGTCGATGTCGTCGGGCAGCTTTTCCTTCTGGTGCTTCCAGGCCTGGTCGGTGGCGGCGGCGAGGACGGCGTTGAAGCGGGTGATGAGGCCGTAGACGCCCATGAGCTGGTCGGCGACGGCGCGTTTTTCCACGACGCCGGCGGTGAGCAGCTGCAGCCAGGCGGCGTAGTCGGCGAGGGTGGACTTCCACTGGGCGCGGGTGGGCTCGTCGGCGCCGGCGAGGGCCTCGCTGCCGGCGTCGGTGAAGCGGAAGTGCAGGCAGCGGCTGCGGATGGTGGCGAGGAGCGAGTAGGGGCGGGTGGTCAGCAGCAGGATGGTCGTGCTGGCCGGCGGCTCCTCGAGGGTCTTGAGGAAGATGTTGGCCGCGGCGGTGTTCATGCGGTCGGCCTCGTAGACGACGGCGACCTTGCGGTGGGAGATCTGCGGCGACACCTGGATCGAGCCGATGAGGTCGCGGGTGACCTCGGCCGAGATCTGCCGCATCTTGCCGGCGGGGCGGAGGGCGAAGAAATCCGGGTGCTGCTTCGGCGGGAAATGCTGGCCCTTGTGCCGCGGGTCGTTGAGCAGGCGGTCGGCGATGGCGTGGGCGACGGTGGCGAGGGTGCCGAGGTTTTCGCCGTGCAGGAGCAGGCTGTTGGCGAGGCGCGAGCGCTCGATGGCGCGCTCGATGACCGCGACGGCGGGGGTGCCGGACAGGGCGGCGGGCCAGGGAAGGATTTCGCTCATGGGATCAACCGAGGCGTTTCTGAACCTCGGCCCAGATCTGCCGCTCAATGGTGTCGGGTGACTGCGTGCCGTCGACGACGATGACCCGTTGCGGCGCGTCCCGGCCCAGTTGCAGGTAGGCAGCACGGACCTTCTGGAAAAACGCCGCGTTCTCGCGCTCGATGCGGTCCGGCCGGCCGGCGGAGCGCTGGCGGACGCGCGCGAGGCTGACCTCCGTCGGCACATCGATGACGACGGTCAGATGCGGCATGATTTCGCCGACGGCGAAGGCATTGACCGCGGCCACCGGTCCAGCGGCGAGGTTGCGGGCGGCGCCCTGGTAGACGGTGGAGGAGTCGAGATAGCGGTCGCTGACCACGATCGCCCCGCGTTGCAGGGCGGGGGCGATGACCGTGCGCACCAGCTGGGCCCGGGCGGCGGTGAAAAGCAGGAGTTCGGCCTCGGGGCACATGCCCTGGCCCTCGTCCTTGTGCAGGAGGATGTCGCGGATGCGCTCCCCGAGGTCGGTCCCGCCCGGTTCGCGGGTGGAGACGACCTCGCGGCCGGCCTGCTGGAGGTGGGCGAGCAGGCGGGCGATCTGGGTGGACTTGCCGCTGCCCTCGGACCCCTCGAAGGAGAAAAGCTTGCCGGCGGATTGGGGCGTGGTGGGCATGAACAGGGAAGTCAGTCCTCACGAAAAAAGGTTGGCGGCGGCGCGCAACCAGAATCAAGCGCGCGGGTCGGGGATATGTCCCGCCGCCGTCGCGCGAAAGACGAGAATTCCCATTGATTGGCCACCGCAAACGCGCCAACACTCCAGCCACATGCCCAGCATCCTCTTTTCGTCCCACCTCGCCGCCATCAACGTCTGGCAGGTCTTCCTCATCACCGACCGCGTCGGCCAGGCCGTCATCTCCCTGCTGGCGGTCTTCAGCATCTTCGCCTGGGCGCTGATGATGGGCAAATATTCCGAGCTGAAGAAGCTGCGGGAGCTGAACTTCGCCTTCGAGCGCCGGCTCGGCGAGCAGCGGCACATCCTCGACCTGCCCGAGAACCTGAAGAACCGCCGCGACATTCCCTACGCCGACCTGCTGGCCGACGCCCTCGAGGCCTACTGGCGTGCCGCCGCCATCGGCAAGGAGAAGGGCGACGATTCGCCGCGCGCGCGGCTCGAGCACGCCGAGAACGCCATCCAGCGCGCGCTCGCGCGCCAGTCGCTGCGCTACGAGGCCAGCATGATCATCCTCGCCTCGCTCGTGTCCGGCGCGCCGTTCATGGGCCTGTTCGGCACGGTGTGGGGCATCATGGAGGCCTTCGGCGCCATCGCCGAGCAGGGCTCCGCCACGCTGGCCACCCTCGCGCCCGGCGTCTCCGCCGCGCTGCTGACGACCATCGCCGGCCTCGTGGTCGCGATCCCGTCCGTCTTCGGCTACAACATCCTGCTCGGAAACGTGAAGACGATGATCACCGAGCTTGAGAACTACGCCAGCACGCTCGCCGACCGCATCGAGCTCGAGGCCAAATAAGGACGTCCCATGGCCAAGATTTTCCGCCGTCCCCGCCATCTGCACCCGGTTGCGGAGCTGAACGTGACCAACATGGTGGACCTCGGGTTCACCCTGCTGATCATCTTCATGATCACGACCCCGCTCATCCAGCAGGAGCAGACCATCGCGATCAACCTGCCCGGCGAGAGCAAGAAGCCGCAGTCGCCCCCTGAGACGGACTTCCAGACCATCTCGATCGACGAGACGGGCAACTATTACTACGGCAGCAAGCGCGTCAGCTTCCGCGAGCTGTCCGCGACGCTGGCCGGGCTGGGCACCAAGCCCAAGCAGCCCGTGCTGCGGATCCGCGCCGACATGAGCCTGCAGTGGCAGCAGGTCGTGCGCGTGATGGACGAGATCAAGAAAAACAACCTCACCAAGATCACCTTCGACACGGAATCGAAGTGACCCGATGCGGCCGAATTCCCCCAGTGCGATCGTCACCTCGCTGATCCTCCACGGCTTCGTGGCGGCGGTCATCTTCGTGACCACGGTCTACCTGGCGCGCTCGACCAAGATGGAGCCGGTGATCTTCGAGCTGGTGGCCGGGCCGCCCACGGCACCGGACGAGCTCGTGGCCCCCGCGCTGGGCAACACCACGGCGCCCGTGAAGCTGACCGTGCCCCAGGCCGAGGTGCCCCCCGACAAGCCCGAGCCGGTGGTGCAGGAGACCGTCGCCGTGCCGGAGCCGGCGGTGAAGACCCCGCCGGCCAAGACGACCCCGGTGAAGCCCAAGTCCGACCTGTCGCTGGCCAAGGACCTCAAGAAAAGCGCCCGGGTCTCCTACCAGGAATATCTCAAGAAGCATCCGACGCCCAAGCAGTCCGTCGTGAGCACGGTGCGCCGCGCGGCGAACGCGCCCAAGGTCGACTACCAGGGCATCGCCAACGGCGTGCGCGGCGGCTCGACGGCCAACACGCGCGGCGGCGGAGGCGGCAAGGCAATGACCCGCGAGGAGGCCGACCAGCTTTCCACCTACATCTCGCTGCTCATCCAGGAACTGAAGAAGGCCCACGAGCCGCCGAGCGGCGTGAGCGACCAGCTGGAGACCAAGGTGACCTTCGATATCACCGCCAGCGGGGCCATTTTGAACCCCCGGATATCGAAGTCCTCGGGCAACCGCGAATTCGACGAATCCGTGCTCGACGCCTTCCGGCGCATGCGGTCAATCGGGCCGACCCCGAACCGCCGACCCGACACCTGGACGGTCACTTTCAAGATGCGCGATGAGGCATAAAAAGTCCTTGCGTTCCGCCGCCAAAGCTTACTTTTTGGCCCTTCTTTAGTTCAGTTACGGGCTCTTAGCTCAGTTGGTAGAGCGCCTCAATGGCATTGAGGAGGTCAACGGTTCGAACCCGTTAGGGTCCACCAATTTTCTTTCCGGGTCGGAAAGAAAATTGTCCGCCGACTTGTCCGCCATAGCTCGCAGAGCGACGGCGGAAGCCTTGGCGAAGGCGGACATTAGCGATCACCCGGACATACAAAACCCGCTCAAAATGAGCGGGTTTTGATGTTTTAAGAGAACATCCAGAAAACAATCGGCGGGTAGGGCGGGACCGCTGGGCCTGCCGCGATTTACCTGCCGCGTGCATTCGCCGAACGGCGCGCCCAGCGGTCGCGTCCTACCTTTTTAGGCGCCCTCTACGGCTTGCTTATGCCTAGTTGCGGCCGTGCGTAATAAGCGGCGGCTCGCCCGGCCTTTCCGGCGGCACCGCCACGGCCTGCCGGGCCAGTTCCCGCCAGTAGGCCTCCTCCTGCTCGCGGCGCAGGGCGACCTGATACTCGTTGTTGCCGGCGAAGAGGATGAAAGTGAACAGCACAGCCAGCATGAGGCGGTCCGTGTAGAGGCCCCAGGCGATGAAACCGATCGCCAGCACCCGGCCGACCATGACGGCCCACCAGGTGGCGCGGAGGTAGGGCAGTTTCATGGCCAGCAGGGCGCGGAAGATGCGGCCGCCGTCCATCGGAAACACGGGCACGAGGTTGAATACGCCCATGATGAAGTTCGCATACACCAGTTGGACGGCCACGCCGGCGGGCGAGTAGGCTTCGACACCCTCACTGAGGAAAAAATCACGCCAGACCAGCGGCAGCAGCAGCGCAACCAGCACAAAGTTCACGGCCGGACCGGCCGCGGTGATCAGCAGTTCCTGCGACGGCTTGCGGGGGATGCGGTCGAACTCCGCCATGCCGCCGATGGGCAGCAGCATGATGCGCGGCACGTTGATGCCGTAGCGCCGGGCCGTGAGCGAGTGGCCCAGTTCGTGCAGTATGACGCATACGAAAAACAGCACGATCAATCCCACACTCCATGCCATGCCCGACACCCCGCCTTCCTGCCAGCCTTGGTAACCCCAATAGGCGAGCAGCAGCACAAAGCTGGCGTGCACCGCGAGCTGGATGCCGAAGACCTTAAACAAGTTAATTGACCACCCTAGCATGGGCGGTAAGTAGAACGAGCTTTGCGCAAAGCGCTAATCATTTTGACCATCCGCTACTAAGTCATGTCCGAGACCGCACCAGTTCCGCATATTCTTGTCGTCGATGACGACACGGAGGTGCGCTATTCGCTCAACCGGGTGCTCTCGTCGCGGCATTACCGGGTCCAGGAGGCCGCGAGCGGGGAGGAGGGTGTGGCGGCGGTGAAGAAGCAGCCGCCCGACGTGGTCCTGCTCGATAACCGCATGACCGGCATGACCGGCCTCGAGACCCTCCAGCACATCCGCGCGGCCAACCCGAAGCAGCTCGTCATCCTGATGACGGCCTACGGCACGGCCCAGACCGCCATCGAGGCGATGAAGTTCGGCGCCTTCGACTACGTGGTAAAACCCTTCGATCCGCCGAAGCTGCTGGCCCTGGTCGAGAGCGCCCTGCGCACCCAGGCCGACATCCGCTCGGCGGGCGGCGTGCAGCCGGTCATCAATTCCGAGGACCACAAGGAGGGCATCGTCGGCACCTCGTCGCCCATGCAGCAGGTCTTCAAGATCATCGGCCAGGTCGCCGCGAGCGACGTGACGGTCATGATCACCGGCGAGAGCGGCACCGGCAAGGAGCTCATCGCCCGCAGCATCCACCGGCACAGTCACCGCGGCGGCCGGCCGTTTGTCGCGGTCAACTGCTCGGCCATCCCGGAGAACCTGATCGAAAGCGAACTCTTCGGCCACGAGCGCGGCGCCTTCACCGGCGCGACGGCGCAGCGGCTGGGCAAGTTCGAGGTCTGCGACGGCGGCACCATCTTCCTCGACGAGATCGGCGACATGACGCCCGCCACCCAGACGAAGATCCTGCGCGTGCTGCAGGAGGGCGAGATCCAGCGCGTCGGCAGTTCCGAGACGCTGAAGGTTAACGTGCGCGTGATCGCCGCGACGAACAAGGACCTCGAGACTCTGGTGAAGGACAAGGAATTCCGCGAGGACCTGTATTACCGGCTCAACGTCGTGCGCCTGCGCCTGCCCCCGCTGCGCGAGCGCGTTGAGGACGTGCCGCAGATCGTCGACTATTTCATCCAGAGCATGGCCAAGGCGAAGAAGACGAAGGCCCGCAAGGTCTCGCCCGAGGCGCTGGCCATCCTGTGCCGCCACAACTGGCCGGGCAACGTGCGCGAGCTGGAGAACATGATCTACCGCAGCGCCGTCATCGCCCAGAGCGACACGATCCTGCCGAAGGACCTGCCGGACGAGGTGCGCGGGGTCGTGGCCGGCGGCGAACCCGCGGGACTCGAGGCACTGTTCGACCAGCTCTACGTGCAACTCAAGGTCACGCACCCGGCGGACATGCTTGCCACGGTGAAAGCCGCGCTCGAGGCGCGTGATGCCGCCGGCCGCAATCCGGCGGTGGAAGAGGCGCCTGCGCCCGCCGCGGCTCCGGCCGCGAAGGCGAAGAAGCCGGCGGCGAAGAAGAAATAGCCCGCCTCCGGGAATTACCGATCCCCGTAGCCACCCGGCTTGGCCTTGTGCCAGCGCCAGGCCGTCTCCACGAGTGAATCGATCGTCATGAACTTCGGCTTCCAGCCCAGCTCACGCTGCGCCTTGGAAGAATCGGCGTAAAGTGCCGGCGGATCGCCCTCGCGGCGCGGGCAGAACTTCACGGGCACCTTGAGGCCGGTGACCTTCTCGACGGCCTTGATGACCTCCAGCACGGATGTCGGTTTGCCCGTGCCGAGGTTGTAGAAAAGCGCGGTGCCCGGCTTGGCGAGGTGGTCGAAGGCGGCGATGTGCGCGCGGCTCAGGTCGTCGACATGGACGTAGTCGCGCAGGCAGGTGCCGTCGGGGGTGGGGTAGTCGGTGCCGAAAACCTCGAGCGCGGGGCGTTTGCCCTGGGCGGCCCAGATGGCGAGGGGAATGAGGTGGGTCTCGGGATCGTGGTCCTCGCCGATGCTGCCGTCCTCGGCCGCGCCGGCGGCGTTGAAGTAGCGGAAGGCCGCGAAGCTCAGGCCCTGGCCGTGCGCGAGCGCCTTGAGGGCATTCTCGACGTCGAGCTTGGTCTGGCCGTAGGGGTTGATCGGCGCCTGCGGCATGTCCTCGGTGAGGGGGAGCTTCGCCGGCACGCCGAAGGTCGCGCAGGTGGACGAGAAGACGAACTTCGTCACGCCGTGCCGCATCATCGTCTCGATGAGCGTGTAGGTGGCGGAGCAGTTGTTGATGTAATACTTCATCGGCGTCTTAACCGACTCGCCGACATAACAGAAGGCGGCGAAGTGCATCACGAGGCCGTATTGGTCCGCCGCGAAGATCCGGTCGAGCGCCGCGGCGTCGCCGAGGCTGGCGTTGATGAACTTCACGCCGGCCGGCACGGCGGTGCGGTGGCCGTAGGCGAGGTTGTCGAGGACGACGGGTTCGTGGCCCGCGGCGATGAGCTGGCGGACGCAATGGCTGCCGATGTATCCGGCCCCGCCGGCGACGAGCACTTTCATGGTTGAGACAGTTATTGCTTTTGAATTTCCGATGGCTAGGCAAATCTGCTCCTTTCGAAGTCACGCATGAAGCAAACGCGCATCGTCATCACCGGCATCGGCCTTACGGCCCCGAACGGCAACAGCCTGGCCGAATTCCGGGCGAATCTCCTGAACGGCGTGTCGGGCATCACCACCGTGGACGTCCGCTTCATGGGCCGGCATCCGGCCGGCATGTGCACCTTCGACCCGCTGAAATACCAGAAAAAGAAGGATGTCCGCATCGGCACCCGCGCCGGCGGCATCAGCATCTACTGCGCCCGCGAGGCCCTGGCCGACGCCGGCGTGAACCTCGAGGCCCGCGACCGCAGCCGCGTCGGCATCTACCTTGGCATCACGGAGCACGGCAACGTCGAGACCGAGAACGAGGTCTACAACATCTCGCAGTTCAAATACGACACGAAGTTCTGGACGCACCACCACAACCCGCGGACCGTGGCCAACAACCCGGCGGGCGAGGTGTCGCTCAACCTCGGCATCACCGGCCCGGCCTACACGATCGGCGCCGCGTGCGCCGCCGGCAACATGGGCCTGATCCACGCCGCGCAGATGCTGCGGCTCGGCGAGATTGACTTCGCGCTTGGCGGCGGCGTCAGCGAGAGCCCGCAGACCTTCGGCATCTTCGCCGGCTTCAAGAGCCAGAACGCGCTCGCGGCGCACGAGGACCCGAAGAAGGCGAGCCGTCCCTTCGACAAGGCCCGCAACGGCATTGTCATCTCCGAGGGCGGCTGCATCTACACGCTGGAGCGACTCGAGGATGCACAGGCGCGCGGGGCGAAAATTTACGGCGAGATCGCCGGCTACCACGTCAATTCCGACGCCACCGACTACGTGTTGCCCAACCCGGAGCGCCAGGCCGAGTGCGTCCGCAAGGCCATCGCCCACGCCGGCATGACCATCGAGGACATCGACCTCGTGAACACCCACGCCACCTCCACGCCGCAGGGCGACATCCAGGAGTGCCAGGCGATTGCCGAGGTTTTCAAGGGCCGGAGCACGCCCCCTCACATCAACAACACCAAGAGTTTCATCGGCCACGCCATGGGTGCGGCCGGGGCGCTCGAGCTCGCCGGCAACCTGCCGAGCTTCGACGACGGGGTGGTGCACCCCACCATCAATGTCGATGAGCTTGATCCGCAATGTGATATACCGGGCCTGGTGATTAATCATCCGAAGACCGGGGCCAAGATCGACGTCATCCTGAACAATTCCTTCGGCATGCTGGGCATAAATTCCACGTTGATTATCAAGCGATTCGCCGCATAACTCCCGCCACACACCATGACGAAAGACGACTGCAAGAAGCTGGTTATCGACATCATCTCCGACATTGCCCCGGACGAGGACCTTAGCGCGATCAAGCCTGAGATCCGTCTCCGCGACCAGCTGCAGCTGGATTCGATGGACTTCCTCGACATCGTCATGGAGCTCCGCAAGCGCCACGGCATTGAGGTGCCCGAGGCCGATTATGCCCATCTCGCCTCGCTCGAGAGCTGCGCGGAATACCTGACCCCGAAGTTCGCCACCAAGGCCTGAGCTTCCCGGGATGTTATTTGTAGGGCGGGATCACTGATCCCGCCTTTTTCTTTGGACGAAAAGACTATCGCCCGGCTGGATTCTTCGCTTCGCTCAGAATGACAGGAATGGAAATATCATCTTCAACATTTGTCATTCTGAGCAAAGCGAAGAATCCAGTGCTCCACTTAACGATCCAACCTCCAGACAACCGGAACGTCCGTCCATGAAGGACTCCCACTACGACGTAGCCATTATTGGCGCCGGCATGTCCGGGCTGGCGGCCGGCATCCGGCTGGCGCACTTCGGCCGGAAGGTTTGCATCTTTGAGCGGCACAACGCGCCGGGCGGCCTGAACAGCTTCTACAGCCTCGAAGGCCGGAAGTATGACGTCGGCCTGCACGCCATGACGAACTACGTGGCGCCCGGCGTGAAGGGCACGCCGCTCGGCAAGCTGCTGCGCCAGCTGCGCATCGAGCGCGAGGAATTTGCCCTCTGCCCGCAGAAGCAGTCGAAGATTTCCTTCGGTCCGCGCGGGGAAAGCGTCCTGAAGTTCACGAACGACTTTGCCGTGCTCGACGCGGAGGTCGCGGCGAAGTTCCCGGCCCAGGCGGACGGCTGGCGCAAGCTGGTCGGGTTGGTTAAGACCTATGACGACGTCTCGCTCGATGCGAAACCGCTGTCGGCCCGCGAGGTCGTCGGCCGGCACATCAGCGACCCGCTACTGACGGACATGATTTTCTGCCCGGTGATGTATTATGGCAGTGCGCAGGAACGGGACATGGAGTTCGGGCAGTTCGTCATCATGTTCAAGGCGCTCTTTCTGGAGGGCTTCGCCCGTCCGCTGGACGGCGTGCGTGTCATCATCCGCGTGTTGCTCGACAAGTTTCGCGCGGCCGGCGGCGAGCGCCGGATGAAATGCGGTGTCAAACAGATCATTGAGGAGCAGGGCCGCGCGGCGCGGCTCGTGTTGGACGACGGCACGGAGGTCACCGCCGGCCACGTCATTTCCTCGATCGGCTTCCCCGAGACGATGAAGCTCTGCGGGCCGGCGCACACGGCCGAGGCCGACGCCAACACCGGCGCGCTGTCGTTCATCGAGACCATCAGCGTCTTCAACCGGCAGCCGGCGGAGTGGGGGTGGGGCGAGGACACGATCATCTTCTTCAACGACTCCGTCCGCTTCGAGTATGCGCAGGCGAAGGAGCAGGTGGATATCCGCAGCGGTGTCATCTGCCTGCCGAACAACTTCGACTTCGGCGCCGGCCGGCTGCCGGAGGGCATCTTCCGCGTCACCTGCCTGGCCAACTACGACCGTTGGGCGCACCTGCCGGAGGAGCAATACCAGGCGGACAAGAAACGCTGGTTCGAGGCGGCCGTGCGCAGCGCGCGCCGTTTCCTGCCGGCGGTGGACGATGCCGTGCTGGCGTCGGCGCAGCTCACGACCGACATGTTCACGCCGCGCACGATCCGGAAGTTCACCGGGCACTTCAACGGCGCCATCTACGGCGCGCCGCAGAAGGTTCGGAACGGCCGCACGCACCTGCAGAACCTCTACCTGTGCGGCACGGACCAGGGCTTCCTGGGCATCGTCGGGGCGATGTTGAGCGGGATCTCGATGGCGAATTACCACGTGCTGCAGGGCTCGGCGCGCGGGTAAACTTTCCGCGTTGCGCTTTCCCGGGCGCCTACCTTGATTGGGCGGCTCGCATGGCTTACGACTGGCTCAAAGGAATCGAAGACCACTACGACATCGTGGTGATTGGCAGCGGCTTGGGCGGCATGACCGGCGCCAACGTCCTGGCCAAGTGCGGCCACAAGGTCCTGCTGCTCGAGCACCATTACCAGCTCGGCGGCCTGGCCACGTGGTTCACCCGGAAGGGCGGCCACATCTTCGACATTTCGCTGCACGGGTTCCCGATCGGAATGATCAAGTCCGTCCGCAAATACTGGAGTCAGGACATCGCCGACTTGATCGTGCAGCTGAAGGGCGTGAGGTTCATCAACCCGCAGTTCTCGATGGACACGACCTTCGACCGCGAGGACTTCACGCGCCAGCTTGTCGAGAAGTTCAAGGTGCCCGCCGAGACGGTCGAGCGGTTCTTCACCGACCTGCGGGCGATGAATTTCTACGACAACAACCCGGAGACAACCGGCCAGATGTTCGCCCGGTATTTTCCGGGGCGCGACGATGTGCAGCGCCTGCTGATGGAGCCAATCGCCTACGCCAACGGTTCCACGCTGGACGACCCGGCCATCACCTTCGGCATCGTGTTCTCCAATTTCATGAGCAAGGGCGTCTACACCTTCCAGGGTGGCAGCGACGTGCTCATCAAGAAGATGGCGGTCGAACTCAAGGCCAACGGGGTTGAGATCCGCAAGCATGTGGTCGTCGAGAAGATCGTGACCGAGGAGCGCGACGGTAAAAAGCACGTGACCGGCGTGGTCGCCAACGGGCGCACCATCCGCTGCGACGCGGTGCTCTCCAACGCCAACATCAAGAGCACCGTCCTGCGCCTCGCCGGCGAGGAGAACTTCGCCCCGGCGTTCGTGGCCGAGACCAAGGCCGTGCGGGTCAACAGCAGCTCCTGCCAGGTTTATCTCGGCATCCGGAAGGGCGAGACCCTGCCGCACATCGGCGACCTGGTCTTCACGTCCGACGAGCCGGTGTTCTCCAGCGAGAAGCTGGTCGACCTGCACACGACCAGCCGGACTTTCTCGATGTATTACCCGGACACGCGGCCGGGATCTGACCGCTACACCGTGGTGGTCTCCATCAACGCGAAGTATGAGGACTGGAACGCACTGACCCTCGAGCAATACGCCGCGGAGAAGCAGCGGCTGATCGACGAATCGATCATCTCGCTGGAGAAATACATCCCCGACGTGCGCGGCAAGATCGAGTGGATGGAGGCGGCGACTCCGCGCACCATCGAGCGTTACACCCGTCACTGGGCGGGCACGTCATTCGGCACCAAGTTCGAGGGCCTCAAGGTTTCGATGGACCTGCCGGCGCAACTGCCCGGGCTTTACCACGCCGGCTCGGTCGGCATCATCATGTCGGGCTGGCTGGGCACCATCAATTACGGCGTCATCGTCGCCAACCAGATCGACAAGGCGCTCTCGGCCAAGAAACGCGCCGCCGTCGCCTCCGCCTGATTTTCCCCATGACCGAAGTCGAAAAACTCATCCCGCACCGCCCGCCGTTCCTGTTCGTGGACGAGATCGTCTCGCATGACGGTGAGGTGCTGGTCGCCAAGCGCACCTGGCGCGCCGACGAGTATTTCTACCAGGGCCATTATCCCGGCGCGCCCATCACGCCCGGCGTGCTGCTGTGCGAGGCGGTGTTCCAGACCGGCGCGCTGCTCATGGCCAAGCTGCTGGGCGGTGAAGCCGGCGGGCAGGGCGGGGTGCCGCTGCTCACGAAGGTGACGGATGTGCGTTTCCGCCTGCCGGTCTACCCGGGCGACACGGTCACCATTGAGGTGCGTCGCAAGGAGACGATGGGGGACTTCCATTTCATGAGCGGCAGCGTCAAGAACGGCGACAAGCGCGTGCTGAATGTCGATTTCTCCGTGGCCTGGAAGAAACCCGAGGGGCAGGTCACGACATGAGCGATTTTCTCCAAGTCTCGGGCAAGACCTTTCTCGTGATGGGCGTGGCGAACAAAAAGAGCGTCGCGTGGTTCATCGCCAAGTCGCTCGAGGAGCAGGGCGCGCGCATCGTCTACAGCGTCCGGTCCGAGGCGCGGAAGAAGTTACTGGAGACTCTGCTGGCCGGCAAACCGGTGTTCCTTTGCGACGTCGAGCAGGAGGGGGCCTGCGAGAAGCTGGCCGCCGAGGTCGCCGCGGCCGGGCTCGCGCCGCTGCAAGGCGTCGTGCACTCGATCGCGTTCGCCAACTACAGCGAGGGTTTCAAGCCGTTCCACGGCACGAAGCGGAAGGATTTCCTGCAGGCCGTGGGTATCTCGGCGTTTTCGCTGGTCGAGCTCGCCAACGCCCTGAAGCCGCACCTGGCGCGCAATGCCTCGGTCGTGACCATCGGCATCTCGTCGCTGCAGGTGACGCCGGACAACTACGGCTACATGGGGCCGATCAAGGCGGCGCTCGAGTCGAGCAGCCGGTTCCTGGCGAAGTCCTTCAGCGCCGACAGCGAGGTGCGGTTCAACGTGATCGGGGCGGGGCCGCTCAAGACCAGCGCGTCGGCCGGCATCCCGGGCTACATCGAGAGCTACCTTTACGCCGAGAAGCTGACCTTCCGGAAACGCAACCTGGACACGCAGGAGGTGGCCAACGCCACGCTGTTCCTGCTCAGCGAGCGCAGCAGCGGTCTCAACGGCACCACGCTGGTCGTCGACGCCGGGCTCGGCTCCAATTTCTTCGACAAGGACATCATCCGGCTGGCCATGCGGCCGGAGAAGTGAGCCATGCGTTTTCGTCACGCCTGCATTGAATCCCTGGCCACGGTGTTGCCGGAGGAGACCTGGACCTCGGCCGCGATCGAGGAGCGCCTGCGGCCGCTGTATGAACGCCTGAAGCTGCCGGCGGGGCGACTGGAACTCATGACCGGCATCAAGGAACGCCGCCAATGGCCGGCTGGCACGAAGCCGTCGGATGCCAGCGCGAAAGCCGGTAAGGCCGTGCTGCAGCGCTCGGGCTTCAAGCCGGGGCAGGTGGAGGCGTTCATCCATTGCGCGGTGTCGCGCGACATGCTCGAGCCGGCCACAGCGTCGTTTGCGCACCACAAGATCGGGCTGGGGGCGCATTGCCAGATTTTCGACCTGTCGAATGCGTGTCTGGGTTTTCTCAACGGGCTCGTGACGCTCGGCGCCATGATCGATGCCGGCCAGATCAAGTGCGGCATGGTGGTGGCGGGCGAGAACGGCCGGCCGTTGGTGGAGCAGACCGTGCAGCACCTGCTGACCGCGCCGCTCAACCGGAACGAGATCAAACCGTTTTTCGCCAACCTGACCATCGGTTCGGGGGCCGTAGCGGCCATCGTGTGCCACGAGGACCTGCTGCCGGCCGGGCCGAAGCACCGGCAGCTGGCCGGAGCGTATCTGTCGGCCACGCAGCACAGCGAACTCTGCCAGGGCGACACGTCCGGGCAGGGTTTGCAGATGGAGACCGATTCTGAGCAGCTTTTGGTCGCCGGCGTCGAAGTGGCCCGCGAGACCTGGCAGAAATTCGAACAGGAGACCGGCTGGAACCGTGCGACGCCGGATCACATCATCTGCCACCAGGTGGGCAGCACGCACCGCCGGAAGCTCTACGAGACCGTGGGGCTGGACTTGGCGAAGGATTTCTCGACCTTTGAAACCCTCGGCAACACGGGTTCCGCCGCGTTGCCGACCGCGTTGGCGCTGGCGGTGGACCGGGGCGTGGTCAGAACCGGGCACAAGGCCGCCTTGCTGGGCATCGGCAGCGGCATCAACAGCCTCATGCTGGCGGTCGAATGGTGATATGAGTTCCTCGCTGCCAGGCTGGTTAAAGACACTCTATCCGTTCGAACCGAAGCGGTTTGATACCGGATGCGGAATGATGAGCTACCTGGACGAAGGATCCGGTGACGAGGCGGTCGTGATGGTGCATGGCAACCCGACTTGGTCATTCTACTACCGGAACCTGGTGCTGGGGCTGCGCGGCAAGATCCGTTGCATCGTGCCGGACCACATCGGTTGCGGACTCTCGGACAAGCCGCAGGACTTCAATTACACGCTCGGCGAGCATATCAGGAACCTGCGGGGCCTGCTCGACAGCCTGAATCTGCGCAAAATCCACCTGATCGTGCACGACTGGGGCGGCCCGATCGGGCTGGGCATGGCGCTGGCCAAACCGGAACAGCTTGGCCGGGTGGTCATCCTGAATACGGCTGCTTTTGCCGATACGGTGGTCCCGTGGCGCATCCGGTTGTGCCGGGCGCCGGTCATCGGGGAGTGGCTGGTGCGGGGTTTCAACGGCTTTGCCTGGCCGGCCACCTGGATGTCCGTGACGCGGCCGCTGGCGTCGGACGTGAAACGCGGCTTTATCCATCCCTACAACAATTGGGCCAACCGCATCGCCACGCACCGCTTCGTGGTCGATATCCCGTCAGGCAAGGGCAGTGCCAGCGACCGGGCCCTTGCCGAGGTTGAATCCAAGCTCGGACTGCTGCGCGACCATCCCGTGCGGATTTTGTGGGGTGGACAGGATTTCTGCTTCAACCGGCATTACTACAACCGCTGGAAAGTGCTCCTGCCGGGGGCTCAGGCCGACTATTTCGAGGAAGCGGGGCACTATGTGCTCGAGGACGCAGGGCAGGAATGCCTACGGGAGATAGAGGCTTTCTTAAACTGAGATAAGTAGCTGATATCACGGCAATATATATTATAGACATAATATATATTGTGCGGATACGGATTGGGCCCAGCGCCGCACGCAGTGCTTCCGATGAAATGAACCCAAAGTAGGACGATATTTGAACCAAATGTGGGACGTGAATTGTGCCGCCCATGGCCACCGAATTCACCCTCCCAGCTTTGCGTTTGACGATTTCAGGCGCTTGGCGCGCCCGCTGATCGCCACGGAAGACTCAACTGAAATTGGGACCGTATATTTTCCCAATGAGAGCAAAGTAATCTGCTGCAATTGTTGCAGCGGGAAGTCCGGCTTTTTTGGCCGCGCGGATGGCCGCCCGCAGTTCACGAGAAAACTTCTCTTGCGTGAATGAGCGACGGCGCGGTTTGAACCTTCGTTTCTTTGAGTTTGGCATATTGTGTTTGCGCGCCTTAGGCCGCCGGGAGTTCAAACCAACTGAGGTTAAACACGCCGGGATCCCCGAGTAGTAGCAGATACATGGGTGCGGTGGCCGGGTTCAAGCGGCAGTCAAGCCATGAGGATTTCCCGGACTGCCGATGGGCTTTGTCGTAAAGTGCCGTAATTTGCTGGAACGAATCCAGGCACGCCGAAGCAAAAACCCGTTCGTCGATGTTAAGCCTAGTCTGCGAGGAGACTTCCTCCTGCCAAACCACCCGATAGTATTCGGTGAACTGTTCGGCTACAGCTTGAGCCCAGCGCCGCACGCAATGCTTTCGGCGCCCACCGGGCGATATTTTGCAGGGCCTTTCGATCAACCTATTGAACAGTTTGGCCGGACTGTCGGCCTGCTCCCAAAGCATCCGCCTCCTCCACAAGGCCACCGTCGTCACCCTCCGCGGTGACTCCTACCGCCTGCGCGAACGCAAAAAAGCCGGCCTGCCTTCCCCTGCCCATGACCAACCCTCAACAAAGGAGCGTGACAACTGACCCACCCCTGAACCAAAAACAGGCGCGTTCTTTGACCCGGGGGTGGGTCAAATCTCAACGCCTGCTACTGGGTCAGTTCTGAACGCCTGCTAACAGCACGGGATACAATTCCTTGCCGCGAAGATCAGAGTGCAAGATGCCGAGCGTATCCAAGGCGCAAAGGCATCTCATTGAACAGAAATACGCCTGTTGCGGCGTTAGTTTTCCAACTACTCCACCGGGCTTCGAAAGAGATCGCATCAATTCGTCACAGGCTGGCCTCACTTTTGCCTCTGCCAGGCGCATTGCCACGGCGAGGTCTGCGACAGGCATCCCCGCCCAGGCGGGGTCCGGCGAACCGCCGAGTTCATGGCATCGCAAGGTGATTTGCTGAAGCGTTCTTCCAATCGTTTCCCAGTTTGATTCATTCATAGGTGTTCGGGCTAGAAGACATAAACGGGCATCTCACAACTTATGGGGCCTAGAGAGCGGCCTTCAGTTCGGCTAGGATGAAGGGAAAAGGCAGCTTTTCCTGCGCTAACTGCCACCTCGATTCTTTCACGGTCCGCCAGGCCGCCGCCTCCTGCGCGGTGAGCCTATGCTCGATATTGGTATCTGCGCGTGCCTGGTGAGGGACGGCTACATGCGGTCGTGGTGCGCAGTTTCCTCCAGATGACACATGTGATCTCACTGGATGCCAGCACTGCCGAACGCATTCGCGATTTGCTGGCTATTCCTGACGCTTCAACCCTTCCGCAAAACTACCCAGTCATTTTTCAAATCGATCAACGAGATGAACGGCGACGCCGGCGCCCCGCCCTCGCCCGATCGCCAAGCAGCCCGGTTTCTCATCTTTGGATTGGCCCGACAAATTGCGTGACTATCAAGCTGCCTGAACCAGGCCTTTATCGATTGGCCATCCCAAGTCGTGGGGCAGATGGAGAACCGCATTTTCAGATTATCCCGAAATACCTCACGGCATAGCGGCGCCCCCAGTCTCTTGGGGTCAAATAGAAGGCTTCGATTTCCCGTCTTCTTGGGCAAATGCTAACTCACGTAAGCCAAGCGACTCCCGTTACTGGCGACCTATTAAAGCATTCGCGATTTTGACCAGGATGGCGCGATTCGGATTCAGTTGGTCAAATCGTATACGGCAGCCCGAGTGTTCCCATTTTTGCCGATCTTCATTTCCCGCACCAAGTCCGTCAGTTCCCGTCGAAGCTTCCGCCGTGGAATCTCCTGGCCAATCCGTTCGTGAATTTGGCCGATGCTGGCTGTCCCGTGAAGTTCGAGATCACGCAAAACCAATTCGCGTAGGCGGTGGCTTTCGATGCCTTTGAGCGTCGTTTTCCCCTCAAACTCCAGTGTCCTCAAAACCTTGGGCTCGATAAAATACTCCGTTGCCTTTGTTTTTCCGCGGGAGCAGATCACGCCCAATTCTTTCAGGCGCCCCACCCAGTGTTTCAGATCATCGGTGCGCGCGAGTTCAAGCACCCTGGCGAGTTCAAGCGCAGTCATGGCTTCGTGCTGCGCTAGCACCCCCAGCGTAATCAGCTCCTTCTGGCTGAGCGACAATGCCTGATCTGCCTTGACCATGAAATCCACGATGGCCGTCCGCACGATTTGCTTTCGCACCGTCACCGTCACCCGGTCGTCGCCCTGCTGCACTTGCGGCACCGCACGTCCACTTGTGACCTGGACCTCATACATGCGATCAAAGCCGCTGCCTTCGCCCTCCATTAGCTTCAGATCGTAGAACACTTTTGCCAGATGCGGATTCCGTTTGCTTGAAGTGTGCAAAATGTTCCGCGGAGTGACACCGATCGGCAGTAGCCCCGGATTGTGGACCTCCAGCCGGTCAGGATGCAGGTTCAGAAAGATATCGCCCCGCTGCGTGTAGGGGCGGTGAACCAGCGCGTTGGCAAGCAGCTCGCGCACGATCACTTCGTCGTAATGCGGCACCGTTTTTCGAAATAACCCGTCGGGTAGCTCGTAGGATTCCTTCCAGTCCGGCACCTCGCGCCAGACCGCCTCGATCAGTTCGAGCGGATTCAGGCTGTAGTCGTTCCAGACCTGTTTTCTCACCTTGCGGCCGCGTTCGTCGTATTTGATGCACTGGATTTCCGGGGCGTAAAGTAAGGCCGCCCGGTCCTCCCGCTGGCCCACCCACAGGATGCCGAGATTCGTCAAAAAGCCCGACCGCACAAAAAGATAGTGATCCAGAATCTCCGCCTCGGACTTGCCGCGCACGAATTCAGAAATCCGGTCGGATGCCCGCACGCCACGGACAAACGCCGCCACCTTTTCGTCGTCATAGTCCCCCGCCGCGACCCGCCGCGTCGTCTGCAGCTCCCAGACAAAAGAATTTTTCTCAGCCATCAGGCGCCCGAGATCGTCCGGCAGCAGGCGGCGGGTTTCGTCAGAGACCCGGATGAAGTAACGGCCATCGGACATTGCTGCGATGCTCTGATCGTTGCGAAAAACCTTCAGCTCGACGAACTCGCCGCCATTTACACCGACAGCTTTGCTCACAGCCAACCCGACGTTAACCGTAATCTGGGTGATGCGTTTGCGCAGACGATCCGGCAAGCTTTCCTCGATGCGCTGACCGTCTGGCGGATGCTCTTCGCCATCTTCGATACCGAGGAGGATGGTCCCGCCCGCCGCATTGGCGAACCCGACGCAGTCGCACGCCAATCCATCCGCATCGTCATGCTTGCCCAGCACGTAGCGGAGCGACTTTTGGTCAAGGCTTTGCCCTTCGGTATTCATCGCGCCGTTTTCCTAAACATATAAGAACTCCCTGCAATCCCGTTATTTACGTTTAGCGACAGGGTTCGGCTCAAAAAGCCGCCACATCCTGACACCGACAACGCCCTCCCAATCGATCACGTGTTGGAGGCGGTCAATTTCATGTATTGCTCATGCGTAACGGTCGCGTGTGCAGCCTCCAGTGCTTGTCGGCGATTATCGCCCGCGACCGGGCCAGACAGCTTCATAAAAGGTTTCGCTGTCCCGTGCAGTGAACCCGTGTCCCAATGATTCTCAATTTCCAGCCTGCGAAAACCGAGTTTTTCGCGGATGATGGTGAAACTTTGAAGCTCTGCGCGCCATATCCCCAAATAACTGTTCCGTCCGTGCATTAAATACATGTAGCCGTCTTCCAGCTCTTCGATTTTGAGGTAGTTCTCAGTAGCCTTCATTGCGACGTAGTGCGCGTAAGCCTTGGCGGTAGTTGGTGCTGGGTATGGCACCTGGAAGAGCATATCGGGCCACATTCTACGGTCAATAATCTGGATTCCTTATCTCTGATTGTGCAGCCGGATCGGCTGTTCTCATGGCACGATGTGCTCCGCATTTCCAAGACCGCGAGAAACTGCACTAATAGCCCGGTGGCGACGGCGCCATGGGCGGCCGCCAGATAGCCGCTTCTCACCATTCAGGCAGAACTTGCTGAAGCGATTTCTCCAAATCGTTGACGCGCGCGAGCAATGGGTCCTGCAGCGTAAGGAAGTCCGCACGTAGGAAGCGCAAAAAATGAACGATGCGTTCGACGGCGAGGCCGAGGTTTTTACGGACAAAATGCCCCTCGTGCGGCGTCTCCCTGTGCCAGGTCAGGTGTGCCAGGCGCTTATTGATCTCCTTTTCATCATCCTCAGACATGAAAGGGCCAGGGGTCGTGTAGCCCGGCCACTGGGTTGCCCGCATGTCATCCTGGATGGACTGCCTTGCCCGGAAAAACTCATTTAGTGCCCGCAGGTTCACCAAGGACGATTCCAGTGAGGCTTGACCCACCACGTGCCCGAGATGGCCGTCTTTGGCGGCGGCGGGCAGCCCCTTCGAGATGACACGCCACGCATAGAGAGCGCCGGCTTGGTCGAAGGTATCCAGGACATGCGGTAATCCACCCAGTAATTGCTCCCGGGGCAGGTTGGAGGGTTGTGCGCTCATTTCATTGAGCGATGCGGCAACGCGCCCAATGTTGCAACCAAACCGCGTTGAAACGGCTTAGGCATCCGCCCCTTGATCAGTTAACCCCGGGAGCCGGAGGTCGCTGGAGTAATGGTGAAATTGGACTCCACGGAAAGATGGTTCTCATGGAGGTCGTGGACTTCATTCACCCAATGCGTGTCGATGATGGCGATCTCGATGAAGAGGGACGTGATTAGGGTGTAGGTAATGAATTGTTGTTTGATATTCATACCAATAATTAGCTGGCAGCCTGCAAAAACAAGGGGTCCGAACTCACTTTTCTTCAGATTTCTTGTCCAGCCACTGCCCCTCGCGCGCATCTTGCCGCTGACCACCCCTTGGTGCTGGCCCGGCTTTCGAGGGCGCCATTCGCCGCCGCTACATTGTGCCCACCTTTGATTACATTCGCTGCATTGCGCCCACTTTGGGTTCAAATAATCGTCGCCTGTTTCGTGTAAGCAAAATCACCAAATACTTTGTTTCCAATTTACGGTAAACCACTTACGCGTGAACAAGCCTGTCCTGCTTTAGATTCCCTCTATCTTTACCGGGCGTTATCTGGCCGGGCCCCAGCGGCTGGTCAGCGGGAAATAGATGAACAGCGGACGCCCCACCACGTCCTTCTCGGGCACGAAGCCCCAATAACGGCTGTCCTTGCTGCGCGGTGAGTTGTCCCCGAGCGCAAAGAAGGAATTCGGCGGCACAGTGACCGTTCCCCCGGGCGGCAGCGTGCCGTCGCTGATCTGGACGCCGTCCAGCATCACGGGGCCGCCGGTGTTGTTCGTGTAGCCGGGATATTTGCCCTCGCGGCGCGCATTCTTGCCAAAGGCATCCGAGCCCTCGATCGGCTTGCCGTTGCGATAAAGCACCGGCGCCTTGATCTCCAGCTTGTCGCCGGGCGTGCCGACGAGGCGTTTCACGTAATATTGGCTGATCTGGTTCCCGGCGACGTCCTGCATCTCGGGACTGTGGATATTGCCGGTCTTGAACACGAAGCCCGACCCGACCTTGGGCTGCACAAAATTATAGCTGATCCGCTCCACGAACAGCAGGTCGCCGGTCAGGATGTCGAAGGACATCACGGATTCGCCCTTTTTCACCTTCTTCCCGATTGGCACCCAGTAAACCGTCCGTTCCACGGGCTGCGCGCCGGAGGTGTCACGCAAGGTGGAGCGCTCGAGTTCGGATCTCCGGGCCAGCCCGTCCTGCAGGACGCTGTAGAAGCTGGGGGCCGATCCCTTGAATGATTCGTCCAGCACCTGCTCGAATTCCCCCTGGAAATCCGCCGGCACGGAAACCTTGGCCGGC
The DNA here is from genome assembly GCA_965249855.1 of Lacunisphaera sp. Taxonomy (GTDB): domain Bacteria; phylum Verrucomicrobiota; class Verrucomicrobiia; order Opitutales; family Opitutaceae; genus Lacunisphaera. Next base: position 227,470 of record CBDFNB010000001.1, read on the forward strand.
TGGCCTCCCACCATGAAGGTATACTCGCGCATCATGGTCGGGAAAATACCGAGGCTGCGCCCCGGTTTCTGGGAAAAAGCGACGGCCCCACCGCCCCGCCCGTAAAGGAAGACCGGCACCATCACCTCGCCGTCCGCCGGCGCCTTCACGGTGTAGTTGCTGGCACCCAGGGTCAGCAGCCGGGCGAGCTTGCGCACGGCGCCGGGCTCCTCGCCCGGCTGGAAAACCTCGGCCGTCATGCCGTAATAACTCGGCCACATCGAATTCGTCGGGATCTTGAACGGCTGGATGAAATACGCGCGCAGCCCGAGGATCACGATGGCCGCGACGAGGAAGAACTCGACGTTCTCGACCAGCGATGACTGCGGGTAAACCCGCCCGCCCGTGTCCCGCAGCACGCCTTCCAGCGACTCCACGGCGAGCTTCAGCTTGCTGACGTCCGCCTTCTCCTTGAGCCGCAGCTTCACCGCGGTAGTCGCCCCCAGCAGCCGTTGGTTCTGGACGTCCGTCAGCTGGTCACGGCGGAACTTGTAGACCCGGTCCGCCACTTCCAGCCAGTTGGCGGCGTTCTGCCGCATTTTTTTCTCCTGGGAGTAAAGGAAGCCGAACACGGGGATGAGGCGGGGTTAGCTGTTGGTCTTCAAAACCTGGATGAAGGCATCTGGTGGGATCGAAACCTTGCCGATAAGTTTCATCTTCTTTTTGCCCTCCTTCTGCTTGTCGAGCAACTTTCGTTTGCGGCTGATGTCGCCGCCATAGCACTTCGAGGTGACGTCCTTGCGCATCTCGCGCACGTTGTCACGGGCGATGATCTTGCCGCCGATGGCGGCCTGGACCGCGATCTTGAACATCTGGGGCGGGATGATGTCGGCCAGCTTCTCGCAAAGCGCCCTGCCCTGCCCCTCGGCCTTGCTCCGGTGCACGATGCTGGCGAAGGCGTCCACGGGGTCCTGGTTCACGAGGATGTCCATCCGCACGAGGTCCGAGACGCGGTATTCCCCGAGTTCGTAGTCCATGGAGCCGTAGCCGCGGGTGATGCTCTTCAGCCGGTCGTTGAAATCGACGAGGATCTCGTTCAGCGGCAGCGTGCAGGTCATCATGACGCGCGCGCCGTCCAGCGTGTCCGTCTGGTCGACGCTGCCCCGCTTCTCCATGATGAGGTTCATCATGTCGCCCAGGAACTCGTTCGGGATGTGGATGGCGGCCTTGATGGTCGGCTCGGAGATGTCGAAGATGGTGCCCGGGTCCGGCAGGTTGATCGGGTTGTCGACCTCGATGACGTCCCCGGTGTGCTTCTTCACCTTGTAGACCACGCTCGGGTAGGTGGAGATGATCTCGACGTCGTATTCGCGCCGGATGCGCTCCTGGACGACCTCCATGTGCAGCAGGCCGAGGAAGCCGCAGCGGAAACCAAAGCCGAGGGCGACCGAACTCTCCGAGGAATAGATCAGGGCGGAGTCGTTCAACCGCAGCTTGCCCAGGGCCACCTTCAGTTTCTCGTAGTCGTCGGACTCGAGCGGATACAGGCCGCAATACACCATCGGGCGGACCTCCTTGTAACCGGGCAGCATCTCTTCCGCCGGCTTGTTGGCGTGGGTGATGGTGTCGCCGATCTTGATGTCGTCGGTGCTCTTGATGCTGCTGATGACGTAGCCCACATCGCCCGCGCCGAGGGTGGCGATCTTCTCCATTCCGGGCCGGAACACGCCGACCTCCTTGACCTCGGAACGCTGCCCCGTGCTCATCAGCGACATCATCTCCCCGGCCTTGATCGTGCCGGAGAAGACGCGGACATAGGAAATCACGCCGCGGTAGGCGTCGTATTTGGAGTCAAACACCAGCGCGCGCAGCGTCGGGTAGTCCGTCCAGCGCGGCGCCGGGATGCGGGTCACCACGGCCTCGAGGATGTCCTGGATGCCGATGCCGGACTTGCCGCTGGCCAGGATGGCCTCCTCGGCGGGAATCGTGAGGATGTCCTCCAGCTGGCGCATGCACAGCTCGAGGTTCGCGCTGGGCAGGTCGATCTTGTTGATGACCGGGATGATCTTGAGGCCCTGCTGCTCGGCCAAATGGGCGTTGGCCACGGTCTGGGCCTCGACGCCCTGCGCGGCATCGATGAGCAGCAGCGCGCCCTCGCAGGCCGCGAGCGAGCGCGAGACCTCGTAGGCGAAGTCCACGTGGCCGGGCGTGTCGGTCAGGTGCAGCTTGTAGGTCTTCCCGTCCTTGGCCGGGTAGTTCATGACCACCGGGTGCATCTTGATCGTGATGCCGCGTTCCTTCTCGAGGTCCATCGAGTCGAGGTGCTGGTCCGTCATGTTCCGCTTCGTGATCGTGCTCGTGTATTCGAGCAGGCGGTCGGACAGCGTCGTCTTCCCGTGGTCGACGTGCGCGATGATGCAGAAATTGCGTGTGAGCTTGGCGGACATCTCAGGCGATGGTGTCGGCGAACTCCGCAAATGATTTCACGACCCACGCCTTCTCGGTGCGCCGCGCCAGGCCGGCGAGCACGCCGCCCGGACCGCACTCCCGGAACTCCGTGGCGCCGGCCGCCGCGCAGGCGCGCATGCAATCCTCCCACAGGACCGACGAGACGACCTGCTTCACCAGCGCCTCGCGGATCTGCGCGGGCTCGCTGACGACCTGGCCGGTCGTGTTGCTGAAAACGGTGAACGCCGGGCGGTTGAAACTGATGCCGGCCAGGTAGGCCGCGAACTCGGCGCGCGCCGGCTCCATCAGGCGGCTGTGGTAGGCGCCGGCGACGTTGAGCGCCATGACGCGCTTCAGGCCCTTGTCCTTCGCGGCCGCGACGAGCGCGTCCACCTTCGCCTTCTCGCCCGAGACGATGATCTGGCCGGGGGCGTTGAAATTGGCGGCCTCGATGCCGAACTCGGCGCAAAGCTCCGCGACCCGCGCGCGCTCCTCGCCGATGATGGCGGCCATGCCGCCGACGGACTTCTCGCACGCCTGCTGCATCAGCCGGCCGCGCTCGGCGACGACCTTCAGGCCGGTCGCGAAATCAAAGACCCCCGCGGCGGTCAGCGCCGTGACCTCGCCCAGGCTCAGGCCCATGGCGAATTTCACCGCCGGCAGCTTGCCGGCCTCGCGCAGCGCGGCCACGACCGCCAGCCCGTGCACGAAAAGAGCCGGCTGGCAGACCTTGGTCTGGGTCAGCTCGGTCTCCGGACCCTCAAAGCTAATTTTCTTCAAGTCCCAGCCCAGCACGCTATTAGCCTCGTCGTAGAGGGCCCTGGCCGCGGCCGAACCCTCAGACAAAGACTTACCCATGCCCACTTTTTGGGCACCCTGACCGGCAAAAATAAGCGCGAGAGACATAGATGAAAGGTGGGTTAAACCGGTCCACCGTCCAAAAACCAAGCCCTAAAATTTCCGACGCCGCGGGCGCCCGGAAACCGGGCGGACCGCGGGCGGCAACTTCGTCAGGTTTTGAAGAAAATGCCCTTCAGGTTCATCTCCAGCGCCGGGGCGTTCGGCGAGAAGCGCATGCCGTCGGCCTTGCTGATCTTGCCCTCCTTGATCATGCGGTAGAGGTCCTTGTTGAAGGACTTCGAGCCCTGCTCGCTGGAGGATTCCAGGAGCTGCTGGATCTTGTCGTTGTGGCCGTCGAGGATGAGGTTGCTGACCGTGGCGTCGGCGATGAGGATCTCGTGCGCCGCGTAGCGCCCGCCGCCCTCGAGGGCCGGGATGAGCTTCTGGCAGATGAAGCCGCGGAGCGTGCCGGCGATCTGCCGGCGGGCCTGCTCGATCTGCTCGGGCGGGAAGAATTCGAAGAGGCGCGTCAGCGACTGCTTCACCGTGGCCGCGTGCATGGTCGAGATGACCAAGTGGCCGGTTTCGGCGGCGGAGATGGCCGTCTCGAAGGTTTCCCGGTCGCGCATTTCACCGATCAGGATGATGTCGGGATTCTGGCGCAGCACGGATTTGATCGCCAGTTCGAAGCTCGGCACGTCGAGGCCGATCTCGCGCTGCTGGAAGAGGGATTTCTCGTCGCTGAACGTGTATTCGATCGGGTCCTCGATCGTCACGATATGCTTGTCCATGTTCTGGTTGATCCAGTTGAGCATGGCGGCCATCGTCGAGCTCTTGCCGGAGCCGGTGGCGCCGCAGACGAGGAGGATGCCGTCCTTGGCCTGCGCCATTTTGATGAACGTGTCCGGCTCGATCTTCAGGTCCGCGAAGGTTGGCGGGCGGCTCTTGATATGACGCAGGACGATGCTCACCAGGCCGCGCTGGTGGAAGGCGTTCACGCGGAAGCGGCCGACGTCGTCAGCGGCGTAGGCGAAGTCCACCTGGGCGTCCTTTTCCCACTTGGGCTTGAAGATGCGCGGCACGTGTTCGTCGACCCAGGCCTGCGCCGTGTCACAGGTGATGGGGTCCATCTCGACCGGCCGCAGCTTGCCGCCCATGCGCAGGTAGCCGGGCTTTTCGGACTTGATGACGATGTCGCTGGCGCCGCTTTCCACGGCAAGTTTAAGCAGATCGTTGATAATTTCGGTATGAAGTGTCGTGCTCATGGAATTTTATGCGTGAACCGGTCTTAAAGCTGTGCTTTCGATACAGCGTCTCCTTGCATCGTTCAAGGTAACTTTCCTATGAATCGCCCCCGTTCCTTCACCGGCACCTACACCGCCCTCGTCACGCCCTTCCGGCGCGGCGCCGTCGCCTATGACGAGCTCCGGAAACTGGTGGCGGTCCAGATCAAGGCCGGCATCAGCGGTCTGGTGCCGGTCGGCACCACCGGCGAGTCGCCCACCGTCACCCACGAGGAGCACCTCGACATCATCCGCTGCACGATCGACGCCGCCAAGGGCCGCGTGCCGGTCATCGCGGGCACCGGTTCCAATTCCACCCACGAGGCCATCGACATGACCAAGGCGGCCGACGCCGCCGGCGCCGACGCGTTCCTGCTGGTGGCGCCTTACTACAACCGCCCGACCCAGGAAGGCCTGTTCCTGCACTTCGCGCAGATCGCCGAGGTGACGGACAAGCCCATCATCCTCTACTCCATCCCGGGCCGTTGCGGCGTCGAGATCGGCGTGCCGGTCATCGAGCGCCTGCGCGCCAAGTATCCGCATGTCGCCCACATCAAGGAGGCCGGCGGCAGCGTCGATCGCGTCGACCAGATCATCTCGGCCCTCGGCAGCGACATCACGGTGCTCAGTGGTGACGACAGCCTCACCCTGCCCTTCATGGCCGTCGGCGCCCAGGGCGTCGTCAGCGTGGCGAGCAACCTTTACCCCAAGGAGGTTGGCAAGCTCGTCTCGCTTGCGCTCGCCCATGACTACCCGAAGGCGCGCGCCCTGCACCGTAAGCTCTACCCGGTGTTCAAGAGTATCTTCATCGAGTCCAACCCCGCGCCGGTGAAGCTGGCGATGGTGGAGGCCGGCATCATCGGGTCGGAGGAAGTCCGCCCGCCGCTCTGCCCGCTCAGCGCCGTCAGCCGCAAGACGCTCCTCGCCTCGCTGGCCGCCTTCCGGAAGGCCTGACGCCATGCCGCTCCAGATCCTCCTCAACGGCGCCAAGGGTCGCATGGGCCAGACCATCGCCGGCGTGGCCGGTGAAATGGATGCGACCATCCGCGCCGCCACGGACGCGGGCGACAACCCGGCCGCGCACCTTACCGGTTGCGATGTCATCATCGATTTCAGCGCCCATTCCGGCACTGGCCGGCTGCTCGAGCTCGCGGTTGCGCAGAAGAAGCCGCTCGTCATCGGCACCACCGGCCACGACGCCGGGGAGAAAAAGAAGCTGCTCGCCCTCGCCGCCCAGGTGCCGTGCGTGTGGGCCGGTAATTTCTCCGTTGGCGTCAACCTCCTCTTCGCCCTCACCCGCCGCGCGTCCGCCGTGCTTGGCTCCGACTACGACGCCGAGGTCGTCGAGATGCACCACCGCTTCAAGAAGGACGCCCCCAGCGGCACCGCGGCACGTCTCCTCGAGATCATTTTGGAAGAGCGCAAGCTCACCGCCGAGGCCCTGCGTCACGGCCGCTCCGGCATCACCGGCGAGCGCCAGCCGACCGAGGTGGGGGTGCACGCGCTGCGCGGTGGCGACGTCGTCGGCGAGCACACGGTCATGTTTGCGGCCCTCGGCGAACGCCTGGAGCTGACCCACAAGGCCGGCGATCGCGGCATCTTTGCCCGCGGCGCCGTCCGTGCGGCCCATTGGGTCGTGAAGCAGAAGCCCGGCGTCTACGACATGCAGGACGTGCTCGGCCTCAAATGATCACCAGCGTTTCCGGCACCCTTGTCTCCGCGAGCCCGCTGGCGGCGGTCATCGAGGCCGGCGGCCTGGGCTATGAGATCCATATCCCGGTCACCACGGCCGAGCGCCTCCCCTCGCCCGGCCAGCCGGCCAAGCTGCACACCCTCGCCGTCTATCGCGAGGATTCGGCGACGCTCTACGGCTTCGCCACCGAGGAGGAGCGCGACTTCTTCCGCCTGCTGGTCGAGAAGGTCACCGGCGTCGGTCCGAAGATGGCGCTGAGTGTCCTGAGCAAGCTGTCCCTAGCCAGTCTCAAGGGCGCCATCATCGCCGGTGATGTCGGCCTGCTGGCCAAGTGCCCGGGCATCGGCAAGAAGACCGCCGAGCGGCTGGTCATGGAATTGCGCGACAAGCTCAACCCGGCCGACCTCGGCCACGTGGCGCCCGGCAAGGGCGAGGCTCCCGCCGGAACGCTCCCGGCCGGCGAGAACAAGATCCGCGACGCCGTGCTTGCGCTCACGGCGCTGGGCTACAAGGCCGCCGACGCCGACAAGGCCGTGCGGCAGGCGTGGGTGGCCCTCGGGGCCGGCGCCTCGACCGAGGCGCTGATCAAGAAAGCGCTGGGCTGAACCTCAGCGCTGGAACTGGAAGGCGGTGAACTCCGCCTGTTGCGCCGGTGCCTGCCTGCCGCGGAAGGTCCGCTGGTTGCTCGTCGGGGCGAACTGGCGGGCATCAAACACGCCATCATCAAAGAGCGACGGCAGCCGGCTGGACTGGATCTCGCCGTTGGCGAAGGCGCGCTGTTCCTCGCGACGCAGGGCCGCGAGCATCGCGGCATAGTCAGGCTCGGCCGCCAGGTGGTCCTTCAGGCTGACCATGGTCGCCGCGGGAGCTGACGCGACCCGCTCGACGGCGACCGGGGCCGGCGGCGTGGCGGCTGCCACCTGCACGGCCGGCGGCGTTACGGTGCCGGCCAGCCCGCCTTTGGCCGGTGCGGAGCCGGCGTTGTAGCGGACAAAAACCACGGCCAGACAGGCGGCCGCGGCCAGCCCGCCGGCATAGTGGACCCAGTTCGAACGGGAACGGCGGGCAAATTCACCGGTGATCACGCGGCCGGCGGGCACGCGGGCCTGCGGCTCGGCGTTGGTGCGGAAGCTCTCGTAGACCTGCTTGGTGGCGCTGTGCAGCTGGCAATACTGGCGGTAGACGGCGCGCCGCTGCGGGCTGGCCTGGATCTCCGCCTCCAGCTCGGCGGTTTCCTCGGCCGAGATCTGACGGTCGATATAGAGGTTCACCAGTTCAATGAAACGATGGTCTTTCATGGCTGAAATTCGGTGCCGAGCTTCTCGCGCAGGCTTTCGCGGGCGCGGGCGATGCGGCTTTTGACGGTGCCGACACTGATGCCGAGGATCTCGGCGATCTCCTCGTAGGCGAGGTTCTGGACGTTGCGCAGGATCAGGATCTCGCGGTGCTTCTCGTTCAGCTCCTCCATGCATTCGGCGACGCGGTTGACGAACTCCTGCGTGACGGTCGCGTCCTCCGGGGTTTCCTGCTCGGCCGGGATGAGCTCGGCGAGCGTGGTGTCGTTCTCCCCGCTGACCGGGGCCTCGAACGAGATGGATTTGTCACGCTTGCGGCGCCACCAATACCAGTAGCGGTTGCGGGCGAGGTTGGTGGCGATCTGGTAGAGCCAGGTCGAGAAGGCGGAGTCGCCGCGGAAATTCACCAGGCCGCGGTGGGCGCGGATGAATGCGTCCTGCGTGACCTCCTCGGCGTCCTGCTGGTTGCGCAGGAGCTGGTTGGTCATGGCGTAGATGCGGTCCCAATACCGGGTTACCAGTTGGTCAAACGCCGTCGAGTCGCCGCCTTTGAAGCGGTCAACCAACATGCGGTCCAGGGCTACTTCCTGAGCTTTGGCGGTCATAGGATCAGGTTCGTTCTGATCCGGAAATTTGAGGATTGTTCCCACGAAAGTCGCTAGATGGCCGGCAGCTTGCACCAACCCGGAGCTCGCGGTCAATCCCGGCTTGGCCGGCACCCTTCCGGCGTGGCCGGTGCAGATAATACTTGCCTTGCCGCCCAAGCGAAAAATTATCTGCGCCCTTGGGTCTGGCACGGGGTGATAGCTCAACGGTAGAGCAGAAGCCTTTTAAGCTTTTGGTTCTGGGTTCGAATCCCAGTCGCCCCACCAGCCAGCCTGTTCAATTGGTTGAATACGGCCTTTTTACCTAATCGGGATTGAGTTTTCCCCGGGATGGGCGAAAGTCGCGGCCGTTACGTTTCCATCCACGCCGTCCCCTCCCGCCTACCGTGCCTACTGTCACCACCTCAGCCAAACGCATCGTCATCATCGAGGATCAGACCGCCATCCGCGAGATGCTCGCGGAAATCCTTCGGATCGACCCGGCTTATAAAATCGTGGGGGAAAGCGGCGATGGCCAGCAGGCCTGCCAGCTTTGCCTGGACCTCAAACCCGACCTGCTCGTGCTCGATGCGCGCCTGCCCGGCCTGAGCGGCGTGGACATCCTCCGCCGCATCAGCAAGCAGCTCAAGAACACCCGCGTGCTCGTCTTTTCGGCCTACGAAAGCCCCGCCCTCGTTCGCGAGATGCTGGAGGCTGGCGCCCATGGATTTGTCGAGAAGACGGCCGGCCTGGGCGAGTTCAAGAAGGGCCTCGAGACCATCGCCAACGGCGGCACCTATTTCGGCCCCGGCGTGGCCGCCCTGCTCCGCACCGTCGTGGCCAACAACAGCCCGGCCTCGGGGGTCGACACCCTCACCGACCGCGAGCGCGAGATTCTCAAGCTGGTCGCCGAGAGCAACAGCACCAAGGAGATCGCCCAGAAGCTCGGGATCAGCGTCAAGACCGTCGACAACCACCGCACCAACCTGATGCGGAAGCTCAACCTGCACGACGTCGCCAGCCTGACCCGTTACGCCCTGGAAATCGGCCTGATCGACCACCGCGCCCAGACCTGGTAAGAGCCTCTGGCGGCCTAAGATTCGTTCTTGCGCGCCGTTGATGATTAACCAATAACGGCAGCCCTCCCTTTACCGCACATCATGAAGAACGTTTTCAAACTCCTCGGCCTCACGCTGGCCCTTTCCGCCCTCGTCCTCTCCGGCTGCAAAAAGAAGCCGGTTCGTGACGGCTCCACGCTGCCCGCCACGGGCCAGAGCACGATCGACCCGAACGCGGTCGCCTTCGCCGAGGACCCGAACACCACTCTCTCGCTCCGCAATGAGGGCACGCCCGTCAACGAGAACCAGAGCGTCGTCGAGCCCGTCTATTTCGGCCTCGATCGCGCGGCCGTCGCCGCCGCCGAGCGTCCGAAGCTGCAGAACGCCGTGAAGTGGCTGCAGGACAATCCGGAGAAGAATCTCGTCCTCGTCGGCCACTGTGACTGGCGCGGCACCGCCGAATACAACCTCGGTCTCGGTGACCGTCGTGCGAATTCCGTGAAGCGTTACCTCGAGTCCCTCGGCGTCGATCCCCGCCGCCTCGAGACCCTGTCGAAGGGCTCGACCGACGCCAAGCAGGGCGGCAGCGAGGCCGACTGGGGCAAGGACCGGCGCGTCGACTTCGTCGAGCTGAAGAAGCAGTAAGCTCCCGACTCATTTAAATCAAAGCCGCGGATCACTCCGCGGCTTTTTTATTGTTGAGCGGGATCGCTGATTCCGCCGGTGGAGCCCGCGCTCCACGCGGGCTTAAACCTGCGCGGAGCGCAGGTTCCACCCAACATCGCAGACGGCGTCAGTGACCCCGCCTACCCCTTCGCCAGTTCCGCCAGCACGCGCTCCGAGGTCTCGATGCCGCGCTTCATCACGCCGAGGTGGAAGCTCTCGTTCGGGGCGTGCAGGTTGTCCTCGGGGAGGAAAAGGCCCATCATCACGGCGTCGAGCCCGAGCACTTCCTTCAGGTCGGCGAGCAGGCCGACGCTGCCGCCCTCGCGGAGATAAATCGGCGGCTTGCCCCAGACCTCGGCCGCGGCCTTGTCGACGGCGCGGAAGCACTTCGCCAGGGCCGGCGACTGGTTCTTCGGTGTGTTGGAACGGTCGGGCGGGATGACCACGTAGGGCGTCGCGTTGTGTTGCGGCGTGATCTTCATCGTCACGCCCTTGGGGCAGCGCGCCTTGATGGCGTTGAAGACGATTTCCTTGGTGTTGTCCGGCGTCTGGTTCGGCACGAGCCGGCAGGTGATCTTCACGCGGGCCTTGCTGGGGATGACCGTCTTGGTCCCCTCGCCCTGGTAGCCGCCGGTGAAGCCGTTGAACTCGAGCGTCGGCAGGAAGCGGATGGCCTCGAACGGCGTATAGCCCGGCGGGGTGTGGAATTCATTGATGCCGAGGAAGGCCGCGTAGTCCTTCTCCTTGAGGCCGACCTTGGCGAGCTGCTCGCGCTCCCAGGGCTCGGGCTGGACGACGGAATCGTAGAAGCCCGGGATGTTGACCTTGCCGTCCGGGGTGTGGAGCGAGGCGCACAGCTCGGCCAGCGCCTGCAGCGGGTTCATCAGGACGCCGCCGTGCATGCCGGAGTGCAGGTCGGAGCTGGGGCCGGTCAGCTCGACCTCGAAGGCCAGCATGCCGCGCAGGCCGACGGTGATGATCATCTGGTCGGGCGACAGGATGCCGTTGTCCGACATGTAGATGAAATCGCCGCGGAGCTTCTCCTTGTTCTCCTTGAGGAAGCTCTTGAAGTTCTTGCTGCCGATCTCCTCCTCGCCCTCGACGACGAAAGTCAGGCGCAGCGGCAGGTTCGGGTTTTTCTCGAGCAGCCGGGCGACGGCGGTGATGTGCACCAGCAGCGGGCCCTTGTTGTCGGCGGTGCCGCGGCCGTAGATGCGCTCGCCCTTGATCGTCGGCTCGAACGGCGGCGTGTCCCACTTGTCGAGCGGGTCGGGCGGCTGCACGTCGTAGTGTCCGTAGATGATGACGTGCGGCCAGGCCGGGTTGTCGCCGCGCTTGGCGAGCAGCACCGGGTGCAGCGCGGTGGGCACAAGCTCCACCTTGAAACCGATCCCGGTCAGCAGGCCGGTCAGGAACTTCTGCGCGCCTTCCATGCCCGCCTTGAACTGCGGGTCGGCTGAGACGCTGCCCTGGCGGACGTATTCCTTAAGCTTTTCAACGGGATCAAACATGCCGCACGTTGACCCAGTTTATGACGTGGCGCTAGCAGTTTTTCAGGCGGCCAGACTATCAGTCCTGCGGTCCGACCCCATAAGTCGCCAGCGCCAACGCGGGCAGATGGGGCATTACCGCGGATACCGCAGCTTCGCCGATTCATACAGCGGCATGGCCTGGGGCATCCAGCCCTGCAGGTCGGCGATGCGCCGCTCGTGCGAGGGATGCGTCGAGAGGAAGGCTGGCACCTTGCTCGGTGAACCGGTCCTGGCCATTTTCTGCCAGAAGGTGACCGCGGTCCGCGGATCATAGCCGCCCTTGGCGGCATAGCGGATGCCGATGAAGTCGGCTTCGCTCTCGTGGGACCGGGAAAAAGCCAGGACACCCCCGGTGGCGGCCAAACCGTAGCCGGCCAGCATCAGGTCGTGGTTCTTTTTTCCCTGGGTCGAGGCATCCAGCACGAGGCCTCCGACCGCCACCAATACTCCCTGGGACATGCGCTCGGCGCCGTGCCGGGAGGTCACGTGGGCGATCTCGTGACCCATCACGATGGCAATCTCGTCGTCGGAAGAAGCCAGGTTCAGCAGGCCGGAGTAGACGCCCACTTTCCCACCCGGCAGGGCGAAGGCATTGATGGTCTGAGGGGCGTCAAACACCACGAATTCCCACCGGGCCCCCGGCAAGGCATCCCCGACGGCGGCGGCAATCCGGGTGCCGATGCGTTGCACCCGTTCGTTTTCCACGGGGTTCATGGAGATCTTCTCCTTGGCCTTGATCTCGGCAAAGGCGGCTGCGCCCTGCGAGACGTCGTCGCCGAGCGGAATGATGAACGAGCTGCGGCCCGTTTCCGGCACCGTGTAGCAGCCGCCGAGCAGCAGTGAAACCAACAGCAGGGCCAGGCCGGCAGCGCGCATTTTCATGCGGGCAGCCTAGTGCTTGAAGTGCCGGACGCCAGTAAAGACCATCGCCATGCCGCGTTCGTCGGCGGCCTTGATGACCTCCTCGTCGCGCACCGAGCCGCCCGGCTGGATGGCGCTGGTCGCGCCCGCATCGGCCGCGGCCACCAAGCCGTCGGCAAAGGGAAACAGCGCCTCACTGGCCACGACGGAGCCCTTCAGGTCGAGCTTGGCCTCGCCGGCCTTCCAGACCGCGATGCGCGAACTGTCCACGCGGGCCATCTGGCCGGCGCCGATGCCGAGCGTCTGCTCACCGCGGCAATACACGATGGCGTTCGACTTCACGTGCTTGCCGACCTTCCAGCCGAACAGCATCGCCGCCATCTCTTCCGGGGTCGGCTGGCGCTTGGTGACCACCTTCCAGCCGGCGGGCTTCTCCATGGAACGGTCGCGGTCCTGCACGAGCACGCCGCCGACGACGGAACGCACTTCCTGCAGGGCGTCGGCGCCGATGCCTTCCTTGGCGATCATCAGGCGGAGGTTCTTTTTCTTGGCGAAAATGGCCAGGGCCTCGTCCGAAAAGCGCGGGGCGATGATTACCTCGGTGAAGATGTCCTTGATCTGCTCGGCCAGGTCGAGGCCGAGGGTCTGGTTGACGACGATGATGCCGCCGAACGGCGCCTGCTTGTCCGTGGCGTAGGCCTTGTGCCAGGCCTCGATCAGGGGGTCCGCGCTGCCGACGCCGCAGGGGTTGGTGTGCTTGAGGATCGCGACCGTCGGGCGCTCGAACTCGCCAATCAGGTAGGTGGCCGAGGTGATATCGAGAATGTTGTTATAGCTGAGCTCCTTGCCCTGCAGCTGCTGGAAGTGCTCGTGGAAGGTGCCGTAAAGCGCGGCCTTCTGGTGCGGGTTCTCGCCGTAGCGCAGACTCTGGGCCTTCTTGAGCGACACGCTGTAATTTGCCGGGAAACCGCTGAGCGCCTCGAGGTCGGGCTCGGCTTGCTGGCCCTCGAGATACTTGGCGATTGCCGTGTCGTAGCTGCCGGTGCGCTGGAAGACCTTGAGAGCGAGCTTGCGGCGGAGGTCGCCGAGCCTGGCCGGTTCGCCGAGGGCGGTGAGCACGGCGCCGTAGTCGGCCGGGTCGCATACCACGGTGACACTCTCGTGGTTTTTCGCCGCGCTGCGGAGCATGGACGGTCCGCCGATGTCGATGTTCTCGATGGCTTCCTCGAACTCCACGTGCGGCTTCGCGACGGTCTGCTCAAAGGGGTAAAGGTTCACGACCACGAGGTCGATCAGGTCGATGCCGTGCTGCTTTGCGGCGGCGAGATGATCGGCCTTGTCGCGCCGGCAGAGCAGGCCCCCGTGGATCTTCGGATGCAATGTCTTCACGCGGCCTTCCATCATCTCGGGGAAACCGGTGTGCGAGCTGACCTCGGTCACGGGCAGCTTCGCCTCGGCGAGGAGCTTGGCCGTGCCGCCGGTGGACAGCAGTTTGTAGCCGTGCTGTTTGACGAGCGCCGTGGCGAACTCCACGAGGCCGCGTTTGTCACTGACCGAGAGCAGGGCGAGCTTTTCCATAGGAGCAGCTTTTGTGCGCCCCGGCCTTTTCGGCGGCAAGACGAAAGCCGGGACTGACAGAGAAACCTGAAAAGGTCTTTCTTTCTCCGGTTTCAGGTCTCAGGTTTCAGGTCTCGCCTATGTCCGCCCCGCTCGAATTGCCCGGCCTCCGCGTCGAACTGGACAAGCTCATCTACCATCACGGCGGCAACCTGCCTCCGGACCAGCCGCATGCCTTCGTCTATTACCTGACGATCCACAACGATTCCGCCCGCACCGTCACCCTGCTGGGCCGCAAGTGGGTCATCGAGCACGCCGACGGCACCAGCCTGGTGGTCGAGGGCGACAAGATCGTGGGCGAAACCCCCACCTTGGCCCCCGGCGGGCACTTTTCCTACAACAGCTACCACGTCACCGGCTGCAACGGCCGGGTCGAGGGCAGCTTCCACGGCCTCGACGACCAGGGGCGCCGCATCTTTGTCCGCATCCCCGCGTTTGACATGGAGATTCCGGCCGGCTGACTGGCCCCAACCGAATGAAGCTCATTGATCTCAACGCGGACGGGGGCATCGGCGCCAACTCGCTCTACGTCCAGCTCGGCGATTTCCACCTCGTCATCGACAGCGGCCTGCATCCCAAGAAGGTCGGCCGCGTTGCCGCCCCGAACCTCCGCCCGCTGGAGGGCGTGAAGCTCGACCTCATCCTCATCACGCACTGTCACCTGGACCACATCGGGTCGCTGCCGCTGCTGATGCGGGCTTACCCGAACACGCCGGTGATCATGACGCAGCCCAGCCACATGCTGATCGAGCGCATGCTGCACAACTCCGCCAATGTCATGATGCGCGAGCGCGAGGAGAAGGGCATCGCCGACTACCCGCTCTTCACCCACGAGGAAATCGACCGCTGCGCCCCGCGGATGTATCCCCTCGCCTTCAACAGCCCGAAGAAGTTCTCCGGCGCGCACGACGAGATCGAGTTCACCTTCCACCCCGCCGGCCACATCCCGGGCGCTGCGGGCGTCGAGATCCACCACAAGCACCGCCGCATCTTCTTCACCGGCGACGTCCTGTTCAACGTCCAGCGCATCCTCGCGGGGGCCAAGTTTCCGACCGGCAAATTCGATACGCTCGTCACCGAGACCACCCACGGCGCCACCGAGAAGCCGCCCGGCATCACCCGCTCCAACGAGATGATCCGCCTCATCGAGACCATCAACGCCACGCTCCAGCGCGGCGGCTCGGTGCTCATTCCGGTCTTCGCCCTCGGCCGCATGCAGGAGATCATGGCCATCCTGCACGACGCCCGGAAATTCAACCGCCTCGCCGAGTGCCCGATCTTTGTCTCCGGCCTCGGCATGGACCTCGCCGATTACTTCGACCAGATCAGCAAGAAGACCGGCCTCGTCCACTTCACCCGCAGCATCCTCAAGGAGCTCAAGGTGAAGAAATCCCCGCGCGACCTCACGCCCGGCAAGGAGCCGCCCCTGCAGGGCATCTACGTCGTCAGCTCGGGCATGGTCGTGGAGAACACGCCGTCCTACCTCCTCGCCTCCTGCCTCGTGGGCAACGCCAAGCACAGCCTGTGCTTTGTCGGCTACTGCGACCCCGACACTCCCGGCGGTCACCTGCTCGCGGCCAACAACGGTGACCAGTTCCTCTTCGAAGCCGTCAACGTGAAGACCCGCGTCCGCGCCCACATCGAGCGCTTCGAGTTCAGCGGCCACGCCACGCGCGACGAGCTGCTCGATTTCGCCGTGAAATGCTCGCCGCGGTCCATTGTCCTCACCCACGGCGACCCGCCGGCCCGCGCCTGGTTCCTGGAGCAACTCCAGGCCAAGCTGCCGAATTCAAAGGTGCTCGATCCCGTCCCGCTGCAAACGTATCAGGTCTAGCGAGATTCTAATTCAGTTTCCGGAACTAGGTTTCTCCAGAATCGGAATGGTCATCCGTAAATCGCCGCACCATGTGTCAGGGTAGAATTTCCTGACTTCTTTATCGATGTGGTAGGAGAATATCATTTTCGAGTCCGTTGATACGCCAGTTTCTCGTCTGAAGTGCTTGAGTCGCACTGTTTCGCCCGGCTTTAGCTCAACGATATCAAGTTGACCTGGAGTTGGTTTCAGCGGTTTAGCTGGATTCAATTCGGCCTCCTCGATTGAGAGCCCATAGGAGATGAGCCCTGTGGACATTCTTGGTCCAAGCGCAGGACCTGTAACCACGTTGATCTGCCTGTCGGAGATATTTGTAAGGTAGCAGTTGCCGTCCAAAACCGAGCCTCCGATAAAACCCCATGTCACAGTAGCCTTCAAGCCGGCGACTGTAGTCGATTGTTGGTTCGTCGCATGCAAGGTCGCCGTTCCCCAGAACAAGGCCAATGTAAGCAGCAGTTTGAGTTTCATGAATTTAAAACAGTAGTATCCCATAGCGGATGAGCAAGCAGATGCAACCGCTTGCAAGTGAACGCGAGCAGGGGTGCGGGAAGAAGACGGGCAATTGATAATTTTCCGGATGAAGCGGTGTTTTACTCAGGCGAGTTCACGCGTGCTGTCCCATGAGAGGCGGAGCAAAACCGGGGAGCCACGACTGAGCGGTGCGGCCGATACCTCCGCCACGCCCGGCGGCTGTCCCACAGCGTTTGAGCAGATCGGCGAGGTCACGTTGGAGCCAAAGAGCGGCGCGGACATAGGTGAAGAGCCGGGTAAAGCTGTGCGTCCACCGGCTGCGCCAGGCGAGGAAGCGCAGGAGCAGGTGGACGAGCAGCGCGGTCCAGACCTGCCACTTAACGGCGTTGGCGTTGTTGCCGAGGAAGTCGACCAGTTGCACGGTCTGTTTGAGTTGTTTGAAAAAAGTTTCGATCGACCAGCGGCACCGATAGAGGTCGGCCACGGTGCGGGGGCTCCACGTGAGGTTGTTGGTGAGGAAAACCATCTCGCGTTCCTCACCGTCCACCTCGATCAGGGCGGTGACCCGGCGCAGGACGCCGGGATAGTCCCGCCGGGCGTAGTGGCCGGTGAGGACGATGAGTTCATCGCACAGGATGCGCGGATCGGGGTGGGCCGGCAGGCGTTTCTTTACCTTCGCGGCCAGGTTATCCTTGGCCCGGGTGACAAAGTGGACTCCGCGCTCGGCCAGCGACCACAGATGGGCAAAGTGCAGATAGGCCTTGTCGAAGAGCACGATCTCGCCGGCCTGCAGGCCGGCGCACATCTCGGCAGCCCGCGTGCTGTCGTGCTCCCGGGCGGGATCGACGATGGCGAAGCGGGGCAGGAAGCTCTGCAGGTCGATTCGCAGATGGCACTTCGCCGCCGCCTTGCGCCGCCGGTGCTTCGCCCAGTCCATGCACGAAGCGACCAACTGGATCGTCGTCGCATCCACCACATGGATCGCCCGGCGGAAGCGCCAGCTCAGGCCCCTCTCGCCTCCGCGAGCGAAGCCGCGATGCAAGGATTGCAGGTGCGCCAGCATCGCCCAGAAGAGTTTTTCACTCAGCGCGCAGGCGCGGGTTTTGTTGGCGTGACTGAGCGTGTTCCGCGCCGGAGGCGTGGCCCCGCGCACCGCCCACAGTGCGCTGACTTGGAGTCGCAGGGCGTCGCACACATCGTTCAAGCCCAGCGCGTGGCTGACCTGGGTGTAGAGCATCGTCACCACGTGACTCCACGCACTGAACGTGCGGGCCTGGCGGTCGGCGCCGGTTTCTCTCGCCAGCTTTGGCACCAAATGCGGCGGAATCAGTTCGACGAGCTGCCGCAGCACGGTAACGTGGCGGCGGCTCGGTTGTTTTGTTGTTTTCTTTTTCACACCCTGCCCAGTGGCAGGTAACACTGAGGCAGCCGAGCCACCTTTCCCCGCCCATGGCCAAAGCACGCGCCAAGCTCGACCCCACCGGCGTCCAACTGCAGTTAAAGGTCACCCTGCTCGACATCAAGCCGGCCATCTGGCGCCGCCTGCTGGTCCCCGCCACGATCAAACTGCCCAAGCTCCACACCGTGCTGCAACTGGCCTTTGGCTGGACCAACTCTCACCTGCACGCCTTCCGCCTCGGGGAGGACTCCTATCAGTCCAATCCCCCCAAGGATGCGTTCGCGGAGATTTTCGGCTCAGACTCGCAGAACCATGAGGAAAAGAAGTTTCGACTCTGCGACCTGCTCCACGCTCCCGAGGACTGGCTGATCTACGAGTATGACTTCGGTGACAGTTGGGAGCACGAAGTCTTTGTCGAAAAAATCCTGCCGGGCGCTCCGTCCAAAACCGTCACTTGTCTGGCTGGCGCCCGCGCCGGTCCCCCTGAGGACTGCGGAGGCGTTCCCGGCTACTACAACCTACTCGAAGCTATCGCCCATCCCAAACACCGCGACCATCAGGAACTGCTGGAGTGGCTTGGCGAGCCCTACGATCCCGCCGCATTTGATCCAGATGCCCTCAACAGCATGCTCAAAAAACTTAAATTTTAGCCAATCCTATGGGATGGCTGTGAATTTAAAATGAGTTTTCTCATCGCCCGACGACTTCCCGAAGCTTCTCCACCATCGCCGGATTGCCCGCGGCGCATTGGATGCACTCCGCTTTGAGTGTGAGCTCTATCATTGGGAACGGCGGGTTCTCGAAATAGTGGATCTCGGCGCCGGCCTCCGCCAGCAGCGCACAGGAGGCACGTTCCGAATGGAGCCTCACGTTTCCATGTCCTCCTCGATGGCTTCGATGTGCTGCAATGCCACCGCACCATCTTTTTGTAAGACGAAGTAGATCCAAACCCGGATAAGGTGTCCGTCCTCACGCAGAAAAGGCTCCGTCCGATAAATCCTCAGTTCGTCGCAGCCGGCCGCCACGGGCACCAGATCGGCATAGAGCGCCAGCCGGTATAGCTCGCGCCCGAGCAACTCGTCCATCGCCTCGGTGCCACCCAGACGATTCAGGGCGTAGTCGAACCACGCCGAATGAACCAGTGTTCGCGGCGCAGGCACGGCCGGCTATTTTGCCAGACCAAGAGCCTTGGCCCGGCCAACCGCCTTCGCCAGCGCTTTGCCGGTGGGAATGTTGTCCGCTGTCGGCAGTTGCGGCACCCATTGCCGCTGGTGGGCCTGGGCCTCGGCGCGAGACACCAGATCACCCACCGAACGCGGCGGGTATTTGGCGAGCAACCACGCGGCGAATTTCCGACGCTCCTTCTCGGGCAACTTGCCCACCTCACGCTGCATTTGCTCAACGCTCATGATGCGGCAAAGATGTCGCCTATGCGGATGCAGTCAAGCCATGCGACTGGCAGGCGTGTCCGTCAGACGGGCCGCGGCTCATCGAGACGAACATCCTGCACTGTCTGAACTTACCGTCCTAGAATCTCGCGTAACTTCGCCACCATCGCCGGATTGCCGGCGGCATACTGGATGCGCTTCGCCTTGAGGGTGAACTCCGTCATCGGGAAGGGCGGGTTCTCGAGGTAATGGATCTCGACGCCGGCTTCCGCGAGCAGGGCGCAGGCGGCGGCGATGTCCCAGACCTTGTTGTTGTGGTCCACCACCCCGTCGAGCAGGCCGATGGCCGCATAGGAGAGGTGCAGCGTGCTGCTGCCGAGGCCGCGGATCTTGAAGTTCTCGATGAGCTTCTTGCCTTCCATCGCGTAGACCTTCTCCACCGGCGAATGAAACCCGATCAGGCTGTGGCTGTTCGGGGCCTCGGGGTTCACGCGGACCCGCTTGTCGCCGTCCCAGACCCCGCGGCCGGGACCGCCGTGGATGAGGACGCGCCGGGCCATGTCGTAGACGATGCCATAGACAGGCGTGCCGTTCTCCAGCAGCGCGAGCGAGATGGCGCAGTAAATGATGCCGTTGGCGTAGTTGTTGGTGCCGTCGATCGGGTCGCACACCCAGCAGAAACGCGAGGTGAGCGGCACCGGCTCGGCCGTCGGCGCCAGCTCCTCGCTGAAGAACTGGTCGGACGGGAACGCCTGCGTGATGGCGTCCTGCAGGTGCTGCGAGATGGCGATGTCCACCGGCGTCACCTTGGTGCCGTCGTGCTTGATGACCGGCTTGGCGTGGCCGAATTCCCGGTGCATCAGCGCCGTCTCGGCGAGGACGGCCTGCTTGGCGGCGGCGATGCGCTGTTCGATTTCTGAATTGTTAGCCACGGATTACACTGATGGCCACGGATGGGAAAAGAGAAAGCCCTTTCTGTCCTCGGTTCCTTGGTCACTCCTTGCCCAGCTGGTGCCCGTGGCGGACGACGCCCTTTTTGCCCTTGTCGTTGAGCTTGTCCAGGACGGCCGCCAGCCGGCGCTTCTTCTCGTCGGTCTGGCCGAACATCTCGAGCTGGGCGCCCTTCTCCTCCACCCCGGAAAACCTTACGCTGACCAGCCGCAACGGCCGCCTCTGCGTCCAGGCCGCCTTCAGCAGCGGCTGCACCAGCGGATAGAACGGCGCCTCCAGGTCAGTGGCCTCGGTCAGGCTGCGGCCGGACGTGCTGTTCTCCATGCCGGGATAACGCACCTTCACGGTCATCGTCTTCACGCGCTTTCCGTCGGCCCGGATGGCGGGCATCAGCTCGTCGATCATGCCCTTGGTGATGCGCTCGATCCCGGTGAAATCGCTGATGTCCTCCCCGAAGGTTTCCTGCACGGAATAGGATTTCGCGTCCTCGTGGTCGGTGTGCACCGGCCGGTCGTCCTCACCGCGGGCCATGGTCAGCATCTCCTGCCAGCCGCTGCCGAAGAGGGCCTTCAACTCGGACTCGCTGCGCGTGAACAGGTCGCTGACGAGCCGGATGCCCTGGGCGGCCAGCCGCTCCTCGCTCTTTTTGCCCACGCCGGGGATCACGCTGATCTTCAGGGGCGCCAGGAAGGCCGCCTCGTCTCCCGGTGGCACAACCGTGAAGCCGCGGGGTTTGCGCGCCTTGCTGGCGATCGCGGACACCAGCTTGTTGGCTGCGATGCCAAAGGAGGTCGGGATCTGCAGGTCGTCCCAGATGCGCTGCTGCAGGGCCCGGATGCGGCGCTCGATTTCGGCCGTCGTCTTGAAACCGCACGGCCCCAGGTCGAGGTAACCCTCGTCCACGGAATTACGCTGCACGATCGGCGTGACCGTCTCGCAGAGCTCGAACATCTCCCCGGGACTTCCTGCTGTAGATGCCCGAGGTGTGTGGCAGCAGGATCAGGTAGGGGCACACCTTCAGCGCGAGCTTGGTGGGCATCGGCGTGTAGACGCCGCAGGCGCGGGCCTCGTAGCTGGCGGAGGAGATGATGCCGCGCTCCCGGCCGCCGACGGCGCACTTGGTGCCGCGCAGCTGCGGATTCATCGACAGCTCGCACGACACGAAGAACGCGTCGGCGTCGAGGTGGACGATGAGCGGGAGGCGAGACATCGCCGCCACGAATTACACGGAAAGGCGCAGATATCAAGGTAGGGGCGCTTGCCCTCAAGCGCCCGTGGAAGAGGGCCGTTGGGGCAACGGCCCCTACCAAAGCAAAGGCTACAATGACCGCCCTTGGCGTAACTTCGTGCCCTTCGCGGTTGATTCCGGTCAGAACTTGAACCTCGCGGACCGGAGATGACGATTCACATCGTCGCCGGTGTGCCGGGCAATCAGGTCGCCCAGCGCCTCGGCGTCGATCGTCGTCGAGGCCACGACCATCTCCTTGCCGTTGACCACGGCGATGCAGATCTCGAACGGCTTGTCCTCGTCCAGATCGTCCTGCACGTAGACCAGCACGGTCTCCTTCTTCTCGGAGACACCAACCATCCGGGTCCAGCCGCGCTTTTGCATGGCGCGGTCGGTCTCGACGAAAAGCTGCTCGCGCGACCAGTCGTTGCCGCCGGAGCGGCGCTCATAGACCCCGACACTGGCGTGTTTGACGGAACGGAGGGCGAGGCGGGCGTCGTCCATGTCCTTGTGATCGACGAAGCGCAGGCCTTGCCC
The DNA here is from genome assembly GCA_965249855.1 of Lacunisphaera sp. Classification (GTDB taxonomy): domain Bacteria; phylum Verrucomicrobiota; class Verrucomicrobiia; order Opitutales; family Opitutaceae; genus Lacunisphaera. The sequence goes on from CBDFNB010000001.1 coordinate 249,173, forward strand.
GATCGCCCCGAGCGTCATGCGGCCGACGCTCATCTGGACCTTGGTGTTCCAAGCCGGCGTCGGTGGCCTCCATCACGTGATTGCGCAGCACGCGCACATCGCGGTCGAGGCTGACGTAGCTGGCCACGACCACCGCCAGGAGGACAAAAGGCGCCAGGCAGAGGCCGGCACCGAGCAGCACCCACCGCCAGACATGGCGGCGCGGCGTGGGAGTGGCTTGAGGAGCGGGATTCATGATTGTGGGCAGAGACCTGAAACTTGAAACCGGAGACCTGAGGGAAGCGGTGATCGCGTGGCTCGGGTGGTCGGGAATTCAGGTTTCAGGTCTCAGCTTTCTGGATTGGCTCAGACTTCCTTGGCCTTCTTCTTGCCCTCGATCTTCAGGTGCACCTTGCGCAGGGGCTCGATGTCGAACTTGTCGGCGATCTGCGCGATCTGGTCGGCGTTGATGTTGCCGACGATGTTCACGAAGACGGCCTCGCCCTTCTTGTCGAGGACGGTGACGACCAGGCCGTCGATGGCCTCCTCGCCGCGCTGCATGACGTGGACGTCGACGTTGTCGCCGCCGTTCTTCTCGCGGACGGTGACCATCTTGGTCCAGCCCTGGGCCTCGAGCTTGCGGCGGACGCCCTCGATCTGCTCGATTGTGCCGGCGCGGTTGGAGTCATCCAGGCCGACGACGTTGACGCGGATGCTCTTCAGGTTGCGGATGAGTTCGGCGGCCTCGGGCTCCTGGCGGGCCGCGATGCGGGCGGCGAACTTGAGCATGGCGGAGGAAAGGTTGATTTCGACGAATTCGCCCTTGGCGGAGGGCATCAGCTGGCCGATGTCGATGACGCCGGACTGGGCTTCGGCGGCGGAGGCGAACGTGGTCAAAGCCAGCGACAGGGTCGCGGCGGCGAACGAGGAACGGAGCAGGTTTTTCATGATGGGGAGGGTTGGAGAAACGTGGCGACTCCCCTAGCACACCGCGGCCGGGGAGAAAGTTGCAGCGAGTTGCGCGCGACGCCTTGCCATCGGCCCGATCCGCCCCCAAGTGATTGCGCTCCACCGCATCCGCATGTCCCGGCTCTCCTTTACCGTCGAAAAAGAAGCCCTCGGCTCCCAGGCCCGGGCGGCCCGTTTCCAGACCCTCCACGGCGAGGTGCGCACCCCCGTTTTCATGCCCGTGGGCACCCAGGCCACGGTCAAGAACATGACCGTGGACGGCCTGAAGGCCATTGGCGCCCAGGTCCTGCTGGCCAACACCTACCACCTGCTGCTCCGCCCCGGCCCGGCTGTGTTCCGGAAGTTCGGCGGCATCCACCGCTTCATGCGGTGGGACCGGCCGGTGCTCACCGATTCGGGCGGCTTTCAGATCTTTTCCCTGCCCGAGTCCCGCGTGATGACCGAGGCCGGCGCGCGTTTCCGCAGCTACGTGGACGGCGAACTTCATTTCCTCTCCCCCGAGTCGAGCATCGACATGCAGCGGGCCATCGGCAGCGACATCATGATGGTGCTTGACCAATGCATCGCCTCCACCGCGCCGCTGGCCGAGGCCGAGGGCGCCATGCACCTCACCCACCGCTGGGCGGAACGCTCCCTCCGCGCGCGCGGGGACTCGCCGGCCGCCCTCTTCGGCATCGTGCAGGGCGCCTGCCACCGCGACCTCCGGCTCCGCAGCGCCGAGTTCCTCCGCGCCCTGCCCTTCGACGGCCTGGCCATCGGCGGCCTCGCGGTCGGCGAGACCCACGAACAGCGCTACGAGTTCACCGGCGTCACCACCGCCCACCTGCCCAAGGACCGGCCCCGCTACCTGATGGGCGTCGGCACGCCGATCGACATCCTCGAGTCCGTGCACCGCGGCGTGGACATGTTCGACTGCATCATCCCCACGCAACTCGCGCAGCGCGGCACCGCCTTCTCGTCGCATGGCCGGCTGCACATCCGCCGTGCGGTCTACAAGTTCGCTGAGGAACCGCTGGATGCCGCCTGTTCCTGCTCCACCTGCCGCGATTACTCCCGCGCCTATATTCATCACCTCATCAAGTCAGATGAGGTTCTCGGCTGGCAGCTGCTCTCGATCCACAACCTCGCCTTTTATCAGCAGCTCATGGCGGAGATCCGGGCGTCCATACTGGACGGCACCTTTGCCAGTTACTACGAGCGTCAGCGCATCGCGCTGGTGCGCGAGGACCAAGCCAATCCCTCGGTCCGCCCCGCTCCCGCCAAGTCACAGGTCGTCCCGCGCCGCGGCGACTATGAGATCCTGACCGCGCCGCAGGGTTTCTCCAGCATCCGCCAGGTCAGCTCCGGCGAGGTCATGCACTCCGTCTCCGCCCCGGAGGACGAGGCAAACCGGCTCTACATCGAGCAATCGAACCTCGCCCAGCGCCTGCGCCGGCGCTCGCCGGATGACACGCAACCGCTCGTCGTCTGGGATGTCGGCCTTGGCGCCGCCTCCAACGCCATGGCCGCCGTCCACCGCGTCGAACGTGAGATCGCCGCCGCCGGGGCCGACGCGCTGCGGCCGCTGCACCTCATTAGTTTCGAGCGCGACCTCGACCCGTTGATCCTCGCTGCGCGCCACGCGTCACATTTTCCCCATCTCCGCCACGGCGCGCCGCACGGCCTGCTCAACAAGGGCCGCTGGGGCCACGCCTCGGGCCTCATCGACTGGCAATTGCTCCGGGGTGATTTCCTCGAGCACATGGAAGCCGCACCGCCGCCCGACCTGATTTTCTACGATCCGTTCTCAAGCAAGACCGACACCGCGCTGTGGCACACCGACGTCTTTGCCCGCATCCACCGCCACTGCCAGAACGTCCCCGCTGAGCTTTACACCTACGCCTCCGGCACCGCCGTGCGCGTCTCGCTTCTGCTCGCCGGCTTCCATGTCGCGGAGGGCGCTGGCACGGGTCCCAAGGCGACGACCACGGTCGCCTTCATCCAACCGGCCAAGCCCGGTGGCGCGGCTGATTCACCGAGGCTACTTGGCACGGAGTGGCTCACCCGCTGGCGGCGCAGCGATTCGAAATATCCAGCCGGTCTCGACGAGGCGCAACGCGCCGCGATTGAGCGGCGCATCGAGGGACACCCGCAATTCGGGCAGAAATTATGAAATAAGAAGGAGGAAGGAAGGAACGGTATAACGCCTATCCTTTCCTAATTCTTCCTTCTTACTTCTTCTTTTCTGCGACCAGCGCCTGCCCGGTCAGAGAGCTTGACTCCTTTACCAGTCCCTCCACCGGACCGGCATAGACGATCTCGCCGCCGTCCGGGCCGCCGCCCGGGCCGAGGTCGATGACCCAGTCGGCCAGATTGATGACATCCAGGTTGTGCTCGATCACGACCAGCGTGTTGCCGGCGTCGCGCAGCTTGAAGAGCAGGTCCATGAGTCGCTGGATGTCGGTCCAGTGCAGGCCCGTGGTCGGCTCGTCGAGAATGTAGAGCGTGGTCCCCTGCTCGCGCTTGCTGAGCTCCAGCGACAGCTTGATGCGCTGGGCCTCGCCGCCCGACAGCGTCGTGGCCGATTGCCCGAGCTGGAGGTAGCCAAGACCGACGGCGTCGAGCGTCGCCAGCTTCTCCATGATACGCGGCACGGCGCGGAACAGGGTCATCGCCTCCGCCACCGTCATGGCCAGCACGTCCGCGATGCTTTTGCCATGGAAACGCACCTCGAGCGTCTCACGGTTGAAGCGCCGGCCGTCGCAGCTCGGGCACGGCGTGTAGGCGTCGGCCATGAACTGCATGTCGAGTTTGATCTGGCCGTCGCCCTGGCAGCGCTCGCAGCGCCCGCCGCGGACATTGAAGCTGAAGCGGTTCGCCTTGTAGCCGCGCACCTTGGCGAGCGGGATCTTGGCGAACAGGTCGCGCAGCAGGTCGAGCAGGCCGACATAACTCGCCGGGTTCGACCGCGGGCTGCGACCGATGGGCTCCTGATCCACCACGACCGCCTTCTCAAAATGCTCGAACCCCGTCAGTCCGCGGTGCCGGCCCGGCAGCGTCTTCGCGCCGTTGAGTTTCCGCGCGGCTGCCGTGGCGAGGATGTCGTTCACGAGCGAACTCTTGCCGGAGCCAGATACGCCGGTGACGCAAGTCAACAGACCAACCGGAAAGCGCGCGTCCACGCTCTTCAGGTTGTGCTCGGTGGCGCCCTTGACGGTCAGCCAGCGGTCATCCGGCGGTCTCGTCTTGCCGTCCTTCACCACGCCGAGCTTGCCGGCCAGATAGGCACCGGTGCGCGAGGTGGATGCCGGCAGCTTGGCGCAGTCCGCCGGGGAACCGTGAAAAAGGATCTGCCCGCCCTCCGTGCCGGCACCGGGCCCGAGTTCGATCAGCTCGTCGGCGATGCGCATCGTGTCGGCGTCGTGCTCCACCACCAGCACCGTGTTGCCGCGGTCGCGCAACTCGCGGAGCGTGGCCAGCAGCCGCTGGTTGTCGTGCGGGTGCAGGCCGATGCTCGGCTCGTCGAGCACGTAGATCACGCCGACGAGCCCCATGCCCAGCTGCGTCGCCAGCCGGACGCGCTGCGCCTCGCCGCCGGAGAGCGTGGTGTATTCGCGGTCGAGCGTCAGGTAACCCAGGCCGGTCTCGCTGAGGAAATGCAGCCGCTGCGTAACGCCATCCAGCACCTCGCGCACGGCGTCGGTCGCGGGCAGAATGGTGCGCAGGCCTTGCATGAACTCTAGCGCGCGGCGGATGTCGGCCGCCGTGAACTCGGCAAAACTACGGCCGCCGAGCAGCACGGCTGCGCTGCGCGCATTGAGCCGCAGGCCGTGGCAGGACGGGCACTCCCCGCTCGCCATGAACGTGGCGAGCCGCGCGCGATAACCGTCACTGCGCGACTCCCGCCGGCCGGTTTCCAGCATGGCGATCACGCCCGGGAACGGCTTCGCCTCGGCCTTCTGGGTCCTGCGCACGCGGAAGCTGAATAGCCTTTCCCCGGCGCCGTGCAGGAGCGTGTGCCGCGTTTCCGCCGGCAGGTCCTGCCACGGCGTCTCGGCATCGTAGGGCAATTGCTCGGCCAATTGCTTGAGGATGGAGCTGTGGCGGATGATGAGGTTCCGGCCGCCGATGCGCCAGGGCTTGATGGCGCCCTCGCGCACGGACTTCTCCGGCTTCGGCACGATCAGCTCCTCGCTGAAGGTCAGCTGCCGGCCGAGCCCGCCGCAGGTCTCGCACGCGCCCTCGGCGTGGTTGAAGGAAAAATGCCGCGGCGTGAGCATCTCGAACACATCGCCGCAAATGGCGCAGCTCAGGCTCTGGCTCAGGTTGATTTCGCGCCATGGTGCATCGGGTCCTCTCTGGGCGAGCACGATCGCCCGGTTCTGGCCCTCGCGGAAGGCGAGCTCGAGCGAATCAGCCAGCCGGCTGCGCTGCTCGGCCGTGACCTGCACGCGGTCAACCACGAGCTCGACGACGAGTTCCTCGGACCCGTTCGGCACCAGCCGGGGTTCGTCGAGCGACTTGATCTCGCCGGCGATGCGCACGCGCTGGAAGCCGCGCTGCCGCAGCCCGGGCAGCTCGTCGCGCAGCACGGAGGGCTTCGCCTTCATCCACGGGGCCAGGATGATCGCGCGTTCGCCGGGAGCGTCGCGGAAGAGCTGGGCCAGACAGTCGTCGAGCGACCGTTTCTCCACGCGGCCGCCGTCCTTGGGGCAGCGTTGCTCGCCGCACAAAGCCCAGAGAAGCCGGGCGTAATCGGCGACTTCGGTGACGGTCGCCACGGTGCTCCGGGGCGAGCCGCCGCCGGTTCGCTGTTCGATCGCCAGCACCGGGGACAGGCCGTGGATGAAATCGACGTCGGGCCGCTTGAGTTGCGCGAGCACCTGCCGGGCGGAGGCCGAGAGGCTCTCCATGTATTTGCGGTAGCCCTCGGCGTAGATCGTGTCGAAGGCCAGCGAGGACTTGCCGGAGCCGCTGGGCCCGGTGAGCACGACCAGCCGGCCGCGCGGGATGCGCAGTTCCAGGTTCCGGAGATTGTGTTCCCGGGCCCCCTTGATGTGGATGTGCGACGCTGCGTCCATGGCCCCCGAAGGTTGCCGTTTTGGCCCGGGGGTCAAAAGGCTAATGCAAAAAGAAAGCCCCTGCCTGACTGCGGTTTAGCACTTGAAGTCCCCCCGGGAAACCGGCTTCATGCCGGCCAGTAAACCCCAAGCCGCCGGCTTGTTTTCCTACCCCTAACCCCGCCTTGCTTCCGCGAGGTGCCCCAGCAAATCCGTTTATGAAACTACGCAAAGCCATCCCCCGTTGTCTGCGTTTTCCGGCCGTCGCCAGCCTCGGTCTCGTCCTAGGATTCGCGCCCGCCGCCCGGGCCTTCCTGTTTGAACTTGGAGATGCCAAGGGCAGCTTCGACACCACCCTTTCCGTGGGCAGCCTCTACCGGCTGAACGACCCGGACCCCAGCCTCTACGGCCTCGCCAACGGCGGCCTGCAGCGGTCGGTCAACGCCGACGACGGCAACCTGAACTACAAGGCCGGCACGGCCTCCTTCCTCGTGAAGGCGAACCACGACCTGCTGATCAAGTATCACAACGCCGGCGTGTTCGTCCGCGGTTTCTACTTCAACGATTTCGTCAACTCCAACGGCACACGTTCCCGCACCCCGCTGAGCGATCAGGCAGACAAGGTCGTGTCGGAGGGCGCCCAGCTGCTCGACGCCTACGGCTACCTCAACGGTGAGCTCGGCGGCCGCGCCATCACCTTCCGCGTCGGCCGCCAGGTGCTGAGCTGGGGCGAAAGCACCTTCATCCCGAACGGCGTCAATTCGGTTAACCCCATCGACGTCGCCAAGCTCCGCACGCCCGGCTCCGAGCTCAAGGAGGCCCTCCGGCCCCTCTTCATGGCGTCCGGTTCAGTCAATATTTCCGAGAACCTCAGCCTGGAGGCTTTTTATCTCTTCGACTGGGAACGCACTCGCGTCGACCCCCCGGGCACCTTCTTCAGCACGAACGATTTCGTGGCCAAGGGCGGCACCAAGGTCTACCTCGGCTTCGGGGCCATCGCCGACAGTTCTCCGCTCGGCGCGATCGGCCGCGGCAACGACCGCGAGCCGGGCGATTCCGGCCAATACGGCGTCAACCTCCGCTGGGTCGCCCAGGGCCTCGCCGACACGGAGTTCGGCCTCTACTACATGAATTACCACAGCCGGCTGCCGGTCATCTCGGCCAGCACGCCGACCCAGGGCATCGTCGTCACCAACATCACCGGCAACACCGCCACCGCCTTGCAGGCCAACGCAGCCTTCATGGCCGGTCTGGCCGCCGCGTCCACCGCCGCGGGCGTGCCGGTCCCCACCGCCCTCACCGTGCTGATCGGGGCCTCCCTGGGCGACCCGACGGCCACCGCCACGCTCAACGTCCTCACCCCGCTCCAAGGGTTGTTGCCGACCGTTGCCGGCGCCAGCAGCCAGTTCTCGCAGCTTGAGCTGCTCACCCGGGCCGCCACCGGCCGCTACCTCATCGAGTTTCCGCGGGACATCCACCTCTGGGGCGCCAGCTTCAACACCAGCATCAAGGGCATCGCGCTCCAGGGCGAACTGAGCTACCGCAGCAACCAGCCCTTCCAGGTGGACGACGTCGAGCTGCTCTTCGCCGCCCTCTCCCCGCTCAGCTCGCGCTTCGCCGCCAACAACCAGCTGGGCGCCTACGCGCTCAACACCTACATCCCCGGCTTCCGCCGCCACAAGGTCGTGACCGGCCAGATGACCGCCACCAAGGTGACGCGCGGCTTCTTCGGCGCCGACCAGAGCACCTTCCTCGCCGAGGCGGGCTTCGTGAACGCCGACCTTAATTCCAAGAGCACGCTGCGCTACGACGGCCCCGGCACCTTCGTCGGCGGCGACCTCAACTACATGAATAATTCCGGCAGCAACACGAGCGTCGCCGCCCAGATCGCCGCCGGCACCCTCCCCGCCTCCGAGCCGGCGTCGGCCTTCGCCGACGACTTCTCCTGGGGCTACCAGCTCGTCGCCCGCCTCGACTACAACAACGCCTTCAAGGGCGTGAACGTGTCGCCGCTCCTGGTCTACTCGCACGACGTCGGCGGCAACACGCCGCTGCCCATGGGCAACTTCCTCCACGGCCGCAAGTCGATCACCGTCGGCGCGGAGTTCACCTTCCAGAACGCCTGGGCGCTCGATCTGCGCTACGTGAACTTCTTCGGCGCCGGCCGCTACAACCTTCTCGGCGACCGCGACTACGTCTCCTGCAACCTGAAGTATTCGTTCTAAACCCAGCGCCTACCCCTTCCCTCAATGAAAACGAAACTCCTTCTGTCCGCGGCCCTCTGCCTTCTCTCCTCCGCCGCCGTCTCCGCCGCCCTCTCCGCCGCCGACGCCAGCCGGCTCGGCAACGACCTGACGCCGCTCGGCGGTGAAAAGGCCGGCAACGCCGACGGCTCCATCCCGGCCTGGACCGGCGGCCTCACGACGGCCCCCGCCGGCTACACGCCCGGCATGCACCATCCCGACCCGTTCGCGGGCGACGCGGCCAAGTTCACCATCACGGGCGCCAACGCCGACCAGTATGCCGACAAGCTCACCGCGGGCCATCTCGCGCTGCTCAAGGCCTACCCGACCTACTCGATGCCCGTCTACCCGACTCACCGCAGTGCATCCAACCCGCAGCGCATCTACGACGCGACCAAGCAGTATGCCACCACTGCGGCCCTCGCCGAGGGCGGCAACGGCATCACCGGCGCCGTCATCGGCGCGCCGTTCCCCATCCCGCAGAACGGCCTCGAGGTGATCTGGAACCACCTCACCCGCTTCCGCGGCGTCGCGGCCAATCGCAACATCAGCCAGGCCGCCCCGCAGCGCAACGGCAGCTACACCCTCGTGGATTTCGAGGACGAGTTCCTCTTCAACTATGTGCGCGAGGGTATCCAGGAGAAGGACCTCGACAACGTGCTGATCTACTTCAAGCAGGCCGTCACCGCGCCCGCCCGCCTCGCCGGCTCCATCCTCGTCGTGCACGAGACGATGGACCAGGTGAAGGAGCCGCGCCGCGCCTGGCTCTACAACACCGGCCAGCGCCGCGTGCGCCGCGCCCCGAACGTCGCCTACGACAACCCCGGCACCGCCGCCGACGGCATGCGCACCTCCGACCAGTTCGACATGTTCAACGGCGCGCCCGACCGCTACGACTGGAAGCTCGTCGGCAAAAAGGAAATGTATGTCCCCTACAACTCCTACAAGCTCCACAGCCCGGCGCTGAAGTATAAGGACATCCTGGCCCCGCTGCACATCAACCAGAGCCTCACCCGCTACGAACTCCACCGCGTGTGGGTCGTGGACGCCACCCTCAAGGCCGGCACCAGCCACGTCTATTCCCGCCGCACCTTCTACATCGACGAGGACAGCTGGCAGATCCTCGCCGTCGACCAATACGACGGCCGCGGCCAGCTCTGGCGCGTCTCCGAGGCCCACTGCATCAATTACTACGATGCCCAGAGCTTCTGGAGCACCCTCGAGGTCCACACCGACCTGCTCGCCGGCCGCTATCTGGCCATCGGCCTGGATAACGAGGCCAAGATGTATGACTTCAGCCTCGTGCGCACGCCGGCGGACTACACCGCCGCGACACTCCGCCAGGAAGGCGTCCGCTGACGCAGACACTCAATCCCGAGGGCGGCCTGCAACGGCCGCCCTTTTTATTGCCGCCCATGCTTTGTCTTGCCTGTCATTCTGAGCGCAGCGAAGAATCCAGTCGCATGATCGCCCGCAAAACCGGCGCTGGATCCTTCGCTTCGCTCAGGATGGCATGGCGCTGGTCCGGCTTGCTGCTCGGGCTGCTGCTCGCTGCGTCCGCCCCTGCCGCCGAGACCTCCGAACCCGCGCCGCTGGCGTCCAAATCCCTCCTGCTCGCCGTCACCAGGGCCGGTGACAGGCTGGTCGCCGTGGGCGACCGCGGTCATGTGCTCCTTTCCGCCGACCAGGGCCGCTCCTGGACGCAGAGTCCGGTGCCAACGCGGGCGATGCTGACCGGCGTCGCCTTTCCCGATGCGCAGCACGGCTGGGCCGTCGGACACGACGGCGTCATCCTCGCCACCACCGATGGCGGGCAGACCTGGAAGCGGCAGGATGCCGGCAAGGACCTCGAAACGGTTTTCCTCGACGTGCATTTCCCCGATGCGACCCACGGATTCGCGGTCGGCGCCTATGGCCGGTTCATGGTCACCAAGGATGGCGGCAGGACTTGGACCGCGGCCAGGCCGTCGGAGGACGAGGTGCACTACAACCGGATTACCCAGGGTGCGGACGGATCACTCTATCTCGCGGGTGAGGGCGGCCTGCTGCTGGTCTCGCGCGATGGCGGCACGGCGTGGAGCAAAGCGGACGTGCCTTATGACGGCTCGCTTTTCGGCGCCCTGCCCCTCGACAAGAATCGCCTCATTGTTTACGGCCTGCGCGGCCACATCCTGCGCTCGGAGGACCAGGGCGCCAGCTGGACCGACGAAAGCAACCAGCTGCAGGTTCTCATCATGGGCGCCGTCCGCCTGGCCACCGGCCGGATCGTGCTCGCCGGCCAGGGCGGTAATTTCTTCGTGAGTCTCGACCGCGGCGTCACTTTCGATCATCGGAAACCCGCCGACTTCGGCACCAGTGTGTCCGCCGTGATCGACGCCGGCGATGGCGCCCTGCTGACCGTCGGCGAAGCCGGCGCCGTGCGCGTCACCCTGCCATGATCAAGCGCCTCGAGGAACTCGTCTTCCGCTACCGCCCGGTCACCCTGGCGGTGTTCGTGGTCATTACCGTGGTGCTGGGCTGGTTCGCCTCGAAGACCCGCATCGACGCCAGCTTCGACAAGTCGCTGCCCACCGGCCACGAATACATCGAGAATTTCAAGAAGCACCGCACCCAGTTCGGCGGCGCCAACCGCGTGGTCATCGCCCTCGTGGCGAAGCAGGGCGACATCTTCACTCCCGAATTCTTCAAGACCCTCAAGGCCGTCACGGACGAGACCTACTACCTGCCCGGCGTGGACCGGGCTCAGGTGACGTCCATCTACACGCCCAACGTCCGTTACATCGAGGTCGTCGAGGACGGTCTGGCGGGCGGCAATGTCATCCCGGCGGACTTCACCCCGGATGCCCTCGGCCTGGAGCGCGTGCGGCAGAACATCATCAAGTCCGGCCGCGTCGGCATGCTCGTGGCCAATGATTTCACCGGCGCGGCCGTCATCGCCTCGTTGCTCGAGGTCGACCCGGCCACCGGGAAACGGCTCGACTACGCCCAGGTGGCCGCCGCCCTCGAGCATAACATCCGCGAGAAATACCAGACCGACCGGATCAGCATCCACATCATCGGGTTTGCCAAGGTCATGGGCGACATCACCGACGGAGCCAAGGGCGTGCTGGTCTTCTTCGGCATCGCGCTCGTGATCTCGGCGGTCCTGCTCTTTTATTTCTCGCAGTCGCTGATCCTCACGGTGCTGCCGCTGCTCACTTCGTTCTGCGCCGTCATCTGGCAGTTCGGCATCCTCAACCTCCTCGGCTTCGGCATCGACCCGCTCTCGATCCTCGTGCCGTTCCTGATCTTCGCCATCGCGCTGAGCCACGCCACGCAGATGCTCCGGTCGTTCCGGTATGAGATCAACATGGGCCGGGACGAGCCCGCCGCCGCGCGCGCCTCGTTCAGCAACCTCTTCATCCCGGGCTGCGTGGCCATCCTGACCGGCACCGTCGGCTTCAGCACCATCTACCTCGTCGCGGTGCCGACCATCCAGGAACTCGCCATCACGGCCAGCCTCGGCGTTTTCCTCATCATCTTCACCGACCGCTTCCTGCTGCCGGTGCTGGTCTCCTACACCAGGATGAGCCCGGGCTTCCGGAAGCGCGTGAATTTCCGCCGCTTCGCCCTGCAACCCTACTGGCGCCGGCTGACCAACTTCACCACCGGGCCCGTCAGCTCGGTCGTCATCATCGCCGTCTCCCTCTTCCTGCTGGTCTTCGGCTGGATCAAGTCCTCGCAGGTCAAGATCGGCGACCTCCACGCGGGCGTGCCCGAATTGCGGCAGGACTCCCGCTACAACAAGGACACCGCCGTGGTGACCAGGGAGTTCAGCATCGGCGTGGATGTCATCACCGTGCTGGTCGAGACCGTGCCCAACGGCGTCATCGACCACGACATCATGGCGCTGGTCGACCGCTTCGGCTGGCACATGCGCAACATCGAGGGCGTGCAATCCACCATGGCCCTGACCGACGTCGCCAAGACCATCAATTCCGGCTGGAACGAGGGCAGCCTCAAGTGGCGCATCATCCCGCGCAACCCGGCCGCGCTCGCCCAGGCCGTCTCGCCGGTCGAGACCGCCACCGGCCTGCTCAACGACGACGGCAGCGTCATCCCCGTGATGATCTACCTGCGCGACCACAAGGCCGAGACCATCAAGCGCGTCGTCGCCGCCGTGAAGGAGTTCCGCGCCATTCACGGCACGGAGCGCGCCAAGTTCCAGCTCGCGACCGGCAACGTCGGCGTCATGGCCGCCACCAACGAGGTCGTCTCGGCCGCGCAGAACCCGATGGTCATGTGGGTCTATGCCGCCGTCATCGTTCTCTGCCTGATCTCCTTCCGCTCCTGGCGCGGGGCGCTTTGTGTCATCGTGCCGCTCGTCGTCGTCTCCTACCTCGGATACGCGCTGAAATACTACCTCAACATCGGCCTGAAGACCTCCACGCTGCCCGTCATCGCCCTTGGTGTCGGCATCGGCGTGGACTACGGCATCTACCTGTTCTCCGCCATCCAGGAGCGCCTGGAGGAGGGTGAGACCTTCGAGGATGCGCTGTGCTTCGCCTTCGCCACCATGGGCACCTCCGTGATGTTCACCGGCAGCGCGCTCGCGGCGGGCGTCGGCACCTGGGCATGGTCCGCCCTGAAGTTCCAGGCCGACATGGGCATCCTCCTCAGCTTCCTGTTTTTCTTCAACATGCTCGGCGCGATGTTCCTGATGCCCGCCATCGGCCGCTGGCTTTTCCACGACAAGCTCGCCCACCGCCTCAGCCCCCGCCCGCCCGCACCCACGGCCTGACTCCTGAGTATAGATCGTTCTCGTAATCCTGCTCTTGCTCGTTCTCTCCGACTGAATCCGGAGAACGATAACGATTACGAGAAAGAGAACGATTCAAGTTTACCTTCCCAGCTCCACCGGCCCCGCCGGCCGTTCCACAAACGCGAATGAGCTCGCTCCCGTCCCGCTTGCCTCCGCCGGCGCATGCCGGCAGCCCATCAGGCCCAGAATCGAAGCTCCGAAGACGACTCGCAGCGTGACATGCATTCCCATGCCCAGCAGCCTGCCGCCTTCACCTGGACTTTCACTCCTTTTCTCACTCTGACCGCAGCGCCACCATCGGATCCACCTTGGCCGCCCGTCTGGCGGGCAAAAGCGCGGCGGTCACGCCCACCAACAACAGGACGACTGCGGCGGCGGTGAGCGACAGGCCATCCCACGGCGCCAGTTCATAGAGCTGCGTGGCCAGGTAATGTGTGGCGAGAGCGAAAGCCAGCAGCCCGGCCACGATGCCCGCACCCAACACCCGCAGGTTTTCCCGGACGATCAGGCCGAGCACCTGCGTTTTCTGCGCGCCGAGCGCCAGGCGAATGCCGATTTCCCGCGTCCGCTCGGCGACCAGGAAACCCGTGACGCCCGCGACACCCAGGGCCGCCAGCACGAGAGCCAGCGTGGCAAAGGCCCCGAGCAGGGTGGCGAGCAGGCGCGCCTCCCCGAGGCTTTCGGCGACGGCCGCCTCCATCGTTTTCACGGCGTAGAGGGGCAATTGGGGGTTGATCGCCTGCACTTCGCGCCGGATCTGCGGCAGCAAGGCCGCGGGATCCAGCGAGGTTTTCACCACCAGCGTCATGTTTCCCCAAAAGTCGCGGTAGCCCGAGAAATAAATCGCCGGAGCCGGCGGGCGGGCGGGATGACGGCTGCGCAAATCGCCCACGACGCCGATCACCACGGAGGGCGTTCCCTCCGTGCCGCCGATGTGCAGGAAACGTCCGAGGGGATCCTGTTCGCCCCACAGCAGCCGCGCGGCCGTCTCGTTGAGCACAATGGATTTGGGCGCCGGCGCGACGTCCGCCGGCGTAAAGAGCCTCCCCCGTCGCAACGGCACGCCCAGGGTCTCGAAATACTGTTCGCGCACGATCCGCCATTCGGATTGCAGCCCCTTGCCGGCCGGCCACTCCGCAGCTCCGGCGGGTTGGACATCGACGCTCGTGTTGAACGACTCCAGGGGCACGCCGCTGCCGACGCCCACGCTTTGCACTCCGGGCAACGCGCCCACCCGCTCGGTAAGCTGGGTGAAAAATCGTTTGCCACCCTCCCCCGGGGCGAGTTTCAGCGTCAGCACACCCTGCGGCGCAAATCCCAAGTCCACCTGCGTCAGTTTCTGGAAACTGCGCAGCAGCACGGCCGCCGCCGCGAGCAGCACAAAAGACAGCGCAATCTGCGCGAGCACCAGGCCGCGCAATGCGCGGTGCCGCTCGCCGGTGGCCGCGCGGCTGCCTTGGTTGAGCGCCGCGCGGAGATCCAGGCGGTTCGCCCGCCACACCGGCGCAAGACCCGTCAACGTCCCCACGAGCACACTGATGACCAGGGTGAAGGCCATGACGCCGCCGTCGATCCCGATTTCGTCGCCCCGGGGAAGCGCCGTCGCGAACGATGAGGCGCGCCATCCGGCGACCAGCCAGTGCGCGAGCCCCATGCCCGTCGCGCCGCCCAGCAGCGAAAGCAGCAGGTTTTCCGTCAGCAACTGGCGGGCGATCCGGCCCTTCGAGCCACCGAGCGCCGCCCGGATGGTCAGTTCGCGATCACGGCTCACGGCGCGCGCCAGCTGCAAACTCGAGAGGTTGGCGCAGGTGTTGAGCAGCAGCAACGCGACCGCCCCGAGCAACGTGAACAGCGCCAGACGCACCGTCGGGGCCACGATCGCGTCGGCCAGCGGCACGAGGCGGACGCCCCAGCCTTCGTTGCTGGCGGGGTGCTCGCGCGCGAGTTGCGCGGCGACGCTGTTGAGTTCGGTCTCCGCCTGCTCGCGCGTGACACCGGCGCGCAACCGGCCGTAGACGTCGATCTCGTGATTGTCCCGCTCCTCGGATTTCAGGTCCGCGCCGAGCGGCACAAAGAGTTCCCCGCGTCCTGACAACCCCGGATCGCGCGGCGCGACGCCCACGATGGTGTGCGGTTTGCCCTCCAGGGTCAGCGTCTGCCCGATCGCATCCGGCTTGGCCCCGAAGCGTCCGCGCCAGAAAGCCTCCGAGAGAATCACCACCTGGCTGGCTCCCGGCCGGTCCTCCCCGGCCCGAAAGTCGCGCCCTTGCAGCAGCGGCCGGCCCAGCAGGGCGAAATACCCCTCCGACACATAACTCACGGCCAGCCGCTCGGGATGGCCTGCACCTGTCAGCGTGGCCCCGCGCATGGCGACCCCCACGAGGGTTTCGAAGGACCGGTTTCGTTCCCGCCAGTCGGCAAAGTTGAGCACCGAGACCGAGAAAAAATCCACATTGCGGGCGCGGTTGGTCTCGCCGATCTGCACCACCCGGGCCTGATCTTTGATTGGAAGCGGCCGCAAAACGACGCCCTGGACCAGGCTGTAGATGGCGGTATTCGCCCCGATGCCCAGGACCAGGGTCACCAGCATAATCAGCGTCACCCCTGGTTTTTTCCGCCACTGGCGGACTGCGAAAACGAGGTCGCGGCCGAGCATTTCCGCCGGCGCGCTGAAGCGCTGCGCCCGCGCCTGTTCCTGGATGGCCGGCACATTGCCGAACTGCCGCAGCGCCGCAAAGCGCGCGTCCTCCGGGTTCATGCCGGCTTTCAAATTCAGCTCCGTCTGCAGCTCGACGTGATGGCGCATCTCGTCGGCCATCTCGGCGTCGAGCTGTTCCTTCCGGAACAGCGTGCGGAGGTTGCGGAAGAGTTTCATGGGGCTGTTATGCTCACTACTCGCTACTCGATGCTCGCTACTTTCCCTCAGGCGTTTCCTAGAACGTGGCTGATCGCGGTGGAGAGCCTGGCCCAGCTTTGCTCCTCGGTGGCGAGCTGCTTCCGGCCGGTGGCCGTGAGCGAATAGAATTTCGCTTTCCGGTTGTTCTCGGAAATGCCCCACTCCGCCTTGATCCAGCCCTGGTCCTCGAGCCGGTAAAGCGCGGGATAAAGCGAGCCCTGTTCCACGGTCAGCATGTCCTTCGACATCTGCCCGATCCGGACGGCGATGCCGAAGCCGTGCATGGGCTCGTTCTGGAGCGATTTCAGGATGAGCAGGTCGAGCGTGCCCTGCAGGAGATCGGCTTTGTTCTGGGTCATGGTTGCTTGCCTAGGATTTCTAGGAGAGAACCGTCTCTCCCCTAGACTGTCAAGGCGAGATATATTTCCACAGGAGGCAACAGAGGAAACCGAGGTATTCAGAAATCAGAATACCATGAACATGATTCTATGCTTCATGGCTTCTGAATTACCCTGTCTCTGTTCTCTCCGTTTCCTCCTGTTAAATCCGTATCCGCGTTAATCCGTGGTCAAAAACCCGGCCGCCTTTCCACCATCACCGGGCTTGCCTCACTCCTCAGTCCTCTGTCTTCTGTCACCCGTCCTCCGATGTCCGCTGACCCCGCCCCGCTCCTGACTCCCGCCCAGCGCAAGCTCGTCGGCTTCGCCCTCGGGTTTGCCGCGATCTGCGCCATCGGTTTCCTACTCTATCTGCTGCTGACGGGCGTGGCGCGGTTTATCAGCACCTTCTCGGGTGTCATCTGGCCGCTGGCCGTTGCCGGCATCCTGGCACTGCTGATGCGGCCGGTGGTGACTGTCTTTGAAAAGCGCCTGAAGGTGAAACGCCCGGTGGCCGTCGTGCTGCTGTATTTCGTGTTCGTGCTGCTGGTGACGGGACTGCTCGTCACTTTCCTGCCGGCTCTGGTTTCCCAGCTGCTGGAGTTCGTGGCCTACCTGCCCACCCTGTGGCAAAAGACCGTCGCGTGGAGCGAGACGCATTTCCCCGAGTGGCTGGCGATCATCCGTCCCTACCTCGACAACCCCACCGTCAAGGCCGCCCTCGACGGCCTGACCCAGCAGGCGCAGGACCTCATTGGGCACATCGCCCCGACGCTCAAGTCGGCCGGAGCGGGTATTTTCGGGATCTTCGGTGTCGTGGCGTCCCTTGCGGTCATCCCCGTCTACCTGTTTTTCTTCCTGCTCTCCAACAACGACCCGACCCGCTCGCTGCCCGACCACCTGCCGTTCCTGCAAAAGGAGCACCGGGACGACGTCGTGTTTCTCATCCGCGAATTCCTTGGCATCCTGGTGGCCTTCTTCCGCGGCCAGCTGCTCATCGGACTGATCATGGGCGTGCTGCTGGCGACGGGCTTCTCCATCGCCGGCCTCAAGTTCGGCCTCGCGATCGGCCTGCTTACCGGGTTGCTCAACATCATCCCCTACCTCGGAAGCATCCTCGGCCTGAGCGTGGCCCTGCCGCTAGCCTTCCTGCAACCCGAGGGCGGCCTGCCTCTGGTGGGTATCTGCGTGGCGGTCTTCGCCGCCGTGCAGCTGATCGAAGGCTGGCTGCTGACGCCCCGCATCATGGGCCAGCAGACCGGCCTACACCCGGTCGCTATCATCGTCGCCATCTTCTTCTGGGGCCAGGCGCTCGGCGGCGTGCTCGGCATGATGCTGGCCGTGCCGCTGACGGCCTTCTTTGTGACGGCCTGGCGCTTCGTCCGGCATAAATATTTCGCCGCTGAGAAAGGCTAATCTGAAGGTTGCCACAAAAGAACGCAAAGAGCACATAGGCAGTCCATTCAGCCGGCTCTTCTTTGCGATCTATGTGTTCTTTCGTGGCGAAAAATCCGGCGCTGATCAGGGCGCGAATTTATTTAAACCACTTCAGGCAACATTCGCCCTGACCCCTGGTCTCATCCGACACTTCCGGCCATGAATACACCCCACCTGCTCGCCAGCTTCGCGGTTGCCGCCACGGCCGCCGCCGCCGACCTCAGGATCACGCCCAGGTCGCCCGTGAATTCAATGAAGCCACGAAGCCGACGCTGCCGCTGGCGGGACCGGCTGATTTGCGTGCCTCGTCTGTCATCGCCGACAAACCGCTGACGCGGCCGGATGGCTCCTTCCAATCCGCCCCCAAATCCAAACGGAACCCGCAGGTGCCTTGGGGCCCTGTTCCACGAGACAAGATCTACGACGCGCCGAATTACCGCGTGCCCGAGGTTCTGCCCGACAATATGCCACCCGGCTCCAAGGTGTGGCGCTACGGCGGGCAGGATTACTACCTCATCCCGCTGATTCCATCGCGGGAGAAGTAGGCATCTCTCCTGACACAGGGTTGTCAGCAGGTCCGGCCCGCGTCTTTGACTTCGCGCCCAAGGCGCTCCTTTCTGGATCCATGCCTTGGGAAGTTCAGCACAAGCACGGGGTCAACCTGCCGCAGATCGGCTGGTGGCTCGACGCGCAGAAATCCCAGAGCCGCTCTTTCGTCTCCCACGCCCATTCCGACCACATTGCGTCGCACCGCGAAATCATCGCCACCCGCGAGACCGCCAGCCTGATGCGGCTGCGTGTCGGCGGCAAACGCGAGGAGCACATCCTCGGCTTCGGCGAGCCCTTCACGGCCGACTTTGGCTGCGAGGTCCGCCTCTATCCGGCGGGCCACATTTTCGGTTCCGCCATGTTTCACGCCACGACGGACCACGGCACCCTGCTCTACACCGGCGACTTCAAGCTCCGCCCCAGCCTCGCCGCCGAGCCGTGCGCCACGCCGCGCGCCGACGTGCTCATCATGGAGACGACCTTCGGCCTGCCGCGCTACGTGTTTCCGCCGCAGGAGAAGATCGAGGCGGACATCGTGGCCTTCTGCCGGCAGGCGCTGGACGACAAGGTCACACCGGTGCTTTACGCCTACAGCCTGGGCAAGACGCAGGAGCTGCTGCAGATCGTCGGGGGTGCCGGCCTGCCGGTCATGCTGCACGCCAACAGCCTCAAGATGACCAAGCGCTACGCCGAGCTCGGCATGAAGCTGCCGCCCTACGGCCTGCTCGACCCCCGCAACCATGCCGGACATGTCGTCATTGCCCCGCCCATGCAAAACCACCTCGCGCCGCTGACGTGGATCAACCCCAAGCGCACCGCCATCGCCTCGGGCTGGGCCATGGACAGCGGCGCCATCTACCAGAACCGGTGCGACGCGGCCTTCCCGCTGTCGGACCATGCCGATTTCCCCGACCTGCTGGCCTTCGTGGACAAGGTCCAGCCGAAGATCGTCTATACCCTGCACGGTTTCGCCAAGGAGTTCGCCGCCACCCTGCGCGCCCGCGGCATCGAGGCCTGGGCCATCGGCCAGCAGAACCAGATGGACCTGACGCTTTGAGGGTGGAGCGTGTTGCCCCCAACACGCTGTTTCGCGCTGCCGAAGCGCGTTGGGGGCAACGCGCTCCACCATATTCTCGACGGCGGCCGCACTTTCTCCCATTGCTGCTGTCAGCATCCCCGTGAAATTTTCCGCCCTCCTGCTTTTCTGCCTGCCCCTGTTCGCCTCCGCCGCGCCTTTCACGGCCATTGGCGATGGGGAAAAGCTGACCTACAAGGTCGGCTTCGCCATCTTCAGCCACGCGGGTGACATCACCATCGCCGGGAAGAGCGATACCACCGGCGGCAAGGATCTGGCCCGCGTCACGGTGGACACGCGTTCCCGCGGCATGGTCCGCGGGCTCTACGAATTCGACAGCAAGGCCGAGGCCGTCATCGACCGCCCCACCGGCCGCCTGCTGACCGTGCACGAGACCGGTGCCGATCCCAAGCGTCCCATCGACAACGATTTCAAGATCGACTACGAAAAGCGCCTCGCCACTTACACCGACCGCGTGCGCACCGGCCGCAGTGCCGAGCTGGCCCTGCCCGAGGGCGGCGACCCGCTGGATTTGATCAGCGCTTTGATCCAGACCCGCGAGTGGAATCTGAAGCCCGGCGAGAAGCGCGACGTCGTAGTCCAGTTCGCCCGGGATTTCTACGCCATCACCATCTACGCCGAGGCGTATGAGGAGGTCCGCACGCCCATGGGCCGCTACAAGACCCTCGTGCTCGTGCCCCGCATGGAGAAGGACCCGAAGGGACTCTTCAAGCGCGGCGGCGAGATCAAGGTCTGGATCGCACAGGACGACACCCGCCTGCCGGTGAAGATGCAGCTGAAGCTTCGCTTCGGCTCCGCCACGCTGTCCCTGAGCGACTACCAGAAAGCGACGGCGGTCGCGGCGAAGTAGGTAGGGGCCGTTGCCCTCAACGGCCCGGGCGCTTGGGGGCAAGCGCCCCTACCTCAACCCAAAACCGCCACGGCTTCCCCGCCCACACCGGGCCGGCGTAATCCACGCCGATGCGCGGACCGCTTCGCAATGATCCGCGCGGAAGTTCAAATCCGTCGTCCTCGATCCAGAGCCCTGCGGACCTCGCGACGGTCGTGCCGTTCAACTGCCGGTCGATCTCCAGCCGCCTGGTCAGACGGCCCGGGCCGCTGATCCCCTCCACGCCTCGGATCAGCACGGCGGCCGGATAATCCTCAGGCCCCGTGACGAGATTGAGCATCTCGTGCACACCGTAGCAGAGATAGACATACCAGACGCCGCCCGGCCGATACATGACCCCGGTGCGCTTCGTGCGGCCCTTGCTGGCGTGGCAGGCCAGGTCATTTTCCCCGTCATAAGCCTCGACCTCGGTGATGCGGTGCCGTGCCACCGTTCCGTCGGGGCGTCGCCGGGCCAGGATCTTGCCGACCAGGCCGCGCGCCAGGGCCACCGTGCGCCGGTGCTGGAGAGATTTCGCTTTAAGGACGCGCGCCATGCCCCGATATCTCGCACCGGCCACATGAATGCAACTCCCGCCCGGCCGACCCTGGCCCAGAACCGCGAGATCCTGCGGCTGGGCATGAGGGCGAGCGTGATGGAAGGCGTGCTCGCCACGCGGATCGTGACGATGTCGCTGCCGGTGAATATTTTCATGACGGCGCTCGTGGCGAAGGGCTTCCCCCTGTCCAAGCCCGACATCGGCGCGGCCAGTTCGGTGCCGTTCGCGTGCAATTTCCTGCAGGTGTTCATCTCTCCGCTGGTGACGCGCTGGGCGCGCGCCCGGCCGACCGCCATCATCGCCGCGGCGCTGCACACCGCCTGCTGGGCCTGGCTCGGCTGGATGCTGCCCTCGCTCTCGCCCGGCGATCCGGTCGCCACCGGCCGCTTCCTGCTGATCTGGGTGTTCGTCGCGTCACTGTTCAACGCGGTGCTCGCCGTCGTCTGGAACGGCTGGATGCACGACCTCGTGCCGGGCCGGTTGCGGGGCCGTTATTTCGGCCAGCGCAACCGTTTCATCCAGGGCGCGACACTGGTCTTCGTGCTGGGTGCCGGCTGCGGGCTGTCGTGGGGCGGATATTCGGCCCGGACCTTCCAGATCATCATCGCGCTCGCGTGCGCCTGTCGCGTGGCATCGCTGTTTTATTTCGCCCGCATGCCCGACCGCCGGCCACGGACGCAGGAAAAACACGCGGCGACCCTGCCGCTATCGGGACAGATCGCCGTGTTGCGCCGGTCGCATTCGCTGCTGCTCTTCATCGCGTTCGGCGCGGTGTGGTCCTTCGCCTCGAACTGCTTCGGTCCCTTCTACCACGTGTTCATGTTCGAGCAGCTGGACTTTTCCGGCGTGCAGGTCGGCATCCTGGCCACGCTCACGGCGCTCGGCGGCATCGTATCGCTGCCGGTGTGGGGCGGACTGCTCGACCGCTACGGCAACAAGGCCTGCATGGCGGTGGCGCTGGGGTTGTGGCAGGCGCAGAATTTCCTCTGGTGCATCATCACCCCGGCCAACAGCTCGATCCTTTACGGCATGTGGTTCTGGGGCGGTGCGCTCAGCGCGGGTTTCATCCTCGGGCAGTTCACCATCCTGCTTAAGCTGATCCCGGCCGAGGCACGCAGCCTGGCCATCGGCCTCAACCTCGCCGTCACCTCGGTAGTAGCCGCCCTGTCCCCCATTATTGGCGGCGAAGTTCTGGCCCGGCTTCTTGCCCAGGGTTATGCCCCACTGGACGTCTACCATCTGGTCTTTTTGGTTCAACCGATGCTCAGCCTGCTCGGTTGTATCTTGTTGCTGCGCATAGAGGAACCCGCTTCCAGCCCCCTTTCCAGCGTGGTCGGCGCCATGCGAAACATCCGCACCCTGAGCGGGGTGCTGGGCTTGAGTTTTTTCGTGAATTATCTCTTTGTCAGCCCGGCTGAACGCGTTTCTAGGCGAACCGTAAAATAAAGCCTTGATTACCCCTCGCCGACTCCCCTTATTTCGCCCCTTTGAACTTATGAAAGCCACTATCAAAACACAGGGGAAGCAGTTCTCGGTCAGCGAGGGCGATATCCTCATCGTCGACCGCTATCCCAAGACGGAAGCCGGCTCCACGGTCGAAATCAACGAAGTCCTCGCCGCGGGCGAAGGCGACAATTTCAAGGTCGGCACCCCCTTCCTCACTGGCGCCTCGGTCAAGGCCAAGGTCCTCGAGAACAAGCGCGGGAAGAAGGTCATCGTCTTCAAGATGCGCAAGCGCAAGGGCTCGAAGCGCAAGCGCGGCCACCGCCAGGAGCTGTCGGTCATCAAGATCGAGTCCATCAAAGCTTAAGGACCCACTACAATGGCACATAAAACAGGTCAGAAATCCTCCAGCAACGGCCGCGACAGCGCGTCCAAGCGCCTTGGCGTCAAGCTCTATGGCGGCCAGAAGGTCCTCGCGGGCGGCATCATCGTCCGTCAGCGCGGTTCCAAGCACCACGCCGGCAAGGGCGTCGGCACCGGCCGCGATTGGACGCTCTTCGCGCTCCGCGACGGCACCGTCCAGTTCGACAAGGCTCACCGCAAGGTGAACGTGGTCTGAGCGGACCGTCCCAACCATTCCAAGGCGCACCCATCCGGTGCGCCTTTTTTGTTTTTGGCGAAGGAGGATTGCCCAGCGCATTCAATCCGCCTTTCTTTCCCCCGTGTCCGACCGCCTCGCCGATCTCCAACGCCAGCGCGCCCTCGCCCAGGAGCAGGTTGCTTGGTTTGACCGCGAGATTGCGAGGGAAGCCGGCCAGGTTGCCCCGGTAACGCCCGCCCCGGCCGTGGTGCCGGTCATTCCGCGGCCGACCGCGGCTGCAGCCGACGAGGCGGCCGCCCGCGCCGCCCAGGAGATCATCGCGCAGTATCAGGACGGCCACAGCCCCCTGTCTGCCGCCAAGAACATGAAACGCGGCTGCTACCTGGCCTTCTTTCTCGCGCTGGGTGCCGTCGCCCTGATCTTCCTGACGGCTTATTACATCTACACCCGGCGGGGATAGGCCGCGTTTTTGATTTGGTGAAGAGGTCTCCCAAGAAATCCACGAGACCCGTCATTCTGAGCGGAGCGAAGAATCCAGTTGGTGCATCGTTCCCCTGCCCGGCGGCCTGAATCCCGATGGATTCTTCGCTGCGCTCAGAATGACAATCCGGGTTTGCAAACACTCCCGCCAGACAAGTCGCCCTACAGCGTCACGCGCCAGCGGCCGTTGCTCCAGGACTCCCACACGGCCTCGGTGAACTGCATGTATTTCACCCCGGTCGCGAAATCGGTCAGGCGCACGGGCTTCCCGTCGCGGATGCTGTCGATGAAATCCGCCTCCACGCGCCAGGAGCCGCGTTTGTCCGGGGCGATGGTCACCGGTTTCTCGGCCTCGCCGCGCATCGCCAGCCACAGTTCGCCCTTGGCCAGGTCCAGCCGCAGGCCGGCCTTGCTGCCGTTGAGCCGGATCTCGGCGCGCGGCGCCGTGGTTTCCACGCCGCTGAAATGCGCGATCAAGCGGGCACCCGTGGGCTGCCAGCTGGCCGCCCAGGGGGCGTTGGTCACCGCGGACGTGGGTGCGGCATAGCTGCCGAGCACGGTCACGCTCTCGGGGATCGTGGTCGGCTGTGGCACGCCTTCCTCGTCCTTGCGCTCCTTGGAAAAAATCGCCGCATCCGCCACCAGGGAGGTCACGCCCTGGCCCAGCCAGCGCAGCACGATCTCGTAATAGATGCCCATGTAGAGCGTGTTCTTGCCGCTCAGGGTCAGGTCCTGCCGCCAGCTCAGCGGCAGCGAGTTGTCGGCGAGGCTGTCCGTGGTCGCCGTCAGGCAGACTTCCCGCAGCGTGCCGAGCGTGCCCGCCTGGATCAGGTCGATGATGGTGGCGTCAAAGGGCAGCGACATCGGCGCCGGCACGATCTGCGTCACGAGTTTCGGGTGGAGCTTTGCCTCGGCGAGCATCAGCTCGGCCTCGGCCAGGTTGCGGGCCATGCGGGCCTCGGTCAGAACGTGTTTGCCGGCACGCAGCGCGGCCACGGTCAGCTTGCCGTGCAGGTTCGGCCAGGTGCCGATGCAGATCGCATCGATGTCGGGCGACTCGATGATCTCGCGGGGGTTGTCGGTGACCTTCGGGATGCCGAACTCCTTCGCGACTTTCTCGCCGGACGCCATGGTGCGGTTGCACACCGCCGCCACCTCGACGCCGGGGATGGCCTTGAAGCCGGGAATGTGCCGCGTCCGGGTGTTGCCACCGGCGCCGATGATACCGATGCGGACGGGCTTGGTGCTCATGAAGTCTGGGCCGGGTTGCCTTCCGGGGCCGCGGCCTGCGGCTGCTCGAGCGACATCTGCTGCTCCTCGGTCTCGTCGAGGCCCATGTCGGCGTCGCCGGCGGCGCGGGGGATGTTCGAGGTCTGCAGCCAGGCGTCGATCTGACGCGGCGACAGCACGTCGGAGGCGGGCAGTTCGTCGAGGGACTTGATGCCGACGAACTCAAGGAAGGCGTCGGTCGTGCCGTATTGGATCGGCCGGCCGGGCAGGTCGGCGCGCCCGACGATGTAGACGAGGTCGCGCTCCAGCAGCTTGGTGAGGCCGGCCTCGGCGGACACGCCGCGGATCTGCTCGATCTCGGCGCGCGTCACGGGCTGGCGGTAGGCAATCACGGCCATGGTCTCGAGCGAGGAAGGGCTCAGCTTGACCGGCGGCGGCTCGTTGCGCAGCAGGCGCACCCAGCGGGCGAAACGCGGATGCGTGGCCAGGCGCCAGCCGCTGTGGCCCTCGATCAGCAGGATCTCGCTGTCGGCGGCCTGCAACTCGGTCGAGAGGAGGTCCATCGCCTCGCGGATCTGCGCGGTGGTGACGAGCGTCGGCACGTCGCGGTAAAATTCATCGTCCTCGACTGGCGCGGGCAACACGGGCTCCTCCGGCTCGGCGGGAACGGTTGCCGCGGCATCCTCCGGCGCGGCCGGGGTCTCGGACTCGCCGGTCAGCGGCAGGGCCGACGCCTGCTCGTGGAAACGGCTGATGGCCGTCTGGATATCCTTCACCGAAAGGGGGCCGTTCGAGGCGAACAGCATCACTTTCAAGACACGTTTGAGATCAAAGGCCATGCGTAAGCCCTTAGTGATTGGGATGCCGCCCCACCCTAGCAATCCCGAAAAGGCGCCGGTCGTTTATGCCGTTTTTCGGGCTAGCCGCCCCTTTCCCGGCCGGATACTCCTATTCGCCTATGACCTGGGACCGCTTCAAGTCGCTTTACTACACCCACCCGAAGCTCGGCCTGTCGCTCGACGTGAGCCGCATGCCTTTTCCGGATGACTTTCCCTCCTTCATGGAGCCCCGGCTCAATCAGGCCTTCGCCGACATGGCGGCCCTCGAGGGCGGCGCCATCGCCAATCCCGACGAGAAGCGCATGGTCGGCCACTACTGGCTGCGCGCGCCCGAGCTGGCCCCGACGGATGAGCTCCGCACGGCCATCACCTCCACCCTCGACGCCATCAAAACCTTCGTCGCGAAGGTGCACAAGGGCGGGCTCACCGCCCCGGGCGGCGCCAAATTCAAGGAGGTCCTCGTCATCGGCATCGGCGGCTCGGCCCTCGGGCCGCAGTTCGTCAGCCACGCCCTCGGCCGGATCAAGGGCAACCGCGACAAGATGGGCGTCTCCTTCTTCGACAACACCGACCCCGACGGCATCGACTACGTCCTGAAGACCCTCGGCAGCCGCCTGAAGCAGACGCTCGTGATCGTCATCTCGAAATCCGGTGGCACCGCCGAGACACGCAACGGCATGCTTGAGGCGCAGGTTGCCTTCAAGGCCGCCGGCCTCGACTACCCGAAGCATTTCGTCGCCGTCACCGGCGAGGGCTCGAAGCTCGACCAGGTCGCGGTGAAGGAAGGCTGGCTTGCCCGCTTCCCAATGTGGGACTGGGTTGGCGGCCGCACCTCGGAGCTCTGCGCCGTGGGCCTGCTGCCCGCCGCGCTCCAGGGCATCAAGGTCGACCAGATGCTCGCCGGCGCCGCCGCGATGGACGCCGTCACGCGCAAGAAATCCCTCCGCGACAACCCCGCCGCGCTGCTGGCGCTCATGTGGTATTGGGCCACCGACGGCAAGGGCACGAAGGACATGGTCGTCCTGCCCTACAAGGACCGCCTGCTCCTCTTCTCGCGCTACCTGCAGCAGCTCGTCATGGAGTCGCTCGGCAAGGAGTTCGACCTCAAGGGCAACGTCGTGAACCAGGGCATCGCCGTCTACGGCAACAAGGGCTCTACCGACCAGCACGCCTATGTGCAGCAGCTCCGCGAGGGCGTGAACAACTTTTTCGTCACCTTCATCGAGGTCCTCAGGGACCGCGGCGCCGACACCTCCCTCGAGGTCGAGCCGGGTGTCACCAGCGGCGACTTCCTGCAGGGCTTCCTGCTCGGCACGCGCGACGCGCTGAGTGAGAAAAACCGCCACTCGATCACCATCACGGTCAACGAGGTCTCCCCGAAGACCATCGGCATGCTGATCGCCCTCTACGAGCGAGCGGTCGGCCTCTACGCCTCGCTCACCGGCATCAACGCCTACCACCAGCCCGGCGTCGAGGCCGGCAAAAAGGCCGCCGGCGGCGTCATCACGCTCAAGCTCAAGATCGACGCGGCGCTGAAGGCCGCCCCGGGCACCGGCTTCACTGCCGAGGCGCTTGCGGCGAAACTGGGCGCGCCCGACAAGACCGAGCTCGTCTTCAAGGTCCTCGAGCACCTCGCCGCCAACCCCGGCAGCAAGGTGGTCAAGACCGCCCTGAAGCCTTGGTCCGATTCAACCTACACCTGGCAGGCCTGAACGCGTCGGTTGCCATGAAGACGGGGATTTATGTGGGCGGACTCTGCTTCGTGGCAGCGGCCGCCGGCATGGCGCTCGTTATCGCCCGGCGCGAGAATACCGAGCTGAGCGCTCAAGTTACCCGCCTGTCCCGCCAGAATGCCGACCTGCGCTACGAGCTGAAACAGGCCAGCCGGCAGGCGGCCGACGTCGGCCAGCGCGCCATCGAACTGGATTCCCAGCTCGGCTCGGCCAAGGCCCGCACGACCGCCACGGAAACCAAGAATGTGCAGCTGGTCCGCCAGTTGACCGAGCGCGAACAACGCGAAGTCGCCCTCATGGCGGAACTGGCGACCTTGCGCCAGCAAACGGCCGGCCACAACCCGCCCGAGGAACCCGCCGTCCTGCCTACCCTCACTCTCACCGCCAGCAAGGCGTCCACACCGCCGGCCCCGCCGCCACCCCCACCGGAGGTTGATGTCGGCCCCTACCGCCAGCGGATCGCCGAGTTGGAGGACCAGTTGACCCGGCTCCTGACCCGTGCACTCGCCGAGACGCTGCCTGAGCCCGCCGCGCCCGATCCCCAACCCGCGCCGGTGCCGCACCAGGTGGTTCGCGTCGGTCCGGCGGCGGCTTTTGTCGTGCTCGATTACGGCGGGACCCACGGCGCTAGGCCGCAGGCCATTATCCGTTTGCAGCGGGGAACTTCCGAGCTGGCGCAGGTTCAAATCAGCGATGTCCGCCCCCGTTTTTCCCTCGCCCAGGTGCTGCCCGGCACCTTGAAAGGACAGTTGCAGACCGGCGATTTAGTCGTATTCACCCAATAAGCATGCCCTCACCTCGCAAAGCCCTTTTTGTGTTCCTGCTGTCCCTCCTGGCGCTCGTCGGCTTGACCGGCTGCGGGCCCACCAAGCAGGACTCCTCGATCCCGTGGAGCCGTCCCGCCGACTGGGAAGGCCGCATCCCCGGCATGGGCAAGTAAGGCCGCGCCCGCGGTCCTTCCGGCGACGTCATGAACACGCCTGCCGACAACCCCTCGCTGGTCCCCCAGCCCGGCCACCTTTATGTCGTGGCCACGCCGATCGGCAATCTCGCCGACCTGACTGACCGCGCCCGTGCCATCCTAGGTGCCGTTGATGTCGTCGCCTGCGAGGACACCCGCACTACCGGCACGATGCTCACGCGCCTCGGCCTGCACCGCGAGCTCACCGCCTACCACGACCACAACGAGGCCGAGGTCGCCGACCGTCTCGCCGAGCAGATCTCGCTCGGCAAATCCGTCGCCGTGGTCAGCGACGCCGGCACGCCCGGCCTGAGCGATCCCGGTTTCCGCATCGTCCGCGCCTGCCGCCGCCGCGGCCTGCCGGTGGTCCCCGTCCCCGGCGCCAGCGCGCTCGTGGCCGTGCTTAGCGCCAGCGGCCTGCCGACCAATGGCTTTCTCTTCGTCGGTTTCCTCCCCCCCAAGTCGGCGGCGCGGATCACCTTCCTGCAGAAACACCGCGACTTCGACTACACGCTGGCGCTCTACGAGAGCTGCCACCGCATTGACAAGTTCGCCGCCGAGATCGCCGAGGTGCTCGGCTCCGACCGCGTCATCTGCATCGCCAAGGAAGTCACGAAACTGCACGAGACCTTCCTCACCGGCCTCGCCGGCGATGTGCTGGCCCGCCTCACCAAGATGAGCCTCAAGGGCGAGTTCGTCGTGCTGATCGCGCCGAAGGATTTCGTGCCGTGAAACCACAGATGAACACAAATGGACACAGATTCCCCGGTCCATTGATGTATCTGTGTTTATCTGTGTCTATCTGTGGTTAAAACTCCTTCAGTCGCGGTCATCGATATCGGCAGCAACTCAATCAAGGTGCTTGTCGCCGCGCGTGACACCTCCGGAGTCATTACCGCGCTCAAGTCCCGGACGATCGACGCCCGCATCAGCGCCGGCATCAGCAAGGCGAAGCCGGAGCTCAGCGAGGAAGGCATGGTGCGCGGACTGGCCGCCATCCAGCAACTGCTGGCCGACGCCGCACCCTTCTCGCCCATCCGGACCGTGCTTGTCGCGACCAGCGCCGTGCGCGATGCCGGCAACGGTGGCGAATTCCGCGGCCGGGTCAGGGCTGCCACCGGCCACGACATCCGCATCCTCACCGGCGACGAGGAGGCCAACCTGATCGGCCGCGGGCTGACCTGCGACCCGGCGCTCGCCGACCTGAAGGACTTTTATGTCTTCGACCTCGGCGGCGGCAGCCTGGAGTGCCTGTTGTTCCGTGACCGGCGCATCGCCCAGGCCATGAGTCTCCAGCTAGGCTGCGTGCGGCTTACGGAGAAATTCATCAAGGATGCCGCGGCACCGCTCGACCAGGCCGAAGCCAGCACCCTTGCCCGGCATGTGCAGGACGAACTCAAGCGCAGCGGCTTCCGCTTCCCGGTCATCGCCCCCGCGGCGGTCTTCGCTGGTGGCAGCATGAGCACCGTCCGCGCCATCAAGGGCGCCCGGCATGGACTGACCTTGGAGGACACCCCGGCGGTCATTGGCACCGAAACCCTGGCGGACCTGATCGACGAACTCGCCCCGATGCCGCTGGAGGAACGCAAGGCCGTCCCCGGCCTGCCCGCGGCCCGGGCCGATGTGTTTCCCGCCGCGCTGGTCACCATCATCACGGTCGCCGACTACGCGCACATCGAGCGCTTTCATCACTCGCTGCACAACCTCCGCTGGGGCCTGGCAGCCGAGGCTCTGGACGGACTCTGAGGTGGAACCCGGCCTCCGGACGGGTTGGCTATAGCGCACGTCTGACAAACCGGTCCGGAGGCCCGGTTCCACCTTAGAACGCTGCCCTACACCTTCCGCAGCGCCGTCAGCATCTTCTTGAAATCCGCCGGCAGCGGCGCGGTCAGGTCCATGACCTTGCCGCTCACGGGATGCGTGAACACCAGGTGCTCGGCGTGAAGCATTACCCGCGGGGGCACCGGCAGCTTGGGATTCTGTTTCCAGCCATAGGTCGTGTCGCCGAAGACCGGGTGTCCAAGTGATTTCAAATGCACGCGGATCTGGTGCGTCCGCCCGGTGTGGATGCGGCAGCGCACCAAGGCGGCCTGTTCGCCGAATTTCTTTTCCACCGTCCAGTCGGTGCGGGAAGGACGCCCGCCCTCGCCCGTCGTCATGCGGTGTCGGTGCACGGGATGGCGCGCAATGCTCCGGTCGATGGTGCCGCTGTCGTTCTTCGGCACGCCGGAGACCAGGGCGACGTATTCCTTCTTCAGGGAGCGCGAGGCAAACTGGTCGGCCAGCGCGCGGTGGGCGCTGTCGTTCTTGGCGACGACCAGGAGGCCGGAAGTCTCCTTGTCGAGCCGGTGCACGATGCCCGGGCGCTCCACCCCGCCGATGCCGCTCAGTTCGCCGGCGCAGTGGGACAGCAGCGCATGCACCATCGTGTCCTCACCTGTGCCCGTGCCCGGATGCACGACCATGCCGGCGGCCTTGTTGAGCACGATGAGATGTTTGTCCTCGAAGATGACATTGAGCGGGATGTCCACTGCGCGAAGCTCCGCGGCCACGACCTCCGGCAGGGAAAACTCCAACACCTGCCCCGGCCCCACATCCTGGCTCTGGTCGATGACCTTGCCGTCTGCCTTGACCAGCCCGGCTTCCATAGCGCGCTGGATGGCCGCGCGGCTGTGCTCGGGAAAGGCGTGCGCCAGCACCTTGTCGGCGCGTTCACGGCGGCTGCCCTCGGGGACTGTGTGGGTGTTGGCTTCCAAGCGATCAGATGGTGCATGGCTGGGCATCGCCTGCAAGTTTTGTAGGTGGCGCGCTTGCGCGCCACGTTGCGTGCAAGCACGCAACCTACAGGGACCCGATCGCGATCAGCTCGTCCAACCACGGCTTCTTCTGTGCGTCGTTCATCAGCGCCACCTCGAATCCATTGCGCGCCAGCTGGACCAGTTCCTTCCGGCTGAAGCCCCCGCGCTCGGCCAGGGCAACGTATTCATCCGTGATCGTGTTGCCGAAGGAGATGGGGTCGTCGGTGCTAAGGGTGATCTTAACCCCGGCGTCGAACAGTTTCCGGATCGGGTGATTGGCCAGACTGATGCCGGGCATGAGCTTGTGGTTGCTGATCGGGCACATGTCCAAGGCGATGCCGCGTCGCTTGATCTCCTCCACCACGACCGGATCCTCGACCGAACGCACGCCGTGCTCGATGCGCTGCGGCTGCAGGTCCTGCATGATACGCCCGACAAAACCCGCACCCATGAATTCACCGGCGTGCGCCTTGGTGTATTTACCCGCTTTCCGGGCCGCAGCCCAATACGGCGCCGTCCAAGATTCGATCGGCGCGTCCTCGAAACCGTGCAGGTCAATGCCAGCCAGGTCCGGCCAGCCCAAGGCCTCGTCCAGCACCGGCTTCATTTTCTCCCCGGCTCCGTTGTGGTGGATGCCGAGGAAGACGCGCACTTCCAAGCCCGCCGGCACGGCGGACCGGATGGCGGACAGCACCTCGCGACCATTCAAACCGCCGAACTCGATCACGCCGGATGCGAAGCTCGTCTCCACGTATTTGACATTCTGCGCGACGTGCTTGGCGAAGATGATCTTGGCGGCCTCATGGTAGTGCTCGGGCGACGTGAACCATGAGAATGCCATATCAAGGAGCTCCTTCTCAAAATGCCCGAAGTCGCGAAACTTGAAATTATGCGCCCACGACATGGGCGGCTCCTTGAACTCGGGCCACACGCGCTGCAGCAGCTCGAACGGCAGTGCACCCTCGAGGTGTAGATGCGTCTCCGTCTTCGGAAGCGACTGGACGAAGGCGAGAAGTGAAGGATCGGGATTCATAAACCACGGAATACACGGAACACACGGAATACGGCCGGACTGTTTCCGTGTATTCTGTGTATTCCGTGGTTACTCTTCATTAAACCTTAAGCAGCTGGTCGGGATTGAGCTTCTTCAAGGCCGGCAGCGTGAACAGGCCGTCCTTGCGGATGAGTTTGCCGTCGAACCAGATCTCCCCGCCGCCGTATTCGGGGCGCTGGATGTTGACCATGTCCCAGTGGACGGCCGACTTGTTGCCATTGCCGCCCTCCTCGTAGGCCTGGCCGGGGGTGAAATGGAACGAGCCGGCGATCTTCTCGTCGAAGAGGATGTCGCGCATCGGCTCCTTGATGTGCGGGTTGAAGCCGATGGCGAACTCGCCGATGTAGCGCGAGCCGGCATCCGTATCGAGGATCTCGTTCAAGCGCTTCGTGTTGTTGCTCGTGGCCTCGACAATTTTGCCCTTCTTGAAGACGAGGCGAATATTGTCGAACGACGTGCCGAGATAAACGGTCGGGGCGTTGTATTGGATGACGCCCTCGACGCTGTCCTTCACCGGGCAGGAGAAAACCTCGCCGTCCGGAATGTTGCGCAGGCCGCCACACGGCACGGCGCCGATGCCTTTGATGGAAAACTTTAAATCCGTTCCCGGGCCCTTCAGGTGGACGCGGTCGGTCTTGTTCATCAGGTCGGCCAGCGCCTTCATGCCCGGGCCGTAGCGCGAGTAGTCGAAGGTGCAGACGCGAAAATAGAAATCCTCGAAGGCCTGGGTGCTCATGCCCGCCTGCTGGGCCATGGCGGACGACGGCCAGCGGAGCACGACCCACTTGGTCTTGTTCACGCGGTAATCGAGCACGGGCTTCATGACCTTGGCCACGGCCTGCACGCGCTCGGACGGCACGTCGGAGGTCTCGAAGATGTTGTCCGAGCCCCGCACGGCGATGTAGGCCTGCATGTGCTTCATGCGGGCGAATTCGACCTCGGAGGTCGTGGCGTATTGCTCGACCGAGGCGCCCTTGAGCAGCTCGCGGGTGATGCGGGCCCGCTGGACGTTCACGTAGGGCAGCGCCCCGCGCGCCTGGGCGGCGCGGACGAGCTCGATCGTGAAGGCGTCGGGCACATCGAAGGCATCGATGAGCACGCGCTCGCCTTTCTTCAGTTCGGTGGAGAAACCGGTCAGCACCTCGGCCAGCCGGGCAAAACGGGGATCACTCATGACGCCATCTAACGCGGCAGGCGGCGGGGCATTCAATCTCAAAGGCATGGGTTCCGTGGTGGGAGGGGCTTTATGCCCCGACAATGCTACCCGTAAATAGACGTTCGAGTCGGGGCATAAAGCCCCTCCCACCAAAACAGCACGCGCCCCTCAAACCGGCGGATTCGTGGCCACCATAGGCTCGCCCCGCGGGAAGCAGATCTTGCCGACCGCCTCCTGGAAATCCGCCGCGCCGCGCAGGATCTCGATCTCCAGCCGCAGGTAGTAACACGGCATGGGGAACTTCTCCGTCGCCTCGATGCGCACGGCGTCCTTCTCCGTGGTGACCATGATCTCGACGCCGGCCTCCTCGGCCTCGTCGAAGACGGAGGCCAGGTCGTCGTGCGTGAACCGGTAATGGTCGAGGAACCGGCGCGTGTAGATCAGCTTGGCGCCCGTCTCCCGCAGGAACGCCTCGAAGCTTTCCGGCGCCGCGATGCCGCTGAGGGCGCCGATTTTCCGACCCGCCAGCGCCGTGAGCGGCAGGCGCTCGCCGGTGTCGATGCGCTGGAGATACTGCGGCTTGTGCGCGCACTCGATGATCTCCGCCGTGGGGTTGAACTTCTGGATCATCGCCTCGAGCTCCTCGTCGCGCACGCCCTTGGACTTGGTCAGGAAGACGTAGGAGGCGCGCGACAGGTGCTTCACCGGCTCGCGCAGGATGCCGCGCGGCAGCAGGTGGCCGTTGCCGAAGGGGTTGGTCTTGTCGACGAGCAGGAGGTTGAGCCGGCCCTTGAGCGGCAGGTATTGAAAACCGTCGTCGAGCACCAGCGTGTCGCAGCCGAAGCGCTTGATCGCGAAGGCGCCCGCCTTCACGCGGTCCTTGTCGACGAGCACGACGACCCCCGGCAGGTTGCGGGCGAGCATGAAGGGTTCGTCGCCGGCCATCTCCGAGTCCAGCAGCACCTGCTGGCCGTCGCTGACGATGCGGGGCGGTTCCGGCTCGGTGTGATTGAGGGCGAACCACCACTTTTTCCAGAACGGCGGGGCCTTGCTCTTGTAGCCGCGGGAGAGGATGGCGACCTTTCGGCCGCGGTCGCGCAAGGCCTTGGCGAACATCTCGACGACGGGCGTCTTGCCCGTGCCGCCGACGGTCAGGTTGCCGACCACCACGACGAGGCAGCCGAGCGGCTGGTCGCGCAGGATGCGGTTGCGGTAGAGCCAGAGCCGCAGCTGCACAATGCCGCTGAAGAGATACGAGCACAGCTGCAGGAACGCCCCGAACAGCGCCGCCAGCGTCCCCTCGCGCCGCCCCATGATGACATCGATCGCGAACTGCTCGAATTCATCGGCTTTATGACGGAACCAGCGGTTGGGCATGAGCAAATTGGCTTTGACGCTACGGAGGTGGCGGTTGTGAGTCAGTGCTAGCCATTGGTTTTGCCACATGCAACACCGGCTTCATCACCCGACATGAGCTACAAACTTTTCATCCCCGGCCCGATCGCCGTCTCCGAGAAAACCCTGCGCGCGATGGCGCAGCCCATGATCGGCCACCGCAGCACGGATTTCGTGGCGCTCTACCAGTCGATCACGCCGCAGCTGCAGGCCCTCTTTTATACCAAGGACCCGGTCTACCTCAGCACCAGCAGCGCCTGGGGTGTGATGGAGGGCTCCCTCCGGAACGTCGTGAAGAAAAAGGTGCTCTGCTGCATGAACGGCGCCTTCTCCGACAAGTGGCTCGACGTCGCCCAACGCTGCGGCCTGGCCGCCGGCGCCCTCAAGGCCGAGTGGGGCCAGCCCGTCGACCCCGTCGCCCTGCGCGCCGCACTGGCCACCGGCGAATACGATGCCGTCACCCTTATCCACAACGAGACCTCCTGCGGCTGCATGAGCGACCTGCCCGCACTCATGGCGGTCCTGCGCGACTTCCCGGACGTCACCAGCATCGTCGACACCATCAGCTCCTGCAGCGCCCTGCCGATCAAAAAGGACGAGCTCGGTATCGACGTCATGATCACCGGCTCGCAGAAGGCCTTCGCCATGCCGCCGGGCCTGTCGATCTTCTCGGTCTCCAAGCGCGCCCTCGACAAGGCCGCCACCATCACCGGCCGCGGCTATTATTTCGACTTCCTCGAGTTCCAGAAGAACCACGAGGGCGGCATGACACCCAGCACGCCGGTCATCCCGCTCATCTACGCGCTCAAGTCCAAGCTCGAGGACTTCGCCGCCGAGGGCCTGGAGAACCGCTACGCCCGCCACGCCCGCCTGAACCAGACGGTCCGCGACTGGGCGTTCGCCAAGGGCTTCAAGCTGTTCCCCAAGGAGGGCTACGGCTCGGTGACGCTCAACTGCTTCGCCAACACGCTGAACGTCGACCTCGCCGCGCTGAACAAGATCCTGAAGTCCAAGCATGGTCTCGTGATCGACGGCGGTTACGGCAAACTCAAGGGCAAGGCGTTTCGCATCTCAAACATGGGCGATGAAACCGACGAAACCATCGCGGCGCTGATCAAGGCGCTCGACGCGTCGCTGGCGGAACTGGGCGCGAAGTAACACGCTCGACGGCCTGAGCCGTTTCTGAACAATTCGATCCATGAACCGGTTGGTTGCACTGCTGTGTGTATTCGTAATCAACGCGCACGCCTACGGCCCCGCCAAACTTAGCGAGGCACAAGAGAGGCAGCGAGAAGAGGCCTACGCCCTTGGCACACAGGGCAAGATTCCTGAGGCGAAGAAGATTTTAACTAACCTCCTCAAGGTCGCACCGGACGACGGCGGGATCTTGTTTCGATATGGCTATATCCTCTATCTCGAAGCCGCAGCCGAGCCCAACGTCAGAAAGGCCGATAAGCTTCGCAAAGAAGCGCGACCTTACCTCGTCCGCGCCCAGCAGAGTGGCCTCGACCAGCCATTGATCGTCCAGCTGCTCGCGGAAATCGCCGAGGACGGAAGCGTGGCGCTCAAGCAATATTCAGCGAACGGAGAGGCGAATCGGGAAATGCATGAAGGGGAGCTGGCCTTCCACCGTCGCGATTACGCTTCGGCACTGAAGCGTTACAAGCGCGCGCTTGAGCTTGATGAGCGCCTTTATTCGGCGGCACTTTTTATCGGTGACGTCTATTTCATGCAGGGAGATAACTCTGCCGCCGCGGAATGGTTTACCAAAGCCACCGTTATCGAACCCAATCTAGAAACCGCCCATCGTTATCTGGGTGACACCCTGATGCGGCAGGGCGCAACGCGCCAAGCAGGCGCCAGCTATCTGGATGCGGTGCTCGCCGAGCCATTCAACGGCATGCCCTGGCGTCAATTGCGGGAATGGGCAGCTCGGAACCAGTTGTCGTCCGTTCATCCCGCTCAAGGAATTCCCACTGCCAGTATCACAATCAAGGCGGACAAAGTGGAACTTGGGGTCGATCCCGCAAGTGGCACCTTGGGCATGGCCTACGGGCTCGTGCTAGCCGCCGAGGCGAAAAAGGCCTTGGAAGGGAAAAAGACTTACCGGCATTCGCTGGAAATTGAGATACGAGCCCTGCAGGCATTGCTGGAGATTGGCGACAGTTTGCGAGCGGATCCCAAGCAGGCGGCGGAACATAAAGTTCCTCCCGTGCTGCTTGCGCAGCTCGAAGAGCTCAAGGCAGTCCATGCTGCCGGCTTGCTTGAAGCCTACGTTTTCTTCGTCCGCGCCGACAACGAAATCGCCGCGGATTATCCGGTATTTCGCGACGCCAACCGGGAAAAGCTGGTGCGCTATTTGCGTGAATATTACCTGCGGATGAAGTGACTGCCCCCGACCCAGCCAAAAAAGTATTGCTTGAAATTCTCCGGGGGGCGGCTAACGGCTCGTCCCCCGCATGAAGTGTCTCATCATTGCCGAGAAGCCCTCCGTCGCCGCCGATCTGGCGCGCGCGCTCGGCAAAATCCCCAAGAAAACCGACCACTACGAGAATGACGAATACGTCATCTCGTCGGCCGTCGGCCACCTGGTGGGCCTCCAGATGCCCGAGGATATCGACAAGAAGAAATACGGTTTCTGGCGCCTCGAGACCCTGCCGATCATCCCCGACGAGTTCGAGCTCCAGCCCCTGCCCGAGGGCAAGGACCGCTTCGGCCAGCTCAAGAAGCTCCTCGCCCGCAAGGACGTGACCAGCGTCATCAACGCCTGCGACGCCGGCCGCGAGGGCGAGCTGATCTTCACTTATATATACCAGCTCACGAAGTGCAAAAAGCCCTTCAAGCGCCTGTGGATGTCCTCGATGACCAACGAGGGCATCACCGAGGCCTTCAAGCACCTCCGCAGCGCCGAGCAGATGCAGGGCCTGGCCGACGCCGCCCGCTGCCGCAGCGAGAGCGACTGGCTCATCGGCATCAACGGCACCCGCGCCCTGACCAAGCGCATGTTCGGCTCCCGCGCGGGCAATGTCGCCTCTGTCGGCCGCGTCCAGACCCCCACCCTCGCCATCGTCTACAACCGCGAGCTGGAGATCCGCAATTTCAAGCCCCGCGGCTACTGGCGCCTGACCGCGAAGTTCGGCGTCGCGAAGGGCGACTACGAGGGCAACTACCAGCGGCCGGATTACAAGAAGAGCGACGACGAGCACGACCGCATCGACCGCATTTGGGACAAGGCGAAGGCCGAGGCCATCCTCGCCGCCTGCTCGGGCCAGCCGGTCGCCTCCGTCACCGAGGAAAAGAAGGCCAGCACCTCCGCCCCGCCGCGTCTCTACGACCTGACCACTTTGCAGCGCGAGGCGAACAGCCGCTTCGGCTTCCCGGCCAAGCGGACGCTCCAGATCGCCCAAGCCCTCTACGAGCGCCACAAGATGATCACCTACCCCCGCACGGACTCGCGCGCCCTGCCGGAGGATTATATCCCGCTGGTCCGCCAGACCCTCGGCAACCTGCACGGCGACCTCAAGCAGCATGCCGAGCGCGTCCTCGAGTCCGGCTGGGTGCAGCCGAACAAGCGCATCTTCAACAACGCGCAGGTCTCGGACCACTTCGCCATCATCCCGACCCAGCACGAGGCCAAGAACCTCGACGAGGCCGAGGCCAAGCTGTTCGACATGATCGCCCGGCGCTTCGTCGCCACGTTCCATCCGGTCGCCGAGTTCGACATCACCACCCGCATCAGCACGGTCGCCACCCACGCCTTCAAGACCGAGGGCAAGGTCCTCACGGCCCCCGGCTGGCTCGCGGTCTACGGCAAGAGCACCGTGGACGACGACTCGCCGGACTCGAAGGCCCTGCCCGCCCTTTCCACCGAGGACAAGGCGAAGGCGAAAACCCTCGAGGCCAGGCTCCACGAGGAAAGCACCCGGCCGCCGCCGCGCTACACCGAGTCCACGCTCCTCTCCGCCATGGAAGGCGCCGGCAAGCTCGTCGACGACGAGGAACTGGCCGAGGCCATGAAGGAACGCGGGCTGGGCACGCCCGCCACGCGCGCCGACACCATCGAGGGCCTGATCAACCAGAAATACATCGACCGCGCCCAGCGCGAACTCGTGCCCACCACCAAGGCCGAGCAGCTCTTCCAGTTCCTCGGCGCCGTCAAGATCGACAACCTCACCAGCCCGACGATGACCGGCGAGTGGGAGTTCCACCTCCGCGAGATGGAGCACGGCAAATTCTCCCGCGAGAAGTTCATGGCCGAGATCGTCAGTGAGACGAAGGGGATCGTGGAACGCGTGAAGGGCTTCGAGGAGGACGACTCCGTCGCCCGCACCACCGACATCATCTCCCCGACCGACGGCAAGCCGATGAAGGAGACCCTCCGCGGCTACAAGTCCCAGGATGGCGAGCTGATGGTCTACAAGATCGTCGGCGGCCGCCGCATGGAGGAGGCCGAGGTCAAGCAGCTCGTCGAGGCCAAGCAGGTCGGCCCGCTCGACGGTTTCATCTCCAACAAGACGCGCAACCGCTTCTCCGCCGTGCTCAAGCTGGAAATCGTCGAGGAGACGAAGAAGGACAAGGCGACCAAGGAGAACGTCACCACCAGGAAGTGGAAGACCGCCTTCGACTTCGGCGACAAGGTGGACATCGGCACGCTCACCCCCTTCTGGACCGACCCGAAGACCGGCGCCGAGATTTGCGAGAGCGGCAGCAGCTACATCGTCCGCGAGAAGAAGCCCGACGGCACTTGGGAACAGACCTTCCGCGTCGGCCGCATCATGTGCCAGAAGCAGATCCCGGCCGAGCAGGCCATCAAGCTCATCGGCGAGGGCAAGACGGACCTGATCGAGAATTTCATCTCCAAGAAGGGCCGCCCGTTCAGCGCGTTCCTGAAGCGCGACGGCGGCAAGTTCTCCTGGGAGTTCCCGCCGCGCGCGCCAAAGCTCGACAAGGACGGCAACCCGATCATCCGCAAGCCGAAGACCAAGGCCGACCTCTCCAAGGCCACCGTGATCGGCGAGAGCAAGATCCACCCGGGCGGCCAGCTCGTCGAGCTCGGCGACTCCTACTACGTCCGCAAGCCGGACCAGGACAACCGCCAGGTCTTCAAGCTCTCCAGGAAACTGTGCGAGATCGAGCTGCCCGCCGAGCAGGTGCAGAAGCTCCTGACCGACGGCCGCAGCGACCTGATCGAGGGTTTTGTCTCCAAGCGCGGCAACAAGTTCAGCGCCTACCTCGTCATGTCGCAAAAGCAGGACAAGGCGGACTTTGAGTTTCCTCCTCGCTGAGGCTATTGGAGGCGGGACCATCAGTCCCGCGATCCGTCGCCTCGGGTCGCCTGCCGTGCGGGACTGATGGTCCCGCCTCCATCCCCGTCGCAGGCCAATCCATGCACGGTTTTTGACACGAATAGACCGGGGAATTGGCTTGTGGCACCTGTGGGCCGGGAATTGAATTCGCGACGCCATGATCGTCACCACCGCGCAGCTCTTCAAACACGCTTACGGGAAATACGCCGTCGGCGCCTACAATATCAACAACGCCGAGCAGGCCATGGGCCTGTTCAAGGGTGCCATCGCCTCCAAGGCCCCCTTCATCATCCAGATCTCCAAGGGTGCCCGGAAATACACCGACAAGAAGATGCTCGAGGCCATCATCCGTTCCGCGGGTGAGATCTTCCCCGAGGCGATCTTCGCCGTGCACCTGGACCATGGTGACGAGGAGACCTGCTATGACTGCATCAACTCGGGCTTCTACAGCTCGGTGATGATCGACGCCTCGCACGATCCCTTCGACAAGAACGTCGCCATCACCAAGCGCGTCGTGGACGCGGCCCACGCCAAGGGCATCTCCGTCGAGGCCGAGCTCGGCATGCTCGGCGGCGTCGAGGAGGACATCAAGGTCGAGGAAGGCCACGCCATGCTGACCAACCCGGCCGAGGCCGAGGACTTCGTCAAGAAGACCGGCTGCGACTCGCTCGCCTGCGCCATCGGCACCTCCCACGGCGCCTTCAAGTTCAAGGGCAAGCAGTCCCTCCACTTCGACGTGCTCACCAAGATCCAGAGCCGCCTGCCCAATTTCCCGCTGGTCATGCACGGTTCCTCCTCCGTCCCGCAGGACGAGGTCGCCCGCATCAACGCCGCCGGCGGCACGATCGCCGGCTCGATGGGCGTCGACGTCAACGAATACCTGCCCGCCGCCAAGCTCGGCGTCACCAAGATCAACATCGACACCGACGGCCGCCTGGTCTGGACCCGCGTGCACCGCGAGTTCTTCCGCGACAATCCCAAGGAGTTCGACTTCCGCCCCCCGGGCAAGGTGTTCATCGAGGAATACGCGAAGTTCATCGCCAGCCGCAACTTGCTGCTGGGCTCCGCCAACCAGCTCGACGACCTCCGCAAATCGCTCGGCAAATAACCGGCTCACACCTCCCTCTTTCAGCCGGCGAGCGCCTTGCGTCCGCCGGCTTTTTTATGCAGCTGCTTTTCCTCCATGGCCCCGCTGCCGCCGGCAAATATACGGTGGCAAAGGAACTCGCCGCCCTGACCGGCTTCGAGCTCTACCACAACCACCTCGTCGTGGATGAGGTGCTGAAGTCGCATGCCTTCGGCACGCCGGGTTTCGTGGCCGAGCGCGACCGCCTCTGGCGCGAGTTCTTCGCCCGGTTCCCCTCTCCCGGCCGCGCGAACATCATCTTCACCTTCAATCCGGAGAACACCGTTCCGCAGGCTTTCATCGACTGGCTGTTCGCCGAACCCGTCCGTCGCGGCGTGAAATTCATCTCGGTCGAAATCACGGCGGACGAGGCCGTGATCGAAAGCCGCATCGCCTCAAAGCAGCGGCAGCAGTTCAAGAAACTTACCGACGTTGCACTTTACCGGCGGCTGCGGAACAGCGGCGTCTTCGCCGCACCGCTCATCCCGCGCACCGACCTGCGCATCGACACCGGGAAAACAGCACCGGCTGAGGCCGCCGCGCACATCACCCGGCAGTTCAGCCTGTAAACTGGAGGGCCCGCGTCCCTGCGGCCGCTCCCTACTTCACCGCCTTCAGGTGCTTCTCCATGAACTGCAGAAACACCTCCCAGTCCGACGGGACGGTGCCGTGCCCGCCGTTGTGCATGTAGTAGCCGAGCGTGCCACCAACGAGCTGCCCCGCCTGCGGCATCTGCGCAGTTTCCAGGCCCTCGCGGCCAAACAGCTGGTAGACCGGCGTGGCCGAGATCGCTGACACAAACTCACCCGTCGGGTCCGACCAGATGTCGGTGTTGCCGGTCTGGAGCAGCAGCGGGCGCGGCGCCATGAGTGCGACCAGCAGGTTGGCCTCCACCGGCCATTCCGCCGGGTTGGCGGCCCATTTGCCGTAGTTGGCGGCGAACTGGTATTGGTAGCGCGTCGGATGGCTCATATGCGCGAGGGTCTCGCCGTAGTTGCGCCGGGCCACGGCCGCCCCGCCCTCGCCCGAGCAGCTGGCAATGACCAGCGCGAAGCGCGGGTCGCGGGCGCCCGTCCAAAGCACGGTCTTGCCGAGGCGCGAGACGCCGAAGATTGCCACGCGTTTTGCATCCACGTCCTTGTCCGTCTCCAGGTAATCGAGCACGCGGCTGAAGCCCCAGCTCCAGGCCGAGATGGCGCCCCACTCGTCCGGCGCCGGCTCCATCTGGCCGGGCTTCAGGTAAACCTGCTGGATGCCGCCGGCAATGGCGCCGATCGCATCAGGCTCAATGTCGGCATAATTCACCGCCGCGATGCCGAAGCCGCGCTCGATCGTGGCCAGCACGTTGAGCCGGCCGAAGCGGCTGGCGGCCGTCGCGGGCTGGCGCTGCTTCTGCTGGGCATTCCAAATCCGGCCCACCTTCACGCCGGGATCATCCACCGCAAGGTTGTTGGCCGTGAAGCCGGCGTTGAGCATCACGGGCACGGGTTTCGTGGCACCGGCCGGCAGGTAGATCAACAGGTCGGCATGCG
Organism: Lacunisphaera sp.; assembly: GCA_965249855.1. GTDB lineage: Bacteria > Verrucomicrobiota > Verrucomicrobiia > Opitutales > Opitutaceae > Lacunisphaera. Next base: position 291,640 of record CBDFNB010000001.1, read on the forward strand.
CGCCGGCGGCCTTGTCCTTGGTGAAGTAAATCGTGACCTGACGGCGGATGGCTTTCCCGCCAAAGGCCGGCGTGCCCTGGTCGAACACCTCGAACGTCATGTCCGCCGGGCGGCCCGGCACCTTGCCGAACTGGTTTTCCTCGATCAGGCGCAGGAGCTCGGGCCGGCGCTTCTCGGACCAGGTCTTGGCGTCCTTCACCGGCTTGCCATTCGCGAGCTTGAGCGGATCGGGCAGCGTGTAGCTGCCGACCTTCGCCTCGGTGTAGTTCACCGGAATGTCGGCCACCTTGCCGTCGGGCGAGTCCGCGACGCGCAACACGGGCCTGCTCACCAGCGTGACGGGCCCCAGCAGGCCGGACTCGGGCAACGGCGGCGGCGGACGATTACCGCCACCCCCGAAGGCCGGACCCGGGTCGCCGAGTATTTTTTTGTCCGCCGGCAGCTCACGATCGCCGGCGAGCCGGTTGGTCCACTGGTTGGTGACCTTGATTTCGAGCGAGTTCTCGCCCGGCTTGAGCGCACCGGTGACATCGATCTGCCACGGCGCCTTCCAGAGCTGGCCAAGCTTTCGGCCGTTCACCGTGATCTCGGCGATGTCGCCCACGCGCCCCAGGTCGAGGAAGAGGCCGGTGCCGGCCTTGAACCATTCGCGCGGGGCCTGGATCGTCTTGGTGTAAATGGCCGTGCCGGAGAAGAATTTCACGCCGGCGTCCGCGTTGGCCGTCCAGGATTCGAGTTTGGTCAGTTGAATCTTGGGCGGCGCCCCAAGATTCTCTTGGAAGCCCACGTCCCACGGGCCTTCCATGGTCGCGAGCGTGGTGACTGTGTCAGTCGTCTGCGCGGGTGACACTCCGGCATGAGCCTTGCGGAAGACGACGAATACCGATTCCCGCTCCGCCAGCCGCAGCGGCACGGTGGTCCTGTCGCCATCAATGCGGTAGGCTGTGCGCTCGATCAGGCCGGTATCAGGATGCCAGAGTTCGGCTTCCTTGCCGACGATGCGGAACCGGGCGTCGAACTCGCGGGCTTGGTCGCTTGAGTTGACCACATAGTAGATGTCCGCCGCCGGCGTGCGGCGGTGCAGCCAGGCGACCTGCGCATCCAAACCTTTGGCATAGTCAAAGTCCTTCACCACGCCGATGCTGGCCAGCGTCTCGGCCGGCGGCCGGCCCCAGACGACTCGGCCCTTGCCGAAATAACGGATCGTGCGGCTGACGCCGTCGAGGTCGCCCCACAGTTCGGCGGCCAGCGCCTCGACCTCCGCATCCGCCGCGGGATAATTGGCCAGACTCGGTGAACGCAGCGGACGGCAGCCCGTGATGGTCGCTCCGCCCGCGACGAGATCGCGCAGCTTACTGAGCAGTTCCGGGCGCATTCGGTCCGTCTCGGGCAGGACCAGCAGGCGGTAGCTCATGCCATCCGGCAGCACCAGCCGGCCGTCCGCGGCGACCGACAGGCGGTTCAGCAGCACGTCGGCGTTGATGAAGTCGTAGTCATGGCCCTCGGGCGGCGTGGGCTGCGTGCCGGCACCCCAGATGGGCGGGGTCGAAGGCGCGCCCTCGTTCAACAGGTAGGCCAGGTCGGCTACGAACAGGCCCTGCTGGAGCAGGTGGCTGCTGCGGGCGAAATACGTCATCAGCGGCTGCGCCTGCTCGGCCCAGGTGATGTTCCGGTTGAGGTGGGTGCCGACCATCGTGTTGCCGGGCTTCGTGTCGAGGGGCTGGTGCGCCGAGGTATGGAAAACCAGGCGGTTGATGCCCTGCGCCAGCCAGTAGTCGGCGACCTTCTTGAGCGTGAACGGCGACTCGTAGCCGCCACCCGTGAAGGCCTCCGCGCCCACCAACGGCTTGCCATAGACGTGCGCCGCGGACGCCGCGCCGCGGACGTCCTGGAAATACATCAGCCGCGGGTGCAGATCGCGCACCCAGAACTCACCCATGGGAATCTCGACCTTGCTCTTGTTGAGCAGTGTGTCCTCCGGCATCTCGAGCGATACGCCCGCCGCCTCGGCGTAGATGCCGATGCCCTTCTCGCGGAGTTTTTCGGCCATGACGCCGTAATGCGCATCGGCCCACAGGTCGGCCAGCGTGCGGCGGAAATCCCAGAGGAAACGATCACTCAGGTCGGCATTATCGACCACCTTGCCCGTGAGCGCCGGCAGCCACGGCGTCGGGTCGTAGCCTCGGCGTTTCCTGAATTCCGCGGCCATTTCGTCCGTCCAGTTGTTCGTGCCGGCCTCCCAGCTGTCCATCATGACATAGCGCAGGCTTTTCCCGAACAGCGGCCCCAGCGCCTTCTGCAGCGGGTCAAAATAACCGTGGTAATACGCCTCCATGTGCGCGCGGCTGAGCTTGTCGGCCTCAAAGCCCGACCCCGCGGGCGTCGACGGGCGGTTCTTGGCGCCGGTCAGCGAATAGCCCAGCCGCAAAACCGTCCAATGGCCTTCCGGCGCCTCCCAGTCGAGCGTGCCGTCCGGCTTCATCTTGCCGGTGAGATCGATGACCTCGCGCGCCGCCAACGCCGCCTCGGCCGGAACGGCGGGCGAAGGCACGGAGTCATATTCAAAAAGGAAGCTGAACCCGGCCTTCTCCTCCCAGCGGTTGACGCGCGCGCCGGCATGCAGGACGGCTTCGCTCAGGATGTATTCCTTTGCCGGTTGCGCCGGGGCCTGGCTCATCGTGACCGCGGGCCCGAGCGGCGCGCCGGTCATCTCGATGCGGTAATATTTCGCCGTGACCGGCGGGAACGCGAAGGTCCGCACCATGCCCTGCCGGTAGAGCTGTGTCCCGGGGAGCGTGATAAGCGTGCGGAAATTCACCCCGTCATCGCCCGCGAGCACGCGCCCGACCGGGATGCCGTTGGCGCTGCCGCCGCGTCCGCCTAGCGTGATGGCCCGGGCCGTGAACGGCTGGGCAAACTCATACTGCACCCACGCCGCCCCGCCCTCCTTGGGCGCCGGCACGGTCAGCAAGGTATTCAGCTGGTCGTCGAGCAAAGGCGTGCCGTCGGCCGGGCCGTTGTTGGTCGTGACCACCGGCTTGGGCGAGGCATCACCTTCGCCGGAGGGCGTGCGGTAGGCGACGACCGCACTGTCGGCGTAATACGGCGCATCCTTCGAGTCGCTCGCATAGTAGCTGGCGCCGGTGTTGCGGATCTGCCCGATGTTCGACGGTGGAGCGATGAGCTTGCCCGAGAACTTCGCCGGCCCCGCGACGAACGTCTCGCTCCACACCAGTTTCTTCATCGCCTGCTCCGGCTTGACCCATGGGCCGCCCGTCTCACTCCAGCCGGGCGAACTGAAAATCGACATCTCTAGGCCGAGCCGGTCCGCCTCGGCCGCCGCATGGCGCACGGCCTCGAACCACTCCGGCGTGCCGAAGGGCGTTTTGGGTTCAACGGTCTGGCCGCGACCGGCATTGACGTCGGCGAGCATGAAGCCGCCGATGCCCACGCGCTTCATCCACTCGAGGTCCTTGGTGATACCCTCCTTGGTGACGTTGCTCATCGTCCAGTGCCACCAAGTGCGCGGCTTGGCCGCTTCCGCCGGGGTGCGGAAGCCCAGCTCCATGGGATCCGGCGCCTGGGCCCGGGCGGTGCTGGCGAAGGCCAGACCGGCAATTAACAACGCGACAGCAACACCTGTTCGATAAGCTGGATTCATGGGCGGGGTCTCGGCGCAATCCAGACCAGCGCGTGGGGTTCGCGGCAGGGTCGCTTTGAGGTGCCCCGTTATTGCCCGCGCGGCCCGCACCGCACAAGCCGGATGCATACTGACGGTAAGGCTGTCGGGCATTTCGGGCTCGGCTAAGCTGCGACCCTGAACATATTCCTGACCGGGCCGAACTATGAAACCTCTCTCCTTGTGCACCGTGGGTGCCCTTGTCGCCCTGTTCGTTTCCGCGACCGCCACCGAGGAAAAACCCGCGGCCAAAATCGAACTTGATCCCGTGGTCGTGACCGGGATCCGGCCCCTCCTCAAGGTCGCCGAGCATCCCATGGTCGAACCGCGATTCGCCGCCGCTGTGGTCGCCGACGGCGACTACCTTTACATCATCGGGGGCAGCAATCAAGAGGGCGTGCGCTTGGATTCGGTTGAGCGGGTCGATCTCCGGACCGGCCAATCGGGAATATGGACCAGGCTTAACATCGCGCGCCGTCACCATCGGGCAGTGATCTTGACTGGAAAAATCTACGTGCTGGGCGGCACGACCGGGCCCAGGAATCCGCAGGATCCGCTGAGCGAGGAGCTGGCGGACTACGCCGGAGATGACCCACCGATTGCGGATGGCCTGCCGCCCAGTTTGCTGGCTCCGCCCGAGAACCTGCTGCTGCCGCCCGGCATGCCTGGATTCAAGAATGAGCCTGGGAGGGCTCCTGTGGAAAAATTCAGCAAGGGATTCAACTATGTGTCTGCCGTGGAGGTGATCGACCTCGCCACCGGCCTGGTCAGCGACGGGCCGGCTATGCCCGTGCCCAAGGCGCTGTTCGGCTGCGTGGTGCTCGACGGCCAGATCTTGGTCATTGGCGGGCAGCAATTGCGCGGCGGCAGCATTGTCTGCACCAGCACCACCGAGCGGTTCGATCCCGCGGCAAATACATGGAGTGCCGGTGTCAACCTGCCCACCCCGCGCCGGGGCACGGCCAGCGTGGTCGACGGCTTCGTCATCTTCCTCGGCGGATATGGCGGCAAGCAGGCGGGCCGGACGATCGAGGTGTTCAACCCGCGCGAGGGTTTCTGGCGGCGGCTGCCGGATCTTGCCGAGGCGGTGAATCCCAGCTCCACGGTCTGGGCCGGTCGTTATCTTTTTCTGTTCGGCGACCAGGGCCGGCGTTCCCGGCAACTGGTGTATGATTTGCAGGCCAAGCAGTTGGTGCCCTATCCGCTGGCCCTGCCCGATTCCGATTTCGCTGCCGCCGTGCTGCACCGGGACAGAATTTATGTGGTGGGCGGTGCGAGTCTGCGCCTCCATAATACCACCGACGCGATCCAAATCTTTGCTCCCGCCAGCGAAATCGCCGCGGCCAATCCGTTTCCCAAATGACACTTCCGCATGCTGCCTGACTTCGAGCCACGCCTCCACGCCTTTGCCGAGGTCATCGTGCGGGTCGGCCTGAACCTGCAGCCGGGCCAGCGACTGCTCATCGCCGAGCCCTACGAACTGCAGGGCGTGGCCCGCAGCGCCGAGGTGATCGTCGAGGCCGTCATCAAGGCGGCTGGCAGCGACGCCGAGGTCATCTGGGGCGACGGACCGCGGCTCCGGGAATTCGCCGAGAAGGCCGACTGGCGCGGCTTCAGCCAGCTCGCCGCCGGCAATGCGAAGCGCCTGGCCGACGGCGTCCGCCGCGGCGACGCCCTGCTCTTCCTGCAAAGCAGCCAGCCGCGCCTGCTCGACGGCGTGCCGGCGGAACGAGTCGCCGAATTGCGTCGCATCGGCTGGGAGCATTTCGGCCCGGTCGCGCAGCAGCTCGTGCAGGGCGCCACCAACTGGACCGCCGCGCCCGCCCCGATCCCCGCCTGGGCGCACGCCGCCTATCCTGACCTGCCCTCGGAACAGCGTCTCGCGGCACTCTGGCAGGACGTGTTCACCGCCACGCGCGTCAACGAACCTTCCCCGGTCGCCGCGTGGAAGCTCCACCTGCGCCTGCTGCAACGAGAGTGCGCCAGCCTGAACCTGCAGCGCCTCCGCACCCTGCGTTACAAGGGCGAAGGCACCGACCTGTCCGTCGCCCTGCCGCCGGGGCATGTCTGGTGCACCGCGCAGCTCGCCACCAAGTCCGGCCTTTCCTTTGTCGCCAACCTGCCCACGGAGGAAATCTTCACGGCCCCGCACCGCAACTCAGCCACCGGGCATGTGCGGATTTCCCGGCCGATCAGCTACAGCGGCGCGGTCATCGAGGGCATCGAGCTGGAGTTCAAGCGCGGCGCCGTGGTCGCCGCCTCGGCGCGGACCGGTGCCGACCTGCTCGCCCGCCTGCTTGACACCGACGAGGGTGCCGGCCGGCTCGGCGAGGTGGCCTATGTCCCGGATCAAACCTCGCTCGGCCGGGCGGAGCGGCTGTTCTACCACCCGCTGCTCGACGAGAACGCCTCCAGCCACATCGCCCTCGGCGAGGCCTATGGCTTTTGCCAGCGTCCGCCCGACCCCGCCGCGCTGAACCGCAGCCTCGTGCATGTCGACCTCCCGTTCGATGCGAGCATCATTCTGCCCGGCACGGAACCGGCCTGAGCCTTCCGCTGTCCCTCCGCCCCGTGCCCAACACCCAGCCGCCCCACCCCGAGCCCGATCCCGACTTGCTGCGGCGCGCGCAGACCGGCGACGAGGCGGCCTTCGGGGTGATCATGCGCAGCCACTATGAGCGGACCTTCCGGCTCGTCTATGCGATCGTCCGCCACGAGGCCGACGCCCGGGACGTCTGCCAGGAAGTCTGGCTCACCGTCTGGCGTGAGCTGCCGAAATTCCGCGGCGACGCCCGGTTCGCTACCTGGCTGCATCCCATCGCCACCCGGCGCTCGCTCGACCACCTGCGCAGGCGCCGCCGCTGGTTCGACCGCTTCCTGCCCTTCGACACCGGCGACGCCACGGTGGAGTCCGCGCCCGAGCCGGCCACGACCGAGGATGCCGGCCGGCAGGCCGAGGGCAGCGAGCGCAAGGCCGCCCTGCAGGCCGCCATCGCGGCCCTGCCGCCGAAGCTGCGCGCCGTGCTTGCCTTGCGCGAGGTCGAGGGGCTTTCTTACGAGGAGATCGCCCAAGCCACCGCCATCCCGACCGGCACGGTCATGTCCCGTCTTTATCACGCGCGCCGCCTGCTGGCGCAAAAACTAGGAGCCAAACCATGAAGACCATCCGCCTCATCCTTCTGCTCGCTTCGCTCGCGGGCCTCTGTGCCGTCGCCCGCGCCGACAGCGCCAGCATCCGGGGCATCCTCATCTCCGCCTCCAACGAAAGCGGCCAGACCGACCGCCGCCTCGCGCCATACGAGCCCACCCTGCGCCGCATCCTCCGCTTCGAGAGCTACCGCTTTCTCGGCGACGACAGCACCAGCCTCGAGGTGCCGGCCCAGGGCAGCCTGTCGATCGGCGACGGTCACGAACTCGAGGTCTCCACGGAAAAATCCGACGGCAAGTCCATTCATGTGAAAGTCCGCTGGTCCTCCGGTGGTCGCACCCTGATGAATACCGGCCTCGTGCTCCGTCCGGGGGTTCCCGCGGTGCTCGGCGGACCCTCGACCGGCAACAAGGGCGAAGTTTATGCGGTTATTCTGGTCGGCCGTTGACTAAAATTGGCCACAAAAAGCGCAAAAGGCGCAGAATCAGAGCTCATCTTTTGCGATTTCTGTGCTTTTTGTGGCCAAACTTCCGTCTGCTAAGCTTCAGATGAACAATATTTTAAAGACGCTATCAGATTTGTGCGGATTGCTTGAATAAATGTGAGTCGAGCCACGTCCCAAGGAATGAACCGCAACCTTGGAGGACATATGAAAAACAAAATCACCGCTCTCGCTCTCATTGCCGTCACCGCCCTCTCCCTCGCGCCGAAGCCTGCCAAGGCCGGTGACAAGGAGCTGGCCATCGTGGGCGGCCTCATCGGCGGACTGATCATCGGCTCCGCGATCAACGAAAGCCGTCACTCGTCCGACTATCCGCACCGCAGCACCACCGTCATCGTCAACGGCCGCCGCGACCGCGACGACTGTGATGACCGCGACAACGACGGTTACTGGAAGGAAGTCAGCGTGAAGGTCTGGGTGCCCGGCTGCTGGGTGATCGAGCGCAGCCGCCACGGTCACTCCAGCAGGCGCTACATCGACGGCCACTACACCTTCCGCACCGACCGCGTCTGGGTCTCCTACGATCGCAATGATCGTTATGACCGGCATGATCGCCATGACCGCAACGACCGTCGCCGGGACTACGGCCGGGGCCGCTGAAACCCGAACCAGTCACGCACCACTAATGCACACTAAAATCACACTAATCCCAGTCCCGGTCATTAGTGCTCAATTAGTGTCCATTAGTGGTTAAAAATCAGAACCCATGAACTGCCGCGACATCGAGCCCCTGCTCCTGGCCGAACGGGACGGCGTGCTGACTTCCAAGCAGCACGCCGAGCTCGCGGAACATGTCGCCGGCTGCCCCGCCTGCCGCCGGGCGCGCCTCAACTATGGCGACGCGGTCACCTTCCTGAAGACCGACGCCGCCAATGTAGCGGTGCCCGACGCGGACAAGGAATGGCGCACGATCCGCGCCCAACTTCACGGCGAAAGCGCCAGGCCCGCGAAGAAGCGCCCGCTCGCCCCGGTCATCTGGTTCAGCGCGCCCCTCGCCGCCGCGGCGGCCCTGGCCTTTGCCTTCTTCGTCACCCGCTCTCCCGTTCCCCCAGCCCCCACTCTCGCGCCCCAAGCCGCGGTCACCGAGGTTGCCCGCGCCGACTTCGTCGAGGCCGGCGACACCAGCGCCTCCACCATGGTCTATGTCGACAAGGACAGCGGCTGGCTGGTCGTCTGGGCGACGGATGGCGAGATCAAGGGAAACGGCTGAGTCAGCCCACCGGGGCCAGCGGCCAGACCACCACATCGACACGGCGCGAAAAATAAACCTCCGGGTGTTGTGGCCCGAGTGCAATGGGCGACATCGTGTTCGTCCGGACGTTCATTTCCGCCTTCTGCAAAGGCCACTTGGGATGCTGCACCTCGGCGCGCAGGATGCGCCTGTCGGATGATACCGGGTAGAGGCAGTAGCGCTCCGTCGCCCACTCCGCGAAGCTGCCCGGGGCGGCCGGCGCCGGCTCGCCACCCGCATACACCGCCTCAAACCGCCGCTCGCCGCGTTGCACGGCGTAGTGCAACCCATCCGGTTTGGTTTCCAGCCCGATCCGCGCGCTCTCGTAGGGCAGGTGGAAGAAGGTCCGCGCAAATCCCGCCACGAGCGGATTGACCACGTCCAGGCTCAGGAACCACACGCCCGATTTCCCCTGGTGCGTGACGTAGGTCCGCACGTTGATCTCGGCGAAGTCGCAAAGCCAGGCCGGCGCCGGCCAGCCCCGCCTGGTCACCCCCTCCATGCGAAAGGGGACGAGGCCGATCCAGGCCTTGCCGTCGTGGAGATCGGGTTGCAACCCCGGGGGCAGCAACGCGGCTATCGCCGCCGGCTCCACCTCAAAGTGGATGAAAAGCAGATCGCACCAGGCCTGTTGCCAGGACCAGGGGCGGTTCGGCACGGGCCAGGGCCGGTGATCCGTCTGCGCGAATGCCGGGTGCGGCCGGGCCTCGCTCACGGCAGCCAGGGAAATTTCTCCGCCTTCGGCTTACGCTTCTCCTTCTGCGCCGTCATGAACTCCTTCGCCTCCTCGGTCATGTAGTAGAGCATCGTGGCGTTGCCGGCTAGTTCCTGGATGCCGCTCTGGCCGTCGAGCTCGGCGTTGAAGGCCGCCTTCAGGCAGCGGATGGCCAGCGGACTGCGCTGCAAGATTTCCTGCGCCCACGCGACACCCTCGGCCTCGAGTTCCTTCACCGGGACGACCTTGTTCACGAGGCCCATCGCGAGCGCCTCGGTGGCGTTGTATTGGCGGCAGAGGAACCAGATCTCGCGCGCCTTCTTCTGGCCGACCATGCGGGCGAGGTAGCTGGAACCGAAGCCGCCGTCGAAGCTGCCCATCTTGGGGCCGACCTGCCCGAAGATCGCGTTGTCGGCGGCAATGGTGAGATCACACATCACGTGCAGCACGTGGCCGCCGCCGATCGCGTAGCCGGCGACCAGCGCGATGACGACCTTGGGCATCGAGCGGATGAGCTTCTGCACCTCAAGCACGTTGAGGCGCGGCACGCCCTGGCCGTCGATGTAGCCGCCGTGGCCGCGCACCGACTGGTCGCCGCCGGCACAGAAGGCGTATTTGCCGTCCTTGGCCGGACCGGCACCCGTCAGGAAGACGACCCCGATGGTCTGGTCTTCGCGGGCGTCGAGCAGCGCCTCGTGCATCTCGGCCACCGTCTGCGGGCGGAAGGCGTTGCGCTTGTCCGGCCGGTTGATCGTGATCCGGGCCATGCCGGCGGCCTTGTGGTAGAGGATGTCGTCGTATTTCTTGGCTGCTTTCCAGGCGATGGACATGCCGCCAGACTGTGCTAAAAGCCTTGGGCCGCAACCGTTTTTGCCGCAAAGGCGGTTTTTACCAAAAGGGGTCAAGGCATTTTCAGGGCTAATCCTAAAACTGCTGGCTCACCCGCCCCCCCGCCCCAACATTCCTCCACTTCATGCAACCCGCAGGCACAGCCGTAAAAGCCACCGCCGGTGCCGGGCTCACGCTTGGCGCCCTCGGGGTGGTCTTTGGCGACATCGGCACCAGCCCGCTCTACGCCCTGCGCGAGTGCCTGAACTACCTGCCGCCCGTCGAACGCGCCACGGGCGTCCTCGGTGCGCTCTCGCTGGTTTTCTGGGCCATGCTGCTGGTGGTCGTCTGCAAATACCTGTGGTTTGTCACGCGAGCTGACAACCGCGGTGAAGGCGGCATTTTCGCGCTGCTCGCGCTCAGCCATGGCGACCGGGCCAAGTCCACCCAGGCCATGGGCGCCCTCACCCTGCTCATCCTGCTGGGCGCCGCGCTGCTTTATGGCGATGGCATCATCACGCCGGCGGTTTCCGTGCTGAGCGCCGTGGAAGGCCTCAACACCTTCGACCCGAGTTTCGCCGGCAGGGTGCCGTTCATCTCCGCGCTGATCCTCGCCGGCCTCTTCCTCTTCCAGTCAAAGGGCACCCACATGATCGGGCGGATCTTCGGGCCGGCGATGCTGGTGTGGTTTTTCATCATCGGCGGGCTGGGCGTCTGGCACATCCGGGCCGCGCCCCAGGTCGTGGAGGCGCTCAATCCCCTGCTGGGCATCCGTCTGCTGACCGATCATCCCAGCCAGGCCGCCGCGCTCGTCGGTTCCGTGGTGCTCGCCATCACCGGCGCCGAGGCGCTCTACGCGGACATGGGCCATTTCGGCCGCAAGCACATCGCCCGCGCATGGTATTTCTTCGCCTGGCCCGGCCTCATCCTGAACTATTTCGGCCAGGGCGCGCGGGTGCTGGCGAATCCCGACGACACGACACACACCTTCTTCGCCATGGTCCCGGAGGGCATGCCCCGGCTGGCGCTCACGATGGTTTCCATCGTGGCCGCCATCATCGCCAGCCAGGCGATGATCACCGGCACGTTCTCGATCACCCGCCAGGCCATCCAGCTGGGCTTCTTTCCCCGCCTCAAGATCACCTACACGAACGCCGACCAGTCCGGCCAGATCTACCTGCCGCTGGTCAACGGCCTCCTCGCGGCCGGCTCGATCTATGTGGTGCTCGCCTTCGGCTCGAGCGAGCGGCTCACGGCGGCCTACGGCATCGCGGTCACCGGCACCATGGTCGTGACGTCCTGCGCGTTCTTCAGCGTGCTCCGCCGGCACTGGCACTGGCCCACGTGGGCGGCGGCCCTGCTCTGCGGGCTGTTCCTCCTGGTGGACGTGCCGCTCTTCGCGTCGAACATTCACAAGTTCGCGGACGGCGGCTGGTTTCCCGTCGTGGTCGCCATCGGCATCATCGCGATCATGCACACCTGGAAGAAGGGCAAGGAGGAGATCTTCCGCCGCATCTACGCCAACGAGATCACCGAGGAGGAGTTGTGCAACATCGCCGGCTCGGACCGCCTCGTGCGCGTGCGCGGCACCGCGGTCTTCATGGCGGGCAACCCGACGGGCACGCCGCTGGTGCTCCTTCATCACGTGAAGGCCAACAAGGTCCTGCATGATACCGTCGTCCTGCTCAGCGTCGTGACCGATGAGGTGCCGACCGTGCCGGCGGAGGATCGCCTTGAGGTGCGCGAGATCGGCTCCGGCAACGGCGTGTGGCGGGCCATCGCGCGCTACGGCTACATGGAGTCGCCCGACGTCGAGCACCTCATGGAACAGGTCCGCGCGGCCGGCGTGCCGGTGAAGCTCAACGAGGCCACCTACTACTTCAACCGCGAGATGGTCATCACCGGCGGCGACACCAAGATGTGGCACTGGCAGAAGCGCCTTTACTCGCTGCTGAGCCGCAACGCCCGCCCGGTGCGGGATTATTACCGCCTGCCGCCGATGCAGATCATCGAGGTCGGCCTGCCGATCCAGCTGTAGCGGGCTTGCACGCCGCGCGGCGGACTGCCTTGCTGCCGTCCATGGTCCAGGCCGTCAGGTCACACCGTTTCATCAGCCATTTCCCGGCCGCGCAGGGCGCGAAACTGGCGGGGCAGGTGCGCCTGGTCCGCTTTCCGCACGAGGCCGTCATCTTCGAGGAGAACAGCGTCTCGAACTGCATCTACCTCGTCTTCACCGGCCGCGTCGCGCTGACCAAGAAGTCCCCCGGTGGCGCCCCGCAGGTCCTCGCCTACAAGGGGCCGGACGACTACTTTGGCGAACTGGGCGTGCTGGACGGTTCCAACCGCAGCACCGCCGCCATCGCCGACGGCCCGGTGCAGTTGGGCCGCATTTCCCAGCAGGCGTTCCTGCGGCTGCTCTCCGAGGCCTCGTGGCACACCGTGCTGCGCCTCTTCAGCCACGTCAGCGAGAACCTACGTGCCACCAACGAGCGCTACGTCACCGAGGTCGTCCGCAAGGAGAAGATCACGCTCATCGGCGAAATGGCCAACAGCATGGTGCACGACTTCCGCGGGCCTTTCTCCACCATCAAGCTTGCGACCGAACTGCTGGCGAAGCGCGATCCCAAGCCGGGGACGCAGGAGCTCTGCGCCATGATCCTCCGGCAGGTCAGCCGGCTGGGCGGCATGGTCGAGGAGGTGCTGGACTTCGCCCGCGGGGAAACGCGCCTGCGGATCAAGGTCGCGCCGCTGGCGGAACTTTTCGGCCAGTTGCGGGAGAACAACGTCGTGCCCCTCGGCCGGGCCGGGGTGAAGCTGCAGATCAAGCCCACCACCCTCGAGCTGCCACTCGACCACGAACGCGCCCTGCGCGTGCTGCAAAACCTGGTCACCAACGCCTCCGAGGCCATGGCCCACCGCCCCGGCGGCCGCATCACCGTCGCGGCCCGCCGGGTGAAGAACCAGTGCGTGATCACCGTCGTCGACAACGGTCCGGGTGTTCCGCGCGAGATCCGCTCCACGCTCTTCGAGCCCTTTGTCAGCCAGGGCAAGGTCAACGGCACCGGTCTCGGCCTGGCGATCGCAAAGGCGGTCGTCGAGGCCCACCACGGCGTGATCGACTTCAAGAGTTCCCGCGCCGGCACCACGTTCACGATCCACCTGCCCCTTTAGGGCCGTGTGGCTTGCGGGCTGTCGGGCCCCTACCCGGCCAGCTTCGCGAACATTCCCTTTCGCGTCGCCGCATCCCGCTTCCGGTCCGTCCGCAATTCCAGGACGCGCACCCCCCGCGCGGGCAGCTTCGCGAGCAGCTGCGCGAAATGTTTCCAGTCGCGCACGGCCACGTGACTGCAGCCATACGCCGCGGCGAGCTTCTTGAAATCGGCCTGCTGCGGCGTGGCGAAGAACTCCTCGAAGGGTGGCTCGAACTGCGCCACCGGCAGGTGTCCGAAGATGCCGCCGCCGTCATTGTTGATGAGCACGATCGTCAGGCCGCCCTTGAACCTGGGCACCGACAGGAAGCCGTTCGTGTCGTGCAGCAGCGCGAGGTCGCCGGTCAGCAGCACCGCGGGCCGGTTGCGGTGCGCCACACCCAGCGCGGTCGACAGCGTGCCGTCGATGCCGTTGGCGCCGCGGTTGCAATGCACCGCCAGCCGGCGGCTGTTCGCCGGGCAGAAATACTCGAGGTCGCGCACGGGCATGCTGTTCGCCACGAACACCGGCGTGTCCCTCGGCAGCAAGGCCGGCAGCAAGGCGCTCGCCCGGCCCTCGAACAGGCCTTCCGTCGCCGCCACATCACGGGCGAGACGGCGCGCCAGTTTGCGATCCGTGCCGAGCCATGACGCCAGCCAGCCGCGCGGCTTCGCCCCTGCGGTGATGACACCGGCCAGGGCCTCGACATGACAACGCACCAGGTTGGTCCGGCTGTGCAGCGCATCCGGATTCTGCGGGTGCGAACTGGCCAGCGTGACTGGGATGTCATCCGCCTGCAGCCACTGGCGCATGGCCTTGCTGGTGGGCCAGTCGTGCAGGCACAACACGTGGTCGGGTCGCAGTTGCTTCGTCATGGCCGCTGATCGGGCGATGATGTCGTAGGTCGTGACGAGGTGCGGCACGAGGTGCGCGTGATGCCGCAACGGCGACAGCGCGTCCGCGAGCACCGGCCAGCCCAGCTTCCGCGCGATCCGCCCGACCGCCTTGGCGTAGGTGACCGGGTCTGAAGGCCGCACCTGACCGGCGATGATGAGCCCCCGTCCACCCAGCCGCAACCGGCCAACGGGAGCTGTCTCCATTGGTGTGGCTGATTTAAGGGCGGAGAAGAATTTGGCCTCGTTCAGTTCCTTGCGCACCGCGCCGGTCAGCCCGTCTTCGACCGGGGGCAGCGGGTCGCGGAACGGCGCGTTCAGGTGCACCGGGCCGGAATTTGGCCATTGGGTCCGCTCCCAGGCGTGCGCGGTCGTCTGCCGGAGGTAGCGCAGCATCGGCAGGGTCGCCTGCGGCACGCTGAACTCATGGTGGAAATTCACATGGCTGCCGAAAAGCTTCTGCTGGTCGATCGTCTGGCCGGAGCGGCACTCGCGCATCTCGGGCGGACGGTCGGCGGTGATGACGAGCAGCGGCACGCCGCTCTCTTGCGCTTCGATGACCGCCGGGAAATAATTGGCTCCCGCCGTGCCGCTCGTGCACAGCAACGCCACCGGGCGGTGATGCTGCCGGGCCAGCCCGAGGGCGAAGAAGGCCGCCGAGCGCTCGTCGAGCACCGGGATGGCCTCGATGCCGGGATGGCGGGCGAAGGCGATTGTCAGCGGCGTCGAGCGTGAGCCGGGCGAGATGATTACTTCCCGCAGGCCGAGCCGGTGCAGGGTCTCGACCAGCACGCTGCCCCAGAGGCTGTTGGTGTTGCGGTAGTCGAGGTGGCTCATGTGGTGGTCAGGGCTTGGATGAGAGCTTTGAACTTAAGCTCGGTCTCGGCAAATTCCTTCTCGGGGGACGATCCGGCCACGATGCCGGCACCGGCATAGACCGTCGCGGTATGCCCGTCGACCAGCGCCGAGCGGATGCCGACGAAAAACTCCCCGCCGCCGCGGTGATCGACCCAGCCCTGCGGCCCGGCATAGAGGCCGCGCGCAAATGACTCGAGCCGGGCTAGCGCCGCGACCGCGGGCTCGCGCGGCGTGCCGCCCACAGCCGGGGTCGGATGCAGCCGGGCCAGCAGGTCGAGGATGTGCACACCCTCCGGCAGCGTGGCGCTGATCGGGAGGTGCAGGTGCTGCACGTTGGCCAAGCCGAGCACGCGCGGCTGGCCCGCATGCTCGAGCTTCAGGCGAAGGTCGGCGACCCGGCGGGCGATGGACTCCAGCACCAGCCGGTGTTCGCGCTGGTCCTTTTCGCTCGCCAGCAGCGCCCGGGCGAAGGCGGCGTCCTCACTGGCCGACTCCCCGCGCGGTGCCGAGCCGGCCAGCGCCTCGGTGTGCATCCGGCCGCCGGCCACGCGCACCAGCCGCTCGGGGCTGGCACCGATGAAGCTCTGGCCGCGGCCGTTCGCGATCGAGAAGGCATAACACGCCGGATAATGCTGGCGCAGGTGGTTGAGCACGCCCAGCGGGTGAAATTCCTCGGTCGTCGTGAGCCGTCGGGCGCGGGCCAGCACGACCTTGTGGTAATCGCCGTGCGCAATCTCCTGCAGGGCCTGCGCCACGGCCCGCTGATAGGCCTCGTCCCCGCCGATCTCCTCCGCGCGCTTGGGGGCGGACGGGCGGTCCTTGCGCTGCGCACTGCGGTAATCGAAGGCCCGGAACTTGGCGTGCGCCTTCCAGACCTTGGCCGCGATCAGGTCGACGGGTGCGTCGGCCGTGATGAGCAGGTTGGCAACGGCCACGGTGCTGTCACCCATGCGCGCCACCTGCCAGCGCGGCACGAAAAGCCGCAGCGCCGGAAACGGGGCATTGGCCGCGGCCTCGTGCGCGAAGCTGTTGGCGAAGAAGAAATGCGGGCCGGCGAACGGCTCGTCGAGCGGGCCCACCGCAATCGTGTCGGCCAGCACGCGCGCAATGTGGTCGCGGGCGGCGGCGAAACGTCCCGGGCCGGTCGCGTTGAATTCCAGCACGGCTTCCGCCCCAGCCACGGCAAAACCCTGGGCCGGCCGCTCGGCGTAGAAATGCAGCTCGGAGGGCTCGAAGATGGACTCCAGCACCGCCAGCGGATCGAGGTGGTCGACCGCCAGGCTGATGCTGACGAGCTGCGGCCGGCCGGCCTCCTTCGCCAGCGCGCAGCATTGCCCCAGGAACGCCCGGAGCGACTCGGGCGTGACGTTCTCGGTCGGATTGACCGGGAGAACCTTCACG
This sequence comes from Lacunisphaera sp., assembly GCA_965249855.1. Classification (GTDB taxonomy): domain Bacteria; phylum Verrucomicrobiota; class Verrucomicrobiia; order Opitutales; family Opitutaceae; genus Lacunisphaera. Next base: position 308,084 of record CBDFNB010000001.1, read on the forward strand.
GCTTGGCGGGCGGGGCCGGACGCGGGAAGAGCACGAGGGCCGGGGCGACCTTCGCGCCGTTCAGCTTCGTGCCCCAGTTCAGTTCGTCGCGCCAGAGGGCGCCCGGCTGGTAGCCGAGCACCGCGTTGATCTTCTCCGTGGTGCCGGGTGTGATGTGCTGGATGAGGGCGACGGCGAGACGCAGCGCCTCGGCCATGGTGGCCAGCGACGTGCGGAGCAGCGCCTGATCCTTGGGCTCGGTCGACTTGCCGAGCTTCCACGGCGCACGCTTCTCGATGTAGGCATTGGTCTCGGTCAGGAAAACCATCGCCCGCTCCAGCGCGGCGTGGAACTGGTAGCCTTCGCAAAGCGGGATGAACTCGTCGCGGGTCTTCGTCCAGAGGTCGTGCAGGTGTTTCTCCAGGTCCTCCGCGCCCTCGGCCGCCGGCAGGGCACCGCCGGCAAAGCGGGTCGTCATATTGAGCGTGCGGTTGACGAGGTTACCGAGGTTGTTCGCGAGCTCGCTGTTGTAGCGGACCATGAACTGCTCGAGCGTGAAGTCGCTGTCCTGGCCGACGTTCATCTCGCGGATGAGGAAGTAGCGGAACGCGTCCACGCCGAACTCGGTGACGAGGTCGAGCGGGTTGAGGGCGTTGCCGGTGCTCTTGGACATCTTGGCGCCGCGCTGCAGCCACCAGCCGTGGGCGATGATGCCCTTGGGCAGCGGGAGCCCGGCCGCGTGCAGCATGATCGGCCAGTAGACGGCGTGCGGCGGCACGAGGATGTCCTTGCCGATGACGTGGTGCGCCACGCGCCAGATCTCCGGCCGGTCTACGACCGCGGAGTAATAGTTGAGCAACGCGTCGAACCACACGTAGGTGACGTAGCCCTCGTCGAACGGCAGCGGGATGCCCCACTCCAGCCGCTCCTTCGGGCGCGAGATGCAGAGGTCGTTCAACGGCTCCTTCAGGAACTCCGCCACCTGCTTCTGCCGGTAGGCCGGGAAAATGAAGGCCGGGTTGTCGGCCAGGTATTTCGCCAGCCACTCCTGATACTGGGCGAGCTTGAAGAAGTAGTTCGCCTCCACGATCTCGGTCACCTCGCCGAAGATCTCCGGCCAGGTGCCGTCGGGGTTGCGGTCCTTGTCCTGCAGGAACTGCTCCTGCCGCGTGGAATAGAAGCCCTTGTATTCGGCCTTGTAGATCTCGCCCTTGTCGAAGAGCTGCTGAAGGATGGTGCGCACGACCTTCTGGTGCCGCGGCTCGGTGGTGCGGATGAAGTCGTCGTTCGAGATGTTGAGCTTCGGCAGGAGCGCCCGGAACTCCGCGCTGACCTCGTCCACGAACTGCTGCGGGGCGATGCCCTTTTTCTTGGCGCTGGCCTGCACCTTCTGGCCGTGCTCGTCGACGCCGGTCAGGAAATGGACCTGGTCGCCCATTTGCCGCCGGAAGCGCGCGATGACGTCCGTCAGCACTTTTTCGTAGGCATGGCCCAGGTGTGGCGACCCGTTCACATAGTCGATGGCGGTCGTGATGTAGAAGGACTGCATAAAAGGGTCAAAAACCTACCTGCCGCCGGCCGTTTGTCGAAGGTTTTGACGCGCTCGCCTCCTTCCCCCTAATCTGCACCCTGAAAGTCCCTTATCGTGATGAATCTCACCACCCGCTCGCTGGGCCTGGCCCTGCTTCTCCTGCTGCTCTTCCTGGGGTCGGCCGTGACCCTGCAGTGGTGGCTGCGCCGGGAGACCCGCCAGTTGCAGGCCGTCGCCGTGCAGGATGCGCGGGAACGCCTGGCCGGGGTCATGGCCGTCAGCGGCCGGCCGCCCGAAAAATGGGACGAGGCCTTCCAGCGCGAGCTCGGGGCCATGCTGGGCGGCACCGTGACCCTTTACCGCACCGACAATCCGCCGGCCACGGTCCCCGCGGGCACGGCGCTCACCTTCACCCAGGAAATGACCGGGGCGCCGGGCTGGCACGCCCGGGTGGTCTTTGCGGCCCCGGCCTTGATCAAGGTGCAGGTGCTGCACCAGCGCGTGCTGGCGGCCATGGTGCTGCTCTCGCTGCTGTTCGCCCTCGTGCCCCTGCTGCTGGTGATCCTGGGCGGACGCCGCGGCCTGCCCGGTGATGGTGCCACGCGATCCCCCTGGTCCGCCACCCGCGCCCAGGCCGTCGGCATGGAGCACTTCGCCAAGATCTCCAACGAGCGCGGCGCGGCCCTCGAGCAGGAGCACGGTGCCCGCATGCGCGCCGAGGAGGACCTGCAGGTCAACCGCACGCTCCTCGGCCACTCGGTCGCCGAGCGCGTCCGCCTCGGCCGCGAGTTGCACGACAACATCTGCCAGACCCTTTACGCCGTGTGCCTGACCCTGGAGAGCGTCCAGAAAAAGGGCGCGCTCGTCCCCGAGCTGCAGCAACGCGTCGACCAGTGCATGACCGAGTTGCGGCGCCTCAACCAGGAGGTGCGCGCCTACCTGGAGGAACTGGAGCCGGCCCGCGTGACCGGCCAGTCCTTCGCCGGCGCCCTGAACGACCTGATCGGTTCCTTCGCCGCCGGACAGGACGTGCGCATCGAGCACCGGCTCGACGACGAGGCCGTGGCCCAGATCGCCCCGGTGCACATCGCCGAGATCATGAACATCCTGCGCGAGGCCGTGAGCAACAGCCTGCGCCATGGTCACGCCCGTCACATCACGCTGCTGGCCGGCCGGAGCGAGCAGGCCGTGGCGCTGGCGGTGCAGGACGACGGCCGGGGCTTCACGCCGGCGGGAGCCGGTGCGGCCGGCCACGGGCTCGGCAACATGCAGGCGCGCGCCGCCGCCCTCGGGGGCAGCCTGCGCATCGAGTCCGCCGCGGGAAAAGGAACTCGCGTATTGCTCACCCTCCCCGTTGCGTCGCCCGCATGAACGCCCCCGCCGCGACCAACCCGATCCGGGTGCTGTTGATCGACGACAGCCCCATCATCCGCCTCGGCCTGCGGAGCGCGCTGGAGGATTACGCGGACATAACGATTGTCGCGGAAGCCGGCTCGGCGGCGGACGGCCTCGCCGCCGTGGCGAAACACAAACCGGATGTCGTGCTGCTGGACCTGCACCTGCCCGACAAGTCCGGACTCCAAGTCTGCCGTGAACTGCTCAAGGCGCGCCCCCAGACCAAGGTCCTGGTGCTCACCTCCAGCAGCAACGAGCGCAATGTCCAGGAGGCGCTCAGCGCCGGGGCCCGGGGCTACCTGCTCAAGGACAATGACGGCGCGGCGCTGGCCAGCGGCCTGCGCACGGTCGCGGCCGGGCAACCCGTGCTCGATCCCTCGATGGCCAGCCAGGTGCTCAATCTCGTGAAGAACCGCGGAGAGATGACCGCGGCCGGCAAGCTCAGCCAATTGTCGCCGCAGGAACGCCGGGTCGTGGCCTACCTGGCCGACGGACTGACGAACAAGGAGATTGGCGACCGGCTTGGCCTGACTGAGAAGACTGTCAAAAACTACCTGGCCACCATCTTTTCGAAGCTGAATATCGCCCGGCGCACACAGGCGGCAGCCCTCTTTGTCGAGGCAGGCAAGAACGATACCGCCTAAGCGCAGTATCTGTAGCAGAGGCTATAGCCTCTATTCTGGGTAGAGGCTTATGATGTAGTCTTAGGGCCATTACGAGTAGGGCCTGGTTAATGTATGGTAGGGCCGTATGCAGAACATCCAACTTGCCCTGCTTTCGCCCAGGCCCGCGCCGCACCTGACACGGTTCGGTGCCGGCAGATCAGTCTTTTTCGCCGGTCGTATTTCACGGCACGCCTCCGGCGCCAGCCGGGGCATGACCATTGTCGAGGTGATCATCGCCCTCGGCTTGCTCGCGATCCTGTCGGTCAGCGTCATCAGCGTGACATTCCAGGTTCGCTCCATGGCCGAGCAGACGGTGTATCAAAACACGGCGCTGACACTCGCCCAAGGCTACATGGAGCAGGTGCGCCACTTGGATTACACCACGCTGAAGAGCTGCGCCCAGGACGCCACGGTCCCGCTGCCGCTCGACAAGACGGATGGCACGCCCGTGCTGCCGGAATCAGGCAGCGTCTTCGGCAATTCCGTCTGGTCGAAGGAGCGCGTGTTCCTGGACCAGACCGCTTCGGGCACGCCGATCCAGCCGATGGATTTCCGGTTCCGTGCCGTGCTCACCAGCCTGGAAACCGCCACCACCAACCTGGCCTCGGGCGTCGAGATCACCATCCAATATCAGGTCACCTACGACTACGGCGTGCGCCGGGTCGTCAACGGCACGCTCCGCTCCGTGCGCTCCTCGGTCCCCACCTACTGATTCCGCCATGAACACCTCCTGCCACCGCTCCCGCGGCTACACCCTCTCCGAGATCATGATCGTGGTGACGATCTTCGGCCTGGTCATGGGCGGCGTGCTGCCGTTCTTCATCATGAACCTGAAGAGCCAGTTCGCCGGCGAGCAAAAGCTCCTCATCAACGGCGACATTCGCAAGGTGACCAACCAGATGGTCGAGAATGCGCGCGAATCCAACAGCTTCATCATCTACCAGGCCTTCTGCGCCCAGAACCGCTGGGACGGCGTCGCCGAGAAACGCGATGCGGACGGCAACAGCACGGTGAACTTCTTCGACCGCATGCAGAACGGAGCCTCCGGTGACTTCGTGATCCTGGTGTATTACAGCGACCCCTACTTCGACGCCCGTTTCTACGATGGCAACGCCGGCAACAATCCCACGATCAGCAGCGGCGTCGTGAACCGCATCGTCGGCTATTGGGTGGCCCCGAACCGCCGGCTGGCCGGCGAGAATGCCATCTACAGCTTCGACACCGACAAATACAAGACGGGCGCCGCGACGTGGACCACCTCCTGGAGCGTCACGTTCCCCGCCACCCTGAGCAGCACGGTGACCATCGAGTCGCTGCTGCCGCCGGCGACCGTGGCCTATTCCCAGGCCGCCGAGTTTCCGATCCTGATCAACGACCTGAGCGGCCTCTCGAACAACTACACTTTCTACAACTACCAGAACAAAAGCATCATCACCCGGTGCAAGATCCTCCACGGCAACCAGGCCAAGCGCATCACCAACACCTACAACTTCACGATCACGCCCCGCGGCTGATCGCCCTACCCGCCATGAATTCACTCCATTCCAATCGCGGCTACGCCCTCGCCACGGTCCTCATCTTCTCGGTCGTCCTGAGCCTGACCGCCGCCGCCCTGCTCAAATACAGCGGCTCCGAGTTCCGGCTGAACCAACGCAACAACCTGCGCTTCCAGGCCAAGAACGGCGCCGAGGCCATGCTTGAATACGGCGCCTCCGAGATCATGATGCGGCTGCAGAAAAACCTCAACTTCTCGAACGGCGAGCTGACGGCCAATCCGCTGACCGCCGGGGCCAATCGCAAGGCCACACTTTACCCCAGCACCGCCGGCAGTTACAACAACGTGGGCTCGAGCAGCCTCAATTTCTGGGCTAGCCAATACACCGAGCCGACCACCCGCTACATCGATCCGGCGGACCCGGGCAATGCCTACGACCCGCTCCGCGGACAGTTCGCCCGCACCCAGACCATCCGCCTGCTGGCCAGGGCCACGAGCTCGGTGCCGGGCCTGAGCGTCACCCAGTATGCCACGCAATCCGTCGAGATCCGCGACGTCTCCCTCTTCAACTACGCGATCTTCTACAACATCCCCATGGAGTTTCACCCCGGCCCGAACATGACCGTCACCGGGCCGGTGCACTCCAACGTGGACACCTACATGACCAGCAACACGAGCGCCACGCTTGAGTTCCTGAGCACGGTCACGTCGGCCGGCCGCATCCTGAATGCCGCCCTCGATTCCGGCCGCACCATCGGCCGCAACATCAGCTTCACGAACGGCCTTGACGTGAACCTGAACAACGTGCCCGACGTGATCGGCATCAACTCCGGCCTTACCAACGCGTCCGGCACCTCCCTCGGGACCTACGTCGACACGAACCTGGCCACCCGGTCCGCCGGCAATACCTTCGCCCAGATCGCCTCCCAGGTCTGGCGCGGCAACGTGCAGGATTCCTCCATGGGGATCGTCGCCCAGAACCTGCCGGCCATCACGGCGAACAACTCGGCCGAGGCCCACACCCTCATCGAGCGGCCCGATTCCGCCGGCAACACCAACCTCGAGTCCCAGAAGTATTCCAACAAGGCCGGGCTCTACATCTTCCAGGGGGCCAACTCCGCCGGCGCCCCGCCCGCTCCCGTGGCCTTCAAGACCGCGACGGACGCCGCCGCTTACCGCGCGCTGACGCCCGCCAACCGGGTCACCTGGCTGGCCAACTCCGCCAACAAGGACAAGGTCGTCATCCTGCCCAGCGGCGCCATCAGCACCAACCGGCGCATGCGTGACAACCGGGAGGGCGCCATGGTCAGCACCATCGACATCAATGTCGGCGTCCTGCGCACGGCCGTCAACTCCACCACCGCCGGCGCCGCCGGCAACATCAAGGCTTGGAACAGTGGCACTTCGTCCTACACCGCCGACCATAACCTCGACGCCACCGTCACCCGCAACGGGGCCACGGACACCGCGTGGAACGGCACCGTCTATGTCGACATCGAGAATCCCAACCAGGGTTACACCGCCACCAGCGACATCGGCAGCATGGGTTCCGGCACCGGCACCAAGACCGCCGTCCGGCTGATCAACGGTGCCTCGGTGCCCAATCGCTCCACGGCGGTGAGCGGCACCGCTGACGGCTTCACCCTCGCGACCAACGCGCCGGTTTACATCGTCGGCAACCTGAACTCCCCCGGCCCCAATGCCGGCACGCGGGGCGGCACCGCGGTGGGCACGGAGACGGCCCCCCAGGTCAACATTCCCAAGGACGGGGAGGCCCCGGTGGCCATCATTGCCGATGCCGTCAACATCCTTTCCAACGCCTGGGTCTCCGGCGGCCTGCCCGCGGGCGATGCCACCAGCACCGGTTCCCCGATCAACGCCGCCGCCACCGAGATCTCGGCGGCCATCCTCACCGGCAACGTCGCCACCAACACCGGCGCGTCGACCTACTCGGGCGGCGTGGAGAATTTCCCGCGCTTCCACGAAAACTGGAGCGGCGACCAATTCCGCTACCGCGGTTCCATGGTGGCCCTCTTCAACAGCCAGGTCGCCACCGGCACCTGGAACAACGCCACCTACAGCCCGCCGAACCGCGTCTGGGGCTTCAACCAGATGTTCCAGCAAGGCCGCCAGCCGCCCGGCACGCCCCGCATCCGGTCTTTCCGGCGCGTGAGCTTCGCCGACCTGACCAAGGCCCAGTTCGACACCCTCCTCGCCAGCACCACCTTCAACTTCACCAGCATGTAACACGGCCATGAAAAAGCCCCCCCTGCTTCTCCTCGCCTTCGCCACCCTCGCTTCCTCGCTCAGCAGCCAGGTGCTCGGCGCCCGCGCCGTCAGCGCCGGCGCCAACAAGGCCGCCGAGCCTTCGCCCGCCCGCAGCGGGGACGCCGTCGGTCCGGCCCTCATCGCGGCCCCCGTGGCCGTCTCCCGGCGCTTCGTGGAGTGGGACGGCTTCACGATCACCAAGCTGGTGCTGACCTTCGACCGCACCGCGGCTATCGAACTCAGTCAGCAGCGCATGGGCGAATGGCAGCGCCGGGACCGGGCGCCATTTGCCATCGCCTTCTTCCACCCGATGGCGCCTGACGCCCGTTTCGGCATCAACTGCTTTACCGGCAACGCGGCCAGCAGCCTGCTCGCCGGCAATGCCTGGACCAGCGCACCCAGCAGCCTGCCGCGCAACGCCAGGGATGTTTCCCGCGTGCTGGTGAACGACGATTCCGCGGTCAACAGCAACATGCTCCGGCCGTTGAGCTGGCGCACGCGGGTCTTCGAACGCGAGATCACGCCGGCCGACGCCGGCACCCCGCCCCAGCGCCAGGTGCTGGTCGCCATCGGCGACGACACGCACGCCTATCTCTTCACCCTCGAGGGCAGCGCCAGCCACGTCGCCGGCCTGAAGGACGTGTTTGAGCGCCTGGTGACTTCGTTCGAGCTCGTCAACTAGGCCGGCCCCGGCCGGAGTGCATCCGCGAGCCGCCGCCAGGCCAATCCGCGGTGGCTGATGCGGTTTTTCTCCGCATCGGTCAGCTGGGCATAGGTGCGGGTAAAGCCCGCGGGGACAAAAAGCGGGTCGTAACCGAAGCCTTTTCCGCCCGCCGGCTCTCGGGCCAGCACACCTTCGCAGCGTCCCTCGAAGACCTGCTCCATTCCGTCCGGTCTCAGCAGGAGGAGCACGCACACAAAACGCGCCGCGCGCGCCCCATCGGGCACGGTCCGCATCACCTCGGTGAGCTTGCGCAGGTTCGCGCCTGCGTCGTGCTCGGGCCCGGCAAAATAGGCCGATTCCACGCCGGGAGCCCCGTCCAGCGCATCCACGCACACGCCGCTGTCGTCCGCCAGCACCCAGGCGTCCGGTGGCAAAACGGCCCGGAGTGCCGCCGCCTTTTTGCGCGCATTGCCGGCGAAGGTGCCGGTGTCCTCCACCACCTCGGGCATTTTCCCGGCCGCGACCACCCGCAGGCCAAGGCCGGAGGCGTCGGCCAGCCGCTGGAATTCGGCCACCTTGTGCGCATTGCCCGTGGCCAGGTTGGATGGTTCTCACTCGCCGTAGAGTTTCCGGGTGAAGATCGCCTCGTCGACGAACATCTTCTCCGGGTATTTCACGAAGCCGCGCATGAGGGAGTTCGTCCCCCAGCACCTCGTGTCGCACCTGCCCGAGCCGGATGGCATTGCCTCCAGCGCCTCGGTGCGCAGGCCGCGCAGGATGCTCTTGGCCTTGTCGTCCGCGAACAGCACGGGCGCGTGATAGGTGAAAAGATAATCCAGCTCCCGCGCCTGCAGGAGCTCGCTCAGCAGCTGCGCGCCGCCCTCGAAGAACACCGCCGGGATGCCCTCCTCGGCGCACCGCCGGCGGAAGTCCGCGAAGTTCACCTTGGGCGACTGCGCCGGCAGCACCCAGGCCTTGACGCCCATCGAGTTCAGCTTGCGCACATAGCCCATGCCGCCGTGCGCCGTTGTCACCACGATCGTGCGCTCGCGGAATTCGTCGGTGTAGACGTTCGGCATCGCCTTGTCCGTCACCGTGCGCAGCAGGCCGTCGAAGACGAAGCGCCAGGGGCACCATTCCCTGCCGTCCACCCGGGCCGTGAGGCGCGGGGTTGTCCGCGCGCACCGTGCCGGCCCCGACCGCGATGGCGGGAAACAGCCGGCGCCAGCGGTGGCCGTCGGCCCGCGATTGTTCGCCCGTGATCCACTTGGAGTCGCCGGTGCGCGTCGCGACCTTGCCGTCGAGCGTCACGCCGGACTTGGCCGCGAACAGCGGCCGGCCCGTGGTGATCCAGTGGTTGAAGATCAGGTTGAGGTCGGTGCAGTCGTCGGCGAGCACGCCGTTGACGACCTCGATCACCCCGGCGCGCAGCAGCTCGAACCCCCTGCCGGCGTGCGCCGGATTCGGATCCGTTGCCCCGATAACGACGCGGGTGAGACCGGCATCCGCGATGGCTTCGCAACACGGCGGGGTGCGCCCATGGGTCGAGCAGGGTTCGAGTGTCACATAAAGCGTGGCCCCCGGCGCCGGCTTCCGGCCCAGCGCCCTGAGCGCATGGACCTCGGCGTGCGGCTCACCGGCCCGCGCGTGGAACCCCTCGGCCACCACGACGCCGTCCTCGACAATGAGGGCGCCCACCAGCGGATTGGGGTGCGTGTCACCCCAGCCGCGACGCGCGACCTCGATGGCGCGCCGCATGAATGATTCGTGGACCGGCTGGCTCATCGGGCGACCGCGGCAACATACGGGTTGCCCTCCTTTTCCGCGCCGACCGTCGTGCGCGGACCATGGCCCGGGAAGACGATGGTGTCATCCGGCAGCGTGTAGATCTGCCTGCGGATGGCCTTCGCCAGCACCTCGAAGTCGCCGCCCGGCAGGTCCCAGCGACCGACGCCGGCCTTGAACAGCGCATCGCCGACAAAGGCTGACTTCGTCTCAGCCTGATAAAAGAGAACATTCCCCGGGCAATGACCCGGCACATGGCGCACCTCGAAGTCGCGGCCCAGCGCCGGTGATGCGGTCGCCCTGCCCGCTCCAGGCATCGATCTTCACCCGGTTCCAGGCCCATCTTGCGGCCCATGCGCTCCTCCATGATTTCCGGGGTCTCGTAAAGCGCCTGATCGTCCTTGTGTCCGCGCACCAGGGCCCCGGTTTCCCGCACGACCTTGGCCGCGTCCTGCGTGTGGTCCCAATGCCCGTGGGTCAGCCACAACTCCCTGAGCTTGCAGCCTTCCTGGTCGAGCAGCGGTTGGGATCCGCGCCAGGATGCCGCCGGGAGCGTCCACCAGCACCGCCTCGCCCAACTTGGGCTCGGTCAGCAGGTAGCCGATGGTCTGGATCGGGCCGGACGGCAGAACATGGATTTTCACTGCGCCTAGATGCTCCCGCCGGGCCCCGGCCGCAAACGTAAATTCCTGTTCTTGCGTTCGCTGGGTCTGTTCTCTGTCTTTTGTCTTCCCTGCCCTCCGAAGCCTTGGCGAAGGAGGGTTGCCTCTACTTTCCGCTAATGACCTCCGCCCAGATCCGCCAGTCGTTCCTCGATTTCTTCGCCTCGAAGCAGCACGCCGTCGTGCCGTCGTCGTCCCTGATGCCGACCGCCCCCAACCTGCTTTTCACGAACGCCGGCATGAACCAGTTCGTGCCCTACTTCCTCGGCGACCAGGCGGCCCCGTGGAAGCGCGTGGCCGACACCCAGAAATGCATCCGCGCGGGCGGCAAGCACAACGACCTCGAGGACGTCGGTTTCGACACCTACCACCACACGATGTTCGAGATGCTGGGCAACTGGTCCTTCGGCGACTACTTCAAGCGGGACTCGCTGACCTGGGGCTGGGAGCTGCTGACCAAGGTCTGGGGCATCCCGCCGAAGCGCCTCTTCGCCACGATCTACCAGCCCGACAAGTCCAAGGGCGATCCCGCCGAGCGTGACGAGGAGGCCTACGCCATCTGGGCGAAGATCTTCACCGACGCCGGCCTCGACCCCCGCCGTCCACATCGTCAACGGCAACAAGAAGGACAATTTCTGGATGATGGGCGACACCGGCCCCTGCGGCCCGTGCTCCGAGATCCATTTCAACCTCCTGCCCTCCGACGACGAGAAGGCCGGCCGCGCGCTGGTGAACAGCTCCTCGCCTCGCTGCATCGAGATCTGGAACCATGTCTTCATCCAGTTCAACGCGAACGCCGACGGCACCTTCGCGCCGCTCGCCGCCAAGCACGTCGACACCGGCATGGGCTTCGAGCGCGTCGCCGGCATCCACGCCACGACGAAGGGCTTCAAGGAGTTCTCCGCCGAGCCGTCTAATTATAACGCCGACGTCTTCAAGCCGACCTTTGACAAGATCGCCGCCCTCTCCGGCAAGACCTACACCGGCACCGTCCCGACCGAGCGCGCCGGCCTGAGCGAGCAACAGACGGTCGACGTCACCTTCCGCGTCCTCGCCGACCACGCCCGCTGCGTGTCCCTGCGCCATCGCTGACGGCATTCTCCCCGGTAACGAGGGCCGCAACTACGTCATCCGCCGCATCCTCCGCCGCGGCATCATGTATGGGCAGAAGAACCTCGGCCTGAAGACCGGCGACTTCTCCGCGTTGGTTGCCCCTGTCATCGAGTCTCTCGGCGATGTATTCCCCGAACTCAAGACCCAGCGCGTCATGGTCGAGAAGGCCATCCGGGCGGAAGAGGAATCCTTCGGCCGGACTTTGGACCGAGGGATGGACAGGTTCCAAGTGGCTATTAAGCGGGCTATCGACCAGTCTTGGAACATCTCAGGTAAAAAATCGGAATTCGTCCCTGAAATTCAACTTACGCCAGCTGGTTCGTGGATGACTCCCGTGCACGAGTTACCCCGGACCGTTCCCATGAAGCGCATTGGTCTTGAGCAGCAAAACGCACGCGATTTAGCAGCGCTGGGTCTTACAAATCTCATCATTGATGGGCAGTCTGCCTTTGAACTCTACGACACCTACGGATTCCCGCTTGATATGACCCAGCTGCTCGCCGCCGAGAGAGGCTTCGCTGTTGATGTCGGCACCTTTGAAGCAGAACTTGAGATTCAGCGTTCGAGGGGCCGTGCCGCGCGCAAGACCGATGTCATCGTCGCTTCCACCGAGGGCGATACTGTCGCCGAGGCGACCAAGTTTGTCGGCTACAGCATCGACGCGACCCACGCCACGCACGCCAAGCTCGTGGACGTCGTGAAGACAGAGAAGGACACCTACCTCGTGTTCGACCAGACTCCCTTCTACGGCGAGATGGGCGGCCAGGTCGGTGATGCCGGCCACGTGCTCATCGACGGCGCCAAGGTCGACATCGTTGACACCATCAAGGACAAGTCCGGCCGCCACCTGCACAAGGTTGCTCCCGGCTCCGCGCTCTCGGCTCCCGGCTCTGCCGCCACGTTGCACGTGGACTTCGCCCGCCGCCGCGCGATCAACCGCCACCACTCGGCGGCGCACCTGATCCACTGGGCCCTGCGCAAGATCCTCGGCACGCACGTCCGCCAATTCGGCACGCACAAGACGCCGGACCGGATGCGTTTCGACTTCACCCATTTCGAGCAGGTTACCCATGCCCAGCTCATCGAAGCCGAGCAGCTCATCAACGAGAAGGTCATCGACAACTCGCCGGTCGTCATGACCGAGATTGATTACGACAATAAGCCGGCCGACGTCCTCGCCTTCTTCGGCGACAAATATGGCAAGCGCGTCCGCCTCGTCGACATCGGCGGCTTCTCCAAGGAACTCTGCGGCGGCACGCACGTGACCACCACCGGTGAGATTGGCGTCATCAAGATCGTCGCCGAGATGGCCATCGCCGCCGGCACGCGCCGCATCGAGGCCGTCGCCGGCCAGGCCCGCGCTCGATTTCATCGCCCACGAGGAGGCCGCCCTCAAGGCCGTCAACGCCCGCCTCGGCGCCGGCCCGAACGACGTCGCCGCCAAGCTCGAGTCCGTCCTCAACCATCAGAAGGAGCTCGAGAAAAAGCTGAAGACCTTCGAGGCCAAGGCCTCCGCCGGCCTCGCCGAGGAACTTTCCTCCACAGCCGTTGACAAGGACGGCCTCAAATGGGTCTCCGCGATCGTCACCGCCGACAACACCGACGCACTCCGTTCCCTCGGCAGCCAGGTGCTGCACAAGGTCGGCGCCGGCGCCGTGGTGCAGCTGGGTGCGCTCATGGACGGCAAGGTCAGCCTGGTCGCCTATTGCTCGCCCGAGGCCATCAAGGCCGGCCAGGCGGCCGGCAAGCTCATCGGCGCCCTCGCCGGCAAGCTCGGCGGCAAGGGCGGCGGCAAACCCGACTACGCCCAGGGCGGCGGCGGCGACGCCTCCAAGCTGGCGGAAAGCGCTGAAGCTCTGACGCCCATGGCCGACGAGGCCGCCTTCGAACTTCGGCAGATGTTCAACCCGGCGTATTACCGCCAGGTGGCAGAACTGCTGGCCGGGGGAACATCACGGTTTCGACCGGAAGCGATTTCTCGCCGTCGCCACGGCCGGCCTGGGCGACCTGACGCTCATCCAGCGCATGCGCCGCGCCACGGATGCCGCCCACGCCACGTTACCCGCGGATTTCCCGAAGGCCGCGGCCATCCTGCAACGCATCGCTCCTCGCCTGCCGCCGGGGTTCACCGGCATCTGGCTGCCTGACTTCATCGGCCAGCATGGCCACGATCATTTCACGGAGTCGATGGATGCGCTGAAGTTTCTCACGCGATTCAACTCCGCCGAGTTCGCGATCCGTGAATTCCTCAAGCGCGACCTCACCCGCACCCTGACCGTGATGGAACGCTGGTCACGCGACGAAAACGAACATGTCCGCCGCCTCGCCAGCGAAGGCTCCCGCCCGCGCCTGCCATGGTCGTTCCGGCTGGAGGCGCTCGTGACCGATCCGTCGCCCGCTGCGCCGATCCTGGAAAACCTCCGGGCCGACCCCAGCCTCTACGTGCGCAAGTCGGTCGCCAATCACCTCAATGACATTTCCAAGGATCATCCGGGCTGGATGCTCGCTCGCTTGAAATCCTGGGACCTCGCCCACCCGCACACCCAGTGGATCGCCAAGCGCGCCGCCCGCACCCTGATCAAGGCCGGGCACCAGCCTGCGCTCCACCTGTTCAATTTCGGCGGCAAGCCGGAGGTCAAGGTCGCTGATTTCAAGGTCACCCCGGCCCGCCTCAAGCTCGGCCAGACGCTGGAGATCTCCTTTTCCCTCACCTCGACCTCCCGCCAAGCCCAGTCCCTCGCGGTGGACTATATCATCCACTACGTGAAGGCCGCAGGCGGCACCTCAGCGAAGGTTTTCAAGCTGCGCGAACTCACCCTCGCGGCCCGCGGGACTCAGCGCATCAGCAAGCGCCAGACGATCCGGGATTTCACGACACGAAAACACTATCCCGGGTCGCACCGGCTGGAGATCCAGGTGAACGGACGCATCCTTGCCGCGGCCCGCTTCGAGCTGCGGCAGTAGGGCCCGTCCCGGTCTGGCGCGGTCACTCGTCGCGCAGAGCGACGAGCGGGTCGATCTTGGCCGCGCGCCGGGCGGGCAGATAGCTGGCGAACAGCGCCACGACGATCAGCACCAGGGAGACCACGGCATAGACCAGGGGATCCGTGGGTTTCACCCCAAAAAGCATCGTCGTCATGTAACGGCTGAGGAAATACGCCCCAACCAGCCCGATGACCACGCCGATGCCCGCCTTCCACAGGCCCTGCTTGAGGATCAGCCCGACGATCTGGCCTTGCGAGGCGCCGATGGCGCCGCGCACGCCGATCTCGCGGGTGCGCTGCGAGACATCGTAGGCCAGCACGCCGTAGATGCCGAGCGAGGACAGGAAGAGCGCCAGCCCGGCGAAGGCCGCCAGCAGCAGCATCACGGCGCGGCGGTTGTCGAAGGACGAGCCCACCGCCTTTTCCATGGAGTCCGCGTCGAAGAGGAAAATCGCCGGGTCGAGCTCCTTCATCTTGGCGCGCAGGATCGGCACGAATTCGCTCACCGGGCGGTTCGTGCGCATAAACAACGTCAGGCCGCCGGGCCGGATGCCCTGCTGGGCGACCTGATAGATAAAGGGATTGCCGCTCTTTTCCTCGACCCCGTTGTGCGGGATATCCTTCACCACGCCGATGATGGTCGGCCAGTCCTCCGGTTTTTCCGGTCGCGGGCCAAAAGCAAAGCGCCCGCCCAGGGCCGATTTTCCCGGGAAGAACTTTCTGGCGAAACTCTCGTCCACCACGAACACCCGCTTCTTGGGATCGCGGTCCGCCTCCTCGTAGAAGCGTCCTTCCACCACCTTCAATCCCAAGGTCTCCGCATAGCCGGGGGTCACCTGGATGCGGAAAGCGCCCGGCTGGGGCGAACCCGGCGGGAGCGTATCCTGTTCGAGCGTGAACGCGTTGATGGGCAGGCCGCCTTGGAAGGGAGTGGAGCCCGAGAACGCCGTTGCGGTGACCCCCGGCAGTTCCTGCAGCGCCACCCGCAGCCGTTCCATGAATTTGTCGGCGGCCTCCGCCGTGGCCCGCTGGGCCTGCGGGATGATGATGCGCGCGGTCACCACGCCCTTGGGATCAAACCCGGGATGGACCGCGATGGCCTTGGCAAAGCTGTGGATGAGCAGGCCCGCGCCCGTGAGCAGCACAAGGGCGACCGCCACCTGCACCACGACCAGCACACTGCTCAGGGCGCGCACCCCGCGGCCGGAGGAGGCGCTGCGGGAGCTGCTCTGGATGATTTCCGCCAGGTTCGTGCGCAGGATATGGAAGACCGGAATGAGACCGATCAGGAGGCCGATCACCACGGTCAGCCCGATGGCAAAACCCAGCACGCGGAAGTCCAGCGTCGCCGGCAGCGACTGCGGCAGCATCTTCGCCAGATAGAAGTTGCTCGCCTTGAGCGCCCCCCACGCGACCGCGAGGCCGAAAGCGGCGCCGAGCACGGTGAGCAGCAAGCTTTCGAGCATGAGCTGGCGGGCGATCAGGCCCCGGCTGGCCCCGAGGGCCGAGCGGATGGCGAGTTCCGACTGCCGGGCGTTGGCGCGCACGAGCAGCAGGTTGGCGACGTTCACACAGCCGATGAGCAGCACAAAGGCCACGCCCCCCTGCAGCATGAGCAGCGTCGTGCGCACGGGCTTGACGCGCTGTTCCTGCACACCACCGACGTTCATCGTCATGCCGGAGCGCTCGGCGAAGGCCTTGACCAACGGCGGCGAGGCTTCCACGTAGCGCTGCTCCAGCGTCTTGGCCTCGGCGTCGGCGGAGCCGGCCGCGACGCCGGGTTTGAGGCGGCCGAACAGCTGGAGGCCGACGCCGTAACGCCCCTGCGGATTCTCCTGCGCCGGCGGCCACGACAAGGGCACGACGAATTTCACCCGCGCGTCCCAGGCCTCGAACACCCGGGGCGCGACGCCGATGACCTTGTAGGTCTCGCCGTTGATGCGCAGCTCCCTGCCAATGACGCCCGGGTCCTCGGCGAACTGGGTCTGCCAGAAGGACTGGGTCAGCACGGCGACCTTGTCGGCGCCGGGCTTGTTCTGCTCCTTGGTGAAGAACTCCCCGAGCAGCGGCTGCACCCGCAGGATCGTGAAGATTTCCGCCGTCGCCCGGGCCATGTCCAGGCGGACCGGCGACTCGTCGGGCCCAAACATCTGCTGCCCGAAGGACCACAGCCCGATGGTTTCGTAGGACGACGCGTTCTTGGCATAGTCGAGGTAGATGGGCACGTTGGCCGGCATCTTGTTCAGGCCGGCCTTCACGGCGGAGCTGTAGAGTTCGACCACCGGCTCCGGGTCGTGGAACGGGAGCGGCTTCAGCATCAGCGAATACACCGTGGAGAAAATGGCCGTGGTGGCGCCGATGCACAGGGCCAGCGTCAGGAGCGTGGTGGCCGTCATGCCCCGGCCCTTCCAAAGCAGGCGAAAAGCGTGGCGCAGGTCCCCGGAAATGCCGGTCAGCAGGCCGCCGGATGCCGGGACGGAGTCGGTGTGTGAAGCCATGATTGGGATAACCCGCAGGGTGGACGGAAAGTTACAGCGATAATGCGACGGCACAATCCCCAAACACCCGGAGAGCAGACCGGCGGACATTTACCGGCTGGAACCACGCGTCTGTCTTGCGGTATTATCCCGGCATGGGACTCGATTTGATCATTTCCCAGATCTGCGACCAGGCAGATGACTTCCTTGCCGGCGTCACCAAGCGCGACGAGGCGAAGGCGGGCATTGCGGAATTTCTGACGATGTATCATGCGGGTCTCTCCGCGGTGGACCGCAAGGCCGTGACCGACCAGACGATGCGTATTCTCGACCGGGAGGGCTTCTTCGAGCGCAATGCCGGCGGCGAGGATTGAGGCGGCGCGCGACCGTCACCTCTTTGGAG
This sequence comes from Lacunisphaera sp., assembly GCA_965249855.1. Taxonomy (GTDB): domain Bacteria; phylum Verrucomicrobiota; class Verrucomicrobiia; order Opitutales; family Opitutaceae; genus Lacunisphaera. The sequence goes on from CBDFNB010000001.1 coordinate 325,505, forward strand.
CCAGTGCTCCTTGGATGGCGCCGGCCAGGGTCTCCATCGTGAATGGCTTGTTGATGACCTCACGGATGTTCAGGCCGACAGCCGCGGTCGAATCGAGCGGACGCCCGTAACCGGTCAGCAGCACGGCCGGCAGGTCCGGCTTGAGCTGGATCGCGGAGCGGATCAGGTCGATGCCGGTCATTTCGGGCATGCTGTAGTCCGTCATCAACAGGTCGAATCCCGCGGGATTCGAGCGCAGGGATTCCAGGGCCGCACGCGGACTGTTGCAGACCGTCACCCGGTAGCCCAACCGGGGCAACATGACCCTGGCCACCTCGATGATCGGCGTCTCGTCATCGACAAAAAGGATGTGCTGGTTCTGGCCGGCATCGGCCACCCCGGCCGGCTTCGCCGGCTGCGCGACGTCGTCCTCCTGCACGGGAAAGTAGAGCCGGAAGGTTGTGCCTTGGCCCGGCTGGCTGGTCACCGTGATGCTGCCGTGGTGGGACTCCATGATCCCATGCACCACGGCGAGACCAAGCCCCGTGCCGTCGCCCACCCCCTTGGTCGTGAAAAAAGGCTCGTAGATGCGCTGCAGGGTGACGGCGTCCATGCCATGGCCCGTGTCCATCACCAACAGGCGGACATAACGGCCCGGGGGCAAGGTGGGTTTCGAGCCGCTGTCCTCCTCGGGTAGCGACACCACGGACAGGGCGACCCGCAGGATGCCGCCGCCCTGCCGCATGGCGTGCTGGGCGTTCGTGCAAAGGTTGACCACCACCTGGTGAATCTGGGTGGGATCCGCGAGCACCGGGGGCAGGTCGCGGGGCGCCTCCATCTCCAACCGGACTGCAGGCGGCAGCGTGACCTCCATCAACCGGGCCGCCTCGGCGACGATGGCGCCCAGGTTGGTCACCCGGCGCTCCTGTTCGCGCTGGCGGCTGAACATCAGGATCTGTTGCACGAGATCCTTGGCGCGGTTGCTCGCGATCAGGATCTGCGAGACCCGGCCGTGTCCTTCGTGCCCGGGCGCAAGCTGCATCTTCAGCAGCTGGGCGTTGCCGAGGATGGCGGCGAGGATGTTGTTGAAATCATGCGCGATGCCGCCGGCGAGCGTGCCGATGGCCTGCAGCTTCTGCGCCTGGCGGAGTTCCTCCTCGAGCTTGCGGCGATGTTCCTCGGCCTCCTTGCGTTCGGTGATGTCGCGCACCATCGCAAGGATGCGACCGTCCGGCAGGAGCTTGGTGTGCGCCTCGCCGGGGAAGCTAGTGCCGTCCTTACACCGGAAACGGTAGACATTGAAGCGCGTGCCCTCGCGCATCAGTTCCCCAATACAGTGCCGCATCGTTTCGTGATCCTCGGGCATGATCAGCCCGAAGGCCGTGCGGCCCAGAAGTTCCTCGCGGGTAAAGCCGGTCAGTTTTGCGCTGTGCTGGTTGACATCGACCAGCCGCCCGTCGGGGGCGTGGAGGAAAATGGCATCGGTGGCCTGCTCGAAGAGCAGGCGGTAATTTTCCTCGCTGCGCGCAAGGGCGGCCGCCGTGCGGCGCCGCTCGGTGATGTCGGTCAGGCTGCCGCGGATCAGCGTGCGGCCCTGCGCGGGCAGGCGCGCCAGCCGGACCTCGCAGGGGATCTCCCGGCCGGTATGGCTGCGGTGAGTCCATTCAAAGGTGGGCATATCCCCGGCCACCGCCTGGGCCACGTAGGCCTGGGCGCTTTCGGTCGAGCGCCGGCCGTCCGGCTGGAATTCCGGGCTCAGGTCCGCCGGCCCAAAGCGGTTCAGCTGGTCCGGCGGCATCTCGAAAAGCTGCTCGGCCTGGTGGTTGTAATCCACAAAGCGTCCCTGCTCCAGATCCAGCACCACGATGGCCTCCGGCGCGGTCTGGATCAACAGGCGGTAGCGGGCCTCGCTCTCCCGCAGCGCCGCCTCGGCTTCCTGCCGGTCCGTCACGTCCAGCAGGGTGCCGATGACCGCGGGCCGCCCGAGGTAATCGATGCGGCTGCCGAAGACCTCCAGCTGGAGCGGCCACCCGTAGGCATGCAGGCCGCGGAAGGAATAGTTCAGGCCGGCGATCTCACCCGTCAGCCGGCGGTTCAGGTTGTCCTGCACCAGCGCGCGATCCGACGCCGCCACGAGATCCGGCACGGTCAGCTTGCTGATGATGTCCCCCGCCGGATAGCCGAAGATTTCCGCCAGCCGCGGGTTCACGTAGACAAAGCGGTTGTCCTGGACGAGATAAACGCCGACGAGCGATTGTTCGACGAGGGAGCGGAACTGCGGTTCGCCGGCCCAGCGCAGGCTCTCGGTCACCTGCAGGGCGCGCAGGTAGTGGCGCACCAACAGCACCAGCAACCCCGCGGTCACCCACACGAAACCCAGGCCTTTCAGCGTCTGCACCAGTTCCGTCCGGAAAGGCGCACCGGCTTGCCGGGCCACGGCCAGGTCCGAGCCGACGATCCAGAGCGACCCCAGCACCGCATAGATGCCGGCCACCTTCCCGGCCATCAACCAGATGGACGCGGGCCGCCGGGAAGGCGTCATCGGGTTGACCGGGAGTGAATGCATGCAGGGTGCGCGGGGAGCAGGCTGGAACCGAATGAGCCCTGTGTCTGTAATGGCCATCGGGCGAGGTCGCGCAAGACCAGAGCGGGCGGCCGCGCCGGCGACTTGACCCGGTGCCGGGGCTGGCGATGGTGGAAGCGTCCCGCATGACTGCTCCGCATCTTTCCGCCCCGCCCGCCAGCTGCGTGCTGCTCGCCTTCAACGCGAGCAACCAGCTCGCCGTGCGCACAAGCGGCACCGGATTGGACCACGCGTTTGCCGGGACCGAGGAGGCCGCGACCCTGGCCCGCCTCAGGGAGGAATTCCCGGCGCACACCCCTCCCGCCGAGCATTTCACCTGCACGGCCGGAGACGTGGCGTGCCGCGTGTTCTTCACCCAGGTGCACGGCATGCCGGCCGGCGACGAGGTCTCCTTCCGCACCCTCGAGGAACTGACGGCCGCCCGCGCGACGCTGGCGCCCGGGCTTGCCGCGGTGCTGGAGGGACTGGAGCCGCATCTCATCGAGATCCCCTACCTGCACCTCGGCGAGAACGACTACATCTACAAGTTCCGGGTGGAGCGGGACCGCAACCGCGACATCTACCAGCAGGACGACGCGGCCCGCGGTCTCTACCAAAGCCGGCTGTGCGAGGCCATCAAGACCCTCGCCCGCACGAACGAGCGTTCCGCCGCCGGGCCCGCCCGGCTTGATTTCGGCGCCGTCTGCTACGTCATTCCCAGCCATTTCGGCTTCTGCCTCGGCGTGAAGAACGCCATCGAGCGCGCCTACGAGACCCTCGCCGAGAATCCCGGACGCCGCGTTTTCATGCTGAGCGAGCTGATCCACAACCCGTTCGTCAATGAGGACCTCCTGCGCCGCGGGCTCCGCTTCCTGCAGACCGACAAGGGCCAGCCCTTCGACACCCGCGGCCGGGTCGCGGTGGCCGGCGGGGCGGAATCCCTGCTCTGGGATACCCTCACCAGCCAGGACATCGTCATCATTCCCGCCTTCGGGGCCACCGATGAGGACAAGAAAAAACTCATCCGCAAAGGCATCCGCGTCGCCCAGTTCGACGCCACCTGCATGCTCGTGGAAAAGGTCTGGAAGGCCGCCCGCACCTTCGGCCGCGAAGGCTACACCGTGGTCATCCATGGCAAGAGCGAGCACGAGGAGACCAAGGCCACCTTCTCCAACACCCGGCGCCACGCCCCCTCGATCATCATCCGCAACCTCGAGGAAGCCCGCCTGCTGGGCGACTACATCGCCGCGCCGACCGCGGACAAGCGCGCCGCGCTGCTGACCCGCTTCGCCGGCTTGCACACCCCGGGACTCGACCCGGCCCGGCACCTCGATCGCATCGCCGTCGTCAACCAGACCACGCTGCTCATGAACGAGACCGCCGCGATCATCGATTACTTCAAGGCGGCCTTCGTGGCGAAATACGGAGCGGCCGCCGGTCCCGCGCATGTCGGCGGCGCCGGCAAGAAGGACACCCTGTGCTACGCCACCCAGGTCAACCAGGACGCACTGCAGCGTGCGCTCGCCGAGCCGCTGGACGCCGCCTTCATCCTCGGCGGCAAGAACAGCTCCAACACCTACCAGCTCTACCGGCTGTGCGAGCAGAAGCTCGGCAACCGCGCCTTCTTCATCCAGTCGGAGGCCAACATCCGCTCCCGCGACGAGATCGAGCACTACGTATTCCCCACGGGCGGGCACGGGAAGGGCGGCCACACGGAGATCCATCCGCTCTGGCCGCGGGACGATGCGCCGAAGCGCGTGCTCATCACCGGCGGCGCCTCCTGTCCGGACGGGCTGGTGCAACAGGTGGTGACCCGCATCAACTCGTTCTTTCCGCCCTCGCAACTGCACGGCATCGAGGCCGTGCTGGCCCGGCTGGACCAGCTCAGAACTTGATGCTGACGCCGCCGCGCAAGCCGACCGAGCTGCCGAGGTCGATGCGCGCCGTGCGGCTGCCGACCGACTGGTCGAAGCCGTCAAATTTCTGCGCGGTGAAGCCGCCAAACAGGCCCGTGCGCTCAGTCGCGATCCACTCCAGGTTCAGGTCGGCATAGTAGCCGCTGAGAAACTTGGTCTCCGAGGTCACCTCGGTGCCGCGGACGGCGCCGATCGTGATACCCTCGAGATCGGGCACCCGGAAGGTCTCGGTCACGCTGTAGGTGGTGCCGGTGTAGGCCCCGGCGACGCCAAGGCTCGCGCTCAGGCCCAGCCGGGGGCTCAGCTGCGTGCGGATGGTGGGCCCGAGGCGCACCATGAAGTAGGCGCCCTTGACCTGCCAGTTGCCGTCCACCTGGACGCCCTTGGGCGTGGTGGTTTCCACATGAGAAAGCGGTGCCGCGACGATCGGCACCGTGGTCTCCAGGCCGTCGGTGCGGATCACCTCCCCGGAGCTGCTGAGGTAGTCCTCGAACGAGGGTGCAAAATAAGACGCCGGCGGCACGGTCGCCCCGCCCAGCGAGTAATAATCGGTCCGGGTATTGAGCGTCGATGTGACGGTGCCAGCCGTCTTGCTGTTGATGCCGTTCAGCGTGATACCGGCCATCACGCCCCACTGGAGGCGGTTGGCCGGCTTGGAAAAGTGGCGGACATACTGGAACTCGACGCCGGCCGAGGCACCGGACTCCTTCATCGCGCCGGCGCCCTCGCTCGTGGCGCTGTAGGTGCTCATGGCCAGGCGGCCGTCACCGGTCAGCTGCGTGTCGGACCCGTAGCCCCAGTTGCGGGTCAGGCCCGGGGTGTAGGCCAGAAAATCGCCCGTCTGCAGCAGGACATCCTCGGTGACATTCGTGCCGTCGGCATTGAGAACGGGATTCCCGTTCGAATCCGTGACATTCACCTTGACCGTGCTGAGGATCGGATAGCGGCTGCCCGGCGTGGTGATCACATTGCCGTTGGCATCCTTTTCATCGAGCCGGGGCACGTCGGCGCGCACGGCGCCGTTATCATAGACGCGATCAACCGAGCCCGCGGAAATAGGCGCCACCTCGCCGTCGAACTGCACCGTGCCGAGGTTGCCGAAGGCCACCTTGCCACCGGAGTTGAGCATCCGGAAGCCGATGGAAACCGTGGTTTTCGGGACATACCACTGGGCGGAGTCGGCCATGAGCTTCTCCAGGCGTTCTTCCTCGCTGCTGCTGGTCTGGGCCGTGAGCAGGACCGGGGCGGCGAGGAGGCTGAGTGCGGCGAGGGAAAGAAGCGGACGGAGGGTCATGAAGGAAAAGGGCATAGGGTCGGGCTGGGCCCTTGGAAAGGCCAAATTGAGCAAGGTTCCATCGGGTATCAGGCCTTCTCCTTGGCCTCCGGCTGGATCATGCCGGCCTTGATCATGCCCTTCTTGAGATCCTCGGCCTTTTGCTCGAGCTCGGTCTCCTTCTCCTGCTGGGCCTGCATCTTCTCGAAGAGGGAGGTCTCGCTCGCATTGAGGAATTCCTCTCGCTCCGCCTGGGCAGCGCGCTGCTCCTTGATGGACGCCTCCTGCCGGTCGAGTTCCTCCTTGAGTTTGGTCAGCGCCGCGAGTTCCTCGGCGCTGCCGGTGCCGCCGCCCCCAGCGGGCTTTTCCTTGCGCATGGCGTCGATGACCTTCTCACGGGCCTGCAAAAGCGCCTCGGTCTCGGCCAGCGCCCGGTCGCGCTCGGCCAGTTTGTTCTCCGCCTCGCCGAGCGCCATCTCTCGCTCGGCAGCCTTGGCCTCCAGGGCGCGCAGCGCCTTTTCCAGCGACTCGACCTGGGAGCCGCTCAGCGTCGGCGTGCCGCCCCACGGCGGACGCGACTGCGACATGATCGTGTTGATCGATTTGCGCGCCTCCGCGGTGGCCTGGCTGGCCTCCTGCGCGCGCTGGAGCGGGCTGGGCCGGCGCGGGAGCACGAGCGGCTTGATGCCGCCGGGCTTGGGCGGAAACTTGATGTCACCGGGCGGCGGGAAGGCCGGGCCGGGCATCGCCGACTTGGGCGGCGGGGGAAAGGCCGCCGGCCCGGCGCCGGGCGGCCGGGGTGCGGGCGGAGCGAAAGCCGGGGGCGGCGGAGGCGTCGGCGCCCCGGCAGGTGATGGCGTCTGCGGATCCACGAAAGGAATGTGACCGGATCAGCCCTTGCCGAAAAGCCGGCCAAAGATTCCGCCCTTCTTCGGCTCGGCCGTCGTGCTGGCGGCGGCCGCCTTGGCCGACACCTGGAGGACGGAGGAGGTCAGCTTGACGGCAATGGCCTCGCGGGCGGGATCGTTGATCACGACAAAATAGCGCTCATAAGTGCCGCCATCCTCAAGGTGCTTCATCAGGGCGGGCTTCTGGTCCTTGAACCACTCGAGGGCGGCGTTGAGGGTGACGCGGAGGCCGGACTCGAGCTTGGTGACCTGTTCCTTGGTCAGCGACTTGGCGGCGGCGCTGTCCGCCGGGCTGAGCTTGGCGCCGTAGGCCTTGGCCAGGCCGAGTTGCTCGGGCCGCGGCAGGCCGGCGGAAATCAGGCCGATTGCCTCGGGCAGGTGCAGGCCGGTGGAGCCCTTGCGGAAAGGCAGGAACTGGCCCATGCCCTCCTCGTCCCCGTGTGTCAGCGCGTTCAGGGCATTGCGGAAATCACCGCCGAGCACGACCCGGGTGGACATCTGCTGGCCGAGATTGGCGAACTCGCCGATGGTTTTGACGCCCTCGGAGGCGCACACGACGCGCGTGCCCTCGCTGAAATTGGCCAGCGCCAGCGGATAGGCGGCGGGGATATTGAGGCGGGACAGGGTCTTGAGGATCGGGTTGTCCTTCGCCGCAGTCTTCTCGACCTCGGCCACCATGTCGCCGAACGGGTCGTCAAAGGCCAGCGTCTCCTTGAGGATGCCGATGAGGTGGTCCGCCTTGTCGGCGTTGCCCGCGATCTCGGGCAGCATCAGGAGCTCCTCATAGGCGAACTCGATGTATTTGGACGGCTTCTCGTCCTCGGCCTTGTGCGGCCACTCCTTCGTGTCGAGGTTCTGCGCGAGACTGACCAGCGAGGTGTCCGCCATGATGGAGTGGCGGAACTTTTTGCGGATCTCATCCCATTCGGTGCTGTTGAACTTGGCCATGGTGACAGTGGTGGGCGTGGGTTACGGGGAAATCAGGCGGGCGGGGCGTTCTCGATGATCTCGGTGGCGAGCTTCATGTAGTCGTTGGCGACGCTGTCCTCCTCGTTGCCCTCCGTGCCGACGAGGAACACCGGGAGGCCGAGGGTGACGGCGCGGCGCACGATCATGGCGTCGCGGATCTGCGTGGTGCAGATCTTCGCCGCCGGCGCGCAGCCGCGCTTCTGGGTCTTGAATTGGTTCAGGCGAAGCTGCATGCGCATCTTCGGCACCTCGATGTCGGTGTTCGCCTTGATCGAGTTGAAGACGATGCCGTAGATCTGCGCGGCCGGCCCCATGGCCGTCGTGCGGAAGCTCGCCGAGGATTGCTGGAAGCGCAGCATTTTCTCCACGAGCAGCGTGAAGCCGATGAGGCTCAGCGCATCGGGGTTGGAGGGCACATAGATCTCGCCGGCGCAATACACGCCGTTCTGCGAGGCGCGCAGGACGTTCGGCGGGCAGTCGAACACGATGAAGTCGTAGTTGCTCTCGATCTCGGCCAGCTGCTCCTGGAAGATCACGTAGGAGGGGCGCTTGGGATCGGGTTTATATTCACCCTCGAGGTCGACGAGGTTGAAGGTGGTCGGCACCAGGTCGAGGCCGGGCAGCAATTTCTCGCCGTCCTTGCCCTCGACCACGTCCTTGATCACGCAGTCCTTCAGCCGCGCCGTGCCGGGATCGAAGATCGAATAGACCGAGCCCGTGCCGGTGGCATTGATCTTGTTCCAGCGCTCCAGCTTCATCAGCCAGATGCTCGCGTTGGATTGGGTGTCAAAATCCATCAGCAAAACGCGCATGCCGCGGCGTGCGAGACTGGCTGCTGTATTTACGATCAGCGAGGTCTTGCCGACACCGCCCTTGTAGTTGAGGAAGGCTATCTTGCGCGCCATTGGTGTAGTGGTATTATGCGGCGATACCATGGCACATGAGACGCAACGGGCGCGAGTTAAAAATCTTACGAAGTTTAGGTTTCCACCGGAGCCCGATTTTGCCCTCACTCCCCTCATGAACGACCCCTGCCTGCAGGAGCAATATTCGCCCGCCAGCAGCTGTTTCGGCTGCGGTCCGGCCAATGCCAAGGGCCTGCGCATACGGAGCTTTGTCCGGGGTGGCGAGGTAGTTGCCACCTGGCAGCCCGAACCGCACCACGAGGCCTTTCCCGGCATGCTCAACGGCGGCATCATCGGCTCGCTGCTCGACTGTCACTGCAACTGGACGGCCGCATGGCACCTCATGCAACAGGGCCGTTCGGAGAAGCCTCCCTGCACCGTCACTGCGGACTACGCCATCAAGCTTCTCCGCCCCACCCCGACCAACGGCCCTGTCGAGTTGGTCGCCCGCGTCGTCGAATCATCGGCGGACCGCGCCACGATCGAGGGCACCCTCACGGCCGCCGGCAAACCGCGCGCCACCTGCCGCGGCACGTTCGTGGCCGTGACCCCCGGTCATCCCGCCTACCATCGCTGGTAGGCCCCGGTCGTTGCCCAATCGTCACCTGTCGATCACCGGACCGTCACGCGGGACTGGCACGATCCCGCCATGCCCCCCGTTGCCAAGATCCTCGCCGTCGACGATGAACCCGAGCTGACCGACCTGATGCACTATCACCTGGTGCGGGCCGGCCACGACGTCACGACCGCCGCCAACGGATGGGAGGCCATCCACGCCGTCCGCACCAACCGGCCGGACATCATCCTGCTCGACCTCATGCTGCCGGACCTCGACGGCTTCGGCGTCTGCGAGATCCTCCGCCGCGATCCCGCGACCGCCACCATCCCCATCATCATTGTATCCGCGTGGGCCTCGACCGACTCGCGCAACCTCGGCCTGGAACTCGGGGCTCTGGACTACATCACCAAGCCCTTCAGTCCGGCCGAGCTGGTCGCGCGCGTGAACCACCTGCTACACGCGCGCGCCGGCTGAGCCACGAAGCCTCAGTTGTTCTCGATGCCGAACTCGATCGGCACCGCCATGCGGAAGGACACGGCTTTGCCGTTCCGTCGGCCGGGCTCGAACCGCCATTTCCGCACCGCCCGCACCGCCGGCTCGACAAACTCGCGCTCGGTATAGCGGATGGCCTCGGCGCGCACCACGCGGCCGGCGGTGTCCACGTCGAATTCCACCAACACCGATCCGCCGGCGCCGCTTTGCCTCATGGCATGGGGGTAGTCGGGCGGAACCTGCACCCTGGCGTTGGGCACACGGTCAAGCGCATCGGGGGAAAAGATGGTGGTGCGTGAGATATCGATGCCACCGGGGACTCCGTCCTCGGTTCCGATCTTCTCCGGAATGCCGGTGATGCTGCGGTCGAATTTGTGCGGCCGGGTATCGACCGGAATCGTGAGCTGTCCGTCGGGTAGTTTCGTCGGCACGTCCGGCAGTTCCGGCGGTGCGGGTTTGCCCTTCAACGGTTGCACCGGATCGGGATTGCTTTCGCGCTCGGCCGGATCCTCCGGCGGCACCGGCAGGTCTTCGGGTGGCTTCACCGGCCGCGTCTTGAGCGGCACCTCGATGATCCGGATGTAGGGTTGGTCGGGCATGAGCCAGAGCAACGCGACGTGCATCGTCGCGGCAATCGAAGCAGGTAGCAGGTATTTGTGGATGTTCATGTGTGCCTCCAAATCCTTAGACGCGCCGCCTCTCTCTTTATTAGAACACCGTTGCCTTCGGGCGCGGCGTGCCCGAGATCCTCCCGCCGTGAAAGCCACCGACCTCGCGCTCAACCGGCTGCTCGGCATCGTCGCCGCCCCGGCGGGAGCGGCGCACCTGCTGGAGATGGCCTTCACGCCGCAGCTCCAGAACCACCTCGGGACGATGCACGCCGCGGCGCAGTTCGCCCTCGCCGAAGGGGCCAGCGCCGAGTGCCTCCAGCGTGAGTTCGGCGCGGCGGTCGGGCCGGTGTTCGCCGTCGTGCGCGGCGTCGAGGTGAAATACCGCAAGCCGGCCACCGGGGATCTGCTCGCCCACGGCGCCCCGGACGAAAACACCCGCGCAAATCTCCTGACGGACCTGGCCGCGCGCGGACGCTGCAGCGCGGTGATCCTGGTTGATCTCAAGGATCGCGCCGGCACCCTGACGCTCCATGCCAAGTTTGACTGGTTCATCTCCCGCGTGCCGCCGCCTTCTCTTTAGAAGCTGCCTGCTGGGCGCGGGCGCCCTGCTCGCCGTCGCCTCCGCCGCTGCCGCCGTGCCGGATTATGTGCACGAGGCGCTCGGGAGATTCAACCCCGAGGTCCCGGCGGGCTGGGCCTACACCCTGACCACCGTGCGCAACGAGGACGCGCGGTCCACCGCCCGGTTCGATCCCTCGAAGCCGCCCGCCGATCAGTGGACGCTACTCGATTTCAACGGCCGTTCCCCCACCGCGAAGGAGAGCGCCCAATACGCCCGCACCCGCGCCGGCGGCGGCAACTCATCCGCCCCGCAGGGCACCTTCCAGAAGGGCGACATCGACCCGGCGAGCATCACGCTCCTCAGCGAGGACGCCGACCGCGGCGAGTTCAGCTGCGCCTTCCGGGCCGAGGCGGCCGGCCCCGACAAGATGCTCGGTCATCTCCGCCTTCGCCTGACCGTGAACAAGCGGCAGCCGCACGTGGAAAAATTCGCGCTCGAGCTGAAGGAACCCTACTCGCCCGTGCTCGGCGTGAAGATGCGTGAACTGCTGGTGCGGATGAGCTTCACCCCTCCCGCCGCCGACCGCCCCAGCCTGCCCGCGGTGAACTTCTCCCATTTCCTCGGCCGCATCTTCTTCATCGGCATGGAGGAGAACCTGACCCTGACTTACACGGACTTGGTCCGGGTGCAGTGAGGCCTCCCAGCCACCGAGGAGCTATCCCGTTGACTTTGTGCCGTAATCCTTTGGCTTGGGGTCTGTTGCAATCCCTCACGTGAAAAGCCTCTCGTTTCGCTGGCAACTGATCCTGTTCCTCCTGCTGACCTGCGGCGTGACCCTCTCGCTGGCGTTTGCCGGCTTCTACCTCTACGACCTGCGCCAGTTCAACAACGAGGTCGATTCGCGCCTGGAAAACACCCAGATGCTCATGATCGAGAACCTGGTGCCGCGGCTCGAGCAGAACCCCAATGCCGCCGACCTGCAGCTGAACCAGCTCGGGGTTGACGGCCAGATCGCCGCCGCCGCCGTTTATTCCGCGGACGGCAAGCTCCTCGCCCGCTATGTCCGCGCCGGCCTCAGCGAGGTCATCCCGCCCCTGCCGCGCGTGACCCGCCTGCTTGATGTCAGTGCGCGCGGCGTCCGCTGGATCCCGATCAGCTCCGGCACCCGTCCGCTCGGCACGCTCTACCTTAAGGCCGAGCAAAGCGAGGCCGACCGCGACCGGGTCTCCAACCTCCTGCGCGGCTCCGCGATCGTCTTCCTCGTCTCCGCCCTGCTGGCCGGCGCCATGGCCTGGCGCTTCCAAGGCCGCATCACCGAGCCGATCACGGAACTGGCCCGCGTCTCCGGCACGGTGCAGCGCGACCGCGACTACAATGAGCGCGTGCAGACCACCGCCAGCGGCGAGATCGGCGAGCTGATCGACTCGTTCAACGCCATGCTGGACACCATCCAGTCCAATACCTCCGAGCTCGAGCGCGCCCGCGTCGCCGCCGAGGACGCCCACGAAAAGATCATCCAGGCGCACGACCAGCTCGAGGAGGCCAACCGCACGCTCGAGGCCCGCGTCGACGACCGCACCCGCCTCCTCGCCAAGGCGGTGAAGGACGCCGAGGAGGCCAGCAAGGCCAAGTCCAGCTTCCTTGCCAAGATGAGCCACGAGCTCCGCACCCCGCTCAACGCCATCATCGGCTACTCCGAGATCATGAAGGAGGATGCCGAGGACGACGGCGACACCCGCCGCGCCGAGGATCTCGACAAGGTCCTCAACGCTGCCCGCCACCTCCTCGGCCTCATCAACGACGTGCTCGACATCTCCAAGATCGAGGCCGGCAAGATGGAGCTCTTCGTCGAGACCTTCGATCTCACCAAGCTCATCAACGAGGTCATCGCCACCGCCTCGCCGCTGGTTTCCAAGAAGGGCAACACCCTCGCCATCGACTGCCCCGCGGACATCGGCGCCATGCACGCCGACGCCACCAAGCTCCGGCAGATGCTCCTCAACCTCCTCAGCAACGCCAGCAAGTTCACCGAGAAGGGCACCGTCACCCTCAAGGCCGTCCGCCACATCGAGGAGGACGCCGACTACATGGAGCTCTCCGTCATCGACACCGGCATCGGCATGACGCCCGAGCAACTCACCCGCCTCTTCCAAGCCTTCAGCCAGGCCGACGCGTCCACCACCAGCAAGTATGGCGGCACCGGCCTCGGCCTCGCCATCTCCAAGCAGTTCGCCCAGATGATGCAGGGTGACATCACCGTCACCAGCACCCAGGGCGTCGGCTCCACCTTCACCATCCGCATGCCGGCGAAGGTCCTCACCAAGCAGCCCAAGGTCGTCAACAACACGACCAACAAGCTCACCCGCTCCCCCTTCCCGAGCGCCAACCGCCCCAAGATCCTCGTCATCGACGACGACAAGGAGATCCGCACCGTCATCGCCGAGCTGCTCAGCATGAGCGGCTACGACGTCGTTGAGGCCGCCTCCGGCCAGCAGGGCCTCGACCATGCCAGCCGCTTCGTCCCCGACCTTGTCCTGCTCGACGTCATGATGCCGGGCATCGACGGCTGGACCGTGCTCTCCAAGCTCCAGGACAATCCCAAGCTCGCCGACGTCCCCGTCATCGTCCTCAGCGCTGTGGGCGACGTTGAGATGGCTATGTCCCTCGGTGCCTCCAGCGTGCTGCTTAAGCCGGTTGACGCCAGCCGCCTCACCGCCGAGATCGCCACCCAGCTCAGCCCGCTGCCCAAGTGCTATGTTCTGCTCGTCGAGGACGACGCCGATTCCCGCACGCTCATCACCCGCATGCTCGAGCGCGAGGGCTGGCAGTTCCGCGCCGCCATCAATGGCAACGCCGCTCTCCGCATCCTCAAGAAGAGCGTCCCCGCCATGATCGTGCTCGACCTCAAGATGCCGGGCATGAACGGCCTCGAGCTGCTCGAGGTCCTGGGTAAAAACCCGGTCTGGGCGAAGATTCCCGTCGTCATCGTCACCTCCATGGACATCACCCAGGAGATGCGCGATGTCCTCACCGCCCGCACCCTCGGCATCCTGCGCAAGGGCCAGTTCACCCGCGAACAGCTCGCCGACCACATCCGCCCGGCCGTCCAGGCCTGCGCGCTTGCTGAAACCTGAATTCCCGTCATCAATCCTTCCCCGCCATGCCCAAGATCCTCCTGGTCGAAGACAACGAGATGAACCGTGACATGCTTTCCCGCCGTCTCGAGAAGCGGGGTTACACGCTGGTGATCGCCGTCGACGGCGGCCAGGGCGTTGCGCTGGCCAAGAGCGAGCTGCCCGATCTCATCCTCATGGACATGAGCCTGCCCGTCCTCGACGGCTGGGACGCCACCAAACAGGTTAAGGCGGACGACGCCACCAAGGGCATCCCGGTCATCGCCCTGACCGCGCACGCCATGGAAAGCGACCGCCAGAAGGCCCTTGAGGCCGGCTGCGACGATTTTGACACCAAGCCTGTGGAACTCCCGCGCCTGCTCACCAAGATCGAGGAGCTGCTGAAGAAATTCCCGCCCAAGGCATGAGCGCCGCCGCCTCCAGTTCCTCCGAACCGGCTTCACCCCCGGGCTCCCTCACCCCCTTCCTGAAGGCGCTCAAGTCGGGCGACCTTGAGACATTGTCCAAGCTGCGCCACGCCCTGCGCACGCCGCTCAACCAGATCATCGGCTACAGCGAGATGCTGATGGAGTCGGCCGAGGAGAACAACGCCACGGCCATTGTTCCCGACCTCAAGCGCATCCACTCCTCCGGCGGCCAGCTCCTGGCCGTGATCAACGACGCCCTCGCTCCCTGGAAGATCGACACCGGCAAGATCGACTTCCCCGCCATGCGCCAGGCCATGCGCGCCCCGCTCGCCGCCGTCGTCAACCAGGCCGGCCTCTGCCTTGAGAAGTCCCGCGCCAGCGGCCACAATGAGCTGGTCAAGGACCTCGAGAAGATCCTCACCGCCGCCCGGAACCTCGAGAAACTCTTCGAGAGCGACGCCTATTCCGAGGAGGTCATCGTCGGTCGCGCCTCCACGACCAACCCCGCCGAGCCCGGTGCCGATGCGGGCGCGCTTGGTGCGGTCATCTCCCCTTCCTCGGGCGCCGATGATTTCGGCCTCTCCGCCCAGCCCATGCCCAGCGCCAAGCTGCTGGCCGTGGACGACGACCCGCTGAACCGGGACATGCTCTCCCGCCGTCTCGAGAAACTCGGTTACGAGGTCACCGACGCCTCGAACGGCCGCGAGGCGCTGCAGAAGCTCAAGGACGGCAACTTCGACCTCGTCCTCCTCGACATCCTGATGCCCGACCTCGACGGCTTCCAGACCCTCGAGTTCATGAAGGCCGACCCGCGTCTCCGCCATGTGCCCGTCATCATGCTCACGGCGCTCGATGACGTCGCCAGCACCGTGCGCTGCATCGAGGCTGGAGCCGAGGACTACGTCCCGAAGCCCTTCAACCCGACCGTGCTCCGCGCCCGCATCACCGCCTCCCTGGAAAAGAAGCGCCTCCGCGACCAGGAGCAGGCCTTCCTCGCCCAGCTGCAGATCGAGCGCTCCAAGTCCGAGCGACTGCTCCTCAACGTGCTGCCCAAGGCCATCGCCGAGCGCCTCAAGGCCGGCCAGCGCACCATTGTTGACAGCTTCATCGACTCCACGGTGCTCTTTGCCGACATCGTCGGCTTCACCCGCATCGCCGCCCGCCAGTCGCCGCACCGCACCGTGCAGCTGCTCAACGAATTGTTCTCCGGCTTCGACCGCATCGCCGAGACGCGCGAGCTGGAAAAAGTGAAGACCATCGGCGACGCCTACATGCTCGCCAGCGGCGTCCCCGTCATGCGCACCGACCACGCCGAGGCCTGCGCCGAGGCCGCCTTCGAGTTTATCGAGGCTGTCCGCGTCTTCAACCGCCGCCACTCGCTCGACTGGGCCATCCGCGTCGGCATGAACAGCGGCCCCGTTGTCGCCGGCATCATCGGCACCAAGAAGTTCTCCTACGACCTCTGGGGCGACACCGTGAACATTGCCAGCCGCATGGAATCCCACGGCCAGCCCGGCAAGATCCAAGTCTCCGAGGCAACGAAGAAGCTCCTCGAGGGCAAATACGATTTCACCCCCGTCGGCGTCATCGAGATCAAGAACTCGTCCCCGATGCCGACCTACCTCCTCGCGAAGAAAGCGGGGAAGTAAGGGGTGGAACCCGGCCTCCGGACGGGTTTTCAGGATGATGGTGGTCTTGCCAGGTAAGGATTGTCCTTAAGCGCGTCCAGAGGCCGCGCTCCACCTCGGAACGGATTCGCGTCTCTCAACTCTCAGCCCTCAACTCTCAACTGGGCTGCGCGCCGCAGCGCTCAGTTTTTCGCCACCCACCTGAACACCAGCGTGGAGCATCCCGGCAGCGTGAGGTTAAGCGAGTTCTCGTAGCCGTCGGCCGGCTGGGTTGACGACTGTTTGCCGCCGTGGTTGCCGAAGCCCGTGCCGCCGTAATACGTCGAGTTCGTGTTCAGCACTTCCTTCCAGTAACCCTGATACGGCACGCCGACCGTGTAGCGCGTGCGCGTCATCGGCGTGAAATTGCCCATGATCAGGTAGGCCGACTTCCCGGCCTCGTCCATCCGGAGGAAGCTGATGACGCTGTGGTCGCCGTCGTTGCAGTTCACCCAGCGGAAGCCGCCGGACCGGAAGTCGTTCGAACTCAGCACCGGGTCGCCGGTGTAGAGCCTGTTCAGGTCGCGCACCAGCGCGCGCAGGCCCTCGTGCTCCGGCTCCTGCAGCAGGTGCCAGTCGAGGCTCGCGTCGTGGTTCCACTCGGCGCGCTGGCCGAACTCGCTGCCCATGAAGAGCAGCTTCTTGCCCGGATAGGTCCAGATGTAGCCGTAGAGCGCACGGAGGTTCGCCGCCTTCTCCGCGATGCTGCCGGCGGCCATCTTGCCGAGCATCGAGGCCTTCAGGTGCACGACCTCGTCGTGCGAATACACCGATATGAAGTTCTCCGAATACTGGTAGATCATCCCGAAGGTCAGCTTGTCGTGCGACCACTTGCGGTGGATCGGGTCCTTTTGGAAATAGGCGAGCGTGTCGTGCATCATGCCCATGTTCCACTTGTAGTCGAAGCCGAGGCCGCCGTCCTTCGTCGGCCGGCTCACCATCGAGAACGCCGTGGACTCCTCCGCGATCGTCACCGCGCCGGGATAATAATGGTGCACGAGGTCGTTCACCTGCCGCAGGAAGGCGATGGCCTCGAGGTTCTCGCGGCCGCCGTATTGGTTGGGGATCCACTCGCCGGCCTTGCGGGAGTAGTCGAGGTAGAGCATCGAGGCGACCGCGTCCACGCGCAGGCCGTCGATGTGGTAGCGCTCGAGCCACGACAGCGCGCTGGCGATGAGGAAGCACCGCACCTCATGCCGGCCGTAGTTGAAGATCAGCGTGCCCCAGTCCATGTGCGCGCCGAGCCGCGGGTCGGCGTGCTCGTAGAGGTGCGTGCCGTCGAACTGGGCGAGCGCGAAGCTGTCGCGCGGGAAATGCGCGGGCACCCAGTCCACGATGATGCCGATGCCGCGCTGGTGCAGGTGGTCGACGAAGAACTGGAAATCCTCCGGCGTGCCCCAGCGGTGCGTCGGGGCAAAGAAACCCGTCACCTGGTAGCCCCAGGAGCCGGTGAACGGGAACTCGGTCACGGGCAGCACCTCGACGTGCGTGAAGCCCATGTCGCTCACGTAGTCCGCCA
The DNA here is from genome assembly GCA_965249855.1 of Lacunisphaera sp. GTDB lineage: Bacteria > Verrucomicrobiota > Verrucomicrobiia > Opitutales > Opitutaceae > Lacunisphaera. The sequence continues at coordinate 342,969 of CBDFNB010000001.1, forward strand.
GCAGCGGCGCGAGCTCGCGGTAATTGTAGGGGCGGTTCGCCTCCTCCATGTTCCTCTTCCACGAGCCGAGGTGCAGCTCGTAGATCGACATCGGCCGGTCGGACTGCCCGGCCTGCGCGGCGCGCTTCGCGATCCATGCCCCGTCGTTCCACTTGTATTTGGTGGTGTCGCAGACGATGGCGGCGTTGTTGGGCGGCGCCTCGAAATACGTGCCGTAGGGGTCGGTCTTCAGCCGCATGTGGCCGGACTGGTCCCAGATGGCGAACTTGTAGAGCTCGCCCTGCCCCACGCCGGGCACGAACAGCTCCCACACGCCCGAGCCGCCGAGCGGCCGCATCGGGTGGTAGCGCGCGTCCCAGCCGTTGAAGTTGCCGACGAGCGACACGCGCGAGGCCGCCGGCGCCCACACCGCGAACGCCACGCCGAGCACGTCACCCATCAGCCGCTCGTGCGCCCCGAGTTTCTCGTAGATGCGGTGTTCGTTGCCCTCGTTGAAAAGATAGAGGTCCTGTTCCGACAATGACGGCAGGAACGAGTAGGCGTTGTGCACCTGGTGAATGTCGCCCCACGAGGTCTCGTAGCGCAGCTGGTAGCGGAAAACCTTCTTGCCGGGAATGAACAGCTCGAAGAACCCCTCGGGTGCGATCATCGTCATCGGGTGCGACGGCGCGCCGGCCGTGTCGAGGTCGACAACCGCGCAGTTCAGCGCTGCGCGCACGAACGCCCGCACCACGACACCGGCCTTGCCCTCGTGTGTCAGCGGATGCATCCCGAGCCAGCCATGGGGGTTGGCTTGGTGATTACCGAGAAACGCGTTCAGCTCGTTGGCGGGTATGATCACGGCGGGTGTCCTTCACACTGTCCGCCCCGCGCACCGCGTCTAGCCGAAACGAGCCGGCAAAATCCCGAAACCTTGGAACCACTAATCCACACTCATCTCTCACTAATCCGATATGACACCAGCCGCCTCTTCAGTAATGCCCGCTTGGTGTCCTTTAGTGGGATAAATCCTCCCCCGAAATCTCATTGCCCTCGCCCGCCCCGCCCGCCACTTCAAGCACCATGCCTTTCGTTCGCCGTCTCCCCGCCTTGCTCGGCACCCTGTGCCTGCTCGCCGGGCTCGTCCACGCCCAGCCGGCCGCCCCGGCCCAGCTCCAGGTCACCGGCGACCGGACCGTCTATGATGACGCGACCAAGGAAACTGTCCTCACCGGCAACGCCAGGCTGGTCAACAATGACACCGTCCTGACCGCCGACGAGATCCGCTATAACACCGCCAGCGGCATCGCGTCGGCCCGCGGCCATTTCGTCCTCACCTCCGGCCGCCGCCGCCTGGTGGCCGACGAGGGCACCTACAACCTCGCGACCCGGGAGATCGACGTCCGCAACCTCCGCATCGGCGAGTTCCCGGTCTATGTCTCGGGCGAGTCCGTCACCGGCACGCTCGACGTGCTGGTTTTCACCAACGCCACCGTCTTTTTCCGTGAAGACGCGGGCTACACGCCCTCCATCAAGGCCAGCAAGCTTACCTATGCCCGCGGCCGGATCATCCGCGCCGAGGGCCTCGGCGTCGGCCTGCTGGGCGGCCACTTCCTCTCCTTCCCGCACTTCGAGCACGCGCTCAACACCGACTTCGTCTCCTTTATCAGCGCCCGCCTCGGTTACCGCGGCAACCTCGGCGCTCTGGCCGAGCTCGGCCTCCACGTGCCGGTGGCCGAGGGTGTTCAGCTCGGTGCCGATGTCGGCCTCTACTCGTCGCGTGGCGTCATGGCCGGCCCGTCCGGCAGCTACGACCGCCGCTCCGACACCGGCTCGGTCCGGGGCTCTTTCCGCTCGGGTTACATCCACGACGGCGGCGACCGCGGCAACGACTTCCTCGGCCGCCCCGTCCCGCGCGACCGCTCCTACTTCGCCTGGCAGCACCGCCAGCGCGCCGGCGAGCACTTCACCCTCGATGGCGAGTTCAACTACTGGAGCGACTCCGAGATCCTCCGCGACTTCGACCACAAGCGCTTCGATCGCGTGCAGCAGCCCGACTCCTTCCTCGAGGCCGCCTACACCGCCGACAACTGGTCGCTCAGCGCCTTCGGCCGCGTCCACCCCAACCAATACCACCGCGTCCAGGAACGCCTGCCCGAGCTTCGCTTTGACCTGATGCCGCTCGCGCTGCCCGGCGGTTTCTACGAGCGCGCCAGTGCCAGCGCCGCCGTGCTGCAGGCCGATGCCTACGGCCTTGATCCGGAAGTCCGCACCAAGCGCCTCGACGCCTACTACGGCCTCTCGCGTCCCATCGCCCCGACGCCGTGGTTCACCTTCACGCCTGTCGTCGGCGGCCGCGTCACCCACTACACCGACGCCCTCGCCGGCAAAAACGACTACACCCGCACCCTCGGCGAGATCGGCTTCGACGCCCGCCTGCTGGCCAGCGGCACCTTCGACTACAAGAACAAGGTCTGGGAGATCGATGGCCTCCGCCACCTGGTCGAGCCGAAGCTCTCCTACCGCTACGCCCCCGAGACCGAGCGCGGCCGCGCCTACATCCCGGTCGTCGACCGCCGCGCCTTCTCCACCTACCTCCAGCCGCTCTCCATCGGCGACTCACGCTTCATCGACGACCTCGGTCCGCTCAACACCGTGCGCCTGTCGCTCAACAACACCTTCCAGACCCGCGACCCGGCCTACGGCTCCCGCAACCTCGCCACGCTCAACTTCGCCGCCGACTACCGCTTCGACCACCCCGGCCAGCGCCCGCTCTCGGACATCTACACTGAGTTCGCGCTCACGCCCGCCCCGTGGCTGCGCTGGGAGGTCTTCCACCGCGTCGACCCGCACGCGCCGCGGCAGCAGGAGGTCAACACCGCGCTCGAGATCCACGACCAGGAATGGTGGTCTGCCCGCCTCGCCACCCACCACCTCCGCAACGACTACCAGGAATACTACCTCGAGTGGCGCCAGCGCCTGAACGAGGTGTATGACGTCACCGCCCTCTGGCGTTACGACGCCCGCAACCACCGCTTCAACGAGCAAAGCTACGGTGTCTGGCAGCGCCTGGGCCAGACCTGGGCCGTTAAGTATGAGGTCTCGTGGTTCAACGGCCCCCGCCGCGAAAGCTCCTTCGCCCTCAACATCGAGGTCGAACTGCTGAAGTTCTAAGACCAATCTTTCACAGGAGATAACGGAGGAAAACTGAGGTCTTCGAATTCCGACTCTCCGTTCCCTCCGTTGCCTCCTGTGTAAATATGAACCCGAACATCGCCGCCAATCAGCAGCGCCTGTTTCTGGATTTCGTCGCCCAGCTGCGGCCGCACGTCCGCAAGGACAGCTCCCTGCCCCGCCGCATCAAGGAACTCATGGCCCGCCACCGCGCCATCGGCTCCCGCGACCGCAAGCTCTACCGCGAACTCGTCTACACCTGGCTCCGCTACCTCCCGTGGATCGACCCTCTCCTGGACACGGACCCAGCCATCGCCGCGAAAATCACCGCCTGGCTGGCCCCCGAACTCAAACCCACCTCCCTCTACCGCGCCGCCCACACTAGCGACTGGCCCTCGGTGCCCGAAACTTTGGCCGCGAAATCTGAAATCCTCAGGTCTCAGGTTTCAGGTTTCCTCCGGAAGCCTTGCTTCCGGAGTGGTTCGCCGAGCACTGCTCCGCCGCGTTCCAGTCCCCCCACCTCGACGCCCTCAACAGCCGCGCCAACGTCTGGGTCCGCATTCAGGCCAATGACCGCAACCTCGTCCTCGACGAGTTCAAGGCGCAGAACTGGACCTTCGAGTCGCCCGCCGGCTTCCCCGACGCCCTCTGCCTGCCGCCCAACGCCGAGGTCGCCGCGTCCGACGCCTACCGCCGCGGCTTCGTCGAGATCCAGGACCTCGGTTCCCAGCTCGTCCTCGCCCACGCCCCGCTGCCCCTGACCGGCCGCTGGCTCGACGCCTGTGCCGGGGCCGGCGGCAAGACGCTCCAGCTCGCCCGCCTGCTCGGCGACGCCGGACATGTGGACGCCACCGACATCCGCGTCGAGATCCTCGACGAGCTCGACGACCGCGCCAAACGCGCCCGCCTCGACAACATCACGATCGTCCAGAAACCCGCCGACCAATACGACGGCATCCTTGTCGACGCCCCGTGCTCCGGTTCCGGCACCTGGCGCCGCCAGCCCCACCTAAAGTGGTATGTGAAGCCCGAGATGATCGCCGCCTTCGCCAAGACCCAGCTGGAAATTCTGACAAACAACGCCCCTCGCGTAAAACCCGGCGGCCTGCTCATCTACGCCACCTGCTCGTTAAGCCACCACGAAAACCAGGACGTCGCCGCCGCCTTCCTGAAAGCCCATCCCAACTTCAAAGCCGAGCCACCCCCGCAAACCCACGGCGGCACCTTCGACGGCCTCGGCTCGTCGCTCCTGCCGGGAACATTAAATACAGATGGGTTCTACGTAGCCCTGCTCCGCAAGTCCGCCGAACTGTAACCCAATGGCCGAGAATCATGTATTGAACTCCAAAGTGTCATCGCACTGAATCCAGCTGGCGGGCCAAACTACCGGAGGTTTTGTCCGGATGTTGAATAATACGGTTAGTTAAAGATATGAAATCACTACTTTTCCTTTTGGCCTTCGCTGTATTTCTCTCCGGGTGTTATGTGCGATTCGTCGAAGGAGCGGACTCGCCTCTCACAAAGTATGTCGGCAGGAAAGCGGAAGTAAGTAAGAAGATCGCGGTCTACGACCGCAGTGCGTTTGGCAGGCTTGGCGTTCCTATTGGCGAATGGCCGATGTCCAAGAAGGACGAACTAATGATATCTTTGGAGCCTGGCGCGATGTTCGAGGTCATCGGAGTATCTTCCCGCCGGCTCGAATCGGGGAAGCATTATTACCTCGTTTGCCGGTATCGCTCCGCCGGAGAAGAAATGACCTTCGATTATCCGGCCGAAGGGAAATACATCGGTCCTGCCTACATCTCGTGGCACTGAAGAAAGAGCCGATCCAGCCGCCAGAGCCAAGCAAGGGGTCATGTCTTGACTCTTGACTGCTCTGTCATCGCGAATGCCAAGGCGCGCAGCTGAGCTGAATCGTTGAGCAGGTAACTTGAAAACTCGCGAGCGGCGAATGCGCGCCGCCGTAAATGTTTAATCCCGACGGCGCTTTCCACGCTCGTTATGCTACTGCTTGGGCCGGAGCATCCCACATGACTATCAATTCCGCTTTTGCGCGCCAAGCTCTTGCCGGCTTCGGTTTGTTGTGGCTCGGCCTTGCTGGCTGCACCGGTCCGGCGGAACGCACCCCGTCTCGCGCCAGCGCCGTCGTCGCACCGGAGCCCGATGTCATTGTCGTCGGCGCCGGACTGGCCGGCCTGACGACGGCGAAGGACCTGCTCCGTGCCGGAAAGACGGTGCTCGTGCTTGAGGCCACGAACCGGATTGGCGGCCGGGCCCACACCGACCGCAGCTTTGCCGCACCCATTGAAAACGGTGTCACGAAGTGGCTTCACGGCATCGACCTTGGCGCCGGGTGGATCCACGGCGCGGACCACAATCCTCTCCGGGGACTCGCCGACGAGATGGGTTTTACGCGGGCCCCGAGCAAACTCGACGGTGCCGTGTTCGTCGGCAGCCACCGGCTGACGCCTGAGGAGTTGCAGGCTTTTCATGCCGCTGCCGAGCAAACCGAGGAAGCCATGGAGAAGGCGCGCCACGCCGGCCTCGACCTGCCCGCGTCCGAATTCCTCCCGAAAAGCTCCGCCTACCGGTTCCTGGTCGGCGCCAACGTCGGTCCGCTCGAAAGCGGCTCGGACATCACCAGGACCTCCAGCGTCGATGCGGTCGCCATGGACACCGATCCCGACGATTTCGTCCGCCAAGGCATCGGCACATTCGTCGAGCGCTTCGGTCGCGACGTGCCGGTGCAGCTCAACTCGCCGGTCACGGCGATCCATTATGGCGCCGCGGCCGGTGGCGGCGTGCTCGTCGAGACCTCCGAAGGCAAGTATCACGCGCGCCGCGTCGTGGTGACGGTTTCAACCGGCGTCCTCGCCGCACGCCGGATCGCCTTTGCCCCCGAGCTGCCCGAATGGAAATGGGAGGCCATTCGCGGCCTGCCGATGGGCTTGCTGAACAAGATCATCTTCCGGTTCGACGACGACATCCTCCCGCACGAGGCGGACAGCGAATGGGTGCTGCACCAGCAGTCCCCTCCGCCCGAGACCGGCGAGCCCGAGGTGATGGCCTTCGTCGTGAAGCCGCTCGGCAGCAAACTCATTGTTGGATTCTTCGGGGGCACGCAGGCCGCCCGCTTCGAGAAGCTCGGCGACAAGGCCGCCGCCGACTACGCCAAGGCGGCGCTCACCCAGATGTATGGTCCTGAACTGGTCGCCCGCATCCGGAACGACCAGACCAAGGCCACGCATTGGGGCCAGAATCCCTGGACCCTCGGGGCATATTCGGCGGCGCTGCCCGGCGCATCGAGGATGCATGAGGAACTTGCCAAGCCCGTCGACGGCCTCGTTTTCTTCGCCGGCGAAGCGGCCGGTCCGGTGGAATACAACGGCAGCCTGGCCGCCGCCTATATATCCGGCCTGCAGGCGAGCCGCGCCGTGCAGGCATCCCTGGCTGGCACTGCAGCCGGTGTCGCGACGAAAAACGAGGTCATGGCCACTCGCTGAAGCCACGATGGAGTATCTTTAAGTTAATTTGTCATCGCGAGGTGCGCGCAGCGCGCCGTGGCGATCCAGCTCGCATGGATTGCTTCGTCGTCCCCCAAGCGGGACTCCTCGCAATGACAAACGTGATACAACAACACGGGTCAGGCTTTGTGGGTTCACCCCTCGCCCGCTCACTTCACCGGATCCAACTTGAGCTGCAGGTAAACCGCCCGGTGGTCGCTGGCTTCGCGCGTGCCGGGGCCGTTCCAGATCGCGGCTTTGTTACCGACGACGAAGGGCTTTAGTGCCGGGGACACCAACAGGTAATCGATCCGGCTGTAGGTGTCCTCGCGACGGAAGAAATGCGTCCACAACTCGCCGCGCGAGTCTGTGGCCTGGACGAGTTCGCCAATGACCGTGTCGCCGCGCTTCTGCATGGCGCGCACCGGGCGCGTGCTGCGGGTGTCGTTCCAGTCGCCGCAGATGATGAACTTCCCCTTCGCCGGGTCAGGATAACGCGTCAGCACCAGATCCCGCACCGCCTCGGCCTCCTGCGCACGCTGGATCCCACCCTCGGGATCGTCCTTCCGCTCCGTGCGCTTGCTCTTCAGGTGCACGACAAAGACCGAGAAATCGCCTTCGTTGGTCGCGAAGATCACCTCGAGCACGCCGCGCTTCACGACATCCGGCTGGCCGAAATACGTGAACGGCACCTGCGTGTGTCGTTTCACTTCCTTGAACGGAATCTTCGACAACACCGCCACATGCCGGTCCGCGTCCGCCGCCTCGAGCACAACTGTATGCGGGAAATCCTGCCCGGCCTGCTTCAGCTCGCGCTGGAAGTCGGCGAGATACGGCGGCCCGCCCATTTCCTCGACCGCGAGGATGTCGGGGTTGATGCCGGAGATGACCTGCCGCAGCGCGGCCTTTTCCGACTCGGGCTTCGGGTAGGCCTGACGATAGACGCCATCGACCATGCGGTCGGCGACGGTGTAATTCTCGACATTGTAAGCCGCCACCGTGATCGCCGCCGAGGCGACCCCACTCCCAAGCAACAGAGCAAGACACCAGATCCTTAAACCACTCATCCACACCGATAGGCACTGATGTCCGAGCCGTAGTTTCGGATTGGTGATCATGAGTGTGGATTAGTGGTTAAAGATCAGGAGTTCAGGGCCCGTTCGCGCTCGACCAGAGTCGGGTGCGAGTAATACATCGCGCTGTAGAGCGGGTGCGGCGTGAGATTCGAGAGGTTCTTCTGCGACAGCTTCCGCAACGCACCGACCAGCGGAGCCGCGCCGTTCATGGCATCTTTCGCGAAAGCATCGGCTTCATACTCGTGCTTCCGCGACACCCGGTTGCCGATCGGCGAAAACCAGAACGTCACCAGCCCGCCGAGCAGGCCGAAGAGCAGGAACGTCGCCGCGGTGGCGCCGGCGGGCAGGCCGAAGGCGGCGTTGAACCACGGCGCGTTGCTCAGCCAGGCGATGGCGCCGAAGGCGGCGAGCTGCATCAGGCCGACGGTAATGAGCCGCTTCGGTATGTGCCCGCGCTTGTAATGGCCGATCTCGTGCGCGAGCACGGCCTCGAGTTCGTCCTGAGCGAGCTGCGCCATGAGGGTGTCGAAGAGCACGATGCGCCGGAAGCGTCCGAAGCCGGTGAAGAAGGCGTTGGAGTGGCCCGACCGCTTCGAGCCGTCCATCACCTCGATGGTCTGCGCCCGGAAGCCGGTGCGCTCGGACAGCGCCAGCAGCCGCGCGCGGGCGTCGCCCTCGGGCAGCGGCGTGAGTTTGTTGAAGAGCGGCAGGATGAGCTTCGGATAAAGGACGATCATCAGCAGCTGGAAGCCGAACAGCAGCACGAAGCCCCACACCCACCACCACGTCCCCACCCAGCCGACCAGTGCGAGCAGGCCCCACGCGAGCGGGAAACCGATGGCGAGGCCGAGCAACGTGGACCTTGACCTGGTCCGTGATCCACAGCCCCAGCGTGCTCTTGTTGAAGCCGAACCGCGCCTCGAGCCGGAACTGCGACCACCAGGCGAACGGCAGGTTGGGCAGGCCGAGCAGAATCATGGTGCCGACAAGAAACAGCGCCCCGCTCCACGCCCGCACCGGGCGCCAGGCCGTTGAACTTCGCCCACAACCACGGCAGCAGGCCGCTGAAAAGCACCGCGCCCAGCACCGTGACCTCCCACATCGTCTCGAACGAGCTGAACCGCTCTTGGCGAGCGTGTAGTCCACGGACTTGGCGTAGGTGGCGTCGTCCATGACCCCGGCGAGGGCCTCCGGCCGGGCATCGGCATGACGCCGCACCTCGGTGCGGTTAAGGGCCTCGAGCGCCAGTTGGGCGGCAAGACGCAATAAAATGAGCGCGACGACCGTGGGGAGCAGCCAATCCATGATCGCTGAACAGAGACAACTTTGCGGCAGCGTGCCAGCACGAAGATGAGGAGAGGAGATCGCTAGAAAACGGAAGCACGAAAGCGCGGAAACCATTAATCCATAGATTCTTTTCACGTTTCCGCTCCTCGGCGCTTCCACGATTTAACCTCGCCGCGTTTACATCCAAGATTGGTTGAAATCCCCGACTCCCCGCCCAGATTGGCGGCGTGGATTCAGACAAGACCGCCAAACTCAGTTTCGAAGCAGCGCTCGCCAAGCTCGAGACCATCGTCGACTCGATGGAATCGGGCGAGGTCCCGCTGGCCGAGCTGCTGGCCAAATACGAGGAGGGCAGCAAGTTGCTCAAGGTCTGCGAAGGCCGCCTCAAGGAGGCCGAGCTCAAGATCGAGAAGCTGAAGAAGGGCAAGGACGGCAGCGCCGCCTTCGAGCCGTTTGAATCCAGCCGCAGCGAATAAGCGCGGTCCGTGCCGTCACCGATGAGCTCCTCTCGTCCGTCCCCACCCTCCTCTCCCGCATCGCCGGCCCCGCCGACGTCAAGGCCCTCGCGCCCGCCCAGCTCCCGCAGCTGGCCCAGGAAATCCGCGACGAGCTGATCGAGGTCACCGCCCGCAACGGCGGCCACATCGGCCCCAACCTTGGCGTAGTCGAGCTGACCATCGCGCTGCACCGCGTGTTCAACTCGCCGGGACGACCAGTTCGTGTTCGACGTCGCCCACCAGGGCTACGTGCACAAGCTCCTCACCGGCCGCCAGGGCGAGTTCTTCGCCAAGCTCCGCAAGACCGGCGGCGCCTCGGGCTTCCTTTACCGCGCCGAGAGCCCGCACGACGCGTTCGGCGCCGGTCACGCCGGCACCGCCCTCTCCGCCGCGCTGGGCATGGCCACCGCGCGCGACCTCCGGGGCTCGAACGAGCACGTGGTCGCCGTGTGCGGCGACGCCGCCTTCACCTGCGGCATCACCCTCGAGGCGATGAACAACGTCGTCAGCTCGACCAAGCGCCTCATCGTCATCCTCAACGACAACGAGTGGTCCATCGCCAAGAACGTCGGCGCCATCTCCGGCTACCTGAACCGCATCAGCACCAGCCCGACCTACAACAAGCTGCACCACGACGTGGAGGCCTTCTTCAAGAGCTTCCCGACCGGCGTGGAGATGAACAAGGTCTACACCAAGTGGAAACGCGAGACGAAGGACTTCTTCGTCGAGTCCTCCCTCTTCGAGAAATTTGGCCTGCGCTACCTCGGCCCCGTCGACGGCCACAACCTCGAGGCGCTCGAGAAGAACCTGGAGTTCGCCCGCCACTGCGACGTGCCGGTGCTCATCCACGTGCTGACCAAGAAGGGCAAGGGCCTCGACGCCGCCGTCAACTCGCCCGAGAAATTCCACGGCGCCAGCCCCTTCGACCCCGAGACCGGCGAGAGCGCGAAGCCCATCCCCGGCACGCCGCCCAACTACCAGGACGTCTTCGGCGCCGCCCTCGCGCGCCACGCCCGCGCCAACCCCAAGGTTCTCGGCATCACGGGCGCCATGCCCGCCGGCACCGGCCTCTCGCAACTCGCGCGCGAGGTGCCCGGCCAGTTCTTCGACGTCGGCATCGCCGAGGAGCACGCCGTGCTGTTCGCCGCCGGCCTCGCGACGAAGGGCTTCCGTCCGGTCTGCGCGATCTACTCGACTTTTCTCCAGCGCGCCTACGACCAGGTGATCCACGACGTCGCGCTGCAGAATTTGCCCGTGACCTTCTGCATGGACCGCGCCGGCCTCTCGCCCAACGACGGCCCGACGCACCACGGCCTGTTCGACCTTTCCTACCTCCGCTGCGTGCCCAACGCCACGGTCATGCAGCCGAAGGACGAGGACGAGCTCGTCGACATGCTGCACACCTCGCTGCACCTGCCCGGCCCGGGTTTCATCCGCTACCCGCGCGGCGCCGGCACCGGCGCGCCGATCAAGGCCGAGCCCGCCCTCATGCCCATCGGCCAGGCCGAGGTGCTCAAGGTCGGCACCCAGATCATCCTCTGGGCCCTCGGCAACATGGTGCCCGAGGCCCTCAAGCTGGCCCAGGGCCTCGAGCGCGAGCAACACGTCTCCGTCGGCGTCGTCAACGCCCGCTTCGTCAAGCCACTCGACCGAAACCTGCTCCTCAGCCAGGCCGCCGTGGTGCCGCTCATCGTCACCATGGAGGACCACGTCCTCGCCGGCGGCTTCGGCAGCGCGGTGATCGAGGCCCTGCAGGAGGCGCATTGCCCGACCGCCGTCGAGCGCATCGGCTGGCCCGACAAGTTCGTCGAGCATGGCAGCAGCGTGGAGATCCTCCGCGCCAGCTACGGTCTGGCGCCGGACGACATCTTTCAGCGGGTCAGCGACCGCTGGCGCGGGTTGCAGGCGGGGCAGAAAGCCACGGCGGACGTCTGAGGTGGAACTTGCCCTCCGGGCTGGTTTTATCACATGGGCAAAGCCCGCCCGGAGGTTGGGCCCCGACTAAAATAAAAGCCGCGCCCCTTTCGGGTGCGCGGCTCGATCAAACAGGCAAGCGGGCTTACTTCTTATGCTCGTGGGCGGCTTCCTTCTTCTCGATCTTGCCGCTGCCCTTGCACTTCTCGCAGTTGTTGCCGTCCTTGGCGGCGGCGACGCAGCACTCATGCGTGCACACCTTGCCGTCTTTCTCGGCCTTGGCGCAGCAGCCGGCCTGCTTGGATTCCTTCTTGTCGTCGCCGGCAAAGGCCAGACCGGTGGACAGGAGGGCGAGAACAACAAGGGCGAGGATGGATTTGGGGGATTTCATATTTTGGATTGGGGGTTGAACTGACAGTTAACAGGTTTTCCCGGACAAGCTCCAGCCGATTTGGTTCCGATTGAGTCGGCTCGCGATTCGCGGCTTGCCCGGGGCCGCCGGCCCGCCTTTAGTGCCGCTCGGCTCTTTGCGGGCGTAGTATATCGGTATTATGCGTGCTTCCCAAGCATGAGAGGCGGGTTCGATTCCCGCCGCCCGCACCAGTTTTACTCTTACTGTAACACTGCATGGGAATTGCCGTCTGAGTGGCTGCTGCTGGGCTGAAGCAACCGACGGCCCGCCGCCCCCACCGTTCCCGCCCCGGCCATACCCCCATGCCCAAGGCCCTTCTTCCCGTCTGGCTGCTGTTTGCCTTGGCGAGCCCGCTCGCCGCCATGTCCCCCGACCAACGCCGTGACGAGGTTGATTGGATGCGCACGAACTTGCCGGATGTCCCGGCTTGGAACGACTGGCAAAAAGCCACCGGCACTCTGCCGCCGGACTTCGACGCGCTGCCCTCCGTCAACGCCTTGCCCGACCCGCTGCGCTTCCTCGATGGTCGCCCCGTCCGCAACGCGAAGGACTGGACCGCCCGCCGCGCCGAGATCCGCAGCCTGTTCGAGCAATACGTCACCGGCTCCTTTCCCGCCAAACCGAAGATCGACCGCGTCGTCGCCCTCGACGAGACGCGCGGCGCCGGCTACGTAACGCGCAACGTCCGCCTCGAGTTCGGCCCGCAATCCAAGGGCACCCTGCGCGTGCAGGTCACGCTGCCCGACGGCCCCGGACCCTTTCCCGCGCTGATCAGCCCTAACCTGGCGGGCTGGGCCCCCGCGCTCATCCGCCGCGGCTACGCCTCGGTCGGTTTCGCCGGCAATGACTTCATGGATGACGCGGCCGCGCTCAAGGACCTCTACCCGGAGCACGATTTCGCCGCCCTGCCGCGCCGCGCCTGGACCGTGCAACTCGTGCTGGATTACCTCGAGACACTTCCACAACTGGACATGAAGCGCATTGGCCTGTTCGGCTACTCGCGCGACGGCAAGATGGCCACCATCGCCGCCGCGCTTGACGAGCGCATCGCCGCCCTCATCGCGGGCAGCACCGGCGTCGGCGGCATCCTGCCGTGGCGGCTCGCCGGCGAGAGCGGCATGGGCGAAGGCATCCAGTCCACCACGATGATGTTCCCGACCTGGTTCGCACCGCAACTGCGCTTCTTTGCCGGCCGCGAGGACCGCCTGCCGGTGGACGCCAACTCCCTCGTCGCCCTGATCGCACCTCGCGCCGTGCTCATGGAATACGGCCTCAACGACGAAGTCTCCAACGTCTGGGGCGCAGAGCAGACCTACCATTCGGTGAAACCCGTTTATGATTTCCTGAAAAAGCCCGTGCGCCTCGACCTGCTGCGCGTGCCGGGCTTCCACGGCGCCAACGACCAGGAAGCCTGCCTTGATTGGCTCGATCTTCAGTTCGGCCGCTCCAGCCGTCCGTGGGTTAGCAGCTTTCTCTTCTCCTGGAGCCACGCCGACTGGCGCAGGCTCAGCGGCGAAAAGGTGGACGCGAAAAAATACCCCGTTCAATCCGGCGCCCTCTCCGCGGGTTCGGCCACTGACTGGGAAAAGCAAGCCGCCGCGATCCGCCAGTCAGTCCAGTGGATGCTCGGCGACCAGCCGCCTTCAATGCCGGTGCCGCCTCCCCGCGCCTTCCCGGGCCGCGGCCCGGCGCCCGGACCGACCGTCGTCGCCAAGGGCACGACCGGCAATCCGGGCCAGCTTGCGCCCGATGTGCCGGCGTGGGTCATCTCGCGCAGCGGAATTCCGGAATTCGGCTGGCTCGAGCCCGAGAAAAACTCGGTCGAGTCGCGCAAGGTTCGCTTCGGCTACGGCGTAAGCGGCGATCTCTACTATCCGGCCGGCACGGCGGAAGGCATCAAGCTCCCCACGGTGATCTGGCTCCACGGCTACAGCTATCCGCTCGGCTACATGTGGGTGTATCGCCGCGACCTGCATCCCATCCTCGCCCTTGTGAAGGCCGGTTACGCCGTGCTCGCCTATGACCAAACCGGCTTCGGCAGCCGGCAGGGCGAAAGCGCCACGTTCTATGACCGCCATCCGCGCTGGTCTCAACTCGGACGGATGGTCGAGGATGTCCGCGGCGCGATTGATGTCCTGGAAAAGGACACCCTCGTGGACCCTAAGCGGATCAGCCTTTTCGGCTACACCCTCGGCGGCACCGTCGCGTTGCACGCGGCCGCGCTCGACGCCCGCGTGAACGGCGTTGTGGCCATCAGCGGCTTCACGCCCCTGCGTGCCGCCGGTGCCACGGTCCCATACAGCGAGGATCTCGGGCTGCTGCCGCGGCTCGGCTTCTTTGCCGGCCAGGAGAAACGGATTCCTTATGACTACGACGCGTTGATCGCGACCATCGCGCCACGCGCCGTGCTGGTGGTCCAGCCGCAGCGGGACCGCCTGGCCGATCCCGCCGGAGTGCGCGCGGCGGTCGGCTCCGCGCGCAAGGTTTACACCCTGCAGAACGCCGGTGCCAAACTCGGTCTCCTCGAGCCCGATGATTACCGCCGCTTTCCCAATGCCACCCAGGACGCCGTCATCCGCTGGATGGCGGAGAATTTGAACCCCAAGACCCAGCCATGAAATCCCCCTTCCGCTCCGCGTTCTGCGGCCTGCTCCTCGCCGCCAGCGCCGTTGCCGTCAACGCCAAGCCCGCGCCCGTCACCCTTACTGAGGACGCCGAAACCTACACGCTCGACAACGGCATCGTCACCGCCCGCGTGGCCAAGGCCTCGGGCGACCTCGTGTCGCTGCGTTACAAGGACCTCGAAATGCTCGCGACCTTCCTGAAACCCGACGGCCAGCCCGACCTCGTGAAGGATCCGCCGGGCCAGCACCTCAACGGCGTCAACCGTAACATGACCGACCACCAATATGGCTTCTGGTCGCACGACGCCATGGGCGTGCGCGGCACGGGCGATGCGGTCGCGCGCATGACGAACGACCCGAAGTCCAACGGCGGCGCCCGCGCCGAGGTGTCGGTCAAGGGCAGTTCCAAGGGTCGCAAGATGGGCACGGGCCCCGGTGTCACCGGCGAGGGCCAGAAGACCGGCCAGTTCGCCGCCGACATCGAGATCCGCTGGGCTCTCGGTCGCGGCGAGGCCGGCGTTTACACCTACTGCCAGTTCGAGCACCTCCCTGAATACCCGGCGACCGCGATCGGTGAAGCGCGGTTCTGCGCCAAGCTGAACGAGTTCTTCGACTGGCTCAGCGTCGCGCAGACGCCGCATCACTTTAAGCACTATCCGAAGGAGCTGCGCGAGGGTGACAAATACGTCTACACCGTGCCGCTGACGGACAATCCCACCTTCGGCTGGTCGAGCACGACGAAGAACGTCGGTTTCTACATCCTCAATCCCTCGATGGAATACATGAGCGGTGGCCCGACCAAGGTGGAGTTCCAGGGCCACCGCGACACCAACGCCATCGCCGCGCCCTGCGTGCTGAATTACTGGCGCAGCAGCCACTACGGCGGCGCGGCCGTCGATGTCGCCGAGGGCGAGCATTGGAAGAAGGTTATCGGGCCCTTCATGATCTACGTGAACACAGGCGCCAACCCGCAGGCCATGTTCGACGACGCCAAGGCCCAGCAGCAGAAACAGGCCAAGGCCTGGCCCTACGACTGGGTCGCCGGGGTCGATTACCCGACCGCCGGCGCCCGTGCGACCGTCCGCGGCCGGCTTGTGCTCACCGATCCGCTGGCCCCGGGCAAGGCGATGAGCAACGTGCGCGTCGGCCTCACCGCCGCCGCTTGGAAATCTGCCATGCCGCCCGGCCCGGGCGGGGCCGTCCGCACCATCGACTGGCAGCAGGACGCCAAGTTCTACCAATTCTGGATCCGCGCGAAGGACAACGGCAGTTTCGAGATCCCTGACGTGCGCCCCGGCACCTACACGCTGCGCGCCTTCGCCGATGGCGTGCTCGGTGAGTTCCTGCAGGCCGACATCAAGGTGGCGGCCGGCAAGGTAGACCTCGGC
>CBDFNB010000002.1:0-24548 GCA_965249855.1 Lacunisphaera sp.
CGTGAAGCTCGTCATCGTGGACGACCACTCGCGCGACACCGACGCGTTGCGCTACCTGGCCCAGATCCAGCAGCGGACCGACCTGAACTGCACAGTGGTGCGCCTGCCCGACGGGACCGCGCCCTTCAATTACTCCCGCCTGGTCAACGCCGCGCTGCCGCACATCGACACGCCGCTGGTGCTGCACCTCAACAACGACGTCAACGCCCTTGAGCGCGGCTGGCTCGAGGAAATGGCCGGCTGGTTCACCCAGCCCGATGTCGGCGTCGTCGGCGCGAAGCTCATCTACCCCGACCGCACGCTTAACCACACCGGCATCGTCATCGGCCCGCACGGCGGCCTCGCCGACACGCCCTTCGCCAAGGTGGACGAGCGCACCGTCGGCCTCGCGTGGCACGCGGCCGCGCGCGAGGTCTCGGCCGTCACCGGCGCCTGCCTGCTGACGCGCGCCGCCCTCTACCGCGAACTCGGCGGCTTCGACGAGCGGGACTTCGGCGTGGCCTACAACGATGTGGACTACTGCCTGCGCGTGCGGGCCGCCGGCCACCGCATCATCTACACGCCGCAGGCGAAGCTCATGCACTGGGGCAGCGCGACGCGCGGCGTGACCTTCGACGAGGCCGAGCACATCGCGTTCGTCCGGCGCTTCCCCGCCAGCCGCGACCCGTATTTCAGCCCGCACTGGCGGCTCGACGGCGCGCAGGTGCGCAGCCGCGCCGCCGGCCCCGACCGCACGGCGCGTGCCACCCCGCCGCGCCTGCTGCTCCTCACCCACAACCTCAACCTCGAGGGCGCCCCGCTCTTCCTCCTCGAATACGCCACGCACCAGGCCCGCGTCGCCGGCTGCCGGCTCGAGGTCCTCGCGGCGCAGGACGGACCGCTGCGCGCGTCGTTCGAGGCGCTCGGCGCTCACCTCACCATCGCCGACACCGGCCCGCTCTTCCACGCGGCGGATGACGACGCCTTCTCCCGCCAGCTCGCCGAGCTGTCCGGCAAGGTCGACTGGGACCAGGTGGACCTCGTCGTCTGCAACACGCTCTTCAGCTTCTGGGGCGTCCACCTCGCCCGCAGCGCCGACCGGCCGTCCCTGCTTTACATCCACGAGAGCTCCTCCGTCTTCCGGGCCTTCGAAACGCGGCTCGCGCTGGGGTTGCACCACTTGGTGCACGAGGGCCTGGGCAAGGCGACCCGCGCCCTCTTCCTCTGCGTCGCTACCCGCGCCTACTACGCCGACGACGACCGCGGCAACTTCCGCATCGTGCCCAGCTGGATCCGGCTGGCCGACATCGACGCGTTCCGCCGCGACCATGACCCGCGCCGCGACCCGCCGCCAGTTCGGCTTCCGCGACGACGAGGTCGTGATCGCGAACATCGGCACCGTCTGCGAACGCAAGGGCCAGCACATCTTCCTGCGCGCCGCCGCCCTCTTCAACCGCCAGCACCGCGACGGCCCGCCCGTGCGCTTCGTCCTGGTCGGCGCCCGCCCCGGCATCTACCTCGACCTGCTGAAGCGCGACGTGGCCCGGCTCGGCCTCGCCAACCTCACGCTCGTGCCCGAGACGCGCGAGGTCTTCGCCCATTTCGTCGCAGCGGACATGTTTGTCTGCACGAGCTATGAGGAGTCCTTCCCGCGCGTCGTGATGGAGGCCATGGCGTTCCGCACGCCCATCGTCTCGACCGACGTGCACGGCATCGCCGACCTGATCGGCCAGCGGCAAGATGGCTACCTGGTGCAACCCGGAGACGTCGCCGGCCTCGCCCGCATGATGTGGACCTGCCTCGCGAAGGAACGCAGCGGCAAGTCGCTCGCGCCGGCGGCCTACTCCAAGGTGCTGCGGCTCCACGACGCCACGCACGTGCTGCCCTGGCATGCGGCCCTGGCCCGTGAAGCGGTCCTGGCCCACGAGTGATTCCCCGCGTGAAGTTCCGGCGGACCATCTTTGCGGCAATCCTGATCGCCCTCACGTGGTTTCTCCGAGTGCCGGGCCTGGACAAGAAGATCTGGAACGTGGACGAGGCCGTGACCTTCACCATGGCCCAGCAGATCCTGGCCGGCGACGTGCCCTACCGCGACGCCGTGGACCAACGCAACCCGCTCGCCCCCTATGTGCAGGCGGCGGTGTTCGCCGTCGCCGGCGACTGGAACCTCTACGCCCAGCACGCCGCGCTCGCGCTGATGATCGGCCTGACGGCCGTGCTGCTCTGGTCGGCCGCCCGCCGCCTCGGCGACGAGCCCACCGGCGTGGCCGCGGCGCTGTGGTTCACCGTGCTCGCGCTCATGCTGCCCTCGGTGCGCGACACGATGCCCGCGCACACGGCGTGGTATCTGGTGTTTTTCTCGACCGCCGGTTTCTGGGCCCTGGCCGCGGCCTGGACCTCCGGCCGGCGCGCCTGGGCCGCCGCCGCCGGCGTCGCGTTCGGCCTCTCCGTCCTCGCCAAGCAGCCCGGCGTGCTCGACTTTGGCGTGGTCCTCGTCCTCGGCGCGCTCGGCGCCTGGGCCAGGCCTGACCGCCGCCGGGAACTCGCCGGCCTCGGCCTCGCGCTGCTCGCGGGCTTCGCCGCGCCGCTGCTGCTCACCGGGATCTACTTCGCCGCGAAGGGCGCGTGGGCCGACCTCGTTTATTACGCCTGGACCTACAACAACACGCTCTACGTCCCGGAGGTCCCCCTGCTGGAACGCTGGCAGACGATCCGCGTGCCCTTTGCCCTCGCATGGGAATACCACCCCGCCGTCGTCGTCCTCGGCGCGGTCGCCGCCGTCGGCCTGCTGGTGCGCGCACCGCGCCGATTTTTCCACCGGCCCGCGGACTTCGACCTGCTTGGCTGGCTCATCCTCGGCTGGTGTGCGTCCGGCCTGGTCTCCACGACGCTCAGCGGTCGTGGCTTCACGCACTACTCAATCCAGCTGATCCCGGGCCTGAGCCTGGCGTGCGGCTGGCTGACGGCCTGGCTCTGGCGCGCCGGCCGCGACTGGTCGGCCGCAAAGCCGTTCCGGCGCGCCGTGGCGCTCGCCATTGCCGGCGGCCTTGCCGCCTGGCTGCTTCTTCCGCTGCCGGCGCGGATCCGCGCCTTCGACCTGCCCGAACCCGGATCCGACACCATCGCCACGCTCGTGCGCCGGCACACCGCCCCGGCGGAACGGATCTTTGTCTGGGGCTACACGCCCGAGATCTACGCCCTCAGCCAGCGCCTGCCGGCGATACGCTTCCTCTACAACACCTTCGTCACCGGCCTCATCCCGTGGACGAACCTCGACCCGCTCAAGGACACGGGCTACGCCGTCGTGCCTGGCGCCCGCGAAAGTTTCCTGGCGGACTGGCGGGCCCGTCCGCCGGCGCTGGTGGCCGACGGCCGGTCGCAGCGGGGGTTCATGAAGTATCCCCTCGACCGGCAGGCTTGGCTTTGGCCGCTGATCGAGCGGGATTACGCCCGGGTCGAAACCGACGCAACCGAGCCGCTGGGCTTCTGGCTCTTCCGCCGCCTAGAAACCGTGCAACCCGTCCCGCAGCCCGCCGGCCTGCCGGTCAGCGACGAGGTGCGGCTCCAGCCCGGCGCGGCCAGGTCCGGCGAGACCGCCCGGGTCAGCGTGGAGACTCCTGCGGGCATCAACGGGCTCGAGCTCTACCTCGACGGCGTGCTTTACCGCCGCCTCAACTGCTCCGCCCTGGCGCCCGCCGCCGTGGTTTTCTACATCCCGGCCGGCGACTGGTCGGGCCGCACGCGGCGCGTGCAGGCCGTGGCCCTGGGCCCGCAGGGCACCCGGCTGGCGAGCGCCGAGCTGGAACTGAAGGCCGTCCAGCCGAGCGCCGTCATCGGCGGCCCGCCGCTCGACTTTGACGGCCGGTCCCTCGCCGCCCTCGAGTCCAGCACCATCACCGGCGGCCCCATGCTGCTCAAGCCCGACAATCCCGAGCATTGGGACGCCCACCCGCCGTCGCGGATCGTCTACCCGTGGGTGCCGGGCATGAGCTCCCTTGCCTTTGCCTACGGCATCGAGGAGCCGGCCCTTGCGCGCGAGCCGCCCAACCACACGGACGGCGTCGAGGTGGTCGTGCAGGTGCAGGATGCCGACGGGAAGACGAGCGTGGTCTACCGCTACCATTTCGACCGCGAGCTGGCCCGCCGTGCCCGCGGGCACACGGTCGGCTACACGCCTTTGCCCAAGGGCGGGCCGGGGCGGATCATCCTGCAGATGACGCCGGGCCCCGACATGAACGCCGCCTACGACTGGAGCTACTGGCTGTGGCTCCGGGCCTCGCGCTCGCCGATCGCGCTCCTGGCCGGCGGCAAGACCGTCTACCCGACCCGGTTCGAGTCGCGCGATGAACCACGCCAGACCGAGTTCAACGGCCGTTTCATCACTGTCGCCCGCGCGCCCTTCGGCATCGACTTTGCGACCACGCCCGACCTGGAGGAGCTGTCCGGCGGTTTCGGCCTGCCGGACACGGCGTGGTATCAGCAGGACGCCACCACCCCGGTGGACTTCACCATCAGCATCATAAAGCCTGATGGCGGCGAGACCCGCGTGTTTGAGCGGACCCTCGACCCCGCGAACCGGGCGGCGGACCGGGGCCCGCAATCCTTCCAGGTCCGCCTGCCGCAACCGGTGAAGGGCACGCTCCGCTTCTCCGCGCAACCCAAGGCCGGCCTGGAAAACGCCCGCGCCTTCTGGACGGGGTTGAGCGCGACCCTGCTGCGCACCGCGCTGGGTTTTCACGGCGCGCCGATCCCGGCCCATCCCGAAAGCGAGGGCCGCTACGGCTTCCTGAACAGCTCGGAGGACGGCCGCGACTGCGTTGTGGCCCATGCCCCGGCCACTCTGGTCTACGAATGGCGCGAGGGCCTGGCCCGGCTGACCGCGGACTACGGGCTCATCAGCGCCGCCTACACCCAGAATGAAACCGAGGGCGTCGTCTTTGTCGTGGAGGCCCGCGCAGCCGACGGGACCACGCGCGAGCTCTTCCGGCGCCACCTGGCGCCGATGACCCGCCCCGGGGACCGCGGCGCCCAGACCCTGTCCGTCGAGGT
The DNA here is from genome assembly GCA_965249855.1 of Lacunisphaera sp. GTDB lineage: Bacteria > Verrucomicrobiota > Verrucomicrobiia > Opitutales > Opitutaceae > Lacunisphaera. The sequence continues at coordinate 5,029 of CBDFNB010000002.1, forward strand.
TCCGCCACTGCCCGGCGGCCGGCTCATCCTGCGCACCCTGCCCCCGCCCTCCGGCAACCTGAACGCGGCCTGGAGCTACTGGCGGGACCTGCAGGGTGGGCCTTGAGGTCGCGCGGAAACCGCCGGGGTGGATGGCGGATTTTCCATCTGGGATTGTCCTGTCATGTTACAGGCAAAGCGGCCGCCCAGCCCCTCCCGGGGAATCCCGCCACAAGGACTCTTGCCTCGGCCGGATTTCCCGGCCAAACAACCTAGGAATCACGCACTTACCGAAAAGCATGACCGCCCTTCCGCAACGACTCACCCCCGCCAAGCTAGCCTTTTGGGTGACCTTCATGGCCGCGATGGTGTTCGCGCTTTATACCCGCCACGCGTGGGAGGACTACTACATCACTTTCCGCTCGAGCAAGAACCTGGCGACGGGGCACGGCCTGGTCTTCAACGTGGGCGACCGGCTGCACACCTTCACCTCCCCACTGGGGGTGCTCCTGCCCGCGCTGGCCAGCCTGCTGACCGGCAACTCCTCGGATCCCGCCGCGCTGTGGGTTTTCCGGCTGATGTGCGCGGCCGCGCTGGGCGGGGCGGCGGCTTTGCTGGTCCAGATCGCCCGCCGGCAGGACTACGGCAAGGTCGCAGCTTTCTTCCTCGTGGCGTGGCTGGCCCTCGACGCCAAGATCGTCGATTTCACGATCAACGGCATGGAGACGGGATTCATGATCCTGTTTCTCGTCTACGCGCTCTGGGCCCACGTCAGCCCGGGCCTGCGGCAATGGCGCCACCTCGGCGCGGCCTGGGCTGGGCTCATGTGGACACGCCCAGACAGTTTCATCTACATCGGGCTCATCGCGGCCGGATTCTGGCTCTTCCATGACTCCCGCCGGAGCGGCACGACGCGGACCGCGCTCCTCGGGCTTTACCTCAAGGCGGGCCTGCTGACCACCGCCCTCTACCTGCCGTGGCTGGTTTTCGCGCACCTTTATTACGGCACCGCCGTGCCCCACACCATCACCGCCAAGAGTGGCATCGGTGATCCGCGCACGCTGGCCGGTCTGCTCAAGTCGACCCTGCAGCTGCCACTCAACGCCTGGGCCGACCTGGGCTCCCTGAAAGGCACCTTCCTGCCCGCCTATCACATGATCGGTGGCTGGCCCGCGTGGCTTGGGCAGGTTGGCGGCGGCGTGGCGGTCGGCGTCTCGCTGCTCTGGCTCCTGCCCTTCCTGCGGACCGAGACGCGCGCCTGTTCCTTCGCCTTTTTCGGGGCGCACGCCTACCTCAGCTACTTCCCCTATTTCCCGTTCCCGTGGTATCTGCCGGCCACCACGCTGCTCGCGGTCACCGCCCTCGGCAGCCTGCTGGCGCAGGTCTTGCACGCCGCGAAGTCCCGACCGGCGGGCCGCGCGGCCGTCGCGGTCGCCGCCCTGCTCATGCTCAGCGCCGGCTGGACCACCTGGCAGGTGGCGCGACAACTCCAGGCCCAGCAACAATACATCGAGGATGGCAACCGGCGCAAAATCGGCGAATGGTTGCGCCGCAACGCCCAACCGGGTGACACCGTTTTCCTGGAGCCGTTGGGCTATATCGGCTACTTCTCGCAGCTGAAGACTTACGACTTTCCGGGCATGTCTTCGCGTGAGATGGTCCAGACCCGCCAGCAGGTCGGATTGCATTGGTCCGCGCTGATTGAATACCTCCAGCCCAACTGGCTGGTGCTCCGCCCGGATGAAGCCGGCAAGATCACCGCCCTTGTGCCGGATCTCCTGATCACACATTACTCGCCCGCGAAGGAATTCTCCGTCGCGGCTGAGATCAGCCGCCTCGATGTCCTGGGGCGCCGCTACCTCGAGATCGACTCCAGGTTCACCGTCTATCGCCGCGCCAAGCTGAAGTCCTACCGCACTGACTTGGTGGAGATAGTAAGCGCTTTTGATGTCGCCCAAAAAAACCTTGATGGCGACCGGCTCACCTTGGTGCATGCCCCCGGCCGCATGATCGTGAAAGTGCCGCTGAAGGCCACCACCTTTGATATAACCTACGGGTTTCCTGAAGGCGCCTATACCGGCGAAGGCGACCCGACCGACGGCGCCACCTTCCAGATCGTCTGGGAAAACGGCGACCGAAAAGTCACCTTGCTGGACGTCACCCTGAATCCTGCCGCCAATCCCGCACACCGCGGGATGCAGCACTTCCACTGCGACCTGCCCGCTGCGCCTGATGCCACCGGCCGGCTCGTCTTCCGCACGTTGCCGGGCGCCACGACGACCAAGGATTGGACCTGTTGGAGCCGACCGGACTTCCAGTAAGCGTGAGCTCATCACCCAACCACTCAGCGCGCTGGCTGCCGGTGATCGGGGCCGGCCTCATCGTCGCAGGCGTGTTCTGGCTCCGCTGGCCGACCTTTGGCTTTCAGGTTTGGAACGTGGACGAGGCCATCCACGCCGCAATTTCACGCACCCTGCTAGATGGCGGTGTGCTATACCGCGACGCGGTCGACCAGCGCACGCCGCTGAGCTACTACGCGGTCGCCGCCCTGTTCCGGGTGGCCGGGGATAACAATGTGTGGGCGATGCACGCGCTCGCCTCCGCCCTGATCGCCGTCACGGCACTGGGGCTGTTCGCGCTCGGCCGGGCGTGGCGCGACGCCGCAACCGGCCTGTGGGCGGCGTTGCTCTTCGCCGTCGGCTCCTCCGCGCTGTTTTACCCGGGTGATGCGTATGCCCTGAATACGGAGTGGTTCGTCGCCGGCTTCACGACCTGGGCGGCGTGGGCCGCCTGGCGCGGGGCCTTCGCGACTTCCGGCCTGCTGCTCGGCCTCGCTTTCCTTTCCAAGCAGCCCGCGCTGCTCGATCTCGGTGCCCCGCTGGCCATGCTCGGCTACCTCGCCCTGACCGGCCGGACACCCTGGGCCAGGGCGGCTGCCCTGCTGGGTGGATTCCTGGCGCCGGTGATGGTGGTCGTCGCGTATTTCGCCGCCCGTGGCGCCCTGGTTGATTTCCATTTCTACGCCTGGCAATACAACCTGCGGTATTACGGACCGGAGATCTCGGCCGCGGAACGGCTGGGCTCGGTGGTGAAGCTTTTTCAGCTGCTGTGGACCCACTATCCGCTGGTGCTCGCCGCCGGCGCGGGCGCAGCCGGTTACGGCTGGTTCCGCGTTTTGCAGCGGCAGCCGGATCCCGCCGAGCAGGGGGACAATCCCAAAATGCTTTACCTGCTAGCCTGGTCGGCCACCTCGCTCGCCGGTGCGGCGTCCGGCGGCCGCGGCTACGACCATTATTTCATCCAGTTCCTCCCGGCCGGCTGCCTGCTGGCCGCCCTCGGCCTGCATGGCCTGGCCCGCTGGGCTGCGTCGCACCGCGCCAGCCGCTGGTGGCGGCCGGCCGCCCTGGCCTTCGGGGCGCTGGTTCTCGTGCAACTGGGCCGCGGGGCGTGGGCCTTCCGCTCGGCGCCGCCCCTGCCGGTCGATCCCTCGGTGCGCGTCTCCGCTTATGTCCGGGAACATAGCGCGCCGGACGATCGCATCTTTGTCTGGGGCTACCACCCCGACATCTACCTCTTTGCGGACCGCCGGCCGGCCGCGCGCTTTGTCTACGCGTCCTTCCTGTCCGGCCTCATCCCCTGGACCAACACGGCGCCGGACAAGGACACGACCTATGCCGTTGTGCCGGGTGCACGGGAGCAGCTGTTGCGCGAACTGGCGGCCACGCGGCCGGTGTTCGTGATCGATTGCAGCGCCGGCCCGAACCGCTGGTGGAACAAATATCCGCTCAGCACGTTCCCGGGGCTGGCGGAATTCCTGCGGCAGGACTACGAGGTGGTGGAAGCCGGCCAGTTTGTGCCGCAGGGTTTCCGCCTTTTCCAGCGTCGCCCGCCGGGAGCACGGGGGGGGACGACGCCGGCGGCTGATGCGCTTGCTCCCGAAACCGCCGCCGCGCTCAAGCTGGACACGGTCACCGCCAGCCTTGCGCCGGGCCGGGCCAGTGCGCCGCATGGCGCGAACCGCTCCATGGTCGGGGGCCGGCTTGAATATTTCATGCATGCGCCGGCCGCGCTGGCCTATCGCGTGCCCGCCGGGGGCGGCCGGCTGCGCGGCGGCTTCGGCTTGAAGCCAGCGGCCTATGCGGCCGCCAATCCCGCCCCGACCGACGGCGCCGAGTTCATCATCCGCTGGCGGCCAGCCGGGGGCGAGGAACAGGTCCTGCTGCGCCGCCTGCTGCGGCCCCGGGAGGAGCCGGCCGACCGGGACACGCAGTCGTTCCGGGTCGACCTCCCCGCCGGACCCGGCGGGGAACTTGAGCTCGTTATTGGCTCCGGGCCGGCGCAGAATGCGACAAGCGACTGGACATACTGGTCGGATTTACTTTTAGAAACTGGGCCGCAACCCCCGAAGGTGACCGAATGACTTTGATGAACGACTTTTTCGGCAAGCGCTCCGTCTGGCTTTGGCTGCAGCGGGTGGGCCTGTTTCTGCTCGTCGCCGCCTGCATCTTCACTTTCCCCATCAAGCCGAGTTACGACCTCGATGCCTCGTGGCGCATGGCGCTGGGCAAGTTTTTTCTCGATGGCCGGCAGTTCGGCCGTGATGTCGTGTTCACCTACGGTCCGCTGGGCTTCCTGATGGGCAAAACCTATTCGGGTCTCATGTTCTGGAGTCTCCTCGCCTGGCAGGTGGTTGCCACCGGCTTTTTCACGACGCTCATCCTGTATTGGAGTGAACGCCTGAAGGGCTGGTCGCGCCTGGGCTATTTCGCTTTTTTGGTGCTGTTCGGCGTCACTTATGAGGACGCCCTGCACATGCTGATGATCGCGCTCGCCGGCTTTGAGCTGCTGCGGCGCCTGGACCGGCCGTGGCACTGGAGTTCCTCCCTGCTGCTCATCATGCTGGCGGTCCAAAGCGTGGCCAAGTTCACCAACCTGATGCTGGCGACCGTCATGATCGGCAGCGTGGCGGCACTCGCCCTGTGGCGCGGTCAGCGTGGGCCGGCGCTCCGGCTGCTGGCCTGGTTTGGTGGCGGCTACCTCGTCGGGTGGGTGGCCTGCGGCCAGAATCCCCTGAATCTGCCGGCCTACCTGATCAACTCCTGGCATATCAGCCAGGGCTATCAGGAGGTGATGGGCATCCTCACGCCTGACGCGCCGTTCTGGAAGGCGCTGGTGGTGCTCGCCGTGCTCGCCGGCTACGTCCTGCTCAACGTGTTCACCCAGCCGGACCGTCCGCGCAGCCTGGCCGGGGCCGTGATGCTGGGCGCCTTTATCCACCTGAACTGGAAACACGGCTTCGTTCGCTCCGACGGACACATGGTCGGCTTTTTCTACTGCGCGCTGCTGCCCATCACGGCCTTTCCCGTCCTGCTGAATGAGGCCGGACCCTTTCTGCGCCCCAAGCGCTGGGCCTTGGTCGGGGCCGGTGTGCTCTGTGTGTTAGGCATCCGCGACGCCATACCCGTGCTGGTGGAATCGGCCCACCACATCTTTCTCAACCGGGTTCAAAACAATTTCCAGCGCGCCGCCCATCTCACCGATACGCGGGCCGAATACGATATCGCGCTGGCGCGCGAGCTGGTCCTGTATGACTTGCCGCACACCCGGCTCGTCGTGGGCGACCGGTCGCTCGACGTCTTCGGCCACGACCAAGCCACCGCCGTCTACAACAAGTTCAACTATACGCCGCGTCCGGTCTTCCAAAGTTATTCCGCCTACACCCCCGAGCTCGCGAAACTGAACGCTGATTTCTATCGCTCCGCGCGCGCCCCCGAGTTCGTGCTGCTCAAGCTCGGCTCCATCGACGGGCGGCTGCCGGCGATGGACGACTCCGCCGTGCTCTACCTCTTCACGCAGCGCTACAAATTCATCCTCAATGAAAAGTTCTTCCAGCTGTGGCAAAAGACCGGGGCCCCGGTCGACCCGGCCGAAGCACCCCGGTTGGTGGAGCACCGGGCCATTCCGGTCGGCCAACCCTGGTCCCTCGCCGAGCACAACCAAAGCCCCCTGTGGGTGAAAATCGACCTGCAACCCACCCTGCTCGGGCGCCTGCGCACTTTTTTCTACAAGCCGCCCCTGCTGCACCTGGCCATCGAGGACACCCAAGGGCTCATCCGCACCTATCGCATGCCCGTCCCCATTGGCCGGGCCGGCTTCATCATCAATCCGATCATCGAGGATCTCACCGCCTTCACCCGCTTCGCCATCAATAAACCGGAACGCACCACCCGGCAGATCACCCTCCTGCTGGCGCCGGAGGACCGCAAATATTTCGCGGCCCACGCGCAAGTCGAACTGTCTCGCCTCAATACTTCCACTGCCGCACAGGAATTCTACAATCCGCTGAATCGCGAGCGATTCTATATGTTTGGCGTGGCCCCCGTTTCGTTCGAGTCGGCCAATCTGCCCACCAACGAACAGGTCGACGGCCAGGAGGTCATGGTCATCCATGCTCCGAGTGAAATGGTCTTCGATGTCCCACCGGGGGCCACCACCCTGAGCGGCCAGCATGGTTTTCTCGCGGGGGCTTATGAGGGCAAGAACAACACCAATGGCGCGGACTTTGTCATCACTTGGTCCGACGGCAAGGACGCGGTGGAGATTTACCGCCGGTTCCTGAACCCGAAAAATGTCCCCGATGACCGCGGACTGATCGGTTTCCAGGTCGACTTGCGGCCCTACGTCGGAGGCCGTCTCTACCTCCGCACCCTGCCGGGCCCCTACAACGACATGGGGTGGGATTGGACCGCCTGGTCGAAGATCGACATCAAATAGTCCCGGCGCAAAACCACCCAGCGCCGCCCATGGCCGTCCGGTCAGAATCTTCCTCCTGGTGCTGGGCCCTCGGGGCCGCCGGGCTCGCCCTCGCCGCCCGGCTGCACGAGATCCACCTGCATGCCGGTGACGTGCCGACCAACGACCAGTGGAAGATCGAGGCGACCGACATCATCGGACCGTGGCTCGACGGCACGCTGCGGCCGGCCGATTTCCTTGCGCCCCATTTCGAGCATATGCCGGCCTGGACGCGCCTGCTCGCCTGGCTCCAGGTGATCGTCACCGGCCGCTGGGACCCGCTGGTCCAGACGACGGTCAATGCGCTGCTCTATTCCGGTTTCATCGCCCTGATCGTGCGCTGGATCGCACGGCACCTGCCGCCGGCCGCAGCGGTCGCCGCCGGCGCGCTGCTGGTCTTCAACGCCAGCCTGGCCCATGACTGGGAGAACATCACCTGGGGATTCCAGTCCCAGTTCCCCCTCGCCCTGCTCTGCCTGTTTCTGCACGTCACCGGCTCCTTCGAGCGCACGGCCGGCAGCCGCGGTTGGTGGGCGGCGCAGGCCGCCGGGCTCGCCGGTTTCTTCACGCTGGCCGGCATGTGGCTCGCCCCGCTCGCCGTCGGGCTGGTGGCGCTGTGGACCGACCCGCGCGGGCCCTGCCGCCGGTTGCTGCCGCTGGTCCTCGCCGGTGCCGGGCTGGCGCTTTTCCTCGTCCTGCGCGCCCGCGTCGCGCCGGGCGCGACACTCGACCTCGGTCCCCGCACGCCCTGGCAGTTCCTGTTCGCGCTGCTCGACCAGCTCGGCTGGCCGGCCAGCTGGCCCGGCGCCCTCGCGCTGTTGAACCTGCCGCTGCTGCTGTTCGGGCTGCAGCTCCGCGGCCGGCGTGATGCCGCGGCCTTCGACCGCACCGTGCTGGCGCTGGGCCTGTGGGCTGCGGGCCAGGCCCTGGGGCTGGCGCTCGCGCGCGGCGCCGATTATTACGGCTACGTCTCTCGCTACGGCGAGCTGCTCGGCGTGCTCGTGCTCGCCAACTCGCTGGCGCTGGCGCGGCTCGTGCCGGCGCTGCCGCGCGCGCGGTGGGCGGGCGGGCTCTTCGCCGCCTCGTGGTTCGCGGTGGTCGTGGCCGGCGCCTGGGCGCTCTCGACCGGCGGCCACGCGCGGCATTTCCACGAGCGCTCCGCCGCCTACGCGCAGCTGCGTCGTGACGCCGTGCAGGCCTACCTGTCCCGCGGTGACCGCAGCCTGCTCGACGAGCCCGGCACGCGCGCGATCCTATACCAGCCGGTGGAACACATCACCGCGCTGCTCGACAGGCCGGGCTTCCGCGCGCTGTTGCCGGCTTCCGTATGGCCGGACAATCCGCCCGGCCGGACCGGGGTCGCCGCACGCACGTTGCAGGCGAACACCTGGCTGGTCGCCGCTCCCGCCGGGCTCCTGCTGCTCGCCGGCCTGGGCCTGCGACTTCGCGGCGCGGAGCGCGTGCCCGCTCTGCCGGCGCTCACGCTCCAACCGGAACCGTTGCTGCCGTGGCTGGCGGCGCCGGTCGCCTTGGCCGCCGGTGTCCTGGTCTTCTGCTGGCCCGATCCGCTCACGCTCGACCAGGACGAACGCTGGCGTCGCTTCTTCAACCCGCCCGGTGGCACCGGTCCGCTCGAACTGCACATCGTCGGCAGCTCGGAGCCGCTGCCCGACAACCACCTCTTCGGGGCCGTGCCGCTGTCGCCGCCCCCCGTGCGTTTCCAGTTCAGTGGCACCAACCCGGGCACCACCGCGTTCACCTGCACCGCGTGGAGCAAGCCGTTTCCAGTGGCTTCGCCGTGGTTCATCGTGCCCTACGCCGGGTATCCCGTCGCCCACGGCAACGGCCTGCGCCTGCGCATCGAGGAACCGGACGGCCGGTTCATCACGGAGGTCGCCTGCCCAGGCCCGAATACCCCGGGGATCGGCTACTGGGCGGCGGATGTCCGCCCTTACGCGGGGAAGCAGGCCCGGCTCGTCCTTTACGACGGCCGGACCGAAACCGAGGCGTGGGTCGGGGCCGCCCCGCCGATCGCCGCCTCCGACACCGCGCGCACCGCCACGATGCCCGCCGCCTACGCCTGGGAACAGACGGCGCACGCCCACTATGCATTGGCCCGCGTGGCCGGCGTGGCGCTCGCCTTGCTGGCCGGCTGGTGGGCGGTGGGCCGGCCCAAGTGCCCGGCCCGACCTGCGGCCTGACGCCACCCGGCCCCGCGGTTGCCTTTTGGAATGGCGGGTTTATGCGGTTGGATTGTCTCTTCGGTAGCCGCTCCCATGCCCGAACAACCCTTCCAGCCAACGGACTTTGCCCGCCTCTACCGGTCCACGGTCGGGCCCCTGCGGCGCTACCTCGCGCGCCTGCTCGGAAACCGCACCGAGGCGGAGGACCTGGCCCAAGACGCCTTCCTGCGCGTCAAGCCCGTGATCGACCGGGAGCCGGTGGCCAAGCCCGAGGCGCTGCTTTATACGACCGCCCGCCGGCTCGCCATCAACCAGCTGAAGCGGCGCTTGATCGGGCCTTTCGTGGCCGGCGCCGCCGACCCCGAGACCGCGGCCGCCCCCACCCCGGGCGTGGCCCAGCAGGTCATGGCCCGGCAGGAGTGGGCGCAGCTCGAGTCGGCCATCGCCCAGCTGCCCGAGGGCTGCCGCACCGTCCTCCTGCTCCGCAAGCTCGAGCTCCTCTCCCACCGCGAGATCGCCGACCGCCTCGACATCGCCGTCAGCACCGTGGAAAAGCAACACGCCCGCGCCCTCCGGCTGCTGCGGGCGAGCCTCGCCCGCCAACCCGCCGCCGGTTCCTCCCCTGTCGCGGAGGCCAGACCATGAACACCGCCCCGCACCACCCCGCCCTCGCCGACGAGCAGGCCTCCCTCTGGGCCGCCCGGCTGGAGGGCTCCATCCTCTCCGCCGCCGATCGCACCGCCCTCGACGCGTGGCTCGCCGCCGACCCCGCGCACCGCGCGCTGCTGTCCGCCTACTGCCAGTTTTCCGCCGACCTCGAACAGCAATTGCCGTTGCTTGCAGGAATCAGGGACGAGTTGGCGGAATCCCAAACCGTCGCAAAAACCGACCGATCGCTTCCCTGGCTGTCCCGTCCGCTTTGGGCCGGGGCGGCGCTACTGGCGGTCGCGGTGATTGCGGCGGTTTTTCTGTGGCCCGCCCGGCCACAGAACCAATTCCAGAACCTCGCCACCCCCGTGGCGCACCGGGAGGCCGTCACGCTTGCCGACGGCACCCGTGTCGAGCTCAACGCCCAGACCGCCCTCGTCGTGGAACTGACCAAGGAGGCGCGCCGCGTGCGCCTCGCCGGCGGCGAGGCCTTCTTCACCGTCAGCAAGGATCCGGCCCGGCCCTTCTTCGTCGAGACCCCCGCGGGTTCCGTCCGCGTGACCGGCACGCAGTTCAATGTCCGCGCCGAGTCGGCCGCCGCCTTCGAGGTCACCGTGCTCAAGGGCGCCGTGCAGGTGCACCCGGGCGGCGCAGCCCCGCGAGCGCTGACCGCCGGCGACCGGCTGGTCCGCGCCGCGCACCATGTGGCCGTGACCGCGCTCTCCCCGCGCCAGCTCGGCGACGCCCTCGCCTGGCGCCAGGGCCGGATCGTCTTTGCGGACACGCCGCTGCGCGAGGCCCTCGCCCGCTTCGCCCGCTATCACGGGCGGAACCTCGTGGTGTCGGACGCCGCCGCGGGGCGCTTGGTGGGCGGCACCCACAGCCTCGACGATCTCGACGGCTTCTTCGCGGCCCTCGAGGACGTGCTGCCGGTTCAGGTCATCCGCGGACCCGACGGTTCCATCCGGGTGGATGTCACCGCCGGACGCTGACCGCCCGTCCGCCCGTGATCCTGCCCCTCATCTCCCTCCCCCGGCTGCTGGCCGTGCTCGGATTCCTGCTGGCTGTCGCGGGTCGCGCGGCGCCGGTGGATTTCAACCTGCCCGCCCAGTCCGCGCCGGAGGCCCTGCTGGCTTTCTCGCAACAGGCGGGCGTGGAGGTGCTTTTTTCCTCGGACGATCTGCGCGCCGTGACCACCGGCGCGGTCACCGGCCGCCATGAACCGGAGGACGCGCTCAAACGGCTGCTGGAAAACACCGGCTTCGCCGCGCGCCGCAAGCTGACCGGCAAGTTCGTCGTCACGCGCGCCACGCCCGCCACCGGCGCGATCGAGGGCCGTATCCTGACCCCGGCCGGCGGCCCGGCCCGCGGCGTCACGGTTGCCGTCCTTGGCACGCGCCTCTCCACCCGTTCAAATGCCGAGGGCGGTTTCACCCTCGCGGGCGTGCCGCCCGGCCGGCACGAGCTGATTGTGACCGGCGAGGGTTACCAGCCGGTGCAGGTGGAGGGCGTCGAGATCGAGGCCGGGCAGCTGGCCTGGCTGCCCGCCCAGCAGCTGCAACCCGCCCGGACGCTTGAGCTGCTCGAGCCGTTCATCGTGCAGGGCCGTTCCGTCCGGATGCGCCCGCTGGACGACAGCGCCGCGCTGCTCGGGCCGCGCCGCGCCACGGGGAACCTGGACCTGCCGCGCTCGGAGAACGACGTGCTGCCCTACGCCATCTACACCCGCGAGCAGATCACCCGCAGCGGCGTCATCGTCCTCAACGAATTCCTGCAGCGCGTCATCCTCGAGAGCGACGCCGCCACGCGGCCGCCGGAGCAGAGCGGCTCCTTCGGGGCGCGGGAGGGCCTCGCCGGCAGTTCCAACCTCAAGCTTCGCGGCTACAGCGAGAACGAGACTGTCATCCTGATCAACGGCCGCCGCCTGCCCGAGATCCAGACGAGCGTGACCGACACGATGCCGCCGGACGTGAACTTCATCCCCCTCAGCCTCATCCAGCAGGTCGAGGTGCTGCCCGCCTCCGCCTCCGCGCTCTACACCGGCAACCCGGTCGGCGGTGTCATCAACATCGTGCTCCGGCCCGATGTCACCGCGACGGAGATCAACACCACCTACACCAACACCGCGGGCAACTACGACTCGCCCCAGGCCTCCTTCTCGCTGCAGCACGGCCAGTCGCTGCTCGGCGGCGCGCTGCGCCTGCGCCTCAACGCCGTCTTTGCCTCGGCCGCGCCGCCCACCGAGGCCGAGCTCGGCCTGCGCCGCGCCCACCAGGCCGCCCTGCCGCCGCCCGGCGATCCCCTCTTCCGCGCCACGCCCAATGTGCGCAGCGCCGATGGCTCGCCGCTCTTCGGCGCGGGTTCCGCCAGCTTCACCTCGGTTGCCCCCGGGGCCGACGGCACCGGCGGACTCGCCGCCTTCGCCGGCCGCGCCGGGGTGCGCAGCCTCGGCCTGTTCGACTCGCCCGGCGGCATGTCCGCCTCGCCGACCAGCGCCGACTCGCCCTACGGCCGCCGGCAGCAGCGCGCGGCCTATTTCGCATCGGTCACCTACGATCCGCGACCCTGGCTCCAGCTCGGCGTGGACGCGACCCATTCCCGCACCGTCCTCAACCGCGGGCTCGATGTGCTCTCGGCCGAACTCACGCTGCCCGCGGCCTCGCCACTGAATCCCTTCGGCCGGGAAGTGCTGGTCGCGCTCAACGAGACCGCGCCGCTGCTCGGCGACGACTACAGCGAGGCGCGCATCAATTTCTCCTCCGGCGTGGCCGGCCTGCTGCTCCGCCTGCCCGCCGAATGGCGCGTCTCGCTCGACGCCCAGTATGCCCGCAACGTCGTGGAATACCGCGGGCTCGCCGGCGTCGATGCCGGCCGCTGGCAACAGCTCGTCAACCAAGGAAAATACAATCCCCTGCGCGACACCCAGCAGGGCGGCCCGCCCGCGGATTTCTACGAGCAGGCGCTGCTCTTCCGCGGCGGCCGCGACCGGTTTGTGACACTCGGCGACTACGATACGCTCGACGCCGCCGCGCGCGTCACCAACCAGGCGCTCGACCTGCCCTGGGGTCGCTCCGCGGTCGTCGCCGGCGCTGACTACCGGCGCCTGCGCCTGGCGGATTATCGCGAGGAGGCGGTCTATGCGGACGGCACGCCGGCGGATGCGCCCACCGAGCGCACCGGCCGCACGCTCGAGCGCTACAGTTTCTTCGGCGAGCTGCAGACGCCGCTGCTGCCCGGGCGTTTCCTGCCGCGCTGGCTGCGACGGCTCGAGGCGGACGTGGCCGCGCGCTTCGTCGCATCGGCCAACGCCAACGAGGTCAATGTCGCGCCAACCTTCGGACTGAAGGCCGAGTTCGCCGGCGGACTTACGTTCCGCGCCAGCGTCACCAACTCCAACCGCTTCCCCACGCCGCAGCTCAGCCAGCCCGTCACCGCCCCGTCCGGGCCAGGCGGCGGCCTCAACCAGGAGGGCATCAGCGACCCGCAGCGCGGCGGCGAGCGCTACGACATCCAGGTAGACGAGGCGGTGAACCCGGGCCTGCCGCCCGAGGATGCGGTCACGCAGACCGCGGGGCTGATCTTCGAGCGCGGCGTGGTCCGCCACTTCCGCGCCTCGCTCGACTTCGTCGACACCCGCAAGACCAACGAGATCCTCGCGCTCGATGCGCCCAGCCTCGTGAATGTCGAGGCGATCTTCCCCGACCGCGTCCTGCGCGCCGCGCCCGCGCCCGGTGATATCTATCCGGTCGGCCGCATCACCCGCCTGATCACGGGCAGCGTCAACGCCTCCTGGCGGCACTCGCAGAACTGGACCGCCACGCTCGAATACGCCTGGGCGGGCCTGGCGGGCGGCACGCTCGAGCTGCGCAGCCGGCTGCTCTACTTCCAGCGCTACGAGCGCCAGGTGTTCGCCAACTCCCCGGTGGTGGACCAGCTGGAGCGGCCCGACGGCACCGCGCCCGGCCTGCTGCGCTACCGCGCGGACTTCAACGCCGGGTGGTCCAACCGCCGCCTCGGCTTCGGCGTCGACGGCCAGTATTTCCACTCGCGCGTCCTCCCGCTGCTCGAGCGCCCGGCGCAGGGCAGCGACCGCATCAAGCCCTACTGGCAGTTCGATGCCTACGCGCAGGTCGACCTCGCACGCTGGTTGCCGTGGAAAGGCGAGAACCGCGGCCTGCGCGCCCAGGTGCGCGTCAACAACCTCTCCGGCTTCGACTACCCCAAATACGTCAACGAGGGCGCCGGTGCCGGCGTGCAGCCCTACGGCGACTGGCGTGGCCGCACCTACTCGCTGTCGCTGACCGCCACCTTCTGACCGGCGCCAATAATCGGCTGGAAATGGGCCGCTTGCCCGGTATGGCTAGCCCCTCCCTATTACCCATGGCCAAGACGATTCTAGTCACCGGTTCCTCGGGCCTCATCGGCTCGGAAGTCTGCGTTTATTTCGCCTCGCTCGGTTACACCGTCCACGGCGTGGACAACAACCAGCGAGCCGTGTTCTTCGGCCCGCAGGGTGACACCCGCTGGAACCAGCAGCGCCTCGCCGCCGACCTCAAGGGCTTCGTCCACCACGAGCTCGACATCCGCGACCGCGCCGGCGTCCTCGCGCTCGTCAAGGGCGTCAAGCCGTCGGTCATCGTCCACACCGCCGCGCAGCCCTCCCACGACCGCGCCGCGGCGATCCCGTTCGACGATTTCGACACCAACGCCGTTGGCACGCTGAACTTCCTCGAGGCCGCCCGCCAGGCCTGCCCGGAGTCGCCCTTCGTGCACATGAGCACGAACAAGGTCTACGGCGACGCCCCGAACTCGATCAAGCTGGTCGAGCAGGCCACGCGCTGGGACTACGCCGACCCGGCCTATGCGCACGGCATCCCGGAGACGTTCACCATCGACCAGTCGAAGCATTCGCTCTTCGGTGCGTCCAAGGTAGCGGCCGACGTGATGGTTCAGGAATACGGCCGTTACTTCAACCTCCCGACCTGCGCGCTGCGCGGCGGCTGCCTCACCGGCCCGAACCACAGCGGCGTCGAGCTGCACGGCTTCCTCTCCTACCTCGTGAAGTGCAACCTCGAGGGGAAGGAATACCGCGTCTTCGGCTACAAGGGGAAGCAGGTGCGCGACAACATCCACTCGCTCGACGTCGCGCGCTTCATGGCGGCCTTCGTCGAGGCCCCGCGCGCGGGCGAGGTCTACAACCTCGGCGGCGGCAAGGCCAACAGCACCTCCATCCTCGAGGCCTTCAAGCACGTGGAGAAATTCTCGGGCCAGGCGCAGGTCTTCACCTACGTCGACCAGAACCGCGCCGGCGACCACATCTGCTATTACTCCGACCTGCGCAAGATGCGCGCCCACTACCCGAAGTGGGACATCACGCAGTCGCTCGAGGAGACCATCCGCCAGATCGTCGAGGCCTGGCGGAAGCGGCCCAGGGCCTGAGCCGGCCGGCCGCACTCAGCGGCCGGTAACGTAGATGATGGCGAACTTGGTGGGCGGCGCGCGCCACTTCTCCCACGTGTCGCCCCACTGGATTGCGCCGCCCTTGAAGTCGACGTCCCCCGCCTTGCCACCCCGGAAGGCGACCCGCACACGGATCAGGGTCTTCACGCCCTTGGCGCCGACCGGAAAACTGATCTCGCGCGTAAATCTGGCGCCCGATTGCTCCGCGTAGCAGAACTTCGTCCAGGTCTTGCCGTCGTCGTTCGAATAATCCGCATGCAGGAAGCCAATTTGCTCCCCATCGGTGGCATCGGTGCTGGCGGCGACGGCGACCGTAACCTTGCGGCCGGCCGCCGCTTCGGCCGGCGCAACAATGGTCACCATCCGGTTGGCTGTGTTGACGGGAGCCGGCGCGGCGGAGACGTAGATGACGGCAAACCTGGTCGGCGGCGTCCGCCATTTCTCCCAGGTCCCGTTCCACTGGATCGCGCTGCCCTTGAAGTCCACATCGCCGGCCTGGCCGCCCCGGAAGGCGACCCGGGCGCGGATCAGGGTCTTGCTGTCCTTGGCGCCGACCGGAAAGCTGACGGACCGGGTCAGTTCGGCACCCGCCTGCTCCACGTTGCAAAATTGCGCCCAGGTCATGCCCCCGTCGGTGGAATACTCGGCATGGAGGAAGCCAATCTGTTCCCCGTCGGCGGCATCGGTGCTGGCGCTGACGGCGACCGTGACGCTGCTGCCGGCCGGCGCTTCGGCCGGCGCGACAATCTTCACCACGCGGTTGACGGCGTGAACGGGAACCGCCGCGGCCAACAGGACGAAAAGAAACAGGCGGGGAAGAATTTTTTTCACGCTTTCTCGTCCCCAATAGACTTCTGCCGCTTCCCTTTGCTCAACCAAGAAATTAACCAAACGCCACGGCGGCGGCACTGATGCGGCCGACCAAGCCATGTTGTTTCGGGCTGAGAGTCCGAAGAGGCGGCGCATATGCGGTGATAATGCTTAAGCCAAAATCACCTCGCCCTCCAGCGCTCAGCGGCCGGTGACGTAGATGATGGCGAACTTGGTGCAGGGGGCGCGCCAGTTCTCCCACGAGCCGTTCCAATCGATGGCGTTGCCCAGGCGATCGACGTCGCCCGCTTTACCCCCGCGAAAGGCAGCCCGGGCCCGGATCAGCGTCTTCACGCCATTGGCGCCCGCCACAAAAACGATCTGCTTGTCGGTCATCGACCCCACTTTCTGCGCGTAAATGATGGGGGACCACGTTTTACCCGCGTCGATGGAATACTCGGCGTGCAGGAAACCGATTTCCTCCCCATCACCAGCGTCGGTGCTGGCACTGATGGAGACGGTCACGGTGCCGCCCGGCGCAACTTCGGGCGGCGCACTGATAAAGAGCACGCGGTTGGCCGCATGGGCGGAAATCGCCGCCACCGCGGATAGTGACACTAGGGTCAGGAGGATTTTGAGGACTTTCATAGCTTCGTTCCCATTAACGCCGGCCAGCACGCATTGTTCAACCGCGAAAACTCGGCGGGCCGGAAGGAATTCCACTTCACCTGGACACTCCGGTCTGCTTCCCTCACGGGTATGCAAATCACGATCATCGGCCCCGGTCCCCGGACCGACATTGTCCCGACGACCCATGCTTAAAGCCTGGGTTGATTGGCGCGCGATCGTCCTGGCACTGGTTCTGGCGGTGGCGGCGGCGCTGCCGGTCATGACCACGAGCGTCGTGCGGCGGGATTATTACCTGTTCAACGTCACGCTCACGTCCACGTCACCGGGCACGACGCAGCTGTTCTGGGACCTCGGCCGCGGCTACGGCGAGAACGACTCCTCGCGCCAGCCGCTGAAGATCGAGCCGGCCCCGGTCGTCTACCGCTACATGATGCCGATGGGCGACATCAAGTCCCTGCGCCTCGATCCCATCGACGGCGTCGGCACCTTCACCCTCTCGCACGCCGAGATCGTCAACTACCGCGGCCAGATCGTGCATTCCTTCCTCCCGGCCGATTTCAAGGCCTTCAGCCAGATCGCCCGCCTCGAGGTCCAAGGCGACACCCTCGTCGTGCAGACAACGCCCGACGCGCGCGACCCGGTGCTCGAGCTCGACTTCCCCCGCCCGCTCCGCCTCACCAGTGACCCCAACATCTGGTTCAAGCTCGGCCTGCCGGTCGCCCTGCCGGTGTTTCTCCTCGGGCTGCTGCTCGGCACCCCGGCCGTCGCCGCGCGCCTGACGCGCCTCGTCGCGCCGGCCGGAGCCTGGCTGCGCGCCCACCCGCGCCGCGCCGTCGCGCTGACCGCCCTGGTCGCCGTCGCGATCCAGTGCCACCCCGTGCTTTTCCTCGCCGCAGCTTCGCCACGCCCAACAACGGCGGGCTCATGCTTTACGGCGAGCTGCCCACCCTGCCCGGTTCCCAGGAATACATGTATACCAATACCATGAGTTCCGACACGGGCGCGCTGCTGTTCCAGCACCTCTATTACCCGATGGCGCAGCGCGAGGCCCCTGCTGAAGCACGGCGAGCTGCCGCTTTGGAACCGCTGGTCGCTCGCCGGGGAGCCGCTCCTCGGTCAGGGCCAGTCGATGTTCGGCGACCCCTTCAACCTCCTTACCATCCTGGCCGACGGCGCCGCGTGGGCCTGGGATGTCCGCTTCCTTGTCGCGCACTGGCTGTTCGCCGCCGGCCTCGGCGGCATCGTCTGGCTGCTCACGCGCCACGTGGCCGCGTCGCTGGTGGTGACGTTTACCAGCGCCTTCGTGGCCTTCTTCACCTTCCGCCTCGTCCACCCGGCA
This sequence comes from Lacunisphaera sp., assembly GCA_965249855.1. Taxonomy (GTDB): domain Bacteria; phylum Verrucomicrobiota; class Verrucomicrobiia; order Opitutales; family Opitutaceae; genus Lacunisphaera. The sequence goes on from CBDFNB010000002.1 coordinate 22,870, forward strand.
AACTTCAGCGTGTGCTACTCGCCGGCGATCCTCTGGGCCTGGGCCGGCCTGCTGCACGCCGACACCCGCCGCCGCGAGGCGGGCTGGCTGCTCGCCCTCGTCGCCGCCAACTGGATCGTCATGACCAGCGCACTATGAAGGAGGCCTTCATGCTGATTGCCGGGCTGAACCTCGCCGGCGTGCTCCTGCTCTTCCTGCGGCCCGACACCGCCGGCCGCCGCGTCCGCCTGCTCGCCCTCGCGAGCGCCGCGGGCCTCGGGTTCGGGCTCATGGCCGCGCCGGGCTGGATGTCTTTCCTCGTGGCGTGGAAGCACTCCGTCACCGGCTACGACTCGCCGGGCGCCGTCCCGCTGCCGCTGGCGCAGGTCATCGGTTTCTTTGACGACATGTTCTACCGCCAGGCGGTCGTCGACGAGATCATCGTCGCGCCGGCGCTGAACTTCGTGTTCCTGCTCGGCGCGTTCTGGTGGCTGGTCTCGCCGCGGTTGTGGCGGTCGGACCGCACCGGGCTCGCGCTGCTGCTCGCCCTCGTGCCGCCGTTCGCCTTCGCCTTCGGCCTGGTGCCGGTGGCGGTCGTCATGAAGATCCCGTTCGTCGGGAACATTATCCATACCGGCAACACGTTCTCGTGCGTGCTGATGATCCTCGCGATCGTGCTGGCCGGCTGCGGCCTGCGCGACGCCTTCGAGCGCCGCGTGGCGGAGGGCTGGGGCGGGCATTTCGGCCGCGTGGTCCTGCTGCTCGCCGCGTTGCTGGCCGTTTATTTCGCGCGCACCACGGCCTGGCCGAGAGCCCCTTCTTCGCGGGTTATGCGACGCCCTCGTGGCGGCGGCCCTGGTGCTCGCCACCGGCTTCCGCTGGGCGGCGCGCCTCGCCCGGCCGGGGTTGCTGTGGGTGGTGGTCCTCATCGGCGGGCCGCTGCTGCTCTGGCGGCACTGCCAGTTCCGCGACACCTTCTTCAATGCCTACGCCTTTGTGCCGGGCCTGCGCACCGACCTGCACGCGCCCTCCGCCGGTGCGCAATTCCTCGACGCGCAGCGGAAGGAACCGGGGCGCGTCGTCGGTTGGGGCAACACGCTCTTCCCGTCCTACAACACCGCCCTGCGCTGGGAGAGCCTCTACGGCGTGGATGCCGTGCGGAATTCCTTCTACCAGGAGGCTCGCGCTCGAGTTCGGCATGCGTCGCGTCTGGGTCTGGGACTGGTTCACCAAGGCCGAGGAGGCGCCGGAGCTCGTGCCCGGGCACGACCTTATGAACGTCACGCACTACGTCGCCGACCACGCGGCCCCCGCACGCGAATTCGCCGGGCTGACGCTGCTCCATCAGGCCGACCTCGACGTCTACGCGAGCCCGACGGCGTGGCCGCGCGCCTTCTTCACGACCCGGCTCGGCACCTACGCCACGCCGCGCGAGTTCGCCGCGCAGGTGCGCGCCGGCGACCGCCGGCCCTTCGCCGCCATCCAGGCCGGGCAGACCGGGGTCCCCGCCCTGCCCGCGGACCTCGCCACCCGCACCGTGCGGGCCGCGACGGACTATCGCCTCACCGCCAACAACACGTCGTTCGTGATCGACGCCCCCGGGCCGGGTCTCGTCGTCCTCGCGGAGACTTTTTACGGAGGAGGATTTCCAGGTCACCGTGAACGGCCGGCCCGCGCCCTATTTCCGCGTCAACCATGCC
>CBDFNB010000003.1:0-204352 GCA_965249855.1 Lacunisphaera sp.
GTCCACATCGACCCCGCCTCGGGCAAACACACCATCCTCGGCGTGTTCTCCAACATCAAGGCCCGCTCCTTCCCGGTCATGCACCCCTACATGGTGTGGTTCCTGACGCTCACCGACGTCCAGCCGGGCACGCACAAGATCAAGATGTCCATGGGCCTCAACCCCGCCAACCCCGTCGAGCTGCTCCACCGCGAGTTCGAGTCCCAGAGCCCCCTGCACCGCATCAACCTCATCAACGAGCTCCGCAACCTCCGCTTCGAGCAGCCCGGCGACTACGCCATCGTCATCGAGGTCGACGACGACCCGATCCTCGCGACCAGCCTGACGGTGAGCTGAGCCGATCTTTTTTAACCACTAATCCACACTAATAGACACTAATTCCCCGAGTCGAGATACCGGGCCCACGACCGATCCGACCTTGTTTTCGATTAGTGTTCATTAGTGTCCATTAGTGGTTACCTCCGCTTCTTCATGTCCTCGTCCTCCTTCGAACTCATCGGCATCGGCAACCCCATCATGGACCTGCTCGCGCACGTCCCCGAATCCTTTCTCACGTCCCACGTTGCCGGCGAGAAGGGCGGCATGGTCCTCGTGGACCACCCCGACATCGAGGCGCTGGTCGCCAAGCTCGGCACCGACTACGCCGTGACCCCCGGCGGCTCCGCCGCCAACGCCGTGCTCGGCGCGACCAAGCTCGGCCTGCGCACCACCTTCCTCGGCAAGATCGGCGGCGACGTCACCGCCCGCGACTACCGCGCCAACTTCACCGCCGCCGGCGGCGACGGCTCCCGCTTCAAGCACACCGCCGCGCCCAACGGCCGCTGCCTGTCGATGGTCACCCCCGACGGCCAGCGCACCATGCGCACCTGCCTCGGCGCCGCCATGACGCTCAGCCCGGAGGAGATCACCGTGGCGGACTTCGCCGGCGCCCGGCACGCCCACATCGAGGGCTACCTGTTGTTCAACCCCGCGCTCGCCGAGAAGGTCGCCGCTACCGCCCGCGCCGCCGGCTGCACCATCAGCCTCGAGCTCTCCTCCTTCGAGGTCGTCAACGTCGCCCGCGACTGGATCCTCGCCCAGCTGCAGCAGGGCGTGCAGGTCGTCTTCGCCAACGAGGACGAGGTCCGCGCGCTCTTTCAGAAGGACGCCTCCTACGACGCCTACGCCCGCAAACTCGCCGGCTACGGCGGCATCGCCTGCGTGAAGATCGGCAAGGAAGGCGCGTGGGTCGCCAAGGGTTCCGAGCTTCACCGCGTCGCCCCCGTGAAGGTCGACCGCGTGGTCGACACCACCGGCGCCGGCGACGCCTGGGCCGGCGGCTTCCTCTACGGCCACCTGCGCGGCTACTCCCTCGCCGGGGCCGGCGCCCTCGGCTCCGCCCTCGGCGCCGAGTGCGTGCAGCACCTCGGCCCTGCCATTCCCGATGTGCACTGGCCGCGCCTGCGTGCCCTCGCCCAGTCGCTAAAGTAGGGTGAATTCCCGCCGGGCGGAATTCTCCGGCTTGCAGGAAACATCGGCCGGGCCGAGTGTCTCATCGGAGCGCCCCACGATGAAACCCGCCGGCTTTCACCTGCTTTCCTTCATCGTGACCGGGGCCCTTGCAGCCCAGGAACCGGTCGAATCGGTGCCAGACCGGAAAACCTCCGCCCGGCTCGCGCAGGAAATCCGCGTGGCGCTGCCGAAGTTCACCCCGCCCCCGCCGCCGCTCCTGGACCAGCCGAAAAGCGAGGCAACCGAGGACGACCCGAACGTGCTGGCGTTGCCGAAATTCACCGTGAAGGAAAAGCGCCCGCCCAGCCACGATCCCGATGTGTGGCTGACGAACAAGGCTGTCCAGCAAAAGGCCATGGCGGCCTACAAACAGTCGCTCACCGACCTGGAATGGGCGCTGAACAGCTGGTATATTCCGCTCTTTGGCTCCTCACCGTCGGCCCGGGCCCGCGCCTCCTACGAAAACCAGAAGCAGATATCCGAGCTCCAGCACGTGCACCGCCTCTTCAAGGTCATCTCGACCAGCGATCCCAAGGCCGGCGACGATCTCGAAAAAGAGCGGATAAAGATGGATCAAGCCGAGTATTGGCGGAGTCGGCCGGCTGGCGACGGCCGCAAAAAATAGTGCATGCATCCCGGAAACTTCCGGGTTATCTTCGGTCCAATCCCTTACCATGAAACCGTCCGCCATCGCGCTAGCCCTGTTTGCGACCGTTTCTGCCGCCGCCCAGACGCCGCCGGCCACCGAACCCGCGCCGGCCGCGACCGCGTCCCCCCTCTCGGCCGAGGTGTCCCGACAGCTGAGTGCCTCGCTGCCCCAGTCCGCCCCGGCCAGACCGACCGCCGCCGCCATCGCGGACATCCGGCAGCAGTCCATTGACCGCGCGCCTGCCAGCCAGCTCGGCCAGGAAAGCACGCCTGCCGACCCCGAGGTGCTTGAGCTGCCCAAGATGACCGTGAAGCAGCAGCCCCGGCCCCGCCCGCGCCTGGGTGACCATACCATCCTCGGTCCCAAGGCCTTCAACGACGAGCTGGTGAAGAAGAATTTCACCGGCCTCGACCGCGCACTGAACAAATTCACCCTGCCCCTCTTCGGCACCGGCGCCGCCGAGCGCGCCCGCGAGGACTACAACATCGCCCAGAAGCGGCAATTCATGGACGACGTGCTGACGATCGCCAAAGCCGCCGAGCAGACCGACCCCGAGGCCGCCAAGGCCCTTCGCGAGGCGGCGGCGAAGCCGTAGGGCGATTCCGTCCTCCGCGTTTTCGTCGGCCAACACACCCCGTCGCTCCGCGCCACCCCTCTCAAGAGGGGATCCAAACCTACGGCCACCAAGATCCCCTCTTGAGAGGGGTGCCCGACAGGGCGGGGTGTGTTAGGATGTGCGCCTCACCTGCTCAGCAGCGCCCGCGCAATCGCCGCCCATTCCGCCTCGAGCTCGCCCGTCGCCGCCGGCTGTCCGGCCCGGGCATACCAGTAGCCGGCGTTCATCCCGTCGCCCTCCTTGCGGTGCAGGTAGGCATGCACCCACGCCCCGTCGGCCCCGCCCGCGGCCTGCGCCGCCTCATGCGCCGCGTCCCACTCGCCGCGCGCATCCAGCCACAGCGCCCGCAGCGGCCCGCTGAGCCCCGCCGGGGGCACGCCGCCGGCCGTGGACTTCTGGAAATCTGCAAATGACATTTGCGCACCCATCGTTCTCTGTTTTCGTAACGCTTTCCGTTTTCACCGCGACGCAATTTTCCCTTGTCCGCCACCGAGATCACCATCCTCCGCGAAATGCTCGCCGCCGACGCCGGCACCGTGTCGGGCGCGCGCCTGGCCAAGCTGCTCGGCATCTCGCGCGTCGCCGTCTGGATGCAGCTCCAGAAGCTGATCCGGCAGGGCTTCGTCTTTGAGGCGCGCCGGAGCCGCGGCTACCGGCTGGTCAAGACCCCGGACACGCTGCACCCCGCCCTCATCGAGGCCTATCTCAGCGGCCGCCCGCGCCCGCCGAAGCTCGTCTGCCTCGACACCGTGGACAGCACCAACAGCGAGGCCGAGCGCCTGCTCGCCAGCGGTGCCGCCGTCCCGCTTGTCATCCTTGCCAGCCAGCAAACCGCCGGCCGGGGTCGCCGCGGCCGCGTCTGGCACAGCCCCGCGGCGGGCAATCTCTACAGCACCTTCGTCTTCCGCCCCAAGCTCGAGCCGGCCCGCCTCCATGACTTCACCCTCTGGATGGGCCTCAACATCTGCGAACTCGTCTCCAACTTCGCCAAGCTCGAGCCGGGCCTGAAGTGGCCCAACGACCTCCACGTGGACGGCCGCAAGGCCGGCGGCATGCTCACCGAGGCGCGCGTCGACGCCGACCAGATCCGCGATCTCGTCTTCGGCCTCGGCCTCAACCTCAACGGCCGCGCCGCCGACCTCCCGCGCGACCTGCAGAAGACCGCCATCTCCCTCGCCGACGCCACCGGCGCCCCGCTCGACCTCAACCGCTTTGCCGCCGCCCTCATCGGCCGCGTCCTCGTCGCCTACGAGCAGTTCCTCGAGGGCGGTTACCGCGACAAGTTCGCCGCGCTGTGGAAGCGCTACGATGTCCTCCGCGGCCGCCCCGTGAGCGTCACCCAGGGCACCCGCACCGTCGCCGGCACCGCCACCGGCATCGACAACGAGGGCTCGCTCATCGTCCGGCTCAATTCCGGCCGCTCGGAACGCTTCCGCGCCGGCGAGGTCACTCTGGCCAGGGATGTTGTTTGAGGCCGGCCAGAAGCCTCACCCTACCGCACCCAAAGACCGCAGATACAACGCCGCGCACGCCCGGGCATCTGACAGCGCATCGTGGTGAGCAAGCCCGATGCCGAACTTCTGGCACAGCGCGGCTAGATTTTCTCGATAGATTCGATAGGTGCAAATTCCCTCAAAGGCCGGTTCGGGTAGGCCATAGTGCGCCAAGGTCTGCCGCAGGACATTGAAATCGAAACTGGGACCATTGTGCGCCACGAGCCGCTGGCCCGCAATGAGCGGCTCCAACTTGGACCACACCTCCGCAAATGTAGGGGCGTTCGCCGTGTCGGTCGGCGTGATGCCGTGAATCTCGGTAAAATCTTGCCTGAAGTAATTATCTGGCGGGCGCACTAAAAGGCTCAGCTCGCTGGTGACGACACCCATTTCGACTCGCACCAAACCGACCTGACAGATGCTGTTCCGGCCATAGTTGGCTGTCTCAAAATCAATCGCGGTGAATGTTGCGCTCATGCGGGAAAGGCCATCAGGCGGATGCTCACAATGCCGGGGCATGTTTGCCCCTGTTTGATCCAGCGGGATGACGAAAACACGACGACGAGGTCAGGGCCGAAATCGAAGAGTATTTGGTCCCGCAGTATTTGCAGGTGTAGGTTGAAGCCTCCCGTCCTTCGAAGAGTTTATGCTTCCCACTGTTTGATCCATTTGGATGCCGGAAGCACGAAGATGCCGTCAATGCCGGCACATTTGAATATTTCTGCCCGCAATACTCACAGTAACAGTTGGCCATGGTGATTTGGTTTAGGGTTGGGTGCTGGCTGGATTTCTAATCGCCGGACCAGCACTCATGCCAGCCACAATCTTAGGCGGGCAATGCGACAGCTTGCGCCGCAACGCGCTTATCCAATGCCGATTCATGGACGAAGTGTGAAAGCTCGGTGCGAGCGACGTATTCTGACGCGGGCGTCGTGTAAGCTGCACCAACCGCTGAGGATTCACTCCACCCCAGCCGTCCCATCCCATGTTCCAGATCCGTCTCTTTCTTCGCAACCACAGCCAGGTCTATCGCTGGGAGGAATTGACCACCGACCTGAAGCAAGTTTTCCCATCCCCGGATGGGCCACTTGCGTGGGCGGAATTCTACATCGCAGATACCAGACACCATTTGTATTGTTTCGAGTTGGTTCAAAGCGGCCCGCTCAAGCCGCGCCGGCACCGGGCGGACATGGTCATGCTCCAGGAGTCCTGCCAGTTGCTCACCCTGATAACCTACCCGCGCAAGAAGGGCCACCTCCTCGAATCAATCGGTCTGCCTGCAACCACGATTGAATCGGCGGTTTTCAAGGCAAAGGGTAAGAAGCATCATCAGTAATCGGATCACGGCTTCTCGTTGCGGCGAGAGACAAAGGTCATGCACTCCGGCAGGAAGCCATCTGGCAAGCCGTCCAGGGGATTGCCACTGAGCACCAGCCAGCGCATGGCCTGCCACGATGCATCATCCTGGGGAATTTGGCTGATAAGATTGCGACTGGCGTCGAGGATTTCCAGTCGCGGAAGCCGAGCCAGCGACAAGGGAATCTCGGTCAGTTTATTTTCGTAGATATTCAATACCCTCAGCCTATGCAGTTGCCCCATACTCTCCGGCAGGGTTTGCAGGCAATTGCCCTGCAGGTGCAGCACCTCAAGTCGACCGAGTTCACCGATAGCTTCCGGCAGGCAATCGAGTTGGTTGTAGGACAGGTCCAGCTCCTGCAGGTTTTTCCAGCCGTCCACGCACGCCGGCAATGATCGCAGCCGGTTCTGGGCCAGTCCCAATCGCCGCAAGCCGGCCGGGCCATTGGTGATTCCGCCAGGCAACGACTCGATCTCATTTCGATCGGCATGAAATTCGGTGAGCTGCGTGCCGGGAAAGTTCATCGGCAGGTCGCGAAGGCCGGCTTGGGCGATGCGTAGGATTTTCAGGTTGGGCAGCGCCTTCAGTCCTGCCGGGAAAGATCCCAGCGGATTGGAGGACAAATTGAGCTCTCGCAAGGCCGTCAGTCGCGCGAAGTTCTCCGGTAGTTCCGTGAGTCGATTATGGTTCAGGTTGAGGATGGCCAGTTTTGGCAGGTCGGCCAGCCAGCTGGGCAATGCCGTGAGCTGGTTCAAGCCTGCGTGGATGGCCGTGATGTCCGTGCGCCCGCCAATCGTCTTCGGCAACTTGGCGATACACTGAGCCGTTAAGCGAATTTCCATGGAGGTTGAAGTCACGGCAGGGATATTCCTGTCGCTCCTATATCCTACCATTGCTTCGCGACACGCTACGTCGCAAAGCTCGCTTGACCCTCTGCGCAGTCTTCTTCTGCAAGCAGCGCGGTGACTTTATCTTTAGAGGGCTTCCTGAATCGAGTGGTGGATGCTGATGTAGCGCTCGTAGATTCCTGCATATCCCCAACCACTTCGAGCTCCCGGGTGGGTCATCTCAACGATGCACAATCCGATTCCATTGGGCTGCAGTCTATCGCTCGCAGCAAGTTCCGCGCATGGACTAAGCAGGTCTAGCTCCCTAGTGAGGGATACCGCATCTCTCCCACAGACAAATACGACATGTGGTTTAATCGTTCGAAATTGCTCCAAGAGGAGTTGTTTATTCGCGCATGCATGCTGATGCACGATGGCGGGAACAAGGCGCGAAGATGTCTCGTTACAGACCTTCTTTAGATTCACCCAAGCGATTTTCCTCAAAGCACCCAACTTTTTATCGGGTTCCACATCCTTTCGAAGGAGATCGGGCCATTCCCACCAATCTTCTTTTGCAACGATTGCCCCAGTTTCGAGCGTGTGCTGGAGTAATAGCAGCAATGCAGCTAACCGCCTGGTGGTTTTTACCTTGGGGTCTAGCAGCCCAAGAACGTCCTTCGACGAAATCATTTCAACATCCGGTTTATCGTCGTCCTCATACCCATATGGTTCCGCAAGCACACAGAGAATCCGGATTCGCTGCTCCGCAAAGACCTCGGGGCAGATGACCCCGTCAATCAAAACCGGCTCATTCTCATGGCGCTGATTTAGCTCCTCGATCATCCGTTTTCTGGAAGCGACATAACTTTGGATATCGAACGACATTGGTGGAGGATCGAGAGGCAAGAGGACTGTGTCACGCAGTATTCAATACCGACTATTTTCAATCGGCCAAACGACAGTTTTCAATTGATCGCTGCCTCACGTGGGCAAGCAGGGAGCTGAGTTGCGCCGCAGCTGGTTCGCATTGCTCCAGTTTCTGGATCCCGAATAGCGGGGCGGCGATCTTTTGATGGTCGCACCCCACCAGGACGAGCACCGCACCCGCCAAGATGGTGGCATGGGATATGTCGAATCCAGTATGAATCCAGACGGCTTGCCCCATCAGTAACGCACACCCCACCCGGTGGGCGTTGGCCATCAACAGGTCAAAATCACGCTCGGCCACCTGAAAAAACAGCGGCCGGCACCTTTCGCCCGCAGGCCGCGGTGTGCCACTCGCCTCAATATGGTCGGCGAGCTGCGCGGGCGTCAGCATGGAGTCATCAATCAGCCACTTGATCCCGACTCGCTCCAGCTCGACCACGGCTGCAGCCGGAGGACTTCGGCCCATCACATATTTCACTCCGGCCCCGGCCCAATCCATGTCGGAGAATTGCACCTGGGCAGGCAACGGCCCGACCATGAACCGGGCGGGGAGCCCTTCGATGACCAGATACCTGCCTCCGTCGGGGTTCTGTTTTGCACTCAACCGGGGGGCAAATGCGCTCATGATCAGGGTGCGGCCGGCTGCCGATAATTTTCCGCAGCTGCCTTGAGGGTCGCGGTGATCTCCGCCTTGAGCCGCGCGGGAGCGACCACCGTGATCCCGTCACCCTGCGAAAGTATCCACCACCTGAGTTGCCATGAGTCGGGGACTTCGGCGGTGAGCAGGTGGCGATCCCCTTTGGTTTTGAGCGTCTGGGTCTCCGCCAGCGGCGTCTCGGCGAGGTAGATGCCGAGTTCGTTGCTCACCCAGGCCTTAAGCCGGATGGTTTTGCCGCTGCCAAACTGCATCCCGCCCGCAGCGAGATAGCCGTCGGTGGTGTAGCCTTTCAGCGGAGTGATTTTGTCATCCGTGAGCGCGGCGCTTTTCACGCGGTGGACCGCATAGAGCCGGATATCGGGATAATCATAGGCAGTCGCCACGAGATAGGGCGTCGAACCGCGCAAGATCAGGCTCAACGGATGCAGCGTTATGTCGCCGGCCTTCTTGTCGCTGGGCGCGGTGTAGGCGACCACCACCTGCCGTTCCTGCAAGAGCGCCTCCTGCACAGTCGCGAGCACGCGGGCGTCCACCTTGGGTGGAATGAGCGTCATCGTGGTGGGCACATGGCGCACCTTGTCGGCCCAGCGGGCATAGCGATGAGTCTCAACCGCAGCCAGTTTGCTGCGGGCTAGGGCAAACTTGGATTGAAGCGCCACTAGCATCGGGGATGGCAGCAATTTCGCCAAAACGTCCTCGGCCAGCACCAGCGACATGGCATCGGCCAGATCGATACTGGTGAAATCGCACTGCTTGCCCGGCAGCCAGTGCCAGCCGTAGGGCGTGGAGTTATCGTTGCACCGGATGCCAAAGGTGGCGGCCAGTTCGATCAGGTCGCGCTCGACGGTGCGCTTGCTCACCTCGAATTGCTTCTCCTCCTTCAGGTAGGCGGTCAGGTCGCTGGCGGTGATGCCCGGGCCGCGAGAAGGCAGTCTTTTCAGCATCTCCCACTGGCGGGCAAGGGCGAGTTGATTGGAGGATTTGGGCATGAAGGGACGCAAACCCATGCTAGGCGCACCAAGTTTGCCGTGCCAGAGATTAATCCTCCGGCGCGTCATCTTACGTCGCGCCAGAGGCGTAGTCTCAAATGGATCCGCATCCTCTGACGCTGCTGGCAACCCCGCCAGAGCCATTCGATCCAGTCCGCGATCAGCGGACTCCCCGAAGCCAAATCCCGGAGGCGATTAGCCGGAGGGTGACCTCGAAGGTTTCGCCCGTTGGCGAAACTCATTAGTGGTTCAAAAAACTTCAGGAAGTTGGGCTTAACAGCCATCCATTGAAAACAGCGATGAACCCTAGAATATCGGGGAACCTCCAGAGTCCTGACGGTCAAGTATATCCTTACGCAAAGCTTGCCCGCCAACCCGTTTCCCCGTGTAAATATCCCCGCGGCATGGCCGAAATCCCCGACATCACCATAGAGGTATCCCACCTGGTCAAAACCTACGGTCCGCTCACCGCGGTCAACGACCTGAGCTTCACCGTGAAGCGCGGCGAGATCGTCGGGCTCCTCGGCCCCAACGGCGCCGGCAAGAGCACCACGATGCGCATCCTCACCGGCTACCTGCCGGCCAACTCCGGCTCCGTCCGCATCTGCGGCCACCCCGTCGCCAGCGAGCCCGAGGCCACCAAGCGCCACGTCGGCTACATGCCGGAGAACAACCCGCTGCCGGACGACATGCGCGTCTCCGAATACCTCTGGTTCCGCGGCCGTCTCAAGGAGATGCCCCGCGCCAGGCTCCGCGCCCGCATCGACGAGGTCCTCGAGCTCTGCGACCTCAAGCGCAACCGCCACCGCATCCTCGGCCGCCTCTCCAAGGGCAACAAGCAGCGCGTCGGCATCGCCGAGGCCATCCTCTCCGAGCCGGCCGTCATCATCATGGACGAGCCGACCATCGGCCTCGACCCGCACCAGATCATCATCGTGCGCGACCTCATCGCCAGCCTCCGCGGCCGCATGAGCGTCATCATCTCCAGCCACATCCTCCCCGAGATCGAGGCCACCTGCGATCGCGTGCTCATCATCAACGGCGGCCGCATCGTCGCGCAGGGCTCGCCCGCCGACCTCCGGCACGAGATCTTCGGTCACACCAGCTACCGCCTCGAGCTTGCGGGCGAGACCGAGACCCTCGGCGCCCAGCTGAAGGAGATCGAGCCGACCCTCCGCGTCGCCTCCCTCGGCGACTGCGCCGCCGACGGCTTCTGCGTCGCCACGCTCGTCACCGAGTCCGCCGCCGACCTCGGCGAGAAGCTCCTCTCCGCCCTGCCCGCCCTCGGCTACCGCATCCGCTCGCTCGGCCGCACCCAGCCCTCGCTCGAGGACGTCTTCCTCGCCGCCACCCGCCGCAGCTGGGACGCGCGCCTGCCCGACAAGCCCGTCAACGGCGACAGCCGCGCGCCGCTGCCGAAGTTTTAATGAAGAATTAAGAAGGATGAATTAAGAAAACCAACCGCCACATCATGTCCCCATTCCCGGAATCAATTTTTTAATTCTTCCTTCCGCCTTCATCCTTCTCCGCCCGTGCGCCACTACTTCACCATCCTCTCCCACGAGATCCGCACGCTGCTCTACAGCCCGAGCACGTATATCGCGGCCGTGTTCTTCCTCGGCGTCATGGGCTTCATCTTCGCCAGCATCCTCGACCTCTACAGCAAGACCCCGCAGGAGACGCCGCCGGCCGTCGTGTTCTTCCAGTTCTTCTGGTTTCCCGTGCTCTTCATGGTGCCGCTGCTCACGATGAAGACCATCGCCGACGAGCGCCGCCAGGGCACGCTCGAGACCCTGCTCACCACGCCCGTCAGCACCGCCGAGGTCGTGCTGGGCAAGTTCTCCGCCGCCTACCTTTTCTACCTCCTGCTCTGGGGCTCGACCCTCGGCTTCCACTACATCCTGCAGCTCTACGCGCGCGACGCCCGCTACCTCGACGCCGGGCCGCTCCTCGGCGGCTATCTCTTCATCGCCATCAGCGGCCTGCTCTTCATCGCCATCGGCGTCTTCGCCAGCTCGATGACGCGCAGCCAGCCCGTCGCCGGCATCTTCACCGTCGTCCTGCTCATCCTCGTCATCCTCGGCCCGCGCTACCTCGGCGAGCTCAGCGCCCTCAACAACGGTGTCTTTAGTCCACTGAAGAACGCCCTCGGCTCGCTCCAGATCTTCACCCACGTCGAGGACTTCACCCACGGCGTCATCGATACGCGGCAGCTGTTCTACTACCTGACCGGCTCCACCCTCGCCCTCATCTTCAGCATCCTCGGCGTCGAGGCGAAGCTGCTCAACAGCTGACGATGCACTTCTCCGACAGCTTCCGCGCCGCCCGCTGGATCCGCCTGGTCAACCTGCTGCTGCAGGCCGTGCTGTTCCTCGCGCTCTTCGCCGGCCTCAACTACATCGCCCTCAACCACGCCTGGCGCTTCGACACCACCGTCAGCCGCCGGCACTCCCTCTCGCCCGAGACCCGGTCCTACCTCGAGCGCCTCGAGCGCGACGTGACCATCACGGTCACCTTCACGGACAGCAACGACAGCGAGGAGCTCGCCCAGGCCTACCGCGACATCAGCGCCCTGCTCCGCGAATACACCTACTTCACCGGCGGCAAGAGCAAGGGCCGCCTCACCGTCCGCTACGTCGACGTCTACCAGAGCCGCCGCGAGGCCGAGGCCTTCGGCGTCGCCGACCAGCCCAACATCATCATGCTGGCGAGCGACCGGCATACCCGGCTGCTCCGCCTCGACGACCTTTACGTGATCAAGAAGAAGGTCAGCCGCGAGGCCTTCAAGGGCGAGGCCACCCTCACCGCCGCCATCCTCGACGTCTCCAGCGCCGAGAAGAAGAAGATCTATTTCCTCGCCGGCCACGGCGAGATGTCGCCCGACAGCGTCGACGGCGCCCGCGGCCTCTCGCAGCTGCGCGACCAGCTCCGCCAGCGCAACTACGACCTCGAGGGCATCAACCTCAGCCTGAACCGGCGGATCCCGGACGACGCCGCGCTCATCATCATCCCCTCGCCGCAAAGCCGCTTCCAGCCCTTCGAGGAGGAGCTGCTGCGCAACTACCTCACCACCCGCGCGGGCCGCGTCATTCTCCTCGTCGACCCCGCGCGCCAGTTCGGGCTGGAGAACCTCCTCTTCGACTGGGGCGTGCTGGTCTACGACAACATCATCCTCGACACCAACCCCAACTACATCTCGGAGAACGGCGAGCTCATCCTCAGCCACTTCCTGCCCCACCCCATCACGCAGCTGATCATCGACAACGCCCTGTTCCCGCTGGTCGGCCCGACCCGCGTCGTGAGCGAGGACATCGGCCGCTCGCCCGACGACGGCCTGAGCGTGAAGGTCCTCGTGGCCAGCAGCCCCACCGCCTGGGGCGAGAGCGGCTACCGCCTTCGCAACGCCGAATACACCTCCGGCCAGGACCTGCGCCACCGCAACGGCCTCGGCGTCCTCGCCATCTCCGAGCGGCTGAAGCCCGCCAACCTCCCGCTCAGCGTGCCCGGCGGCCGCCTCGCCGTCTTCGGCACCTCCGACCTCGTCACCAACAACCGCATCATCAACGGCGGCAACTTCCCCCTCTTCCTCAACACCATCGGCTGGGCCGTCGACCGCGACACCCAGCTCAACATCCCCGCCCGGCCCATCGAGCGCTTCCAGCTCTCCCTCAGCCAGGAGGAACTCGTCCGCCTCCGTCTCGGTCTCTTTCTCGTCGTGCCCGGCGTCGTCGCCCTGCTCGGCGTCTTTGTCTACTGGACCCGCCGCAACTAACCGCCCGCCATGCGCTCCAAAGTCACCGTCGTCCTCCTTTTCCTGAACGTCGTCCTGTTCTGCTACATTTATTTCTACGACCTGCCGCGCATCGACGAGCGCAAGACCCTCGAGGCCCGCCGCCGCGTGCTCGGCCCCGAGGCCGCCACCATCGAGGCGCTCTCGCGCAAGGACCGCACCGGCGCCACCGTCCGCCTCGAGAAGCGCACCGATTCCTGGTGGCTCACCGCGCCCTACGAGTGGCCGGCCGACCGCAACGCCATCGCCGGCCTGATCAACACCCTCGAGCTGCTCGAGCACGAGACCAGCTTCCCCGTCGCCGACCTCGCCTCCAGCGGCCGCTCGCTCGCCGACTACGGCCTCGCCGACCCCACCCTCATCCTCGAGTTCACCTCCTCCGGCCGCGCCTACACGCTCAAGATCGGCGACACCACCAGCGTCGGCAACCGCCTCTACGTCCTTTCCCCCGACGGCGCCCGCATCCACGTCGTGAGCCGCAGCCTCGCCGAGGCGGTCGGCCTCCCGCTCGACACCCTGCGCGCCGCGTCCATCTTCAGCGTGCCCGTCTTCGAGGTCCGCTCCCTCAACGTCCAGACCGCCGCCCCCGCCAACCTCAAGGTCCGCCTCCGCCGCGACGCCGCCTCCCGCTGGGCCTTCGAGGCGCCCATCAACGCCCGCGCCAGCAAGTCCGCCGTCGAGGTCACCATCAACGCCGTCAACGCCCTCACCGCGAAAAACTTCCTCGAGCCCCGCGACACCGACCTCGACCGCGCCGGCCTCAACTCCCCGAGCCTCCGCATCACGCTCGAGGGCAACGCCCGCCGCGAAACCCTCCTGCTCGGTAATCCCACCGGTTTGCCCGTAAATCCGGCGGAGCGCGGAGTTTCCGGGACAAACACCGGGCCGGCCGCAGCCGGCAACGGTGCCACCGAGTATTTCGCCAAGATCGAGGACAAGGCCGTCGTCTTCTCCACCGTCGTCCCCAAGGAGCTGCTCGACGTCCTCCGCTCCGCCCAGGAGGAGCTCCGCGACCCGCGCGTGCTCGACTTCGAGCCCGCCACCGTCACCGCCCTCACCCTCGTCGCCCCCGGCCAGCCGGAATTGACCCTCCAGAAACTGGAGGGCGAACAGGGCTGGCAGGCCGTCGTGCGCGTGAGCGGCGCGGCGCCCCAGACCATCGCCGCCGATCCCGGCGTGGTGACCGCCCTGCTCCAGAAGATCTCCGTGCTCGCCGCGCGCGAGGCCCGGCCCGGTTCGCCCAAGTTCCTGAGCGACGCCCCCTCCGCCACCGACCTCGAGAACTGGGGCTTCAACCGCCCCGAGCGCGAGCTCACGCTCAATCTCTCCGCCGGTTTGTCCGGAAATCCGGCGACGCGCGGAATTTCCGGGACAAACACCGGGCCGGCCGCAGCCGGCAACGGTGCCGACTTGTCCTCCCTCACGCTGCAGGTCGGCGTCTCGCCCGACAAACCGGGCGAGGCCTTCGCCCGCGTCACCAACGCGCCCTTCGTCTACCAGATCCTGCCCGACATCCTCGACGACACGCCCGCCCTCGCGCGGCACTACCGCCTGCGGGTCCTCCGCGAACTCCCCGAGGCCGCCCGCATCACCAGCCTCAAGCTCAGCACCCTCGCCCCCGAGTCGCTCCTCTTCGGCGTCCACAATGAGGGCGCCCTCACCCCCGCGACGCTCGTCACCGAGAAGATCCCGGAGAAGGCCCGCACGCTGCTGACCACCCTGCTCGCCCAGCTGCGCACCCTCCGCGTCAAGGTCTACACCGCGGGCGCCTTCACCCCCGAGCACGCCGAGACCGCGACGGGCCCGCAGCCGTGGAAATACCGGCTCGACGCCGACATCACGCTCCCCGGGGCCGCCGACAGCACCACCACGACCCTCTGGTTCACCGACCGTCTCGCCGGCTCCACCATGCTCGCGGGCACGGCCGACCAGGGCGGCGTGGTCTTCGAGGTCACCCAGGAGATGCTCGATACGATCTTCGCGCTCACCTACACTGAGAAGCACGATCCCGGCCTTCCGGCCCCGGCCAAGGATCCGGCCGCCCGCGCGGCGCCGGAACCGGCGGCCACGCCCAAGCCCGAGCCGCCGAAGACCTGATCCTTTCACCGTGTCCACCCAGCCACAGCCGTGGTTAAGGTCGGGGCTGCGCTTCTGCGGCTCCTGCATGGTCACGGTGCTGTGCTGGGCCGTGTGGCTGGTGCTGGGCGCCTCGCTGGTCGCGCTCATCTACATCGCCGCGGCCCACGAGCTGCCGGTGCCCGACTTCGTCCTGCGCCGCGCCGAGGCGGAACTGGCCAAGGTCAACCTCACGATCAAGTTCGGCCGCGCGCGCTTCGACCCGACCGGCAAGCTCCTGCTCGAGGACGTGGAGTTCCGCTCCCGCCGCTTCGAGGAGCCGCTGCTCACCTGCCGCGTGCTCTACCTGCGCCGCGACTTCTGGTCGGTGCTCGCCGGCCAGCCCGTCCCCGATGAGATCCGGCTCGAGGGCGCCACCCTCCAGCTGCCCGCCATGCTCTCGCCCAGCGGCACCGTCGAGCCGCTCATCCGCGACCTCGCGGTCGTCCTGCGGCATGAGGACCGGCGCTGGCTGGTGGACCAGCTCAACGGCCGCGTCGGCCGCCTGGTCCTCACGGCCCAGGGCGACTTCACGCCGCCCCCGCGCGCACCGGGCGCCGCTGCGCTTTCGCCCGACCAGTTCATCACCCGCTTCCTCGAGGTCAGCCGGCAGCTGGCCCTCCCGCTGCACCAGCTCGACACCCTCGAGGCGCCGGCCCTCGCCGTGCGGCTCGAGAGCCAGCCCGGGGTGGGCAACATCGCGCACCTGCTGCTGACCGCCGCCGCCGCCGACCAGCCGTGGGGCCAGTCGCTCCGCCTCGGGCCGCTGGCGGCCACCGGCAGCCTGCGGCTCGACGGCGCGGAGCCGCGCCCGCTGCGCCTGCACGCCGCCGCCCGCCACGCGCGTTACCAGGCGGACTACACCGCGGAGACGATCCGGGCCATCCTCACGCTGGAAATCTCGCCGGACGGCCATGCCGCGCGGCCGCGGGAGGCGCTGGTGGCCGCCGGGATGATCACCGCCCCGGGGTTGTCCCTGCTCGGTCCCGTGCTCCGCGCCGACCTGGCCCGCTGGCCCGAGGTGTCGGTCGCAACGGCGCTGCAGGTCAGCGGCGAATTCATCGCGGCCGAGGTCGACGCCCGGCTCGCCGAGCAAAGCGCCCGGGTCCGCGCCGCAGGCCGGGGCTCGCACGAGCTGATCAACCGGGTGCTCGCGCAGATCACGCCGCGCGCCGCGCCTTATTTCGTCTTCGGGGATCCCGTGACCTTCTCGGCCGAGGCCGTGTTCGAGCCGGGCTGGCGCTTCGCCACGCTCCGCAGCCGCGTGGACGCCGGGCGCCTCAATTCGCGCGGCGTGAAGATCACCGCGGCGCGCGGCCGCATCGACATCGCGGGCATGAGCTTCCTCGCCCACGACGCCCGCGTGGAGATGGGGGAGAATTTCGCCCGCGGCTCCTACTGGATGGATTTCTCGACCACCGATTACCGCATGCTGCTTGACGGGCGGCTGCGGCCCGCCGACATCAACGGCTGGTTCAACGGCAACTGGTGGCTGAACTTCTGGAACGCGCGCTTCGCCTTCCCGACCGCCCCGCCGACCGCGGAGATCGACCTGTCCGGCCGCTGGCGCGATCCGGTCCGCACCGTCTATTTCGGGAGCAGCGACGTCCGCGGCGCCACGGTGTGGAACGGCGACTTCGAGCAGGCGCACGCGGTCGTCTTCGTGCGGCCCAACTTCGCCCACGGCCTGGCGCTCGCCGCCACGCGGGCCGGCGGGAAGCAAGGCCTGGGCGGCACGTTCAAGCGTTTCGCCGAGCCGGGCTCGGCCGGGGTGGGCCGCTTCGAGTTTGATTTCGAGACCAACGCCGATCCCGCCGTCCTCGGCCGCATGCTCGAGGGCAAGGCGGACGACGTGCTGGCGAGCCTGCGCTTCACCGCGCCGCCGTCGGTGCATGCCTGGGGCACCATCGGCACAAGCGCCAATTACAGCTTCACCGGCTCGGTCGGCAGTCCGTTCCATTATTACGGCTTCCCGCTCGACACCGCGCGCGTCACCGGCGGTATCACCGGCAGCGACGTGCGGCTCGACGCGATCAAGTTCACCGCGGCGGGCGGCAAGGGCTCCGGCAAGGCCGGGCTCTACGGCCCGGCGGACTACCGCCGGCTCGGCTTCGACCTGTATGTCAACGGCGCCGAGCTCGCCCGCTCCATCCGCGCCGTCGAGGAATACCAGGCCAACCGCACCGGCGAGAAATCGGCCTCGGTCACGGAGAGCAAGTTCATGCAGCGCGCCGCGAGCGGCAAGCTCGACATCGGCCTCTCCGCCACCGGCCAGCCGGGCGAGCTCGCGACCTTCTCCGGCAGCGGCAACGCCGCGCTCACCGGCGCCGACCTCGGCGAGATCCACCTCTTCGGCCTCCTCTCGCAGGTGCTCAGCGCCGTCTCGCTCAACTTCTCCTCGCTCAAGCTCGACGCGGCGCACAGCAGCTTCCGCCTCGACGGCGGCCGCCTGTATTTCCCGGACCTGAAGGTCACCGGCCGCAGCGCCCTGATCGACGCCCGCGGCAACTTCACCCTCGCCACCAACGCGCTCGACTTCACCGCCCGCCTCAAGCCCTACGAGGAGAACCGCAACCTGATCACCGGTGTCATCGGCCTCGTCATCAACCCGATCACGAGCATCCTCGAGCTCAAGCTCACCGGCCCCATCGGCAAACCGGACTGGTCCATCTTCGTCGGCGGCTCCGCCACCCAGCCCGATTCGGTCGCCCCCACCGTGAAAATTGCACCCGACCCCGTGCCGCCTGCCACCCCTGACAAGCCCATCCCGCCAAAGGGGTAATGTCAGCGCCGGGGATCAGTCAGGCCTCATCCCGATCAGTCTAGGTGGAAACCCCTAATTACCATTGCCAGCCGAATGGCGGCTCCCTAGCAAACTGAGTCGCACCACATGCCGCCCCCACCGAGTCGACCCCGGCAAAGCCTGCTGTCCTACGGCTACCTGACCCCGTTCGCGGCGCTGGCGGTTTATGGCCTGCTGGGTCTCTGGGGTTGGCGGACCGGCAGCCTTGGCCTCGTGCAACCGCGATCCTACGACGCCGCCCTGCCCGCCAATGCCTGCGTCTGTCTCGTGCTGATTGGCCTGGCGCCCGGTGTGCTCGCGTTCGGCTGGCGGCGGACCGGCCTGGCGCTCGGGTTGATCGCCTCGGTCATCGCCTGGGCCACGCTCATCCAAAGCCCGCTCAAGCTGGATCTCGGCATCGACGACCTGCTCGTGAACCACGAGTCCGTCATCGCCGGGCCCAATGTCGCGCGCATGCCCGCCGCCCTTTCGTTCCTGCTGATGGCGGGCGGCCTGCTGTTCACCTGGATGGCGGCCCGCCCCGGCGACCATCGCCGCCCGCTGCTGCTCGCGCTGGCCGGCTCGCTCGGCGCCGCCTACGGACTCACCGGCCTCGCCGCCTATCGCACGGGCCTCAACAGCGTCGAGCTCTGGCAGACCTACGCCCGCCTCGGCCCGCACACGGCGCTTCTGCTCATCATCCTCGGCAACGCCCAGATCTGGCTCGCCGCCCGCGACACCTCCGACCGCACCGGCGCCGGCCCGCGCTGGCTCTGGCTCCCGGTCGTCGTCTGCACCCTCACGGTCACCTTCACCTTCTGGGTCGCCCTGCGGCAGCGCGAGCTCGGCTACACCAACAGCACGACCCAGCTCACGATCAACAACATCGCCGCCCTCTACAGCGGCGAATCCGAGGCCAGCATCGAGAGCCTCGCGCGCCAGGCCCGCCGCTGGACCCGCGCCGGCATCACGCAGGCCGCATGGGAGGCCGAGGTCGCCGAGTTCCTCGGCGATTTCGGCAGCTACCGCTCCATCCAGTGGGTCGACGCGGGCCTGCGCACCCGCTGGTTCTGGCCGCGCGCGGGCAATGAGGACGCCGCGTCCTTCGACCACGCCGGCCATCCCCTGCGCCGCGCCGCCGTCGAGTCCGCGCGCCGCACCTACGCCTTCGCCGTCGCCGCCCCGCTCGAGCCGCCGCTGCAGTCGCCCACCTTCGCCGCCTACATCCCCGTCTCGGCCGTCGGCCCCGACGCCGGCTTCATCGTGGGCGAGTTCTACTACGACAAGTTCTTCGACCAGATCGACCGCCGGCTCAACCTCTCCCGCCGCTACCAGGTCGGCGTTTCGCTTGAGAATGCGGCCGCCCCGGCCGGCGCCGGCCCCCACGTGAAGGTTTACGAGTCGATGACCCCCGACGAGGTGATCGACGAGCGCTACCGCCAGTCCGCCGATTACCACATCCTCAACCAGCACCTCACCATCACGCTGGCCCCGCGCCCGGTCTTCCTCGCCGGCAACCGCCAGTTCCTGCCCGAGGTCGCGCTCGCCGCCGGGCTCTTCGTCAGCCTCCTCTTCGGCCTCGTCGTCAACCTCGCCCAGTCCGCGCGCCGCCGCCAGCTCGCCGCCGAGCTCACCAGCCGGCAGCTCCGCCTCGAGAACGAGGAGCGCCGCCGCGCCGAGGCCCGCCTCAAGGTCGCCGACGAGCGCCTCAACCTCGCCTTCGACTCCACCCAGGTCGGCGTCTACGAGTGGGACGTCGAGACCGACCAGGTCTATTGCACGCCGAGCATCTGGAAGCTCATCGGCTACGACCCGGCGGAGATGCCCGCCACCGGCTCGGGCTGGCTCAACCTCCTCCACGGCGACGACCAGCCCGCCGTCCGCGCCGTCATCGACGCCCACTTCCGCGGCGAGACGCCCTTCATCGAGATCGAGCACTGCGTGCTGCACAAGTCCGGCGAGTGGCTCTGGATCGCCCTGCGCGCCAAATGCACGTCCTTCACCGCCAACAAGCAGCCGCGCCGCGTCCTCGGCACTGTCCAGAACATCAACGCCCGCAAGCGCGCCGACGAGGCCCTCCGCCTCAGCCAGGCCGAGAGTCGCAAGCTCTCTCTCGTCGCCAGCAAAACCGACAACGCCGTCATCATCACCGACCCGCTCGGCCGCATCGAGTGGGCCAACAGCAGCTACTCCCGACTCACCGGCCGGCCGCTCGCCGAGGTCCACGGCCACCTGCTCACCGACTCGCTCGCCAGCCCCGACGCCGACCCCGGCGCCGTCGGCCGCATCAGCGCCGCCCTCGCCGCCCAGCAGCCCATCACCACCGACGCGGTCCAGCTCGCCACCGGCGACCGCCGCTTCCACGTCCATCTCGATGTCCAGCCCGTCCTCAGCGACGACGGCCATGTCGAGAACTTCATCGCCATCGAGACCGACATCTCCGCGCGCGTGGAGACCGAGCAGCAGCTCCGCCGCGCCAAGTCCGAGGCCGACGCCAACTCCCGCGCCAAGTCCGAGTTCCTCGCCTCCATGTCGCACGAGATCCGCACGCCGATGAACGGCGTCATCGGCATGACCAGCCTCCTCCTCGAGACCGACCTCTCCCCCGAGCAGCGCGACTACGTCAGCACCATCCGCACCAGCGGCGACTCGCTCCTCGCCATCATCAACGAGATCCTCGACTTCTCCAAGATCGAGTCAGGCAAGATGGAGCTCGAGAGCCAGCCCTTCGAGATCGCCCAGTGCGTCGAGGAGGCGGTCGACATCTTCTCCGCCCAGGCCGCCGCCAAGGGCCTCGAGCTGGCCTACGTCATCGATCCCCTCGTGCCGGCGTGCGTGCTCGGCGACATCACGCGCCTCCGCCAGGTGCTGGTGAACCTGATGAACAACGCCGTGAAGTTCACGCCCGCTGGCTCCGTCACCCTCGAGGTCACCGCCGACGCCGCCACCGCCGGCCGTCCCGCCGACGAGAAGATCATCCTCGATTTCTACGTCACCGACACCGGCATCGGCATCCCGGCCGACCGGATGGATCTGCTCTTCAAGCCCTTCAGCCAGGTCGACGCCTCCACCACGCGCAAATACGGCGGCACCGGCCTCGGCCTCGCCATCTGCGACCGCCTCTGCCAGCTGATGGGCGGCACCATCGACGTCACCAGCACCCCCGACCGGGGCTCGCGCTTCCACTTCTGCATCCAGGCCAGCGTGGTCGACGTGACCGATGGTAACACCCCGCCGCTCTTCGGCACCCTGCCGGCCGGCTGCCGGGTGCTCGCCGTAGACGACCTGACCGTCAACCGCACCGCCCTCGACCATTACCTGCGCAGCTGGCACCTGGTGCCCATGCTCGCCGCCGACGGCCCCACCGCCCTGCAACAGGCCGCCCTCGCGCCGTTGTCCGCCGCCATCATCGACGAGGGGCTGGCCGGCGGCCGCTCGGGGCTCGAACTTGCCACCGAGTTGCGCACGCTCTACCCGAAGCTGCCGGTCGTGCTCCTCACGCCCGCCGCCACCACGATCCGCCGCACCGAGAGCAGCGACCCGCTGCTCCTGCGCCTGCCGAAGCCGATCAAGCCCTATCCCCTGCACGACACCCTCCGGCGCATCATCACCGAGCCCGGCCCGGAGACGGGTGCCGCCACTTCCAACACCGGCGTCGCCATCCGCCTCGCCGACACCCTGCCCCTCGACATCCTGCTGGTGGAGGACAACCCCGTGAACCAGAAGGTCGCGCTCCGCTATCTCGAGCGCATGGGCTACCGCGCCGACGCCGTGGGCAACGGCCTCGAGGCCGTGCACGCCATGCGCGAGCGCAACTACCACCTGCTGTTCATGGACGTCCAGATGCCGGAGATGGACGGCCTCGAGGCCACGCGCCAGATCCGCGCCAGCATTTCGCCCGAGCGTCAGCCCGTCATCATTGCCCTCACCGCCAACGCCATGACCGGCGACCGCGAGCGCTGCCTCGACGCCGGCATGAACGACTACATCACGAAACCCGTGAAGATCGAGGAACTCCAGGCCGTCATCCCCCGGCACTTTACGCCGAAAGCGTGAGGATTTCTGCAGGACGGGATCGCTGATCCCGCCCTTGTGGAGGGCCCGCGTCTCTGCGGGCCGTTGCATTCATGGAGGCGGGGTGCCCTCACCCCGCATGCGTCGGGGCTCGCAGGGACGCGAGCCCTCCACATTTAGGTTTTCACCCGCGCGCGGCCCGCTAGCCTGCCTCTCATGCGCATCCCCCGCCTGACCGTTCCCTGTTTTCTGTTCTTCGTCCTCTGTGCCGCGTCCCTGACCGCCAAGACCACCGCCTACGTCGGCGGCCGCCTGATCGACGGTTGGGGCGGCGCCCCGGTCAACAATTCCGTCATCCTCGTCGAGGATGAGCGCATCAAGGCCGTCGGCACCGCCGAGACCCTCTCCTTGCCCGCCGGCGCCGAGGTCGTCTCCCTCGCCGGCATGTCGGTCTTGCCCGGCCTCTGGGACAACCACATCCACACCATGCTGCTCGGCCATTCCGACTACACGCACTGGGACAAGACCTACCCCGCCCGCTTCGAGAAGGAAATCATGCCCGCCGCCGCCCGGCAGCTGCTGTTCGCCGGCGTCACCTCCGCCCGCGACCTCGGCGCTCCGCTCGACGCCAGCATCAATGTCCGCCAGCGCATCGCCCGGGGCGAGATCCCCGGCCCGACGCTCTACGTTTCCGGCCCCTTCATCCAGCACGAGGCCTACCCGGGCACCGAGGACTTCCGCTGGGGCGTCAAGGGCGCCGACGACGCCCGCGCCAAGGTGAAGCGCCTCGCCGACGCCGGCGTGAACATCATCAAGCTCATCGACCAGGACCAGATGACCGGCGAGGAGATCGCGGCCATTGTCGACGAGGCCCACAAAAACAAGCTGCCCGTCGTCGCCCACTCCCACCGCCCCGACGAGATCCGCCTCGGCCTGAGGTATGGCGTGGATTGTTTCGAACACACCGGCCTCGCCACCGCCCCCGGCTATCCCGACGACGTCCTCGCCGCCCTCAAGGAGCGCACCGCCAAGATGTCGCTCGGTCCGCTCTTCTGGTGCCCGACCATCGAGGGTTTCTTCAACTATGAATACAACGTCGCCAACCCGATGCACATCGAGGACACCGGCTGGCAGAATGGCGTCCCGGCCGACATCGTCGCCGACATCAAACAGTCGCTGAAGAACCCCGGCTGGCTCGCCTACTACCAGATCACTCCGCTCCGCGCGAAGACCAGCGCCGCCAAGTTCAAGCAGTTGCAGGAGGCCGGCGTCGTCCTCCTCATCGTCGCCGACTCCGGCATCCCGATGAAATTCCACAACCAGTCCACCTGGCGTGAGCTCGACATCTGGGTGAACCGGCTCGGCGTCGACTCCATGACGGCCATCCGCGGCGCCACCTACTGGCCCGCCGTGGCCATGAAGGTCGACAAGGACTACGGCACGATCCAGGCCGGCAAATACGCCGACATCATCGCCGTGAAGGGCGACGTGCTCCGCTACATCGACCTCCTCCAGCGCGTCGACGTGGTCATCAAGCACGGCAAGCGCGTGAAGTGACCGGATATTTCACGCAAAGCCGCCAAGGCGCCAAGTTGCCAACCTCTTCTTTGCGTCTTAGCGCCTTTGCGTGAATCTGGTTTATTAAGACTCGCCTAATAGCCTGACGTGTGCTTTGGTCAGGCATGGCCAAACAACGAGATCATGCCGCGATGGAAAAACGCCGGTTGAAAGCCGGCCGACTGTTCGAGCAGGGCAAGGGCCCCAGCGAGGTGGCCCGCCGGCTGCGAGTGCGGCGGCAGTCGGCTCACGACTGGCAAAAGCGTTGGCAGAAGGGCGGCGTGGCGGCGTTGCGCAGCCGGGGTGCCGCCGGGCCGAAGGCCAAACTCAATGCCGCCCAGCGCGACGCGATTGCCACGGCCTTGGTGGAAGGACCGCAGGCCTGCGGCCACGTTACCGCGGTGTGGACGCTGCCTCGCGTGGCCAAGCTGATCGCAGAACGCACCGGCCAGCGTTATCATCCGGGGCACGTCTGGAAGCTGCTGCGGGGTCTGGGCTTCAGTTGCCAGCAACCCACCCGTCGGGCCATTGAGCGGGACGAGGCCGCCATCGCCCGCTGGCAAAAGGTGGAGTGGCCGCGCCTTAAAAAAAGCCCGGCGGGAACGCCGCACCATCGTCTTCATCGACGAGAGCGGGCTGAGCACCCGGCCGCACCGCGTGCGCACCTGGGCTCGGCGGGGCCAGACGCCCGTGCTCCGGGAAACGTTCAACTGGGAGAAGCTCTCGGTGATCGCGGGGCTGACGCTGCGCCGATTTTACTTCCGGATCTACGAGGGCAGCATCAACGGCGAGCGGGCCGCCGAGTTCTTGCGGGCCTTGCGGCGGCACCTCCGCGGTCGGCTGCTGGTCATCTGGGACGGCGCGGCCATCCATCGCAGCAAGCCGGTCAAGGCCGTGCTCACGGAAAGCCGGGGCCGGCTGTGGCTGGAGCGGCTGCCGGCCTACGCGCCCGAACTCAACCCGGTCGAATATCTGTGGGCGCACCTCAAGGAGCACGAGATCGCCAACCTGCTCGTCGAACACGGCTGGGAGTTGAGCCTCCACGCGACACGGGCTCTGCGCCGCATGCGCCGCCGGCCGCGGATCATCCGGGCCTGCTGGGTTCAATCTGAGCTTGCCTTTAGCGTCAGTCTATTAGGCGAGTCTCAATAGAATAACTTCCTCAGGTCTTCGATTTCCCCCGACCTCGCCGGATCACCGGCGAGGTTTTTCATTTCCAGCGGATCCTTCTCCAGGTCGAAATAAAGCCAAGGCCGCAGGCCTTGCCCTGAGCCCCCGGCAGGCGAAGGGCCCAGTTCAGTCGGTTCGTCGGCTTTCAGGACCAGCTTGTGCTGCGCCGAGCGGAATCCCCGCCAAGCCACCGGACACTGTTGCGCGATCTCCGTCGCCGCCGGCATCGAGATGAGCGCGCTGTCCCGCTTGTTGTGCCACTGCCTCCCTTCCGCCCAAGCCACCGCCATGTGCGGCAGGTCAACCAGACTCACCGGACTCGGATCCTTTCTTCCTTCTTCCTTCTTACCTCTGCCTTTCCCACCGGGATGCCGCACCAGCAACGGAACCCGTATGCTCTCTTCAAAAGGCCATGCTTTGCGGAATAAACCGTGGGATCCATGCATATCCCCATGCACCGAGGTAAACACGATGATCGTCTCGGACAGGTCGACCTCAGTCAGCAATTTGCCGATGGCCCGGTCCGTCGCCTCGATGTGGGCGTAATATCCCGCCATCTCCTCCCGCGCCTGCTTCTCGACGGGGCCACCGACCGGCACATTTCCCCGCAGTTTTAATTCACCCGGCTTCACCTCCGCCACATGCGGCGCCGGCGCATGATAAGGCGGATGCGGCGCCTCGAGGCTCACGACCGCAAAGAATGGTTTGGCCGAATCCCCAATCCGCAATCCGCCCTCCGCAATCCATCCCGCCGCCCGCTGCACCAACACTTCCGCCTGGTAACCCTTGAAATGCTTCGGTTGCGGCAGCCGCGTGCCATGCAACCAGGGATCATTGAGCAGAAAGCCGCTTTCAAAGCCCTCCCACATTTCAAAGCCCCCGCGCCGCTCCGGCGGCACGATCATCTTCGCATGCGCCTCGCCGACAAACGGCGCCAAGCGATCCCGCTCCGCCAGATGCCACTTCCCAAACCAAGCCGTCGAATACCCACGATCCTTCAAAGCATGGGCCACAGTTCGGCCAGGTGGAACCCGCGCTCCGCGCGGGTTTTCTTTTCTCTCATACACTGGCAACGCATCCCAATATCCCTTCACGCCATTCTCCGGACAAAGCTTGCCCGTCAGCAGTGCCGCCCGCGCCTGCGGCCCGAGCGGATGCGGCGTGACGGCCTGCGTATAATTGACCGCCTCGCTCGCCAGCCCGTCCAGCCAGGGCGTCCGGGCATTAACGTCTCCTGCATACCCCGTGGCCATGGCCCGCCACTGGGTGGTGACGATCCACAATATATTCGGTTGGGAGGCCATGCTAATCAGGGCCACGAAAAGCATAAAGACGCACAAAAGCGAACGCCGTCTTTGTCTGCACCGATCTCGGGCTCGTGCATCCAAGTGGGCTTTCAGGCCGTTAATCTTCAGGAGAATTCGCCCCCAACACCGTCCAGTTACCCCGATGAATAAACTCCTGACTCCTTTTTGCCTGCCCAGCCCCTGGGCTGATTTGCTGCTCATGATCCCGCGCTTCTGCGTGGGTTACTGGCTGGCGACCCGTTTCGGTTGGAGCAAGTTTCCGACTCCCCAGTGGTTTATTGATGACGTTGCCAAGCTGGGTTTTCCGGTCCCGGTTCTTTTTGCCTGGCTGGCCGTGCTCGCCGAAGTCGTCGGCGGCGCCCTGCTCGCGCTAGGCCTGTTCACTCGTCTCGCCGGCCTGGCCATTGGCGTCACCATGCTCGTCGCGATCTTTCTGCAAAAGGCCGATGCAGCCCTTTGGGAGAAACTGCCGGCCTTTGGCTGCCTGTGGGTCGCGCTTTATGCCGTTGTGCTGGGTTCCGGGAAATTCGGCCTGGACGCACTGCTGTTCCGCCGGGAATTCCCCGGAGCCGTAAAGAAATGACGCCCGCACGGCGTTAATCCGGGTTGAATTTACGGGGGGCGGCGCCACTTTCCGGCCATGCGTATCCGTGTCATCGCCACCGGCGGCACCATCGACAAGGTCTACTTCGACGCCGCCAGTGCCTACGAGGTCGGCGAACCCCAGGTCGGCCCCGTCTTCCGCGAGTCCAACGTCACCTTCGACTTCGTCGTCGAGTCCGTCCTCCAGAAGGACAGCCTCGCCATGACCGACGAGGACCGCGCCCTCATCCGCACCCGCGTCGAGGCCTCGCCGGAAAACCTCATCCTCATCACCC
The DNA here is from genome assembly GCA_965249855.1 of Lacunisphaera sp. GTDB lineage: Bacteria > Verrucomicrobiota > Verrucomicrobiia > Opitutales > Opitutaceae > Lacunisphaera. The sequence continues at coordinate 26,621 of CBDFNB010000003.1, forward strand.
ACGGCACCGACACCATGACGGCCACGGCCGCCAAGCTCGAGGGCCTGAAGGACAAGGTCATCGTCTTCACCGGTTCGATGCAGCCCGCCCGCTTCCGCAACAGCGACGCCGTCTTCAACCTCGGCTGCGCCGTCGGCGCCCTGCAGTCGCTGGCACCCGGCATCTACATCGCCATGAACGGCGTGGTCGCCCCCGCCCACACCGTGAAGAAGAACCGCGCCGAGAGCCGCTTCGAGCCAAAGGCCTGATTCCTCTTTTCACAGGAGATAACGGAGAAAACAGAGCCACCAGTTGATGCCCCTACTCCGTTCCCTCTGTTTCCTCCTGTGAAGAAATTTTTTTTGTTTTGGCTAGGACTGGCATCAGGCGCTCTTGTCGTTCAAGCCCAGCCCGCGGCGCAGAAACTCACCCCCAACCTCGAATCCAACATCGAACGCCCTCTCCGCTACCGGCCGGATGGGGCGGACTTCGTCATCGAGAACGGCGCCGAGTTCTTCAACCGCCCGCTCTACGGCGGCAACACCGCCTTCCGCGTCGACGGCGGTGACAAGCCCGAGTTTGTCCTCTACCTCCCCGGCCGCGGCGGCAACCTGCGCCTCGCCCTCCGCTCCGCCACCGACGCGAAGTGGCTTCACGACGCCGCATCGATCACCACCCGCTACCGCCCGGGCTCCCTCCTCTACGAAATCCGCGACCCGCTCCTCGGTCCCGCCGGCGTGCTGAACCTGACCGCCCTCGCCTGCCACCAGACCGAGGGCCTGATCGTCCGCCTCGAGGCCACCGGCCTCGCCTCGGGCCTCGAACTCGTCTGGGCCTACGGCGGCGTCAACGGTCAGCGCGGCTCGCGCGATGGCGACATCGGCACCGAACGCGTCCCGATCAGCCAGTGGTTCCAGCTGCAACCCGACTTCTGCAAGGGCAACACCGTCGAACTGACGCCCGGATCATTCACCGTCCGCGCCAAGCCGGCCACAATCACCGGCCTCGTGCCGGCCGGTGCCCAGCTCACCACCGCGGACGCGGGCCAGTGGAATGACCTGCCCTCACTCCTGAAACCAGGACGCGATTCGTTCAGCAGCCAGCCCATTGTCATCGGCCGCGTGGCGCTAACCAACGGCCAGCCCCTGCTGCTCTCGCTCCAGCGTCAGCCAACCAATACGATCACCACCGACCTCGATACCTACAAGGAGGTGGGAGCGCCGCAGGTGGAGCGTGTTGCCCCCAACGCGCTTACCTCGAACCAGCGTCTTGAGGGCAAGCCGCTCCACCCGTCCGACCTCCCCCACCTCTTCGCCGAGACCGAGGCCCACTTCGCGGCGCTGCGCACGCGCGTGTCGGTCGAGACACCCGACCCGTTCATCAACGCCGCCATCGGTGCGCTGAACGTCGCCGCCGACGCCGTGTGGGACGAGCCCCAGCAGGCCATCATGCACGGCGCCATCGCCTGGCGCACGAAGCTCCTCGGCTGGCGCGGACCCTATGCCCTCGACGCCCTCGGCTGGCATGACCGCGCCCGCGCCAACCTCACCTACTGGGCCGGCCGGCAGAACACCTCGCCCATCCCGGACAAACTCCCGCCCCCCGACGCCAACGCCAACCTCGCCCGCAGCGAGGCCGCGCTGCACAGCAACGGCGACATGTCGAACAGCCATTACGACATGAATCTCGTGTTCATCGACGCGCTGTTCCGGCACCTCCGCTGGACCGGAGACCTCGAGTTCGCGAAGAAAATGTGGCCGGTCATCGAACGCCACCTCGCGTGGGAACGCCGGCTCTTCCGCCGCGAATTCACCACCGCCACCGGCGGGAAGCTCCCGCTCTACGAAGCCTACGCCGCCATCTGGGCCAGCGACGACCTGCAATACGGCGGCGGCGGCACGGCGCACGGCTCGGCCTACAATTACTGGCACAACAAGATGGCGGCGCAGCTCGCCACCCGGCTGGGCGCCGACCCGGCACCTTACACCCGCGAAGCCGATCTAATCCTCCGCGGCATGCGCGAACTGCTCTGGGTGCCCGCGGAGGGCATGTTCGCGGAAAGCAAAGACTGGCTCGGCCTCCAGTTGGTCCACCCCAGCGCCGCGTTGTGGAGCTTCTACCACGTGATGGATTCCGAGGTGCCCACCGCCGCCGAAGCCGAACAGATGGTCCAATACATCAAACGGCGCATCCCCCACCTGCCCGTCCGCGGCCCCGGAGTGCCGGACGGCCTGCACACCCTGGCCCTCAGCGACTGGATGCCCTACACTTGGTCGATCAACAATGTGACGATGAACGAGAACGCCCACGCGGCACTCGGGTTCTGGCAGGCCGGCAGCCCGGACGAAGCCTACCGCATCCTCAAGGGTTCGTTCATGGCCGCGATGTTCATGGGTATCTCGCCGGGCAATGTCGGCACGATGTCCTATCTCGATGTTTATCGCCGCGAGTCGCAGCGCGACTTCGCCGACGGCTCCGGCACGCTGAGTCGCGCCCTCGTCGAGGGATTGTTCGGCGTGCACCCCGATGCCCTCACCGGCGAACTGCGCCTGGCCCCGGGCTTCCCGGTGGGATGGGACCGGGCCAAGCTCAAGCACCCGCAGGTGGACCTGGCTTATGCCCGCACCGACCGCACCGAGGTCTTCACGGTGGAATCGCATTTTGACCGGCCCATGGTGCTCCGCCTGCAGGTGCTGGTCTCGGGTGAAGCCCAGTCTGTCACGGTCAATGGCCGTGCCGCAGAGGGCAAGATGATCGCCGGCCCGGTGCCTAGACTGGAAATCAACGCCGGCAACGCCGCGAAAAACACCATCACCATCGCCTGGCGCGGGACGGCCCCGGAGCACGCCCTTGCCTCGATCGCACCGGTGCCGCCAGCGGCACCCGTCAAGAGCGCCAACACCGTGACCAATCCGGAGTTCGTCGACCTCAACGCACTTTTCAACGACCGCGTCACGGCCATCTTCCAAAAGGGCAAATACCTCTCCCCGCGTTCGCCTTTCGTTTCGCTGGCGTTGCCCTCGCAGGGCATCGGTTACTGGGCGGGACACGTCAACGCGTCCGCCGAGATTGACGATACCGGCCTGCGCGCGGCCTCCGCCGCCAACGGCGGCAAGATCAACCTGCCTGGCGGCGTCAGCTTCGTCACCCCGGGACCGGGCGATGCCAGGAACATCCTCTTCACCTCCCAGTGGGACAACTACCCGCGCGAAGCCACCGTGCCGCTCACCGGCAAGGCGCGCCAGCTTCACCTGCTGATGGCGGGCTCGACCAACGCCATGCAGAGCCGGATCGACAACGGCGAGGTCGTCGTCACCTACACCGACGGCACGACCAGCCGCCTCGCCCTGCGCAACCCCGAGACGTGGTGGCCGATCGAGCAGGACTACTTCATCGACGACTACCAGTTCCGCCTCGACGGCCCCCTGCCCGCCCGCGTCGACCTCAAGACCGGCCATGTGCGCGTGCTCGATCCCAACACTTTCAAGGGTCAGGGCCGCGTTATCCCCGGCGGCGCCGGCACCGCGCTCGCCTTGGTCCTCGATCCGACCAAGGAACTCCAATCCCTCACCGTCCGCGCCTTGGCCAACGATGTCGTCATCGGCCTGATGGCGGCGACGCTGGAGCGGTGATCCCGTCCCATACCTCGGCTTGCCTCCGTTCGTTCTTCGGCTTCGCTTACCCCACCATGCGCCGCCTACCCCTGCTGCCCTGCCTGTTTCTCTCCGCCCGGCTCCTCGCCGCCGACGAACTCCCCCCGCCGGAACTGACCGAATACTACGCGCCCGTCCCGCCCGTCGTCGCCGCGCCCGCCGGCGGCGTCCCGTCCGATGCCATCGCGCTCTTCAATGGCACTTCGCTCGACGCTTGGGAGCCCGCCATGGCCGATGACCGCATGTGGCGAATCGAGGGAGGGGCCCTGGTGGTCGTCAGTGGCAAGACCTCCCCGGACGAGGCCGCCCGTGTCGCGGCCTCCCCCGGCCGCCGGCCCGATTTCAAGTATGGCGGCATCCGCACCAAGCAGGCGTTCGGCGACGTGCAGCTCCACCTCGAGTTCCGCACGCCGGCGAAGATCGAGGGCAAGGGTCAGGGCCGCGGCAACAGCGGCGTGTTCTTCATGGGGCTTTACGAGGTGCAGGTGCTCGATTCCCACGACAACCCGACCTACGTCAACGGCCAGGCTGGCTCGATCTACAAGCAGCGCCCGCCACTGGTGAACGCCAGCCGTCCCGCGGGCGAATGGCAGGCCTACGACATAGTCTTTACCGCCCCTCGCTTCGCCGCCGACGGCTCGCTCGCCAGCCCGGCCCGGATCACCGCCTTACACAACGGCGTGCTGGTGCAGCACGACACTGTCCTGACCGGCCCCACCGAATACCGCGGCCCGCCGAAATACCAGGCCCACGCCGACCGCCTGCCGATCATGCTGCAGGACCACGGCAATCCGGTCGCCTTCCGCAATATCTGGGTGCGGGAGCTGAATCCGCCGGGGACCAAATAGGAATTTAAACACCGAGGGCACAGCGATCGCAGAGAGATCCCTATCCTGTATCCTGCTCCGCGAACTCCGCGTCCTCTGTGATTAAAAACCAGACCTTTCGTCACCGGCCCGTAAATCCCGCCACCCCGCCACAATCTGCTGGCCTCGGCCTGAAGGTTGACCAAAAACACAGGTCATACCCGACATGAATCTCCCCGACGCCCACATGGCCATCCTCCAGACCTTCGCCAAGATGAAGGCCCTCTACAACCAGCCGGTGTTCAACGAGTGGGTGCTGGTGAAGCTCGCCCGTGACACGGGTGCCGTGCTGGCCTACGACGGACCGCGCGCCGACCTCTACCAGGCTAATTTCAAGAAGGACATCGCCCCGCTGCAGGTCGAGATGGAGGCCCGCAAGATGGTGGTCGGCGACTTTGAGTTCGTCCAGGGTGCCCACGGCACGCATTTCGACGCCTGCATCCGCCTCGGTCCCGCCGCCTACCTCTTCTGCAACCACACGACCAAGTCTATGCAGGACATCCGCCGGGATCCCAAGTGGCTCGAGGCCCAGAAACCCTTCGTCGAGTTGAGTGCGAAGTTCCGGGCCGATCCGCTGGAGTGATCGCAAGGAGGAAGGAAGAAGGATGAATTAAGAAGCCGGTCCGCCCGAATCCATTTCTTCCTTCATCCTTCTTAATTCTTCCTTTCTGATCACGCCAGCAGCCCCGCGTAAACAAACCACCCGTAGCCCGCGACCAGCACACCACCGGCCCAGCGCGGGAGGCCGCCGGCAAAAAGCAGGAAGCCTGCGTGCAGCCCCGCGACCCCGAGCAGCATCGCCAGCGCCGTCGTGCTGAACCCGGCCATCGGCAGCGGCTTCACGAGAGCGAACAAACCCAGGCAAAGCGGGATGCAGATGTGCCCGTCGCCCACTTGTGAGCTGTAGACCACGTCGGCCCGCCGTTTCCAGCCCCAGTAGAGCGCGAGCACGGCGTTGGGCAGCACCATCAGCCAGCCCGTCAGCCAGCCGAGGTTGGTCGCGCTGACGAAACCGCCCTTCTGCGCCAGCAGCCAGGTCACGAGCCAGTCGATCGACTCATACATGAAGTAGGCGCAGGCGAGCACCAGGAGTGCGTCCACATAGAACATCCAGCCGAAGGAGACCTTTGACCGCAGGTTGTGCTTCATGACGTCGAACACCTGGAAACACTGCCAGAAGAGGAAAAGGCCGATGAGCACCGTCCCATCGGTGCGGTCCAGCTTCCCGTCGCTCCCGAGCGCCCAGACCGTGCCGGTGAAGAACACCACGGCGGTCAGCGTGAGCAGCAGCGACAGCCGGTTGAGCTGGCCCTCGAGGCCGCCCGCGCCGCCCTTCGCCGTTTTGGCTGACTTGGCCGGCTTCCGGCCCCTGCCGCCCGCCGCCGTCTTGGCCTGCGCGGGCAGCACGGCCAGGCCCCAGCACAGGGCCGGCACGCCCAGGAGCAGCGTGAGGTTGGTGACATTGTTGACGAGACAGTTGGTCAGGACCTCCGCGGGCGCGCCGTTCCGGGAGACCATGATGGCGACGAAGATCAGGTTCCCCAACCCCGAGCAATAGGGCATCATCAGGGTGCCGAGGGCCGTGCCCTCGAGCCCGTGGTCGAGCATCGCCTCCAGCCGCCAGAGCATGAGCAGCGACACGCCGAGGAACACCACGAGGTAGGTCCACGGGTCGGACAGCGCGAGCGAGTCGAGCAGTTGGGGAAGCACGCCCCTGATTGGCGGGAATCAGACGCGCTGTAAACAGCCGTGTGGCGGGTGGCGCGCCCTTACTGCAGTTTCGCCGGCAGGCGCATCACCCGGGCCTGGAGGTCGGCGATGATACCGCGCGTGCCGGGGCCGATGCTTTCGCCGGCCGTCAGCGTGTGCAGGGCGGAGAAGTCGCCGAGCACGGCGCAATACTCGCTGTTGACCATCATGCCGATCAGGTCGCCGGTCTTGCTGAAGACGAGGTCGCCGCGCTTGGGCGAGATCTCGCCGAAGAGCCGCGTGACGATCCGGTTGTCGAGCTTCACGTAGGAGTTGCTGGCGGGGTCGAGGCGCAGCGGCGTCTCGCCGTAGCGGCCGTCGTCGGCGCGCACGAGGACCGCCTCCGGGAACTTGAAGGGCTCCTTCGCGAGCGAGTAGATCTTCGCGCCCATCAACGCGGCGAGCGAGTCGTCCACCGGCACCACGATGATGCGCGGGTCCAGGCGGAGGAACTGCAGCGCGCCGACCGGGGCGTTGAACGAGCCGCGGCTCACCGTGCCGACCACGCGGTCGTAGTCGATCGGCGTCTCCCCCAGCGTGAACGGCGTGTCGCTCAGGTGCATGAGCGCGTAGGTGCGGTTGCCGTCGCTGACGAGGACGGTCTGGGTTTCCTTCTCCTTCACCGTCGGGCTGAAGAGCCCGGGCTTGCGGGCGGTGAGCTTGGTGGCGACACGGTTGGCCTGGAAGTCGCTGAAGATGAGGTTCGGGTTCACCGGGCGGTTGGTCCGGATCTCCTGGCTGAGCTCGCCCGACTTCGCGGCCAGCTGGCCGACGCCCTGCGCGAGCTGGGTGGTCTGCTCCTGCACCTTGACGCGCTCGGCGCGCTCGACCTCGACCTGCTGCTTGGCCTCGGTGAGGTTCTGGGCGATGAGCTGCTTCTCCTGCTCGGCCACCTTCACGGCGACGTTGAGGTTTTCGATGCGCTGGCGGGCCTCGGCGTTCTGCCGCTCGGCGCGGGCGAGCTCGGCGCGCTGGCGCTCCGCCTCGGCCTTCTGCTCCTCCAGCTCGCGCTGGAGCTTGGCCAGCTGCTCCCGGGACATCGACGCCTCCTGCGAGGACGCGGTGTAGCGCTGCTCCAGCTCCTTCACGCTGGTCTGGGTGGCCGCGAGGGTGCGCTCGATCTGGCCCTTCTGCGACTGGAGGGCGGCGAGGTTCTTCTCCCGCTCGGCGAGCGAACCGGAGGTGCTGGCAAGCTGGGCGGCCAGCGACTCGCGCGAGGCCTTCTCATCCTCGAGGGAGATGCGCATGAGCTCGACCATGTCGGCGTTGATCGCCGGGGCGTTGGCGGCCGACCGCGGCGCGGCGGTCTCCAGCTGGGTGTGCGTCGGCTCGGCCTTCTCCCAGCGCGTGAGCGCCAGGAGATTGAGCAACATGAAGTCGCACATGATCAGTAGCAGCGTCTTGTTCATGGCGCGGGTTCCTCAGGCGGCGCCGGACTGCACCTCGATGATGAGCTGGCGCTTGTAGGGGCGGACGTGGCGGATCTTGACCAGGGCCACGCAGACGATGCCGAAGAGGTTGGACGAGTAGGCGGCGAGCAGGTTGGCGTCGATCCAGCCGATCACCTGCAGGACCAGCGCCGTGGCCGTGCCCGCGATGCCGATGTAGAGGCCGCCGTCAAAGAGGTTCTCCTCGTTCTCCATCAGCCGGAGCTTGGTGGCGGCGGGAATGCCCTGCCGGGCGATCTCGGAGATTTTCAGCAGGCAGATGACATACATGCCAACCTGCAGGGCGGCGAAAGCGAGGATCGAGGCGATGGTGGAGATGTCCATGGTGGTGGGTGTGGTTGAAGCGGTGGCGGCCGGCGCCGCGAGGGTGCCGATGACGGGAATGGTGAGCTTGATCTGGTATTCCGAGGCCGGGGCGGCCTTGAGCAGCGAGGGCTCGGAGAAGACAAAGAAAATGAAGGTCAGGATGGCCGCGATGATGCCGCTGCCCATCCGCGGGAAGGCGCCGCGCAGCGTCGACTCCACCGACTTGAAGAGCCGCAGGTCCACCGAGCGCAGCAGCAGGAAGATGCCGCCGAGGAAGGCCGCATACTTGGTCAGGAGCGCCAGCTCGGGATACCGCAGCGTGAAGCCCGCCCCGAACTCGAACTCCGGGCCGGAGCTGCGCGTGACCGGCGCCTGGCGCAGGACGAGCTGCTCGACGGCGCCCTGGCCGTGGGACAGCGCCAGCTGCAGGTGCTCAGCGCCGGGCTGGCCGAAGGCGATGAGGTAGTGCGCCACGCGGTCCGCCGACTTGGTCATGAGCGCGGCGGTGTAGATGACCGGCAAGTGTTCCGGCGCGACGCGCGTAAGGTGGGCGAACTGCGCGGCCGTGCCGAGGCTGCCGGTCGTGCGCAGCAGCTCCGAGAGCTGCACCCAGTTCAACCGCCGGCCGAGGGTCAGGATATCCAGGTAAAAGTCCTCCAGCTCGCCCATCTGGCCCGTGCGCAGCGAGGTCTCGGCGAGCGCCCGCACCTCGCGCTGGAGGCCGGACGAGAGGTGCTCGGTCTGCCAGAGGTAGGCCGTGAGCAGGATGACGGCGTCAAGCGGCTGGCCGCCGGGCCGGTTGGCGGGCACAAAGCGCTCCGTGGAGCCGAGCTCGGCGGTCTTGAGCAGGGTCTGCACGCCGGGCAACCGCGAGACACTGAGGTAGCGCCGCAGGTTCTCGCGGGCCTGCTCGGTCGCCATGAAGCTCAGCACCGGCTGCGAGTCGACGGAAGACGCGGCGGTGCGGTTGCCGAGCAGCGGCTCCAACGCGATGTCCCAGCCGCCCCACGGCATCATTTCGCGGTGCTTTTGGGCAAAATTGCCATAGACGACGCCCAGCGCGGAGGCGCCGGGATCGCCGACCTTCCTGGCCGTCTCGAGCACGAGCGCGGCGGGGCCGGGCTTGTCGAGCTCGATCAGTTCCCGGCCGAAACCCGACACACTCGGGGTATCGCGGCCCGCCTCGCGCAGCAGCGCGGGATTGAGCGACTTCACGTTGACCGGCAGGAGCCAGGCCAGCAGCAGCAACCCGACGCCCAAAGCCAGCCAGACCTGCCACAGGGCGGAGCGGGCGCCGGAAGCGAAGTCGGGCGGATGCATGGGTTGGGTCATAACAGGCGGACGGGTGGAAACAAATTTATTTGCGGCTCCCCGGCCGGGGAAATACGCTCCGCTTTCAAAGACCCATGGCCCTGAAAATAGTTCGCTTTAATGAGCCCATCCTTCGCAAAAAAGGCGCGAAAGTGACCCTGTTCGACGCGGCGCTGGCGCGGCTCGCCGACGACATGGTCGAGACCATGCATGCGGCGGAGGGTATCGGCCTCGCCGCCCAGCAGATCGGCCAGGCCATCCAGCTCTGTGTCGTCGACCTGCGGCCCTCCGAGGCGGAGTTTGCCTGGGAATACGACGGCACCCGCCCGCCGCTGGAGCTCTTCATGCCGCTGGCGCTGGTCAATCCCGAGGTCACCGCCGTGCCGAAGCCGACGACCGTTTATGAGGAGGGCTGTCTGTCCTTCCCCCAGATCCGCGGCGACGTGGTGCGGCCGGACGAGATCACGGTGAAATTCCAGGATACGGCCGGCCATCCCCATGTCCTGCGCTGCACGGGGCTGCTGTCCCGCTGTGTGCAGCACGAGGTCGACCACCTGAACGGCGTCCTCTACATCGACCGGATGGAAAAGGACGTGCTCACCGCCATCGACCCGGAACTCAAGGCGCTCAAGAAACAGACCCGCGAAACCAGGAGTGAAAAGTGAAAGTGAAGGTGAAAGTGAATTAATCCCCAGCCTCCCGCGCCACACAGCTTAACCCTACCGGCGGATTCTCGCTGTGCCTGCCGACTCCACTTTCCACCCTCACTTTCACTCTCTCCTCCCTTCATGGCCGACAACCCCCAGCCCCCGCCCCGCTCCATCGCCACCCGCACCGGCGATGACGGCACCACGTCGCTGCTCTACGGGCAGCGCGTGCCCAAGGACCACCCCCAGATCGAGGCGGTCGGCGCCATTGACGAACTGAACGCCGCGCTCGGCTTCGCCAAGGCCACGCGCCCCGCCCGCCGTGAGCCCGCCGAACCGGCCGGCGCCGACCCGGCCGAGCTCGCGCGCATCCAGCAGGAGCTGGTCGCCTTCATGGGCGAGGTCGCCTGCGCCGAGGCGAATGCCGCCCGCTACGACGAATCCAAGTTCGCGAAGATCGACGCCGCGGCCCTTGCCCGGCTCGACGCGGCCGTCGCCGCCATCGAGGCCCGCTCGCCGAAGTTCGACGGCTGGGCCACCCCCGGCGCCAACCTGCACGCCGCCGCCCTCGACCTGGCCCGCACCGCGGCCCGTCGCGCCGAACGGCAGCTTATCGCCCTGCCCAAGGAAGGCCGCAGCGTGCGGCCCGTGCTCGTGCAATACCTCAACCGGCTCTCCGACCTGCTCTGGCTGATGGGGCGGGAGGCGGAAGTCGGCGCGTGACGTGCCGGAAGCTCCAAACGCCAAGCTCCAACCTCCAGAGAAACTCCAACGACCAAGGCCGAGAAATCATGCACGCCGCTATCAACCGTTCGGAGTTTCCCGCTCGTGCCGGGTGTTTCATTGGAGCTTGGATGTTGGAGCTTGGAGCTTATCAGTAAACCCATGCGCACCGCGCTCATCCTCATCGTCCTCGCCACGCTTTACCGGCTGGTGCCGACGGTGGACATGTCCTTCGCCAATTTCTCGCCGGTCATGGCCATCGGCTTCTGCGGCGCGGTGTATTTCCGCAACCGCTGGATGTGGCTGATTCCATTCGCTGCGCTGAGCCTGTCGGACCTCTACATCAACTGGTTCTATGCCCGGGAATACGGCTTCCACTGGCCGGTGAGCGGCGTCATCGCCCGCACGGCCTGCTTCGCCGCCGCGATCGGCATCGGCGCCTGGGTCGCCTCGCGCAAATCCTGGCTCAACCTGCTCAACGGCTCCCTGCTCGGCGCGATCATCTTCTACATCGTGACCAACACGCAGTCGTGGGCCGCAGACCCGTTCTACGCCAAGACCCTCGCCGGCTGGTGGCAGGCGCTGACCGTCGGCCACCCGGAATATCCGCCCACCGTGTTCTTTTTCCGCAACACCCTGTTCGGCGACCTGATGTTCACCGGCCTGTTCGCCGGCATCATGGAGTGGATCGCCCACACCAAAAAGGAGCCGAGCCTGCTCGACGACGGCGCGGAAGAGAAGGAAGCGGAAGAGAAACCGGTCGAGGTCGAGGCGAAGGAGTGAAGTCGGTGCGCCTAACCATGACGGTGCAATAGAGTGATATCCGCGTCATGCCTCAACCCTCCTTGGATGAATTGACCCCCGCTGAGCGGCGATTTCTCGACCTCTTGGCCCCGATCGGACTCGACTGGCTGACGACACGCGCGGAGTTCCGGCAGCGCCACGGCCACAAATTGTATGCCGGCTTGGGCGAGGTAATTCCCCTGCCCTTGAGCACAGCCTTTTCCGCGGCTCCACTCGAGTTCGCCATGCATAACGACCACCGGGTGCTGGATTTGCCACCCGAATAACTTTGGGCGTATTTCATGCCCCATGATGACGCCCGGCAGAACCATCATGAAATCGAGGCCCAGCTTGAATCCCGGCTCGGACCGGCGGTGATCGACGATGTCTCGAATTGTATCGGACGAGTATGGCGATTTGGCGTATTTGCGATCCGGATATCCACCTTCCCGCCTGAGATTCAGCCGCATGAATTTTCCCGCCCGGGGTCCAACCCGTATCACGACCAGAATCCCAAGATTCAAATCGCGTCCACCGTCAGCCTGCACCGCGAATACGCCCAGGTTTATCCTGACACACGGCTGGCCGCCGGTGCAGCCACATTCAAGACCAACTTCTGGAAACCAGCTCGCTCGTCGGCCTGTGTGCTGGCCTCCGCAACCCGCGACGGCCTGCTCTCGCGACATCCGCACCGCCGGGAAACGCGCCGCAATCCCGGAATCCTGGCGGACTTGATCAAACCCGAACAGTTGGTGGCCTGGAAGGATCCGGCGACCAACCGCCTCGGCCTGTCAGCCAAACGGGACTCCTACCTGTTCGAACGAGGACCAGCTGCCCACCTGGTATTGATGCGCTTGCAGCCGGCGCGCGGCCCCGGCGGCTATTCACTTCACTTCGCACCGGATGATCGGGCCGCACTGTATCATGACACCATCCATCTGATCGAGGACGGCTTTGGCGGCAGCCTGACCACCACCGTAAATCAGTTGGCAGAGACCTGGCAAATCCCGATCCGCCACGAAAGCGGCCTTGATGATTGAAACGCCGCCTCCGGCGGCAGCAACACGCCTTACTTCGACTGCATGACCCACGCGCCGTCAAACGCGGTGGCCCCAACCTCGAATCAGGCAATCAGCCAGGCGGCCGGGTGTGTGATGCCGGTATCGAGCGTGGCGAGTCGCGCCCCGTTCGCCGCCGCCAGCTCGCACAGGTAGTGGTCGCTGACTTCCTTGTGCGTCCGGATGCCGTGCGCGCGGAGCACAGAGGCGGCGGGCAGCTTGTCGATAAAACGATAGCGCCGGCCGAGGCTCGCGGTGAACTGCGCCAACGCCTGCTCGGCGTCGGCAAAACCGGCCGCGATGGTCTTGTCCGCCATCGAAACGCGGATGAAACTCAACTCCGTCAACGCACAACCGAGCACCAGCGGGGATTCCTTGGCGAACCAGGCATGCGCGCGGCCGTGCAGACTATGCACGTTCCAGAGCAGGCCGACCAAAGCATTGACATCAAGCAGACAGGGCTTGCTCACAGCAATTCAGCGTTGAGCCGGGCGATCTCCGCGGCGGACACCTTGCGGGCCGGGCGAGCCGTCGCCACCATCACCGGCAGCCCGGAAACCGCATGCTTGGCCGTCCGGTAGGCCCTCGCTTGCGCCACCGGGCGCAGGAAAATCCCACCCTCGCGGAACTCGACCGACAACCGTTCCCCTTGGCTGAGGTGCAGCTTGCGCCGGGCCGCCGAGGGCAGCACCAGTTGGCCTTTGCTGGAGAGTGTCGTTTGCACGGCTTACCTCATCTTACCTCCCGGGCCGGCCGTCAAGCGTGGACTCCGCCGGCTCGACACCGAGGGCGACGAGGAACCGGAAGCCAAGCCGGTCGAGGTCGAGGCGAAGGAGTAACCGCGCTCCGCGCGGAGCGTTGAAGACCGAGCGCTCGGCTTGGAGGCGGGACCATCAGTCCCGCGAGGCATGGTCATCGCTGCTGGTAACCCGCGGGACGGATGGTCCCGCCTCCACCAAACAATCGGCTGCGCGTAGCCGCTAGAAGTTAAACGTTCAGCGTTGAACGTTGTGACGCGGTGCAGCCGCGTCACTTCGACTTCATCACCCACACGCCGTCCCACTTCCCGGGCGGGTGGGCCTTCAGGTATTCGCAGCGCTCGATGAAGGTCGCGCTGAGTTTGTCCCCGGGGTGCATCGCGAGCGCCTCCTGGAACTGCTTGATGGCGCGGTCGAACTCGCCCTTGCGATAGTAGCCGAGGCCGCCCCGGAAAAGCCCCACGACCTCCGGCAGGTGGGGGAACGTCTCCTCGGTGTGGAAATCCAGCACCTCGTAGACGCCGACGGGCTCGGTCTTGCCCTTCACCTGGACCCAGTCGATCTCGCGCATGCGGTAGGTGCCCTTGAGCTTCCGGTAGGTGCCCTCCGAGCAGAGGATCTGCGCGGAGTATTCCTTGCACGCGCTCTCAAGGCGCGAGGCGAGGTTCACGCCGTCGCCGATGACCGTGTAATCCATGCGCTTCGGCGAGCCGATGTTGCCGGAGACGACGGTGTCGGTGTTGAGGCCGATGCCCATGAGCACGGGCTTCTGGCCGCGGGCCTGGCGGCGCTGGTTGAGCGCGCGCAGTTCGGTGATCATCGAGATCGCGGCGCGCATCGCGCGGTCGGGGTCGTCGCCGTGCGCCACCGGGATGCCGAACTCGGCCATGATCGCGTCGCCGATGAACTTGTCCAGCATGCCGCCCTCGTGGGTGATGCACTGCACCATCAGCGTGAAATACTCGTTGAGCAGCGCCACCGTGCCCTGCGCGCCGAGCTCCTCGGTGAGCGTGGTGAACGAGCGGATGTCGGAGAAGAGCATCGTGGCCTCGACGCTCTGGCCGCCGAGCGCCTCGCCGCCGGCCGCGAGCAGCTGGTCCGCCAGGCCCGGGTCCATGTAGCGCGCCATCGTGGACTTCATGCGCTTCTCGGAGGAGATGTCCTCGAGCATGAGCATCGAGCCGAGCCGCTTGCCCTTGAGGCTGATGAGCGGCTGGAGGGTGACGTTGACGTTCACCTTCTCGCCGCGCACCTCGATTTCGGCGTCCATCAGCGCGTCGGACTTCGCGCCGCTGGTGTCGAGGGCCTTGAGCCGGTCGAGGATCCAGGCGTTGGGGCCGGCGAGGAATTCCGCGGCGGGTTTGCCGATCGCCTCGGCCTCGCGGACCTTGAAGATCCGGTAGCCGGCGCCGTTGCAGGTGTGGATGCGGCCGTCCTCGCCGAGCGTGATGACGGCGCTCGACATGCTTTCCAGCACGGACTGGTTGTAGTTCCGCATGTTCTGCACGTCGTCGAAGAGCTTGGCGTTCTCGAGGGCGATGGAGACCTGGGCGGTGAAGGCCTTGAGGCGCGCCTCGTCCTCGGCGGTGAAGGGGCCGCCGCGCTTGTTGAGCGCCTGGGTGACGCCGATGCACTTGCCGTTCTTGTTCACGACCGGCACGCAGAGGATGGAGCGGGTGAAATAGCCCGTCTTCTTGTCGAACGCCGGGTTGAAGCGCAGGTCGGCGTAGGCGTGCGGGATGTTGATGGTCTTGGCCGACTGGAACACGGCGCCGGCGATGCCCGCGGTGTTGGGCAGCTTGATCTGCACGGCGTTGAGCCCCTCGCCCACCTCGGACCAGAGCTCGTTGGTCTTCTCGTTGCTGAGGAAAAGCGTCGAGCGGTCGGCCTTCAGCATGCGCGTGGCCTCGCTCATGACGCGGCGCAGCAGCACCGAGAGGTCGAGCGAGCTGGTGATGTCGGCGACGAGGTCGAGGAACTCCATCTCCTGCTGCCGCGTCTTCTTCATGCCCTCGATGAACTGCGAGCTCTGCAGGGCGACGGAGGCCTGCGTGGCCATCGCCTCGAGCAGGTCGAGGTCCTCGGTGTTGAACTTGCCCTCGCGCTTGTTGAGCGTCTGCACGACGCCGATGATCTCGCCGCGGGCGGTCTTGATCGGGGCGCAGAGGATGGACTTGGTGGTGAAGCCGGTTTTGCGGTCGATCTCGTCGTTGAAGCGCTTGTCCTTGTAGGGATCGTGGATGATGAGCCCCTCGCCGCTCTGGAACACGGAGCCGGCGACACCGGAGTTGTTCAGCAGGCGGATCTCGCGGTTGAAGGTGCCCTGGGCGGTGCGGGAGAACAGCTCGTTCGTGACCGGGTCGTTGAGGAACAGGGTGCCGCGCTCGGCGTTGGTCTCGTTGGCGATCACCTCGACCAGCGTGGCGAGCAGGTCGTCGAGGCTGTCGATCATCGCGACACGCTGCGAGAGCTTGATGAGCATCTCGGTGCGGCGCAGGCGGGCGCGCAGGCTGGACATGCTCTCGCGGGGCGCGGCCTCGACGGGCGGACGAGAGGCGGGCTTGGCGGATTTGGCGGCGGGCTTGGCTTTAACGGCCATGGTTTTTTTCGAGTTGTTCGCGCAGGCCGGCGATGGTGCCGCGGAGCTGGCGTAGCTCGTCCTGGTGGGCCCGCGTCTGTTTTTCGAGATTGTCGGCGTTTTCCTGGCGGAGGCGTTCCAACTCGTCGCGCAGCAGCTGGATGGTGCCGTGCAGCTGGCGGGCGTCATCATGGCCGGCCGCGACGGCGGCCTGCACGGCGGCGTCCTTCTCCAGCTGCAGCGCCTGCAGTTCGTCGCGCAGCGAGGCCGCGGTGGTGCGGAGCTGGCGGGCCTCGTCCTGGGCGTTCGTCACCGCAGCTTGCACGGCCTCGTCGCGCGAGGCCTGCACGCGCTCCAGCTCGAGGCGGAGGGCCTGGATGGTGTCACGCAGCTGCCGGAGCTCGCGCTGCGCGAGCAGCAAGGCGGCCTGCTCCTCGGTCTCGAGGCCTTTCATCGGGTTGAGCAGCGCCTTTTCCACAGGCGGCCAGTTTCCGCCGGGATGGGCGGGCGGCAAGCCGAGAATGAGCCGGCGGGCAGGCTCTTCGGCCCTACAGCAGGTCGGCGGCGAGTTCGGCGAGCTTGGAGCGCTCGCCCTTCGACAGCTTCACGTGGGCGGCGATGGCGTGGCCCTTCATCCGGTTGTGACAATAGACGAGGCCGTTGCTGCGCGAGTCCACGTAAGGGTTGTCGATCTGCGCCGGGTCGCCGATAAGCACGAGCTTCGAGCTCTCGGCGATGCGGGTGATGACCGTCTTCACCTCGTGGGGCGTCAGCTGCTGCGCCTCGTCGAGGATGAAGAAGCGCCGGGCGATCGAGCGGCCGCGGATGAAGCACAGGGCCTCGATCTCGACCACGCCGCTGCTGATGAGGCGCTCGTAGGGTTTGACGACCGGGTGGCCGTTGTGCCCGCCGCTGCTGTGCACGGGCTGCGGCGTGGTCATCAGGGCCATGGCGTCGTCGTGCTTCTTCTTCTTTTTCTTGCCGGTCTTCTTGCTGGCGAACTGCGGTTCCTTCTGGGGCTTCGAGGGGATGAGCACCTCGAGGGCGTCGTGGTAGGGCTGCAGCCAGGGCTTCATCTTCTCCTCGAGCGTGCCGGGGAGGAAGCCGATGTCCTTGCCGAGGGCGATGACCGGGCGCGAGATCGAGAGGCCGTCGTAGCGCGAGCGCTCGTCGGTGGTCTGGAAGAGCGCGCAGGCGGTGGAGAGGAGCGTCTTGCCGGTGCCGGCCTTGCCGAAGCAGGTGACGAGCGAGATGCTGTCGTCCATCAATGCGTCGACGAAGAACTGCTGTTCGAGGTTGCGCGGGCGGATCGGAATGCCACCGGGGGCCTTGACGAAATCCGGGATCTGCAGGCGGCGGACGGTGTTCTGGCCGTAATACCGACCGGGCATCGTCTTGCCCTCGGGCGTCATGAGCAGGACGTATTCGTTCAGGTAGAGTCTTTTCGCGACGTCCTCGCCGAGCTCGAGCTCACCCTCGGAGCAGAAGCGCTGCATCTCATAGACATCGAGCGGGATCGTCTGGTAGTCGCCCTCGTCGGTGTCGGCCTCGGGCACCTTGTCGTTGAGGTAGTCCTCGGCCTCGAGTCCGACGGCGCGGGCCTTGAGCTGCACGTTGACGTCCTTGGTGACGAGGATGGTCGGCGGCGGGTTGGTCTCCTGGACGAAGAGGGCGCTCGCGATGATGCGATTGTCCTTCTTCGTGAAGTCGGAGACGACGGCGCGCAGGCGCTGCATGGCCGGGGACGACCAGTTGTTCTCGACCAGGTAGCGGTTGATGATGACGGAGAGCGTGCCCCCGCTGGGCAGCTTGACGCCCTCGTGCATCGATCGCGAGTCCGGCAGGAGCTCCTGCAGGATGCGGTGCACGCGGCGGGCATTTCTGCCGCGCTCCGTGGACTGCTCGCTCTTGATCGCATCGAGCTCCTCAAGAACCTCGACGGGAATCGCCAGGTTGTTGTCCTCGAATTTGTAGATCGACTGCGGGTCGTGCAGCAAAACGTTCGTATCCAAAACGTAGGTCTTTACCCGAACCTCTACGTAATGCTGCGGTGAATTTTGAACCGAGCTAATGGTGTTTTCCATCGAGTGGATAACTTGTGAATAACACATGCATCCACTTGGCGGCTTTGTAAATGCAGTAATTGCAAAATTGTGAAAATTCCACGTTACGGCCCCGGCGTCAGTGCGGCGGGACGGCCGGCTTCCGTGGCTTGGGCGGCGGTCCCCACAGGCGGATGATGTGCTCGGCGAGGTTGAGCAGGCTCACGCGCCGCAAGCCGACGGCACCCATCTCGCGCAGCGCCGGCACATGCGGGCTGCGCTCGACAAAATGATCCCACAGTTCGCGCTCGAGCGTCCGCGCGGTCTCGCCCGGCTGGCTGGCGACACGCGCGACGTCCGTCACCTTGCCCTGCCAGTGTCGGCGTTCATCAGGATTCTTTTCCCAGTAGGAAAACAGGGCTTCTTCATAGCGGTTGAGGCTCATTTGGGGTGCGTTTTTACAGGCCAAGGCGGCATTGCAATTGAACATCCACCTGCTAAACCTGTCATGCACACTCCAACCCTACACACCATGTGGCAAAAGCTTAAAGAACAACTCCCCGCCGTTATTCTCACCGCCGTCCTGATTCTGGGCGTCGCGTTCTGGTTCAACCAAAAGACCGCCGCCGAGCTGGCCGCCAAGCAGGCGACCGAGCTCGCCGCCCTGCGCGAGCAGAACGCGGCCGAGATGAAGGCCAACGCCGAGGAAACCCGCCGCCACATCGAGTCGGTCAACCAGCTCCTCAAGGACGCCATCTCCAAGCGCGCCGCCGATGTCTTCATGACGGACGAGGAGGTCGCCAAGCTCAACGAGCAGAAGGTCAACCAGCTCGCCGAGGCCATCGCCGCCAAGGTCATGCCCTACGGCTCCAATATCCCGAAGACCCCGGAGGAAGCCGAGAAGCTCCAGAACGAGCAGGTTGACAAGGTTTCCAGCCGCCTGGCCGCGAACATCTCCCCCATCCTCGGCGAGATGTCCAAGGACCAGAACATGACCCGCGAGAAGATCGACGCCTACAGCCAGCGCATCTCCGACCAGATCAGCGGCGTGCTGACCTCCGAGATGTCCCGCAACCAGGAGCTCAACACCCAGCTCCTCTCCTCGCAGGCCGTCGCCCAGGACTCGATGAAGCTCTCGCACGAGCTCACCGCCCTCTACTTGAGCAGCTTCAAGGACCAAGGCCTCCTCACCCGCCTCCTCACGCTCCCGGCCAACGTCGTGCGTGACGCCGCCAACCTGAGCATCGTCACCAGCTCCGACCGCAAGAAGGTCGAGGAGCGCCTCGTCACCCAGATGAACGAGCTCGAGAAGCGCCTCGCCGAGGTCCAGGCCAACACGCCGAAGAAGTAAGCTGTATCGGTCGCTTTTGCCCGAGGCCGCACCGCAGGGTGCGGCCTTCTTATTTGCCAGATCCGGCGGGAGAGACTTTATGCCCCGACAACCCGCATGACCCCGCTAACCCTCTCCCCCGAGACCGCCCGCCGGTTCATGCGCCGCGCCCTGCTGATCGACACGCCCGCCCCCGACATCGGCACCGCCCTCGTCCACCACGGCTACGTCCAGATCGACCCGATCAACGTCACCGGCCGGATG
Organism: Lacunisphaera sp.; assembly: GCA_965249855.1. Lineage (GTDB taxonomy): Bacteria > Verrucomicrobiota > Verrucomicrobiia > Opitutales > Opitutaceae > Lacunisphaera. The sequence goes on from CBDFNB010000003.1 coordinate 46,116, forward strand.
CACGACCTCATCCTGCGCAACCGTGTCCGCGGCTACCCCGAAGGCGGCCTGATGCGCCACCTGCACGGCGATAGCACGCCGCTCCCGGCGGCCCAGCGCACCGCCTTCGAGCACCACATTCCCTCGGCCAACACCCTCGTCGCCTTCCCGCTCGAGGCCTGGCCCTACCTGCTGGCGGTCATGCGCTCTAGGCAGCACCGCCCCGGCGCCTGGTCCGGCCGGCTCTCGCCGCGGCAGAGGGAACTCGTGCCGCGCCTGTTCGCCGAGATCAAAGCCCGCGGCCCGCTCAGCTCCGAGGATTTCGCCGACACCGGCCGGGCGCGCTCGTTCTGGGGCGCCTCCACCCAGGCCAAGGTCACGCTGCAAAAACTCTTCTTCCACGGCCGCCTGCTCATCGCCCGCCGCGGCGACGGCAACCGCCGCTACTACGACCTGCCCGGGCGCGTCCTGCCTGCCCGCATCCTAGCCCTGCCCGAAGCCAAACGGCAGGAGTCCGCCCGCTGGGAAGCGTTGCTCAAGCTCCGGCAGCGCCGCCTCGCCCTGCTCAAGCGCCAGGAACTCGCCCTCGTCGGGGACCTCGTCCAACCCGTCAAGATCGACGGCCTCCCCCTCCTCCACTGCCTGCGCACCGACCTGCCCATTCTCGAAACCTGTCATTCTGAGCGCAGCGAAGAATCCACGGCCACGCCCGTGTTGTTGGCCCCCTTGGACCCGTTGATCTACGACCGCCGCGTGACCTCCGCCCTCTGGGACTTCGACTACACCTGGGAAGTCTACACACCCCCGGCGAAACGGAAGCGCGGTTACTATGCCCTGCCGGTGCTCGCCGGCACCGAGATTGTCGGCCATGTCGATCCTAAGGCCGACCGCGAGAGGCGCCGACTGCGCATCATGGCCCGCTCGGTCCGGCGCGGCCACAAGGTCACCGACGCCGTCCGCACGCTCGCCGGCTGGCTCGGGCTCAAATAATCACCTTTTCGCAGGTTGCGGGCTTGCTGGCTGCACCTTGCTCGCCCATCCACACTGCTCCTCGCGATGGACGACCTGCTGCTCACCCTCAAGACCACCTTCGGCTACGGCGCCTTCCGCCCGTTGCAGCGCGAGATCATCGAGGCCGCGCTGGCGGACAAGGACGTCTTCGCCCTCCTGCCGACCGGCGGCGGCAAGTCGCTTTGCTTCCAGCTGCCCGCCCTGCTCCGGTCCGGCCTCACGGTCGTTGTCTCGCCGCTCATCGCCCTGATGAAGGATCAGGTGGACCAGCTTCAGGCCGCCGGCGTCGCCGCGACCTACCTGAACTCCACCCTCGACGCCGACGAGGCCCGCTCCCGCCTGAGCGGCCTGCACCGCGGCGAATGGCGCCTGCTCTACGTCGCCCCCGAGCGCCTGATGCTCGACAACTGGGCCGCCAACCTGAAGGCGTGGAACGTCACCGCCCTCGCCATCGACGAGGCGCACTGCATTTCCGAGTGGGGCCACGACTTCCGCCCGGAATACCGCCAGATCGCCAAGCTCCGCGCCCTCCTGCCGGGCGTGCCGGTCATGGCCCTCACCGCCACGGCCACCGAGCGCGTCCGCGCCGACATCATCAAGCACCTGCAGCTGCGCGGCGACGTCACCTTCGTCGCCAGCTTCAACCGCCCGAACCTCTCCTACCGCGTCATCCCGAAGGACCAGCCGGCGAAGCAGATCATCGACTTCGTCCGCGCCCGCGAGACCGAGAGCGGGATCATCTACTGCGCCAGCCGCGCCACCGCCGAGCGCGTGGCCGAGTCCCTCGCCGGCCGCGGCTTCTCCGCGCGGCCCTACCACGCCGGCCTCGACGCGGAGGAACGCAACCGCAACCAGGAGCTCTTTCTCCGCGACGAAATCCGCATCATCTGCGCGACCATCGCCTTCGGCATGGGCATCAACAAGCCCAACGTCCGCTGGGTCATCCACCACGACCTGCCGAAGAACATCGAGGGCTACTACCAGGAAACCGGCCGCGCCGGACGCGACGGCCTGCCGGGTGACTGCCTCCTGCTCTTCAGCGCCGGCGACATCGCCAAGCAGACGCACTTCCTCGCCGAGATCACCGACGAGCACGAGCAGGCCGTCGCCCGCACCCAGCTCCGCCAGATCGTGCACTACGCCGAGAGTTCCGGCTGCCGCCGCGCCGAGCTGCTCGACTACTTCGGCGAGAAATTCCCCTCCGCCAACTGCGGCGCCTGCGACAACTGCCTCGAGCCCCGCGCCACCTACGACGGCACGGTCGTCGCCCAAAAATTCCTCTCCTGCCTCTACCGCATCGCGCAGAACAGCGACTTCAACGTCGGCCTGAACCACGTCATCGAGGTCCTCACCGGCGCCGACACCGAGAAGATCACTCGCTGGGGCCACGACCGCCTGACCACCTACGGCATCGGCAAGGAACTCCCCCGCCCCGCCTGGGCCGCCGTCGGCCGCGAGTTGATGCGGCTCGGTTATGTAACCGTCAGCGAGGGCGGCTTCGCCACGCTCGAACTCACGCCCGAGGGCCGGGCCGTGCTGGTTTCACGCGCCTCCATCACGCTGACCAAGCCGATGGACCTGCCGAAGACCAAGCGCGTGGCCCGCCGCGAGGGCAACATCGCCTGCGACGAGATCCTCTTCGAGCGCCTGCGCGCGCTGCGCAAGCAGCTGGCCGACGAGCGCAAGGTGCCCGCCTACGTCGTCTTCGGCGACGCCACCCTCCGCCAGATGGCCCGCGAATACCCCGACCGCGTCGGGGCGATGGAAGGCATCACCGGCGTCGGCGAGAAGAAGCGCGCGGAGTTCGGCGCGATCTTCGCCGCCGCCATCGCGGCCTTCCTCGAGACGAATCCGCGGATCACGTTCAACGACTGAGCGCGACGCGCCTCAGCGCATCGTCATGAGCGCCGCGAAGGTCTCCATGCCCTCCCAGAGGTAGCGGATGAGCATGTTCTCGTTCTCCGCATGCTGGTTGTTGTCGTAGTTGGCGGCCGGGACGCTGATGACCTTGGCCCCGAGTTTCTCCTCGATGATGCTCAGCGGCAGGCTGCCGCCACCGGTGGGCACGCGCGCCACGGGATCCGCCGTGGTGGACTGGACCGCCGCCACGACCGACTGCGCCAGCGGCAGGTTCATCAGCGTGCGCTGGGCGTTGTAGCCGCTGCCGATCTCGACCTTGAGCAGCTTCGCAAACTGAGCGCGCTCCTCGTCGGTCGGCTCGTGGTCGATCACGTGCCAGCCCTGCGCCTTCATGTGCTCGATCACGCGTTCCGTCTGCTTCCGCCAGTCGATGCCGAGCACGAGCCGCAGGTCGAGCGTGGCCCGCGCGACCGCGGGGATCACATTGGTGGCGGTCTTGCCGGTGTTGGCGGCGGTGACGCCGTTGAGGTTGAGGCCGGGCAGCTCGAAACCCTCGAGCAGCGACCGGCCCGGCATCTCGGGCGCCTTCAGGCCGAGGTCCTTGAGCAGCACGGCGTCGGTGTTCGGCGCGTCCTTGATCGCGATGCGTTCGCTCTCGGAGAAGCCCACATAATCGTCGTAGAAACCCTTGATGAGCACCCGACCATTCTCGTCCTTCATGCTCGCGAGCAGTGCGACCAGCCGGTCGGCGGGGTTGGGCGCCCAGTTGCCGTAGTTGCCGCTGTGCAGCGGGCGCTTCGCGCCATAGGCTGTCAGGTTCATGTTCACGTCGCCGCGCACGCCGAAGACGACCGACTTGCGGCCGGACACCGGGCGCGGCCCGTCGCAGATGATCCACAGGTCGCTCGCCAGCTTGGCGCCGTGCAGCTCAAGCAGCTCGCCGAGGTGGGTCGAGCCCATCTCCTCCTCGCCCTCGAAGACAAATTTCACGTTCACCGTGGGCCGGCCGCCGGTCGCCACCAGCGCCGCGTAGCCGTTGAGGATCGAGAAGACGCCGGCCTTGTCGTCGGCGCTGGCCCGGCCGTTGACGCGCCAGTCGGGATTGATCGCATCGCCGGGTTTCCAGTCAGTGACGATCTTGCCGCCGCGGGCCAGTGGCGCGGTGAGGAAAACCGGCTTCCACGGGTCAAGACCCTCGGCCCACTCCTTCGGGTTGACCGGCATGCCGTCGTAATGCGCGTAAAACACGACCGTGCGCGTCGCCCCGGGCACCTTGATCTCGCCGAAGACCAGGGGATTCGTCGCGGAGGTTCTGCCCTCGAGCAGCTCCGCCGGGATGCCGCGACGCTGCATCATGGCGACGATGAACTCGGCGTTGCGCCGGACGTTCGGCTGGTCGGCGCCGACATTGGGGATGGCGACCAATTCCCGGTATTCGGCCATCAGGGCCTGCTCGTTTGCCACCCGGTGCGCCCGCACCGCGTCCTGCAACGGACTCGCGGCCGCGGCCGCCATCAAACACACATGCAACGCGGCAACCCCGGGGAACGATGCTATCTTCATGGGAGAGTGCGTCTACGCTTGGCCTGCCCCGGGGTTTAGGCAATGGGTAACTCCCCATGCCTCACGCCGCGCCCCGTCCCCTGCCCGAGAACGACGGGCTGGCCTTTGTCGGCGAACGCGTGGCCCTGACCGCCTCCATCCCGCCGAAAATGGCGGAGCGCATGCTCGGCACCCGCAACCCACACGGCAAATCCAACGCCGACGTGCTGCGCCAGCTCGCCACCGCCGCCGACGTGCGCCGGCCGGCCATCCACTGGCTGGTGGATTTCCCGGCGTCCATGGGCGAGCGCGAGGCGTCACTCTACGAACATCCCTTCCACCACCTCTTCCGCACCATGCGCCCGTCACGCGACCGCTGGTGGGTGAACCCGCACGCCGACGAGCGCCTGCGCGCCACCCTCGCCCGGCGCGAGCGCTACCTGGCCACGCCTGTCGGCGCCGAGCCGCCGGCCTGGATGTGGTTCGACTCCGCCGTCATCCCCGATGACACGCTGCTCGCCGTGGCGCGCGACGACGACTTCATCCACGGCATCCTCGCCGCCCGGCCCTTCGCCCTCTGGTGGCGCAAGTTTCATTCCCGTCGCACGCCGACCCAGGCGGTCAGAGCCTATCCTTTCCCCTGGCCGCCCGCCACCGGCCTGAGCGCCCTCACGACCGCGCAAGAGGAACACCGCCACGCCGTCGCGAAAGCCGCGCGCGGCGCCGACGCGGAGGCGCTCAACGCCGCCGTGGCCGCCGCCTATGGCTGGCCGGCGGACCTCGATGACGCCGCGTTGCTCACGCGCCTCGGTGACTTGAACCGGGCGCGGGCGACGTAGCTCAGGGCTTCTCCCCGGCGAACTTCCACGAGCTGCGGTAGTCGCGCGGCAGCTTGGTGCCGGTGACGTGCGCGCGCACCATCTCGATCGGCATGATGCCGCCCTGGAGGATGCTGTCGTGGAAGGCCTTCTCCTTCATCTTGCCGGTCGTCACGAGTTCGCCGTAAAGCGTGCGCAGCTGGATCGCGCCCATCATGTAGCCGACCTGATAGAGCGGCGAGTAGTCGCCGTTGAAGGACCGGCGCACCTCGCCCGTCGCCGTGTGCCGGTCGTGGCCGACCGTGTCCACGAGGAAGTCGATGCACTCCTGCGGGGTCCATTTGCCGAGGTGGAAGTTGAGCGAGAAGATGATCCGGGCGGCGCGGTGCGTGCGCCAGAAGAGCGCGCCGGCGCGGTCCTCCGGGGTCTGCACGAAGCCGAGGTCCCAGAGGTGGAACTCCCACCAAAGCGCCCAGCCCTCCATCCAGAACGGCGTGTAGTAGAGCTGCCGGTGCGGGTTGAAGCGGTCGATATACCAGCCCTGCAGGTGGTGCCCGGGGATCAGCTCGTGGTGCACGACGGCGCGGCAGAAGTGCCGGTTGTTGGCCCGCAGGCTGTCGAGCTTGTCGGCGTGGTCCATCGTGTCGGTCGGGAACGACACGATGATGCGGTCGCCGCCGAGGAAGAACGGGTTCACCTTCTGCCGCTCGGGCGACATCATCGTCATCGTCCAGTCGTCGATCGCGTGCGGCGGGATGGTCAGCACGTCGCGCTTGAGGAGGAAATCGACGGCTTCGTAGGCCATGCCCGCGATGAGCGCGGGCTGCTCGCCGGGCGCCACGTAGTTGGCCTTCACCTGCTCGAGCGCGGCCTTCCAGTCGTCGCCCTTGCCCATCGCCTGCGCGACCTTGTTCCACTCGGCCTGGCACCAGGCGAGTTCCTTCTGCGCGACGGCGATCAGCTCGTCCGGCGTGTAGGGGATCATCTCGCGCTCGAGGTCGAGCTTGAGTCCCTCGGCCCCGATCGGGTCGCCGACGATCGGCTCGTCCTCGCCGGCCTTCACCCCGACGATCTTCTCGCGCAGGAACTTCGCGTAATCCTCGAGCGCGGCCGTCGCCTTCTTGTGGGGCTCGCGCGTCCACCAGCCGAACTCCGGGTCGTAGCCGTTGTAGAAATCGAACCAGTTCTTCAGCGCCTTGCCGAGCTCGTCCATGCGGTTGGCCGCGCGCAGGGCCGCGATCTTGCCGGGCTTGGCGCCGTCGCCCTCGAGCGACTTCTTCGCCGCCTCGATGCCGGTGCGGATCGAGGCCAGCTCCGCGGCCGCGGCCTTCGGGTCCACCGGCGCGAAATCGCGCCGCTTCTCCTGCAGGCCGGCGATCGTCTCGGCAAACCCGAGGAACGGCTTCATCTCCGCGCCCTTCTGCTCCATCCGGTCGAGCAGGCCGAGCTCATAGCGCAGGTTGAGCCGCATCAGGTGCCAGTCGATGCGTCCCTCGGCACCGAGCGGCTCATAGGGCAGCGCCTCCAGCCGGGCCTGCCAGGCGTGATAAAACTCCCGCAGCCGCTTCACCTGCAACGCGGAGCCCTCGACCGAGTAAATCTGCAGCAGGCCGTCGCGGTCCTTCACAAACCGCTCAACGAGCTCGCGCAGCTCGCTGGATTGCGGCTTCGCCAGCGCCGCGAGGTCCGGCACGTAGAGCGCGGCGTCGCGTTGTGCCTGGGCGGGCTGGCCGTGACGGAAATCCTCCGCCGCCAGCATCACATTGACCAAAAGAAGCGAGACGACGATCCGACCATTCGGGAATTTCATAGGGGATGCGCCAGTTTCCCCGTCGCACCCAAAGCCGCAAGCGCGGAGTGGGTGAAACCTGTGCTCCACCTACTTCACCGGCACCCACACCGTCATCGGCGCGAGGCCGCGGTTGTTCCAGGCGTAATACGGGATCGCCGTGGCGCCGTCGACCTCGAGCACCGTCACGCCGCCGAGCAGGTCGGGCCGCGTCTTGGCCGTGAGCTTGGCCGTGGCGGACACGCTCGCGGGAATCGGCTGGTCGGGCTGTTCGAAACAATACACGACCGGCCCGCGCTCGAAGGCCACCTGCCCGCGCGTCGCCGCGATCTTCTCGTTTCCGACCACGCGGCGTGCCGGCATTTGCAGGTCGAGCCGCAGGCTGTCGCCGGCTTTCCACTCCCGCGTCACGCAGTAGTAGCCTCCCTCCCGGACATATTTATCCCCGGCCCCGACCCCGGCCAGCTTCCAACCGCTGCCGTCGGCGGGCAGATAGCGGTAGAGGTCCGAGGGCACCGGCCTGTCCTCCACCCAGCCGGGGATCCGCAGGCGGAGCGTGAAACGGCCCGGCTTCTCCGGGGCGACCGTGAGCGTCACCTGGCCGCTCCAGGGGTAGTCCGTCTTCTGGGAGATCTTCACCTTCGTCCCCGCCACCGTCACCTCGCCTTCGCTCTGCGCGTAGAAATTCACGTAGAGGGAGTCGTCCTTCACGGCGTAGAAATAGCCCGTCAGCGCCGCGAGCGTGCGCATCAGGTTCGGCGGGCAGCACGCGCAGCCGAACCACGGCGCGCGCCCGGCATGCTCGTGGTTGTTCTTCTGCTGGCCGTCGTAGGCGAGCGGGTTCGGGTAGAAGAAGCGGTCGCCTGACGCCGACACGCCGCTGAGGAAGCCGTTGAACGCCGTGCGCTCGAGCACATCCATGTATTTCGCCTCGCCGGTGAGGAGGAACATGCGGTGGTTCCAGTTCATCAGCGCGAGCGCGGCGCAGGTCTCGTTGTAGCCGTCGTGCGGCAGCTCGTAATCGGCGCCGTAGGCCTCGCCCTTCGCCAGCGCGCCGGCCCCGCCGGTGAGGTAGAGCTTTTTGGTCGCGACGTTGTCCCAGATTTTCGTGATCGCCGCGAGGTAGCGGGTGTCGCCCGTGAGCGCGGCCACGTCCGCCATGCCGGCATACATGTAGTTGGCGCGCACGGCGTGGCCGACGGCCTCGTCCTGGTCGACGACGAGCCTGTGCTGCTGGCTGTAGGTGCCCTGGCCGGGACCGCGCGCGTCGAGGAAGATCTGCGCGAGCTTCAGCCAGCGGGCGTCGTTTGTCACGCGATAGAGCTTCACGAGCCCGATCTCCACGATCTGATGGCCCGGCGCGATGCGCAGCTTGCCGTCGCCGAAATCGCGCCAGAGCAGCTCGGCGTTCCTCAGGCAGATGTCGAGCAGCGTGCGTTTGCCCGTCGCCTGGAAATAGGCCACGCCGGCCTCGTAGAGATGGCCGGCGTTGTAGAGCTCGTGGCTGAGCTTCGGGTCAAGTTCCCAGCGTTGCTGCCCCACCCACTTGTGGCCGGGCGTGTCGGGATGCATCGTCCGGAACGTGTAGAGGTAGCCGTCGGGCTCCTGCGCCGCCGCGATGCGCGCGACCCAGGCGTCGAGCGTCGCCTCCAGCGCCGGGTCGCGCTGCATGCTGAGCACGTAGGCGGCGCCCTCGATGGCCTTGTAGGCGTCGGTGTCGTCGAAGGGATAGATGGTCGGCGGCGTGACTTGGAAATCCTTCTCACCCGCCGCGCGCCGGCGCATGACCTCGGCGGCGAGGTCGAAGTTTTTCAGCCGGCCCGACTCCTCGCACTGCTGCAGGGCGAACGGCACCGTGACCGTGCGGTTGGTCTCCTGCTTGGCCTGCCAGAACCCGCCGGTGACGCGCACCGCGGTGAAGGGCACGGGCTGGAACGGGTAGTCGGCCGCGGACAAAAGGGAACCGCCCAGCCCAAGCAGGAGCGCGAAACGGGGTAGTCGCATCATGCCGTCATTCTCCCCGCCAAGGAAAAAGCCGCAAGCGCCGAGGCTCGCGGCTTTTTGTGACAGTAATGTGCCCGCGGATCAGAACTTCCACTCGACACCCGCGAAGGCGCCGACGCCGAGCTGCGGGTAGCCGTGCACTTCCTCGTAGGCCTCGTCGAGCAGGTTCTCGACCCGGGCCTTCACGGCCAGCCGGGGATTCACCTGCCACGCGCCGTAGACACGCACGACCGTGTAGTCCTCGGCGTCGATGGTGGCGAAGGTCGCCGCATGCACGTCCTGCCGGCCCGCCGCAAACGCTACTCCGGTGCCGGCGCTGAAGCCGCGGCCGAAGTCATGCCACAAGTCGACCGACCCGCTGTTCCGCGGCCGGCGCAACAAGCGGATGCCCTGCGAAAGGTTCTCCGCCTCGAGGTAGGTGTAGGCTAGCCGCACCTGCACGGCGCCGGGCAGCGCGAACTTGCCCGCCAGCTCGACACCGCGCGTCCGCGCCACCTCGACATTGGCGGTCGTGCCGGGGAACACGCCGAAATCGAACACGATCAGGTTGTCGTAGCGCGTGTCGAACCACGTCGCGCTCAGGACGCCCTGGTTGCCGGCGAGGAAATAATCCACGCCGCCGTCCCAGCTGCGCGCCTTCTCGGGCTTCAGGTTGGGATTGCCGACGTAGAACGAACTCCGGCCGTAGAGGTCGAGGAAGCTGGGCGAGCGGAACGCCGTGCCGTAGGTGGCGCGGATCTTCCAGCGCGAGTCCTTCGACAGCCACGCCGCCGTTACGCGGCCCGTCGTGGCGCGGCCGAAGGTGTCGTGGTCGTCACTGCGCAGGCCGGCCGTCAGGTAGACGTGCTCGACCGGTGTCCACTCGTCCTGGGCGAAGAACGCCAGCAGGCTCTGCCGCTCGTTGATGTTGCCGAAGCCGTTGTTGCGGGTGTGGTTCGCCTCGGCGGTCAGGCCGCCGGTGACGCGGTGCCTTTCGTTGAGCACGTAGGTGCTCTGCCAGTCGAGCACGGCGCGGCGGTTCGTGACCAGCGTCTCGCTCGTGCCGCTGTCGGACACATAACGGCGGTCCTGCCCGCCGAGCACGACGTGGCTCGTCAACCCCGGCGAATGCGTCAGGTCGGCGAACACCGTCGCCAGCTGGTTGCTCTCGCTTTCCTCGTTGTCGGGATCGTTGGCGCCGAAGCCGATCGCGGCGCCGGGCGAGCCGTAGCGGCCGACGAAGCCGCGCCACGTCGCGCCAATGGCGACATCCTTGGTCACCTGCCGGTCGAGCCGCAGCGAATACGTGACGCTGTCGAATTCGTTGTTCGGCCGCTCATTGTCGGTGTGACCGCCGGACGCGGAGAACGTGTAGGCGCGCTTCGCATCGCCGCCCTGCGCGCTGATGGCGCCCTGCACCGTGCCGAAGGAGCCGGCCTCGGCCGCGAGGGTCGCGCTGCCCGGGCCCGTGCCGCGCTGGCCGCGGATGGCCACAACTCCGCCGACCGCCTCGCCGCCGTAGAGCGTGCTCTGCGGGCCGTGCGAGACCTCGAGGTTGTCGCACGCGCCGACACACATGCCGCCGAACGAGACCTGGTAGTCGGTGTTCGGGTCGTTGAAGCGGATGCCGTCCACGAGGAACAGCGTCTGGTTCGAGTTCGACCCGCGCAGGAAGAGCGACGTCACGCCGCCCGCCGCGCCGGAGGCGAAGCTCGGCGCGCCCGGGACGCCGCCGAGCGCCGAGCGCAGGCCGGTGAGCTGCATGCGGGCCAACTCGGCGCCGCTGATTTGGTCGACATAGGTGCCGAGCGTCGTCAGCGCCGCGGGGGTCCGCGTGGCGGTGAAGACGTAGTCCGGCAGTTTTTCCGGTTCGGCCGTCTGGGCGAACGCGCCCAGGGCCGGCGTGAAGCCGGCGAGGAGGAGCAGGCGTCGGAGCGACGCCGCGATGGTGGTGTTCATGATCTGCTGATGCTGCGGCAAGAGCAGACCGCCGCGGCCGCGAGGCCGCACGTTTCCACTCCCACCCTTCAATGTGCGTTGAAGGTGAAACCCGGCCACCCGCACTAGGCGGCCGTGTGGTGAGTTTCCGGGGGCAGATGTTCGGACTCCGCATGTGCACGCTTTCGCGTGTTGACCTCGCCCCTCGCCTTCACCGGCTGCCCGATTGGCTTTGCCCGGCGCCTGTCGCCGGTGGGGGTCTGTGATGCGTTACCGCAGCGCAACTGTGGCCGATTCGCACGGCCTTCCCTGTATCCCTGGAATTTGATGAAAGAACCTCAGGCCAACCACCAATTCACCCGCCAACGGCCTTGTGCAAGCCCTATTCCTGACAGAGTTTACGCATTTCTTGTCATCGGCGAAGCCCTGTCTTGCCTTTTCATATCATCGAATCTTGATGCAAGCATACAAGAGTAGTTTCATGCCCGCCCTCCCGCCCACTTCTGCCGAAACCGCCCTCCGCCGCCTCCTGGCCGAGCGCGTCGCCATCATTGACGGCGCCATGGGCACGACGATCCGCAGCTACAACATCACGGAGGAGCAGGCGCGCGGCGACCGCTTCAAGGACGCCCCGAAGGACCTCAAGAACAACGGCGACATCTACTCCCTCACCCGCCCGTCCGAGATCGGCGACATCCACCGCCGCTTCCTCGAGGCCGGCGCCGACATCATCGAGACCAACACCTTCTCGGCCACCAGCATCGGCCAGAGCGAGTTCTTCATCGAGGACCCGCGCGAGAAGGGCGGCCGCAAGGACCCGGCGTTCTACCAGAGTGTCATCGAGAACAAGTTCCTCGAGACCCTCGCCTGGGACATCAACTTCCAGTCCGCCCATCAGTGCCGCACCTGGGCCGACCGCATCGCCAACAATTCCGGCAAGCGCCGCTATGTCGCCGGCGCCGTCGGGCCGCTGACCGTCTCGCTCTCCAACTCGCCCGACGCCGACGACGCGGGCTTCCGCGTCGTCACCTTCGACCAGGTGAAGGCCGACTACCGCCGCCAGGTGCGCGCGCTCATCGCCGGCGGCGTGGACCTGCTGCTGGTCGAGACGATCTTCGACTCCCTCAACGCCAAGGCCGCCCTCGTCGCCATCGAGGAGATCTTCGCCGAGGACAAAATCCGCCTACCCCTCATGATCTCGGCGGCGGTCGGCCGCGGCGGCGAGACGATGATCTCGGCGCAGACCGTCGGCGCCTTCTGGAACGCCGTGCGCACGCACAAGCCGCTCGCCGTCGGCCTCAACTGCTCGATCGGCCCCGACCTCATGCGCCCCTTCCTCGAGGAGCTGGGTGCGAAGTCCGACGTCTTCATCTCCGCCTACCCGAACGCCGGCCTGCCGAATCCGCTCACCGAGACCGGCTTCGACCTGAAGCCCGCCGACATGGCGCGCTTCATGGGCGAGTTCGCCGACAGCGGCCTGCTCAACATCGCGGGCGGTTGCTGCGGCAACACCCCCGAGCACATCGCGGCCATCGCCGAGTCCCTCAAGCCCAAGCCGGCCCGCAAGGTGACGATCTTCCGCCCCGATCTGTCATTGCGAGGAGCCGCAGGCGACGCGGCAATCCAGCAAGATGGATCGCCACGCCCGGCAGACCGGGCTCGCGATGACAATGATCCTCAGGTTTCAGGTTTCAGGTCTCAGGTTTCCGCGGCCCCCGCCCCGCTCCCCCTCCAGCTGTCGGGTTCGCTTCCATTCACGCAGCAAATCGGGTCGTTCCTGATGGTCGGCGAGCGCACCAACGTCGCCGGCTCGCCGAAGTTCGCCAAGCTCGTCAAGGCCGGCAACTACGAGGAGGCCGTCTCCGTCGCCCGCCAGCAAGTCGACAACGGCGCCAACGTCATCGACGTGTGCATGGACGACGGCCTGATCGACGGCGTCGCCGCCATGACGCGCTTCCTGCAGCTCATCGGCAGCGAGCCCGAGATCGCCAAGGTCCCGGTCATGGTCGACTCCTCCAAGTGGGAGGTCATCGAGGCCGGCCTGAAATGTCTTCAGGGCAAGGGCATCGTCAACTCCATCTCCCTCAAGGAGGGCGAGGCGAAGTTCCTCGAGCAGGCGCGCACCATCCTCCGCTACGGCGCCGCCGTGGTCGTCATGGCCTTCGACGAGAACGGCCAGGCCGCCTCCTACGCCGAGAAGATCCGCATCTGCGAGCGCGCTTACCGCCTGCTCGTGGACAGCGTCGGCTTCCCGCCCGAGGACATCATCTTCGACCCGAACATTCTCACCGTCGGCACCGGCATCGAGGAGCACAACAATTACGCCGTCGATTTCATCGAGGCCACGCGCTGGATCAAACAGAACCTCCCGCACGCCAAGGTCAGCGGCGGCGTCTCCAACGTTTCCTTCAGCTTCCGCGGCAACAATCCTGTGCGCGAGGCCATGCACGCGGCTTTTCTTTACCACGCCATCAAGGCCGGCATGGACATGGGCATCGTCAACCCGTCGATGCTCGAGGTCTATGAGGAAGTGGACAAGGAACTGCTCGTCCTCGTCGAGGACGTCCTCCTCAACCGCCGCCCCGACGCCACCGAGCGCCTCGTCGACCACGGCGAGAAACTGAAGGCCTCCGGCGCCGCCAAGGACCAGAAAGCCGATATCGCCGTGCTCGAAGCCTGGCGCACCGGCCCGGTCGAGGCCCGCCTTTCCCACGCCCTCGTGAAGGGCATCGACGCCTGGATTGACGAGGACACCGAGGAAGCCCGCAAGAAATACGGCAAGCCGCTCACGATCATCGAGGGTCCGCTGATGGACGGCATGCGTGTCGTCGGCGACCTCTTCGGCGCCGGCAAGATGTTCCTCCCGCAGGTCGTGAAGTCGGCTCGCGTCATGAAGAAGGCCGTCGCCTATCTCCAGCCGTTCATGGAGGCCGAGAAAGCCGCGCTCGTTGCGTCCGGCGGCACCGCCAAGGCGCAGGGCCGCATCGTCATGGCCACCGTCAAGGGCGACGTGCACGACATCGGCAAGAACATCGTCGGCGTCGTCCTCGCCTGTAACAATTACGAGGTCATCGACCTCGGCGTCATGGTGTCGTGCGAGAAGATCCTCGCCGCCGCCAAGGAAAAGGGAGCCGACATCATCGGCCTCTCCGGCCTGATCACGCCCTCGCTCGACGAAATGGTGCACAACGCCAAGGAAATGGAGCGCCAGGGCTACAAAATCCCGCTGCTCATCGGCGGCGCCACCACGTCGGCCGCGCACAACGCGGTGAAGATCGCCCCGCATTATTCCGAGCCTGTCGTCCACGTGCTCGACGCCTCGCGCGTCATCGGCGTCGTCTCGAAATTGCTCAGCACCGACCAGAAGCCCGCCTACATCGCCGAGGTGAAGGCCACGCAGGAACGCCAGCGCGTCGAATTCGCCGACCGCCGCGGAGCGAGAAAGCTCCACTCCCTCCCCGAAGCCCGCAAACGCGCCCAACCGACGGATTGGAAAACTGTCGACATCCCCAAGCCGGAATTCCTCGGCACGAAGGTCTTCTCCTCGGCTCCGTCTCTCAACTCTCAACCCTCAGCTCTCAACCTCAATGAAATCGCAGATTTCATTGATTGGTCCCCCTTCTTCTCCACCTGGGAGCTCCACGGCCGCTTCCCCGACATCCTGAAGGATCCTGTCGTCGGCGAGGAAGCCACCAAGCTCTACGCCGAGGCGCAGGCGATGCTGAAGCGTATTATCGACGAGAAGCGCTACACGGCCAAGGCCGTCATCGGCTTCTGGCCGGCGAATTCCGTCGGCGACAGTGTCGAGGTGTATGCCGACGAGTCACGTTCGAAGGTGCTTAAGACTTTCCATTTCCTCCGTCAGCAGCACGAGAAGCCCGCCGGCCAGTTCAACCACTGCCTGGCCGACTTCATTGCCCCGAAGGATTCGGGCCGCATCGACTATCTCGGCGGCTTCGCTGTCACGGCCGGCCATGGCGTCGAGGAATTCGCCGCTGAGTTCCGCGCCAAGACCGACGACTTCAACGCCATCCTCGCCCAAGCCCTGGGCGACCGCCTCGCCGAGGCCCTCGCCGAGCTGATGCACAAGAAGGCCCGCGAGTTCTCCGGCTACGGCAAGACCGAGAACCTGGAGATGAAGGACATCATCCGGGAAAAATACCGCGGCATCCGCCCGGCCCCGGGTTATCCCGCCTGCCCCGACCACACCGAGAAGCCGCCGCTGTTCGAGCTCCTCAACGCCACCGCCCTCACCGGCATCACGCTGACCGAGTCGAACGCCATGTTCCCCGCGAGCAGCGTCAGCGGCATGTATTTCAACCACCCTGACTCAAAATACTTTGCCGTCGGCAAACTGGCTAAAGACCAAGTCGAGGACTACACCCTTCGCAAAGACCAATGGCTGGAAGTATCTGAAAGGTGGCTGGCTCCCTATCTCGATTACGAGCCCACAGCGTAGGCCGCTGGACCACAAAGCCTGACCCTGTGGTTGGGCCCCAGATATCATTTTTTGTTACGCATTTCGGTCACAATGATTGTTACTGCTGATCGGACAGCCGCACCCTGTCGTTTTGCGACCATGTCCATCTGTTCAGCGGAAAGTTTCAAATGTCGCTTTCTGTAAATCGGAATTATATATTCCCAAGAAATAATCGATGTGAGAATTAATATCGTCGAGGTAATCAGATAAAAGCCCGAAGGCGAGAAATGCAGTCCGAGTAGATACGCATATCCAGACAGTCCAAATATAATAAATACATCGAAAGCCGTGCTGTAGCAGATCCCGTTTTCAAAAAACCAAGCCTTAGTTTCTTTGAGCTGGCTGTCAGAATCTACGGTTTCCCAAAATATCCCTGATAGCCTTTTCTTAATCTCCTTCTCTCGGATAGCGTCCATTTCTTCACGAGTGATATTTAATTCGGGAGGAAATAAAGATTCGATGCGTTCCTTAATCTGCTTGTTAACGAATCTATCCATTTCTTCGCGCCACAGCGCCTCACGAAATCCAACAGCATCATAAGCAAACCAAAAGAAATAGCCGAAAGCAGGAATAATCACACTTAAGAACAACTTCTCGTTACTAGCGAAAACTCCCAAGTTGATAACGAAAGGAGTAATGGCGAATCCCGCGAGCGCTCGCGGCACATTTCGCCGCCATTTGTTTAGCTCATTTCTGTCCACGTTGATCGCCCTCCCAAAGCTCGTTGATTTTCTGAATCTCTTCTTCCGTGATCAGTTTTTGTCCTGAACGCAGTTCGGCAGAGAGAAGTTTTTGCATAGCCAGTCGTCTCCAAGTCAGAGTCATTGGCCCAAGCCCTTTCTGTCCATTTCTGCGTCGTTGCCACCGGTATGTAGGCCTATTCCGTGTTGTTTGTAACCATAAGCGGTATTCCGCGAGCTCAGCGTATTCAGGTTTACCCGAGCCAACAAAGTTCTGAAGTGTTTCGGTCTTTTTGGCCACAGTGCAACACCAGCAACCGAATCGCGCCTTACCACAGGGTGGACTTACTGGATCACGAATTGTAGGGCACTCGCCAGCAGCTGCCGAATATAACTCAGCAACCTCACTGCCGCGAACGGAGATTGGCGTCGGAATCGAAAGAAGCGTCTGCCAAACATCCTCTACAGAGAAATCCAGGATAGGCATAAATAAAACCCGGTCTGTGCGTTTTTTCTGGAGCTTCCAGAAACGATCGTCCGTGGCGTTCTGCCGCAGCGTATGGCTCCGAGTGGCACTTTCGGACTGTCGCACGCCAAGCACTACTACAGAATCCGTCGCATCGACTGAACGCAAAAAGTCGCTCACCGGGTTAATTCGCAGTCTGTCGGTGCACCAACGGAACTTATCTGTAGGCGGTGGATAACCACGACCTATCACTTTCACGAAAAAGCGGTCTTCAATTCGAGGCTGCAGCACCTTGGTCGACACCGGCAGCCCAAAGCTCTGACACTCTTTCTGAAAACCAACCATTACGTCGCGTGCCAGGGCACAGGCTATTGGAATCTCAACACCAGTATCGCAATAGACTACAGAGACTAGTTTGTGGTGATACTCTGCCAACCTTAACGCATGAAATAATAGTCGCAGCACGGCACTTGAGTCTTTGCCGCCACTGTAACCAACCACCCAAGGACGCGTATCTTCCTCGTATGCTTTCTTAATTCGAATAACGGCCTGACGCATCCGCGCAGAGGTCGGTAACTTTGCTAAGCAGTATTCAAGCTTGGCAACGTGCGACGACGGGACCTGCGAGGTCAAAACAGCTGATCCTTGCGACATTAAGAAAACGAAGTTGGCGGCCCGTCGATTGGAGACTGCAGCATTCGCTTACCTCGTAAACAGAATTCCCATGTATTGCTGTCAGTTTAGGCAAAAGACCCGGACAAACCGAGCAAAGTGATCAGGCTTTACCCATTACTAATCCTCTGCCCGGGTTATTTCTCTTCGATCACTTTCACGCGGGCAGCGAAGCCGGCGTCGGGGGAGGTCCGGATTTTCAGGCCACTGGTTGTGGTGAGGCGGCGGATCGTCACTTGTTCGGTCAACTGGTAGGGAAAGAGCCGGGTCGCCGTGATCGGGCCGTCGGGGTCGTTGAAGAGGTAAGGCCCTTGATAGTCCTTGGGGTGCTGGCTGTCGTCGATGACCAGGCCGTCGATGGTGATCTCCCTCGGCATGAAGCAGGGATAGCCGAAATCATGCTGCCCGTTGTTGCTGGCGTTGAGCACGTGGGGCTGGATCGGCGCGCCGCAGCCGGGCAGCCAACGGCAGTTGCGGATGACCACCGGGCCTTCCCAGGTGCTTCCATAATCGCTCCGCAGGGCCAGCAGGGAGCGGCCGTTCAGGGTGGAATCCTCTATGGTCAGCTTGCCGCGGCCGATGGCGTTCAGGCCGGCGTGGCCGAGCGTGCAGCCGCGGATCGTGTAGCTGCCGGAGACGCCCTGATGCGTGTCCATGCGCGACAGCGTGCAGTTCTCCAGCAGGATGTTCTTGCAGAAATTCGTGCCGATCACACCCCAGCGCGTCGGGTCGCAGATGTTGTCCATGCGGACACCGCTCATCGTGAAGTTGACCACCTCGTTGGCGATCAGGTCGTAGGTGCCCATGGTCACCGGCTTCCCGGCGGCCCCGATCGTCGAGTAGGTCTTGTGCCCGGTGACAAAGCAGTCGCGGAACGTGATGTTCGCGGCCCCCTGCGCCGCGAGAAACCCGTTGTAGGGATGGCCGAACTCGCCCTCGCCCGTGATGTGGTGGGTCAGGCCGACCACGGTGGTGTTCGAGCGGGTGATGGCGATGTTGCGCAGCCAGTAATTGTAACCCTTCTCCTGCTTCATCCGGTTGGCCGTGGTCGTGAAGACCCCGCCCCGGAGGACGAGGGGCCGCTCGTCGATGGGGCGGGCCTCCACCTTGGTGACCATGTCGTAGTCCCAGTCGATGTCGCCCTCGATGGAGCCGTCCCGCCGGAGGATGAAGCAATCGCGCTGGGCCGAACCGTTGTTCTGGTTGAGGCCCTCACGGATGTAGCGCTTCCTGTTGCTGTTCTCGACCCGCACCCAGCAATCGCGCGGCGGCCGCACGTCGAGGTGCCGCTGGTCCCGCGTCAGCCGCGGAATCGCCAGCGTCACGGGCTCCAGCAGCGACTGCACGGAGAAGAGCGACAGCCGGTGATTCTCGACGTCGGTGTCGTCGATGATGAAGCGCGAGGTGCCCCAGTCGGTGTCGGTGGCGATGATCGCGGTGAGCGCCCGGCGGCCGAGGTGATAGGTCGCCCCGGCCTTAGTCTTCACCGGCAACCCGTGGGCATTGGCAAAAGCATGGGCTTTGACAATCGCCGGCAGGTCGTCGGTAACGCCGTCCCCGACCGCGCCGAAGGCCTCGTAATTGACCGGCTGGTCCGCGCGCACCGCGGACTCGTCGCCGGCCGCGAAGGCCACCAAGGCACCTGCCAGGAAGAAACCCCCGAACCTCGCCAACGAAAGACGATGCATGCCGGGCAGGCTGCCGTTTCGCGCATCGTCATGCAAGTATGACCGGGTTCGTTTTTATTTTCACGCGAAGGATTTGGGCCGCGCAATTCACCGCCTTTCCCTGCGGACTTCACGCTGGCTTCACACGCCAGCCCCAGGGTGGCCGGCATGATACCAATCTTTGTCTGCGGGAAATACCGCGCTGGTCATTCACCTGAGTTATCATGCAGCTCAAAAGCGCGGCAGTGCGGGCTGGCGCAAAGGCGCGGAAGCCTTGTAACTTAAATCGGCGTCTCGTGTTATGTCCTTACCTGTGCAAAACGCCGGCCATCCGACCAAGTTCCTGCTTGCCGCCATCGCCCTCGGCCTGGGCCTGGCGCTGCCGGCCGTGGCCAAGGCGCCGGCCAAGCCGAGCGAGATCATCGTCTCCGCGGCCAACTACGCCGAGACCCCGCCCGATGTCCTGGCGAAGATGTTTCGCAAGGCCGACGACCTGACCGACGTGCCGCCGCCGCCGGCCGGCGAACGCCCGGTGCGTTACTACCAGTTCCTGCCCGGTGAGGGCCTCGCGGCCGACCTGGCCTATCCCGAGGTCTGCAAGCTCCTCTCCCCCGCCCTCAAGGCGAAGAATTTCGTCAACACCACCGACGAGGCCAGGGTCGAGTTCATCCTGCGCATCACCTTCGGCGAGCGGCGCTGGCGCGATCCCTTCGTGCGCAAGAACGACCTTGAGTGGAGCCACGGCCTCGTGCCGAGGAAGCGCGGCACCTCACTCAGCGCGGCCGAGGCCTGGGACGAGCGCGCCGGCGGCGACGAGTCCGCCCTCTACCAGCTCGAGCGCGACCTCGGGATGGAAGGCATGGCCGACCGCCTTATCGGCAGCATGTCCACCGACGATTATTACCTCATCGTCGTCGACGCCTTCGAGGTCGCAGCGCTCAAGCAGAAGGGCAACAAGACACCCCGCGCGTGGTCCACCTTCATTGCCGTGCCGCGGCAGAAGGGCGTGAAATTTTCCGATGTCGCCGTGAAGATGATCGAGAAGGCCACCCCCTGGTTCGGCGAGACGCTTCCCGGCAAGGCCCGCTTCACCGACCGCGAGGGCACCGTGAAGCTCGGCGATCTCCAGGTCGTCGACGAAAACGTCCCGGCCCCCAAGAAGTAAACGCCCTTACCTCAAGCCACGGCGATCCGCGGCGGCACGACCCCGAGCCCTGGTAACGTCATACGTTACCAGACGCCCGTCCCATAGGAACCGATGTCACCTATTAAGTGACGTTGCCCCGGCGCGCTCCGGCCGTTTGTCGTCTATTTAAACGACAAGCACTGCCTTGCGCGCGGACTCTCCCCTGCCCCAAAATCCCCGCAACCCCATCCCGAGCATGACCCCATTCTCCTGCCCCAAGATCCCCTCCGTCCTGTTGCTGGCGGCCCTGGTGACCTCAACCGGCTTCGCGGCCAACCCGCTGAACTTCGGCAGCAACATCAAGACGGCGGACCCGTCCGGCCACGTGTGGGCTGACGGCCGCATGTATGTCTACGCCTCGCACGACGAGGAATGCCAGGAGGACTTCTGGATGAAGGACTGGCATGCCTTCTCCTCCGCCGACCTCGTCAACTGGACCGACCACGGCGCCATCCTCTCCGTCAAGGATCTCAAGTGGGCCGACAACTACGCCTGGGCGCCGGACGCCGCCTACAAGAACGGGAAATACTATTTCATCTTCCCCGCCGGCAACGGGCACAAGGACCGCGTCAACCCGGGCAAGAGCACGAAATGGATGGGCATCGGCATCGCGGAAAGCGATTCACCGACGGGCCCGTTCAAGGACATGATCGGCGCGCCGCTGTGGACGAAGCCCTACGCGAACGACCCCTGCCTGTTCGTCGACGACGACGCCAAGGCGTATCTGTATGTGCCCCCGCGGGGAAATGAGTGGATGGTGGCCGAGATGGCCGACGACATGCGCAGCGTGAAAGCGTTTCACAAGATGGACATGGGCGGCTACCAGCCGAAGATGGAGGGCCCTTGGGTCTTCAAGCGGAACGGCATCTACTACTACACGATGCCCGAAAACAACCGCACGCTGACCTATTACACGAGTTCCTCCCCGCTCGGCCCGTGGAAATACCAGGGTGTCATCATGGACGAGGAGCACGAGAGCAACAACCACCACTCGATCGTGCAGTTCAAGGGGCAGTGGATCCTGTTCTACCACCGCTGGCTGCTCACCCCCGGCTGCGACAAGCGGCAGCGGCAGATCTGCGCCGAGTATCTGCATTTCAACGCCGACGGCTCGATCCAGAAGGTCGTCCGGACCGACGCCGGTGTCGGGCCGGTGACCGCCCCGGCCAGCCGGTAACGCAATACGCTACCAGCGCACCCGTTGGTGGTTTACTTGCCGGGCGACTTTGTCAGTTTTCGCGGCAACATGAATGTCCTGGTTGTTGGCGCCACGGGTCAGCTCGGATTCAGGATTTGCGCGGGCCTCATTCGGAACGGACACAAGGTCCGCGGCCTGACCCGGACGGGATCCGCCCGGGCCGTCGAACTCCAGCAAGCCGGCGTGGAGGTGTTTCACGGCGACCTGAAGGATACCGCCTCACTGGACGCCGCGACCCGGGGGATGCAGCTCATTGTTTCCACCGCGACGGCTTTCATGTCCGCCGGAACGGGCAACAGCCTGGCGGCGGTGGACCGGGACGGGCACAAGGCGCTGCTCGCCGCCGCCGTGAAAAACGGCGTGCAGAAATTCGTCTTCGTTTCGGTATCACCCAACCTGCCCGAAGTTTCGCCGCTCATTGCCTGCAAGCGTGACATCGAGCGGGCCGTGCGGGCCAGCGGCCTGAAATGGACCATTCTCCAGCCGGGTTACTTCATGGAAATATGGTTCGGCCCGGCCCTGGGCTGGAATCTTCGCGAGGGGAAGGGCCAGTTCTTCGGTCCGGGCGAGGCACGGGCCAGCGGCGTCTCCATCGAGGACGTCGCTGCCTGCGGCATCGCCGCGGTGACCGAACCGAAATCCGACAACCAGGACATTCCGCTCGGTGGGCCCGAGGCGTTGTCACTCGTCGAGGTCGTGAAGATTTTCGAGGGCCTCTCCGGCCGGAAATTCTCGATCAAGAAGATCCCCCTGTTCATCCCGCGGATCGGCGCAGTCGTCCTGCGACCCTTCAATCCCAAGCTGGCCTCGCTCATGGCGTTCGGGGCGATCAGCGACCGGGACGACGTGATTGATCCGGCCAAGGTCCGCCAGATCTTCGGCCTGCCCGGCATCTCCTTCGCCGATTTCGCCCGGAAGCAATTTGCCCGGCCGGGCTGAGGGTTCAGCCGCCCCTACTTGGCAGGCGCCACGGCGGGGGCCGGGACCGCGGCCTTGCGCGGGACCGTATAGCGACCGCGCTCCCAGCGTTCCTCGGCGCCGGTGAGGGCGCCCTGGTCATCGAGCTTGAACTCGACCGTCATCTTGCCGTCAGCCGAGACGATGAGCCGCTCGCCGGCAGGATAATAGAGCCGCGGCTTGCCGCGGCGGGTTTGCCAGAGATAGCCGTCGTCCTTCCGGACAAGCACACGGCTGGGTTTCGTGGGTTTCCCATCCTTGCCCACCCTCACGTTGTAGTCGCCCTCGAACGGCGCGTAGGCCGCCGGGTCGAAGGTGGCGAGGCGCGCGGGCGCGATGTAGGGATCCTTCGCATACTCGGCGTTCTTGACCTTCTGCTTCTCGATCGCCTCCAGGGCGCGCACGCGCTCGGTGCCGCCGTTGAACTTGAAGTCGGGCATCAGCACGTTCGTGTAGGCCATGGTCAGATACTTGACGTCGCCCTTGGTGTAGCCGCTCCGCGCCTGCACCACGGTCATGAACAGCATGCCCTTCCGGAAACCCTCGACCGCCTTCTTGACCGCGGGCTTGAAGACGAGCAGCGCGCTCTTGATCGCGGCCCGCTTCATGAAGCCCAGTTTCTCCTTCTCCATGACTTCCTTCATGAGCGTGTTCTGCACGCCGACGTAGGCGTTCCGCGGCGGCAGGTAAAAGACCCAGTCGTATCTGGCCAGCGTGTCCGCCTCAAGCTGGGCCAGGGTGAGCGAACGGATCTTCTGCTCGACGCGGGCCTGGTCGAAGCCTTCCGCCCAGGACAGCTGGTAAAGCTTGGCGCCGATGCCCTCCAGCGGCAGCGGCAAGGCCGGCATGATCATGTCGAAGGTGATCCTGGGGCCGGACTCATCATCGTCGTCATCCTGATCGATATTCAGCATGGCCTTCCAGCGGGTCAGGAGGTCACTGAGTTCGCCGGCCTTCGCCGCGACCGTCGGGTCGAGCTCCCCCGCCGCGGCCATGGCCAGGAATTTCCGGATCACGATGACGGGATGGGGCTCCCCTTCGCGGCCGACGATCACCAGGCCGGCGCCGGTGGACTTGCCCATGGTTTCATAGGCGATGCCGATCACGTCCTCGGCAAACCCGGTGGCGTATTTGCGATCCCCGTTTGTCCGCGCATGGATGGAGAGCGAGAGCTTCTGGCCCTTCACCACGAACGGGGCCAGCTGGATGTCCTTCCCGAAGTCCTCCCCCGCCGGTCCCGCCGCGAGGCCCGCGGAGGCCAGGGCCAAACCAGCCAAGCTTAGGGTGAAAATACTGCGGCAAAAGGCCAAGGAAGGCATGTCAGGTCGGGGTGAGGATGAAGGTGAACCTACCTTACACCGCAGCGGGGTAAATGTTTCAAAATTGTCCACAGGCCACGCAGATACCGGGTTAACGCACCTCGATCAGGCGAGAGCAAGGTGGAGGGCCCAGCCGGAGCTGAGCCCTCCGGGGAAATCCTCACCGCGTGAGCGAAAGCAGGAGCAGCAGCGTCTGCTGCGGTCCCTTCCAGGCATCGACGGGGTCGAAGGACTCGTCGAGCGAATGGGCGTCGCGGCTGATGCCGCCGGTGCCCACGGTGATGGCGGGGATGCCGAGCTTCATCGGGTAGTTGGCATCGGTCGAGCTGGCCCGGAGCACAGGCTGGCCGCCCATCGCACGGATGACGCCCTGCGCGCCCTGCACCAGCGCGGTGTCGGCGGAGGTCTGGCCGGGCGGCCGGTCGCCGACGAGCTGCACGTCGGCCGTGATGGCGCCCTTCGGCCAGCGGGTGTTCTCGGCCTTCACGGCCGTGTCGACGGCCGCGAGGATCTGCTCGCGCACCGCGTTGAGCGGGACCAGGTCGGGCGAGCGCATGTCGATCTCCATCCAGGCCTCGAAGGGAATGGAGTTCACCGAGGTGCCGCCGCCGATGCGGCCGATGTTGAAGGTGGTCTTGGGGCTCGCGGGCACCTGGATGTCAGCGATCACGGCCGCGGCCCGGCCGAGGGCGTGGATGGGATTGACGAGGCCGAAGGCGCCGTAGCTGTGGCCGCCGGGGCCCTTGAAGGTCACGCGGTAACGGTAGCTGCCGACACCGAAGGCCGTGATGGTGCCCGTCCCGCCGCCGTCGATGGAGATGAACATGTCGACCTGGTCCTTCAGGGTGCGGTCGAAGAGCTCCTTGACCCCGCGCAGGTCGCCGAGGCCCTCCTCGCCCACGGTGGCGACGAAGGTGATCGTGCCGGTGGTCGGTGTCTTCGTCTCCTGCAGGGCGCGGAGCACGCTGATGAGCTCGGCCAGGCCGCGCGTGTCGTCGCCGATGCCCGGCGCGCGCAGGATGTGGCCGTCACGCTTCACCGTCACGTCGGTGCCCTCGGGGAACACGGTGTCGAGGTGCGCCGACACGACGACATTCGGCCGCGGCTGGGCGCCGGGACGGGTGCCGACGACATTGCCGGCCTGGTCGATGAAGACGTTCTTCAGGCCGTGCTGCTCGAAGAGCTGCTTGAGCACGGCGGCGCGCGCCTCCTCCTTGAACGGCGGCGCCGGGATCTCGGTGAGCCGGACCAGCAGGGCCATCGTGTCGGGCTCGTTGCGCTTCGCGACCTCCAGCAGCGACTGCACGGCCGGGTCCTTGAGCAACACGGCCGGGTCGGCGGCGGGCAGCAAGGCCGACACGGCGATAAAGGCGGCGGAGGCGGCCAGCGGGCGAAAATGGAGCAAGGGGCGGAGGACGGGATGGAGCGTCATGAGTGAATGTGCGCCCAAGAGAACAAATGAAACGCCCCAGGGCGAGCCCTGCGAAACGCCCCGGCGGGTCTCACGCGCATGCCCGCTGACCGGACCCGCTGGCACGGCAGCGTGCCATCCGCGCCAGGACATTGTCCGTCCGGTGGCATGGGAGCCGCTTCAGGGAACGCACCGCCCGCCGCATGAAGCTCCTCGCCGTCTCCGACCTGCATTTCGGCCTGACCCAGTTCGACTGGGTGGCGCAGCAGGCGGAACGCTACGACGCCGTCATCATCGCCGGCGACCTGCTCGACATCAGCGGGCACCTCGACCTCGACTCCCAGATCACGGTCGTCGTGAAATACCTCCGCACCATCAGCGCGAAGACGCGGCTGCTCGTCTGCTCGGGCAACCACGACGGCGACGAGAAGAACGCCGCGCAGGAATATGTCGCCCGCTGGCTCCAGCGCGTCCGCGCCGCCGGCCTCACCGTCGACGGCACCGGCCTCGACCTGCCCGGGCTGCGGCTGTCGGTCTGCCCGTGGTGGGACGGCCCGGAGACGCGCGAGACGATGCGAACCTTCCTGCGGGCGGAAAAACCCCTCGCCCCGGCGGCCTGGCTCTGGGTGCACCACGCCCCGCCGAACGGCGTCGGCGTCAGCTGGACCGGCAAGGAGCACGCGGGCGACACCTTCCTCGTGGAGACGATCACGGAGCTGGGGCCCGACTTCGTGTTCTCGGGCCACATCCACAACTCCCCGTTCCGCACCGGCGGCGCGTGGGCCGCCCGCGTGGGCCGCACGTGGGTCTTCAATCCCGGCCGGCAGCAGGGGGCCCCGCCGGCGTATATCGAACTCGATCTCGGTGCGCGCACCGCGCGCTGGGTCTCGCAGGCCGGGGATGATTCGATCCCGCTGGACGCACCGGCCGTCGCCCTGCCCGCCGGCTCTTAGTCCCCTTGGGGCCGCCGCGGGATGTCGCGCGGGTGCTTGTGCATGAGGGCGTCGAGCACCTCGTCGATCATGCCGAGGTGGTCGGCGCGGTCTTTGAACTGCTGCTTGATGTCGACGAGGTAGCGGTTGAGCGAATCGAGCCGCCGCGCGAGGATCATGGCCATGTGCAGCGCGCTGTCGGGATTTTCCCGGAAATGCCCGCGCGGGTCCGCCACGTGGCGGAACACGCAGGGCGTCAGCGCCCGGACCGTCGCGGTCGGCGCCGACCCGAGCAGGTAGGCCATGTCGCCGAAGACCGCGCCCGGCTCGTAGACCTCGGCGATGAGCTCGCCGCCCTTGAGCACTTCGACCTCGCCGCTCTCGAGGAAGTAAAGCCCCTCCGCGGGCCGGCCCTCGGTGATGAGCACGGCACCGGCGGCGCAGGGAACGGACGGCAGGGTCTGGAGGAGGTGCAGGTCCATGGAACTGCCAGAAGAGCAGGTTCCAAGCCGTCCGCGCGCCACCGGCCAAAAATCAGCGGCCTGCCCTCACTTTGCCGGCCCGGGGTTCACCGCGATCACCTCGACCTCGAAGATCAGGCCGGAGAACGGCGGGATGTTGCCGGAACGAATGCCACCGTAACCCAGGTGCGGCGGGATGTAGATGACCGCCTTGCCGCCGGGCTTGAGCGTCAGCATCGCGGCCGACCAGCCGGTGATGAGCCGGTCGACGGCAAAGTCCGACGGCTTGCCGCGCGCGACCGAGCTGTCGAACACCGTGCCGTCCTTCAGCCGGCCAGTGTAATGCACGCGCACCCGGTCCTGCAGTTGCACCTGCGGGCCCTCGCCGGGGGCGAGGAGCTTGATCCCGAGGTTGCTCGTGCGCCAGGTGATGGCCTTGTCCGCCGCGATCTCCGGCCCGAAATACTGCTCGCGCCGCACCTCGGCCTCGGTCTTCTCCGGCACGGCGGGTGCCGGCGGCGGCTTGGGCGCGCAGCCCGTGAGGGCCAGCAGCGCCGCCAACAGCATCGTCCGAGGACCGGGGTTCATGTCCACGACGCAACCGACGGAATTACGGGAGGCAAATCCAAACCCGCTCACCGGTTCGGCCGGCGTTCGCCGAGCCGGGCCAGCAGGTCCGGCATCGCCGCGGGCAGCGACGAGGTCGCGAGAAACTCGTCGGCCATCGCCTTGGCGCCGCGCGTGCGCAGGCCGGCGTAGACGTGCAGCTCGAACTGCAGCCGGAGCGCGGCCTCCGCCTCCGCGAGGCCGAGCGCGGCATATAAAAACATCAGCGCCTCCACCGTAGCATACTTGCCCGCCCCCGGCGCGTTGCGCAGCCAGTAGCGGCTCGGCCCACCCATCGGCAGGCTGATGCGCCGGCCCCACTGCCCCACGACCTCGAGCATCGAGCCGGCCTCGCTCCAGCTGCCGTCGAGCAGCAGCACCTGCAGGTTCGCCGGGTCGGCCCCGGCCGGCAGCTCCTCGCCGCGCGGATGCAGGATCCAGAGCTCGCGGCCGGGCCGGACGACCGCCTCGCGCGCCGGCGGCTTCTCCTGCCAGAAGACGTGGCCGCGGGAGTCCGTCACGACGCGGTTGATCAGCCGCCCCGTGCTGGTCGGCCGCCAGTATTCGCGCTTGTGGATCAGCACGTCCGCCGCGAGCGGCGACGTCACCGCCTGGAAACCCGCGCAGATACACCAGCGCGGCGTGCAGCGGCAGCGTTCGCAGCGCGGGGTGGTTTCGAGGACGACGCTTCTCGCCATGCGGCGCATCAGGCCGCAGCGGCCGGCCGGGGTCAATCCCGGGGCTCCAAGGTTGACAGTCCCGGCGGAAACCAAAGTCTCTGGGCCATCGTCAGTGATGCCGGGACGCCCGCCGGTCCGGCACGAATATCAACCCACGCCCCCATGAAAAAACTGTTCGCCCTCCTCCTGACCGCCACCCTCCTTTCGACTGGCGCAGCCTTCGCCGCCGCCAGCGACACCGCCCCCAAGTCCGTGATCCACGTCGTCACCGTGGCCTGGAAGGAAGGCACCACCCCCGGGCAGATCCAGGCCGCCCTCGACGGCGCCAAGGCCCTGCCGGCCGCCTACAAGGGCATCACCCGCACCTGGACCAAGGCCATCAAGGTCCAGAACCCCGCCGGCACGACGCTGAACCGCACCCACATCATCGTGATGGAATTCGCCGACGAGAAGGCCCTCGCCGATTACACCGACAGCGACGCCCAGAAGGCCTGGTATAAGCTCTACATGCCGATCCGCCAGTCGAGCACCACGCACGACATCACGAACTGACCAAACCTTCAGGCCGCCTTCGGGCGGCCTTTTTATTTGGTGGGCCGGATGACCCACCCCCGGTAGCCGCCCGGCCAGATGCGCGCCCGGCGGCGCCGTGCTAAGGTCATTCACCGGCTGCCTCGACGCGCCGGTTTCATTTTTCCACGCCATGCTCTTCAACTCGCTCACCTTCGTCGTCTTCTTCGCCGTCGTCCTGACGGCGTATTGGACCCTCCGTTCCTGGGAGACGCGCAAGAACCTGCTGCTGGTCGCGAGCTACATCTTCTATGGCGCGTGGAACCCGCCCTTCGCGCTCCTGCTCTTCGCCACCACCGCGCTCGACTTCTGGCTCGGCGCCCGCATCGCCGCCGCGGCCGCGGGCTCCCGCAAAGCCTGGCTGGTGGCCAGCGTCACCGCCAACCTCAGCATGCTGGGCTTCTTCAAATACGGGAACTTTCTGCTCGAGAACACGAAGTGGCTGCTGGCGCAGGCGGGCATCACCTACGTGCCGCCGCACCTCGACCTGTTCCTGCCCATCGGCATCTCGTTCTACACCTTCCACTCGCTGTCCTACACCCTCGACGTCTACCGCGGCGCGACGCAGCCGACTCGCTCGCTGCGCGACTTCCTGCTCGCGGTGTCCTTCTTCCCGCAGCTGGTGGCCGGCCCGATCGTGCGCGCGGCGGACTTCCTGCCGCAGTGCGACGTCCCGCCCGCCCCGCTGAAGCACCGGATGCAGTGGGGCCTGTTCCTGATGTCGCTCGGCATGTTCCAGAAGATCGTCCTGGCCGACACCCTGCTCGCCCCGGTCTCGGACGCCATCTTCGGCAACCCCGGCCCGGTCTACCAGCTCGACGCCTGGATGGGCGTGATCGCCTTCTCCGGCCAGATCTTCTTCGACTTCTCCGGCTACTCCACCTGCGCGATCGGCGCGGCGCTCTGCCTCGGCTTCCACCTGAAGGACAACTTCCTGTTCCCGTTCGCCTCCGTGGGCTTCTCGGACTTCTGGAAACGCTGGCACATCTCGCTGTCCACCTTCCTGCGCGACTACCTCTACATCCCGCTCGGCGGCAACCGCGTCGGCGCCGCCCGCGCCGCGGTCAACCTCATCATCGTCATGTTCCTCGGCGGCCTGTGGCACGGCGCCGCGTGGACCTTCGTCGTGTGGGGCCTCATCCACGGCGTCATGCTCGTGATCGAGCATTTCCTCCGCACGGCCACCAAGGGCGCCGCCTGGAAGGAAACCCTGCCCGTGCAGCTGGTCCTCTGCGCCGTCACCTATGTCATCGTCTGCATCGCGTGGGTGTTCTTCCGCGCGGCGGACTTCCCCTCGGCCGCGATGATCCTCGGCGCGATGGCCGGCAAGATCCCGGTCGGCGAGGCCATCCTGTCGGGCCGCGAGATCCTGCAGGTCTCGCTCGTCATCTTCGGCCTCTGGCTGGTCCAGTGGCGGCTGCGCCACGCTTCACTCGAGGCGGCGATCACCCGCCTGCCCGCCTGGCTCGTCGGCGCCCTCTGGACGCTGATGCTCGGCGCCATCATTCTCACCCAAGGGAGCGGCAATGCATTCATCTACTTCCAATTTTGATTTTCAACGGCCGGTCCCGGCCCTGCCCTGGCGCGGCCTGCTTATCGCCACGCTCGCGCTCACGGCCCTCGGCACCGTGGCCTGGGAAATCCGCGCCCGCGCCCTGGGTTACGCCCCGACGCTCAACGACACGCCGGACCTCTGGGCCGACCGGCGCGAGTCGGTCAAGCCCGACTCCCTCGTCATCATCGGCGACTCCCGCGCGCTGTTCGACACGGACCTCGGCGTCCTTGAGCAGGGCCTCGGCCGCCGCCCCGTGCAGCTCGCCCTCGTGGGCAGCTCCGCCTACCCGATCCTCCAGAACCTGGCCGACGACGAGACCTTTCACGGCACGGTCATCGCCAGCGTGATCCCGGCCATGTGGATGGTGCCGCCGCCGGCCCCGCCGTATAAGAATTCGCTCCGCGCCCTGAAGCGCTACCATGACCGCACGGTGGCCCAGCGCGCCGGTCATCACCTCGGCATGTTCCTAGAGGAACACATCGCCTTCCTGAAGCAGGACGACCTGACGCTTGAGCAGCTGCTCAAGTCCGTCGAGGTGCCGAGCCGCGCGCTCTACCATGCCCCGCCCCGGCTGCCGCCCTACTTCGCCACGATGGACCGCGAGCGCCAGACCCGCATGACCGACGCGGCCGCCCGGCCCGGCCCCTTGCAGGAGCGCATCAAGGACGGCTGGATCCCGCTCTTTTCGCCGCCCCCGATGGCGCCCCACACGCCGAAGTTTGTGTTCGAGAGCATCGCGGCCGCCGTCGAGGCGCGCTTCGGCCAGACGGCCGACGCGGTGAAGAAGATCCGCGCGCGCGGCGGCCAGGTGATCTTCGTGCGCTTCCCCCACTCCGGCCCACTCAAGGAACTCGAGGACAAGGCCACCCCGCGCACCGCCGCCTGGACGCGGCTGATGCAGGAGACCGGTGCGCCCAACATCTACTACTCGGATCATCCCGAGCTCATCTTCGATTGCCCCGAATGGTCGCACCTGACCGCCGCGGACGCGACCGAGTTCAGCAAGCGCCTCGTGCCGCACCTGAAGCGCGCGCTCGCGGCGCCGGCCCCGGGCTCGTGAGGGGGCGGCGGACGCCGCGGGTTATCTGACGGGATGAAACCGGCCAAGTTGCCGGTAACCTTTCCTGCGGGAAGCGTCTTGTTCGGGAACCCCCACGTCCCGTTCTCCCCGTCCGTCGTCACCCCTCCGCCCATGACGCTCCCCCTGAAATCCTCCGCGGCGCTGCTCGCCGCTGTCCTGTCGCTTGCCTTGTCCGCCCTCGCCGCGCCGCCCGCGGTGAAACTGCACTGGGTCAACCAGCCCGCGGCGGGCGTCTCCACCGGCGTCAGCTGGGGCGTCCCCTGGGCGCAGGGCACCGTGCCGCGCACCACCACCTTCGCCCTCACCGACGCGGCGGGCCAGGCCCTGCCCATCCAGACCTGGCCCCTCGCCTACTGGCCGGACGGCTCGCTCAAGTGGAGCGGCTTCGCCACCAGCACGCCCGCCGGTCACTCCGGCGAGCTGACCCTCGCCGCCGGCACGCCCGCCGCCGGCGCGCTGAAGCTCACGCAGGACGCCAAGGCCGTCACCATCGACACCGGCGCGCTGAAGGCCGTCATCCCGCTCAACGGCCGCAATCTCGTCGAGTCGCTCACGATCGGCGGCACCGAGGTCGCCCGCGACGGCCAGCTCGTCTGCATCCTGCAAAACGGTCCGGCCACCGGAAACGAGGACGCACCGCCGCGCGAAAAATTCCTCAGTATCGTCAAACAGATCACCGTCGAGCAGTCCGGCCCGGTCCGCGCGGTCGTGCGGCTCGAGGGTTACCACCAGGGCACGGCCTCGGGCCGCGAGTGGCTGCCGTTCACCGTGCGCCTGTATTTCTACAGCGGCGAGACTGCGGTGCGCCTCGTGCACAGCATCATCTATGATGGCGACCAGGAGAAGGACTTCGTGCGCGGCCTCGGCGTGCAATTTGGCGTGCCGCTCCGCGAGGAGGCCCGCAACCGCACGGTGCGCTTCGCCGGCGCCGACGGCGGCCTCTGGTCCGAGCCGCTCCAGCCCGGCGGCGGCAATGTCGAGCAGGAGACCGGCCAGCCCTTCAACGGCGGCCGCTTCCCGGCCGTGTTCGCCGCCAACGCCATCTGGGACGACTTCAAGCTCTCGCAGCCGAATCCCGACGGCTTCACCATCGTCAAGCGCACCAACCCGAAGAGCACCTGGCTGTTCTCGGCCGCCGGCCAGCGCGCCGCGGGCCTGGCCTTTGTCGGCGACCTCGGCGGCGGGCTCGCGATCAGTGTGAAGAATTTCTGGCAGTCCTACCCCGCCGGGCTCCAGGTCAGCGGCGCGAGCAAGCCGGTCGCCGAACTCACCGCGTGGCTGTGGTCGCCCGACGGCCCGCAGATGGACATGCGCCACTACGACCTCGTCGCCCACACCCTCGCCGCCTCCTACGAGGATGTGCAGCCCGGCATGAGCACGCCCTATGGCGTCTCGCGCACCAGCGAGCTCACGCTTTACCCGGCCGCCGGTTCACTGCCGACGAAGGCCGCCACGGCCGCTCAGGCCAAGACCGGCACGGTCCTGCCGCTGCTCGCCGCGACGCCGGAATACATCCACTCGGTCGGCGTGTTCGGCGTATGGAGCCTCCCGGACCGCTCGACGCCGTTCAAGGCCGCCATCGAGGACGGCCTGGCCGCCGTGCACTCGTTCTACGCCAAGCAGGTCGACGCGCAGGACTGGTATGGCTTCTGGCAGTTCGGCGACTTCATGCATTCGTATTCGGCCCCGCGCCACAAGTGGCATTACGACTGGGGCGGGCATGCCTGGGACAACACCGAGCTCGGGACCCCGCTGTGGCTCTGGTATAGCTTCCTGCGCACGGGCCGGAGCGACTACTTCCAACTGGCCGAGGCCCTCACCCGCAACACCAGCGAGACCAACGTCTACTCGCTCGGGCCGATGGCCGGCCTCGGCTCGCGCCACAACGTCGTGAAGTGGGGCTGCGGCGCCAAGGAGTCCCGCATCACGCAGGCCGTCAACTGGCGGCCCTATTATTACCTCACCACGGACGAGCGCATCGGCGACATCATGCGCGCCGCGCTGCACTCCGACGAGGCCGCCGGCCGGTTCGACCCGATGCGCATCGCCTCGCCGCAGATCCCGGGCGAGCCGCAGTTCCCCGCGCGCATCCGCATCGGCCCCGACTGGTTCTCCTTCGCGAGCAACTGGATGACCGAGTGGGAGCGGACGGGCGACACCAAGTGGCGCGACCGCATCCTCGCCGGCGTGGACTCGATCATGGGCATGCCCTACTGGCTCCAGACCGGCCAGCGCAACGGCCTCAATCCCGACCTCGGTGAGGGCAAGATCGGGCCGCTCCGCGGTGGCGGCGGCGCCCAGGTCGTCGGCTACGACATCGCCACGGGCCGGCTCACGGCCATCCGTGATCCCCTGACCAAGAAGCCGGAACCCGCCAGCTACAACCTCGCGACCATCATGGGCGGCGGTGAAATCATGTTCGAGCTTGTGCCGCTGCTGGATCGCCCCGATTTCGCGAAAGCCTGGCTGCAATACTGCCGCATCGGCGGAGCCCCGGCCGACGTGCTCACCCTCGACCGCACCACCGGGACCGAGGGCGCCGACGCCCGCTACATCCTCAACGAACAGAGCGGCCCGCGCCTCGCCGCCTATGCCTATGCGCACACGAGGAGCCCGGCCTTCGCCCGGAAGGCCATCGAGGGCCTGCTCAGCCGCGGCGGCGGTTTCGCCAGCCCGAAGCTCCTCACCGGGCCCGATGTGCTCAGCCCGGCCGAGGAGGCCCTCGAGGTAAACACCAACGAGGCGGCCCAGACCGGCCTCACGACCATCGAGCTCCTTGAACTCTGCAAGGACCAGCTGCCCGTGGAGATGCCGGCGCGCGTGGAGCGCCCGCGCGGACCGCGCCGGCCGGTGACCCCGCCGGCCCAGACCGAGCCGCCGAAAACCTGAATGATCGTTCGCTTGGCCGCGGGGTGAGCGGCCGCAATCTTTCAAATACTTTTCGCAGAACCACCGGCGCCCGGCCGCGTCTTACCCATGCATGCCGACCACCACGATGGATCCGCCTGCACCCTCCTCCCGGCCTCCCCAAGGCCGGCCGGCGCGGGTGCTTTATGCCGAGGACCTGCGGGACCTGCGTGAGCTCATGCGGCTCATCCTGCAGCGTGCCGGCTACGAGATCGAAACCGCCGCCGACGGCAGCGAGGCGCTCCGGCTGCTGCGCGGGCCCCGCGCGGATTTCGACCTGCTGATCACCGACCATCACATGCCGGTGATGAACGGCCTGGAACTGGTGCGGCAGCTCCCGGCCGTTCCCTTCCGGGGCAAGGTCATCGTCTTCAGCTCCGAGATCGATCCCGCCGTGCACCGTGAATACCACCGGCTGGGCGTGAACCAGATCCTGCCCAAACCGATCCGGCCCGAGGCGCTGCGCCGGATCCTGGCCCAGCTGCTCGCCGCGGCGCCCTGAATCCGACCCGCAAAAAAGCCGGCCGGGAGACCCGGCCGGCGTGGGTGATCAGGGCGAGGCCCCGTGCCTCAGCTGGCGCGCGCCTTGTGGTAGGAGGCCTGCAGGCGGTCCCACGCGAGGACCACGTTGTTCTTGGCCGCGTCCCAGGTGTCGCCCGTGGCGGTGCCGAGCGCGTCGAGCTTGGCCTTGTAGTCGGCCTCGGAGTTCTTGAGCTCGTCCATGGCCGCGCGGCGGCTGGCCGTGGCCTGCGCCTCGGAATAGCCGGCCTTCAGCTCGCTCATCTTGACGTCGAACTCGGCGCTGAGCGACTTGGCGCGGGCGTTGAAGTCGTCGCGGCGCTCGAAGGTGAAGCTTTTGACTTCGTCCCAGGCGCCGACGAGGGCGACCTTGGTGTCGTGCGCGGCCTCCTTGACCGTGGCGGTCGCCTCGGCGCGGTCCGACTTGCTGCAGCCGGTGAAGGCCAGCGTGGTGACGAGGAGCAGGGCGGGAATGTATTTGTTCATGATGATGTGACGGGTGTGGTGAATGAGGGCGGGCGAGGCATCCGGTGCCCGCCCTGGCAACCCGCCGCGAAGAACCGCGGCAAGGGGAATGACCCGGTCAACCCCGCGTGGTAACGGACAATATTTTCCCGGCCCCGCGAAAATCAGGGAACCGGACCCGATCCACCGCGACGCCAGTGAAATAAGCCGGCGGCCGGGGCGCCGGCAGCCCGGGTTATTTCGCCCCCGGCAGCCTTGCCAAGGGCGGGCCGGACGTATGTGCTGACAAAAATAATCATCACCATGCCTACTGAAAAATCCCCCCTCCGCGGCCCGGTCATGTCCTCATTGCTGGCGACCCTCTGCCTGGCCGCCCCGCTCACCCTCGCCGCCCAGTCCGACGCCAACCCGTTGCTGACCAAGAGCCCCCTGCCCTACCAGCTGCCCCCGTTCGAGCAGATCAAGGATGAGCATTTCGCCCCGGCCTTCGAGCTGGGCATGGCGGAGGAACTGAAGGAGGTCGAGGCCATCGCCAACAACCCGGCGAAGCCCACCTTTGAGAACACCATCGTCGCCATGGAACGCACCGGCGACCTGCTCGGCCGCGCCACCCGCGCCTTCGGCATCCTGACCGGCTCGCTCACCAACCCCAACCTGCAGAAGCTCGAGACCGCGCTGTCGCCCAAGTTCGCCGCCCACCGCGACGCCATCCGGCTGAACGCCCCGCTGTTCGCGCGCATCGCCGCGCTTTACGACGCCCGCGCCACCCTCGGCCTCGATGCCGAGTCCGCCCGTTTGCTCGACCGCTACTACAAGGACTTCGTCCGCAGCGGCGCCCGGCTCTCCGAGGCCGACAAGACCAAGCTCCGGGCCCTCAACGCCGAGCTCGCCAAGCTCTCCACCCAGTTCAGCCAGAACGTCCTCAAGGAGATCAACGCCTCCGCCGTCATCGTCGACACTCGCGGGGAGCTCGCCGGCCTGTCCGACGCCGCCATCACCGCCGCCGCCGCGGCCGCGCAAAAGGCCGGCCACGAGGGCAAGTTCGCGATCCGCCTCACCAACACCACCGGCCAGCCCCCGCTCGACTCGCTGCAGAACCGCGCCGTGCGCGAGCGTGTCATGGCCGCCTCCCTCGCCCGCGGCAGCCGCGGCGGCGAGTTCGACAACCGCGCCATCGTTTCTGGCCTCGCCAAGCTCCGTGCCGAGCGCGCCGTCCTGCTCGGCTACGCCAACCACGCCGCCTTCCAGCTCGAGGAACAGACCGCCGGCAGCGTCGGCACCGTGAACCAGCTCCTCGCCCAGCTCGCGCCCGCCGCCGTCGCCAACGCCCGCAAGGAGGCTGCCGACATGCAGGCCATCATCGACGCCGAGAAGGGCGGCTTCCAGCTCGCCGCCGGCGACTGGGATTTCTACGCCGAGAAGGTCCGCCGCGAGCGCTACGCCTTCGACGAGACCCAGCTGCGCCCCTATTATGAGATCCGCCGCGTGCTCGTCGACGGCGTCTTCTATGCCGCCACCCAGCTCTACGGCATCACCTTCAAGGAGCGCCCCGACCTGAAGGGCTACAGCCCCGACATGTATGTGTTCGAGGTGTTCAACGCCGACGGCTCGCCGCTGGCGCTCTTCCTCGGCGACTTCTACGCCCGCGCCAACAAGCGCGGCGGCGCCTGGGCCAACGCCTACGTCCCGCAGGACGGCCTGACCGGCGACCTGCCCGTCATCGGCAACCACCTCAACATCCCGAAGCCGCCCGAGGGCGAGCCCACGCTGATGACGCACGACGAGGTGAACACGATGTTCCACGAGTTCGGCCACGCGCTGCACGGCATGTTCTCGAAGGTGAAATACCCGCGCTTCGGCGGCACCAGCGTGCCGCGCGACTTCGTCGAGTATCCCTCCCAGGTGAACGAGATGTGGGCCACCTGGCCGTCGATCTTCTCGCACTACGCGAAGCACTACCAGACCGGCGCGCCCATGCCCGCCGAGCTCCTCGCCAAGGTCGAGGCCGCGGACAAGTTCAACCAGGGCTTCAAGACCACCGAGCAGCTCGCCGCCACCATCCTCGACCAGGCCTGGCACCAGCTCACGGCCGACCAGGTGCCCGCCACCGAGGGCGTGCTGGACTTCGAGGCCGCGACGCTGAAGAAGGCCGGCGTGGACTTCGCGCCCGTGCCGCCGCGCTACCGCACGACGTATTTTTCGCACATCTTCGCCGGCGGCTACTCGGCCGGCTATTACTCCTACCTTTGGAGCGAGGTGCTCGACGCCCACAGCGTCGACTGGTTCAAGAAAAACGGAGGCCTCACCCGCGCCAACGGCGACCACTTCCGCAAGACGCTGCTGTCCCGCGGCGGCAGCGACGACGCCATGAACCTCTTCCGCAACTTCACGGGCAGCGATCCCGACATCAAACCCCTCCTGGCCCGCCGCGGGCTCGAGATCGCCAAATGACCCTAGTCGGAATTTCGTAAATTTTTCACAACAAGCCGACGAGACAACTGATGTTTTATCTGCTAACAGCTAGGTGCAATCCCTCATGAGCACTCCTGTCACATCGCAGGCTGCCAACCCGACGCCGAAAAAGTCGCTCAGGGTTCTCTATGCCGATGACATGCGGGAGTTGCGCCAATTACTTGAGGTAGTGCTAGGTCGCGATGGCCACAAGGTCGAGTCCGTGTCCGACGGCAACCTCGCCCTGGACCTGCTCCGACCCGACCCGACGGCCTATGACGTGGTCATCACTGACCACCACATGCCGACGGTCAGCGGTCTCGAGCTGGTCGCCAAGCTGCGCGCGATGAATTACAACGGGCGGATCATCGTCTTCAGTTCCGAGTTGAGCGAGGAGGTCGACTCCACCTACCGCCATTACAAGGTGGACTTCATCCTGCCCAAGCCGGTGTTCCCCTCGGAGCTCCGCGCGCTGTTCGCGACGTTGTGAGGCCGGCGCGCACCCATTTAAAAACCCGCTCCAGACCGGAGCGGGTTTTTTGTTGTGACCGAAAAAGCGGTTACTTGGCGCGCGTCGCGACCCAGTCGGACTTCATCGTGTTGCCGTCGCGCCCCTGGCGCTCGACCGAGCCCTTGATCGTGTCGCCCTCGAGCTTGCCCTCGTATTTGCTCGTGCGCTTGTTGCCGTTGAACTCGCGCGTGACGCTGAACGAGACCACGTCGCCCTTGACCGAGGCGTCGCCAATCGCGACGTCGGGGATCGCGCCCTGCGGCCCCTGCATGCCGAGCAAGGTGCCGGACAGCGCGCCTTCCTTGACCTCCAGCTTGAGGGTCACTTCGAAGCCTGCGCCGCCCTGGCGGCCCTGCTGGGTCCACTTCCAGGTGCCGGACGCATCGGCCGCGAACGCGGCCACGGAGACAAAACAAGCGGCGGCGATCGCCGCGATGAGTTTGAACGTAGATTTCATATTTTGGATTTGGGGTGCTGCGGTATGACGCGGGCCGCCCGCCGCCGGTTTCACGGCCGGGACACCTGACGGTCAGAATTAGTAACCGGGTTTGACCCTTGCGGCGCCCGGCCGGGGGCGGGCAGGCTGCCCGCGCTTCCGCCCCCACCCCATGTCCACCCCGACATTGATCCAAATCGGCGTCTTCCTGGCGCTGAATGCGCTGGTCGGCGTCATCACCTGGCTGCACTGCCGCAAGGCCGACCGCAGTGGCAGCGAGGCCAAGGAATACTTCCTCGCGAGCGGCACGCTCAACTGGGCCTTCATCGCCGGCTCGATCACGCTGACCAACATCAACACCGACACCTTCGTCGGCATGAACGGCCCGCAGGCCCTCATCATGGTGGTCTGGGAACTCTCCGGCTTCTTCGGCCTGCTCCTCCTCGCGAAGATCTTCGTGCCGCTCTACTACAAATACCAGTGCACGACCGTCACCGAGCTGCTCGAGCGCCGCTACGACAACAAGCACATCCGCGCGACCGTCTCGGCGATCTTCCTGCTCGGCGACGTCCTGATCTTCCTGCCGATCATGCTCTACACGAGCTCGCTGCTCATCAAGAGCATGTTCGGCCTGGACCTCCCGATCATCGTCCTGTCCTGCGGCGTCGCCGCCGTCGGCGCGGCCTATGCCATCGGCGGCGGCCTGCGCGCCGTGGCGGTCTCCGACACCTACACCGGCGTGGTCGTCCTCGGCATGGCGCTGCTCGTCACCGTGCTGTCGCTCAACGCGGTCCATTGGGACCTCTCCGGCCTGCCGCCCGAGCGCATGACGCTGCTCGGCGGCCCCGGCTCCGCCATCCCGTGGCCGACCCTGCTGACGGGGATGATCTTCTCCCAGCTCTATTACTGGAGCACCAACCAGACGATCACGCAGCGCGCGCTGGCCGCGCCGTCCATCCGCGAGGCAAAAAAGGGCGTCTACGCCGCGGCCGCCGTGCGCCTCCTGATCATCCCGCCGATCGTGGTCATTCCCGGGCTCTGCGCCTACAAGCTCTACGGCGCGCTGCCCAACGACGGCGCCTACGGCCACATCGTCGGCCAGGTGCTGCCCCACTGGCTCCTCGGCGCCTTCGCCGCGGCGATGTTCGGCGCCGTCATGACGAGCTACAACGCCACGCTCAACTCCTCCGCCGCGCTCTACGTCTGCGACCTCCACCAGAAATACCTCAACCCGGACGTCAACGTCCGGCGCGTGAGCACCTGGCTGCAGGTCGGCTTCGCCCTGTTCTCCATCGCGATGGTGCCGGCCTACGCGCAGTCCCAGAGCATCATGCAGACCATCCAGGCGCTCATCGGCCTGTTCTCCATGCCGATCCTCTCGGCGTTCATCATCGGGCTGCTCTTCCGCAACGTGGACGCGCGCGCCGTGATCGCGACGATCCTGTTCGGTTCCGCCTTCTACGCGTTGTTCGCCTTCGCCTGGCCGGCCTGGCATCAAAGCCACCCCGCCGGGCCCGCGCCGTGGCATTTCCTCCACTCGATGGCCCTCACCGTGTGCGTCTGCCTCGGCTTCGCGCTCACGGTCAACCGCCTCGTGTTCGGGAAAAGGGCGGAGTTCGAGCTCCGCACCCGCGAGGCCTGGCGCAACGTCTGGACGGTGCTCCGGACCTGATCACCGCCCGCGCGCCATCGCCGCGAGCAGTGCGACGGCCATGTCATTGTAAGGCGTCGCGATGCCGTGCTTGCGGCCGAGCCGCACGATGACGCCGTTGCGCGCATCGAGTTCCATCGGGCGGCCGGCCGCCCGGTCGGCATGGATCGAGTTCATCGAATCCGGCGGCGCCGCGCGCTGGCCGGCCAGGATCTTTTCCGGCAACCCGTCCTCGAACACCGCGCCCTCGGCCCGGCCGACGGCCATGCACTCGCGCACCATCGCCATCATCAGCTCGCCGAGCTGCTCGTCGTGCAGCGCCGCCGTGGGCTGCAGCAGCAGCGCGTTGATGACGCCGGAGGAATTGATGCAGAGCTTCCGCCAGACGGCGCTCTTCAGGTCCGGCGTCGTCGTGACCTCGACCGGCGTGCCGGCGAAGAGCGCGACGAACTCCCGGCCGCGCGCATCGTCCTGCACCACCATCTTCGCGGTGCCGCGCTGGCGGATGTGGGTCGGGTCGGTGCGCTCCGCCGGACAGTCCACCATGACCGGCACGATCTGCTCCGCCGGCAGCCAGGGCGCAAAGCGCTCGCGATGCTCGATGCCGTTCTGCAGCACCGCCACCGGCGCACCCTTCGCCGCGAGACCCTTGAGCCAGAGAGCCGCACCGGCGGCATCGTAGGCCTTGGTGGCCACGAGCACCCAGTCCACCGGCGTCGCTTGTTCCGGCGCGGTCAGCACCTTCGGCCGGGCCACCAGCGGGCCGTGGGGCGTCTCGACGTGCAGCTCG
The DNA here is from genome assembly GCA_965249855.1 of Lacunisphaera sp. Classification (GTDB taxonomy): domain Bacteria; phylum Verrucomicrobiota; class Verrucomicrobiia; order Opitutales; family Opitutaceae; genus Lacunisphaera. The sequence goes on from CBDFNB010000003.1 coordinate 86,687, forward strand.
CCCAGCGGGCGCCGCGCGCAAAGCGTGACCTCGTGCCGGCCGGTTTTCTCCAGCCATGCGGTGATGACCCCGCCGACTGCCCCCGGGCCGACCAATGCGATGCGCGACATGGCCCGACGCTTGGCCGGAAGCCGGGGAGGGTCGAACCCATTCCTTGTCTTACAGTCACACTCGGCCGCGCTTGCCTGTCCGTCGCCAGGCGCCAGCCTGCGCGCATGATGTCACTGCCCCGGATCATCATTTTCCTCGGATTGCTCGCCACGACCGCCGCCGCCGAGCCAGCCGTCCATCCGAACCCGCTCATCCCGCAACGCGCCGACCCGTGGATCCACCAGCATGGCGACGGGTATTATTATTTCATGGGCACGGTGCCGGAATACGACCGGCTGGAGCTGCGCCGCGCAAAGACCATCGCGGGCCTCGCGTCCGCCGAGGCCAAGGTGATCTGGCGGAAGCATGCGACGGGCATCATGGGCGCGCACATCTGGGCGCCGGAGATCCATTTCATCGATGGCAAATGGTATGTCTATTTCGCCGCCGGCGCGGCCGAGAAGATCTGGGAAATCCGCATCTACGTGCTGGAAAACTCCTCGCCCAACCCGCTCGAGGGCGAGTGGGTCGAGAAGGGCCAGCTCAAGACCGGGTGGGAATCCTTCTCGCTCGACGCCTCCACCTTCGAGCACCGCGGCCAGCGCTACCTGCTCTGGACCCAGCGCCATCCCGACATCAAGGGCACGAACATCTACATCGCGAGGATGGACACGCCCTGGAGCATCAGCACGCCGGCGGTGCTGCTGTCGAAGCCCGAGTTCCCTTGGGAACAGGTCCGTTACTGGGTGAACGAGGGTCCGACGGTCCTGCACCGGAACGGCCGTCTCTTCCTCACCTATTCCGCCGCCGGCACCGGCGCGGAATACTGCCTCGGCCTGCTCACCGCGGACGAGAACTCCGACCTGCTCGACCCAAAGTCATGGACGAAGTCGCCCGCGCCGGTCTTCACGACCAGCGAGGCGAACGGCATCTACGGCCCCGGCCACAATTGTTTCGCGACCGAGAACGGCGTCGACCTGCTCGTCTACCACGCGCGGAACTGCCGCGACATTCCGGGCGACCCGCTGCGCGACCCCAACCGCCACACCCGCGTGCAGCCGGTCACCTGGCGCGCCGACGGCACGCCGGATTTCGGCGTGCCGGTGCGCGAAAACCCGGCCCAACCCTGAACAGGAACCCCGCGTCTCCGTTCCGGTCTCAGCCGTCATGACACCGTCACTTCTCATCCGGCCAGGCCTGCTGCTGCTGACCGGTTGGCTGATGCTCGCCACCGGGTCGCTCCGCGCCGCGGACGGCGGGTTCACCGCCACCCTCTCGCTCGAACAGAAGACGGCCGCCGGGGTGGCGACGCTGACCGCCGACGAGCGCACGGCGCTCGACCAGCTGGTGGCGGACGACCTCGCCTTTGCCCGCCGGGAAAATCTCGCCGACCTCGGGGGCACCTTTGTCTCCCGCCGCACCGAGGCGGACCGCAAGCAGGCCGGACTCGACCGCCTCTCACCGGAACAACTCGCGAAACTGAACGAACTTGTCGCCACCGCCCTCGCGGCGCGCCCGAAGCCCAAGGAGCGCCCGCGCCTCAAGGAAAGCGATGTCCTCAACGGGAAACGGCGCGGCGAGATCCACGGCTCCGTCACCGTCATGTATGGCTGGGGTCGCGGCGGCCGGGACTATCGCGCCGGCACGCTCTGGCTGGATTATCAGGACCCCGACGGGCGTTTCGGGCTCGGGGTGGGCATCACCTCGGTGGATGGGGACGGTTTCTACGGCTATTACCCGGGGTATTATTATCCGGGCGGTTACTACGCCGATTATTATCCCGGTTTTTCCGACACGCGGTATTACACGACGCCCCGGGTTTATCTTGATGCCTCCTACCGGGCCGATGACCGCGGCGATTTTGCCCGCGGAGACGGCTCCTATCTCCGCGGACCGGGGTCCGGTGGACACGGTGGCGGCCGCCGGCACTGAGACTCGCCGCGCCCGGGTGGGCGATGGTCGATTGGCCGTTGAGCCGCCGCGCAGCTGCGCTACAACCCGGTCATGCATCCCCTCCCCGCCTGGCGCCGCCTCGTGCTCGGGTGCGCCGCCGCCTGCCTGCTGAATTCCAGCCCCGCCCAAACCGCGCCCGATTCCATCGAGGGCACATGGACCGGCACCGTGACCGCGCCGCAGGGCCCGGCCGAGATCGGCTTCGCGTTCACGCGCGCGACCGACGGCCGGCTCCACCTCGCCTTTAACATGCCGGCGATGTTCACCTACAACGCCAAACTCGGCCCCGCCGTGAAGGTGGAAAACGGCACCTACACGCTCCTCCCATTCAACACCACGCTCCGCCTCGAAGTCGACCGGCTCACCGGCACCTTCGGCCTCAGCCAGCTGCCGCTCGAGTTGCGCCGCGGCGGCACCTTCGCCCCCGCGCCGCCGGCGCCTGTTTATCCCGCGGCCCCCGCCCCGCTGTGGACACGTCCGCTCTCGTCCACCTGGGCCTCGCCGGTCGTCCACGACGGCATCATCTACGTCGGCACCACCGACGGGAAATTCCACGCCGCGCGCGCCAGCGACGGCGGCGAGGTGTGGACCTGGACCGGTCCCCACCTCATCGACGGCCGGGCCGTCGTGACCGGCGATGCCGTTTATTTCGTGGACGGCAAAATCGAACTCGTCGCGCTCAACCGTGCCGACGGCACGCTGCGCTGGCGCTTCCCGCTCCACGACGCGGCCCTCGCCGGCCAGCCCGCGCCTGACAACCCGACCTTCAACCGCCGCACCGCCACCCCGCTCGCCGCCGACGGCACCGTCTATTGCGGCTCCAGCGACGGCGGGCTTTACGCCGTCGACGCGGCCACCGGCCAAAAGCTCTGGCGCCACGACGCCAAGTCACCCGTCTTTTCCGGCATCACCCGGCCCGCCGCGCACACCCTCGCCTTCGGCTGCCTGGACGGCAGCGTCGTGCAGCTCGACCTGCGCACCCGGCAGGAGACCGCGCGCTTCAAGACCGGCGGCGGCGTGGTGACCACGCCGTTGTTCACCGCGGACCGCGTCATCGCCGGCAGCCGCGACTACACGCTGTATGGCTTCAACGCCGCCGACGGCGCGGTCGCCTGGAAATTCTCCTATTGGTTCTCGTGGGTCGAATCCACGCCGCAGCTCGTCGACGGCGTGATCTATGTCGGCGCGTCGGATTTCCGCCGCGTCACCGCGCTCGATCCCGCCAGCGGCCGCGCGCTCTGGTCCACCGATGTCCGCGGCATGTGCTGGGGCTGGCCCGCCGTCACGGCCGACACCGTCTTCATTGGCACGGTCGCGCAGAATATCCCGGGCACGGTCATCCAGCACACGGGCGGCCTCATGGCCCTCGACCGGCAGACCGGCGCCGTGAAGTGGCACCACCTGTCGCCACTGCCACCGGCCAACTCCTTCGGTGGCCAGGCCGGCTCGCTCGCGCTGGCGGGCGACCGCGTCATCGCGCTCGGGTTCGACGGCCTGCTCACGGCCTGGCCGGCGAAATAAGGCCGCCGGCCTCGTGGCATTTCGGGTTGTCCCGCCGGCCGGGCCGGCCAACCGTCCGTCCGTGCAATTGGACACCTCCGACCTGCTTGACCGTTTCCTGCGCTACGTGCGGATCGACACGCGCAGCAACGACCAGTCCGCCGACACGCCGAGCACCCCCGGCCAGTGGGACCTGCTCCGGCTGCTGGCGACCGAACTCCTGGCCCTCGGCCTCGCCGACGTGTCCCTGACCGAGCACGGTTACCTGCTTGCCACGCTGCCGGCCACCTCGCCCAAGCCCGTGCCGACCATCGCGTGGTTCGCCCACGTGGACACCGCGCCCAACCTGCCGGGCCTCGCCAAGCCCCTCGTCCACCGCGCCTACGCCGGCCAGCCCATCGTGCTGCCCGACGACCCGACGCAGCAGCTCACGCTCGACACGACCCCCTTCCTGCGCGACTGCCTCGGCCACGACATCATCACCGCGAGCGGCACCACGCTGCTCGGCTCGGACGACAAGTCCGGCGTCGCCGTGATCATGAACGCCGTGCGCCACCTGCTCGCCCACCCGGAAATCCCGCACGGCCGCATCCGCGTCTGCTTCAATCCCGACGAGGAGATCGCCCGCGGCATGGCGAAGATCAACCTGGACCAGCTCGACGCCGACTTCGGCTACACCCTCGACGGCTCGTCGCCGGGCGAGATTGATGGCGAGACCTTCAGCGCGGACGCCGCCGTGCTCGAGATCCACGGCGTGGCCTCGCACCCCGGCTGGGCGAAGGACGTGATGGTGAACGCCGCGCGCCTCGCCGGCCGTTTCCTCGCCGCGCTACCGCCGGAGCTTTCCCCCGAGCGCACCGACGGCCTGGCCGGATTCATCCACCCGGTGGAGTGCGCGGCGTTCGCCGAGGTCGCCCGGGTGCGGATGATCCTGCGCGACTTCGAGCTCGCCGGCCTCGCCGCCAAGCGGGCCGTGGTGGAGCGGATCGTGGCGGACCTCCGCGCCGCCGAGCCGCGCGCGCGACTCGACCTCAGCTTCACCGAGCAATACCGCAACATGCGCTACTGGCTCGAGCAGGACATGCGCCCGGTCGAGTTCGCGCGGGAAGCCATCCGCCGCGCGGGACTCATTCCGAAATCCACCGCCATCCGCGGCGGCACTGACGGCTCCAACCTCACCGCCCGCGGCCTGCCCACGCCGAACCTTTTCTGCGGCATGCACGAGGTCCACAGCCCGCGCGAGTGGGTCAGCCTGCAGGACATGGCGAAAGCGGTTGAAACCCTCCTGCACCTCGCCCAAGTCTGGCACGAGCGTTCCGCATGAAATCCCTTCTGACCCGCGTCCTGCTTGCCGCCGCCCTCGCCCTGCTCCTCGGCGGCTGCGCCTCGTTCGACGCCTCCGTCGAGGGCGGCCAGAGCCTGAAGGGCGTGCAGCGCTTCTTCGTCGTGAGCAACCTCAACGACAACCGCGCCCTCGACCACCAGATCGCCAAGGCGCTCAGGGCCCGCGGCCTGACCGCCGAGGTCGGCCCGCTGACAATGATGCCCGACGACACGCAGGCCGTCGTGACCTTCCAGGACCACTGGGCGTGGGATTTCGGCGAGCACCTCGTCTTCCTGCGGATCAGCGTCCGCAAACCCTCGCAGGACCAGGCCTACGCCAGCGCTACCTTCAGCGCCCGGGTGCCGCTGCGCGAGCCGGCCACCGTGACGCTCAACCGCCTGGTCGGAACGTTGCTGGAGAAATAATCAGGCGAACACCGCCGCGCGCTCCGCGGCGGTCAGTTCGCGCCACCGGCCCGGCGCCAGGTCGCCCAAGGCAAACCGCCCGGTGCGCACACGCAGCAGCCGCAGCGTCGGGTGGCCGACGGCCGCCGTCATCCGCCGCACCTGCCGGTTCTTGCCCTCGATGAGCTCGAGCGACAGCCAGCAGTCCGGCACCGACTTCCGCACGCGGATGGGCGGATCGCGCGGCGCCACGGCGGGTGCGGGCTCGAGCCGCCGCACCGTGCAGGGCTGCGTCGTGTAGTCGCCGATCTTCACGCCGCGCGCCAGTTGCGCGAGCGACTCCTCCGTCGGGATCCGCTCGACCTGCACCCAGTATTCGCGCGGGTGCGCCGCCGCCGGGTCGAGCAGGCGCGAGTTCAGGCCCGGCTCATCGGAGAGCAGCAACAGTCCCTCCGAGTCGGCGTCGAGCCGGCCGAGCGCATAGGTGCCGGGCGGCAGCTTGAAGTCCGCCAGCGTCCGCCAGTCCGAGCCCGGCTCGGGCGTGAACTGCGAAAGCACCCCGTAGGGCTTGTGGAGCGCCAGAAGCATGGCGCAGTTGAAAGTTGAAAGGTAAAAGTTGAAAGAACGAACCACGAGCCCGCCTGGGCTGTGCTTTCACCTTCACCTTTCAACTTTCACCCCGCCGGGCAAAGGCCGGGCGTTCAGCGCGTCAGGCGCGCCCAGGTGAAGTTCGGGTTGCGGCCCTCGCGGATGCTGAGGCGGATCCAGAGCAGCGCCAGCGGCTCGAGGCTGCGCGCCATGCCGAGGCCGCCGGTGTCCACCGGGTCGAAACCGAGGTCGGCCGCAAGCTTGTGCACCGTCTTCTTGGCCTCGTCGTGGTCGCCGCAATAAAACATCACGGGCTTCAGCCCGGCGGCATTCGGGTATTCCGAGTTGGCGAAATTCTCCCAGCCGTAGGTGTTGAAGGCCTTCACCACCTGCGCGCCGGCCGCGAGTTTCTCGACCTCCTCTGCGCCCGATGTCGTCGAGCCGAGCGAGAGGCTGAGGCTGCCGTCGCCGTTGAGGGAAAGGGGATTCGTGCAGTCGATGATCACCTTGCCGCGGAGGTCGCCCATCGCGCTGATCGCCTCGGGCACCGCGGGCCACGGGGTGGCGAGCACGATGATGTCCGCGCTGCGCGCCGCGTCGGGCAACGTCACGGCGGTGGCGCCGACGCCGATCTCCGCGAGCGGCGGCTGGGTCTTGCCCTGGCCCGGGTTGCGCACGCCGAAGATGATGTAGTGCCCCGCCTTGGCCCACGCCTTGCCGAGTGAGCCACCGACATTGCCCGCCCCGATGATCGCGATTTTCATACAGTGGCCAGATTGACGTCTCCGAGGGTTTGGGCAACAACTCCGTGCGTGCCGGTTCAAAAACGTTTGGTAAAAAACTGGTGGGTGGCCGTGCTCGCCGCCGCGCTGCTTTTCCTCGCCGCCGACAGCGCGTGGAAACTCGCGGCTTTCCGCGCCGCGGCCGCGCTGGGCGAACAGGGCCGGCCGGCCCCGGCGCTCGCCGCTGATTCGCCCACGGGTTATGCGGACGGACGCCGCAGCCAGATCCTCCAGTCAACCGACGGCTACCACTGGGTCATGCAAACCCAGCAGATGATCGCGACCGGCGACTGGCGGCTGCGGCGCGTGAACTACGACAACGCGCCCGACGGCCGCGAGGTGCACTGGTGCTCGCCGCTGCACGGGTGGCTCGCGCTGGTCGCGTGGGCCGACCACGCCGCGACCGGCCGGCCCTGGCTGGTGGCGGTCGAATCGGCCGCGCTTTATGCCGGCCCGCTGCTGCTCGGTCTTTTCCTGCTCGGTGTCGTGCCGTGGGCCGCGCGCCGCCTCGGTGCATGGCCGGCCGCCCTGCTGGCGGCGGGCCTCGTCGCCATCGTGCCGCTCAGCGGCGAATTCGGCACGGGCAGTTTCGATCATCATGGTGTTGCCGCGGGCTGCGCGCTGCTCACCGTGCTGTTCCTGCTTGCCGCGGTGACAGGTTCACCGGAAACCGCGAGCCGGGCCGTCATTGCCTCGGGCCTCGCCGGCGCGGCCGGGCTCTGGGTCAACGCCGCCACGCAAATCCCCGTGCTCGCGGGCCTCGGGCTCGGGGCGTTGCTGTTGCATTGGCTGACTCGCGCGGAAAAAATCCCGCCGTTCGACCCCCGGCTGTGGCGCATGTGGGGCCTGGCCGGCGGCGGGGCCTCGCTGCTCTTCTATCTGGTGGAATATTTTCCGTCGCACCTCGGCTGGCGGCTGGAGGTGAATCATCCGCTCCATGCGCTGGCGTGGGCCGGCGCCGGCGACCTGCTGGCCCGGCTGGGTGAACGCCGCAAATTGTCCATCGGCACCATCCTTGGCGCACTGGCGGTGGCCGCGCCGCTGCTGGCCGTGCTGCTGGCGCCGGCCCGCACCTTCGTCGTCGCCGACAAATTCCTTTGGACGCTGCATGTGGATTACATCAGCGAGTTCTCGCCGCTGCTCGCGCGGCTGCAGGGCGTGGAGGCCCTGCTGGTCCTGGTGAGTGTCCTGCCGCTGGTCGGCCTGGCCGCCATCTGGTTGCTCTGGCGCGGCAAGCTCACGCCGGCGTCCCGCGCCTCCCTTGCCCTGAGCCTGATGCCGGCGGCGCTCCTCACGTTGCTCGCGCTGTCGCAGCAGCGCTGGCTGCACGTTGCCGACGCACTGTGGCTCGGCGCACTGGTCGCGGTGGCCCTCGTCACAACCACCGCCGGTGACTTCCCCTGGAGCGCCGCGCGGCGGACCGGCGCGGGACTCTTCCTCGCGCTGGTGCTGCTGCCCTACCCGCTGCGCGCCGGCCTCGATGCGTTCCGCGCGCAGGCCGGGCTGTCGCGCGAAAACATCCGGCAGTTCGTGGTGCGCGACCTCGCCTGGTGGCTGCGCCGGCGCACCGGCACCGACCCGGTCACCGTGCTCAGCGGTCCCACAGCGACAACCGAGCTGGTTTATCACGGGGGCTACCATGGCGTCGGCACGCTATATTGGGAGAACCTCGCCGGCCTCCGCACCCTCGTGGACATCTTCGGCGCCGCCAGTCCGGACCGGGCGCTGGCATTGCTGCGCGCGCGCGGCGTGACGCACCTCGTGATCCTGCCGTGGGGCCCGTTCGCGCAGGAATCCGCACGATTGGCCCGCGGGTCGCGCGCCACGGACCCCGTGCCGGCCGGCGCCTTCGCCGTCGACCTGCTGGAATCCGGCCGCGGCCTGCCCGACTGGGTGCGCCCGCTGCCCTACCGGCTGCCCGAGACCGAGCAGTTCAAGGACCAGTTTGCGCTCGTGCTCGAGATTGCGCCCGAACAGACCGCCGCCGAGGCCGCCGTGCACCGCGCGCAGTTCCTGGCCGCCATGGGCGACCCCGCCTCCGCGCAGCAACTGATCCGGCAGGTGCTGGCCGGAAACCCGGACGAGGTCATGGCGCTCGTCACGCTCGCGCAGTTCCAACGCGCCGCCCGCGAGCGCTCGGCCCACAACAACACGGTGGAGCGCCTGCGTCCGTTGCTCCGGACCGATCCGCCGCTTGAGCCGGCCGACCGCATCGCCCTCGCCCTGGAGCTGGCGGCCGCCGGCATTCCCGACGCGACCTACGCCCAGGTAGCCCGCTGCTGGGCGACGTTCCAGCCGCAGGACATCCGCCGCCTCGCGCCCGGGACGCTGGCCGTGCTGCTGCAGCTCACCCGCGACTTCAGGGCCGTGCCGCCCCCGGAACTCCTCGCGCTGGCCGAAAGCCTGTCGGCCGCCGACCGCCCGCACTGAGGCTCAGTTGCCCGACGGCACCACGTAGCAGAACACCGCGGCCCAGTGGCACGCGCTGCCCGCGAGCACCCACAGGTGCCAGATGGCATGGTGATACGGCAGGCGCTTCCAGAGATAAAAGGCCGCGCCGCCCGTATAGCACAGCCCGCCGGCGACCAGCAGCTTCAGGCCGCCCGCCGGCAGCGCCGCGACCAGCGGCTTGATGGCGACCATCACCAGCCAGCCCATCGCGACGTAGATCAGCGTGGACACCAGCTTGAAGCGCCCGGCCAGCCAGAACTTGATCGTCACGCCCGCCACGGCCAGCCCCCACACCACGCCGAAGAGACTCCAGCCCCACGGCCCGCGCAGCGTGACGAGCACAAACGGCGTGTAGGAGCCCGCGATGAGCAGGAAGATGGCGGCGTGGTCGAATTTCTGCAGCAGCATCTTGAGCCGCTCGCCGCGCAGGCTGTGGTAAAGCGTCGAGGCCGTGTAAAGCAGCACCAGCGTGGTGCCGAAGATGGCCGTGCTCACCACATGCCAGGCGTCGCCGTGTCGCCCGGCAAAGACGACCATCAGCACCAGTCCCGCGACGCTCAGCACCGCGCCCAGCCCGTGCGTCAGGCTGTTGGCGAGTTCCTCGCGGGCGGTGTAGGTGGCGGCCATGGCCACCGAGCCAGACAGCTGGCCGGGGCGGGTCAAGGCCGCGCCAGCTTCTCCAACCGCGCCAGCTCGGCGCGCGCCTCCTGGTCGCCGGGACGCAGCCGCACGTAGGCCTGCAGATGCACGACCGCCTCCGGCACCCGGCCCAGGTGCGCGAGCACCGCGGCCAGGTTGCGCTGCGGGTCGGCGTAGGCGGGATCAAGCCGCGCCGCCTGTTCGTAGGCCGCGAGGGCCTCGGGGAGACGCCCGAGCTCAACCAGGATATTGCCGAGGTTGTTTCGCGCGAGCGCATGGCCGGGTTCGAGCCGGAGCGTGGCATTATAGTAGTCCGCCGCAGCGGACATGCGCCCGAGGGCGGCGCAGGCGTTGCCGGCGTTGAAGTGCGACTCGGCCATCCCGGGCTGGAGCCGGATCGCGGCCTCGAGCTGTGCAAGCGCCTCGGCCGGCCGGCCCGCATCGATGAGCCATTTGCCGTAGCTGTTGCGCGCCCCGGCGAAAGCCGGCTGCAGGCGCACCGCCTCGGCATAGTGTTGTCCCGCCTCGTCCGACCGGCCCGCATCAACCAGCAGGTTGGCGAGGTTGTTGTGCGCGCCAACGTGATCGGGCCCGAGCCGGATTGCTTCCTGATAGGCGACGATGGCCTCGGCCGGCCGGCCCTGCCGGGCGAGGATCACCCCGAGGTTGTATAAAGACTCGGACGAACCCGGCGCCAGGGCGACCGCGTCGCGCAGGTGGCGCTCAGCCTCCGCCAACCGGCCGAGGGAGAGCTCGGCCAGGCCGAGGTTGTGGTGCGCCCGGGCGTTGGCAGGGCGCTTGGCCACGGTGTCGGCCCACAGGCCGTGCGCCGTGGCGTAGTCGGCGTTGCGCATGAAGGTCACCGCCCCGCCCATCACGGCGAGCATCCCGAGGACCGGCCAGGCCCGGCGCCCCAGCCATCCATACAACCCTGTCGCCACGAGGATCAGGGGGGCAGCCAGGGCCAGATACATGCGGTGCTCGGCCATCGTCTGGGTGGCCACGGGCACCACGCTTGAGCTGGGCGCCAGCAACACGAAGAACCAGGCCCCGATGAATCCAGTCACGGGCCCCTTCACCAGCGCCCAGGCCGTGCCACCCGCCAGTGCGGTCAACAGCAGGGCCTGCCACCTGACGGCGGCGAATCCGCCGGCCGTCCCGACGCCATAATCAAAGACCAGCGGGTGCGGCCACGCCACCAGCCCGAGGTATCGGACAATCGCCTGGCACTGGGTCAGGAGGTATTCCCACGACGACACCTCGATGCCGAAGCCCGCCGAGCCGCCGCGGCCCCCCGTGCCTGCCACCAGCCAGGCCAGCAACAGCCAGGTGGCGGCCAGCGCCAGATAATAACCCCATCTCCGCCCCCAAGCCGCGCGGAAACCACCCGCCACAAAGGTCCGGTCGTAGAGGAGAACCATCACCGGCGCCGTGACCATCACTTCCTTGCAGCCCATGCCGGCCAGACAGGCAACGATTGAAATCGTGGCCCAAAGTCTGCTTTCAGGTTTCAGGTTTCCGGTTTCAGGTTTCTCAGCCATCCGGATGAACGCGTAAAGGGTCAGCCAATAGCAGAAGCCCGCCAGCACCTCGGCCCGCTGCACGACATAGGTCACCGCCGCCGTCTGCAGGGGATGCAGTAGCCAGAGCGCCGCCACCCCCACGGCCAGCGGCAGCGCCGCCGGGGCAAACCGGGCGGCCAGGACCGGTTGGAGCAGGGTCCGCCGCACGACGCCGAACAGGAGCAGCCCGGCGCCGGCGTGAAGCAAAAGGTTGAAGCCATGGTAACCCGCCACCTCCTCGCCGCCCCAGGCGTAGTTGAGCGCGAGGCTGAGGTTGACCAATGGCCGCCCGCTGACGGTCAGGCCGCCATCGAGCCCGGGCGCCAGCACCCCGCTGACCGGCCACAGGTGGCGGATCGACGGGTTTGCCACGATGGCGGGCAGGTCGTCGAAGACAAACGGCCCGCCGAGGCTGTTGTGGTAGGCCGCCAGCGCCGCCAGAACTAGGCCGGCCCCGGCCAGCCAGATCGCGCGACGGGGGGGGACTTGGCTCGCGGAGGGGGCGTTCACGGGCGGCGATAGGAAAGCCAAAGCCCCCCGAAGGAAACTGTATTTTCCGCCCTCCCGCGGGCCGCTTTGAATCAATCCCGACGCTTGGCAATGCTTATGCTTCCCGCCCCGCTCATCAGTTGAAAGTTACGGCCGTGAAACATCCCCTGCTTTGTGAGTAAACGGGGGGGGTGAAGGCTTGACTCAGACTTATGACAGGCGTTCGCTCCGCCCCAATCCCTCCTTCAGGCCACCACCCTGAAACCTAACACCAACTGCATTTACACCATGCACAAATCGTTCCTTAGATCGTTCGTCCTCGCAGTGGTCACGGCCCTCGCCCTGACCCTTTCGCCCAGCGGCTTCGGCCAGCTCGTTAGCTCCGGCATGACCGGCACCGTCCGTGGCTCTGATGGCAATACCATCGTTGGCGCGTCCGTGACCGCGCTCCACACCCCGACCAACGCCACCTACACGGCCACCACCAACCAGAACGGCCGCTTCAACTTCCGCGGCCTCCCGGTCGGCGGTCCCTACACCCTGACCACCCGCGCCACGGGCTTCGACGAGGGTGTCGTCTCGGACATCACCACCGAGCTCGGCAACGACATCGATGTCGCCGTGACCCTCAAGTCCGAGGTCCTCCAGCTCGATAAGTTTGTCGTCGGCAGCTCCCGCAACGAGCTGGATGCCGCCGCCAGCGGCGCCGGCTCCGTCCTGAACAGCCAGCGTCTGGCCGCCAAGCCCACCGCCGAGCGTTCTTTCGCCGACCTCGTCAGCGCCACCCCGATGGTCGCCCTCCGCTCCCTCTCGAGCGCCAACGACCGCGAAGAGGCCCACATCACCGCCGTCGGCCAGAACAACCGCTTCAACTCGATCATGATCGACGGCTCCCGCACCAACGACGTTTTCGGCCTCAACGGCACGGGCATCGCGGCGTTCTTCAACCCGCTCTCCGTCGACACCATCGAGCAGCTCGCCGTCCAGATCTCGCCCTATGACGTGACCCTCTCGGGCTTCACCGGCGCGACCATCAACGCCGTCACCAAGAGCGGCACCAACCAGTTCCACGGCTCGGCCTACATCTACTTCCGCGGCGACTCCCTCTTCGGCCAGGCCCTCCAGGGCTACAACGCCCGCGAATACGCCCTCACCGGCGCCAAGATCACCCCGAAGCTGCAGCGCACCACCTGGGGCGGCACCTTCAGCGGCCCGATCATCAAGAACAAGCTGTTTTTCTTCCTGAACTACGAGAACTACGAGAGCATCAGCGCCGGCCGCGACATTCGCTTCCGCCCGGATGCCGGCGTCGAGACCCAGATCCTCGCCCGCCTTGCCCAATATAAGTCGTCCATCCCGTGGGGTGACCCCGTCACCCAGGCCACCTCCAACACCCAGACCGACGAGAAGCTCCTCGCCAAGCTGGACTGGAAGATCTCGACCAACCACCGCCTGAGCGCCCGTTATTCCAAGACCGAGGGCCTCGTGCCGCAGTTCGGCAACTTCGGCGGCACCCTCACCATCAACGGCGTCGCCGGCGGCGTCAGCACCACCCCGACCGGTCACTTCTACGACCAGTCCCGCGTCGGTGAGTCCTATGCCCTCCAGTTCTTCAGCCAGTGGACCCCGGACTTCAAGACCGAGGTCAAGTATTCCCACACGACCGACGACCAGCTGACCCCGACCTACTCGACGGCCCCGCTCGTCCTCATCACCGGTCTGACCGGCACTGACCTGCTCAACAACTCCACCATCGTCAACGGCTCCTACATCGCCGGCACCGAGCAGTTCCGCCATGGTAACGTGATCAACGTCACCAACCAGCAGCTGTCCGCCACCGGCGACTACTTCTGGAACAACTTCGTCTTCACCGGCGGCTTCCAGCGTGAATGGTCGGACTTCCTCAACCTCTTCCGCGCCGGCTCCTACGGCTTGGTCGCCTTCCGTAACCTGAACGACTTCCTCGCCGATACCAACGGCGTCATCACGCGCAACTACGTGGACCCTGGCGTCCGCCCCCTCGCCGACATCTCGGAATTCGCCACTACCGGCGTCTTCGGCCAGGCCAAGTGGAACATCAGCGACCGCCTGAACCTCAACTTCGGCGTCCGCTTCGAGTTCGCCGAGGCGGGCCTCAAGCCCGCCCTCAACCAGGCCTTCCTGACCGCGACCGGTTTCCGCAACGACGGCTCGCTTGACGGCGTGAAGACCTTCTCGCCCCGTCTTGGCTTCAACTACGCCCTGGACGAGAAGCGCACCACCCAGCTCCGCGGCGGCGTCGGCCACTTCCTCGGGCGTTCGCCCTGGGTGTTCTTCTCGAACTCCTTCGGCAACACCGGTGTCGGCTCGTTCTCGCGCTCCTCGACGGACACGGTCAGCCCGCTCTCCTCGAGCTTCGCGGCCTACATGGCGAGCTTCGACCCCGCCAACCCGATCGGCACCGGCACGGACAACCCGACCCTCCGCCGCGAAGTCGACTTCAACGACGACGGCATCAAGCTCCCGTCCGTCTGGCGCGCCAACCTCGCCATCGACCGCAAGCTGCCGTTCCTCGACTCGACCGTCACCGCGGAATACGTCCACAGCAAGGTCGACACCGGCCTCCGCACCACCAACGAGAACCTGCGTCCCCTCACGGGCACCGCCGGTCTCGCGCTCGACGGCCGCGCCCGCTTCGCCGGCACTCCTGGCACCCAGGCCAACGCCCTCTATTCCGCCTACACCAACGTCTACCGCGTGAGCAACGCCAACGTCGGCAAGTCCGACTACTTCAGCGTGACCTGGGACCGCCCGATGAAGGACAACTGGTCCTTCAACCTCGCCTACACCCGCGGCCGCGCCACCGAGGCCCAGGCCAACGGCCAGACGACCGCCGGCGGCCAGTTCAACCGCAACGTGGTGTTCAACCAGAACACCATCGAGGAAGGCACCGCCGACTTCGAGGTCAAGGACCGCATCCAGCTGAGCCTCAGCCGCCAGTTCGAGATCATCAAGAAATACAAGAGCACGGTCTCGCTCTACTACGAAGGCCGCACCGGCAGCCCCTATAGCTACGTCTTCGGCGGCGACCCGAACGGCGACGGCGTGACCTTCAACGATGCCGTCGTGATCCCGACCGGCCCGACCGACTCCCGGTTCGACTTCTCCGGCATGACCAGCGCCCAGCAGACCGCGTTCTTCGCCTTCCTCGACACCAGCGGCCTCTCGAAGTATGCCGGCCAGGCCTTCGTGCCGAAGAACACCTTCGTCGAGCCGTGGGTCAACCGCCTCGACCTGAACTTCAAGCAGGACATCCCGATCCGCGGCTCCGCCAAGCTCCAGGTGTTCTTCGACTTCATCAATCTCGGCACGTTCATCAGCAAGAAGACCTTCGGCTACACCGAGGTGGCGCCCTTCGGCCCGAACGACGTGTTCCGCACCCGCACCCTGACCGGCACGACGACCTACAACGCCACCGGCCAGCTCCGTCCGACTTACACCACGACCCCCACGGGCTTCAACATCGACAACCTGCAGTCCCGCTGGCGCATCCAGGTCGGCGCGAAGATCATCTTCTAAGCGGACTGCCCGCTTCACTTCCAAGGCGCCCGGTGCAAACCGGGCGCCTTTTTCATGCCTGAATTTCGCGGAGCGAGAATTCAGGACATGCACCGGGCGCCCAGCAGGGCGCAACGGTGTAGCCCGGGCCGCAGGCGGAACCCGCGGCCTTCCGCCGTCGCCAAGGCTATGGCGGACAAGCCGGACGGGTTTGTGGGACGTCCGAATACTTCCAGGATACGGATAGCATGCTCCACGGCCAGCGACCTCACCGCCGTTTTCCAACCGGCCCGGAGGCCCGGTTCCACCCCAAGGCATTGTCCTGCGTTTGTTTCCCCCCTCTGGCGCACACATTCCCCCGGGCGGCGATCACCCGCCATCAATCCCTTCACGCGCGTTTTTATTTTTTCGCGCGGAAAATATTTCTCCTCTGAAAACCGCGCTCGACGAGGAATTTTTCGCGTCAAGAAAATATTTGTCCGGCGCCCGCTTTGCGCCGACGCGCCGGTTTTCAGAGGAGAAACGCCCGGTCCCCGCGTTTTTTCGTCCACCGGATCATCGCCACGAAGCCGTCACAATGTTGTCCATCCCAAAAGTGACGGAAAATTTGCAAAAAACGTCCTTAATCTATTTGACGGGCTATCAGGCGATTCCCATTAGTTGTGGTCAAGGTTCCGGGCATCCACATCCTGTGGTGGTCGACAACGTGTCAGGAAGTTTTGGCAACTTAGTGTCGCCAGAGGCTTTCTGCCGTCTCTAGACCACGGGACACACACCGCTTTCTCCAAAATCGTCAGTCCAATTCTCTGCGCTAGCCATGCATAAATCATTTCAAGTCGGCACCAAAACCTTCGTGCTCGACCAGGACAAGGCCGAGGCCGCGTTCGCCGCCAAGAAAGTCATCAACGGTCGCCAGGTTCCCTACTTCAACATTCTCCCGCTCAAGTTCCAGTGGGCCTACGATCTCTACAAGACGATGAAGGCCAACCACTGGGAGCCGGAGGACGTCCCGATGGGCAAGGACATCGAGCAGTGGCGCGACACCAAGGCCGTGTCCGACATCGAGCGCTGGATCATCCGCATGGGCATCGGCTACTTCTCGGCCGCCGAGGGCATCGTCGGCGACAACATCCAGCACGTCGTCCGCGAGATCGTCACCGCCCCCGAGCTCAAGCTCGTCCTGGGCCGCCACGCCCACGAGGAGAACATCCACGCCGACTCCCTGCTCTACATGATCTCCTCCCTCGGCATCAACCCGCACGAGTGCGAGGCGATGTTCGAGGACATCAAGTCGATCGAGAGGAAGAACGAGTTCGTCAACAAGGTCTCCCGCGACCTCCGCCGCGACCTCGACATGACCAAGGTCGAGAACATGCAGCTCCTGGCGAAGAACATCTTCGTCTTCGGCCAGTGCATGGAGGGCACCCAGTTCTACGGCCTCTTCGGCATGATCCTGTCGCTCTACCGCCAGAACAAGTTCCCCGGCATCGGCCAGATGTTCCGCTACACCCTCCGCGACGAGTCGAACCACATCGAGCTCTTCCGGAACCTGTTCATGGACCTCATCGAGGAGAACCGCCAGATCTGGACCGCCGAGTTCAAGGAAGAGCTCCGCAAGACCATGGCCGAGGGCATCCAGCTCGAGAAGGACTTCATCCGCGACTGCCTGCCGGTCAACGCCGTCGGCCTGTCCATCGAGGAATTCCTGACCTACATCGACTACATCGCCGACCGCCGCCTCGAGGGCTGCGGCCTGACCCCGCTGAACCCCGGCATCAAGAATCCCCTGCCGTGGCTCGCGGAGATGATGGACATCAAGAAGGAGCAAAACTTCTTCGAGGGTCGCGTCACCGAGTATCAGAAATCCTCCGCGCTCGCCGTCGCCAGCGACGACGAACTCTAAGCCGTCCCCCTTCGGCCGGGCGGCAACGCCCCGGCTCGGCTTCTTCCGCCCCCACTCTCAGTTCTCATCTCTCAACTCCCCGGCCCGCCCGCCCATGAATCCTCCTTCCATCGCCCAAGATCTTGCGCTCAAGAAACTTAGCGTAACGCCTCCCGACCAGAAGCCCAACTACAACTGGCGCGACATCCTCGGCGGCGAGGACCTCCCGGTCCCCGAGATCCAGGTCCTCTGCCCGCACGGCGAGGAGCGCTTCGACCTCAGCGAGGTCGCCGACACTGTCGGCCGTTCCCTTTCCAACCTCCTCCTCGCCAAGGGCGAGAAGGACATCTTCAACGAGAAGAACCAGCGCTTCGTCGCGGACGTCACCCGCGAAGTCGCCCAGAACCTCACCAAGAAAGCCCTGGAACGCGGCCCGCTCCGCGTTTCATTACACGACCTTTACGTGCTCATCGAGAAGACCCTCGTCGACAACAACGCCCACGACGTCGCCAAAAGCCTCCTGCTCAAGCGCGCCTCCAAGCTCAACCTCTCCCGCGAGACCCACGGGGTCACCGTCCGCCTCATCCGCCGCAACCACCAGGTCGTGCCGTGGAACAGCGCCAAGATCGAGATCGCGATCCGCAAGGCCTTCCTCTCCCTCCAGAAGGATCCCGCCCCCGCCTCCGCCATCACCCGCGCCGTCACCGAGCGCGCCGCCGCCGTGAAGCAGGCCTTCCTCCACATCGAGGAGGTCCAGGACATGGTCCAGGAGGAGCTCATGAAGGCCGGCCACTACAAGGTCGCCGAGGACTACATCCTTTACCGCGCCCACCGCCAGGCCGCGCGCGACGCCTCCCCCGAGGGCGACGCCACCGAGAAGCCGGCCGCCGTCGCCCCCTCCCAGCCCTCCATGGTCGTCGTCGCCAAGGCCGACGGCACCACCGAGCTCTGGAACGGCCTCGACCTCAAGAAGCGCATCGAGTTCGCCTCCATCGGCCTCGACCTCTGCCTCTCCTCCGACCAGATCGAGTCCGAGCTCCGCCGCGCCCTCTTTGACAACATCGCCCTGGGTGACCTCAACAACACGATCATCCTCAACGCCAAGACCCTGATCGAGAAGGACGCCGACTTCGCCAAGTTCGCCGGCCGCATCCAGCTTTCCTACATCTACGAGGAGGTCCTCGGCTGGGACATCGTCCGCGACGGCATCGGCGCCCTGAAGAAGTTCCACCAGCAGGCCTTCGCCAAATACATCGACCACGGCATCGCCATCAAGCGCCTCTCCCCGCGCCTGAAGGAATACGACCTCGCCAAGGTCGCCGCCGCCCTCGACCCGTCCGCCGACCTCGAGTTCGACTTCCTCGGCGTCCAGACCGTCTACGACCGCTACCTGATCATCGACAAGACCGGCAAGCGCTCCAAGCGCCTCGAGACGCCTCAGTTCTTCTGGCTGCGCGTCGCCATGGGCCTCTTCCTCGACGAGAAGAAGAAGGGCCGCGAGGACTGGGCCATCCGCCTCTACGAGCTCTACAAGAGCCGCCGCTTCTGCTCCTCCACGCCGACCCTCTTCAACGCCGGCACCCTCCACTCCCAGCTGTCTTCGTGCTACCTCTACTACGTCGACGACTCCCTCGAGGGCATCATGTATCGCGGCATCGCCGAGAACGCCCAGCTTTCCAAGTGGGCCGGCGGCCTCGGCGGCTCCTGGACCTCCGTCCGCGGCACCGGCGCCCACATCGCCGGCACCAACGGCGAGTCCCAGGGCGTCATCCCCTTCCTCAAGCTCCACAACGACCAGCTCGTCGCCGTCAACCAGGGCGGCAAGCGCAAAGGCTCCGGCTGCGCCTACCTCGAGTCCTGGCACAACGACATCTTCGAGTTCCTCGAGCTCCGCCGCAACACGGGTGATGACCGCCGCCGCACCCACGACATGAACACGGCGAACTGGATCCCCGACCTCTTCATGAAGCGCATGGAGGCCCGCGGCACCTGGACCCTCTTCCGCGCCAACGAGACGCCCGACCTCCACCACCTCTTCGGCAAGAAGTTCGAGGAAGCCTACCTCAAATACGAGAAGATGGGCGAGGAAGGCAAAATCCAGGCCCACAAGATCGAGGCCCTCGAGCTCTGGAAGAAGATGCTCTCGATGCTCTTCGAGACCGGCCACCCGTGGATCACCTTCAAGGATCCCTGCAACGTCCGCTCCCCGCAGGACCACGCCGGCGTCATCCACTCCAGCAACCTCTGCACGGAGATCACGCTCAACACGTCCAACGAGGAGACCGCCGTCTGCAATCTCGGCTCCGTCATCCTCGATTCCCACCTCAAGCCCGACGGCTCCCTCGACCACGAGAAGCTGCGTGACACCATCCACGTCGCCGTCCGCGCGCTGGACAACGTCATCGACATCAACTTCTACCCGACCGTCGCCGCCAAGACCTCCAACCTGCGCCACCGCCCCATCGGCCTCGGCGTCATGGGCCTGGCCAATTCGCTCTACCTGAAGGGCATTCCCTTCGCCTCGCAGGAGGCCGTCGAGTTCAACGACGAGTTCATGGAGGCCATCGCCTACTACGCCTACGAATCCTCCTCCGACCTCGCGGCCGAGCGCGGCACCTACTCCAGCTACAAGGGCTCGAAGTGGGACCGCGGCCTCCTCCCGCCCGACACCGTCGAGCTCCTCGCCCAGGAACGCGGCCTGCCCATCCAGGTCCCGGCCGGCGGCAAGATGGACTGGACGCCCCTCCGCAAGAAGATCGCCAAGCACGGCATGCGGAATTCCAACGTCCTCGCCATCGCCCCCACCGCGACGATCTCGAACATCACGAACACGTCGCCCTGCATCGAGCCGACCTACAAGAACCTCTACGTCAAATCCAACCTCTCCGGCGAGTTCGTCGTCCTGAACCCCTTCCTCGTGAAGGACCTCAAGGCCCGCAACCTCTGGAACCAGGAGATGATCGACGCCCTGAAGTATTTCGACGGCGAGTTGAAGGACATCGAGGCCATCCCGGCCGACCTGAAGGCCCGTTACCTGACGGCCTTCGACGTCGACTTCAAGTGGGTGATCGACGCCGCCGCCCGCCGCCAGAAGTGGATCGACCAGTCCCAGTCGGTGAACCTGTGGCTCAAGAGCCCGGACCTGAAGGTGCTGTCGCACATGTATCGCCACGCCTGGCACGCCGGCCTGAAGACCACGTATTACCTCCGCACGCTCGGTGCCTCCAACATCGAGAAGGCGACGGTCAGCGTGAAGAAGGAAGTCCGCGGCGCCGCCGGCGAGACGAAGGCCGAAACCGCCACCCGCGACGCCGGAGTCGTCGCCGCCGCATCAGCCGCCGCCCTCAGCACGGCCCCGTTTGGAGCCTCGGCGACCCCGCCGACGGAGAAGAAGACCTACACCGCCGAGGAAAAGCGCGTGTGCTCCATCGAGGCCATGAAGAACGGAGAGGAATGTGAGGCGTGTCAGTAACACGCCTCACTGTGACCGTGGCCTTCGTAGCTTTAGCGAAGCAGGCAGCCTGCCAGTAAACCAACCTCACAGCTCCAAAACTTACGGGCCGCTGGTCACGCAAGTCACCGCGGCCTTTTTATAGGAAATGACCTTCGCTGAATTTTACAACGAGCTGCAAAAGCGCGAAGGTCACGAGCCGTTGCCCCTCGTTGATGCTTGGCCGGCTTCATTGATCGATGAGATCGCTCAAGAGCTGGCCGCGGCAATCGGCAGTCAGGCAATTAAAGGCTCTGTGTGCCCTCTTCGCGAAGGCAGTTCCAACCAGTCAGTCGGCAATCAGGTAGAGGCATTCGTAATGCCAAAACTTATGCTCGGCTTGAAGGCTTTCCGACTAGAGAAGTGCAAAGGCGCCGATACCCCGACCAAATCCTTTCCAAGGCAGGGCACAAAATTGCTTTCGAAGTAAAAGCGACCGGCGACTGGAATCCTACCGACTCAAATCGTCGAGTTCTTACCTCCTCTTCCGAAAAATTGAGAAAGTTCTTCAAGTCGCCAATCCACCACCTGATCTGCACCGTGCTCTACAAGACAGTTTCAACCTAAAATCCGCAGTTGAGGTGTGACGAGGAGGGAGGAAGCCGTTGAGGTGTTGGGGCATGGAAACAAACCATAAGGTGGCGGCGGTTCACCCGGTGGGTGAAGGGCAATTCACGTTCCCGACGGCGGGTGGGCGGGTGCGCTTGGCGGTGACGGACGACGCCTTGACGCCCTATGGGGGGCTGGTGCCGTGGGCGGCCTTCACCAAGCATTTGGGCATCGCCGAGGGGTTGGCGGAGGCCTGCCCGGTGCGGCGCACCAGCCCGAACGCGGCGCCGGTCTACGACGTGATCCAGTCGTTCATGCTGACGGCGCTGACCGACGGGCGGCGGTTCTCGCACATCGAGCGGTTGCGGGAGGATCCGACCATTCCGGAGTTGTTCGGGATGGAGGCGGTGGTGGGCGACGACACGGTGCGACGGTTCTTCGCCTCGGTCGATCCGGCGCTGGGGGCCGAGTGGATCGCCCAGCAGGCCCGGCCGCTGTGGGGGGCGTTGCCGGGGCAGACGATCCTGGACTGGGACTCGACGGTGCAGCCGAAGTATGGGCACCAGGAGGGCGCGGCCCTGGGCTACAATCCGACCAAACCGGGTCGGCGCAGTTTCCATCCGCTGTTGGCGGTGGTGGCGCGCACGCGGTTGTGTCCGGCCTACCGGTTCCGCTCGGGCGACACGGTCACGGCGACGCAGTGGCAACAGGCGATGGAGGACGCGCAGCGCTGGCTCGGTGGGCACCGGGTCTGGCTCAATCGCGGGGGATCTCGGCTTGGGGCACGACGGGATCATGGCCTGGCACGAGGCGCAGGCCGGAAGGCCCAAGTATCTGTTCAAACTGAAGCTGACGCGCGGGGTGCGCGCCGCCCTGCACGCGGTGCCGGTGGCGCGCTGGCAGGGACCGGCGCAACGGGGTGCCTGGCAGGTCGCCGACGGCACGCTCCAGCTCCACGGCTGGGCCGGCCCGCGCCGGGTCGTCTTCGCCCGCTGTCTGCAAGGCGAGATGCCCGGGCCGGAGTGCGGGGAGTTTTGGGACCAGACCAAGCACGAGTTCGCGGTCTACGTCACCAACCTCGGGGCGGACTACAACCCCTGGCAGATCCAGCAGCTCTACCGGGACCGGGCCGACACCGAAAACGTCTTCGACGAACTGAAGAACCAGTGGGGGTTCAGCGGTTTTTGCGCGAAAAAACGCGCCACCACCGAGCTGGCCGCCCGGTTGCTGCTCCTGGTCTATAATCTCTGGGTGCTGTTCGTGCGCTTCATCGTGCCACACCAACACACCGAGGCCAAACGCGGCCGCCGGTGGTTCCTGCTCATCGCCGCCCGCCTGGTCCAGTCCGGCCGCCAGAAGGAGGTGCAGATCTCCGTGCGCGGCGGCTGGGCCGAGCAACTCAAAGACGGCTACCTGCGACTCCACGACTGGATCAAAACAACTGCGCCGCAGTTGAAAACGGTCCCGCCACTCCCCGCGTAAAAGCCCCGACCTTATCCGAAAATCCGACCCTCAACTGCGGAATTTAGGTTCAAATGCGACGACGATAGAAGCCGTCCGCCTGGACTTTCTCGAGCCAACCTCCCCCGTCAGTGTTCGCCTGGAGGTTTCGGTCAACCATAAGCTTCTCGCTACCGGGAGCCATCGCAGCGTAACCATCTAGCCGCCCTGCTCATGATCGCGGCCCTTCCTCAACGCTCGACGGCGCATCCACTGGAATCCGAGCTGGCTGCTTTTTGCACCTTCGGGGCCGATACATTACGCACGGACCTGCAAGGGGTGCCGGTTTTCACCAATGAATTTTGGACCTCCAAACAACGGGCCGCGCATCCATTGCACGAGGTTTCCTACCGGGCCTGTTTCAAGCCGCAGCTACCCCGCTTCTTCATCGAGCGCCTGACCCGCCCGGGGGACTTGGTCTATGACCCTTTCATGGGCCGGGGCACGACCTTGGTCGAAGGAGCCCTGCTTGGCCGACGGGTTGCCGGATGCGATGTTAATCCCCTCAGCCGCGTATTTGCTTCTCCACGCCTCGATCCGCCTGCCATCCAGGCGGTGGCTGATCGGCTCGGCTCGATAGATTTCTCATGGCACAAGGCCGTCAGGGAAGATCTCCACGTGTTCTATCACCGCTCGACCCTGCGGCAGATCACCGCCCTGCGCCACTACCTGCTGGGCCGCATTTGCACCGGCAAAGCCGACGGCGTCGACCAATGGATCCAGATGGTGGCGACCAACCGCCTGACCGGCCACTCGCCGGGCTTTTTCTCCGTCTACACCCTCCCGCCAAATCAGGCTGTTTCAATCGAGTCCCAGAGACGCATCAACACCAAGCGCGGCCAGAAGCCGGAGAATCGCGACGTCCCCGCCCTGATCCTCAAAAAGACCCGTCAGCTCCTGGCAGAAGGTTCTTCCCCTCAGGCTTCAGATTTCAGGTCTCAGGTTTCGTCCATCCTCACCCAATCATGCGACACCACACCGCAATTAGCTAACGACTCCGTAGACCTCATAGTAACCTCCCCGCCGTTCCTCGACACCGTCGACTACGCGCAGGACAACTGGCTGCGCTCGTGGTTTTGCGGTATCGATCCCGATACCGTGTCCATCTGGCACCTCAGGAACTTGGCGGACTGGACAGCAGCCATGACCCGCACCTTCCGCGAACTGCACCGCGTCCTATGTCCCGGCGGCCATATCGCATTTGAAGTCGGCGAAGTCCGAAACGGCAAAGTCAGACTGGAGGAGCAAGTCCTCGCCGCCGGTTGCGCGGCTGGACTCAAGCCCGTGCTGCTCCTCGTGAACTCCCAAGAATTCACTAAAACCGCCAACTGCTGGGGCGTGAGCAACAACACTAAGGGCACGAACACCAACCGCGTGGTGCTTTTTAGAAAAACCTCCGCAACGGTGAGATCTGTGAAGCCCGCCAGTAAACCAACCTCACAACTCTAAAACTTACAGGCCGTGTGCGACGCAAGTCGCCACGGCCTTTTGTTAGCAAGCGGGGATTAAGTCCAGACGTAGCATATGTCACGGCCCTTGGATAGCGTCATTCCCGATGGCCGTAACGCCACTTCTGCACCTCAAATTGACCCGCTAGAGCATATTAAATAATACTATAGCCACAAGCGGCAAACCAACCGACGGCATCCTGGGCGCGGACCTGACCCAAGGCTGAGGCGATGGCCTGTTGCAGTTGTTCCGGGGTGCGGGCCTCGGCGGTGCGGAGCAGGGTTTTGACCTTGCTCCACATCATTTCGATGGGATTGAGGTCCGGGGAGTAAGCAGGCAGGAAGCGCGCCGTGGCAGCACCAGCGGCGGCGATCAGGGCGAGGGTCTGCTCGTTCTTATGTGCGCCGAGGTTGTCCATGACCACGATGTCGCCGGGGCGCAGACTCGGGCCGAGGATCTCGCGCACATAAGCCTGGAAGACTGCGGTGTCGGTCGCCCCCTCGATGGTCATGCAAGCGGTGCGGCCATCGAGCCGGACGGAACTGATCATCGTGGTGGTGCGCCAGTGGCCGTGCGGGGCTTTGGCCAGCAGGCGCCGGCCCCGGGGCGCGCGACCGCGCAGGCGGGTCATGTTCGTTTTCGCCGCCGACTCGTCGAGGAAGACCAGCCTGGCCGGGTCGAGGCCCCCTTGGCTGCGGCGCCACCGGCGGCGCGCCCGGACGATGTCCGGCCGGTCCTGCTCGGCGGCCCGGAGAGTCTTTTTTTAAAAGTCAGGCCCATATCGGCCAGGACGTAGTGGATCGCCGGCAGCGTGCAGCCCAGGCCGGTGGCCGTCCGCAGTTCGGCCAGGGTCAGGTCCGGTTTGACCGCCAACTGCCGCCGCAACTGCTCGCGGTGCGCTGGCAGGATGCGCGGCTTGCGTCCGGCCCGATGATGCTGGGGCCCGATCTCGCCCAACCGGCGGCGCTGCTGGATCAGCTTCTTGACCATGCCCAATGACACCCGGAAGCGGGCCGCCACCATCTCCCGCGTGGTGTCCTCGGCATCATAAGCCGCCAGGATTCTTTCCCGCAGATCCAAGGAGAGTGTTTTCATGGCCCAAGCCTGTGACCCGGCGGGATAAATGACCAGCCAGAAACGGCTACATTATTATTTAATATGCTCTAGCTCAGCTCACCAGCCGCAGCAGCCGGCGGATCTCGGGCGCGATGGCCTTGGGCAGGTTGGACGCCGCGAGGGAGAATTCCCAGCGCGCCTCGGCCTCCTGCGCCTTCGTGAGCGGGCCGCCGGTGCCGCCGTTCTCGGTCGGCGCAGCCCGGAAGCCCACCGCCGCCTTGTTCGCAAACATGTCCGGGCCCGCATTCGCCAGCGCCGCGGCGTAGCGCGCCATCGTGTAGTCGAAGCCGATCAGCGTGCGCTCCGGCTTGTTGTCGCGCCACACCTCCAGCTTGGTGTGGCCCGGCCCGCGGTATTCCTCGCGGTAACGTCCCGGCACATCACTGCCGGCCGGCCCGCCTTTCAGCGTCGAGCTCGCGACGATGGCCTTGAAATACGGCAGATACCCCTTGTCCCAGCCCGTGGAGAAAGCATCGAACTTCACGCCGCACACCGAGTTGCGCGCCGAGCAGACGTAGTGGGCGAGGGTGCCCCGCAACTCCATCTTCACCCCGCCGTGCGCCAGCGTCAGCACGCAGGGGTCGCCGGTGTAGGCGACGGCCCCGAGGCTGATCTGGATGTGGGCGCCCCCGGCGGACATGTCCACCAGCGTGCCCGGCCAGTCCTTGTTCGCCGTGGCCGGGTCGGAGCTTTTTATCCGGATGGAACCGCGTAAACGGCAGTCGTCGCTCACCTCGTAGCGCACGTGCTTGCGTTTGGATTCGTTGGTCTTGGTGTCGTTAGCCTCCATATGGATTCGCCACACTATGACGCTTTTCCCGCAAAGCACAACCCGGGCGGAAAAAATCCTGCCGGAGCGGGGGAGGCCAGCCCGGGCTTGCCGGGCGGGGCGTTCCAAGGCAAAAAATGCGGTGTGACCATGGAGCCGCCTGTCATCGCCAAGCCGCCGGGATTCCTCTGGGTCGTCCTGCTCGGTGTCACCGGCTTCTGCGCCGGTTTCTTCGGTCCGATGGTCTTTGTGCCGGAGTCCAACCAGGGCCCCATGGTCGGCATCTTCCTCACCGGCCCGGGCGGGGTCGCCCTCGGCCTGCTCCTATGGTTGCTGATGAAACTCCTGCCGCTGCCCGGACGCGGCCAATGGATCCTCCTCAAGGTGATTGCCGTGGCCGGCACACTCACGACGTTCTATTTTGTCCAACCGGAACCGGCGACGCGCGGTTACGAGCTGGAGTTCACCCTCGAGCGCATCAGCCCGCCGGGCGAAGCGGCGCACGACGTCATAACCGACTGGAAAAACCGCATCGCGCAGGTCACCTGGGCGGCACCCCGCGCCGGCTGGGAGGCGCAGATGCGCACTGCCCTCGCGGCCGATCCCGGCCGCGTGCTCGAGACCGTCCTGCTGCGCCAGCGCACCATCAAGGAACACCGCAAGCCGTGGAACCGGGGCCGCCTGTTTGCTACGCCGTGGGAGCCGGTGCAGGAAAAGAAGCGTTATTACCTCCCGCCCGGCGCGACCCTCCCTGTGCTCTCAGCTTCGCCGGTGCGGTTGTTCCTCCGCTCCGACTCTACCGAGCGCATCCGCGCCCCGGAGATCTGGCCGCCGCTCGAGCCGGCCGACTTCATCGGTTACTCGCGCCTTGAAGCCGTGCCGGCCGACTACGCCACCCTGCCCTGACGGGGTCAGGCTTGAATGGCGCTAAGTTAAGGGCGGTGGTCGTCAAGAAAATCGCCAAGATTTTGGCTGCCCGGCGAGGAAGCTGCATGGAGGGGTGGCATGAAAAGCCCGACGTTGTATCTGCCTGGATTCAGTCATCAGTTGCAAGGAAGCGGCACGCGCTCGGCCGCCCGGCGGTTGCTTGCGCGGGCGGAGAGGCTGGAT
Source organism: Lacunisphaera sp. (assembly GCA_965249855.1). Taxonomy (GTDB): domain Bacteria; phylum Verrucomicrobiota; class Verrucomicrobiia; order Opitutales; family Opitutaceae; genus Lacunisphaera. Next base: position 113,871 of record CBDFNB010000003.1, read on the forward strand.
GGGCTGGCGGCCTTGGTGGCGAAGTTCATGCCTGCAACGTTGTTCGCTCCGAGCGAGAAGCAGCGGCAGCGGGTCTATACCCCGTGGGCCACCTTCATCGCGTTTCTCGGCCAGACGCTCACGCGCGGCAGTTCCTGCCGGGAGAGCGTGCGGCGGGTGCAGGCCTGGTGCGCGGCGCAAAAGCGGACGCTGCCGGATGAAAGCATCAGCGCGTATTGTCAGGCCCGGGTTCGGCTCCCGCTCGCCACGCTGCAGTCCGCCCATGAAACGCTCGGCCGGTGGATCGGGCGACACACCAAGGAAACCTGGCAATGGTGCGGCCGGGCGGTGAGCGTCCTGGATGGTTGCGGGCTGTCGATGCCCGACACCGATGAGAACCGGGCCCGCTGGCCCTACGCCAGCGGCCAGAAGCCCGGTTGCGGCTTCCCCACCGCCCAATTGGTCGGCCTGTTTTCCCTCTCCACCGGACAACTGGTGCGCTTCGCCCTCGATGCTTGGAAAGCGCACGAGATCCCCCAAGCCAGACGGCTGCTCGAATGGATAGAAACCGGCTCGGTGGTGCTCGCCGACCGGGGCTTCTGCGGCTGGGGCCTGATCGCGCAGTTGCGGCAAAAGGGCGTCGATGTGGTGATGCGGGCCCATCAGGCCCGCAAGCTCCAGGGTCAGCGGATGAGCTGGCCGAAGCCCCAGCGGAAGGTCGAGACCTGGACCAAGGAGGTGTGGGCTGAACTGCCCGCCGCTCTGGCCATGCGCATCGTGCGCTTCCGGGTCAGCGTGCCGGGGTATCGCACCGAGGAGATCGTGTTGGTCACCACGCTGCCGATGAGCAGGCGTATCCCGACGAGCAGATCATCGCCTTGTATCGGAGGCGCTGGGCGGTCGAACTGTTTTTTCGGGACATCAAAACCACGCTCGGGCTGGATGTGCTGCGTTGCCAGAGTCCGGACCTGATCGAGAAGGAGGTCTGGTTGCAGGTTATCGCCTATAACCTGATCCGTGCGCTGATGCTGGAGTCGGCTTGGACCCATGGGGTGGAGCTGACACGGCTGAGCTTTAAGGGCACGGTCGACACGCTCCGCCAATGGACCCCGCTGCTGGCTCCAAGCTTGTTTGACCACCAGCATGTGCGCGCTGAACTCCTGCGCACCATCGCGGCCGATCAGGTGATCGAACGCCCGGAACGCAGCGAGCCTCGCGCCCGCAAACGACGACCCAAATCCTACCAGCTGCTTACGCAGCCCCGTCATCAAATGGTCGTCTCCGCCTCCCGTGCTCAGAAAGAACGACCACCGGCCTTAACTTAGTGCCATTCGGGTCTGGCTTTGTGGTTTGTGGTCATATTACACAAAAGGGGTCAGGCTGCGGATATTGATGTGCCTGATCAGGCCAGCACCGCGTCAGTCGTCACCACCTGGGCAAATTCCCCATGCAGAGGAGCCAGGGCCTGGTAATGCATTTCCGCGGCGGGGATGATGCGGCCGTCATGGGCCTTCCAGTCGAAGGCCGCCGTCGCATCCGAGACCAGGCGCACATTGAAGCCGAGGTTGGCCGCCATGCGCGTCGTGGTCGAAACGCAATGCGGGGTGGTTAGCCCCACAATCACCAGGCCGGTGACGCCCGCCGACCGCAGCCGGGCCTCCAGGTCCGTGCCGATGAAGCTGCTGTTGACGTCCTTCTCCAACACGGGCTCGCCCGGTAGCGGCGCCACGCCGGGCTTGATGGCGTTGCCGGCGTTGGCCGGGTGCAACGGGGAGCGCGGGTTACGCGAGTTGTGCTTCACATGAAACACCGGCCAGCCGGCGGCGCGCCAGGCGGACAGCAACCGCGCCATGTTGGCCTCGGCTCCGGGATTGTTGCGGGCGCCCCAATAGGAGAGGTCGTCAAAGCCCTGTTGCACGTCGATGAGGAGGAGCGCGGAAGCGGAGCCGGCGGAGGTCATGGGAGTCCCCGTAGCGAAGCCGGAATCCCGCCCGCCGCAACCCCGCGCGGCGAAAACACCGGGCAACTGTCCGGCAATTCCCCCGTTACAGCCAAACCGGCCACTTCCGCCTGTCCGGCCGATTGCTCCTTGGCGTCCGCCCGCCTTTGCGCTGTTCTGCACGCCCATGGCCTCCGTTGTCCGTTTCTTCCTCCTGCTCGGTCTAATGACGGCGGCCCTCCGCGCGGCTGACGTGGCCGCCGCCCCGGCCGCCCCGCGCAAGGCCGAGCTCGGCGTCTACATCCTCGACATCACCGACATCGACGAGCCGGGCGGGAAGTTCACTCTCCACGTGCTCCTCAGCACCAGCTGGCAGGATCCCGAGCGGACGTTTTCGGGCACGGCACCCAGAATCTACCGCGAAGAGGCCGCGACCGAGGAAGTGAACACCGGTTGGCGCCCGATGGTGGAGTTCAACCGCACCACCGCGCCCACCGACCTGCACCATGCCCTGCTGCGCGTCCACCCGGACGGCCGCGTCGAGTATGAACGCCATCTCACCGCGCAGATCGCCACCGAGATGGACCTCCGCAAGCTGCCCTTCGATACCCAAGCCCTGAAGATCGAGCTGGAATCCTTCCAATACCTCGCCAGCGCCATGGAACTGACCCTCCCGGCGGAGAACCTGCGCATCGCGGCCCGCATTTCCCTGCCGCAATGGCAGCCCGGCAAACTCTCCGGCGAGGTGCAACCCGTCTACCGGCAGGTCTACGACGAGACCTACAGCCGCGCGACCGTGACCCTCGAGGTGAAGCGGCACACCCAGTTCTACATCTGGCAGATGATGGTGCCGCTCGGCATCGTGCTCGGCATGGCCTTCGCGGTGTTCTTCCTGCCGCCCAAGGATCTCTCCGACCGCATGAGCGTGATCATCGCGAGCCTGCTGACCGTGGTCGCGCTCAGCTACTCGCTGCACTCCGGCCTGCCGAAGATTTCCTACCTCACCGTCATCGACTGGTTCTTCGTCATGGCCTACGCCTTCCTCGGCCTCGCAATGGCCGGCATGGTCTGGATCAGCAACCTCCACGACCGCGACGAGGCGAAGGCCATCCGCTACGACCACTGGCTCCGCTGGGCCTACCCAGGCGCCTACCTGCTCGCGTCCGCCATCGCGATCATCGTCGCCCTGAACTGACGCCCGGGCAAAAAACGCCGGGTCGTGCATTTTGAGGACAGCGACCCACGGATTGCTTCTTGGCGCCCCCGCGTCTTTGCGTTGAAAGATAACCGTGCCCACGACCCCCGGTCGCATCCTGCCCGTCCTTGTTTTCGGCCTCCTGGCCGCCTGCGCCCACGGCGCGGCGCCTGATTCGCCCCGGCCCCGCGTCATTGTCTCCACCGACGCCGGCGGGACCGACTTCGACGACTTCCAGTCCCTCGTCCACCTGCTGCTCTGCACCGACACCATCGACCTCGAGGGCCTGCTCTCCTCCCCCTACGGCGGCGGCCGCAAGGAGCACATCCTGCGCGTCATCGACGTCTACGCGCGCGATTACCCCAATCTCCGCACCCATTCCGCCCGCTACCCCGCGCCCGACTCGCTGCGCGCCATCACCAAGCAGGGCGAAACCGAGGTGGCGCCCTACGCCGGCGTGCGCCGCCCGACCGAGGGCTCCGAGTGGATCGTCCGGTGTGCGCGGCGCGACGATCCCCGCCCGCTGCACATCCTGGTCTGGGGCGGCATCGAGGATCTCGCCCAGGCTTTGCACGACGCCCCCGACATCCTGCCCAGGCTGCGCGTCTATTACATCGGTGGGCCGAATAAAAAATGGACCCCCGACGCCTACCACTACATCGCGACTCATCACCCGACGCTGTGGATGATCGAGTGCAACGAATCCTACCAGGGCTGGTTTAACGGTGGCGACATGTCCGGCGATCTCGCCAACGACACCTTTGTCCAGGCCCATGTCGCCGGCCACGGCGCGCTCGGCGACTACTTTGCCGGCGGCATCGCCTTCCAAGGCACGACCCGCACGGCCATCCGCATGGGTGACTCCCCCGCCGTCACCTGGCTCCTGCAAGGCAACCCCGCCGACCCCACCCAGCCCGGCTGGCGCGGCCAGTTCGTGCGCGCCTGGCCACGGCCCTACGTGGTCTTCAACCGTCTCACGACCCCGGCCGACCGCATCGAGCAATTCAGCATCTTCGAACTCGTCCTGCCGCCCGGCGCCAACGCCCCCGCCCAACCCGAGGCCCGCCTCGTGATCGAAAACCAATCGCTGGTCGGCACCGTCGATGCCGCCAGCGCGATGCGTTTCCGTTTCTCGCCCAAGGAGGCCAAGGCATACCGCTACACGATCAGGTCCAACGCGCCCGCCCTCGACGGGTTGACGGGCGGCCTCACCTCCGTCCAGCCGGCCCCGGAGGCCGCCCTCCGTCCCGACCCGCAGCTGCCCAACTGGTGGACGGACGATCCCTCGCCCGCCCAGATGGAGGGCAGGCTGATCGGCGCCAAGACCGTGAACCGCTGGCGCGCGGACTTCCTCCGCGACTTCGCCCGCCGTCTCGACCGCTGCCTAGCTCCCGCCACACCTCGCTGAGCAGAGCATGGTCACCACTAATTCACACTAAGACCTCACTAATTAGTGGCCCATTAGTGAGGATTAGTGGTGACCCCTCCTCCTCAGGTCTGCCTGCTTGATTGCTTCTTGGCGTCTCTGCGTCTTTGCGTGAGAAACAGACCGTGCCGAAGTTCACCCTCAGCTTCCTGCTAGTCTTCGCCCTCCTCGCCGGCTGCGCGAAACAGGCGGCCCTGCCCGACACCGTCGTCCGCGCCGCCTCCCCGGGGGAATTCGCGCGGTTCCGGGCCGACCTGGGCACACGCTTCCCGCTGGAGCAGCTGCAGGACTTCGACACCGCCGGCCAGGAACTGCAGCTCGATGCCATGCACCGCGACATCGCGACCGCCGCCGGCCGCGAGGCCGACATGCTCGCCGCCGTCAACGGCCAGACCGTCCACGCCGTCACCCGCCTCGGCTGGCAGGCGCGCAAGGCCCGCTTCCTCCGCGAGCTCGCCGAGATCACCCGCATGCTGGAGCACGACCTGAAGCAGGCGGAGAAGGCGCCGCCCTCCGAGTCCCTCACCCGTCGCATCGGCAGCGAAAAGGACGTCCAGGCCAAGCTGCAGCGCAACCTCGCCGAGACCGACCGCCGCCTGACGGAGCTGCAATCGCCCGCGACGCAGTGAAGACCGGGCTTTGCTTCGCCTACCGTCTCCAGAGGTATTCGACGTAACTGACCCGGCCGTTCGTGAAGACCACGTTCATGTCCTGCTTCCCCTCCCGGCGGTAAATTTCGCGGGTGACCCGCGGCTGGATCACCTTGCCGTTCTGGTCACTGATCCCCGGGACGAGCACCTCGCTCCAGCCCGTCGCCGCCTGACTTTGCGTCCGGACGTTCGTGTAAATCCAAACGGTCTCGGGCGCATGAACGCCCGCGCGCTGCTGCTTTCGGTTGGGCACGCCCAACCCGGCCTCGACGATCTCCGGTGTATCCCCGAGATGAAGGTCAGCCAGCACCAGGGCCGGTGAGCCGCAGCCCGCCAGGGCAAGCATCATCAGGGTGATTCCGGGTAGAAAAAATGATTTCATGGGGGAACCGGGCCATGGTCGCACGGCCCTTTCAGGTTTCAGGTCGCTTGGCCTTGCCCCGTCAGTTCCCGAGCACCTTCTTGATCTCGCCAACCTTCTTCTGGATCTGGCCGTCAATCTTCCCGGCCCGGCCGTCGGCTTCCAGGCGCGGATTGCCGACCGCCTTGCCCGCGGCCTCCTTGATGTTGCCGGCGATTTGCTTGGCGGTGCCTTCTGCCTGGTCCCGGGTGCTTGATTTCATGCCGCGACCCTACGCGAAACCCCCGGCTGTTCCTATGGGGTCTTGCCCGCCATTCAGTATAGCGCCGCGAAGCTGATCCTCAGCACGCCGTCCTTCAGCTCCTCGTCGAGGACCTTGAAGGCGCCGCGGGCGGCCGCGAGGTCGTCCGACACCAGCAGCTTGTTCTTCGTCGCGCAGATTTCCGCGATCCGCCGCAGGATGCTGTCCCGCGCCTCCAGGCCGCGGCCCCGGACCGACACCCAGCCTTGGCGGGTCTGCTCGTCATAATGCATCTCCTCCACCACCCGCGCCTGAGCGGCAACCGCCTCGCCCGCCGGCTTGTCCGCGACCGCCGGCTTGGCGACCGGCCCGCGCCCGAGGCCGTCGAGCGCCTGCTCGATACCGTTCATGACGCCCGCCAGGCCCTCGCCGGTTGTCTTTACCACCACTTCCTCCCGGGTCACCATGTCCACGAGGTGCATCCCGTCCGGCCGGCCGACATAGACCAGCACATAGCGATACCCGAAGTCCGCGGCGTATTTCCGGTAACCCACCACCCGCGTCAGCGTGGCGGAGTCGAAGCAACCCGCCTTGTTGAGGGCCGCCAGCGTGGTGTTTGCGCTTTCCTGGAACCACAGCTGGTAGACCCGCTTCGTATCCGCATCAAAATCCGCCCGGTAGGCGCCGATGAAATCGGCGCTCATCAACGCGCTGTCCGGCGGCAGCACCAGCAGCAGCGATCCTCCGTAATACTGGCCGCGCTGCACCACCTTGAGCTGCTGTTCCCAGGCCGCGCGATAGGTCGTGAACACCTGCTCGGCCGAGGTGAAAGAGCGGCCGGCCAGCACATAGGGCGGCTTGGCCCAAAGCCCGCCCAAGACGGCGCTGAAGAGGGCGATCAGGCAAAGCGACCGGAATGGCATGGCTTTATTCCACAAGCCGCCGCTGCCGGGTCGAGCCGAATCACGAGCGCGGGCCGGGTTGGGCTGCCCATTGTTGTCGCGTTTTCCCCTCCCCCTGAGACACCTGACGTGCCGCATGCCCGCCCGCACCTCCGTCGCCCAGCGTTTCGAGATGTTCGACCACACCGTGGCCGGGATGGAGGAACACCTGTTCAAGGCCCGCGCGTCCGCGGAGATGATGACCGCCCTCCGCTGGGGCCTGGATGAGCTCGACCGGGCCTACGCGGAATCGCCTCCCCGCGTGCTCGCCAAGGTCGCCTGTCGCTCCGGCTGCGCCTCCTGCTGCCACGTCCCGGTCGACGTGCAGGCGCACGAGGTCTTCTTCGCCGCCGACCACATCCAGGTTCATTTCTCGCCCGCGGCCCTCACGGCCGTCATCGCCCGCCTGGCGCGGCATCGCGCGCGCATCGCCGCCTTTGCGGAGGGCGAGCGCCCACGCAGCCGCCAGCCCTGCGCCCTGTTGCGCGCCGGGGCCTGCACGATCTATGAGGGCCGTCCGGAAACCTGCCGCTCGCACCACAGCAGCGATGCCGCCCTGTGCGCCGCCAACGAGGCAGATGCCTCGGTCAACGTCACCAAGGCCTACGTGCCCGCGCTCCGGGCCCGCATGTTCGCCGTGATGATGGGCATCGACGAGGCGATGGAGGCCTGCGGCTATGACGAGCGCTGCTACGATTTCGGCTCGGCCCTGCACGAGGCCCTCACCAACAGCCGCTGCCTGACACGGTGGCTGCGCCGCTCGCCGGCCTTCCCCGACAACTGCCTCGCCGGCGGTTAGGCCGGCACCGGCGGCCCCTGCGGGTCCATGATCCGGCCGGCGGCCTTGGCCGTGATGGCCATGATGACCGTCGCCGCGGCGATCAGCCCGGCGTGCATCAGCCAGAAGTTCACGCCGCTCATCGTCTCGACGTAGCCGCCGAGCTTGCCGACGAGGTTGTTGCACAGGAAGAGATGCAGGTAATACACACCCATGACCGTGCCCGCAACCTTCTGCGGCGCCACCCGCACATACATCGCGAGGCCGACGGGAAACACGTTCGCAAAGCCGATGCTGTTGAGCACCTCGAAGCCGAGGATCCAACCGATGCTGGCCTTCGCGCCGCCCGCGGACGCCACCGCCGCGCCGACGAGGCACAGCTGGCCGGCCACGCTCAGGCTCATGCCGATCAGGATCTTGGTGACCTCGTTCGGCTCCTTGCGGGTCTTGCCCCACAGCCGCCAGAACGCCACGGCCCCGAACAGCGCCGACACGCTCACGACCGCGTCGAGCGTCACGAGCCAGGTGGTCGGCATCGTCTGCCCGAAGAACACCAGGCTCACGTGCTCCGGCGCCCAGATCATGTAGGCGTTGAAAATCTGCTGGTTGCCCACCGCGCCGATCGCCAGCACCGGGATCAGCAGGATCAGCACCCAGACGGCCTTCTTCTCGTCCGCGGTCAGCCGGGCCGATTCCGTCCGCGCGACCTTCGCCACCGGCCGGGAGACCGGCAGCCACTTGCGGCCGGCGAGGTAGATGACGAGGCCGAGCACCATGCCGATGCCCGCGGCGCCGAAGCCCCAGTGCCAGCCGGCCTTCTCGCCCAGCGTGCCGGTGATGAGGGGCGAGGCGATGACCGCACCGTTGATGAACAGGAAATAGATCTGAAAGGCGTCCGCGCGCCGCAGGTCCGCCGGCGCGTAGAGCTCGCCGACCTGGCTCGCCAGGTTGCCCTTGAAGCAGCCCACGCCGCACAGCAGGCAGAACAGCGCGGCAAGGAAGGACACGTCGAACGCCATCAGGAAATGGCCGATGGCCATCAGGACCGCGCCGATCGTGATGGTCGTGGTGCGCCCGAGCCAGCGGTCGGCGATGAAGCCGCCGATGATCGGCGTGAGGTAGACGAAGCTCGTGTAGGTGCCGAAGATCGCCGACGACAGCGCGACGACCGTCATGGTGTCGCCGCCGTTGTAGGCCACCTCCATCAGGCGGCGAAACCAGCCCATGCCCGCGATGTGCTCGACATGGCCCGGCAGGAGCAGCTGCCGCGTCATGTAGAGCACCAGCAGCGTCTGCATGCCGTAGTAGGAGAATCTCTCCCACGCCTCCGTGAAGGCGATGTAACCGAGGCCGCGGGGGTGGCCGAGAAAGGCGCGGTCGTCAGCGGAGCTGACGCCTTGGGGGATGGGGCTCGAACTCAAGCCCGCAGGCTCAAGGATCGGCCGCCCGCTGGCAAGCAGCCAAAACTCCCCGCCGGCCCCGGGTTCCGGGGTCGGACGGCCGGGCCGGAACGCGTGAGGACTACTCGTCGTCCGCGCCGAACCACAGCAGGGTGGCGAGCGCCGCGAACAGCAGCGTGGGCAGGACAATCCAGGCCGGGTGGAACGGCACGTGCCAGTGGACCATCGCCCACCAGACGAGCGTGCACTTGACCAGGACGCCCCCCCCCAGATCGCACCGACAAACCAGCGCATCCGCACCGGATACCGGTCCGCATCCAGATGGAAGGGATGAATCATGCGCGGATGGTATCAGCTTCCGGCCCGGGCGCTCCGCATCGCTTGGCGTAAGCGGATCTAATCCCCGGGTCGCACGCAGACGGCGCTGCGCTTCGTCGCGGGTTTGTGTCGTTTCACCGGAGTATTCTGGCGCCAGTTTCCCGACCGGCCTAGCAAGGCGGCATGAGATCACCGCTGTGCCGCGCGTTGGCCCTGGGCTGCGTTCTCGCCGCCGCCGGCCCGCTGGCCGCCGCGCCGCTCCGCGTGCTTTTCCTGGGCAACAGCCTCACCGCCGGCAACGACGTGCCCGCACTCGTCCAGGCCATGGCGCAGCTGCAGGGCGTAGACCTCCAGTATGCCGCGGTGCACCCGGGCGGCTACGCCATCGAGGATCACTGGCTCGACGGCCACCAGGCGCTGCTGGCCTCGGGCGATTACGACGTGCTCATCCTCCAGCAGGGCCCGTCCACCCTGCCCGAGAGCCAGGCCCACCTGCGCCAGTGGACCATCACCTGGGCGGCCGAGGCCCGGCGGTTCGGCACCCGGCCGGCTCTCTACATGATCTGGCCGGTGCGGACGCAGGCCAACGGCTTCGCCCTCGTCTCGGAATCCTACCGCAACGCCGCCCTCGCCGCCGACGCGGTGGTCTTCCCCGCCGGCGAGGCCTGGCAGGCGGCGCTCCGCGCCAATCCCTCGGTCCAGCTTTATTCGAGCGACGACCTCCACGCTTTGCCGGCCGGATCCTTCCTCGCCGCGATGGTGATCGCGCGCGGCCTCGTCAGCCTGGATCCCGCGCGCGTGCCCGCCAGCGTGCGCGACATCACCGTGCCCGCGGCCACGCTCGCCACCTTCCACGCCGTCGTCGAGGCCCTGCCCGCCGCGACGCTGACGGGCCTGGATGCGCCCGGGACAGGCGGTGTGGAACCCGCGCCCGGGACAACGCCCACTCCTGCTCCCACCCCCGCACCGCCCGCGCCGGCCGCCTCAAGCGGCGGTGGCGGCGGCGCCCCGAGCCTCTGGTTTTTCCTCATGTTGCTGGCGCTCAGCGCCGCCCGGCGGTGGGAACGCCGGCCCTAGCCGGGAACGCGGGGTGTGGGCACCCCGCCTCCAGCAAGGCCTGCCTCGCAGGGACGCGAGCCCTCCAGTCCCCGTTTTGCGCTTTTTGTGCTTTTTGTGGCCATCCCTCCGTGGCATTCCAATTGCAGGCTTCCGCATGAATCTCCCCGACAAAGCCGCCGCCCTCGCGCTGCTTCACCAGCACGTGAAGGACGAATACCAGCGCCACCATGCCCTGATGGTCGCCACCGCGCTGGAAGGTTACGCGACGCAGCATAACGGGGACCCGCTGCTCTGGTATCTCACCGGCCTGCTGCACGACCTCGATTACGAGGAGCACCCCGACACGCACCCGGCGCCGTCGCTGCGGTGGTTCAAGGACTGGGGTTATCCGCCCGAACTCATCCACGCCGTCGAGGCGCACGCCTACGGTTATCACGGTTTCACCACGCTTCCGGAGTCAAAACTCGCCGCCGCGCTCGTCGCCACCGACGAGTTCACCGGCATCTTCTACGCCTACCGGAAGATGAACCCCGTGCCCTACGGCCAGATGAAGGCCTCCTCGATCAAAAAGAAATTCAAGGATGGCACGTTCGCGGCCAAGATTGATCGCGCCACCATCCAGATGGGCTGCGACAAGCTCGGCATCCCGCTCGACGACCACATCGCCAACCTCATCCGCTTCCTCGCCACCTTATGAAAACCACGATCACCCTCCTCTGCCTCGCCCTCGGTCTCACCGCCTCCGCCAAGGAGCGCAACGCCGTCGTCATCCAGGCCGACTTCGGCGGCGCCGTCATGCCGGGCGTCGTGTTCGCCGTCGACAAGGACATCCCCATTTTCACCGTCCAGCCGCTCATCGAGCTTTACAACATCGATGCCGCCGCCCGCAGCCTGATGGACACGGCGCCCTATTGGCCCGCTGGCACGGTCTTTGTCTCCGTCGTCGATCCCGGCGTCGGCACCAAGCGCAAATCCGTCGTGCTCTTGACGAAAAGCGGCCATTTCTTCGTCAGTCCGGACAACGGCACGCTGACTTTGGTGGCCGAGGAACTGGGCATCTCAGCCGTCCGCGAAATCGACGAGAAGATCAACCGCCGCCCGGGCACGGAGTGGTCGCACACCTTCCACGGCCGCGACGTCTACGCCTACACCGCCGGCCGCCTCGCCGCCGGTGTCATCACCTACGAGCAGGTCGGCCCGCTGCTGGAGACCAAGGTCGTCACCCTCGACTACCCCAAGCCCGTTTTCAAGGATGGGGCCGTCACGGGCGCGATCTATGTGTCGCGCGGCTTGCTCGGCAACACCGCGGCCATCATTGACCTCGCCGCTTTCCGCCAACTGGGCGCCAAGGAAGGCGACCTGCTCGTGGCGACCATCCGCCACGGCGGCAAGACGGTCTGGGAGGAGACCATACCCTATGTCCGCACCTTTGGCGATGTGCCGGTTGGGCAGTTGCTGCTCTTCATCAACGATGCCGGCTACACCTCCCTTGCCATCAACCAGGGCAACTTCGCCCACCACTACAACATCGACTCCGGCCGCGACTGGACCCTTTCCCTGCGCAAGAAATAATCCACTCCCATCCATGAATATCCCCGTGTCATCCTTCGCCCGCGCCGTGTTGATCCTTTTGCTCGGCCTTGCCACCGCCTCCGCCAAGGAGCACAACGCCGTCGTCATCCAGGCCGACTTCGGCGGCGCCGTCATGCCGGGCGTCGTGTTCGCCGTCGACAAGGACATCCCCATTTTCACCGTCCAGCCGCTCATCGAGCTTTACAACATCGATGCCGCCGCCCGGAACCTGATCTACACCGCCCCGGTCTGGCCGAAGGGCACCGTCTTCGTCTCCGTGGTCGATCCCGGCGTCGGCACCCGGCGGAAGTCCGTCGTCCTGCAGACAAAGAACGGGCAGTTTTTTGTCAGCCCCGACAACGGCACGCTCGCCCTCGTGGCCGCCGAGTTCGGCATCGAGGCCGTCCGCGAGATCGACGAGAAGGTCAACCGCCGCCCGGGCACCGAGTGGTCGCACACCTTCCACGGCCGCGACGTCTATGCCTACACCGCCGGCCGCCTTGCCGCCGGCGTCATCACCTACGAGCAGGTCGGCCCGCTCCTCGAACCCAGGGTCGTCACCCTCGACTACCCCAAGCCCGTCATCGAGCACGGCACCGCCACCGGCATGATCGACATCTCCCGCGGCCACCTCGGCAACACCGCGTGCCTGATCGACCGCCACACCTTCGAGAAACTTGGCATCAAGGAGGGCGAGTTGGTCGTCGTCACCATCCGCCAGGCCGGCAAGGTCGTCTGGGAGGAGACCGTCCCCTACGCCCACACCTTCGGCGACGTCCCCGTCGGCAAGAACCTGATGTTCATCAACAGCAGCGGCTACGTCTCGATGGCCGTCAACCAGGGCAACTTCGCCAACAAATACAACATCGACTCCGGCCGCGACTGGACCCTCTCCGTCCGGAAAAAATAAGCCCCACCATGCACCGCTTTCTTTTCGCCCTCCTCCTCACGTTCACGAACCTCGCGCTCCGCGGGGCCGACGCCGCCCCGGCCGTCACGCTCCCGCACACCGAGCATCGCACCATCGCCTCGGCCCGGATCGGCCAGACCTACGATCTCTTCGTGTCGTTGCCCGAGGATTACGCCACCTCCGGCAAATCCTATCCCGTCCTCTACGTCCTCGATGGCTGGCACTTCCCGTTCATGGCGTCCCTGCAGAACAACAACGTCTACTCGGGCCGCATGCCGCCGGTGATCATCGTGACCCTCGGCCACGGCCGGAACGTGAACCCGATGCCGCTGCGCGCCCGGGACTTCACCCCGACCGGGCTGGCCGCCGTGCCCGGCTCGGGCGGCGCCCCCGTTTTCCTCGGGTTTCTCGAGAAGGAAATCATCCCGCTCATCGACCGCACCTACCGGACCGATCCCGCCGACCGCGGCCTGCTCGGTCATTCCATGGGCGGCCTGTTCGCGCTCCACGTCCTCGAGGAGCGGCCGGGGCTGTTTCAACGCATCGTCGCCGCCAGCCCGGTGGCCGACTGGGACCACGACCTGCTGTTCAAGGCGATGGCGAAACTGAAAAACCTGCCCCACCCCGTCCGGCTCGATCTTTCGGCCGGCGACGACGAGCACGATGTCTACGGCTTCGACATCACGGCCTCGACCACGGCCTTTGCCCGGAAGCTCGACGAGCTGAAACCGGCCAACCTCGCATACCGCTTCACCCTCTACCCGGGCGAAAACCACAATTCCGTCCGCTTCGCCTCATTTCCGCCCGGGCTCTATTGGGTCTACCGGCCCTGAGCGAGCCGGCCATTTTGGCGAAAATGATCAAGCCGCCCGCCGGGGTTTTCTGCTAGATTCCCACCATGAGCAAACCGCCCGCCTTCACCCCGACCGGTTCCCACGAGACCCGACTCGAGTTCAACCTTCAAGCCACTCCCTCGCGCGTCTGGACGGCGCTGACCAGGGATATCGCCGCCTGGTGGCCCGCGACCTTCCACACCTCGCCCAAGACCAGGCGCTTCGTCCTCGAGCCCCGGCTCGGCGGCATGATGGGCGAGATCACGGCACCCGGCGAGGGACTCGCTTGGTATCGCGTCATCGGGGTAGAGAAAAACGTCTCGCTGCTGCTCGCCGGCTACCTCCTGCCACCCTGGGCCGGCCCCGCCACCTCGCTCCTCCGCCTGACCCTGACGCCGGCGGGCGACGGCGAGACCAAGTTGGAACTCGCCGACCACACCTTCGGCGTCGTCGGGGACCGCAGCGCCACCGCCGACGGCTGGCGGCAGATCTTCGCCGGCCACCTCCAGCCCCACGTCGGGCGGAAGCCCGCGCCGCGCCTACGCCGGTCGGCCCCGCGATGAAGCCGGCCACCCTGCGGGCCCACGATCCGCGTCTCGTTCGCCTGCTCGCCTACCTGCGGGCCCATCTCGATGAGCCGCTGGAGATCGGGGCCCTCGCGAGCCTCGCCGGCGTGTCGCCGCGCCAGCTCGACCGGGTCTTTGCCCGCCTGTTTGGCGAGAGTCCCCGCGGCTGCCTGCGGCGGCTGCGGCTGGAACGCGCGGCCCGGCAGCTGCGCACCACGCGACGGCGCGTGCTGGCCATCGCGCTCGACGCGGGCTTCGACAGCCACGAGGCGTTCACCCGCAGCTTCGCCCGGCGCTTCGGCCACAACCCGGCGGCCTACCGTCGCCTGCCGGTCGCCACCCTGCAGCCGCGCCGCCGGGGCGATTTCTGGCGGCTGGCCCTGGCCGGCGGCCTGCGCCGGCAGGTGGAGCACACCGCACCGGCCGGGTGACAGTCGCTCACCCCTTGGCGGTCAGACTGCCGCCGTCCTTGATCGGCTTCACGAACCGGTAGTCGATGTCCCACGGGAAGAAGATCCACTTGTTCTGCTTGAACTCCTTCACGCAGGTGTCGACGAAGGGCCGGCCCGCGGGCTTGGCGTAGAGCGTGGCGAAGTGCGCCTTGGGCAGCATCGACCGCACCACCTGCGCCGTCTTGCCCGTGTCCACGAGGTCGTCGATCAGCAGGAAGCCCGCGCCGTCGCCGGCCACGCCCTTGAGCACCTGCACTCCCCCCTGCGCCTGGGCCGCGCCGCCGCCCGCGCCGGCCGCGTAGCTCGACACGCACACCGTGTCGATCAGCCGGATCTCCAGCTCCCGCGCCACCAGCGCCGCCGGCACCAGGCCGCCGCGCGTGATGGCGACAATGCCCCGCCAGGTGCCGAGTCCGTGCAGCTGCTGCGACAGGAAGCGCGCATCCCGGTGCAGCTCCGGCCAGGAGATTACGATTTCATCGGTGTAACGTGAAGGATCGCCCATGCCCCGACCTTGCCGGGCCGGCCGGCCGCCGCCAACTGCATTCTCTTCCGTGTGTTCCGTGGTTCATCCCGCTGGTTGACACCCGCCCGCCCGCCGCGCGTCATCATGCCATGGCCGCCGGCAAGCTCGCCTTCCGTTTCACCTCGCAGGTCGTGCGCCTCGACCAGGCCATGCCCTTCCACATCCTGCCCGTGCCCGATGAGGCCGCCGCGGCGTGGAAGAAGGCGAAGGTCCGCCGCCTCATCGGCACCGTCAACGGCCACGCCATCAACCGCGCGCTGATGAACCACGCCGACGGCGGCAGCTTCCTCATCGTCAACCGCGACTTCATGAAGGAGGCCGGCATCAGCCTGAAGACACCCGCCGTGCTCGCCTTCCGGCCCGACCCCGCGCCCGACCGCCTGGACCTGCCCGAGGAGTTCCGGCTCGCCCTCGACCAGGACGACGCAGCGCGTGCCCGCTGGGACACCTTCACGCCCGGCCGCCAGCGCTCGCTCCTCGTTTATATCACCGGCGCCAAGACCGAGTCGACGCGCATCAAGCGCGCCCTCGACCTCGCGCAGAAGATCCGCACCCACTCCCTCTACGGCGACCTGCAGAAGAAATCGCGGCCGCAGCTCTGAGCGCCGCTGGCAATTCCGGTCGTTCTGGCCACTGTGCCGCATGGTTCCGTTCTCGGTCCTCGACCTTTCCAACATCACGCAGGGCGGCACCGCCGCCGACGCCCTGCACCGCTCGCGCGAGCTGGCGCGCCACGCCGAGCAGCTGGGTTACCGCCGCTTCTGGCTGGCCGAGCACCACAACATGCCCGGCATCGCGAGCGCGGCGACCGCCGTGGTCATCGGCCATGTCGCGGCCGGCACCTCCACGATCCGCGTCGGCTCCGGCGGCATCATGCTGCCGAACCACTCGCCCCTGGTGATCGCCGAGCAGTTCGGCACGCTCGCCGCGCTTTTTCCCGGCCGCATCGACCTCGGCGTCGGCCGCGCGCCCGGCACCGACCAGCCCACGGCCCGCGCCCTCCGCCGCGGGGCGCGCGATGTGCCCGACAGTTTCCCGCAGGATGTGACCGAACTGCAGTCCTACTTCCAGCCGGCGGTGCCCGGCCAGGTGGTGCAGGCGGTGCCCGGCGCCGGACTCGACGTGCCCGTCTGGGTGCTGGGCTCCAGCCTCTTCGGCGCGCAGCTCGCGGCCGCGCTCGGCCTGCCCTTTGCCTTCGCCTCACACTTTGCGCCCGACCATCTCGAGGAGGCGCTCACGCTCTACCGGCAGGGCTTCCAGCCATCCGCCGCGCTGGCCAAGCCCTATGCCATGGCCGCGATCGGCGTCGTGGCGACCGACACGGATGCCGGCGCCGCGCGGCTGTTCACCTCGCTCCAACAGAGCTTCGTCCTGCTCCGGCGCGGGGCGCCCGGCCCGCTCCCGCCGCCGGTGGACAGCATGGACGGCCGGTGGTCGCGGGCGGAGCAGGCCAACGTCGACCATGCGTTCAGCGAGGCCGTGGTCGGTTCGCCCGAGACGGTGAAACGCGGGATCGAGGCATTCCTCCGCCGCACGCAGGTGGACGAGCTCATGGTGACGGCGGCGATCCACGATCATGCCGCCCGCCTGCGCTCCTTCGGGCTGCTGGCGCAGGTGCGGGACCGCCTCGGAAACTAAGGTTCGCTTGTGGCGCGAAGTGCGTCCCTGATGGCCGCCTGAAGATCAAGACCGCCACCTTTGCCGTCAGCTCGCCCGACCTCGCCACGTGCCCGCACCCCGTCCTGCCGGAATTCGCGTTCATCGGCCGTTCCAATGTCGGCAAGTCGTCCCTGATCAACCTGCTGACGGAAAAGAAGGACCTCGCGAAGGTCTCCGACCTGCCGGGCAAGACGAAGCTGATCAATTTCTTCACGATCAAAGGCACCTGGAGCCTCGTTGACCTGCCGGGTTACGGCTACGCCCACGTGGCGAAGACGGAGCGCCAGCTTTTCAACACCGCCGTGCGCGACTACCTCAGCCACCGGCCGACGCTGCGCCGCACGTTCGTGCTCATCGATTCCCGCCACGAGCCGCAGGAAATGGACCTCAAGTTCGTCCACTGGATGGGCACGCACAGCCTGCCCTTCGCCCTCATCTTCACCAAGATCGACAAGCAGGCCGCCCAGCACTCGCGCAACACGATCGACCGCTTCCGCGCCGCCATGGCGAAGTCCACCGACGCGCAGCCGCCCGTCTTCGCCAGCTCGTCCACCACGAAGAGCGGCCGCGCCGAGATCCTCGCCTTCATCGCCGGGGCCCTGCCGGCCCACAACGCCCCCAAGCCCTTCACCGGCGCCCCGATGATGAACCACCCGCGCCGCCCGCCCTCGACCCCCATCGGCGACGAGATGGCCGGCGACGACCTGGACGAGTAGGGAGTGTCTTCAAACCCACCAAACACCGCTTTCCTGTCATTCTGAACGAAGTGAAGAATCCAGTTGTTCGCCCGTGATAGCGGACTCGTCGCACTGGATCCTTCCCTCCGCTCAGGATGACAAATCGGGTTTGAAACACCCCCCCAATCCACCTTTCGGCGCCGCCCCGCGCTCCCTGCTCCCAGCTCCTTGATCTCACTCCATAACGACCTTCCTGCGTGCGCCGGCTGCGGCCGTTGCTGCCACCTGGTGGTCGAGCTCCGGCCGGGTGACATCGTCCCCGAGGAACTGGTCGCGGTCCACGCCGGCGTGCGCTGCATGGACCAGCACGGCGACGGCGCCTGCGTGGCCCTCGATGCGATCACGCGCCTCTGCACGATCTACGAGGACCGCCCGCAGACCTGCCGCGATTTCAACCGCGGCGAGGCGCTCTGCCGGAAGATCCTGGGCGCGGCCTGATTCCCGCCCAAAGAAAAGCCGCCCCGGGTTTCCCCGGGGCGGCGTGGTTTCCTTTAGAATCGGCGCTCACGGCGGTCGGAGCCCGCGATGACGTAAATCATCGCGACCGACAGCCAGGAGACCGAGATGGCGAGTAGAGTCATCATGACTTTATTCGTCCTCCTATATGCCGCTTGCAGCGGCGGTCTGGGCCTCTTCCCACCCAGCAGGTCGAGGCGTTTATCAATCAACGGCGGGAGGGAGCCCAGCCCCCTCCGTCGGCCATGAAGATGGGTCGATTTTCCTGTCTGGCAAGCGGCTGACAGGTAAATTTAACGCCATTGATTATGAACGCTTAACACAATATTTTTTACGAAACCCATCCACGCAGGCCATCGGCCCGTAGTTCAGCAGGCCGTCTCACTCATCCCTTCTCCCTCACCCCTTTCCTCCCTATGTCCACCCCTCCCTGGAAAAAGCCCACGCCCAAGCAGTCCACCGGCACCAAACTGACGCCGGAAAACCTGGCCTGGGCGAAGGCCACGGCGAAAAAATCCGGGCGCCGCTACCCCAACCTCATCGACAACATGGCCGCGGCCCGCCGCCAGCTCGAGCAGGAGCACCTGCGCAGCCATCGCGGCCTGCGCGAGGGACTTTGATTCCACCCCCACCCGCATCCCATGGAGCCGCTCACCTTCACCCTCACCCGCCGCGTTGAATTCCACGAGACCGACGCCGCGGGGCTCATGCACTTCTCGAATTTCTACCGCTGGATGGAGGTGTGCGAGCACGAGTGGTTCCGCGCCCGCCATCTCGCGATCATGTCCAGTGCGCCTGATGGCACGCGCCATGGCTGGCCGCGTCGCGAATCATCGTGCGAATTCCTGCGCCCGCTGCGCTGCGGCGACGTCATCCGCGTGCGCGGAACCATCGAGGCGGTGGCGGAAAGCTCCCTGACCTATGGCTTCGTGTTCGAGAAGGAGCGCAGCCGCCGCTGGACCGTGGTGGCGCGCGGGCGGATGACGACGGTGCACGTGCGGCAGGACCAGGCCGGCCGGATGGAAGCCGAGCCCATGCCGGCCGCGGTGCGCGCGGCCTTCAGTCCCCGCGCCTGAGCCGCGCGACGCTCAGGCCAGCGTCGCCGCCAGCGTGACCTTGGCGTTCAGCAGCCGCGAGATCGGGCAGCCGGCCTTGGCCCCGGCCGCGATCGCGTCGAACTTCGCCGCGTCGATCCCGGGGATCTTCGCCGTCAGCACGAGGTGCGAGGCCGTGACGGTCCAGCCGGCGGGCGGGACGTTGTCGAGGCTGACCTCGGCGGTGACGTCGAGCCGGTCCGGCGTGAAGCCGGCCTTGCCCAGCTCGGCGGAGAGCGCCATCGCGAAGCAGCCCGCGTGGGCCGCGGCGATGAGCTCCTCGGGATTGGTGCCGGCGCCCGATTCAAAGCGGGAGCCGAAGGAGTATTCCGTGTTCTTCAAAGCGCCACCGGGGGAGGTGAGCGCGCCTTTGCCCGCCTTAAGCGAGCCCTGCCAGACGGCGGATGCGGTGCGTTTCATATGGGAGTGCGTGGATGCACCGCCCATGAAAGCCACGCCGCCGCACAACGCAACCGCGCCGGCCTGGGGTCTTACCCCTTCAGCAGGCAGCACTGCTTGTATTTCTTCCCGCTGCCGCAGGGGCACGGGTCGTTGCGGCCGACCTTCGGCGCCGCCTTGTAGGGCGCGGGCCCGAGGCGCGCCTCGCGCTCGTAGAGCCACGTGCCGTTGATCCGCAGAAACTCCGCCTTCTCATGCAGCACCTTCTCGATCTTGTCCTCGATGCCGTAGGCCGAGAAATCCACGTAGGCCTTGTTCGGGTTGTCCGCGACCACCTCGTGGCCGTGCACCTCGAGGCGCGTCCAGGTCACCGCCGGCTCGCCCTCCTCGGCGACATACGGCTTGCCCGCCGTCGGGCGGTAGGTGTCGTGCAGGAACTTGAAATTGTGCGCCACGTGCGCCGTGAACCGCGCGCGCATCAGCTGCTCCGCCGTCGCCGGCTGCTTTTTTGCCCGCATGGTAGGGTTCGCAGCAGGCCTCGAACAACTGCCCGCTGCCGCAGGGGCAGGGCTGTCCGCGTTTCGGTTTGTTGTCCTTGGTCGGTTCGGAAGACATCCCCCAGACCTACCCTGCCCCGCCCGGCCAAGGCGAGGCCGGTTTTGCGCTTTTTGTGCTTTTTGTGGCCGCGCCTTCTGCAAGCCTCGCCCCGTGAAGAAACCCACGGCCGAGGAGCGCAAACACCGCTGCACCCGCAAGCGGCGCTATCGCACGCAGGGCGACGCCCTCGATGCCGCGCTCGTCGCCGGCGTGGGCCGCGAACGCACCGCCTACCGCTGCCCGCTCTGCGGCTTCTGGCACCTCGCGACCTGCGGTCGCGGTTGAAGGTTGAAGGCTGAAAGTTGAAAGAAAGGCCGCTGCGAATCTCCGCCCCGGCATCTCTGGTCTTTCAACTTTCACCTTCTGTCTTTCAACTGACCTTCCCCCATGCTCCGCCTCCTGCTCCCACCAAATCTGCCGGCCGCCGCCCCGCGCGACGCCATCGCCGTGCGCGTGGAGCTGGACCTCTCGGCGCCGCCCCCGGAGGACTTGGTGCCCGCCCTCGCCATCCTGCAGCGCCTCGGCGTCGCCCCGCAGCCGGTGTCGCTGATCCAGCTGAAACGCGCCCAGCTCCGCGAACTGGTCCGGGCCCTCATCGGCGAAAAGGTCTTCTACCGCGCCGACCGGCCGGCACTGCCCCTGGCGTGGAACGGCCTCGATCTCCCCGGCGTCAGCGAGCACCTGACCGAGGCCCCGCCGCCCCCGCCGCTCCCGAAGCCGCTGCCCGCGAAGAAACCCAAGCCCGAGGAGGACGACGACCTCACGCCGCTCACCGTGGACGGCTCCGAGCATTTTCTCGCCATCACCCTGCCCTCGCGCGAGTCGATGGTCTACGACGCCGCGCTCGAGTTCCTGCGCACCCACCGCTTCTCGCTCGACCCGCTCACCCGCAAGTGGTGGCTGCGCGACCGGCACAAGGTCCTCAACATCCTCGCCACGCACGGCGCCCTGCTGCGCGAAAACCTCCACGCGGAGTTCACGGCCAATTTTGAAAAGAACACGGCCCACCTGAAGACCGCGGAGATCGCCGCCTCGGTCGGCGAGGAGGCCGACGGCTACGACGTCACCCTCGGCCTCAAGGCCGGCACCGCGCCGGACGCGCAGATCCGCTCCGCCGTCGCCACCGGCCGCGGCTACATCGAGGCCGACGGCGCCATCTACCTGATCGACGCCGCCAAGCTCGCCGAGCTGGAGGCCGCGCAGCGCGCGCTCGCCGGCGAGGTCTCCGCCGCCAGCGCCCAGGGCCGGCACCGCATCGCCAAGTCCCGCGCCGCCGAGGTCACCGACCTGCTCGAGGGCATCGCGCCGCATTTCTCCGCGCCGGAAACGTGGCACGCCCGCAGCGCCGCGTTGAAAAACCTCTCCGTGCTGCCGCCCGCGCCCCTGCCGGCGGACTTCACCGCCGTGCTCCGCCCCTACCAGCAGCTGGGCGTGGCTTGGCTCTGGCACCTGCACGGCCAGGAACTCGGCGGCATCCTCGCCGACGAGATGGGCCTCGGCAAAACCCCGCAGGCGCTGGCGCTCCTGGCCGCCGCCAAATCCGCGCGCGCCTTTGCCCCGGTTTCGCCGACTCCGGGCGCTGCCGGAGGACAGCGCGGAGGCGAGAACCGGGGACAAACACCGGCCGGCCAGCAGGCCGGAACGGTGCATCTCGTGGTGGTCCCCGCCTCTCTCGTGGAGAACTGGCGGCGCGAGGCCGCGCGCTTTGCCCCGGCGCTGCGGGTCTTCGTGCACCACGGCACCGCCCGGCTCACGGCGAAGGAATTCGCCGGCTACGACCTCGTGCTCACGTCCTACGGCACGCTGGCGCGCGACACGGAGCTGTTCGAGGGCGTGCACTTCGACGTCATCCTCGCCGACGAGGCGCAGCACCTGAAGAACCGCCGCACGCAGGCCGCGCAGGCCCTGCGCGTGCTGCACGGCCGCGGCCGCTTCCTGCTCACCGGCACGCCGCTGGAGAACTCGCTCGACGACCTGCGCTCGCTCTTCGAGTTCCTCATGCCCGGCTTCCTGCCCAAGCTGCCCGCCGGCATGAAGCGCGAGGAACGCGCCTTCCACGACGAGCGGCTGCGCGTCCAGACCGCCCCCTATATCCTGCGCCGCACCAAGGCCGCCGTCGCCCCCGAGCTGCCGCCGAAGATCGAGCAGGTCATCTGGTGCGAGCCGACCCCGGCCCAGGCCGCGTTCTACCAGCGCATGCAGGAGGACACCGAGCGCGAACTCTTCGACCTCGCCGCCAAGGGCGCCTCCGAGGGCCGCCTCCACCTCGCCACACTCACGCAGCTCCTGCGCCTGCGCCAGATCTGCTGCGACCCGCGGCTGGTCGACCCGGCGAAGGGCGCGGCCGCCGGCTCCGCCAAGCTCGACGCCTTCCGCGAGCTGCTCGCCGAGTCCGTCGACGAGGGCCACCGCATGCTCGTCTTTTCGCAGTTCACCTCGCTGCTGGCATTGCTGCGCGAGGAGCTCGATGCCGAGGGCGTCACCTATTGCTACCTCGACGGCTCGATGACGACGAAGGCCCGGCAGGCCGCGGTGGACAAATTCCAGAACGACAGGACCGTTCCCGTTTTCCTCATCTCGCTGAAGGCCGGCGGCACCGGCCTCAACCTCACCGGCGCGGACACCGTCGTGCACTACGACCCGTGGTGGAACCCCGCCGTCGAGGCGCAGGCCACCGACCGCACGCACCGCATCGGCCAGACGAAGGTCGTCACCAGCTACCGGCTCATCTGCGCCGGCACGGTCGAGGAGAAGGTCATGGCCCTGCAGGACGAGAAACGCGCGCTGCTCGCCGGGGTGTTCGACGCCAGCGACGCGGCCGCCGCGAAGCTCAGCCTGGCCGACCTGCGCGCCCTGTTGAAGTGATGCTTTTGCTTGGTTGGAGGCGGGGCCATCAGCCCCGCGGTTTAAGCCAACCGCAAATCATGCCTCGCGGGGCTGATGGCCCCGCCTCCAAATTCCCGCACCGGAGAATCTTTTTGCCTAATGGAATATCCTGAGCTGCGTTGTGTTCATACTCCCATGAAACTCCTCCCCGTCCTCCTGACCGCCCTCGCCCTGTCCGCCACCGCCCTCGCCGCCCCCAAGGGCGCCGAGCCCGCCCATGTCGCGATGGGCCAGACCATCGTGCTCGCCGACCAGCTCGTCCCCGGCAAGACGACCATCGTCGACTTCACCAGCAAGTATTGCGGCCCCTGCCAGGTCTACAACGAGCCCCTCGCCAAGCTCCACGCGCAGCGCGCCGACCTCGCCGTCGTCAAGGTCGACATCAACCGCCCCGACGTGAAGCGCATCGACTGGCAGTCGCCCGTCGCCCAGCAGTTCAAGCTGCAGAGCATCCCGCACTTCAAGGTCTACGGCCCGGACGGCAAGCTGCTCGCCGAGGGCAACGACGCCAGCGCCATGGTCCACAAGTTCGTGGATGAGCTGAAGTAAACGCTCCCGGCCGCATTTCCGCGTTTTCATTTTCCCGGCGGGAGCCATCGTGGGCCCCCATGATCCGGCGCCCGCTGTTCCTGCTCCTCCTGTCCCTCGGCGGGACGCTGGCCGCGCAGCCCGCGCCGGCCTTGAAGCCCGAGGACACGCCCGCGACGGAAGCCCCGGCGGAAACCGCCACCGAGCCCGCAACACCAGCGGGCCCGCCCGTGGCCAACTGGGTCGAGGCGCAGGTCGAGTTGCACCGCCGCGGCTATTCCTGCGGCTCGATCGACGGCGTGCGCGGCGCCCAGACCGCCGAGGCGATGAAGGCCTTCCAGCGCAACGAGGGCCTCAACCCCACCGGCGACCTCGACCAGCCCACGCGCGAACTCCTGCTCCTCACCGCGCCGCCGCTCACGACCCACACCCTGAGCGTGACGGAGCTCGCCCGCCTCAAACCCGTGCCCGACACCTGGCTCGGCAAGTCGCAGAGCCCCGGGCTCCAGCACGGCACGGCGCTTGAGTTCATTGCCGAGCGTTACCGCGCCAACCCGAAATACCTCCGCGCGCTGAACCCGGATTTCAACTGGGACGACATCCTGCCCGGCGCCACCATCACGGTGCCGGACATCGCGCCGTTCACCAGCCCGCTCAAGGTCGCGCGCATCCACATCCGCCTCGCCGAGAAGGTCCTCGAGGCCACCACCGAGGAGGGCCGGATCGTCCTGCACTGCCCGGTCAGCATCGCGCGCAACGTCGAGAAACGCCCGGTCGGCGAGCTGAAGGTGACGGTCGTCATCCCCGACCCGGACTACACCTTCGACCCGGCGGTCTTCCCCGAATCGGCCGAGGGCCAGGAACTCGGCCGCCGGCTCATCATCCCGCCCGGCCCGAACAATCCCGTGGGCCTCGCCTGGATCGGGCTCGACCGCCCCGGCTACGGCCTGCATGGCACGCCCGACCCGGAAAAGGTCGGCCGCACGGAATCGCACGGCTGCTTCCGCCTCGCCAACTGGGACGCCGTCGCCCTGCTCTCCCTCGTCAAGGTCGGCACGCCGGTGGTGGTGGAGCCGTAACCCCGGGGTTTCCTTTTCGGAAATAATCTGCCTTCTTCGGGCTCATGCTGCCGCGTTACCTGCTCCTCACCCTCCTGCTTGGCACACTATTGCCTGGATTTGGCGCGAGCCAGAATCCGGGACAAACCCCGGGCCCGCAGCAGCGGGCAACGGGGTCGCTCGCCCAGGATGACCACGTCAAATCCATCGAGACCTGGCGCGCCGCGCGCGTCGCCCGCCTGACCGCGCCCGACAGCTGGCTCACGCTGGTCGGCCGGCACCTGCTCGCCCCGGGGGCAAACACCGTCGGCACCGCGCCCGACAATTCCATCCGCCTCGCCGTCGGCCCGCCCTACCTCGCCACCGTCACCCTCGCCGCCGACCGCACGGTCACCCTCACGCCCGCCCCGAGCGCCCTGCTCGAGGTCGACGGCGTCTCCGCCCACCGGCCGGCCGCGCTGGACTGGCAGGGCGCCAAGCCCACGCGCGTGACCTTCGGCACCGCGAACTTCTACGTGATGTCCCGCGGCCCCGAGCTCTACCTGCGCGTGCGCGACACCGAGGCCGCCACCCGCGCGCACTTCGCCGGCATCGACTATTTCCCCATCGACCCCGCCTGGCGCATCGAGGCGACGTGGGTGCCCTTCGACCCGGTGAAGCAGGTCAACATCACCAACATGATCGGCGTCACCGAGCCCGCGCCCGTGCCGGGCAAGGCCGTGTTCACCCACGCCGGCCACACCGTCGAGCTGCTGCCGGTCGATGAGGGCGGCGACAACCTGTTCTTCATCCTGACCGACCTCACCGCCGGCGAGGAAACCTACGAGGCCTCGCGCTTCCTCTACGTCCCCAAGCCGAAGCCCGGCGAGACCAAGATCACTCTCGATTTCAACCGCATGCAGAACCCGCCGTGCGCCTTCACCGCATTCGCCACCTGCCCGCTCCCGCCGAAGGAGAACCGCATGCCGTTCCGGGTCACCGCCGGCGAGAAGAACTACCGCGGGGCGCACTGAGGTTATGCGCCGCCTCCTCCTGCTCCTGCTGACCGGCCTGGCCGGGATTGCCGCGGAGCCCATCGACCGCCACGCCCTCGTCACCCGCCACAACCCCGTCATCCGCACGGTCGACGTCGACGCGCCGCTCACCGTCGGCAACGGCAACTTTGCCTTCACCGCCGACATCACCGGCCTCCAGAGCTTCGCCGCGCTCTACCAGCGCACCGGCCTCCCCACCGAGACGCTCTCCCGCTGGTGCTGGGTCACGGACGACAATCCGGCGGGCTACCAGCTGGATGACGCCAACAGGGATTTCACCCTGCCCGACGGCCGCGTGCTGGGTTTCCCGACCCGATCCAGCGTGCCCGCCGGGGACTGGCTCCGCCGCAACCCGCGCAACCACCCGCTCGGCCAGCTCGCGCTCGAGTGGCGGAAGCCCGACGGCACCGAGTTCGTCCCCGCCGACATCCAGGACCCCGCGCAGACCCTCGACCTCTGGACCGGCATCATCACGAGCAGGTTCAAGCTTGGTGGCGTGCCCGTCACCGTCACGACCGCCTCCGCCAGCCGCACCGACACGATCGGCGTGACGGTCGAGTCACCGCTCGTGATCACCGGCCAGCTCCGCCTGCGCCTGCGCTTCCCGCGCGGCCACGACCCGGCGGTGAAGAACACCCCCGCCCTCGACTGGAGCCAGCCCGGCGCGCACACGACCACGATCACCGGCCGGACCGACACGCGCATCGACCTGCTGCGGATGGTGGGCAACACCCGTTATTACGTCACGCTCGCCTCGAAGGAGCGCCTCCTGTTCACGGGCACCGGGTCGCACGAATACGATGTCGCCGCCAGCGGCGCGAAGCTCGAGTTCGCCCTCACCTTTTCCCCCGTGGCGCTGGACCATCCGCCGTTCGACGCCGCCGGCGTCCGCGCCGCCAGCACGCAGGCCTGGCAGAAATTCTGGCGCGAGGGCGCCGCGGTGGACTTCACCGGCAGCACCGACCCGCGCGCCGCGCAGCTCGAGCGGCGCATCATCCTGTCGCGCTACCTCATGGCCGTGCAGATGGCGGGCGATGTGCCGCCGCAGGAATCCGGCCTCACCTGCAGCACCTGGTATGGCAAGCACCACACCGAGATGATCTGGTGGCACACCGCCAACTTCCCGCTCTGGGGCCACGACGACCTGCTCGCCCGGAACCTCGCCTGGTATCAGGCGCAGCTCCCCGCCGCCCGCGCGCTCGCCGCCAGCCGCGGCCTCCGGGGCGCGCGGTGGGCGAAGATGACCGGCCCCGAGATGCGCGAGAGCCCCGGCGGCAACCCGCTCATCGTCTGGAACCAGCCGCACCTGGTCTACCTCGCCGAGCTGCTCTACCGCAACCAGCCGACCGCCGCGACCCTCGCGCGCTACCGCGACCTCGTGCTCGAGACCGCCGACTGCCTCGCGTCCATGGTGCACTTCGACGCGGCCAGGGGCCAATACGTCCTCGGCCCGCCGCTCTGGATCGCCCAGGAAATCTACGACCAGGCCGCGAGCCAGAACCCGTCCTTCGAGCTGGCCTACTGGCGCTGGGCCCTGGGCGTCGCCCAGCAGTGGCGCGAGCGCCTCGGCCTGCCGCGTGACGAGAAGTGGGACCACGTCATCGCGCATCTCGCACCCATCCCGCAGAAGGACGGCCTTTACGTCGCGCTCGGCTCGAACCCCGACACCTTCGACAACATCGACAGCCGCCACGACCACCCGACGATGCTCGCGCCGCTCGGCCTGCTGCCGGGCGGCCCTGACGTGGACCGCGCGACGATGCAGCGCACCTTCGACGCCGTGCTGAAGACCTGGGACTGGGAAACCAAGATCTGGGGCTGGGATTACCCGATGATCGCCATGACCGCCGCGCGCCTCGGCCACCCGGAACAGGCGGTGGAGATCCTGCTGCGCAACGGGCCGAACAATGTCTACCTGCCCAGTGGCCACTGTCCGCAGCGCAGCGACGAGGCTGCCGTCCGCAACGCCAAGCCCGGCGTCCCCAAGCGCGAGATCGCCGTCTATCTTCCCGCCAACGGCGCGTTCCTCTCCGCCGTCGCGCTGATGGTCGGCGGCTGGGACGGCGCCCCGCGGGCCCATCCCGGCATCCCCGACGACGGCAAGTGGGTCGTCCGCGCCGAGGGCTTGAAACCCCTGCCTTGATTTTTCAGCTGCCACCCGCTCCGCGCTTGCTGCTGATAGCCAACCTCGTTCTGCTCCAGCGCAAATGGTTAAGGCCGTAGATCCTGCTGAAGCTCTGTCCCGCTACCTGAAAGAGGTTCAAAATGCACTGCAGCGCGGCCGCGCCACCGAACACACTTACCGACCGTTTTTGGTCGGACTCTTCAACCAGCTCGCTCCGGGCACTCTGACGACGAATGAACCCAAGCGTTCCGCCGCCGGGGCGCCTGACTTTGTCGTCACGACCCTCAAGTTCGATTTTTCCATCGGCTACATCGAGGCCAAGGATCTCGGCCTCTCCCTCGACGAGGCGCTCGCGACCGAGCAGCTCGCCCGCTACCGGCGGCATCTCCCCAATCTCCTTGTCACCGACTACCTGGAATTCCGCTGGTTCGTCACCGGGGAAAAGAACCCGCGGTTGACCGCTCGCCTCGCCCACGTCTCCCCTGCAGGCAAACTGATTCCCGATGCCGATGGCCAAGCGGCTTTTCTTGCCTTGGTCCGGGAGTTTACCTCCCGCACGCCCGGGGGCATCAGTGCGCCAGAGCCGCTCGCGGAGCGTATGGCGGCGCTCGCCCACCTCGTGCGCGATCTCATCGTCGAGGCGTTCCGCACCGAGCAGGCCTCACCGCTCCTGCGCGACTGGCACCGCGCCTTCGAACAGACCCTCCTGCCCGACCTAACCGAAGAGGACTTTGCCGACATGTTCGCCCAGACCCTGGCCTATGGCCTGTTCTCGGCCCGCATCATGGGCGGCGGGGCCAAGCATTTTGATCGGGCTGATGCGCAAAAGCACATCCCCAAGACCAACCCCTTCCTCCGCGACTTCTTTTATCTCATCACCGGCCCCGATCTCGACGACGAGCCCTTTGCCGGCTTTGTCGCCGACATCGTGCAGACACTCTCGCTCACCGATGTCTATGCGCTCTTGGAAAACTTCGGCCGCCGCGGCACGCGCGACCCGATGCTGCACTTTTACGAGACCTTCCTCGGCGCCTACGATCCGAAGCTGCGCGAACTGCGCGGCGTTTATTACACCCCCGAGCCGGTCGTCGGCTGGCTGGTGCGCTCGGTCGATGCCCTGTTGAAATCCCACTTCGACCTCCCGGCCGGACTGGAGGACGCCTCGCGCGACGCCAAAGGCCAGCATCGCGTGCTTGTCCTGGATCCGGCCACGGGCACGGCGACGTTCCTCTATGCGGTCATCCGTTTCATTCGTGCCCGCTTCCAAAAGCGCAACGACGCCGGCCAGTGGCCCGGCTACGTGCATCGCGACTTGTTGCCACGGCTCTACGGTTTCGAACTGCTGATGGCGCCTTATGCCGTCGCGCATTTCAAGCTCGGTCTCGAACTCGCCGCCCGCGACCTCGACGAGCTCTGGCGCGAGCAGTGGGCCTACGAATTTCACCCCGGCGAACGTCTCAACATCTTTCTGACCAACACGCTCGATGACGCCGACCACAAGTTTCAGGCCTTGATCGGTCCCGCCGCCGCCATCAGCGCCGAGGCCCGTCAGGCCGCAGCCGTGAAACGCGATCTGCCAGTTCTGGTTGTAATGGGCAATCCGCCTTATTCCAACTTTGGTCAGTTGAACCGCAATGAGTGGATCCTTGGCCTGCTCGACGACTACAAGCGCGACCTCAACGAAAAGAAGCTCAACCTCGACGACGACTTCATTAAATTTATTCGTTGGGCCCAATGGCGTATTGCGCAGACCGGCTCAGGCATTGTCGCCTACATCACCAGCAACGTCTACCTCGACGGCATCACCCACCGCCGCATGCGCGAATCGCTACTGGAAGCATTTGACGAGATTCACCTCGTCAATCTCCATGGCAGCTCAAAGAAACTAGAGACCGCTCCAGACGGAGGCAAAGACGACAACGTTTTTGATATCACCGTTGGCGTTTCACTTGCACTCTTCGTCAAGCTTCCCGCCGGCTCGAAAAAGTCCAAGAAAGGAAAACTTGCCACCGTGAGGCACGCTGACCTTTGGGGCTCGCGTAAGCACAAATACGCTTGGCTAGACGCGCATGATGTCACTGACACCAAGTGGACAAAGCTTAAGCCCAATAAACCTAATTTCTGGTTTGTGCCGAAGGATGAATCCCAGCGCGAAGAATATGAGGAGTTCTGGTCGCTTCGCGACGCGATGCCCGTCAGCAATAACGGATTCAAGACCGACCGTGACGACCTAGTAATCGACTTTGATCGCAAGACCCTTGAAATGCGGATGCGGCGTTTCTTTTCCGACGAGTTGCCCAGCGGATTCCGAGAAACCTACAACATTCGAAATTCGACGAGCTACGATATTGAAACGCGTCGTGAGAAGCTGAGCTTTAACACCATATTCCTGCGTCGCTGCCTCTACCGACCTTTCGATCTTCGCGAAATCTACTACGATCCGAAGCTCATCAGCCGACCGGCTGACAAAGTTATGGCGCACCTACTGGCCGGTCCCAATCTTGCTCTTTGCTGTCTACGACAGTCACGCCGCGGTGAAACAGGCGCTTTTTTCGTGACCGACCAATTAGTAAACAAGGACGTGGTCTCCCTCTACGACATCGGCACCGTTTTTCCCCTCTATATTTACCCGCGAGAACAACAGCCCGATGAGTTTCTTGTCGAAGAAGGCAATGGCCCCACCCCCAATCTGGAGCCAAAATTTATCGATGAGTTTTCTAAAAAACTGCTTTTGAAGTTTATTTGCTCTGGCGCAGGCGACCGAAAGAAAACTTTTGGTCCCGAGGATGTGTTGCACTACACTTACGCTATCTTCCATTCGCCAGGCTATCGCACACGTTACGTAGAGTTTCTACGCGTTGATTTCCCGCGATTGCCACTTACCTCTAATCTGAAACTTTTTCGCCAATTGTGCGGCTTCGGAAAAGATCTTATCGACCTTCATCTGCTTCGCGCAAAGGACAAGCACTCGGTTAGCTTTCCGATCAAAGGCTCTGACAATGTCAGTGAAATTACCTACGTGCCTCCGCGAGGCGCCGAGCCGGGTTTGGTGCGCATCAACGACGAACAGTATTTCGCCAATATCCCGCCTGAGGTCTGGGCATTTCAAGTCGGCGGCTATCAGGTTTGCGAAAAATGGCTTAAGGATCGCCGTGGCCGGCAGCTCACCATCGACGAACGTGCCATCTACCCCCGCATCGTCGCCGCCCTCGCCGAAACCTTGCGTATCCAAGTAGAGATCGACGAAGCCATCGCAGCCGCCGGCGGCTGGCCTTTGTCCTAATCGAAGCCAGGTAGGAACCCGGCTCCGCACGGCCAGGAACCACTCCAATTACTTCCCTGCGATGAAATCCCGTGTCGCGCTCGCTTCGCTCGCCGCCCTGCTCGCCCTCGCCGGCTGCCAGAGCGACCAGGCCACCGCGCCGGCCCCGGCGGCGCGGCCGCCACTCGCCTACGCGGTCGGCGCCGATCTTTCGTTTCTCCGGCAGGCCGAGGCGCGCGGCACCGTGTTCAAGGACCAGGGCGCGGCGAAGCCCGGCCTGCAGATTTTCCGCGACCACGGCTACAACTGGATCCGGCTGCGGTTGTTCAACTCCCCCGACCGGCTGCCCAACGATCTCGCCTACACCATCGCCCTCGCGCGCGAGGCCCGGCAGCTCGGCTTCAGGTTCCTGCTCGATTTCCACTACTCCGACACCTGGGCCGACCCGGCGAAACAGTTCCTGCCCAAGGCCTGGGAAGGCAAGACGCACGCAGAGCTGGTCACGCTGATCCACGACTACACCCGCGATACGATCCGCGCCTTCCGCGAGGCCGGCGTGATGCCCGACATGGTCCAGCCGGGCAACGAGGTCATCGCCGGCATGATGTGGCCCGACGGCCGCCTGCCGGGCAACTGGGACAATTTCGCCGGCCTCGTGCGCTCCGCGATCGCCGGCGTGGAGGCCGGCCGCGGCGACGCCCCGCGGCCGCTGATCATGATCCACATCGACCGCGGCGGCGACCTGCCGGGCACGCGGGCGTTCTTCGACCGCTTCCACTCCTACGGCATCGCCTACGACGTGATCGGCCAGAGTTATTACCCGTGGTGGCACGGCTCGATCCTCGACCTGCGGGCGAACCTCGCGTTCATGGCGGACACCTATCGCAAGGACATCATCGTGGTGGAGGCCGCCTACAACTGGCGGACCGCAGAATACAAGGACGGCGGCGCGCCCTTCCCGGAGACCCCCGAGGGCCAGCGCGAATTCCTCGAGGAGGTGCACCGCGCCGTGCTTGCGACCCCGCACGGCCTGGGCAAGGGCGTCTTCTGGTGGGAGCCCGCCGTGGCGCCCGGTGCCCGCGGCATCAGCGGCCGCGGGATGTTCGACCCCGAGGGCAACGCCCTGCCGGTCATCTCCGTCTTCGACCGCTTCACCCGGGGCAAGCCACCCAAGGTCCGCCCCTGAGCTTACTGTCAGGTTTTCCGCCGGTGGGCGGGGCTTTACGCCCCGGCGTTTCCGTCCCACCCTTCCCGTCCCGCCCCACCCCGAACCTTCCTGCGATGAAAACCCCACGCTCCCTCGTTCTTCTCTCGCTCGCCGCCCTGCTCGGCCTCGCCGGCTGCCAGAACCGGCCCTCCACCCCCGCCGCCTTCACCCACTGGCCCGCCGGCACCTCGCCGGCCGAGGTCGGCAAGCGCGTCGCCGAGAACTTCGCCGCCCGCTCCTTCCAGTGGCAGACCGATCCGCGCCGCCGCTACGTCATCTATCCCGAGATCTGCGCCTGGTATGGCAGCCTCGATGTCGCCCGCCTCACGGGCGACGCCGACCTGCAAAAGCGCCTCGCCGCGAAATACGACGTCCTCCTCACCCCCGAGGGCGCCAAGCGCATCTCGCCCAACGAGCACGTCGACTACCGCATCTTCGGCGTCATCCCGCTCGAGCTGGCCATGACCGGCAAGGACGCGACCATGCTCGCGACCGGCAAAAAATTCGCCGACGCCCAGTGGGAAAAAACCACGCCCGACGGCATCACCCAGGAGGCCCGCTACTGGATCGACGACATGTATATGAGCCCGATCCTCCAGGTGCAGGCCTTCCGCGCCACCGGCAACGCGGTCTACCTCGATCGCGCCGCGCTGATGATGGCCGCCTACCTCGACAAGCTCCAGCAGCCCAACGGCCTCTTCCTCCACGCGCCGGACTCGCCGTTCTTCTGGGGTCGCGGCAACGGCTGGGTCGCCGCCGGCATGGCCGAGCTCCTGCGCGACCTGCCCGCCGCCAACCCGCACCACGCACGCATCCTCGCGGGTTACCGGAAGATGATGGCCGCCCTCCTCGCCGCCCAGGCCGACAACGGCCTCTGGCGCCAGCTCGTGGACAAACCCGAGTCCTGGACCGAGACCTCCGCCACCGGCATGTTCACCTTCGCCTTCGTCGCCGGCGTGAAGCACGGCTGGCTCGATGAGCAGACCTACGCCCCCGCGGCCCGCAAGGCCTGGCTCGCCCTCGTCGCCAACCTCGAGCCCGACGCCAACCTCCGCGAGGTCTGCATCGGCACCGACAAGGGCAAGCTCGCGACCAAGAGCGACGACCTGAAGGTGCAATACGACTTCTACATGGGCCGCTCGCGCAAGTCCGGCGACCTCCACGGCCAGGCCCCGATGCTCTGGACCGCGGCCGCGTTTTTGCGGTGAGCACTGTCACCCCCGAATCCGTCGTCCAGCGCCAGCTGGACGCCTACAACGCGAAGGACGTCGCCGCGCTCCTCGCCACCTACGCGGACGACGCCGAACTGTTCGAGCATCCGGACAAGCTGCTCGCCCGCGGCGCGGCCGCCCTGCGCGAGCGTTTCACCGCGCGTTTCTCGGAGCCCAATCTCCACGCCGCCCTGCAGCGCCGCATCGTGATGGGGAACTTTGTCTTCGACCATGAGCTCGTCACCCGCACCTTCCCCGAGGGCGCGGGCACGCTCGAGGTCGTCATGATCTACGAGGTCCGGGCCGGCCGCATCGTCCGCTCGTGGAGCCTGCCGGGCGCGAAGACACTCTCCGGACTGTAAGAAAGGCTTGGGGTTGCCGCACCGGCGGGGTTAACGTCGGTTATTCCCGCCATGAGACTACCCCTCCTCCGGTCCTGCTTGTTCCTATTGCTTTGCTCGTGGCTGGCGGCTGCGCCGCTGACCCTCACCGTGCCTTTGCCCGGGAATCCGGCGGAGCGCGGAGTTCCCGGGACAAACACCGGGCCGACAGCAGTCGGCAACGGTGCCATCGAGACGTTCAACATGGGCACGGCGGTCAATCCCGCGGGCACCAGCATCACGCTCGACCGCCACAGCCTGCTCGTTGACGGCAAACCCTGGACGCCCGTCATGGGCGAGTTCCATTACTCGCGCTACCCGGAGAACGAGTGGCTCGCCGAGCTGCGCAAGATGAAGGCCGGCGGCATCGACATCGTCGCCACCTACGTCTTCTGGATCCACCACGAGGAGATCGAGGGTCAGTGGGCCTGGGCCGGCGACAAGAACCTCCGTAAATTAGTCGAGGTCGCCGGCGAGGCCGGCCTCAAGGTCATCGTGCGCTGCGGTCCGTGGTGCCACGGCGAGGTGCGCAACGGCGGCCTGCCCGACTGGCTCGTCGCCCGCGGCCAGACGCGCTCCGAGGACCCGGCCTTCCTCGCGAGCACGAAACTCCTCTACGGCCAGATCGCCGCCCAGGTGAAGGGCCTGCTCTGGAAGGACGGCGGCCCGATCATCGGCATCCAGCTCGACAACGAATACGGCGGCCCGGCCTCGTATCTCCTCGCCCTGAAGCAGATCGCCCGCGACGCCGGCCTCGACGTCCCGCTCTACACCCGCACCGGCTGGCCCGCGCTGCGCACGCCGATGCCGTTCGGCGAGATCGTCCCGCTCTACGGCGTCTACGCCGAGGGTTTCTGGGACCGCGAGCTCACCACCATGCCCGGCACCTACTGGGCCGGCTTCCATTTCTCCACCCTGCGCGTCGACTCCAACATCGCCAACGAGGCCCTGGGCCGCCGCAACGCGCAGGACGCGCCCGACGTCGCCCGCTACCCCTACCTCACCTGCGAGATCGGCGGCGGCATGATGAGCGCCTACCACCGCCGCATCCTCGTCGACCCGCGCGACATCACCTCGACCACGCTCGTCAAGCTCGGCTCCGGCAGCATCTCGCCCGGTTACTACATGTATCACGGCGGCACCAACCCCGAGGGGAAGTTGACGACCCTCATGGAGGAACAGGGCACGGCCATCACCAACTGGAACGACATGCCGGTGAAGAACTATGATTTCCAGACCGCCCTCGGCCAATACGGCCAGGTCCGCCCGCAGTTCTACGGCCTGCGCCCGCTCCATCTCTTCCTGCACAGCTACGGGGACCGGTTCGCCCGCCTCGGCACCGTGCTGCCCGACGTCCGCCCGGCCGGCAAGGACGACGTCACCACGCTCCGCTGGGCCGCGCGCGCCGACGGCCGCGGCGGCTTTGTCTTCGTCAACAACTTCGAGCGCGGCCGCGAGCTGCCCGCCAAGGCCGGCGTGCAGTTCACGCTCACCTTCCTCGAGCGCGGCCCCGTGACCTTCCCTTCCGTGCCCGTGACCATCCCGTCCGGCGCCCACTTCTTCTGGCCGGTCAACATGGATCTCGGCGGCAGCGCCAACCTCGCCTGGGCCACCGCGCAGCCGGTCGCCTACGATGCCAGGACCCGCACCCATTATTTCATGCCCACCGCCGGCATCCCGGTGGAGCTGACCTTCACCGGCGCGCGCGTCATCGTCCGGGGCGGCGGCCGCGTGGAGACCCGCGGCGACGGCTACCTGCGCGCCGTCGACCTGCAGCCCGGTTCCGTCCTCACCGTGAA
The DNA here is from genome assembly GCA_965249855.1 of Lacunisphaera sp. Classification (GTDB taxonomy): domain Bacteria; phylum Verrucomicrobiota; class Verrucomicrobiia; order Opitutales; family Opitutaceae; genus Lacunisphaera. The sequence continues at coordinate 149,449 of CBDFNB010000003.1, forward strand.
CGGCTTCACCGTCACCGTGATCAGCGAGGCCGATGCCGGGAAACTCTTCCTCAAGCCGGCCCCCGCGGCCGCCGCCCCGGTCGCCGTCGCCACCGAACTCGTCCGCCCCGCCGGCCCGCTGCGGAAAATTGAGCCGGGCAAGTCCAAGCAGCCCGTTGCCGCCATGCCCGTGGACGCCGACTTTGCCGCCGCGGCCGTCTGGCGCATCAAGCTGCCGGCCAATATCGACTGGTCAGCCGACACGATCCTGCGCCTGCACTACACCGGCGACGTCGCCCGCGTTTATATCGGCGGCAAGTTCATCAACGACGATTACTACAACGGCCAGCCCCTCGACCTCGGCCTGCGCCGCCACGCCGCCGACTTGAAACACGGCGAACTGACCATCGCCATCCTGCCGCTGCAGAAGAACGCACCCATTTATCTGCCCGAATCGGCGAAGCCCGACTTTGGCTCCGCCGACAGCGTCGTGGCGCTCACGCGGGCGGAGCTGGTGCCGAACACCACGGTGGAATTGAAGGACGAACCCAAATGATCCGCCCGGTCTTCCCCTCCTTTTGCCGGAGCCTCCTTTTCCTCCTCCTCGCCGCCTCCGCCCTCGCCGCCTCCTGGGTTGGCGACCAGCCCCAGCCGGGCGGCTTCGCCCTCGTGGCGGGCGGGAAGGCCGCGACCATCGTCGCCTCGCCGGAGGACTTCAAGGTCGTCGACCTCGCCACCCGCGACCTCGCGGCTGACATCCAGCGCGTCACCGGCGTGAAGGCCGCCGTCGCCGCGTTCCCCTCCGTCTCCGGGCCCGCCGTCCTGGTCGGCACCCTCGGCCAGAGCCCCCTGATCAACGGCCTCGTCGAGGCCGGCAAGCTCGACGTGAAGGACCTGTCGGGCGCCTGGGAGAGCTTCATCATCACCACCGTCACCGATCCGCTCCCCAACGTTGCCTCGGCCCTTGTCATCGTCGGCAGCGACCGCCGCGGCACGGCCTTCGGCATCTACGAGCTCTCGCAGGCCATCGGCGTGTCGCCGTGGTATTGGTGGGCGGACGTCACCCCGGCGAAAAAATCCGCGCTGCACATCGCCGCCGGCACGCGCCGCTTCGGCCCGCCGTCGGTCCAATACCGCGGCATCTTCATCAACGACGAGGACTGGGGCCTGCAGCCGTGGGCCGCCAAGACCTTCGAGCCCGAGACCGGCGACCTCGGCCCCAGGACCTACGCGAAGGTCTGCGAGCTCCTCCTCCGCCTGAAGGCCAACACGCTCTGGCCGGGCATGCATCCCTCGACCAAGGCCTTCAACCACTTCCCGAAGAACAAGCAGGTCGCCGACGACTACGCCATCGTCATGGGCTCGTCCCACGCGGAGCCGATGCTGCGCAACAACGTCGGCGAGTGGACCGCGCCCAAGGAGACCTACAACTACGTGTCCAACCGCGACGGCGTGCGCGCCTACTGGGAGCAGCGGGTGAAGGAGAACGGCCGGTTCGAGAATATCTACACGCTCGGCATGCGCGGCATCCACGACTCCAACATGGTCGGCCCCAAGACCGACGCCGAGCGCATCGCCACCCTCGGGCAGATCTTCGCCGACCAGCGCGCGATCATTGCGAAACACGTGCGCCCCGACGTCGAATCCGTCCCCCAGATGTTCTGCGCCTACAAGGAGGTGCTCGCCCTCTACCGCCAGGGCCTGAAGGTGCCGGACGACGTCACCATCGTCTGGCCCGACGACAACTTCGGCTACGTCCGCAACTTCGCCTCCGCGGAGGAACGCAAGCGCTCCGGCGGCTTCGGCGTGTATTACCACATTTCCTACCTCGGCGCGCCGCTGTCCTATCTCTGGCTCAGCACCACGCCGCCCGCGCTGATCTGGTCCGAGATGAGCAAGGCCTGGGACCACGGCGCGCGGAAGATCTGGATCGTCAACGTCGGCGACATCAAGCCCGGCGAGATCGGCACCGAGTTCTTCCTGCAGATGGCGTGGGACATCAGCCGCTGGCGCCACGACAACGTGCAGAATTTCCTGCCCGAGTGGGCCGCGCGCGAGTTCGGCCCGGCAGTCGCGCCCGCCGTCGCCCGCGTGATGGAGACCTATTACCAGCTCAACTTCGTGCGCCGCCCCGAGCACCTCCAGTGGTGGCTGCGCAACGAGGCGCCGCGCCCGAGCCCGCTGAGCCGGCAGGAGATCGACCAGCGCATCACCCTCTTCAGCCTGCTCACGGTGCAGGCCGCCGACCTCGAGCCCCGCCTCCGCCCCGGCACCGCCGGCGCCTACGGCCAGCTGGTCGGCTACCCCGTGCTCGGCTCCGCCCTCGCCAACTTCCGCTATTTCTACGGCGAGCTCGGCGACCGCGAGCGCGCGGAGGCCGCCGACGCCCAGCTGAAGGAATTCACCCGCCACTACAACGAGGAGTTCGCCGGCGGCAAATGGCGGGGGATGACGTCCCTCGAGCCGGCCGACCAGCAGTTCCAGAGCATGCGGGTCTATCCGTGGAAGATGCCGGACTTCCGCCCGAAGCCCGCCAAGACTGACCTCGCCGGCCCGGTCATCGCCGCCAACCGGCCCACGACGCGCACTCCGCGCGGCGGCGCCGCGTGGGAGAACATCCCCGGCCTCGGCGTCGGCCTGCTCCCCTCCACCGTCCCGGGCTTTGATCCGGCGAAACTCGCCACCGACGCCCCGCGGCTGGATTACGTCGTGGACTTTCCGGCCGCCGGCGAATGGCGCGTGACCTTCCAGCTGCTGCCGACGCACCCGGTCACGCCGGGCCGGGGGCTGCGTCTCGGCGCCGGTCTCGGCACCGCCGCGCCGCAGGTCGCCGCCTACACCGGGGCCGACGGCTCCGCCGAGTGGGCGCAGGGCGTGCTCAACAATTACGTGACGGCGTCGGCCACGCTGAACGTCCCGTCCGCCGGCAAGCACACGCTCCGCGTCTACGGCATCGATCCCGGCGTCGTGCTGCGCGAGATCCGCCTCGACCAGCCGCTGCGCGTGCGGCCCATCGCCGCCAGCGCCTGGGCCGGCAGCTCGGTCAACGTCCTCGCCAACCAGAGCAGCACGCTCATCACCGCCAGCGACGCCCAATACGCCGCCTTCTACGACGCCGACGCGCGCCTCGTCCTCGCCAAGCGCCCGCTCGGCTCGGAAGCCTGGCAGACCAGGGTCACGCCCTACACGGGCAATGTCGCCGACGCCCACAACACCGCGGCCATCGCCGTGGACGGCGCCGGTTATCTCCATGTCGCATGGGACCACCACGCGCAGCCGCTCAACTACGCCCGCAGCACCGCCCCCGGCTCGCTTGAACTCGGGCCGAAGCAACCCATGACCGGCACGCTCGAGAGCCTCGTCACCTACCCGATGTTCTTCCGGCACCCCGACGGCGGCCTGCTCTTCCTCTACCGCGACGGCCGCTCCGGCCGCGGCAACATCGTGCTGAACCGGTATGATGCCATCGCCGGCACCTGGCGCCGCCTGCACGACAACCTCATCGACGGCGAGGGCGCCCGCAGCGCCTACCTCGCCGCCACGCTGGACGCGAACGGCACGCTCCACCTCGCCTGGATCTGGCGCGACAGCCCCGACGTCGCGACCAACCACGACATTTGCTACGCCAAGTCCGCCGACGGCGGCCTCACCTGGACCACCAGCGCCGGCGCGGCGCTCGCCCTGCCCCTCACCGCCGCCACCGCCGAGTATGCGCTGAAGATCCCGCCGGACAGCCGCCTGATGAATTCGCCGGCCCTCACCACCGACGCCGCCGGCCGGCCCTGCATCACCTCCTACTGGGCGACGGCCGGATCCGACATTCCGCAGTTCCACGTCGTCCGCCACGACGGCAAGGCCTGGTCCGTGACGCAGGTCACATCGCGCACCCAGCCCTTCGAGCTGCGCGGCGCCGCCACCAAGCGCCCGCCCATCTCGCGCGGTGCCATCCTCACGCGCCAGTCGCCCGCCGGCACGGCCGAATTCCATCTCATTTACCGCGACGATGAGCGCGGCGGCCGCATCGTGGCCGTATCCACCGACGACCTGGCCAAACCCGTCTGGCGCACCCGCGAGCTCACGACCACCTCCGTCGGCGCCTGGGAACCGAGCGTCGATCCGGAGCAGTGGGCGCGTCAGGGCGAGGCCCATCTCCTGGTGCAGGCCGTCGAGCAACAGGACGGCAACGACCGCGTCGCCAAGACCGTCCCGCCCACGCCCATCAGCAGCCTGATCTGGAAACCGTGAAGGTGGAACCCGCGCTCCGCGCGGGTTTTTGGTGGAGGGCCCAGCCTTGTCAGCCATAGGCCCGGCGACGGCTGATCCAGCTGGGCCGGTAGGGGCGGTTGCCCTCAACCGCCTTGCCGACGGGCCGTTGAGGGCAACGGCCCCTACCCGAAATTCCGTCCTTCGCGTCTTCGCGCCTTCGCGTGAAACCTGCCTCATCTGCAGACTCGCCAAGCCGCGCCCGCCGCCTTGAATGGCGCGTCAATGTCCTCCCCGTCCCCCCGCCCGCCGGCCGTCGGCTTCATCTTCGTCACGCTGACGCTGGCGATCATGGGCTTCGGGCTGCTCATCCCGGTGCTGCCGAAGCTCATCGTGGAATTCCTCGGGGGCGACATGACGAGCGGCACGCACACCTACGGCGTGATCTTCGGCATCTACGCGCTGATGCAGTTCATCGGCTCGCCCATCCTCGGCGCGCTGTCCGACCGCTTCGGCCGCCGCCGCATCATCCTCATCGCGACCGCCGGCTCGGCCATCGACTACGTCATCATGGCCTGCGCCCCCTCGCTGGGCTGGCTGTTCGTGGCGCGGATCATCGCGGGTTTCACCGCCGGCGTCTATGCCACGGCCAACGCCTACATCGTGGACGTCACGCCGCCGGAGAAGCGCGCGGGCGCCTTCGGCATGCTGGGCGCCGCGTTCGGCATCGGCTTCGTGCTCGGGCCGCTGCTCGGCGGCTTCCTCGGCGAGATCGACCTGCGCCTGCCGTTCTGGGCCGCGGCGGGCTGCTCGGCGGTCAACTGGTTCTGGGGCCTGTTCGTGCTGCCGGAATCGCTGAAGCCGGAGAACCGCCGCGCCTTCGACCTGAAGCGCGCCAATCCCGTCGGCGCCCTGCTGGCCGTCCGGCGCTTCCCCGCCGTGCTCGGCCTGGTGGAGGCCTATTTCATCATGATGATGGCGCAGGCCATGATGTTCTCGATGTGGGCGCTTTACACCGAATACCGCTACGACTGGACGCCGCGCCTCGTGGGATTCTCGCTGATGATGGCCGGCGTCATGTCCGGCCTCTTCCAGGCCCTGCTGGTGAAACGCATCGTGCCGCGCCTCGGGGAAACCCGGTCCGTGCTGGTTGGTTTCACCGTCGCCGCGCTGGCCTACATCGGCTACGGCCTCGCCACCCAGGGCTGGATGATCTTCGCGATCATCGTGGTGGCCTGCCTGGGCGGACTCTCCGGGCCCGCCCTCCAGTCCTACATCAGCAAGCATGTGCCGCCAAACGAGCAGGGCGCCGTGCAGGGCGTGCTCGGCGGCCTGCAAAGCCTCGCGAGCATCCCGGGCGCGCTCATCGCCACGTGGAGCTTCGGCTGGGCCATCGCCCCCTCCAGCCCCATCCACCTGCCGGGCCTGCCCCTGTTTGAGGGCGCCGGCTTCCTGATCATCGCAATGCTGCTCACCTGGCGCAGCTTCCGGAAGGACGCGGCCGCAGTGAAGGTTTGATGCCTTGAGGTGGAACGCGGCCTCCGGACGCGTTTTCGAGACGCGCGTCCATTGTTTCAGGACTCATATCGAACAAACCCGCCCGGAGGTCGGGTTCCACCTTGATGCCAATTAGCCGCCCCACGGCGCCGGTGGCACCTCGACCGGCTTGGTCAGGTCGAACTCCACGCGGAAGCGCCGGCCCTCCGCCTCGCGCCGCAGGCCGTAACCGAACATTTTTCCGGGCTCGATGAGCATCGTCCAGATGTTGTTCGCCGCCGCCGGGATCAGCTGTGCCGTGAACGCGTCCGCCGGAAAATCCTGCCGCCCGGCCGTGCCGGGGGCCGCCGTGTCGCCGCCGTATTGGGTGACCTTGTCCTCGCTGCCATCCTCGTGCCGGTGGTCGTGCTTGAGCCGCAGGCCGGCCGGCGTGCGCGTGATCACCCAGGTGCGCGAGCGGTTGTTCCCGACGTGAAAGGGGATGCGGATCTCGTCCGGGCCGCAGCTCAGCACATGCATCCCCAGCTTCTGGCCCTTGAACGCCGCGTCGGCCGGCGCCGTGCCCTCGACGACCTTCCCCTCAAACGCCGAGCCGCAGAGGGCTTCCAGGTTTTCCCAGAACACATCCTGCGGCGACGGCTCGGCCGAGTAACCGGGGACCACCAACAACAGCAGGGGAAGCCAGCGGAATAATTTCATGCGCCGAGGCTATGGCATTCTCCGGCCGGAAATCGAGGTGGAACCCGGCCTCCGGACGGGTTGATCGGGCGCGCTTCAAGCCCGTCCAGAGGCCGGGCTCCACCTTCAAATCCCCATGAGACTCAGCTCGGCAGACCGCCGGCCCATCGCGCCGCGTGTCCATTTCGTCTCTCTGCCGTTCCGCCACTCTCCTGCGGCGCATTGTATGTCGGGGACAGAGTGGCTCCGCCGGCCCGACCGCCGGCGGGCAAGGAAATCCTAACCCAACCCTATCATGAGCAAGAGCTCCGTAAGTGGATTGCGGGGTGCGTGTGCGTTGATCGCATGCGCCTCCCTTGGCGCGGTCGCTGGCTTCGCCCAGCCGGCCGCTGACGACACCGTCAGACTCGACAAATACATCGTCACCGGCTCGAACATCCCGTCGACCGAGGTGGCCGGCGAGGCCCGCACCTTCCCGGTGCAGATGATCGACCGCAAGCTGATCGACCAGAGCGGCGTCTTCAGCACGACCGAGCTGCTGCAGCGCATGTCGCTCTCCAACGGCGGCGGCGTGCCCTTCACCAACAATGCCACCGGCTTCACCCCCGGCGCCACCGCGCCCTCGCTGCGCGGCCTCGGGCCCAACTACACGCTCACCCTCGTCAACGGCCGGCGCCTCGCGCCGTATCCGGTGGGCGCGGGCGGCACCAGCGCCTTCGTGGACATCAACTCCATCCCCCTCGCCGCCATCGAGCGCATCGAGGTGCTGAAGGACGGCGCCTCCGCCGTCTACGGCGCCGACGCCGTCGCGGGCGTCGTGAACATCATCCTGCGCAAGGATTACAACGGCTCGACCGCCCAGGTCACCTACGGCAACACGACCGACCGGGACTCCGGCGACCTCAACGGCTCCATCATCTGGGGCGCGGGCAACGAGGACGGCCACCTGATGATCGGCCTGAACTACCAGCACCGCAACGCCATCTTCCAGCGCGACCGCGCGTATTCGGCCGTGCCGCCGTTCCTGAGCTCCAACTCGTCCCCGGCCAACTTCCAGCTCTCCCGCGCCGCCGTCCTGGCCGCGCTCGGCCAGCCCGCCAACGGCACCGTCCCCGGCATCGCCGCCACCACCAACGTGTTCTTCGGCACCACCGGCCCGAACCTCCCCGGCGTCCTCACCCCGGCGCCGGGCAACCAGAACGCCAACAACAACGGCAACCTGCCGGCGAGCGCCTACACCTTCTCCACCGGCCGCCTCTCCAGCTACAACTTCAACCAATCCGCCGGTTCCTTCCCCGACACCACCCGCAAGGGCCTGTTTGCCGCGTGGGACCGGAAATTCCTCGGGGACAATGTCCGCGTCTATGGCGACGCCTTCTACCAGGATGTCTTCGCGGTCGACGAGCTGGCGCCCTTCGCCACCGGCAACTTCGAGACCCCGGGCCAGACCACCATCGTGATCCCGGCCCGCACGGCCAACCCGATCCTCACCCCCGGCGAGATCGCGGCGGGCGGCGTGCGCACCGCCGCCACCGGCGCCTTCAACCCGTTCAATCCGTTCAACCAGGACATCTCGGGTTCGTCCCGCATCCGCCTCGCGGAGTTCGGCAACCGCATCTTCAAGAACCACAACGTCGCCTTCGCGGTCACGGGCGGCCTCCGCGCCGAAAACCTCGCGGGCAAGTGGAACTTTGACGCCAGCCTGCGCTACAGCTCGATCACCAACAACCTCAACGCCAAGCTCATCTCCACCTCGCGCTTCCTGCGGGCGATGAACGCGGCGGACCCGATCTTCAACCCGTCCAGCCCGAGCTACATCGGCACCACGCAGCCCTACAACCCGTTCGGCTACTACCAGAACCCGATCGCCTCCAACACCGCCCCGGTGGATTTCGCCACGCATTACCAGCGCGACGAGAACGTCTCCCGGCTGCTCGACGCCGGCGCCACCCTGAACACCGCCAGCCTGTTCGAGATCGCCGGCGGCGACGTGGGCTTCGCCGTGGGCACCGAGTTCTACCGCGAGGCCATCACCCAGCTGCCCGACTCGGCCCTGCAGGCGGGTGACATCCTCGGCACCTCGCCGTCGTCACCCATCGCCCGCCAGCGCAAGATCGGCTCGATCTTCACCGAGGCGGAATTCCCGCTCGTCTCCGACAAGAACGCCATGACCGGGGTCCACCGGCTCTCGCTGAATGTCGCCGCGCGCTACGAGCGGTTTTTCACCAGCGACCGCAGCACCTTCGTGCCCAAGGTCGGCATCCGGTGGGAACCCACCGACGGCTCGCTGGTGTTCCGCGCCAGCTACGGCGAGGGCTTCATGGAGCCGTCGCTCTACCAGCTCTACTCGCCGCCGGTCGCCGCCCTGACCCCGATCACCGACGGGCTGACCGGCAACAACGAGCCGGAACAGAACATCACCACCGCCGGCAATCCCTCCCTCAACCCCGAGGATTCCAAGTCGGTCAACGTCGGCCTGGTCTGGTCGCCGAAGGGCGCGCTCGAGGGCTTCACCTGGTCCATGGACTACTGGCAGATCGAGCAGACCGGCCAGGTCTCCGCCAATCCGCAGGACGTCGTCGACCGTTCGGTCGCCCACCAGGCCCTCCTGCCGGGTGAGGCCGTCATCCGCGATTTCGCCGGCAACATCGTGCTGGTGCGCTCGGTGTTCCGCAACCTGGGCGTGACCAAGGTCCGCGGCCTCGACTTCTCCGCCAGCTACCTGTGGAAGTCGTCCCTCGGCCGCTGGGAGACGGGCCTCACCGCGAGCTACATGGATTCCTACCAGAACTCCACCGACATCTCGCTGCCGCTCGTCGAGCTGATCGACACCGAGGTGCCGGGCACGGCGGGCGACGACGCCTACCTCAAGTGGAAGGGCATCGGCTTCCTCTCGTGGACCCAGGGCGGCCTGAGCTCGCGCCTCCAGGCGATCTACACCCACGGCTTCCAGGACTTCGACATCGACGGCAATCCCTTCCGCGTGAAGGCCACCACGACGTTCGATCTCCAGCTCGCCTACCAGATCCCGGCGGAGAAGAACGGCGGCGGCAACCGCTGGCTCTCCGGCACCAAGCTGACGCTGGGCTGCAACAACCTCCTCGACAAGGATCCGCCCTTCGCCTCGAGCTTCGCCAACAACTCGAACGGCTACCCGGGCTTCATCTACAACGCCACCGGCCGCTTCGTCTACGTCAGCCTCGAGAAGAAGCTGTAATCACCCCACTGGAGGGCTGGCCTCCACTCCATCAAGGCGCGCTCGAAAGAGCGCGCCTTTTTTTGCCTCAATCCGGTGGAGGCGGGACTATCAGTCCCGCGGGTTGCAGATTTCGAAAGCGACACCACGCGGGACTGATAGCCTGTAGGTGGCGCGCTGGCGCGCCACGTTGCCCGCAAGCGGGCAACCTACATTGGGGAGGGCTCGTCTCCTCGCCAGCCGTGGTCGACCGCCCCGCCCCCCTGGAGCGGTTTAAATTGAGATGTAGCCGGGGTCGCTGACCCCGGTCCGATTCGCTGCCTCAGCCTCGCTCGTCCGGGGTCAACGACCCCGGCTACAGTATTTCTGAAACCGCTCTAATTGAACGTTGGGCGTTAAACGTTGAGCGTTAAGAGTTGAATCCTCCGTTCAGTTATTCCCCCGGTCGATCTGCCGTCCGGGCCGCAGCGACTTCGCGAAGTCGTCCTTGCTGATCTGCTGCGTGTCCACGTCCTTCGCCACGGTCCCCTTCACGAGGTCGGATTTCTTCACCCGTTTCGGGATGTTGCTGCCGGTCGTCGGCACCAGGATGTATTCGTCCTCCGCGGGTTTCTCGGCGGTTTTGGTCGGGGTTCCACAGCCGGCGAGCCCGAGGCTCGCGGCAATGATCAGGAGGCAGCGTTGCATGCGGGAGGCTCGCCCCGCCCGTCGCCGCCCTCAAGTCCTCTGCGCCCGGACGCTATTTTTCAGCGATGTTCGCCCGCGAGTCCGGCGAGCCGGCAAACCTTCCGGATAGAAATGCGCATCGGTCATCGCCGGACATGCACCTGAACATTGAACGATGAAAATTGCTCACTTCTTCTCCGGCACCGTCCCCTTCACTTCCAGCGGCGCCAGGATCACGCTGCTTTCGCGCACCTTGCCGCTGTCGACCCAATCCGGGGAGGTGTCCCGGCCGAAAACCGGGGCGCCGCTCGCGGCCAGGGCCGGGATGACCGACGGGAGGTCGGTGCCCGCCGCCTCCGTGCTCATCTTCGCCATCCACAGGAGTTTTTTCTGGCGCTGGCGCGCCGCCGCGTAATCGAAGGCCATCAGGATCACAAAATACCGGTCATCCCGCGCCGCCGTCTTCAGGGCATCCTGGTTCCATCGCGCCAGCCGGTCGGCCTTGTAGGCCCCGACCAGCGCCAGCATCTCGCGCTCGTTGAAGAACACCTGTTCCGTCGGATCGCTGGAGCCCAAATCCTCGATCTCCGGATTCATGCTGCCCCACCAGAAAACCAGGACCTGCCCGGGCGGATGGGCGGCATCCATCACCAGGTAGTGCTGCTTGGCCAGCGCCACCGCCAGGGTGCGCAGGACCTCGTTCTTGACCGGCACCTTCTCTCCCGCCACCACGGCCCCCATTTCCTTGTAGCCCACCACCACCGGGAAATAATAGGCGGGCCGCCCCGCGCTGGGCGGCTCGAGTTTTTTGCCCTCCGCCGTCACGTCACCCACCACAATCACCTGCGGCGGCAGCGGCGTGGTGCAGCCGGCCAGCAGCGCCAGGCCCGGCACGATCAGCCACCGCCAGGCCCGCTCGTGTGTTGGTTTCATGTCCTTGCGCGTAGACGCCCCGGCCACGCTCCGGTTACCCGCCCGGGCGCGGCGTCGCGCCGCACCGCCTCTCAGCCCGCCGGCGGCCCGCCGAAATGCGCCTTACTTGCCAGCCGTCCTGTCCGCCATAGGCCGGGCGACGGCGGAAGGCCCGGCGAAGGCTGGTGCGCCACATGATAAAGATCAGTTGGCCGGTGGAGTTCCGAAATGCGCCTTATGGGCCGCATACGCCGCCTCATCCGCCAGCATCGACTCGATTGTCGCCGCCAGCGGCTCGATCCGCGGCACGCCGGAGAACACCGCCTTGTCGCCGATCCCGCTCGTCAAAATGAACGCCGGGCGCTGGTCGATCTGGTGCGCGAAGAATTCCGCCGTGCTGGCCTTGATCCGCGCCGCCACCTCGGGCGACTCGGCCCGGGCCTGCAGCTTTTTGCCATCCAGCTTCGTGGCCTTCACGGCCGCCTCGATCGCCGGGCCCATCGAGCAGACCTTGAGGCCGTCCCGGTCGGCCGCGTGGGCCAGCGCCAGCCGCAGCTCGTCGCCGGTGAAACCAAAATCCCGGCCCGCCTCCGCCACGTAGCTCGCCGCGGGGAACAGCCCCTCGCGCCACGGTTCCAGCCAGCCGGAGTTCAGCATGAACGGCGACTTCATGATCAGGCCGCTGCGGCGGTAGAACCAGTCGCACTGCTCGCGCGAGACCGGGTGGTCCTCCTTGCGCATCAGCGCGATCTTCCAGTCGAACTCCACCCCGCGCGCCGCGTAGCGCGCCTTCAGCCCGGCCCAGGCCGGCTCGGCCCAGTAGCACCACGATGAAATGACCTCGAGATAGTAGGTGACTTTCATGCAGCGAGGATGGCCGGCGCTGCGGCGGCGCGTCAATGACCCAGCGCGTCACGCGACGCACAGCGGTCGGATTGTCGTAACGTTACAGGTAGGGGCCGTTGCCCCCAACAGCCTTTCCTTGGGACGCTTGAGGGCAAGCGCCCCTACCCCCTTCCCAGCCGCTCACGGCCGCTTCTTAAAGAGATCCTTCACCGCCTCGCCGGCCTTCTTGGCGGCTTCCTTGGTCTTCTCCACTGCGGAGGCGCCGGAGGTCGAGCCGAGCTGCCCGAGCGCGTTGGCCGTGCCGCTGACAATGCTGCCGAGGACGTTTTTCATGAGCACGCCGGCCAGCTGGTCGGGGGTGATGCCACCCTCGGACACGCCGACGTCGTCCAGGCTGACAGGCGGCAGGGGCACCGGCAGCGCGGCGCCCGCGGCCCCAAGCGTGGCCTTGGCGTTGGTCATGCGGAATTTCTTCACGACAAACTTGATCGGCTTGCCCTCCTTCGTCTCGGCCGTCTGGCCGCCCGAGTCGGTGAACTGTTCGATGTTCTTCAGCAGGTCCTTGATGTTGCTCGAGATGATCTTCGTCTCGTAGGCGAACTCGGGCTGGTCGATGGTGATCTCGTTGATGACGACATGGTCGCCGAAGACGGACATCGGCTCCACGTCCACGTGGACCTTGCCGAGGTAGAAAGCGTTGCCCTCGCTCCAGCCCTTGGGATTGCCGACCGCCAGGCCGCTGAGCGTGCCCGAGCCGGTCAGCGGCGAGAGGCTCGCGCCGGCCAGCTCCACCTTGGTCTGCGTGAGCTTCGGCCCGAAGCTGTTCACCCCGGCCTTCACGACCGAACCGAGCGCGTAGGCCACGACAAAGTAGCCGCCGATCAGGACCACCAGCAGGCCGAGGGCCGCAATCTTCAGGAATTTCATCATGGGAATATGGGATTGCCCGGAAGCTGCCGGGTTCCCGCCCAAGCCGCAAGCCCCGGGAAATTTTCCAATGTCCATCGTTCACCGTTCAATTTCCATTTTCCGACCCCAATGAACAATGAACGTTGAAAACTGAACAATGAACAACGCCCGGGCCGTCCGGCCCCTGTAATTGCGCTTGTCAGCCACGCCGCACCCTTCTCTCTATCAGCCAACAGGTCAGCCCCTCCTCGCCTCAGCTTGCTGGGGACGAGCCTCGCCAAATCCCACCGGGTGCAGGCAGGTCCCGGTCTCTCAACCCTCAACTCTCAGCTCTCAACTCGGCGCCGTCCGGCGCCGCCCTCATGGCCTCCAACTACACCGAAGCCAGCATCAAGACCCTCAGCTCCCTCGAGCACATCCGGCTCCGCCCCGGCATGTATATCGGCCGGCTCGGCAACGGCGCCCACGCCGAGGACGGCATCTACGTCCTCCTCAAGGAGACCATCGATAACTCCATCGACGAGTTCATGATGGGCGGCGGCCGCAAGATCGAGGTCGAGCTCACCGACCGCTCCGTCAAGGTCCGCGACTACGGCCGCGGCATCCCGCTGGGCAAGCTGGTGGACTGCGTCTCCATCATCAACACCGGCGCCAAATACGACTCCGAGACCTTCCAGAAGGCCGTCGGCCTCAACGGCGTCGGCCAGAAGGCCGTCAACGCCCTCTCCCTCAGCTACCGCGCCCAGGCCATCCGCGACGGCGAGACCAAGACCGTCGAGTTCGAGAAGGGCAAGCTGAAGTCCCAGTCGCGCGTCACCAAGACCGACGATCGCACCGGCACCATCATCGAGTTCACGCCGGACGAGAAGCTCTTCGGCTCCGACTTCAAGTTCCGCACCGAGTTCATCGAGGACATGCTGTGGAACTACGCCTTCCTCAACCGCGGCCTCACCCTCACGCTCAACGGCAAGCCCTTCAAGTCCGAGAACGGCCTGAAGGACCTCCTCACCAAGGAGCTCTCCGGCGAGCCGCTCTACCCGATCATCCACCTCGAGGGCGAGGATATCGAGATCGCCGTCACCCACGGCAAGCACTACGGCGAGGAATACTGGTCCTTCGTCAACGGCCAGCACACCACCATGGGCGGCACCCACCTCGCCGCCTTCCGCGAGGCCTTCGTCGAGACCCTCCGCAACCACTTCAAGAAGGACTTCGACGCCGCCGACGTCCGCCAGTCGATCGACGCCGCCATCGTCGTCCGCGTCCAGGAGCCCGTCTTCGAGTCCCAGACCAAGACCAAGCTCGGCTCGACCGACATGGGCCCCAAGGGCCCCACGCTCAAGGAATTCGTCGGCAAGTTCGTCCAGCAGGCCCTCGACACCTGGCTCCACAAGAACCGCGAGACCGCCGAGATCATCAAGGCGAAGATCGAGGAGAACGAGCACGAGCGCAAGGAGCTCGCCGGCATCCGCAACATCGCCCGCGAGCGCGCCAAGAAGGCCTCCCTTCACAACCGCAAGCTCCGCGACTGCCGCCTCCACCTGGGCGACCGCAACCCGCGCGCCGAGGAATCCACCCTCTTCATCGTCGAGGGCGACTCCGCCGCCGGCTCCCTCACCGCCACGCGCGACGTCCAGACGCAGGCCGTCTTCGCCCTCAAGGGCAAGCCGCTCAACACCTACGGCCTCACCAAGAAGGTCATCTACGAGAACGAGGAGTTCCACCTCCTCCAGGCCGCGCTGAACATCGAGGACGGCCTCGACGGCCTCCGCTACAACCGGATCGTCATCGCCACCGACGCCGACGTCGACGGCATGCACATCCGCCTGCTGCTGCTCTCGTTCTTCCTGCAGTTCTTCCCCGACGTCATCCGCAACAACCACCTCTTCATCCTGCAGACGCCGCTCTTCCGCGTCCGCAACAAGAAGATCACCCGCTACTGCTACTCCGATCAGGAGAAGCAGGCCGCCGTCGTCGAGTGCGGCGCCACCCACGAGATCACGCGCTTCAAGGGCCTCGGCGAGATCAGCGCCGGCGAGTTCAAGGACTTCATCGGCGAGAACATCCGCCTCGACCCGGTGAACCTGCACCACCTCTACAGCTCCGACGAGCTCCTGAGCTTCTTCATGGGCAAGAACACCCCCGAGCGACAGGACTTCATCATCGACAACCTGCGGGTGGAAAAAGACCTGGTCGAAGCGTAAGGATTGGGGTTCGTCTTGGTCTCACGCAGAGACGCGGAGACGCAGAGTAATGCAGCCTGTTTACAGGCTCTTCCGCCCTTTGCTGATTTATTCCGGCTCTGCGACTCTGCGTCTCTGCGTGAGACAAAGAGAATGCCCGACCTAAACATCATCTCCGGACAGATCGTAGACGCCGCGATCCACGTCCATGCACGCCTTGGGCCCGGCCTCCTCGAATCCGTCTACGAGAGCATTCTCGCTTACGAGCTCCAGAAGCGAGGCCTCGCCGTCGAACGCCAAATTCCGGTTCCAATCGCCTATGAGAGCCTCCGCTTCGAAGAGGGCTTCCGCGCGGACCTCATCGTGGAAAAATCAGTCCTCATCGAGTTGAAGTCCGTCGAAGCCCTCGCCCCCGTGCACAGCAAGCAAGTGCTGACCTACCTCCGGCTGCTCGATTGCCGCCTCGGCCTCCTGATCAATTTCAACGTCCCCCTCCTCAAGGACGGCCTCAAGCGCATCGCCAACGGGGTTTAGCCCTCTGCGTCTCTGCGCCTCTGCGTGAGACAAAAACTACGGCAGCAATCCCTCCAACCCCGCGGCCGTGAAACGCTCCCTGAGGTCCGCCAGCGCGCGCCGGCTCGCCGGCAGCGGCGCCCCGGGCGCGTCGAGGTGGAACAGCATGTCGTCCTCGCCCTTGCGCTCGATCTTCTTCACCCGCGCCAGGTTTACCAGCGCCTGGCGGTGGATGCGGACGAACAGCGCGTCCGGCAGCGCCTCCTCCCAGGACTTCAGCGTGCGCAGCACCAGCAGCGTCTCGCCGCCCTGCAGCACGACCTCGGTGTAGTTCTCCGCCGAGCGCACGGCGCAGATCGCCGTCACCGGCACGAAGCGCGTGGCCGAGCCCGCCCGCACGAAGACGCGGTCCTCCGCCGTCAGCCGCTGGTTCGGCGCGACCGCCGGCGCCACCGTCGCCGTGCGGTCGTCCCCCAGCCGCTGCAGGGTCGCGGCGAGCCGCGGCGGCGCGACGGGCTTGAGCAGGTAGTCGAGCGCGTTGACCTCGAAGGCGCGCAGCGCGAAACGGTCGTAGGCCGTCACGAACACGATCTGCGCGCCGGGCAGCACGCTGTCGAGCAGGTCGAAGCCGCTGCCGCCGCGCAGCTGGATGTCGAGGAACACCAGGTCGTAGCCGGCGCGGCCGAGCAGGTCGCGCGCGTCGGCCATCGTGCCGGCCTCGCCGGCGATGCTCACCTGCGGGTGCGCCTGCAGCAGCCGGCGCAGCTCCTGCCGCGCCAGCGGCTCGTCGTCGATCAGGATGGCCTTGCGGTAATAGGGCATCGGGGAAATTGCGGATCGGGGGACTTGGGATTGCGGATTGACCGGCAGGAGGGGCTTTTCTGGTGGGAGTGGTTTTATCCCCTGCCCTGATCCGTGTTCATCCGTGTCATCGGTGGTTGAAAAATCACACCGGCGAGTGGCTCCCGGGCGGCTTCGGGTGGCGCGGCAGCCGCAGCCGCACGCACACCCAGCCGGGCATCGTCAGGATCTCGGGCCGGCACTCCGCGCCGTAGTAGCGCGCCAGGCGCTGCCGGAGGTTGTCGAGGCCGATGCCCGTGGATTCCGGGCCGGCCTCGCGGACCCGGGGATCGACCCATTTGCCGGTGTTGGCCACCTCGCACACGAGCTGGCCGCCCTCGATCCCCACGTGCGCGGTCACCTCGAGCAGGCCCGGGCTGGTCCGGCCGCCGTATTTGATGGCGTTCTCCAGCAGGGGCAGGAAGAGGAACTGCGGCAGCGGGTCGTTCTTCGCCGCCGGGTCGACCTCGATGTGCGCCTTGAGCCCGTCCTGCCACCGCGTGCGCTCGATGTCCAGGTAGGCCTGCAGCATCTCGGCCTCCTCGCCGACCGTGGTCAGGCCCTCGGTCTTGTGCGTGAGCGTCCAGCGGCAGAACTCCGAGAGGCGCGTGACCATCTCGCCGGCGGCGGCGGCGTTGGTGAACACCAGCGCGCGGATCGAGTTGAGCGAGTTGTAGAGGAAGTGCGGGTTGAGCTGGTAGCGGAGCAGCTCGAGCTGCGCCTTCTCCTCGGCGAGGCGTGCGGCGAGCTTCTCGTCCTGGTCGACGCGGTGCAGCCGCTCGAGCTCGCGGTTCTTCTCGGCCAGCTCGGCCGTGCGGTCGGCCACGACGCGCTCCAGCCGGCTGCGCTCGCGCCGCAGGCCGCGGATGCGCCAGCGGATGTAGGTGAAGAGCAGCAGGCCGCCCAGCACCACCCAGCCCGCCACCGCCGCCGGCGTCTGCCACCAGGGCGCGAGCACCTCGAAGGCGAACCGGGCCGGCTCGCTCCAGCGGCCGTCCACGCTGGTCCCGCGCACCTCGAAGGTGTAGCGGCCCGGCGGCAGGTTCGTGAAGGTCCGCTCGCCGGCCACCTCCGTCAGCGGCCCGCCGGCGGCGAAGCCGGTCAGCTGGGTCTCGTGCCGCACGTCCAGCTCGCCGGCCAGGCCGGGCGTGCCGAAGGCGAAGCGCACCGTGTTCTCCCGCGCCCCGAGCCGGGGCCCGTCGGCCGCGCGCGGGTCGAGCCGCCGCTTCTGGCCCGCCACCACCTCGCTCAGGATCGTCGCGCCGGGCGGCGTGGGCGCCTGCGCGCGCCAGACGGTCAGGTCCACCCGGAGCACCGAGGACTGGCCGACGACCCACAGCAGCTCGCGGCCGTCGACCGTCTCGACCTGCAGTGACGTCTTGCCCCCGACGCGCTCGGGCTCGGGCAGCGGCAGCTGCGTGGTCCGCCCGTCCTGCAGGTGCAGGAGCTGGGGCATCACCACCGTGTAGGCCGCCGCCGCGTCGTGGACCAGCAGCCACATGCCACCGTGCGCGTCGGGCGTGATGGCGCCCACGCGCGTCGAGCCGTCGGCGAAACGCGCGCCAAACGCCGGCTCGGGCCGGAAGCGGCCCGCCGCCGCGTCGAAGCGCATGAGCCCGCGCCGCGTGAGGAACAGCGGCGCGCCGCCGATCTCCGTCACGCTGATCTTCGCCCGCACCATCTCCTCGGTCAGGCCCGCCCCGGTGCCGAGCTTCACCGCCTCGGGCGGCTGCCCGGCGGGGAAGCGCACGCGCCACACGCCCTGATTGTCCGTGCCGACCCATACGCTGCCGTCGGCGCCCTCGACGGCCGAGTTGCCGCGCACGCCGCGCAGCACGTCGCGCCCGGCCTCGTCGAATTCCCAGGCCCCGCCGCTCCACTTCCACAGGCCGAGCCCGTTGAGCGAGGGCGTGTAGAGCCGCCCGGGCGTCACCCGCGACTCCACGATGCCGAAGATGTTGGTGTAGGTCTTGAGCTTCTTCACCGCGCCGTCGGGCTCGATCTGCCAGAGGCCGCCCAGCCCGCCCACCAGCAGCCGGCCATCCACCGGGGCGAAGACCGAGATCTTGTCGTCGATCGACGTCCACCGCTCGAACTTCGGGCAGCCGACGCCCGCGGGGACCTCGAGCCGCATCAGGCCCGCCGTGCCGTTCACGAGCACGTGGCCCTGCCAGCGGATGAAGGCGTCGACCCCGCGCCGGCTCAGCCCGTTGGCCGGCCCGAACCAGCTGTAGGCGGGATGCACCTGCACGCGGCTGACGCCCCACTCGGTGCCGAGCCACAGCGCGTGGTGCGCGTCGGGCGTGGCCGAGATGACGGCGCTGGACTCGAGCCCGGTCTTCTCGTCCAGCAGTGTGAGGAAGCTCAGTTGCGCATCGAGCAGCACGGCGCCGCCCTGCAGCGTCATCAGCAGGTAACGCCCGTCGGGCAGGCGCGTGGCGCCGTAGAGCCGCTTGCTCTTGAAATAAGCGTCGAGCGCGTGCGGCTCGACCGTGAGCCGTCCGTCCGCCCAGCGGGCGAGGCCGACGACCTCGCCCTTCGGTCCCTCGAGGCCCATCAGCCAGCCGCCCTGCGGGTGCGGCACCGCGAAGTGCGGCAGGTAGTCGCCCAGCTTGTCCTCCGGCCGGCCGAGCGCCTCCCATTTGCCGCCATCGCCCGGCCGGAACCAGCCCTTGGTCGTCGCCACCACGAGGTGGTCGTCGAGCCAGAACGAGAGCACGATGGACCGGTCGCCGGTGGGCCAGTGGTCGAACTGGCCGTCGCGCCAGCGCAGCGTCGAGCCGTTGGCCTGGAACCAGACGCCCTGCGCCGTCGCGTGCACCTGCCAGATCGTGCCGAGGTCGCCCGCCGCCTCCGGCACCTGCGCCCGGAGCGAAACGAAATGCCGCCTGCCGTCGGGGCCGCGCTCGATCCGGCCGAGCTCGTTCACGCCGGCCGCCCAGAGCTGGCCGTCGCGGCCGATCGCCAGCCCGCGCATGAAGGAACCGCCGGGCACCTCGATGCCGCGCCAGGTCAGGCCGTCGAATTCCAGCACCTGGCCGTTGCTGCCGAAAAAAACCGTGCCATCCGCCGCCACGGCGCTCGCCCAGACCTGGTTGGAACCGCGGTAGGTCGTCGGCGGGAAGTTCCGGAACAGCGGCAGCCCGCACTCCCGGCCCGGGGATCCGGCGGCACCCGGGGCTTCCGGGACAGGCACCGGGTCGGCGGCAGCCGGCAACGCCCCCGCGCCGAGCGCGAGCATGGCTGTCAGCCCCGCGATCTGGAGTCGGAATCCTTGCAAGGTGGAGGCGGGACCATCAGTCCCGCGTGTTTCCATCCGCACTGCCTGCAACCCGCGGGACTGATGGTCCCGCCTCCACCTCAAACGGTCACAGACCGCCGCTACAGTTGGAGAACGAGGAAACATGGCGGGAAAAGGAATCAAATGCGGACGCCGGGGCGAGCCTGGTTTCGCAGCCAGTGGATGCTCACTCCACCGGGGTGAGCAGGAAACCGCGGCGCCGGCCCTCATAGAGTCCCGTGCCCGCGATCTGCCCGCGTTCGTTGAGGCAACTCGCCTTTTGCAGGACCCAGCCCTCGGCGTAGGCCGCCAGGTCGATGAGCGGACGCATGCCTTCGGCCGGCGTCCAGCGGAAGGCCTGGCTTTCCCCGCGCGGATCGAGCATCCGGCCGGCGACCACGCGCGCGTCGCTCGCCGCGAGGGCCTCGCTTTCCCAGCCGCCGCCGGGGTTCAGGTCGTAGGTGCGGCCGTCGCACCAGAAGATCGCGTGCCGCTCGCCGAGCGGGGTGAGCGCATGGCCGGCCACGCAGCCGCCGGGGGTCAGCGCCACGCCCCAGGTGTCGCCGCCGATGTTCTCGGCGAGGTGGAAACGCCCGTTGCTCCAGCGCCAGGTGCGCGTGCCGTAGCCCGCGCCTTTCTCCGGGGTGCTGTTGAGCAGGACCTCGCCGGCGTCGTTGATCGCGACGGCCGTGATCTCGTCCGCGCAGGGCGGCTGCAGGAGGCTGATCCTTCCGCAGTCCGCGACGAGGAAGGCCCGGCGGCGGGTGCCGCCGTCGTCCGTCGGGGCGTGCACATGCCCGGTGGCGGCGCCGCGGGCGTTGACGCCCGTGCAGCAGCTGTCGCGATCGGGCCAGAAATCCGCGCCGAACCAGCCCAGGTGCGTGGCCCAGGCATGCAGCACCGAGCCACCGCGGCGGGCCGCCCCGCACAACAGGCCCGTGCCGCTCAACCCGGCCAGCGGCGTGCGCCCGGGCGGGATGGCGTGCTGGGAGCGCCGGCCTTCCTTCAGCAGGTAGCCGTAGGCCTTCCACGAATCGGGCTCGCCGGCCGGGCTCAACCCGTGCGCGGCCACTTCCCCTCGCTCGTTCAGCGCCACCGGCAGCAGCGGCGACTCGTCGGGCAGCACGCCCAGGTCGGTCAGCAGGTAGGCGACCGGCCCGGCCTGGCCCTCGTCGGGAAAAGGCGGGTTGGAACGGACCGGATTGTTCAGCATGGGCATCACCCGGCCCCACGGAGCCGCGCCGCCGGCACCCGCGCGAGCCACGATTGACGAATGGCCCGCCGGGATTGACGAGCGGCCATAGAATGGAGGGCCCGCGCCTCTGCGGGCCGCTTTCAGGTCCAGGCTTCCGCTGCTAAACAGACATTGACCGGCACCCCCTAATTTCCCTCTCTGTGGGTGCATTGAAGCAGGAGCAACCGCCCCTGCCTCCACCTCTTTCCAACTTCCCCTCTCCGCGTCTCTGCGCCCCTGCGTGAGACCAAATCCCTCCCCCCTTTCGTAAATGGCCAAGAAGAAACCTTCCAAGAAGAACGACCAGCCCGAGCTGCCGCTCGACGCCGTAGTGCCCGAAGCGGGCACGAAACCTGAAACCGGAAACCTGAAACCGGAAGGGTCCAAGCCTTCAGATTTCTCCGGGTCCGATACCCCTCAGGTTTCAGGTTTCAGGTTTCAGGTTTCCGAGGAGGCTCCACCTCCTCCCAAGCGCCCCAAAGGCCAGAAAGTCCAGGACGAGCAGGCGCCCCTCGCGCAATCCTACCGCAACTGGTTCCTAGATTACGCGTCCTACGTCATCCTCGACCGCGCCGTGCCGCACATCGACGACGGCCTGAAGCCCGTCCAGCGCCGCGTCCTCCACACCCTCTGGGACATGGACGACGGCCGCTTCCACAAGGTCGCCAACGTCGTCGGCGCCACGATGAAGCTCCACCCGCACGGCGACGCCTCCATCGGCGCCGCGCTCGTGTCCATCGGCCAGCGCGCCTGGCTCATCGAGCCCCAGGGCAACTACGGCAACACCCTCACCGGCGACGATGCCGCCGCCCCCCGTTACATCGAGGCCCGCCTCACCAATTTCGCCAAGGACGTCCTCTTCAACCCGAAGACCACGACCTGGCAGCTCAGCTACGACGGCCGCAACAAGGAGCCCATCACCCTCCCCGCCAAGTTCCCGATCGTCCTCCTCGAGGGCGCCGACGGCATCGCGGTCGGCCTCTCGACCAAGATCCTGCCGCACAACTTCAACGACCTCTGCCGCGCGGCGATCAACCACCTCCAGGGAAAAACCTTCCGCATCCTCCCCGACTTCCCCACCGGCGGCACCGCCGACTTCTCGGAATACAACGACGGCGAACGCGGCGGCAAGGTGAAGGTCCGCGCCAAGATCGAGGAGCGCTCCAAATACCTCCTCGCCATCACCGAACTCCCCTACGGCGTCACCACCGAATCCCTCATCGAGTCCATCCTCGCCGCCAACGCCAAGGGCAAGATCAAGGTCAAGCACGTCGACGACAACACCGCCGACAAGGTCGAGATCCTCATCCACCTCCCGCAGGGCTCCGAGCCCGACAAGGTCATCCAGCAGCTCTACGTCTTCACCAGTTGCCAGGTGCAGCTCAACCCCGCCGCCTGCGTCATCGTCCGCGACCCGACCAACGGCCAGGACAAACCCGTGTTCGCCGGCGTCCGCGACATCCTCAAGACCAGCGCCGAGGCCACCAAGGAACTCCTCAAGCGCGAGCTCGGGATCAGGCTCGGCGAACTCGAGCAGCAGTGGCACTGGGATTCCCTCGAGCGCATCTTCATCGAGGAGCGCATCTACCGCCTCATCGAGAAGTCCAAGACCTGGGAAAGCGTCCTCGCCGAGATCCGCGGCGGCCTGAAGCCCTTCCTCAAGCAGCTCCGCCGCGAGGTGACCGACGACGACATCACGCGCCTCACCGAGATCCGTATCAAGCGCATCTCCGCCTACAACCGCTTCCAGGCCGACGAGGCCATGAAGAAGATCGAGGAAGGCATCAAGGAGACGAAGGCCAACCTCAAGAAGCTCACGGAATACGCCGTCGCCTGGTTTGAGATGCTCCAGGAGAAATACGGCAAGGGCCGGAAGCGCATGACCAGCTACGACGAGATCGAGCAGATCGACGCCTCGGAGGTCGTCTCCGCCAACCAGCGCCTCTACGTCAACCGCGAGGACGGCTTCATCGGCCTCAACTGGCGCCAGCACGAGTTCGTCACGGAGTGCACGATCCTCGACAGTATCCTCACGATCATGGGCGACGCGTCCCTCAAGGTCACGAAGGTCGCCGACAAGACCTTCATGGGTCGCGACATCAAGCACGTCGCCATCTGGCCCAAGGACGGCGACACCCGTTTCTACACGATGGTCTATCGCGACGGCCCCGAGGGAAAGTGCTACGCCAAGAAATTCCAGATCGGCGGCCTGAGCCGCGACAAGCTCTACCCCCTCGCCAAGACCGAAGGCTCCAAACTCATCTGGATGGACGTCGCCGAGAAGGAGAAAGATATGCCCAAGAGCATCCACGTCTCCCTCGACGGCCGCTCAGGCGCCCGCGTCCGCGAACTGGACTTCGACCTCACACCTGTCCCCGTCTCCACAAGAACCTCCAAGGGCCTCCTCGTCACGAAGTGGGCCATCAAGGAAGTGAAGGTCAACGACCTCGCTCTGAAGTAAGTATTCTCACGCAGAGGCGCAGAGACGCAAAGTTGCAGGGCGGGGTCTCCGAACCCCGCCTTCTTCTTTTGGAGGGCCCAGCTCCGTAATCACTACAAAATATCGTCGCTCTTGCTCAGGTTGTGCGCGGCACAGAGGAGCTGAATGTTCTGGGCTTCAGTGGATGAGCCGCCTTTAGACCACGGAATGATATGATCGAAGTGAAGGTTTTCAGTAGAACCACATTGATTACATTTACCACCATCCCGCTTCCATACCTCTCGTTTTACCGAGGTCGGAATCATGCGCCCGGGATTAGGTTTAAAGGGCCGCGAGCTCTACGTGAGCATCCTCGGCAACCACCGCCTGCAGGTGTTCCCGATCCGCGAGCTGGTCTTCCGCGAGGTGCCGCCCGACGAGCCCAAGATCGCCACCTACAAGGCCAAGTGGGACGAGGCCTACCGCAAGCGCTGGGGCCTGGAGAACCGTTTCGCCGAGGGCCTCGACCCGGCCGTCGTGCGCAACATCGAGTCCGTCTGCAAGCGCATCTACCACTTGCTCACGATCGACGGCTACGCGCGGCTCGACCTGCGGCTGACGGCGAACAACGAGGTCTATTTCATCGAGGCCAACCCGAACCCCATCCTCGCCCCCGACGAGGACTTCGCCCAGTCCGCCATGAAAACCGGCCTGACCTACCCGCAGCTAATCGACAAGATCGCCCGCCTCGGCCTGAAGACCGACCGGGACTAGCGCCGGCCAGCGACTGCCGATTCAGCATCTCACGCAAAGCCGCAAAGGCGCAGAGTTCCGGGATGCCCAATTCAATAATGCATTCTTTGCGTCTCTGCGCCTCTGCGTGAGACCAAAAAACCGACCGATGCCGGCAGTGTCCGCGATTGCAGTTTCCCCCAATCCGGCAACCTTTCTTCCAGCACCGCGCTAACCTCTCTCAACGCTCAACTCCGCCGCCCCCATGTCCAAACCCGTCTGTTATTCCACCAAGGCCTTCGCCGCCGCCAGCGCCGCCTCCCGCCTCGCCGCCACCACCATCGAGCGCCGCTCGCCGGGCTCCACCGACGTCCAGATCGAGATCCTTTACTGCGGCGTCTGCCACTCCGACCTCCACTTCGCCCGCGACGAGTGGCACTTCACCCAGTATCCCGCCGTGCCCGGCCACGAGATCGTCGGCCGCGTGACGGCCGTCGGCAGCGGCGTGAAGAAGTTCAAGGTCGGCGAGACCGTCGGCGTCGGCTGCCTCGTTGATTCCTGCCGCACCTGTCCGGACTGCCGCGCCGGCCTCGAGCAATTCTGCGCCGGCATGGTCATGACCTACGGCAGCATGGACAAGCACCTCAACGCCCCGACCCTCGGCGGCTACGCCCAGAGCATCGTCGTGACGGAGGAGTTCGTCCTCCGCCTGCCGGCCAACCTCAGCCCCGCCGCCGCCGCCCCGCTGCTGTGCGCGGGCATCACCACGTATTCCCCGTTGAAGCACTGGAAGGTCGGCCCGGGCCAGAAGGTCGGCATCGTCGGCCTGGGCGGCCTCGGCCACATGGGCGTGAAGTTCGCCAAGGCCTTCGGCGCCCACGTCGTCCTCTTCACCACCTCACCCGGCAAGGCGGCCGACGCCCTCAAGCTCGGCGCCCACGAGGTCGTCATCTCCAAGGATGCCGCCCAGATGGCGGCCCACGCCGGCAGCTTCGACTTCATCCTGGACACGGTGTCCGCCGACCACGACATCAACGCCCTGCTCAACCTGCTGAAGCACGACGGCAACCTGACGCTCGTCGGCGCGCCCGAGAAGCCGCTCCCCGTGGCGGCCTTCCCCCTGCTCTTCCGCCGCCGCTCGCTCAACGGCTCGCTCATCGGCGGCCTGCCCGAGACGCAGGAGATGCTGGATTTCTGCGGCAAGCACAACATCACCTCCGAGATCGAGATGATCCGCATGGACCAGATCAACGAGGCCTACGAGCGCATGCTCAAGAGCGACGTCAAATACCGCTTCGTGATCGACATGGCGTCGCTGAAGTAAGGGCCTTCGCCCTCACGAAACCTGAAACCTGAGGATTAAAACCCGGCTTCAGGCTCCGCGCTTCTTGATCTTCCCCTTCAGGTTTCAGGTTTCAAGTTTCAGGTTTCCGTCTCCCCCGGCACCCTCATGAGCAGCTTCCGCGTCCGTCCCCGTTTCGAGCACACCGTCGAGCTCAGCCGCGAGGCCACGCGCGAGAAGATCCTGGCCGCGCTGGCCGCCCACTCCCCACGCTGGAGGTGAAGTCGTTTCCCGAATTCATCGGCCTCCATTTCCCGGAGGCGGAGCGGCGCCACTGGTCGCCGCGGCTTTTCCTCAGCCTCGAGCCCGCGCCCGGGGGCGCCACCCGGATCGAGGGCGTCTACGGCCCCGAGATCGAGGTCTGGTCCGTCTTCCTTTACGGCTACCTGGTCACCGGCCTGCTCGGCACCTTCTCCGGCATCTACGGCTGCGCCCAGCTCGTGATCGATGAAACGCCGTGGGCCTTCTACGTGACCGGCTCGATGGCCATCATCGCGGGCCTGCTCTATCTCGCCGCCCAGCTCGGCCAGAAGCTCGGCGCGTGGCAGACCTTCCAACTCCACCAAGCCTACCAGGCCGCCATCGGCCGCCCGGCGGAGATCGAGTGACCGCCGACGCTGGGCCTCAGCCAAACTGGATCTGATATTTCAGCCCGTTGTTGTCGGTGCCCTCGCCGAAACCCGAGGGATTGATCGCCGGGTGGTAGCTCGGCTTGATGTCCACGGAGAAGCTGATGACTGTGCCCTTGTCGCCCCGGAGGACACCGCGGCCGATCGCCTTGGTCGCCAGCGTGGTCTTGCTGACCGTGCCGGTCGTCGTCCCCCAGTTGTTGGCAATGGTGCTCTGCTCCACGGCGCCGCCCTCGGTGACCATCGCCGAATAGGTGCCGGTGAATCGTTCGCCCGTGACCGTATTCACGGCCGTCATCAGGCCGTGGCCGCTGCTGCGCTCGATGGCGAACTGAAACTCGGCGCCATCCTTCAGGCAGTAGATCCGGCCGGGAATCATCACCGGCCCGGCCACCGGCGGCGGTCCGACCGCGCAACCGGCCAGGAGGAAAAACAACCCAAGGAGCAAGCCGTTGGTTTTCATGCCCCAACCTCCGCCCGATCGCGCGCCGACGCAAAAGGAAATGCCCCGCAGATCTTGTTGTGCGGTTCTTGGCCCGCCCGGCCCGGGTCAGGCGCCTGCTGCCTTGGCCATTCTAAGGAAGAAGCTTGACCGCTGCCTTAGATCGTCTAGGTAAGCGGGCATGGCCAAGAAAGAAGACCTCCTCCAAGGCACCCTCGACATGCTCGTCCTCCGCGTCCTCAGCCGCGGCGAGCTCCACGGCTGGGGCATCACACTCAGGCTTGAGCAGCTCTCCAAGAGCGCGCTGCAGGTGGACGAGGGCTCCCTCTACCCCGCCCTGTATCGGATGGAGGAAAAGGACTGGATCGAGGCCGAGTGGAGAATGACCGAGAACAACCGCCGCGCGAAGTATTACAGCCTCACCCGCGCCGGCCGCAAACAGCTCGAGGCCGCCACCGAGAGCTGGGACCGCATGTCCGCCATCATCGCCCTCGTGATGGAATCAGCCTGAGCCGCGCATTTTCAGGTCTCAGGTTTCAGCTTTCAGGTTTCTCCCCAAATGAATCCCTTCCACCGCCTCACCCGCCCGCTCCGCACCCTTTTCGGGAAAAGCAAACTCGAGCGCGACATGGCCGAGGAGATGAGCTTCCACCTCGAGCAGCGCGCGGCCGACCGGCAGGCCGACGGCCTGTCGCCAGAGGAGGCGCGCTACGCCGCCGAGCGGAAATTCGGCAACGTCGCCAGCCTCCAGGAGCAGGCCCGCGAGGGCCGCGGCTGGCGGTGGCTGGAGAACCTGCTGCTCGATCTCCGCCTCGGCGTCCGTTCCCTCGCGAAGTCCCCCGGCTTCACCCTCATCGCCATCCTGACGCTCGGCCTGGGCATCGGCGCCAACACCTCGATGTTCAGCCTGGTCAACGGGATCATGCTGAAGCCCCTGCCCTACGCCGACCCCGGCCGCCTGCAGCATGTCTTCCGCGTCACCGCGCAGCAACCGGAGGGCGGCCACTCGCCCGCCGACTTTCTCGACCTGCGGAAGGCGCGCGAGCCCTACGGCGACTTTGCCGCCTTCGCCACCGACCGCGTCAGCCTTTCCGACCCGGGCAAGCCCGCCGAACTCGCCTTCGCCGGCCGCTGCTCCGCCAACCTATTCACCCTGCTCGGTGTCGCGCCGCAGCTCGGCCGCGATTTCCTGCCGGGCGAGGACACCCCCGGCCGCCACCAGGTCGTCATCCTCAGCCAGCGCACCTGGCGCAACCGCTACGCGGCGGCGCCCGACATCATCGGCCGCCGCCTCCGCATCGACGGCGAATGGCACGAGGTCGTCGGCGTGCTGCCCGCCTTGTTCAACGACTGGCGGCACCTCGGCAGCGTCGACTTCTTCCGGCCCTTCGCCTTCACCCCGGAGTTCTCCCGCGACCGCAAGGCGGCCAACCTCCAGCTCTTCGGTCGCCCGGACGCGGGCGTGACCCCCGCGGCGGCCGCCGCCTTCGTCGCCGGCTTCGGCGACCGCCTCGCGCGGGCGCACCCCGCGGAGCACGCCGGCAGCTCCTGGCGCGCCGTGTCCCTGCACTCCACCGCGGTGGGCAGCAGCGGCGGCATCATCCTGCCCCTGCTCATCGGGCTTTCGGGCTTCGTCCTGCTCATCGCCTGCTCAAACCTCGCCAACCTGCTGCTCGCCCGGACCATGATCCGCGCGCGCGAGTTCGCCGTGCGCGCCGCCATCGGCGCCACGCGCCTGCAGCTGCTGCGCCCGCTCGTGGTCGAGGCGGGGCTCCTTTCCCTGGCCGGCGGCGCCCTCGCCATCCTCGTGGCCTACGGCTTTCGCAACTGGGCCGCGCTCCGCTCCACCGGCGACAACGGCGAGTTCGTCTGGTTCGAGGTCGACTGGTCCGTGATGGGCTGGGCCTTCGGGGCGTCGCTACTCACCGCGGTCGCCTTCGGCCTCGCCCCCGCGCTGTTCGCGCTGCGGCTCAACCTGAACGACACCCTCAAGTCCGGCGCGCGCGGCCAGACCGGCGGCCGCGGCCAGCAACGCTTCCGGCAGCTGCTCATCGTCGGCCAGTTCGCCCTCTCGATGGTGCTCCTCACCGCCGCCGCGCTCTTCATCCGCGGCCTGCACGACCTCCACCACCGTCGCGCGGGCTGGCAATCCGCCCAGCTGGTCACGGGCAGCGTCGCCCTGCCGGCCGGCACCTATGCGGACGCGGAAAAGGTGCACGCGTTCCAGCGTCTCGCCGTCGAGCGCCTCGCGTCCCTGCCCGGCGTCGAGACCGTCGCGCTCGGCCGCGCCACCCCGTTCTTCCACTGGACCGACGTGCGCAAGTTCCACGTCGCCGGCCGCACCCGACCCGCACCCGGGCAGGAGCCGGCCGCCATGGTCAACAGCATCAGCCCGGATTATCTTGCCGCGTTCGAGATGCGGCTCGTCGCCGGGCGCAGCTTCGGGGAAGGCGACCGCGCCTCCGCGCCGCGGGTCTACCTCATCGGCCAGTCCACCGCCCGCGCCTGGTTCGGCGCGGAGGACCCGGTCGGCCGCCGCCTCGCCCAGATCGCCGACGGCCGCGAGGTTTTCACCGGCGAGATCGTGGGGGTCGTCGCCGATTTCCAAACCGTCGATCCGGATCCCAACCAGGTCGTGCATCACGTCTACCAGCCGCTGGCCCAGGAAGCCACGCGGGGCTTCGAGTTCGCGGTGCGCGCCGCCCCGGGCATCGCGCCCGCCACCCTGGTGTCCGCGATCCGCGACGCCTTCACCGCGCTCGACCCCGATCTCCCCGTGCGCCGCCTGCAACCCGCCGACCGCAATATCGACCGCACGCTTTACCAGCTCGGCGTGTTGCGCGACATGCTCGGCGCCTTCGGCGGGCTCGGTCTCGCGCTGGCCTCGCTGGGCATCTACGGCGTCATCGCCCGCACGACCGCGCAGCGCAACGGCGAGTTCGCCATCCGCCTCGCCCTCGGGGCCGGCCGGCGCGACATCACCCGTCTCGTCTTCGGCCCGGGCCTGCGGCAGGCGCTGGCCGGCGCCCTGCTCGGGTTGATCGGGGCCTACGGCGTCACCCAGGTCATCGCCTCCGCTTTCCCCGGCATCCGCACCAACAATCCCGCCGTGCTCGCCGTCACCACGCTGATCCTGGTCATCGTCGCCCTGATGGCCTGCTGGCTTCCCGCCCGCCGCGCCGGCCAGATCGACGCTCATTCCGCCCTGCGGGCGGAATGAGCCGGCGCCCCGCGCCCGCTTTGCCGGATTGAGTTTTGCCCCGCGGGTGCTTTGCTCCCGGGCATGTTGAAACGCCTCCTTACCCTCGGGCTGGCCCTGGCTTTCGCCGCGGGCGCGGTCACCGCCGTCGAGCCGACGAACCTCTCCACGGCCAAGCAGCAGGTCGCCCTCTATGTGGCTTCCGGCGAATACGGCAAGGAGGTCGCCCGCGTCGCCGCCGACGCCAACCAGTATCTCATCCGGCGCATCCCCAAGGGCATCCCGAAGAGCGCCAGGCACAGCCAGAGGCTCGCCGTGGTGTTCGACATCGACGAAACCACCCTGAGCAACGCCCGCCACATCCAGGCCAATGACTATGGCTACATCCCGAAGGTCTGGGACGCCTGGGTCGCCGAGGGCCAGGCCACCGCCATCTACCCCGTGCAGGCCGTCTACAACACCGCCGTGAACGCCAAGGTCGACATCTTCTTCATCACCGGCCGCTCCCCGGAGGGCGCCGCCGCCACCGAGCGCAACCTGCGGCAGGTCGGTTACGAGACCTGGACGCGCATCATCTACAAGCCCGCCGACTTCGCGGAATCGACCCGCGCCTTCAAGATCGAGGCCCGCCGCAAACTCGCGGCCGAGGGCTACCTGATCATCCTCAACATCGGCGACCAGAACAGCGACCTCGCCGGCGGCTATGCCGAGAAGATCTCGAAGCTGCCGAACCCGTTCTACCTCGTGAACTAGTTTCCAGCGGCCAGCGATCCGCGGTGGCGCGGCTTGCCCCCAAGACGCCGGCTGGAATGCGAACGCCCTGAAGCGCGTTGGAGGCAACGCGCTGCACCTGTCAGCACCAACTCACTTCGCCGGCTCGGTGGGTGCCGCCGCCGCGGCCGGCGCCGGCTCCCAGAAATAGTGCCCCTGCTGCACGCGGTTGTAGCGGATCCAGACGGCGCCGGCCACCAGCGCGACCAGGATGACGATCAGGATGAACTGCCGGCGGCGGGCCGCGGCTTCCTTGTCCTCGTAAGGATCCTCGAGCGAGAGCTTCGCGCCGGCCGGCTTCACCGCCATGTCGGTCAGCGCCGTGCCGAAGGGGATGTTGATCTTCACGCGGCCGTTGATGGCCCAGCCGTTGCCCTCGAGGATCGGGCCGAGCGTGCGCTGCCGGAGCTTGATCCACGCAATGACCATTGAGGGTAGCGAGATGACGAGCATCAGCGCCACGATCACGAGCGGCAGCTGCCAGATGGCCAGCTTGGCCAGGCCGGTGACAATGGCGCCGATCGCGCCGCCGATCGCGCCGACGGCGACGCCCATCGCGGCCACGGCGCCGACGTCGATCTTCTTCGGCTCGGCGGGCTTGGCCTTGTCTGCGTTGGCGGCGGTCTGTGCCGCCGCGGCCAGCTTGCCCGACGACTCCGCCTCGGCGGCGGCGGCGCGCTTGGCCACCTGCTCCTCGATCATGCGGACAAACTTCTTGTAAGGCGACCAGAACGCCTGCCGGATGCTGATCGGGTTGTCCACGATGGAGGTGATGACGGCATCCCAGTCCCGGCCCTGGCGGTCGTAGAAGACGCCGTTGCGGCCCACAAAGAGATAGTCGCTGTCACCTTGGGTGAAGCAGGCCGCCACCTTCAGCGAGGCGCCGCCGGGCCTTTTGCAATCAACGTAGGCGATGTAGGCCTTGCTCATCGCGGCGAGCGGGTTGGCGCCCTCGACGCGGACGCACAGCTCCGTGCTGCGGCTGTCGAGGTAGAGCGTGCCGGCCTGGAAGACGGCCCACTTGTCGCGCGAGTAGAAGTCGGCGAAGTTCACGAAGTTGTGCAGCAGCGCGCGCAGGTCGCGGTGGTAGTGCGTCAGGCGGTCGACATCGGTGATGGCCTTGAACTCGGGCTCGAGCGCCTTGTCGCGGGCGATGAGTTCCGCCAGCACCGCGCGGCCCTGGCCGGCGAGGATGGCCTTCACGCGGGGCAGGCCGAGCTTCTCGACGGCGCTGCCGGCCTTGCCGCCCAGCCAGGTCTCGTAGGCGGAGAACCGGGCGTTCAGGTCGGCCCATTCCTCGGCGGTGAGCACCTTTTTTCCGGCGCCATAAATCGGGCTGACGACCGCCTGATGCAAGGTGGTCAGGGCGGCGGCCCAGGCGGGATTGATACCCTCCAGCAGGGGGAGCGGGCGCCCGGCCTCGATGCGGGCGAGCGGGAAGCCGGCGACCTCCTCAGCGGTGATCTTCAGGTCCTTGGCGGCGATGGCGAGGTATTCGCTCTCGGCGCGGTTGAGCGCCGCGGTGGCGCGGCTGTCGAAGGCCGCGAGCCGGCAGCGGCCGAAATAATCCTCCGCCTTGGGGCGCACGGCCCTGAGGGCCGCCACGGCGGCATCGGTCGCGTCGCCGAGCACGGCGATGTCCTTGGCCGAGCTCTGCCCCACCCACGCGGCGTAGGCGGCCAGGTCGGAGAAGAAGGCGTCCACCTTTTCCGCGGTGACGCCGACCGAACCCGTGCGGTCCGTGGTGCCCCCAAAACAGGCGATGATATCCTTGATCAAGGCCTGCGCCTCGGCGTCCTCCGTCGCCTCGGGCGGGATCACGCCGTCGCCGTTGAGCGGCGTGGCGGAAAAGATCTTGGCGGTGTCGGCGGCATCGTCCGCGGTGATGGTGTCCGACCCCCTTTTTCCCAGGTTGACCAGCACCTGTTTGGCGGAGGCCAGCAGCACCTTGCCCTCGGGGGTCGAGTCGTTGATGGCCGCGAGGGGCAGCGCGCCGCTGCCCTTCAAAAGGTCGCCGGGCTCCTTCAGGCGGGCGGCCGCCCACTTGATGGCGGCGATCAGCTCGGGCACGCGGATGCGGCCGTCGCCGTCGGTGTCGATCATCGCGAGGGTCTTTTCGTCGAGCTCGAGGCCCTTCACGGGGCAGCTCAGCGCCACCCACAGCTTCTGGTCGAGGTGCTCGAGGTTGAGCAGGTCGGCGCCGGTTTCGAGGGAGACCTGGTCGAGCTCGCCGGTCCGGAAGAATTTCCAAGTATGCATGGGGGTGGTGGTGTTGCCCGGCAGCTTTGCATCCGCCGCGCCTTTGGCAAACGCGAAGCCGCACGAGCAGACCGAACTTGGAACCACTAATCTCCACTCATAGGCCACTGATGATTAGTGAGCCATTAGTGTGTCTTAGTGGTTAAATTGGTCTTGGTTTGATTTCGTTCTGACGCATCGCCAAAGCCGCGGCTTGCGGCCGGCACCGGCGCGTAACTAGTCTGCGCGGCGTCCGTCTCACCGTTGACCGCCCCCCCAGCCCCACCGCCTTTATGTCCACCGCCCAGAACCCCGCCGGCGTTGATCGCCGCACCTTCGTCAAGACCCTGTCCGCCGCCGGCCTCGCCCTGGGCGCCGCCCCCGCCGCCTTCGCCCAGGCCGTCGCCCCCCGCCGCCGCTTCGCCATCATCGGCGTCGGCGGCCGGCACAAGATGTATCAGGACGCCATCGAGACCACCTACAAGGAACACGCCCAGCTCGTCGCCGTCTGCGACCTGAACCAGGGCCGCGTCGAGGTCGCCCAGGCCCTCTCCGCCAAAAACGGCGCCCCCGTGCCACCGGGCTACTCGCACGTCGACTTCGAGAAGATGATCCGGGAGACGAAGCCCGACTTCGTCATCGTCACCACCGTCGACGCCACGCACGCCGACTACATCGTCCGCGCCCTGGAGGCCGGCTGCGACGTCATCACCGAGAAGCCGCTCACCACGACCGCCGCGATGTGCCAGCGCATCCTCGATGCCACGAAGCGCACGGGCCGCCACCTCCGCGTCACCTTCAATTACCGCTACTCCCCGCCCCGCACGCAGGTGAAGGACATCCTGATGAGCGGCGAGATCGGCGACGTCCTCTCGGTGGACTTCCACTGGATGCTCAACACCACGCACGGCGCCGACTACTTCCGCCGCTGGCACGGCGAGAAGAAGAACTCCGGCGGCCTCATGATCCACAAGGCCTCCCACCACTTCGACCTCGTCAACTGGTGGCTCGGGGCCTCCCCCGCCTCCGTCTTCGCCACCGGCAAGCGCGAGTTCTACACGCCGGCCATGGCGAAGCGCCTCGGCCTCAACTCCCACCACGAGCGCTGCCACACCTGCCCCGAGCAGGACAAGTGCGGCTTCTTCTTCAGCCTGGCCAACAACCCGGCGCTCAAGGCCCTCTACCTCGACCAGGAGAAATACGACGGTTATCACCGCGACCAGTGCGTGTTCGCCCCGCGCATCGACATCGAGGACACGATGAACGTCCTCGTGACCTACGACAACAAGGTCACCCTCGCCTACTCGCTCAACGCCTTCAACGCCTGGGAGGGCTACCATGTCGTCTTCAACGGCACCAAGGGCCGCCTCGAGCACAGCATCGTCGAGCAAATCTACGTCAATGCCGGCAACTCCGACGCCGCGCAGGGCGCCATCGCCGACGGCGGTGTCACCACCCGCGTCATCCCGCTGCGCGGCGCCGCCCGCAAACAGGAGCCCTGGACCGGCACCGGCAGCCACGGCGGCGGCGACAAGGTGATGCTCGACGAGATCTTCCTGCCCGACGCCCCGGCCGACAAATACCTGCGGGCCTCCAACGAGCACGCCGGCGCCAACTCGATCCTCATCGGCGTCGCGGCCAACGAGTGCTTCAAGACCGGCCTGCCCGTGAAGATCGCCGACCTCGTCACCGGCCTCGAGAAGCCCAAGTATGCCCCCATGCCCTCGCGCACCGGCCCCGTGCCGATGCCCGAGCGCCTGGAGATCCGCCGCGGGGCGGAGTAAGCGTCGGCATAGCCCGACACACCCCGTCGCTATCGCGCCACCCCTCTCCAGAGGGGATCCAAACAACGCGTTCTAAAATCCCCTCTTGAGAGGGGTGCCCGCAGGGCGGGGTGTGTTGCCTTGCGCTCTCAACCCTCAACCACCAACTTTCAACCGCGGCGCTTCGCCGCTCCCATGCACCGCGAAATCCACCAGTGGCACAGCCCGCGTCTCGACAAGAACATGGAGGTGGCGGTCTACGGCCACTACGGGTTCGCCCTGCTGATGTTCCCCACTGCGGCGGCCGACTTCCTCGAGTATGAGCGCTTCCACGTCATCGACTCGATCAGCCACTACATCAACAGCGGCTGGGTGAAGGTCTTCTCGATCAACTCCATCAACAACGAGAGCTGGCTGAACGACCACATGGACCCGCGGCACAAGGCCATCCGCCACCAGCAGTTCAACGGCTACGTGACGGAGGAGGTCATCCCCTTCATCCACAGCCAGTGCGGCGGCCGCGTGATGACCATCACCGCCGGCGCCTCCTTCGGCGCCCTGCACAGCGCCAACACCCTCTTCCGCCGCCCCGACCTGATCGACGGCTGCATCGCGATGTCCGGCGCCTACGACCTCAAGGACTACACCAAGGGCTACTGGGACGAGGACGTGTATTTCAACTCGCCGGTCGACTACCTGCCCAACCTCACCGACGAGGGCACGCTCGCCCACCTGCGCGCCAAGTCGCACATCCATTTCGTTGGCGGCCAGGGCGCGTATGAAAAACCGTCCTCCGCGCTGGACCTCGGCCGCATTCTTTCCGGCAAGGGTATTCCGCACACGGTCGACCTCTGGGGCCACGATGTGAACCACGACTGGCCCTGGTGGCGGAAGATGCTGCCGCACTACCTCGGCACGAAGTTCTGAGGCGGCGGGTTCCTGGAGGCGCGGAGGGGATTCGAACCCCACGGGCTATCATCCGCCGGCGACCTGCTCGGCCGCGCCATGTTCAGGAATCAATGTCGGATCCCAGTCTGGCCTGCGGCCCGCCGCCGGCAATGCCGCCCCGGGCCCCGCGCGCACTCCGCAGCCCGGCTGCTGGGCCCGATGAATTTGTTTACTGGGGGAGATGCGCGGGTCGTGTTAGCGTATCCCCTTGCGGCAGGTCGTCTTGCCCACGGGACATTGTTGGGTAGGGTCTCCGTCTGGCGACGGACCTTGGTAGGGCGCGGACTCCGTTCCGCGCCCAGGCGGTGAGCGGAGTCACCGCCCTACCCTCCTAATCTCCGAACTTGATCCCCTGCGCCAGCGGCAGGGCGTCCGAGTAGTTGATCGTGACCGTCTGCCGGCGCATGTAGGTCTTCCACGCGTCGGAACCGCTCTCGCGGCCGCCGCCGGTTTCCTTCTCGCCGCCGAAGGCCCCGCCGATCTCAGCGCCGCTGGTGCCGATGTTGACGTTGGCGATGCCGCAGTCGCTGCCGCGCGCCGAGAGGAATTGCTCCGCCTCGCGCAGGTCGGTCGTGAAAATCGCCGAGCTCAGGCCCTGCGGCACGCCGTTCTGCATGGCGACGGCCTCGTCGAGCGTCTTGTAGCCCATGACATACAGGATCGGGGCAAAGGTCTCGTGCTGCACCACCGGCCACCAGTTCTTGGCCTCGGCGATGCAGGGCGTCACGTAGTTCCCGTGCAGGCGGCCGCCGCCGAACAGGATTTTCCCGCCCTGCTTCTTCAGCCCGGCGATCGCCTGCTGCATGGCCTCGACCGCCGCCTCGTCGATGAGCGGGCCGACGAGGTTGCCGGACTCCAGCGGGCTGCCGATGGGCAGCTGCCGGTAGGCGGCGATGAGGGACTCCGTGAACTTCGCCTTGATGGATTCGTGGACGATGATGCGACGCGTGCTGGTGCAGCGCTGGCCGGCCGTGCCGACGGCACCGAAGACGATGGCGCGTTTCGCCAGCTTCAGGTCGGCCGAGGGGGCCACGATGATGGCGTTGTTGCCGCCGAGCTCGAGCAGCGAGCGGCCGAAGCGCTTGGCCACGACCTCGCCGACGCGCCGGCCCATCCGGGTCGAGCCGGTGGCCGAGACGAGCGGGATGCGGCGGTCGTTCGTCAGGAGCTCGCCGACCGTCGGGCCGTCGCCGATCACGAGCGAGAAGATCGCCGGGTCCACGCCGTTCGCGCGGCATACCTTTTCCGCGATCTTGATGCAGGCGATGGCGGTGAGCGGGGTCTTCTCCGAGGGCTTCCACAGCGTCGCGTCGCCGCAGGCCGCCGCGAGCGCGCTGTTCCAGGCCCAGACGGCCACGGGGAAATTGAAGGCCGAGATGATGCCGACGACGCCGAGCGGCTGCCACTGCTCCATCATGCGGTGGCCGGGGCGCTCCGAGGCGATGGTCAGGCCGTGCAGCTGGCGCGAGAGGCCGGTGGCAAAGTCGCAGATGTCGATCATCTCCTGCACCTCGCCGCCGCCCTCCGGCAGGATCTTGCCCGCCTCGAGCGAGACCAGCTGGCCGAGTTCCGTCTTCAGCTCGCGCAGGGCGTTGCCCAGCTGGCGGACGACCTCGCCGCGCTTCGGCGCCGGCACGTCGCGCCACGCGAGGAAGGCCTTCTGCGCCGCCGCGACCGCCATTTCATAATCCTCCGGCGTAGCCTGCCGCACGCGGCCGAGCAACGAGCCGTCGATCGGCGAATGCTTCGCGAGCACGGCGCCCGAGCCGCCCCACGCGCCGGCGAAGACGCCGGGGTTGGTGGCTTTCTGCGACAGCCCGAGCTTGGGAAAGATCGCCTTGGCGACAGCGGAGACGGAAGTGGTTTTCATAAAGTAATGGACCTCACGCAGAGGCGCAGAGCTCGCAGAGCGATGATTAAAATCAGGTTCTGACTCTGCGGGCTCCGCGTCTCTGCGTGATAATAAAATGCCTCACTTGCCATACACCAGGCCGCCCCACTGGGTGGAGAGGAAGCTTTCGAGCGAGACGGATTCCTGCCGGACAAAGCCCGGGCCGAGCTTCTTTTTCGAGAACAGTTCGAGCACGCCGACGATGCCGGCGGCGGTGGTGAGCTGGATGGCGTTGAGCTTCCGGCCGTGGATGGTGTCGCCGTGCATCTTCTTGATGAAGCTGCGCTGCTTCAGGCCGCCGCCCTGCTCGGTGCCGACGACGCTGACGTAGAACACCACGACGTCCGACTCGGTGAGCGGCACCTCCTGGTCGAAGATCTGGGTGACAAGCTCCTGGCGCGGCGCGAGGTTGAGGTCCTGCAGGAGGAACTTCATCAGGTCGCGGTGGCCCGGGTAGCGCATGGTCTTGTAGTTCAGGTCGCCGACCTTGCCGGCGAAGGTCTGGCACATGGTCGCCACGCCGCCCGAGGTGTTGAAGGCCTC
Organism: Lacunisphaera sp.; assembly: GCA_965249855.1. Taxonomy (GTDB): domain Bacteria; phylum Verrucomicrobiota; class Verrucomicrobiia; order Opitutales; family Opitutaceae; genus Lacunisphaera. The sequence goes on from CBDFNB010000003.1 coordinate 187,302, forward strand.
GTATTCGGTGCCGTCGATCGTGATGCGCTCCACGCCGTCCAGCGGCATGGTCGTCACGAGCTTGCCGCCGTGCAGCGCCTCGCCGACCTGGCAGTATTCGTTGATCAGGCCGGCCGTGCTCCAGCTGAGGTAATACTTCATCTGGTTGCTCGCGTTGAGCGGCAGCGCGCCGACGCGCATCTCGCAGTTGCGCACCACCTGCAGCGACGATGCGAGCGAGCCGCCCACGATGTTGATGGCGCCCGGGGCGAGGCCGCATTGCGGCATGAACGTGGCCTTCGGCGCCTTGGCCGCGAGCTTCTGGATAAACGCCGTCGTCTCGACGTCCTCCGTCAGGTCGAAGTAGCTGACGCCCGCCTTGGCGCAGGCGCTGGCGATGGCCTTGTTGAGGAAATACGGCGCGGCGCTGACGATGGCGTCGACGCCCGCGACGAACGCGGCGAGCTGCTTCGCCTGGTTGACGTCGACCTGGACGAACCTGGATTTCTTCAGCCCGGTGAGGTCGATGTTCGCACGCGCGTCCGCGAGGGCGACGCCGGTGCAGAACTTGCAGGATTCGAGGAGGGTGGCGATGGTGCCGCCGACTTTGCCGGCGCCGACAATTCCGATTTTCATAAGGGAGGTTTAATCGAACAATTCGAAAACCACAGATGGACACAGATAAACACAGATGATTGCTCGGTGCTTTTCTAAAATCTGTGTTTATCTGTGTTAATCTGTGGTTGGTTTCTGGTTCAGTGCGACGCGTGCGCCGCCTGCACCAGGCGCGGGTCGACGGCGGAGATGATGGCGCTGACGGCCTTCTGGTTGAAGCCCTTGAAGCCGCCCTTGCGCTCGAGGTTCTCGAGGTGGCTGCCGATGGCGCCGTCCTTGATGAACCCGTCGGCCTGCGCGTTCGTGATCAGGCCCTTCTTGCGCAGCAGCTCGACGCGCGCCGGGTTGACCGTCCAGCGCTCGCCCTCGGTGAAGGCCTGCTTGAGGAACGGGAAATCGGAGAAGGGCTTCATCGTGACGATGCCCTCGGCCGCGAGCTGCTCCTTGAGCAGCGGGTGGTTGAAGCGCGCCTCGAGGTGATGCATGCCCGCCTGCAGAAAGCTGTCGCCGTGCAGGCCGCACCAGAGGCCGACCGTGCCGACCTTGGCCACCTCCGGCAGGCGCTCGGCGGCGTAGTCGCGGTCCACCTCGTCAGGCTGCAGGTCCACGTCGGCGAAGACCACGATGCCGACCGTGGCCGTCTCCATCACCTGCGCGCCCCAGCCGGCCTCGGCGCCGGCGTAGAAGCGCTCGCGCTTCTCCAGGCCGAGGTTCATCAGGAACCGGACCAAGCCCGGGAAATGGCGGCGCGAGCAGCGGAAGGTGTGGTGGTCGTGGTTGGCCCAGCCGAGGCCGAGCCGGTCCTGCCGGAGCTTCTGCACCCGGCCGGCGCGGTTGCGCAGCATCCAGAAATCGCGCTCCTCGGCGAAGAACAGCTCGCAGGCCACGTCGACGCCGACGAGGTCGAGGCACTTCTGCTCCACCGCGAAGGCGTGCTTCTCGCCGTCGTCATCGTCGGCGAAGTCGCGCTTCCGCGTGCGCCACAGCTCGCGCACCTTCAGCACGGCGTCGGCGAAGCCGGGCCGCGGCTCGCTGACGATGAACCCGCGGTAGCCGAGCCGCTCGACCGCCTGGAGCAGCGCGCCGTTCTCGTTGCTGACATCAATGATCCGGTAACGGGCGCAGGGCGCGCCGATCGGCGAACCGGTCAGGCCGTGGCGGGCGATGAAGTCGGCCAGGAATTCGGGGCGGACCGCCAGCGAGATGGGGGCGGCCGACGGGTCGGCCTTCAGGCTGACGATGACGCGCGGCAGCATCGCGTGCGGGTGCGCCAGCACGGTGTGGAAGGTCGCCACATCCGTCACCTCGGTCACGAACCCGGCGGCGCGGAACGCCGCCTCGTGGTTCTGCGACACGACGAAATGGTCGGTCCACTCGAAGAACTCCGTGCCGGTCTCGGCGTGCATGCGCGCGGCCAGCCGGGCGGCAAAGGTGTTCTTCGCCAGGAAGGCGTTGATGTGGGTCGAGAGCAGCGCCTCGGCCTCGTAGGCGAGCGGCCAGTTGAAATTAGCGGGGGCGTTCAGGGCGGTCATGGCAGGACGGGTTTGGTTTATGACATAAGCCCCGCATCCGTCCCTGTCCAAGCCTCTTCTACTGGGCCGAAAGGAGTAGTTTGCGCGGGATTCCCGTCTGAACGCGGAGCCCGCGCCAAGGCTGCGGCGGGAAAGCCGGACGGCCCAGGGAATGCGCGCGGCCGGGTTCCCCCTTGCCCGCACGTTGCCCGGGCCTCTATTTGAATGCTGCCCATGTCTGCCGTCGCCACCGCTCCCGCCGACCTTTCAACCCTCGCCGCCCGCCTGACCGGCGAACTGCATTACGACCGCACGATACGGACGCTCTACGCGACCGACGCCTCCGAATACCAGGAGCTGCCCGTCGCCGTCGCGCTCCCGAAGACCGAGGCGGACGTCCGCGAGCTGATCGCCTTCGCCAACGAGCACGGCATCGGCCTGATCCCGCGCACCGCCGGCACTTCCCTCGCCGGCCAGGTCGTCGGCCACGGCATCGTCGTCGATCTCGGCCGGCACCTGAACCGCATCGTCGCGACCGACGCCGCGAAGCGCCGCGTCCGCGTCCAGCCGGGTGTCGTCCGCAACGAGCTCAACCTCGCGCTCAAGCCGCACGGCCTCTTCTTCACGCCCGAAACCTCCACCGCCAACCGCGCCATGGTCGGCGGCATGGTCGGCAACAACTCCTGCGGCGCCAACTCCATCGTCCACGGCACCACCCGCGAGCACCTCGTCTCCACCCGCGGCTTCCTCAGCGACGGCTCCGAGGTGACCTTCGGCCCGCTGACCAAGGCGCAGTTCGAGGCCAAGTGCGCCGGCCCCGACACCCTGGAGACGAAGATCTACCGCACCGTCCGCGACCTGCTCGGCGATACGAAGAACCGGCAGCTCATCCGCGACAACTACCCGAAGCCCACCGTCACCCGCCGCAACACCGGCTACGCGCTCGACCGGCTGATGGAGTGCAACGTCTTCGATCCTGCCTCGGACAAGCCTTTCAACCTCTGCCAGCTGCTCGCCGGCTCCGAGGGCACGCTCTTCCTCGGCGTCGAGTTCGAGCTCAACGTCGAGCCCCTGCCGCCGGCGGGCGCCCTGATGTGCGCACATTTCAAGACGATCCAGGACTCGCTCAACGCCACGCTCATCGCGATGCGCCACCGGCCCTTCGGCTGCGAGCTGATCGACCGCCACATCCTCGAGTGCACCAAGGCCAACCTCGAGCAGGCCAAGAACCGCTTCTTCGTCCAGGGTGACCCCGGCGCCGTGCTCGTCATCGAGGTGCGCCTCGAGAAGCGCGAGGCCATCGAGGCCGTCATGCGCACGATCGAGTCGGAGCTCCGCGCCGCCGGGCTCGGCTACGCCTTTCCCGTGCTCTGGGGCGACGACGCCAACAAGGTCTGGGACCTCCGCCGCGCCGGCCAGGGCCTCATGATGAACGTCCCGGGCGACGCCAAGCCCCGCGAGGTCGTCGAGGACACGGCCGTCGCCGTCGAGGACCTGCCGGCCTACATCGCGGAATTCGACAAATTGATGCGCGAGAAATACGGCATCAGCTCCGTCTATTACGCCCACGCCGGCGCCGGCGAGCTGCACACCCGCCCGCTCTTCGACCTCAAGACCCACGAGGGCATGAAGTTCTTCCGCGGCATCGCCACCGACGTCGCCCACCTCGTGAAGAAATACCGCGGCTCCCTCTCCGGCGAGCACGGCGACGGCCGCCTGCGCGGCGAGTTCATCCCGTTCATGGTCGGCCCCGAGTGCTACGCCATGATGCGCCGCGTGAAGGAGACCTTCGACCCGCGCGGCCTGTTCAACCCCGGCAAGATCATCGACACGCCGCCGATGGACACTTCGCTGCGCCACGGCCCCGACCACCCGACCCCGGAATACAAGACGGTCTTCAACTTCAGCGCCTCCCAGGGCGTGCTCCGCGCCGCCGAGAAGTGCAACGGCGTCGGCGAGTGCCGCAAGACCCACCTGATGGGCGGCACCATGTGCCCGAGCTTCATGGCGACGCGCAACGAGCAGGACACCACCCGCGCCCGCGCCAACATGCTGCGCCACGTGCTCACCGAGGCCCGCGAGGGCATGAACGCTTGGGACAGCGAGCAGGTGAAGGGCGTGATGGACCTCTGCCTCTCCTGCAAGGGCTGCAAGTCCGAGTGCCCGTCCAACGTCGACGTCGCCCGCCTCAAGGCCGAGTGGCAGCAGCACTATTACGATGCGAACGGCGTGCCGCTGCGCTCGCGGCTCGTCGCCGGCTTCACCGGCTCCATGCGCCTGGCCTCGCTCTTTCCCGCGCTCTACAACTGGGCCGTCACGGCACCGGACGTCTCGCGCTACATCAAGCGCTTCGCCGGTTTCGCCGTTAAGCGCAGCCTGCCCACGATCCACGGGAAGACGCTGGCCGCCTGGCACAGGCAGCACGCCAACAAGATTGGGCAAGGTGGAGACCGCGCTCCGCGCGGGCTTTCAGGATCCACGAATGCCGAAAACCTGCGCGGAGCGCAGGTTCCACCTCAGTTTCCGAACGGCCGCGTCTTCCTGTTCTGCGACGAGTTCACGGACTACAACGACACGCCGATGGGCATCAAGGCCGTGCAGCTCCTCAACCAGCTCGGCTACGAGGTTGTCATCCCGGAGCACGTGGAGAGCGGCCGCGCGCATTTCTCCAAGGGCCTCATCCGCGACGCGCAAAAATTCGCCATCCGCAATGTCGAGCTGCTCAAGGATGTTATCAGCGCGAAGACCCCACTCATCGGCCTCGAGCCGTCGTGCATCCTTTCCTTCCGCGACGAGTATCCCGACCTCGTCCCGGCGCACCTGCTCGACGCCGCCAAGGCCCTCGCGAAGAACGCGCTGCTGATCGACGAGTTCATCGCCCGCGAGGCCGATGCCGGCCGGATCACCCCGGCCGCCTTCAAGCCGCAGACCCGCGCCATCAAGCTCCATGGCCACTGCCACCAGAAGGCGCTGTCGTCGCTCACGCCGACCGTGAAGATGCTCGAGCTGCCCGCCGGCCACAAGGTATCGGTCATCCCGTCCGGCTGCTGCGGCATGGCCGGCTCGTTCGGCTACGAGGAGGAGCATTTCCAGATCTCCCAGCAGATCGGCGAACTCGTGCTCTTTCCCGCCGTGCGCAGCGCGCCGGAGGACACCCTAATCGCCGCCCCCGGCACCAGCTGCCGCCACCAGGTCAAGGACGCCACCGGCCGCACCGCTCTCCACCCGGTCGAGATCCTGCACGCCGCGCTGCTCTGAGTCATGACCCGGGCATGACTTTCTTCCTATATCGCCAAGCCACCTTGGCGTGCTAGGCTGCCGCCTGATGACACCCGAAGCGCATGCCCAGCACCGCAGCGGCAGCCTCTATGGCGCCTTTGCCTTCGGCACCATCGTGCTGACCTGCTTCGGCGGCTATTTCTTCACCAACCGGTTCTACCAGCCGGCCGAGATGGTGCCCGTCGCGTTTGCCCTGGGCGCGGTTTACGTGGCCCTTGGCATCTTCTCGAATGACTTCCTCATCTGCGCCGGCAAACGCACGCCATTCGTCCTTTATTACGTGATCCAGGCCGCGCTGCTCACCGCGCTGGTGTTCCTGAGCCCGTCCCGCGGTTTTTTCGGCATGATCGTGCTGCCGGTCGCCAGCCAGGCCGTCTTCGACCTGCGCCCGCGGAACGCCTTCCTGACCTGCGCCTACCTGCTGGGCGTCAATATCGCCGTGTGGGGGTTCGATTTCGGCTGGGGCGCGGCGTTCGAGGCGGTGTTCAACTACGCCGCCGGCTTCGCCTTCACCATCGCCTTTACCCTCATCACCAAGCGCGCCCTCGACTCGCGCGCCCGCGAGGAGAAGCTCCGCCTGGAGATCGAGGCGGCGCACGAAAAGCTCCAGGCCTACGCCGTGCAGGCCGAGGACCTCGCCACCACCCGCGAGCGCAACCGCGTCGCCCGCGAGATCCATGACGGCGTCGGCCACTACCTCACGGTGGTGAAGACCCAGCTCGACGCCGCCGCCGCCATCCTGCCGGGCCAGCCCGACAAGGCCCGCGAGGCCATCCTCAAGGCCGCCAAGCTCACCGGTGACGCGCTCGACGACGTCCGCCGCTCCGTCGGCGCGCTGCGCACCGACACCGCCCGGCCACCCCTGCCCGAGTCCTTGCAGACGCTGGTCCAGGACGCCGGCCTGCCGGTCAGCCTGCGCCTTGCCGGCAACACCCGGCCGCTGGCGGCGGGCCTCGAGCACGCGCTCTACCGCTCGGCCCAGGAAGGCCTCACCAACATCCGCAAGCACGCCGGCGCCACCGCCGCAGAGCTCGCCCTCGATTTCACGGCGGCCGGACGCGTGACGCTCACCGTCTCCGACAACGGGCGGGGCGCCAATGGCACCGCCGCCAGCGGGTTCGGCCTGGTCGGCATCCGCGAGCGCATCGAGATCCTCGGCGGCCGCGTCCAGGCCGGCAACCAGCCGGGCGGCGGCTACCTTCTCACGATCGAGGTGCCGACATGAAAAGGATCGTGGATCTTTTGGTAGGGCGGGACCGCTGGGCCCGCCGCGGCGCACGGACGGCCCGGCGGTCCGTCCCTACCCCAATACGCCCATGAAAAAACTCCGCCTCATGCTCGTCGACGACCAGTCACTCTTCCGCGAGGCGCTCCGCACCCTGCTCACGCTGCAGCCGGACTTCGACATCGTCGCCGAGGCCGAGAACGGTGAGCGCGCCCTTGCGCTGGCCAAGGTTCACAAACCCGACGTCATCCTCATGGACCTGCGCATGCCCGTCATGGGCGGGGTCGAGGCCACGCGCCGCGTGATGGCCGCCGTGCCCGCGACGAAGGTCGTCGTGCTCACCACCTTCGAGGAGGACGAGGAGATCTTCGAGGCCATGCGCGCCGGCGCCCTTGGCTACCTGCTGAAGGCCTGCTCGGCCGACAAGCTCAACGAGTCCGTCCGCGCCGCCGCCAAGGGCGCCTCCGTCCTCGAGCCCGCCGTGACCGCGCGCATGATGGCCGAGCTCAACCGTCTCTCCGCCCGCGAGGGCAAGAAGGTCTCCCAGACGCTCGCCGACCCGCTTTCCGACCGCGAGTTGGGCGTGCTCAAGCTGCTCGCCGCCGGCTGCAGCAACAAGGAGATCGGCTCCCGCCTGAACATCACCGAGGGCACCGTGAAGAACCACATGACGAATGTCCTCGGCAAGCTGGGCGTCCTCGACCGCACGCAGGCCGCCCTCCGCGCCCGGGAAATGGGGCTGATTTGAGCTAGTCCAGAGCCGAGAGCAGAGAGTCTAGGGAAACCATACTCGTGGCCGGTTATTCTGCTCTAGACTCTCAGCTCTAAGAGGGCGTCTAAAAAGGTTCGTCATTCTGAGCCGTGCGAAGAATCCATCGCGATTAGGGGAACTCTTGAGAGCAGCGTATCTCCTGATGGATTCTTCGCTACGCTCAGAATGACAAGCAAAGGGGACTTTTTAGACGCCCTCTCAGCTGCGTGACCGCAGGTCACCCCCCACCATGACCATGACGGTGACTTCCGGGCGATGCGGCCGGCCGCGGGTTCCGGTATCTTCGGGGCGTGCTCACCCGCTTTTTCACCGAACTGACCGCCGCCGCGCGCCACCTGCGCCGCGCCCCGGGCTTCGCCTCCCTCGCCATCGCGATGCTGGCCCTCGGCATCGGCGCGAACGTCGCGATCTTCTCCATCTTCCAGTCCATCATCCTGCGCCCGCTGCCCTACCCCGAGCAGGAACAGCTCGTCGGCTTCAAGTCCCTCAACTCCGCCAAGGCCCTCACCCAGCCCGCGCTCTCGCTCACCGACTTCCGTGACTTCAAGGAGCGAGTCTCGTCCTACGACGCCCTCGCGGCCTACCGGCCTGATTTCGCCGGCTACGCGCCGGCGGGGGCCGATCCGGTCCAGCTGGTCGTCGGCAAGGTCACCGAGGAATTCTTTGCCACCTTCCGCGTGACGCCGCAGCTGGGCCGCGCCTTCAACGCCGATGAGTTCAGCCTCGGCGCCGGCCGCGCCGTGATCCTCGGCCACGCCGCCTGGCGCCGGCACTTTGCGCAGCGCGCCAGCGTCATCGGCGAGACCATCCTCCTCGACAACGAACCGGCCACCGTCATCGGCATCATGCCGGAGGATTTCCGCGAGCCGGAGTTTGTGGACGCCTGGCTGCCCTTCCCCGTCGAGGCCCCGGAGAACCTGGTGCGCGACTCGCGCTTCTGGGCCACCGTCGGCCGGCTCAAGCCCGGCGCCACGCTCGCCGCCGCCCAGGCCGAGGCCGCCGGCATCGCCGCCTCGCTCGCCACCGAATACCCGAACACCAACCGCGGCTGGAGCGTCGCCGTGCAGCCGCTGCTCGCGATGCGCGTCGGCGGCCTGCGCTCCTCATTGCTGCTCCTCGTCGGCGCCGTCGGCCTCGTCCTGCTCATCGCCTGCGTCAACCTCGCCAACCTCATGCTCGCCCGCGGCGTGTCCCGCCTGCAGGAACTCGCCGTCCGCCTCGCGCTCGGCGCCACGCCGCAGACCCTGGCGCGCGCCGTTCTCCTGGAAAGCCTGCTCCTCTCGCTGCTCGGCGGCGGCGCCGGCATCACGCTGGCCGCGGTGGGTCTGCCCGCACTCACCACCCAGCTGCCCCCGGGCCTGATCCCGCGCTCGTCGGCCATCGGGGTCGACGGCACCGCCTTGCTGTTCGCCGTGGCCGTGTCCGTCCTGACCGGCCTCATCTTCGGCCTGCTGCCCGCGTGGCAGGTGCTGCGGGCCAACGTCAACGAGATGCTCAAGTCCGGCGGCAGTCGCGGCGCCTCCAGCCGCTTCGCCGGCCGGGTGCAGGGCGCGCTCATCGCCGGCCAGGTGGCGCTCACCCTCGTCGTCCTCACCGGCGCCGGCCTGCTCATGAAGAGCCTGCTGACGCTGCAGCGCACCGCGCCGGGCTTTGACCCCGCCAATGTGCTCACGCTCCGCATCTCGCCGCCGCCGTCGCGCTGGGATAATTTCACGCAGCTCGGCGACTACTACGAGCGCGTGCTCGCCGAGATCCGCCGCGAGCCGGGTGTGACCGGCGTGGCGCTCAACAGCAGTGCGCCGCTCACCGGCATCACCCTGCGCTACCCGTTCTGGGTCGAGGGCCGGCCCGTCGAGGAGGGCAACGCCGACGAGGCCGTGTTCAATTCCGTCAGCGCGGACTATTTCGCGACGATGCGCATCCCGTTTGTGCGCGGCCGGGGTTTTACCGGCGCCGACGACCTCAAGGCTGCGGCCAGCCGCCCGGTGTGCGTCATCAACCAGACGATGGCGAAGCGCCTCTTCGGCGAGGCCGACCCGGTCGGCAAGCGCATCCGCACGATGCCGTGGATGGTGCGCGGCTGGCGCGAGGTGGTTGGCGTCGTGGGCGACGTGAAGCAGGACACGCAGGCAGACGAAGCCGTGCCGCAACTCTATGTGCCGCAGCGGCAGTCGCCCTGGTTCTTCACCACGGTGGTCGTGCGCAGCACCGGCACCAGCGCCGCCACCATCCAGAACGCCATGCGTCGCGCCGACCCGACGCTGACGATGAGCGTCCGCACGATGGAGGAGAATCTCGCGCGCTCCGCCACGCAGCCGCGGCTGCGGGCCGGGCTCTTCGGGCTCTTCGCCGCGGTGGCGCTCGGGCTCTCCGCCTTTGGCATCTATGCGAGCATGGCCTTCACCATCGGCCAGCGCACCCGCGAGATCGGCGTCCGCATGGCGCTCGGGGCCTCGCCTGGCGCCATCCTGCGCTGGGTGCTCGCCCGCGCCGCCCTGCTCGCCGGCATCGGTGTCACCGCCGGCCTGCTCGGCGCCCTCGGCCTGACCCGGCTCCTGCGCGGCGCACTTTATGGCGTCACACCCGCCGACCCGCTCGTGCTCGGCGCGCTGCTCCTGTTCCTGCCGGCCGTTGTGCTGGCCGCCGCCTTCCTCCCCGCCCTGCGCGCCGCCCGCCTCAACCCGACCCAGGCGCTGCAGCAGGAATGAATTTCAACCCAACCCATCCCATGAAAACCAACCTCCTCCGCGCGGCTCTCGCCGCCGTCCTTCTCACCACATCCGCGCTCGCGCAGACGCCTGCTGTGCCCGTTGTCCCGGCCGATGCAGCGGCCCTCTACCAGCAGAGCATCGCCAGCATCCAGCAGAAAAAAGCCAGGGAGGCCGTCGAGTTCGCCGAGCAGGCGACTAAGGCGGACCCCACCAAGCCGGAATATTTCTCCCAGCTCGGCATGGCGATCAGCATGCGCATGAACGAGGTGAATTTCATCCAGATGGCCGGCCTCTCCTCGAAGCTGAAGAAAGCGTTCGAGAAATCCGTCGAGCTCGACCCCAACCACGTGCCCGGCCTCATCGGCCTGTCCCGCTTCTACACCAACGCCCCGGAGATCGCCGGCGGCAGCCTGGCGAAGGCGGCGGAGTTCGCCACCCGCGTGCAGAAGATCGAGCCGTTCCTCGGGGCGATCGAGCTCGGCAACATCGCCAACAAGGACGAGAAATATGCCGAGGCCCTCGTCCACTATGAAAACGCCGCGAACCTGAAACCCGGTCATGCCGGCGTGCAGGCCGGCTGCGGCCGCGTGCTCGTGAAGCTCGGCCGCAAGGACGAGGCCCGCGCCCGCTTCGAGGCAGCGCTGAAGCTCAACCCCGAACTCGAGTCCGCCAGGAAGGCCCTGGCCGAGCTCGACCAACCGGCCGGCTGAGGTGGAGCCCGCGCTCCGCGCGGGCTTAACCTGCGCGGAGCGCAGGTTCCACCCCAAGGCAGAAGCACAGTTTCTGCCGCCTTCCTTTCCGGGGATTTTTGTGCCTTTTTGGGACCAACCGAAATCCCCATGACCATCGACTACGCCGCCCGCCGCGCCCGCATCGCCCCCTCCCTCGGCCTGACCGACGAGATCCTCCTCGCCGGCGCCGGCCACCCGATCCCCAAGCCCGAGATCAGCGACATGGTGCTGCCCTTCATTGCGCACCAGGAATATTATTACCTGACCGGCCACGCCGAGGCCACCGGCGGCATCATCGCCTATGATCCGAAGTCCGGCTGGGTTTCCTTTGTCCCCGAGGTCACCGAGATGGACCGCGTATGGGAGGGCAAGGAACAGCTGCCCGGCGAACTGCTGGGCGCCTTCCCGGCGTGGCTTGCCGCGCGGAAGGGCCGCAAGATCGTCATGCTCGGCGCGCCCGTCGCGGGCGTGGCCTGCGACGAGACCCGCACCGCCGCGGTCCGCGAGGCCTACAAGCACACCCGCCGGCCGAAGGAGCCGGCCGAGATCGACCTGATGACCCGCTGCGCCGCCGCCGCGACCGCCGGCTACGCGAAGATCCAGCCGCTCCTGAAGCCCGGCGTCAGCGAGCGCACCCTCCAGATCGAGCTCGAGGCCGAGTATTTCCGCCACGGCGCGCAGGTGACGGGCTACGATTCCATCGTGGGGGTCGGCGCCCAGAGCGCGGTCTTCCACGGCTCGCCCTCGCCCGACCGCGTGGCGCAGGACGGCGACTTCATCCTGATCGACAGCGGCCCGCAACTCGACCGCTACGTGATCGATGTCACCCGCACCTACGTGGCGGGGAAGGCGTCGGCCTTCCAGCGCGACTTCGCGTCGGTCGTGCTCGAGGCGCAGAAACGCACCTGCGAGCGCTGCCGGCCGGGCGCCGAGTGGAAGGACCTGCATTTTTCCACCGCCATCGACCTGATGGGCGGCCTGGTCGCCATGGGCGTGCTCAAGGGCAACCCGTCGTCACTCGTCGAGCAGGAGGCGCACACGCTGTTTTATCCGCACGGCCTCGGCCACCTCGTCGGGCTCGGCGTGCGCGACGCCGGCGGGCTGGAGCCCGGCCGCACCAAGGACCCGCGCCCGTCGCTCCGCAGCCTGCGCATGGACCTGGTCCTGCGCGCCGGCTACATCACCACGGTCGAGCCCGGCCTGTATTTCATCCCCGCGATCCTCAACGACCCGGCCCGCCGCGCGAAATACCGCGATGCCGTAAACTGGCCGCTGGTCGAGCAGCATATCCACCTCGGCGGCGTGCGCTTCGAGGACAACCTGCTGGTCACCGACGGCACCCCGGTGAACCTCACGGCCGCGATCCCGAAGGGGATCTGAGGCGGCTCAGTGGAGGCGGGACCATCAGTCCCGCGAGGCATGGGCCGGGTATCCCGCGGGGCTGATGGCCCCGCCTCCAAGCTCACGCCGCCGGCTGCTTCGTCGCGAAGAGTTTCGGAAAAAACACCGCGACAAACAGCCCGATCACCAGCAGCGCCATGACCACGATGATCACGCCCGCGGCCAGCAACGGCCAGCCCGCGAAGGCCAGCAGGAAGCCGCCGAAGAGCCGCGAGTCCTGGGCATACTGGTTGCGCAGGTCGCTGCCCTCGCGCTCCACGAAGTTGGCGGCGTCGTCCAGCGCATCCATGTATTGGTCGTAGGCGGGACGCAGCACCTCGATGTTGAACCGGTTGGCCTCGGCGATCTTGTCCGCCCGCGCCAGCGCCAGGAACTCGCTCACCTTCTCGTCGTAGGTGCGGCCGTAGCCGGCCATCGCCGCCACGTGGCGGCTGTCCTTCAGCGAGTCCATGGCGCTGATCTCGAGGGCGTGGGTCCGGGCGTTCCGGCTGCCCTCGGCCATCTGCGGCAGCAACGACGCCCAGGCCGCTTCGTTCTTCGGGTCGGAGACGCGCCGGGCCAGCCGCTGCACCGCGCCGAGCTCGCGGGTCAGGGTGCGGAGATTGTTGATGAGCGGCACGCTGCGGTCGAACAGGGTCGCGTAGCGCTCCTCCATCGAGCGGAGGAACAGCAGGCTGAGCACGCCCACCAGCAGGTTGGAGGCGAGCAGGGCGAGGATGAGGACAAAGCGGAGACGGCCGAATTTCATGCGTGGTGATACGGCAAAGCCGTTTCCATGCCTAGCGGCCGGCCGGCATCGGGAAAAGCACCAAATGCTCCGCGCGCAAAAACACCTCGCCGCTGGCATCGGCGCTGCTCAAATTACCCGCATGCCCCTCACCCGCTTTTCCGTCCCGCCGCTGCACACCGTCACCCGCTCGCTCGCCGCCGTGGCCATGGGCCGTGAGGCGCCCGACCTCGTCATCACCGGCGCCCGCCTCCTCTCCACCTACACCGAGCGCGTCCACCCCGCCCGCGAGATCTGGGTCAAGTCCGGCCGGATCGCCGTCGTGAAGCCGGCCGGCACGTTCTCGCCGGCGAAGGGCTCGAAGACCCGGGTCTACGACGCCCGCGGCGGCATCCTCGCCCCCGGCCTCGTCGATCCGCACATCCACATCGAGAGCTCGATGATGACCGCCTGCGCCTACGCCGAGGGGGCGCTGCTCAACGGCACGACCACCATCTTCTGCGACAGCCACGAGATCGGCAACGTCTGCGACGCCGCCGGCATCGAGTGGATGCTGCGCGACGCCCGCCAGGCCCCGCTCAACATCTTCCTCACGGTCCCCAGCACCGTGCCGGCCACCTCCCCGCACTTCGAGACCGCCGGCGGCGACCTCACCGCCGCCAAGATCGGGAAGCTTTTTGACCAATGGCCCGAGGCCGTCGCCCTCGGCGAGAAGATGGACTTCGTGCAGGTGGCCATGGGCGACAAGCGCAGCCATGCCGTCCTCGCCGAGGCCATCCGGCGCGGCAAGCCCGTCTGCGGCCACATCTACGGCCGCGAGTTCGTGGCCGCCGGCGCCGCCTCCGGCATCAATGACACCCACGAGTCCATCGACCGCGACATCGCGGACGACTTCCTCGAGAACGGCCTGTGGATCTTCCTGCGCGGCGGCCCGCCGACCACGCCGTGGCACTCGCTGCCGCTCGCGATCAAGGCCGTCACCGAGCTCGGCGCCAACCCGAAGCGCGTCTGCGTGTGCACCGACGACCGCGACGCCGACGACCTCTTCCTCTTCGGCCTGGACTGGGTCGTGCGCGAGGCCGTGAAGCACGGCATGAGCACCACCGCCGCGTGGAGCATGGGCTCCCTGCACCCGGCCACACGCTACGCCAAGGACGGCGACATCGGCGGCCTCGCCCCGGCGCGCCGCGCGGACATCGTCCTGCTCAACGACGACCTCGTCCCGCAGAACACCTGGTATGGCGGCGAACTCGTGGTTGAGGACCGTAAGGTCACCCCGATCCTGGACAAGGCGCTCTCGAAGCGCTACCGCTACCCCAAGGCCGCCTACGAGACGGTGAAGATCGCCCCGAAACTGAAGCTGACCCCCGCCCTGCCGGCCGGGCCCGTCACCGCCAACGTCATCCGCACCGCCCTGCCGGGCATCATCCTCTTCCACGACAAGGTCGCCCTTGAGCCCGCGCCGGGCGGCACCTGGGCCGATTTGTTCACCAAGCACGGCCTGTGTTTCGTCACGGTCGTCGAGCGCCACGGCAAGTCCGGCAAGGTTGCGCACGGCCTGCTGAAGGACTTCAACCTCCGCGAGGGCGCCGTCGGCAGCTCCGTCGGCCACGACGCGCACAACATCATCCTCGCCGGCACCAACGAGGCCGACCTGCAGCTCGCCCTGAAGACCATCAAGTCCATGCGCGGCGGCGTGTGCGTCATCCGCGGCGGCAAGGTTGTCGCCAAGGTCGCGCTGCCCGTCGCCGGCCTCCTCTCCGACCAGCGCGCCACCGTGGTCGCGAAGGAGTCGACGGCGCTCAAGGCCGCGTGGACCGCTGCCGGCTGCACGCTGCCCTACATGGGTTTCAACCTCATCCCGCTGTCGGTCATCCCCGAGATCCGCATCACGGACAAGGGCCTGGTCACCGTGCCGCAGATGCAGATCCTGCCGCTGTTCGAGCCGCGTTAACGGGCCAGCCACCGGCGCATGCCGCCGGCCACGATGGCCAGCGTCAGCAGCGAACTCACGGGCATCAGCACCGCCGCGAGCAGCGGGCTCATCCGGCCCGCGACGGCCAGGCCGACGGCGAGCAGGTTGTAGGCGACCGAGAACACGAGCAGCCAGGTCTGCGTGCGCCGGCGCGCATCGTTGACCTCGAACAGCCGGCGGATGCCCGCCAGGCCGCGGCCGAGGTAATAGAAATCCGCCTTCCCCTCCAGCACGCCGCGGTGGATGACCGGCGTGCCGCGCGCAAACGCCGCGTCGAAGGCCAGGCTGTCGTTGGCGCCGTCACCGAGCATCAAGGTGTCGCGGGCGTCGGTCCGGCCGATCCAGTCCGCCTTCCCCTGCGGCGTGGCCTCGGCCAGCCCGTGGTCCGGCGGCAAGCCCAGCGAGGAGGTCATCAGGTCCACCTTGGCGCGGCGGTCGCCGCTGAGAATGAAGGCTTCCAGCCCGCGCGCCCGCAGCGCCGCGATCTCCCCGGCCGCATCGGTCCGCACCGCATCCGTGAACCGGAACCGGGCCAGCACCACGCCGTCGGCGCAGAATTCAGTATCGGTCGAGTCGTGGGCTCCTTTGCTTATTAAGCAAGAGCCCGCCTGGCCGCGCCAATTTGGCCGGCCAAGCGTCCACCACCCGGCAGCGTGGCGCAACTCGACCCCGAAGCCGGGGAATTCGGTCATTTCTCCGGCTGGCTCCGGTCCGTCGGGCAGGCCCAGCGCCAGCAGGTTCTCGTGCAGGGCGCGGCTGACGGGGTGCGCATTGTCCCGCACCAGCACCGCCAGGGCGGTGCGCGCCTCCGCGGAGAGCGCCGCCAGGCTGTCGGCATTGGCCAGCACCGGCGTCTCGAGCGTCAGCGTGCCGGTCTTGTCGAAGATGATCCTGCGGATGCGCGCCAGCCGCGGCCACAGGTCGGCCTCGCGGACGAACACCCCGGACCGGCGCAGCGCCGTTGTGGCCATCTCGTCCGCCAGCGGGAACGCCAGCCCGATGGCGCAGGGACACGACACCACCAGCACCGCGGTGACCACCGACCAGGTGCGGACCGCGTCGTGCGTGCCCAGCCACCAGCCGAGCCCGGCCGCGGTGGCGACCAGCAGGATGCCGATCAGGTAGCCGGCGATGACTTTCTCCAGGAAACGGTGGCGGTAGGCGTCGCGCGTCACCGGCTGCAGCAGCTGCGCGAGCAGCGAACCCTCCCAGGCACGCGCGGTCCGCAGGCGGATGTCGCCCAAGCCCAGGTTGACGGCCCCCGCCGGCACGCGCGCGCCGGCGCGGCATTCGCGCGGGTCGGCCTCGCCCGAGATCCACGCCGTGCCGATCGTGGCCACGGGCGTCTCGAGCCGAGCCTCGACCGGCACCACCTGGCCGGAACGCACCGCAAAGACATCACCGATCCTCAATTCGCCGACGGCCCGCTCGACCGGGCCCGCCGGGGTCTCGACCCGCACCGGCTGGGGCCGGTCGCGCGACGTCAGGAGCTGGCGGCGGTTGCGCTCGACGACCGTCACCTGCGCCCAGCGGCCCACCAGCATCAGCAGGATGAAGGCGGCGACGAAATCGAAATACACGAACTCCTCCCGGTGGGCCAGCCAGCCATAGAGCGAGCCCAGGTAGGCGCCCACGATGCCCAGCGCGATGGGCAGGTCGATGTGCATGGTCCCGGCACGCAGCGCCGACACGGCGCGGCCGAGGAAATACATGCCGCCCGTCAGCAGGCTGAGCGTGGCGAACACCAGCGACAGCGTGCCGAACAGCCGCGCGTAGGCGAACGTCGCCTCCATGCCGAAATACACCGGCAGCGTGAAGAGCATGACGTTCATCGAGAACGCCGCCGCCAGGCCCACCCGCCGCACCAGCCGGCGGCTCTCGGGCACCGCGGGCGTCTCGCCCGGCGGACCGGCGAGGTAATTGAAGGACTGCAGCAGCCGCGCGAAGGCCGGGGCGTCAAACGCCCCGCGCGTCCACCGCAGCCGCATCCGGCCGAGCTGGGCGTCCGTCTCGATGTGCAGCGCACCGGGCTGCTGCGAGAAAACCCGCTCGATCAGCCACACGCAGCCGGCGCACGAGATGCCCTGCACCTCCAGCGTCAGCGCCGGCGTGCCGGGCCGCGCCT
>CBDFNB010000004.1:0-111580 GCA_965249855.1 Lacunisphaera sp.
GGTGCGCGACGTCACCATCGCGGTGGCGGCGGGCGAAAGGCGCGCCATTCTCGGCGCGAATGGCGCCGGCAAGACCACGCTGTTCAACCTGGTGGCGGGCGACATCCCGCCCTCGCAAGGGCGCATCCTGATGTTCGGCCGCGACATTACCGGCCTGCCGGTGGAGAAGCGGGTGCGCGACGGGCTGCGCCGCACCTACCAGACCTCGCTGATGTTCGGCGGGCTCACCGTGCGCCAGAGCCTGTTCCTCGCCGCGCGCGGGGTGTCGGGCGGGCGCCTGTCGGTCGCCCGCCCGGCGAGCCGCCTTGCCGACATGGCGGCCGGTGAACGCTTGGCCGAGCGGCTGCGGCTCACCGAGGTGCTCGACGCCCCGTGCAGCACGCTCTCGCATGGCGAGCGCCGGCAGCTGGAGCTTGCCATGGCGCTGGCCGGCGCGCCGCGCCTGCTGCTGCTGGATGAGCCGGCCGCCGGCCTCTCGCCGCGCGAGCGCGAAATGCTGCTGCAGCTGCTGCTGGACCTGCCGCGTTCGATCACGCTGGTCATGATCGAGCACGACATGGACATCGCCCTGCGGGCCGTCGACCAGGTGAGCGTGATGCACAATGGCCGGCTGGTCGCCGAGGGCACGCCACGGGACATCGCGACGGACCGCACCGTGCACGACATCTATATGGGCAAACATGTCTCCTGATCCCGTCTCCCCGCTTCTCGACGTCGCCGGGCTCGATGTTTATCTCGGCGCCAGCCATGTGCTGCAGGGCGTGTCGCTGACCCTGCCGGGCGGGCCGCTCGCCATTATCGGCCGCAACGGCATGGGCAAGACCACGCTGTGCCAGGCGATCATGGGGCTGGTGCCGCCGCGCGCCGGCCGCATCGCCTTTGCCGGGCGCACGATCACCGGCGAGCGCCCGGTGCGCATCGCCCGCGCCGGCATCGGCTATATCCCGCAGGGGCGGCGGGTGTTTCCCTCGCTGTCGGTACACGAGCATCTCGTGCTCACCGCCCCGCGCGGACGGGAGGCCGCGACCGCCTCATGGACCATCGAGCGGGTCTACGACACCTTTCCGCGGCTCGCCGAGCGGCGCGGCAATGGCGGCGCCCAGCTCTCCGGCGGTGAGCAGCAGATGCTGGCGATCGCCCGCGCCCTGCTGCTGAATCCCATGCTGCTGGTCATGGACGAGCCGACCGAGGGGCTGGCCCCGGTCATCGTCGACCATGTGGTCGACCTCCTGCACACCATCAACGGCGAAGGCGTCGGCCTTCTCCTGGTCGAGCAGAATTTCGCCGTCGCCACCAGCGTCGCCCAGCGCGTGCTGGTGATGGTGAACGGGCGTGTCGCGCTGGAAACCAGCGCCGAGGAAATCACCCGTAACGAAGACATGCAGCGCCGCTATCTCGGCGTGAGTGCCCACTAATGGCCGGCAAGAGCGGCAGAAACTCGGGAGAACGCCATGGGTAAGGTCTATGTCGCGGGCACCTGCGACACCAAGGGCGAGGAACTCGCCTATGTGAAAGCGCTGGTCGAGGCCGAGGGCGTGGCGGCCGTGCTGGTCGATCTCTCGACCCACGCGGCCGGCGGCGGCGTGGATGTTCCGGCCTCCGAGGTGGCGAGCTGGCATCCGGAAGGTCCCGGCGCGGTGTTCACCGGCGATCGCGGCCGCTCGGTGGGCGCGATGGCGCTGGCCTTCGAGCGCTTCCTCGCGGCGCGGCCCGACATTGCCGGCGTGATCGGCCTCGGCGGCTCGGGCGGCACCGCCCTGGTGGCGCCGGCCATGCGCGCGCTGCCGATCGGCGTGCCCAAGCTCATCGTCTCCACCGTCGCCTCCGGCAATGTCGCGCCCTATGTCGGGCCGAGCGACATCGCCATGATGTATGCGGTGACCGATCTCGCCGGGCTCAACCGCATCTCGCGCACCATCCTCGCCAATGCCGCCCATGCCATGGCCGGGATGGCGCGCACCGCCCCGCCGCACGCCGCCGACAGCCGGCCGGCGGTGGGCCTGTCGATGTTCGGCGTCACCACGGCCTGCGTGAACCAGGTGGCCGAGCGGCTTGGCGCCGGGATCGACGCGCTGGTGTTCCACGCCACCGGCACCGGCGGCCAGTCGATGGAGAAGCTCGCCGATTCCGGCCTGCTCGCCGGGCTGATCGACGCCACCACGACGGAGGTCTGCGACTTCCTGATGGGCGGGGTGTTTCCCTGCACGCCGGACCGCTTCGGCGCTGTGGCGCGCACGCGCCTGCCCTATGTCGGCTCCTGCGGGGCGCTCGACATGGTGAATTTCGGCGCCCGCGACACCGTGCCCGCCGCCTATGCCGGCCGCCTGTTCTACATCCACAACCCGCAGGTGACGCTGATGCGCACCACGGCGGAAGAGAACGACCGGATGGGCCGCTGGATCGGCGAGCGGCTGAACGCCTGCGAGGGCGAGGTGCGCTTCCTCATTCCCGAGGGCGGGGTGTCGGCCATCGACGCGCCGGGCGCGCCCTTCCACGATCCGCAGGCCGACGCCGCCCTGTTCGCCGCGCTGGAGGCGACGGTGACGCCAACCGCGCGCCGACGGCTCATCCGCCTTCCCCACCACATCAACGACCCGGAATTCGCCGACGCCCTCGTCGCCCATTTCCGCGACGTCGCCCCCGGCCTGTGAGCTCTGGAGTCCGAAATGGCACGCATCGAACGCTCGACCCTTCTCGCCACATTCCAGGACATGGTGCGGCGCGGCCAGCCCATCATCGGCGGCGGCGCCGGCACCGGCCTTTCCGCCAAATGCGAGGAAGCCGGCGGCATCGACCTGATCGTCATCTACAATTCCGGGCGCTACCGCATGGCCGGCCGGGGTTCGCTGGCCGGGATACTGGCCTATGGCAACGCCAACGAGATCGTGCTCGACATGGCGCGGGAAGTGCTGCCGGTGGTGAAGCACACCCCGGTCATCGCCGGGGTGAACGGCACCGACCCGTTCTGCCCGTTCGACTACTTCCTCGACCAGATCAAGGCGATGGGCTTTTCCGGCATCCAGAACTTCCCGACCGTCGGGCTGATCGACGGCACCTTCCGCGCCAATCTCGAAGAGACCGGGATGAGCTACGGGCTTGAAGTCGACATGGTGCGCCTCGCCCATGAGAAGGACCTGCTCACCACGCCCTATGTGTTCAACGAGGACGAGGCGCGGGCGATGACGCGGGCGGGCGCCGACATCATCGTCGCGCATATGGGCCTCACCACCGGCGGGGCGATCGGCGCGGAAACCGCCTTCACGCTCGATGATTGCGTAAAACGCATCGACAGCATCGCGGCGGCCGCGCGCGCGGTGCGAAAGGATGTCATCGTGCTGTGCCATGGCGGGCCAATCGCCGAGCCGGACGACGCTGCCTATGTGCTCGCCCATTGCGAGGACATTCACGGCTTCTACGGTGCCAGCAGCATGGAGCGCCTGCCGACCGAGCAAGCGCTGACCGACCAGACCCGCCGTTTCAAGGCCATCTCGCGCTGAACGCGGGAGGCTGATCCAGGGAGGACACGACAATGGCAAAAGCCTATGCGAGCCGCATCATCGCCGCCCCCGTCGAGGCGGTCTGGGCGCTGGCGCGCGATTTCAACGGCATGCCGGGCTGGCACCCGGCGATTGCCGACAGCCTGATCGAGGACGGATGTGAGGCCGACGTGGTCGGCTGCATCCGGGCGTTCCATCTGGGCGATGGCACGCTGGTGCACGAGCGCCTGCTGGAACTGGACGATAGCCGCTACTTCTTCGCCTATAATTTCGAGACACCCGCCTTCCCGGTGGCGAACTACGTCGCGCGCTTCAGCCTTCTGCCGCTGACCACCGGCGAGGAGACACTGGCGATCTGGGAGGCGAGCTTCGACGAGGCGCCCGAGGACGCCGGCAAATATGTCGATATCGTCAGCAACGGCGTGTTCGCCGCCGGGCTGGCGGCAATGGCAGCGAAGCTGGAGGGGGGCGGCGCCCGCCGCACCGAGTGAAGCCCGCTGGCAGGGGCTGCGGCCGGCCAAGGTCTACTGCGCCTCCCGGCTCGGCGCGCCGCTCGCCACTGCCTGGGCGGCGGTGCGCGACTTCGCCGGCATGGCCGACTGGCATCCCGAGATCACGGCGATGACGATGCTGGACGGCGCCCGCGCCGACAAGGTGGGGGGCGTGCGCGACTTCCTGTTCGGCGAGGGCCGGCTGCACGAGCAGCTGACCTATCTCTCCGACCGCGACACCGCGTTCCGTTACAAGATCACTCTCAGCCCGATGCCCTGGCTCAACTATCACGCCGGGCTGCGGCTCTACCCCGTGACCGCCGACGACACCACGCTCGCGGTGTGGACCGCCGACTGGGTGGCCGCGCCGCAGGACGACCTGACGCTGATCCCCACCGTGCACGAGCAGGTGTTCCAGCGCGCCTTCGATACGTTGAACGAGCGGTTCGCAAGCGCCTCGAACGCGTGAGAGGCGAAGAGGGGTCGTAGAGCCGGGTGGCCGCGTTCGCCCTCGATCGAATGCCACCCGGCCGCAAGTCTAGAAATCATACAAACTATTGAATTTGCATTACTTTTGACTCCGCGCTAAGGCGAGGCATGGGATCTGCCTCGACCTCATCGGACGATCTGGACGGCCTCTTCCGGGAGTATCACCGGGAGCTGGCGTCGTTCGCCTATCGCAAGCTGCACGATCGGGAGGCGGCCTCCGACCTCGTGCAGGATGCGTTCGTCCGCTACATCGCGCACGCGCAGCGGGCGGACACGGTGGCGGAGACGCCCCGCTTCTTCCTCTGGCGGATTGCCAGCAATCTCATTCTCGATCTCGCGCGCCGCCAGCGTCGGCGGGGACAGATGCTTGCGCTTGAGGCGGTCGCGCCGCACGAACTCGCCGACAGCACGCCTTCCGCCGAACGCCAGCTCTCGGCGCGCCAGGAGTATCGGGCGCTGCGCGCGGCGCTGGATGAACTGCCGGCCAAGCCACGGACCGCGCTGCTCCTCAACCGGGTCGAGCGTCTCACCCATGCGCAGATCGCTGTCCGGCTCGGTGTCTCCCCCAGCATGGTCAACAAGTACATTTCACGGGCGCTCAGCCATTGCATTGCGCGGCTCAGCCAGGCCGGCTTTTAGAAGAAGGGCCCGCCACGCGGTCATGCCGAAACGCACGCACCTCTTCATGGGCAGGGATGGCGACCGATGACGCGCCGGGCGCCCGCCCCCCTCACGAACGACCCGCTGACAGAACGGGCGCTGTCCTGGCTGGTCCACCTGCATTCCGGGAGCGAGACGGCGCAGGACTGGGATGGCTATCACGACTGGAAGATGGCTCATCCCAGCCATAGGGAGGCCGCCGCCCGCGCCGAACATGTCTGGAGCCGTCTCGGGCCGGCCTTGAAGCCCCCGCGCCGCCTGGCGCGTCGGGCTGCGGGTACGCTCGCCGTCTGCCTCGTCCTCGCCGGCGGGGGCGCGCTCGCTGTCGGTGCGTTCCCCGGCTGGTTCGCGGACCAGGCCACGGGACTGGGCGAAATCCGCACCGTGGCGCTCGACGATGGCTCGTCGGTGGTGATGGATTCGGACACGCGTTTCGACATCGATTTCACCGCCCCGCAACGGCGCCTCCGCCTGTTCGACGGCCAGATCTTCGTCACCGTCGCCGCCGATCCCGCCCGCCCCTTCATCGTGGAAGCCGGCGGGGGAGAGGTGCAGGCCCTCGGAACCGCCTTCAACATACGCCACGACGACACGAAGACGGCGGTGAGCGTGACCGAGCATGCCGTGCGCGTGTCGCTTACCAAGCCGGCGGCGACTGTCGACCTTACACAGGGGCACGGCGTCGATTTCGACCCGGCGACCGGGCTGGGACGCCCGCATGCCGTCGATGTCGAGAACGTGACGGCGTGGCGCAGGGGCGAAATCCTGTTCGACGGGCGGCCACTCGGCGCCGTTGTCGCCGAGATGGGACGCTACCGGCGGGGCGCGATCTTCTTCACCGACGACCGGCTGAAGCACCTCCCCGTCACCGGCATGTTCTCGACCCGCGATGCCGATGAGTTCTTCATGGCTCTCGAAAAAACGCTTCCGGTACGTGTCTTGCGACTTCCCTATCTAACCTTGATCCGTCCGAGGAGTGACTAGGTCGCCCTACACGAATTAGAAGAATTACGATCTTTTCCCTTCCGCTGTCAGGTTGAGCGCCAACTGCGTCTTCCCCGTCGAGGCCCCCGCGAGGGGCGATGTGCAAGGCGGGAGAACCGGGATGCGGCGGCGCGACGGGGGAGTTTTCACGAAGGCGCAGCTTGCGCTGTTTCTCGGCTCGACGGCACTGGCGACAGCGACCTACAGCCCGCCCGCTCTCGCGCAGCAGCAGGCCGCCTACAGCATACCCGCAGGCAGCCTCGGCGCCGCCCTGACCGCCTGGGCGCGGGCGTCGGGCATGAGGTTCCTGGCCTCGTCGGAGGTCCTGAGCGGGCGACACACATCGGGGGTTTCGGGCCAGTATGCGCCGCGCCAGGCGCTGGACGCCCTGCTGCAAGGCACCGGGCTCACCTACAGCATCAGCGGGTCGACCGCGACCATCGGCAGTCCGGACCAGGGCGCCGCCGCTGAGCCCGCCGCTGGCGATGTGATCGCGCTCGATGTCGTCACGGTCTCCACCGGCGGCAATCCCGTCGAACGCCCCTTCGAGACGCCGGCGCCCGTTGCCTATATCTCGCGGGAAACCATCGAGCGGTTTCGCGGCAGCAGCCCGGCCGACATCTTCCGCGGCACGCCGGGCGTCATGTCGGGCGAGGCGCGCAACGGTGCCGGCGCTGTCGACATGAACATCCGTGGCATGCAGGGTTTCGGCCGCGTCGCGACCACGATCGACGGCGCCGAGAACGGGGTGACGGTCTATCAGGGCTATCAGGGCCTTTCGAACCGGACCTATGTCGACCCCGACCTTCTGGCGGGCATCGAGATCACCAAGGGATCCGACGTCTCCTCGCGCGGCATCGCCGGGACGGTGACCATGCGCACGCTGGACGCGGGCGACATCGTCAAGCCGGGCGAGACCTGGGGCGTGCGCGTCAAGGGCGAGTTCGGCACCAACTCAGCGGAACCGGACGCCGGGGCGAAGGGCGGCTATCTCTGGCCGCGAAGCCCCGGCTCGCCTCCCGTCGCCGTGCCCTCCTCCGAAGGCATGGACCGACCGGGCCTCTTCGACCCGCGCAGCGGTTCCGCCAGTTTCGCCGCCGGCGTCCGGGAAGAAAATTACGACCTCTTCGCCGCCTATGCCTATCGCAACCAGGGGAATTACTTCGCCGGCACGCATGGTTCGGCGGCCAAGCCGGTCAATACCGGGCCGCGCGAACTATGTTCCGGCTCCTGGTGCGAGACATGGCCCGATTATGTCGAGAATGCCGGCCTCACCAATTACCGGCCCGGCGAGGAAGTGCTGAACACGCAGCTCGAAACCGAAACCTGGATCGCCAAGTCGACGGTGCGGTTCGGCGACGGCCACAGCCTGCAGGCGGGCTATACCGGCTATCGCGCCGAGGCCGGCGACCAGCTCGCCTCCCGCTTCACCAGCGAACGCGGCCAGCCCGTGCAGCAGCAGCAGACGGCGGGCACGTCGGTCGACACCGGCACGCTGCGCTATCGCTGGGACCCGGAGGAAAACGACCTCATCGACCTCAAGTCCAACCTCTGGACCACGCGGCTCGAACTGCGCAACCCGCGCCGCGGCTCGACCATACCCACGCCGGAATCGCTGGGGCTGCCGGCCGGCTACCGCACCGGGTCGGACACGGTGATGTGGGGCGCGGACGCGACGAACACATCCACCTTCGCCCTCGACCAGTATGGATCGCTCGACCTGATCACCGGCGCTTCCTACCTGAGCGAGGACACGCGCCCGAGCGGCTATTCGCAGGCCCTGGAGGGCTGGCTCAACCTGCGCGACGCGTCGCGCGAGGAAGCGGCGGTGTTCAGCAAGATCGCCTACCAGCCGCTGGACTGGCTGACGCTCAATGCCGGCCTGCGCTATTCGCATTACTGGTCGGATGACCGCTCCACCAGCTCCAACAGCGCCTATGTGAACCCGGAGCCGGAGCGCGACGAGGGCGGGTTCAGCCCGTCCGTCGGGGTGACGGTGGAGCCTGTCGGCGGCACACAGTTCTATGTCAACTATTCGAACGCCCTGCGCTTCCCGAGCCTGTTCGAGGCGGGATCAGCCTTCACCATCATCCCCAATCCGGAGCTGATGCCGGAACGCTCCAGCAATTGGGAAGTCGGCGTCAATTACATCACAAGCGGCCTGTTCGACGCCGGCGACGAGGCCATGCTGAAGTTCAGCTATTTCAACTGGGACGTGAAGAATTACGTCGTCCGCGAGTTCCGTCCCTTCCAGGGCGATGGCTATGAGTGGTACGGCATGCAGGTCTATAATATCGACCGGGCCAAGTTCTCCGGCCTCGAACTTTCCGCTCGCTATGAGAATGCGGGATTTACCGCCGCCTTCGGCGCCAACTACTATATCGACATCGAATATTGCCGTACGTCCAATAATTGCGACAGCAAGACGCTTTATGGCGACTACGCCACCAATCAGATTCCGCCGGAATACATGCTGAACCTCACTCTGTCGCAGAAGTTCCTGGACGATGCGCTCACGCTGGGCGGTCAGGTGTCCTATATCGGCCCGCGCGCCATCGGCCATGGCCAGGTGACGGCGCAAGGCGCCGCCCAGTTCATCAGCCAGATCAACTGGGACCCCTATTTCCTC
The DNA here is from genome assembly GCA_965249855.1 of Lacunisphaera sp. Lineage (GTDB taxonomy): Bacteria > Verrucomicrobiota > Verrucomicrobiia > Opitutales > Opitutaceae > Lacunisphaera. The sequence continues at coordinate 8,751 of CBDFNB010000004.1, forward strand.
GTCGACGTGTACGCGGAATACAAGATCAACCCAAATCTGACGGCGAGCATCCGTGTCGAAAATCTGACGGACGAATATTATGTCGATCCGCTCAGCCTGGTGAACCAGCCCGGCCCGGGGCGCACCTTCTATGCCGGCCTGACCGGCACATTCGGCGGCGACCAGCCCATGCCCACGCTCATGCCGCCGCTCCGAGGCAATCGGAACGGCGTGGATTGGACCGGGCTTTATGCCGGCTTCCACGCGGGCGGGGTGCTGGCGCATGTCGATGGCACCACAACGACGCTGAACGGCACCCAGAACGACATCGCCGCGACCGAATCCGCCAATCTCGGCCTGCGGGACAATTATCTCTGGGGCGTTCAGGGCGGCTTCAACTACCAGCTGGCGAACCGCTGGGTCTTCGGCATGGAAGCCGACTTCAGCAACACCTCGCTCACCGGCTCGCAGAAGGCGGTGGCGACGGAGGGCTCACTTGCCGCCAACGGGGCGCTGCAGGCCGAGACGCATTACCAGATCGACCAGATGGCCAGCCTGCGCGGCCGCATCGGCTATGCCTTCGAGGACGGGCTGTTCCTCTATGCGACCGGCGGCGCCGCCTTCGCCCGGGAAAAGACGACCCGCGACCAATATGCGGCGGACGAAGCCTGGGGTTCGGATTCCTTCGGCACGTCGACGAAGATGACCTCGATCGAGAGCGTGCGGATCGACCGAAATGGCTGGACGGTGGGTGGCGGTGCGGAATTCGCCCTCAACGACCGCTGGTCGGTGAAGGCCGATTACAGCTTCACCCGCCTCGCCTCCCAGACCGTCACCTTCCCGAACGCGCGCGCCGGGGTCGGGCAGAACTATACGACCCAGACGCAGACCGGCACGACGATCGTGCCGCCGAGCCCGCGCCTGTGCGAGCGACGCGGCGGCGAATTCTGCCTGCCGAGGGAAGTCCCCGTCTACACCACGACCAACCACGCCGGCAGTTCCACCATTACCAATGGACGCAGTGCCACGGACGAGATCGACCTGCACACGCTCAAGATCGGCCTGAACTACAAGTTCTGACGGCAACAACGCGCGCGATCCGGCGGGGGCGCCGGGTCGCAGGGACGACATCCTCATCACCTGCGCGCCGCGAGCAGGGTTGCGGCGAAGGCACAGGGAGCGCGCCCTGAAGACCACCTATGCGCGGCGCCGGGCGCGATGCGGCCTCTCGGGCAGAAGCCTTCCGCTGGGCCTTCCGGTGATCCATTCGCGCGGTGAATCGACCGCCTTCATCGATTCATAAAACGCGTTGGACGCGTGGTGCGGCTGGCGTGACATTCGTCCCATGAGCACCTCTTGCGGGACCACCCTCCACTTGCGCCGCATCGACCCTTCCCGGAACATGGCGCGCTTCTATGTTGCCTCGGTCGAGCCCTCGCTGTTTCCGGGTGCCGCCTTGCGCCGCGCTTGGGGGCGCATCGGCACGCAGGGCCGCTCACGCATCGACCTGTTCGACGATCGATCGGCGGCCGAACAGGCCCTGAACGTGCTGAAGCGTCAGAAGCTGAAACGCGGCTATATCAACATGGGTGAGGCGCCCTGATCGGCAGCCGATGCCGTTTCTTCGCCCTCGGCCGCCCTGTTTGGGTTTCAGGAGAGCAGAAATCGCGATCCGGCCTGTGGCGTTGATCTGGGCCCGGGGCTGCGTTAGGCTGTGTGACAGTGAGCCAAGGCCAGTGTTGCCCTTGGTGTTTGGAGCCACGAAGCTCCCGTCCGCATGACAGCGGCGGGGGCTTTTTGTTTGGACGTGTCTTGATGGCGGATGAAGACCTTGCCTGGGGCGACGGGCCTTTGCCGGTCGGTGTGCTGTTCTCTCAGACAGGCGTGACGGCTGCTGTTGAACGTACTCAATTGCTCGCAACGCGCCTCGCCATCCGCGAGATAAATGCGGCCGGAGGGGTGGCCGGACGCGAACTCGTCGAGGTGGGCCGCGATTGCCAGGCGAACCCCAAGGTCTTCCGGCAGGAAGCAACCCGCCTGCTGGACGAGGAAGGCGTGCGCATCGTCTTCGGCTGCCATATGTCCAGCACACGCAAGGCGGTGTTGCCGGTGATCGAGGCGCGCAACGCGCTGCTGGTCTACCCAACCGTCTACGAGGGCTTCGAATACTCCTCGAACTGCATCTACACCGGCGCGGTGCCCAATCAGAGCAGCCAGCCTCTGGTGCGTTTTCTTCTGGAGACTTATGGAAACCGCCTGCTTCTGATCGGGTCCAACTACATTCTTTCCCTATGAATCCAACCGTATCTTCTCCGACCTCGTGATCGAGGCGCGCGGCAAGGTTCTGGATGAAATCTATATCCCGCTGAGCTGCACCGCGGCGGAACTGGAGCGCCCCATCGAGCGCATCAAGAAGCTGCAGCCGGATGTCATCTTTTCCACCATCGTCGGCGCCGGCACGGCCATGTTCTATGAGGCCCTATCGGCGTGCCGGCTTCGACCCCGCCCGTATGCCCATCGCCAGCCTGACGACGAGCGAGGCCGAGGTCGCTGAAATGTCCAGCGAGGCGGCCGAGGGTCACATCACCGTCGCTCCCCCTATTTTGAAACCATCGACAGCGACAACAACCGCAGGTTCCTCGCCGCCTATCGACGGCAGTTCCGGTCCGGGCACGCCTGTGACCGCACCGGCGGAGGCCGCCTATTATCAGGTTCACCTCACCGCCGCCGCCATCGCCGAAGCGCGCAGCGTCGACCGCGCCGCGGTGGTCGCCGCTCTCGGGCGGGTACAGTTCGACGCGCCGCAGGGACGCGTCGCCATCGACACGTCCAACAACCACACCTTCCTCTGGCCGCGCGTTGGCGCAGATCGATGCGGCCAAGCGCTTCAACATCATTTCGGACCCGCACCGTGCGATAAAGCCGGACCCCCTACTTCCTGTCGTCCTCGCAGGACGATTGGGCGCTCGCCTCCTCAACGGCACGGATCGGCTGACCCCATGCCCATGCCGCCCCTCAAGAGCCTGAAGGGCCTGCCGGTTCTGGTGGTGCATCCGGCCGATGGTGACGGGCGTACGCTCATCGATCATCTGCGGCGCATCGGGTGCCACGCGGAGGCGACCTGGCCGATCCCGCGCGAGATTCCGGCCAATATCGGCGTCGTCTTTCTCTCGGTGGATCATGAGCACCGCACCGAGATTTCCCGGCTGGCGAAGAGTATCGACGGCATTCCGCCGGCGATCATCGCCATTGTCGACTATGAGATTCCATCCACGCTCGAATTGCTGTTCGATCTCGGCGCCCTCGCCGCCATGGACCGGCCGATCCGCCCGTTCGGCGTGCTGACCAACCTGCTGCTCGCGCCGCGGGCTCTGGCAGGAACGGCTGGATCAGCAAAAAGCGCATCCACAAGCTGGAGCGCCCGCGTGTCCAGCATGCAGAAGATCCAGAAAGCCAAGGCCATCCTCATGTCGATCCACCAGATCGGCGAGGATGCGGCCTATGAGACGATCCGCCAGGCAGGCCATGTCCAAGCGGGTGTCGATGGACGACATCGCCGCCTCCATCATCACCGCAAACGAGCTCTTGCATTTCACGCCGAAGGGTGTTTAGCTCAATTCGTGTTCAGTTTTGAACTTGCCGATTTTATCGGCATCGCGGGTCTGACAGTGCTGTCCGCCCGCTCTGGCTAGGTAGCCCGGATCGCCTCGCAGGAGGCGTTTCGGGCTTTTTTGTTTTTTGCTCCCGAACAGGGCCGTCGGCGGCTTCAGTTCTCCGGTCGCACCCCGACCCCCGGCCGGGCACGGCCCGGTTTCGGCCGCGCGCTCGTCGGGCGCCTCCCCCCAAAAAGCAACCTTCCTTCCTCTCAGGGACTGTCTTCATGTCGATGAATCGTCGTCAATTCCTCACGACTTCCGCGGCACTTGCCGGCGGCGCTCTCGCCGCGCCGTCCCTCCTGCCGGGGGCGGCCTTCGGCGCCGACACCATAAAGGTCGGCGTGCTGTTCTCGCAGACCGGCGGCCTCTCCATCGTCGAGCGCTCGCTCACCGACGCGACACGGATGGCGATCGCCGAGATCAACGCCTCGGGCGGCGTGCTCGGCAAGCAGGTCGAGGCCGTGATCGAGGATGGCGCCTCCGATCCCAAGACCTTCAACGAGAAGGCCTCCAAGCTGGTCATCCAGGACCGGCTGCCCACCGTCTTCGCCTGCTACACCTCGGCGAGCCGCAAAGCGGTGCTGCCGGTGTTCGAGAAGCGCAAGGCGGCGCTGTTCTACCCCACCTATTACGAAGGCTTCGAGTGCTCGAAGAACGTGGTCTACACCGGCGCCGTGCCCAACCAGCAGCTGTCGAACTTCATTCCCTGGATCATCAAGACGCTCGGCAAGAAGAAGTTCTTCATCGTCGGATCGAACTACATCTATCCGCGTGAGATGGCGAAGGTCTCGAAGATCCTGATCGAAAAGAATGGCGGCGAATATGTCGCCGACGAATATCTCGAACTCGGCCATTCCGAATGGGGCTCGATGGTCAACAAGATCAAGAGCTCGGGCTGCGACGTGGTGCTCTCCAATGTCGTCGGCGACTCCGTCATCGCCTTCTATCGCGAGTTCAAGAACCAGGGCCTTTCCCACAAGCAGCTGCCGATCTGCGCCACCGTCACCTCCGAGATCGAAATCGCGGCCATGGGCGCGGAATATGCGGTCGGCAGCTACACCTCCTTCCCCTATTTCCAGGCGATCGATACGCCGGCGAACAAGGCCTTCATCGAGCGCTACCGCAAATTCGTCAACGACCCCAAAGCGGTGACCCACCACGCGCTCGAATCCTCCTATTTCCAGGTCTATCTGTGGAAGCAGGCGGTCGAAAAGGCCAAGGACACCTCCGCCGCGGCGGTGCTGGCCGCCGTCGGGGGCCAGAGCTTCGACGCGCCGGGCGGCAAGGTGACGGTGGAGAAGGAAAATCTCCACACCGCCCTCACCCCCCGGATCGCCCAGTGGCAGGCCGATGGCCAGGGCAAAGATCGTCGACGCCTATCCCGAGCCGGGTCTTCCCGCTTCCCTATGTCGCCTATGGCGAGACCCAGCAGAACCTGTTCTGCACGCCTGCCGGGCTCGACGCCGCCAAGCTGAAGGGCTGATCGCACCCTCGCCCGGCCGGTCGCGTCACTGCGGCGGCCGGGCGTTCCTCAGCGCTTCGCGCCGCACGAGACACATTCGCGATGATCGACACGATATTCATCGGGCTGAGCCTGGGCTCGGTCCTGCTTCTGGTGGCCCTCGGCCTCGCCATCACCTATGGCGCCATGGGCGTCATCAACATGGCGCATGGCGAGATGGTGATGATCGGCGCCTATACGGCGGTCCTGACCAGCCTCTATCTCGGCTTCGGGCTCATCGCGGCCATGCCGGTCGCGTTCCTGGTCACCGCGCTGCTGGGGCTGGCGATCGAGAGGCTGGTGGTGCGGCGGCTCTACGGCCGGCTGCTCGACACGCTGCTCGCCACCTGGGGCGTCGCGATCCTCGTGCAGCAGGCGGTGCGGCTGTCCTTCGGCCTCGCCTTCTTCGGCATCACCATCGCCGGGCTGGGGCCGGGCCTGCAGAATGTCAGCCTGCCGGAATGGCTGGGCGGCACCTATGGCATCGCCGGCTCGCAGATCAGCGTCTACCGCTCCTTCATCATCCTCGTCTCGGTGGCGCTGGCGGCGCTGACCTGGGGGCTGATGTACCGCACCCCCTTCGGCATGCAGCTGCGCGCCATCATGCGCAATCCGCAAATGGCGGCGGCCTGCGGCATCGTCACCGCCCGCATCAACGCGCTCGCCTTCGCCTATGGCTCCGGCCTTGCCGGCGTGGCCCGCCGTGCTGATGGCCGGCTTCAAGACCGTGTTCCCCGACATGGAGGAACGCCGATGGTGGTGGACGGCTTCCTGGTCGTCGTGATGGGCGGCGTCGGCAGCCTCGTCGGCTCCATCCTCTCCTCGGCCATCCTCGGCCAGATCAACGGCCTCACCGCCGCGGTGAGCAACGACATCATCGCCCGCGCGGTCGTCTTCGCCGTGGTCATCGCCATCATCGTCTGGCGGCCCAAGGGCCTGTTTTCCTACAAGGGGCGCTGAGATGAAGCTGTCCAAGCGCGGGCTGAACACGGCGGCCTATGTCGTCTTCATCGCCCTGATCCTTGCCGCGCCGCTGGTGTTCGACGTGTTCTGGCTGAACCGCCTGTCGAAGTACCTCGTGTTCGGCATGCTCGGCGCCGCCATCGCGCTGTCCTGGGGCTATGCCGGCATTCTCAATCTCGGGCAGGGCCTGTTCTTCGGCCTCGGCGCCTATGCGATCGCCATGTCGCTGAAGCTCGCCAGCACCACCAGTCTCGCCCAAGGGTCGGACACGCCCATCCCGGACTTCATGCTGTGGAACGCCGAGCCCGGCGCGCCGACGGATCTGTGCTGCATCACCCAGGGCTCCTTCCTGTGGATCCCGTTCCAGCACGCCTGGTTCGGCATCGCGATGGGCATCGTGGTGCCGGTGGCCATCGCGCTGGGGCTCGGGCTCATCCTGTTCCGCAAGCGCATCTCCGGCGTGTTCATCTCCATCATCACCCTCGCCGTGGTGCTGCTGGTGCGCCTGCTCATTGTGCAGGCACAGCCTCTCACCAATGGCTTCAACGGGCTGACCGATCTCGGCTACCTCGATGTTCTCGGCCTCGAATTCGACCCCTACACGCCGCAGACCTATTATCTGATCGCCATCAGTCTGGCGCTGGTGCTGATTGGCACGCGGCTGCTGGTCGAAACCCCGCGCGGGCCTGATCCTGCAGGCGATCCGCGACGATGACCGCCGGGCCCGTTTCCTCGGCTTCGACGTGCCCCGCTACCAGGCCTTCTTCTTCTGCGTCTCGGCGGCGATCTCCGGCTATGCCGGCATGCTCTACGTGATGGCCTCGGAGTTCGCCTCGCCGACCTTCATGGACCTGTCCTTCTCCATCACCATGGTGGTGTGGGCGGCGGTCGGCGGGCGCAACTCCGTTCTCGGGGCCTGCATCGGCGCCATTCTCATCAACATGATCGAGGCGACCGTCTCGGAAACGCCGGCGCTGATGGAAGCGTGGCGGGTGGTGATCGGCCTTGCCTTCGTCTTCGCCGTGCTGTTCCTGCCGCGCGGCCTCGCCGGCCTCGCCACGAGCCTGCGCGACGGGCTCGTCGCCCGCAGCGCCGCCGGCACGCCTGCCCTCGTCGACCCCGCCCCTGCCGAGGAGAGGAGCTGAGCCATGTCCGCGACACTGATCGGGGCCGACCCTGCCAGCGCGGCCCTCACCATTGACGGGCTGACCGTCGATTTCGCCGGCTTCCGGGCCGTCGACACCGTGTCCACCGTGATCGAGACGGGCGAACTCCGGGTGCTGCTCGGCGCCAATGGCGCCGGCAAGACCACGCTGATGGACCTTGTCTCCGGCAAGACCCGGCCGACGGCGGGCCGCGTCTTTCTCGGCAATGTCGAGATCACCGGGCTTGAGGAACATCGCATCGCCCAGGCCGGGCTGGGGCGAAAGTTCCAGATTCCCAGCGTGTTCTGCGATCTCAGCGTGCGGCGCAATCTGGAGGTCGCCTCCTGCCGCGATCCCCGCGTGTTCGCCAATCTCCGGCTCGGTTTCGCGCCGGCCCAGTCGCGGCGGGTCGCGGAAATCCTCGCCATGGTCGGGCTTGAGAGCAAGCAGGAGGTCGAGGCCGGCAGCCTCAGCCATGGCGAAACCCAGTGGCTGGAACTCGGCATGCTGATGGCGCAGGACCCCAAGGTCATCCTGCTCGACGAACCCACCGCCGGCATGACCGAAGCCGAGACCATGAAGACCGCCGCCCTCATCAAGGCGATGCGCGGGCGCCACACCATCATCGTGGTCGAGCACGACATGGCCTTCGTGCGCGAGATCGCCAGCCGGATCACCGTGATGCATCTCGGCCGCATCCTCGCCGAAGGCCCCATCGCGGAGATCGAGACCAATCCCGACGTGCGCGCCGCCTATCTCGGCTCGAAGGGAATCCAGTGATGCTCAGCCTGCAAAAGGTCGACAGCTTCTACGGCCGCAGCCACATCCTGCACGGCCTCGATCTCGACGTGCCCGGCGGGCAGATCACCGCCATCGTCGGGCGCAACGGCACCGGCAAGACGACGCTGCTGAAGACGATCATGGGGCTCACCGACCGCACCGGCGGGCGGATCTTCCTCGACGGCCGGGAACTCTCCGCCGAGCCGACGCACCGGCGCGCCCGCGCCGGCATCGCCTATGTGCCGCAGGGCCGGCAGATCATCCCGGACTTCACCATCCGGGAGAACATATTGATGGGCGGCTTCGCCACGACGGGCCGCGGGCGCCCCCGCGCCGGCGGCATCCCGCCGCTGGTGCCCAAGCTGTTCCCCTACCTCATGCAGAACCTCGACCGGCCGGGCGGCGTGCTGTCCGGCGGACAGCAGCAGCAGCTCGCCATCGCCCGCGCGCTCGCCGCCGAGCCCAGCGTGCTGCTGCTCGACGAACCCACCGAAGGCATCCAGCCCAACATCGTCGAGGAGATCCAGAACATCGTGGTGCGGCTCAATGCCGAGGAGGGCCTGACTATCATCCTCGTCGAGCAGAACGTCGCCTTCGCCCGCTCCGCCGGCCACCACTTCGCCCTGCTGGAGAAAGGGCGCGCCGTCGCCGCCGGCCCCATCGCCACGCTGACCGACGATCTCATCCACCGGCACATCGCCGTCTGATCCGTTTCCAAGCCGTCCCGTGACGGTGCCACCCAGGAGGAATGCCATGCAGCATGGAGACATCACGTCGAGCGCCGATTCCGTCGGCGTCGCCGTCGTCAACTACAAGATGCCGCGCCTGCACACACGGGCCGAGGTCATCGCCAATGCCCGCAAGATCGCCGACATGCTGGTCGGCATGAAGCGGGGCCTGCCGGGAATGGATCTGGTGATCTTCCCGGAATACTCGACCCACGGGATCATGTACGACTCCGCCGAGATGTACGAGACCGCCTCGCAGGTTCCCGGCGAGGAGACCGAGATCTTCGCCGAAGCCTGCCGCACCGCTGGCGTGTGGGGCGTGTTCTCGCTCACCGGCGAGCGCCACGAAGAACACCCGAACAAGGCGCCCTACAACACGCTCATTCTGATGAACGACAAGGGCGAGATCGTTCAGAAATACCGCAAGATCATGCCCTGGGTGCCGATCGAGGGCTGGTACCCCGGCGACTGCACCTATGTCTCCGACGGCCCCAAGGGCATGAAGATCAGCCTGATCATCTGCGATGACGGCAACTACCCGGAAATCTGGCGGGACTGCGCGATGAAGGGCGCCGAGCTGATCGTCCGCTGCCAGGGCTACATGTATCCCGCCAAGGAGCAGCAGGTCATCATGGCCAAGGCCATGGCATGGGCCAACAATGTCTATGTGGCAGTGGCGAACGCCGCCGGCTTTGACGGCGTCTACACCTATTTCGGCCGCTCCGCGATCGTCGGCTTCGACGGGCGCACCCTCGGCGAATGCGGCGAGGAAGAGTATGGCATCCAGTACGCCCAGCTCTCCGTTCCGCTGATCCGCGAAGCGCGCAGCAAGGGTCAGGCGCAGAACCACCTCTACAAGCTGCTGCACCGCGGCTACACCGGCATGATCAATTCCGGCGAGGACGTGCGCGGCACCTGCGCGCTGCCGTTCGAGTTCTACAAGAAATGGGCGAACGATCCCGAGGGCACGCGCGACATGGTGGAGGCCATGACGCGCACGGCGCCGGGCGTCGAGGACTGCCCGATCGAGGGCATCCCCACCAAGGTCGCCGCCGGCCATCGCTGAGCCGCCTCCCGCCCGCCGATGCGCGCTCGCGCGCGCGTCGGCCCGTCCCCTCCCGGAGCGGACCTCATGAGCGAACCTGCCGATCTTTCCACCGACGCGCGCGTGCTCCTCGTCTCCACCCTCGTCGGATCGCGGCTCGATCACGATCTCGGCCACCGCCTGCACCATATGGAGCATGACGGGACGGTGGAGACCGTGCGGTTGGAGACCCGCGACATGACCCGTCGGCGGCTGCGGGTCGTCACCGACCGGGGCACGGCGTGCCTCATCGCCCTGCCGCGCAGCGAGCAGCTGTTCGACGGCGCGATCCTGCTGCTGGAGCCCGGCCGCGCCATCGTGGTGCGGGCGCTTGAGCAAGCCTGGCTGCGGCTGCGTCCGGCAAGCCTGCCGGACGCGCTGCAACTGGGCTATGCCGCCGGCAACCTGCACTGGAAGGTGCGGTTCGATGCCGGCGATGTCGAGGTGGCGCTCGAAGCGCCGCGCCAGGCCTATCTCGACCGCGTGCGCGACCTCATTTCCGAGGGCCGGGTCGCGGTCGTGGGGGCCGATGGTTGAGCCATGCTGTCACCCGCCTTGCTGCTCGCTCTGCGTTTCGGTGACTCCGCCTTTCCCAGCGGCGCCTTTGCCTTCTCTCAGGGGCTCGAAGGGCTGGCGGCGGTGCGCGGGGACCGGCCGGATGGCGATGCCATCGCCGGCTTTCTCAATGAGCAGCTCCGCCATCGCTGGGGCCCGGCCGAACGGGTGACGCTCGTGCGCTGCCACCGTGCCGCCGGCGACCTCGATGCCGTCGCCGCGCTCGATCGGGACCTCGACCTGTCGAGCTTCAGCGAACCGCTCCGGCTCGGCGCCCGGCGCAACGGGGCGGCGCTGCTCGCCACCCATGCACGTCTCGGCACACGGGGCGCGGCGGCCTATCGGGCGCGGATCGCGGCGGATACGGCGCCCGGCACGCTCGCCGCAGTGCAGGGTCTTCTGTGGCAGGCGAGCGGCCTCGACGAGGCGTCCGCCGCCCTCCTCGCAGGCTACCAGCTTGTCGCCGGCGGGCTGACCGCCGCGACGCGGCTCGGGCTCATCGGCGCGCTCGGCGCCCAGCAATTGATGCCGGACCTGCTCGCAACGCTGGCGGCGCTTTGCGCGGAACCGGTGGCCGCCGACGCCGAGCCGGCGGGCTTCTCGCCCTTTTCCGACATCGCCGCCGCACGACAGGCCCGCCTGCCGCTGCGCCTGTTTTCCAATTGAGAGGCGACCATGCTGCTGACGCCCACCGAATATGAACGGCTGACCATTTTTTCCGCCGCCGAGCTTGCCCGCAAGCGCCGGGCGCGCGGCCGCAAGCTCAACGCACCGGAGGCGACGGCCCTGATCGCCGACGAGATTCTCGAAGGCGCGCGGGACGGTCGCACCGTGGCGGAGATGATGGAGCTCGGCGGCAGCCTCCTCACCACCGACGATGTGATGGAGGGCGTCGCCGCGCTCATTCCCATGCTGCAGGTGGAAGCGACCTTTCCCGACGGCACCAAGCTCGTCACCGTGCATGAGCCGATCCGCCCCGGCCACGCCCTCCCCTCTGACGCGCGCGTGCCCGGCGAGATCATCGCCGCGCCCGGCGAGGTCGAGCTCAATGCCGGCCGCCGCACCGCCCGGCTTTCCGTGACCAATACCGGCGACCGGCCGGTGCAGATCGGCAGCCATTTTCATTTCTTCGAATCCAACCGGGCCCTCGACTTCGACCGGGCGCAGGCCTTCGGCATGCGCCTCGACATTCCGGCCGGAACCGCCGTGCGCTTCGAGCCCGGACAGGCGAAGGAGGTGACGCTGGTCACCTTTGGCGGCACCGCCGAGATCGGCGGCCTCAACGGCCTCACCAACGGATCCACCGCCCCCGACGCGGCGGACGCCGCGCTCGCCCGCGCGCGCGCCGCCGGGTTCCGCGGCGCCTGATTTTCACCAAGGAGACGAGCCATGGCCCGTATGAGCCGCGCCGATTATGCCGCCATGTACGGCCCGACCACGGGCGACGGCGTGCGCCTCGGCGACACCTCGCTGATCGCTGTGGTGGAGAAGGATCACGCCGTCTATGGCGAGGAATGCCTGCATGGCGGCGGCAAGACGCTGCGCGACGGCATGGGCACGGTCGCCGGCCTCACCAGCGCCGACGGCGCCCTCGACATGCTGCTGTGCAACGTGCTGGTCATCGACGCCGTGCTCGGCGTGGTGAAGGGCGATCTCGGCATCAAGGACGGGCGCATCGTCGGCATCGGCAAGGCCGGCAACCCCGCCATCATGGATGGGGTCGATCCGCGCCTGCGCGTCGCCGCCTCCACCACGGTGCGCGACTGCGAAGGCATGATCGCCACCGCCGGCGCCATCGACGTGCATGTGCATTTCGACAGCGCCCAATTGTGCGAGCACGCCATCGCCTCCGGCATCACCACCATGATCGGCGGCTCGCTCGGGCCGATTACAGTGGGCATCGACTGCGGCGGACCGTTCAATGTCGGCAAGATGCTGCAGGCCTCGGAGGCCTGGCCGATCAATTTCGGCTTTCTCGGCCGGGGCAACTCGCATCTGCCGGCCTCGCTGGTCGAACAGATGCGCACCGGCTGCCTCGGCCTGAAGCTGCATGAGGACTGGGGCTCGATGCCGGCGGCGATCGACGCGTGCCTGAAGGTGGCGGACGATCTCGACTTCCAAGTGCAGATCCACACCGACACGCTGAACGAGAGCGGCTTTCTCGAAGACACGCTCGCCGCCATCGCCGGGCGCACCATCCACATGTACCACACCGAGGGTGCCGGCGGTGGGCATGCGCCTGATATCATCAAGGTGGCGGGCTATGCCCATTGCCTGCCTTCCTCGACGAATCCGACCAATCCCTACACGGTCAACACCTTCGACGAACATCTCGACATGACGATGGTGTGCCACCACCTCAACCCGGCAATCCCGGAGGACGTGGCCTTCGCCGAAAGCCGCATCCGGCCGCAAACCATCGCGGCGGAAGACATACTGCACGACCTCGGCGCCATCTCCATGCTCGGCTCGGACAGCCAGGGCATGGGGCGCATCCACGAGGTGATCACCCGCACCTGGCAGCTCGCCTCCAAGATGAAGGACCAGCGCGGGCGGCTGCCGGAAGAGCAGACCTTCGGCGACAATGAGCGCATCCGCCGCTACATCGCCAAATACACCATCAACGCCGCCCGCACCTTCGGCATCGACGCCCATGTCGGCTCGCTGGAAGACGGCAAGATGGCCGATATCGTGGTGTGGCGCCCCGCCTATTTCGGCTCCAAGCCCGAACTTGTCATCAAGAGCGGCTTCATCGCCTGGGGGGCGATGGGCGACAGCGCCGCCTCGCTGATGACCTGCGAACCTTTGGCGCTGCGCCCGCAATGGGGCGCTTTCGCCGGCGCGGCCAAGGCGCTCTCCGCCTGTTTCGTCCACCCCTTCGCCATCGAGGACAACCTCGCCGGCGCGCTCGGCCTTACCAAGGCCCTGCTTCCCGCCCGAGGCACGCGCACGCTCTCCAAGCGCGACATGCTGCGCAACGATGCCCTGCCCTCGATCGAGGTCAATCCCTCCACCTTCGACGTTTTCGTCGACGGCGTGCTCGCCACCTGCGCGCCCGCGACCACGCTGCCGCTGGCGCAGCGCTACATGCTGAGGTGACGCGATGAACGATCTTTCCCCCTCCCGCCAGCCAGTGCCGCCGCCACGCCCCGCCAATGCCGCCCGCATCGGCATCGGCGGGCCGGTCGGCTCCGGCAAGACGGCGCTGATCGAAGCGCTGCTGCCGGTGTTCGAAAGACGCGGCATTTCGGTCGCGGTCGTCACCAACGACCTCGTCACCGCGGAGGACGCCGAACGCCTGCGCCGCTCCGGCATCATCGATCCCGCCCGCGTGCTGGCGGTGGAGGCGGGCGCCTGCCCGCACACGGTGATCCGCGAGGATCCGACGCTGAACATCCTCGCCGCCGACGAACTCGACGCCCGCTTCCCGGGCCTCGAACTGGTGATCATCGAATCGGGCGGCGACAATCTCGCCTCGACCTTCTCGCTCGATCTGGTCGACTGGTGGATCTTCGTCATCGATGTCGCGGGAGGCGGCGACATTCCGCGCAAGCGCGGGCCGGGCGTGCTGCAATGCGACCTGCTGGTCGTCAACAAGGTGGACCTCGCCGCCCATGTCGGCGTCGATCTCGACCTGATGCTCGCGGAGGCGCGCGCGGTGCGGGGCGGCAGGCCGCTTGTCGCCACCGCCTGCCGCGTGGGTCTCAACATCGAGGCGGTAGCGGACGCGATCTGCCAGGCGGTTCTGGTCGGCCGATGAACGCCCCCTTCCCCTCGCTGCACCGGCCGGAACTCGACATCGCGGTGGAACGCCGGGGCATGGCGAGCTGCCTCATCGGCCGCTATGTCACCTATCCCTTCCACCTCACCCGGGCCTTCACGCTCGACGCCCCCTGCCCGGAGGTCGCGACGCTCTACATGCAGTCCTCGTCGGGCGGGTTCTATGCCGGGGAAGACCTGACGGTGCGGGTGCGCGTCGGCCCCGGCGCGGCGCTGCATCTCACCACCCAGGCCTCGACTCTCGTGCATGGCGACCGCGGGCGTCCGGCGCGGATGCGCGTCCTCATCGAGGTGGCGGCGGGGGGCTTTCTCTCCTACACGCCGGACCCGCAGATCCTGTTTCCCGGGGCGGCGGCGGATAACAGGGTCGACATCGCGCTGGAGGGCGACGGCTCGGCCTTCCTCACCGACGGACTGCTGGTGCACGATCCGAAGAATGCTGGCGGCGCGCCGCTCGCTTACCGAAGCCGCGTCGATGTGCGGCGCGACGGGCACCTCGTCGCCAGCGACCGCCAGGTGGTCGACGGCGCGCACCTCACCCGGCCGGGCGGACCGCTGCACGGTCATCGCGTCGCCGCCAGCGGTCTGTGGCTGGCGGCGCAGACCGATGCGCACAGTTTCGAGGATGTCCTCGACCAGCCCGGTTGTCTCGCCGGTGTCAGCACGCTTCCAAACCGTGCCGGCCTCGGCCTGCGGCTTCTAGCGAAGGACGGTGCCGCCCATGAAGCGGCCATGCGCGCGGCCTTCGCCCATGTCTTCGCCGCGCGCTTCGGCGTGCCGCCGGCGCGGCGGCGAAAATAAGCTCAGCGGACGGTGAGCTGGTAGTAAAGCGCGGCCAGCCGCTGCGGCAGCTCGGCGACGCGCGTCACATTGAAGGTGTTGCGCCGCCCGAAAATGCCGGCGCCCGCCTTGTCCGCAGCCTCGCCCAGCGCGACGCAAAACACGTCGAGCCCCTGCCCCCGCGCCCGGGCGACGGCGTGCTTTGCGTCCTCGACAAGGTAGGCGTCATCCTCGACATCGATGTCGGATGGCTCGCCATCGGTCACCACGACAAGCACGCGGCGATGGTGGGCGCGCGACGCCAGCCGGGCCGCGCCATGACGCAACGCCGCGCCGAGGCGGGTGGAATAGGCCGGTTGCACCCCTGCGAGACGGGGCAGCGCCGCCTCCCAGCGCTCGTCGAAATCCTTGAGGGGCGTGATGCGGACATCCCCGCGCCCATTGGAGGCGAAGGCGTCGGCGGCGAAGGGGTCGCCCAGCCCGGCGAGCGCCTCTCCGAGCAGCGCCACGGACAGGGCGGCGGTCGACAGCACCGTCCCGCCGTCCTGTCCGACCGCGTCGGCGGTCGACTGCGAAATGTCGAGCAGCAGCATCAGCGCGACATCGCGGCCATGCCTCTGCCGAGTCATATGGATGCGTGGATCGGGCATGTCGCCCACACGCAGCGCCTGCATCGCCTCCTGCGCCGCCTCCAGGTCGAGTTCGTCCCCATGCAGGCGTCGGCGGACCCGCGTCGGACGGTCGAGCCGGGCCCGGCGCACCAGTGCGTCGATACGCGCCCGCACGCCGTGCGCCGCCGCGAGCTGCGCGCGGAAGGCGTCCACCGGGCCTTCGAGGGCGGGATAAAGCCGAAGCGTGACATGGTCCGGCTGCTCCGCCCGCAGCCGATAATGCCATTCCGGGTGGAGCGCGAGGACCGCACCCTCCTCATCCGGGGCGCGCGGCTGCACGCGTGCACGTTCACTCGGTTCGGCCGGCGCCTCCGACGACCCGGCGTCGATCTCCTCCTCGCGCAGACGCGCGGCCTCCACCATCAATTCCAGCGCGTCGGCGTTGTCGCTATCTCTGTCCTCCCAATCGAACAGTCCGAGACCATCATCGCGATACAGCGGCTGAATGACATGGTTGCGGGCATCGAACGGGATGCGGAGCTGGCCGAGATCATGGCCGATGACCCGGGCGATCTCCGGCACCAAGGCTTGCCGCGCCGGATCGTCGGCGAAGGCGTCGTCGAACAGGCGCAGCGCCTTGGCGATCCAGCCGTCGTCGTCCGTGAAGCCGGGGTCGGCGAGGCCACGCGCCAGCCGCGCGAACAGCGACGGCACCGTCTGCGCCCGGCTTGCCGGCTCGCGATGCCAGGCGCCCCACAGCCGCGCAAGGCCGGGAAAGCGCCGCGCGGCGAGCCGCTCCACGCGCGCGTCCTCCAGCAGCGCCACCAGGGCGATCTGCACGGGCTTCATCCGCCCGACCGAAAAGCGCGTCGTGGTGAAGACGCGATGGCAGGCGGCGTGCAGCACCGCCGCCTCGAACGCCGCTGGTGCCTCCTCCGCCGCCAGACCGGTGAACCGCGCGGGCATCAGCAGCAATCCGCCGGCAAGCCGGGTGCGGCGCAAGCTGCGGTCGGCGATCACCCGCACCTCGGGATCGAAGCCGAACAGCGCGCGGGTCAGCTTGCGCAGCCGCTCCTCATGGGCCGCATAGCGCACCGCACCCGCCCGCTCGGCGAGGCGTTGCCGGGCAAGGGCGTCCGCGAGGCTGAAATAGGCGGCGCGCCGGCGCCGGTCGGCCGGATAAAGCGCCAGCCCATCGGCGATCCAGGCCTCAAATCCCGAGGCATCGACGGCATCGACGATCGCATCGAAGGCGTCGAGCAGCGGCGTCACCGCATCGGCCGCGCGCGCGGCGAGCCCGGCCATCGCCCGCAGCATCGCAAGGGGGGCCACGCCGTCACCGCCATAAGGCACGCGCCCCGCGACGCTATCGACGGCCTGACGCGCGACCGCCGCACCGGCATGGCGGCAGAGCGTCCGCGCCGCCCCCCAGAATTCCGGTAGCATCGGTGCCGAAGCACCCGGCAGCAGCCGCGCCTCCAGAGACCACATCGCCTGCATCAGAGCGGGGCCGGCATTGGCGTCGTAGAGGGCTGCGACCGCGCGCGACCAGCGCTCGGCGTCGCCCTCGCCGACATGCTGCACCACCAGCCGACGCGCGGCAGCAAAGCGCACCGCAAGTTCGGGGCGCCCGGCGAGCCGTTGCGCCAGCGCGTCCGCAGTGCCGGGCGGCGCGCTCGGGGTGGGGAGGCGGTGAGGGACAGGCATGCCCCCGCTCACAGGCACGCGGCGACGATGGAGCGCAGCGCGCCGCGCGTATCTCGATCGTCGGTCAAGGCCGAGACGATGGTCATGTCGCAGGCTTGCGGGATCGCGACACCGCGCGCGATCAGCTTTCCGGCGCGGATGAGCGTGCGGGTCGAGGCGCCCTCGTCCAGACCATGCCCGCCGAGATTGCGCGAAGCGGCGGCGATGCGCACCAGCTTTCCCGCGACATCGAGACCGATGCCGGCCTCCTGCGCGACGATCGCCGTCTCGCGGCCGGCGTCGGCATAGGTGAAGTCGATGGCGGCGAAGCGCTGCTTGGTGGACTCCTTCAAGTCCTTGACCGCGCTTTGATAGCCGGGATTGTAGGAGATCACGAGGAAGAAATCGGGATGGCCGGCGACGAGTTCGTTACGCTTTTCCAGCGGCAGCACGCGGCGTTCGTCGGTGAGCGGGTGAATCACCACCGTCGTGTCCTGTCGCGCCTCGACGATCTCGTCGAGATAGCAGATGGCCCCGTGGCGCACCGCCTCGGTGAGCGGGCCATCGCGCCAGACCGTGCCGCCGGCATCGAGCAGATAGCGGCCGACGAGATCGGACGCCGTCATGTCCTCGTGACAGGCGATGGTGATCAAGGGACGCTTCAGGCGCCAGGCCATATGCTCGACGAAGCGGGTCTTTCCGCACCCCGTCGGCCCCTTCAGCATCAGGGGAATGCGTTCGGCATAGGCGGCCTCGAACAGCGCGAGCTCATCGGCGACGGGGGCATAGAACGGCTCTTCGACGATCGCATACTGATCGAGGTTCATGCGCACGGCTCCTTCCGGCCCGGTCTGTGCGGGGCTTGAAAACAAAAAACCCCGCCCGAGCCGGCAGGCTCGGTGCGAGGCGTCATCGCCAGTTCCGCGCACGGCGCTGTGCGAGGAGATATTGCTCAATAGTGACGAAGGCCGGCCCGGCCGGCAAGCCGGTTTGACCCAAGTATAAGCCTTGAACGGCGAAAATGACGGATCGGCATGTCGCGGCCGTGCGGGCGGAGCGCCACCGGGCCGAGGTTGACGCATCGGAATCGGGACAAGGGAACCGCCAGAGACCCCGGCCCCTCAAGGTGGCGCCAGGCATCGGTCGTCAATCAGGCGCCGCCCGCTTCGGGAAGCGCGGCCCGCGCTCCACGTTGCCGCGCAGAAACGCCATCCGGGCCGCTTGCGGAGGCGCGTGCCGTCAGAACAGCCCACGGCGGCGCAGCCTCGCGCCCCAAGCACCCACGGGTCGGCTTTCGCGATCTTCACGGAATGGACAGTCGAATCGCGCTCCCTCCCGCGATCATGCCTCGGCAGATCAAGAACAGTTCTACTATTTACAGGTCGCATTGATGCATTCGACCTTTTTCGCGCTACTGCGTTGCGTGACCCATCTGGGAGGCGAACTGCAGAGGCGGATCGAGCCAATGTCTCGCAATGACGCATTGCGTGAGCTCTTCGATGCCGAACGATCATCGATCCTGCGCTTTTTCCGGCGCGTGACCGGCTCGGCGGCTCAGGCCGAGGATTTGTCTCAGGATGTCTTCGTGCGCCTCGCGGCCATCAACCTTGTGGGGATTGCCAATCCCCAAGCCTATATGCGCAGCGGCTCCGCCAATGTCGCGACCGATCTCATCCGCCGCGAAAGCCGGCGGCGGCTGAGCCAGGCCGAAATCGATGATCTGCTCGCCGCGCCCGCCCCCGCGGCGGACCCGGAGGCGACGCTCATCGCCAAGGACCAGACCGAGCGCCTGATGGAGAGACTGGCGGAACTGCCCTCCGGTCTCGCTTGGTCGTTACCGGAGGAGTTCCGGTGCTCACCAGGCAAACATAACGCCCGCGCGGCTGCCAACGGTGCCATTATCCAGGCCCACGCCTACGCCGCCGGACAGGTAGAGCGCTTCATTCACCTTGTACACGGCGCCGGCAGCCAAGGCATTGGCCCCCTGGAAATTGCCAAAATTGAAATTCACCGCGAAGGACTTGCCGGCGGGAACGAAGGGGGCGGGCATGGCATAGCTGATGGCAATACCTTCGTTTGCCTCATTGACCTGATTGGCCAACTGGTTGAGCTGGCTGGCGAACTGACTGCTCTCCTGGACCGAAGCGGCCACGGTGTTCATGTTGAGGCACTTGTCCGTGCCCGGAATGTAGATCGATCCGGCGCCGCTCGTATCGCAAACCCTGACATATTCGACCGGTCCCGCATGGGCTGACAGCGCCTGAAGACCAAGCGCGAGAACGCCACCAGCGACCATGACTGCAAGCTTCTTGACCATGATGCCCCCCACCAAAAAAGCTGGAGGTATTTTGTTCCGCATTAACCTTTTGTCAACATTTACGTGTCGAGCTAGCGCGTTTATGCAACGCTCAATATGCCTTCCGCAGCGGAGCTAAATTTCAGGTTCAGCTACAGCAGGTTGATGGTTGTGGCGCATGATCCATCCGTCACGGGCGACGGGCTGGGGGCGGCGTTCCAGGTTTCCTCACTGGCCTTGGCAACTGAGCGTCCCTCGACAAGCCCCCGCATCCCTTCCGGCGCATCCAGGGGCAGGCTGGTCTCTTCATGATCGAGGTCGCGGGTCTTGTGAGTGAAGGATACCGGCTTATTCAGCCGCCGATCCGTCATGGCGGCGCGAGGGCGATACGCGGCGGCTGCAACGGCGCTTCCACTATTGCCACTACCTACGAAGGTGAACCGCGCGTAGCCGATTGCCATAGCGGCACCCTAGCACCGACACCGCATTGTCGCAACGCGACACATATTGCGCTTGTAGTCTTCGTGGGCAAGCCCACTCCGCTCCAAGAGCCGGCACCTGTGCCGGCGATGGTCGCCCGAAAGGCAATCAATGAGCGATGAGTACTCGGCAAAGCCCCTCAAGTTGCTCTCGTTCGCCGAAGCAACTTGCGGGTTGCGCGACCGATATCCTGATAGGCTGAAAGCCAATTATTCGTGCGAATGACAGATGGATGCGACCCAAGGCAATCACGCAGCAGAGTGGCACGCCTGCCCGACAGACAGCCGGCTTGAAACGCAGGAAGCGAGGTGCGGATTTGAGCAAAGCAGGGCCGACGTATCGACTCAGAGTGGAAGCCCCGCTCGCCCGTTTCAGGAGCGAAAGGCTCCAGCGCAAGCCGCTCACGTTTGCCGCTCCGCACACCCGCCGCCATCCGTCGCAGGGGCGGACCGAAGCGCCGTCGTCCTCCACCCGAACAGCAGGCCGTTCATGACCAATGACAGAGCGCGTTTGGAACGCGACATCGGCCTGTTCCGCGCCATCCGCAACGCACTCAGAGCTGCGGCGCACGATCGCGGCCAAGAATGGACAGGCACCGATCAGCTCATGATCACGCGCTTTTTCCTGGAATACATCGAAGCCAAGGGGCTGCGCGTCGTGCCCTACCAACCTGACCGCCCGATGCAGGATGCGATCAACCGCGCGCTTGACGAGGGCAAACGGATGTCAGTCGCGTGGGTCGATAAACGGCACAAGAACACATGGCGATATCGCGCCGCCCTTGATGCCGCGCCAAACTGGCGAAAGGGCAATGACGCTGAGCTCAACGACGCGAGAGACGCGAAACAGGCTGAGCGGGAAAAAAACGAATAGTGCCGTACTGCACACAGAGCGGATGGGAGCATCCGCCCGTTGTCACGTTGAGAATCAGCTTAGAAAGCGACCGACGCTCGTGGGGAATGTCGGTGCTCGTCGTCGGGGTCGGGCTTGCCCATCCTGCCGCGTGAAAAACTGCAGGGTGCCGCGCGACGACAATCAGATCATAATCAAGGTGAGCAACGGCCGCTGCATTGCGGTCAGGCGATCGCCGCGCGTACGGCGGCTGCTCCGTTGCCAGCAAACGGCGGCCCGTTCTTCGCTCTTGGTGCCTCCCCGTAACCGTTAGGGATCAGATGGACGACGCCATCCAACACCCGCCCTTTGCGGGCCGCGCGGCACGATCGACAGTTGGAGCCTAACCAGTCGGTCCAGGCGCAGATTCTCTAGAATGGATTGGTTATACTTATTAGGGTTCGCGCGCACAATGCATCTGAGCCACAGGCGCATAGTAAGAGGCACGGAAAGATGTGATAAAGCGTTCTCGCCGGAACAGTCACGTTTCCGTTTTTGGAGTCCTTTCCATCGTCATTTTCCCATGTCAGGGCATGAAGATTGATGCGTGATATGAAAATATCAATAGCTGCATGTGATAACGCAAAGAGCTCCGTGGATTCACTGATGGTGGCGGCGGCTAACGAAGCCTTCGCCAGTTCCAGCGTCGGCCAGAGCGGGCGGTTGATCGGGAGGGGCTTGCCCTGGGCGTCGATCGCATTGGGGATTGGTCGATCAGGCAAGGTCTCGGCGATTCCCGCCGTCGCTCGGCCGTAATCAAACAGACGCCAGGCCAAGTCGCGCGCGCGGGCCGAACCGGTGGCCGTCGTGTAGACGAAAAGCAGCCAGGCCCATTCGAAGTGGTGACCGAGTTCTCGGCGTCGCCGCTCCGGTTGGAGGCTGTCCCAACGCGCGCCGAATTCTTCGTCAAGCCCTCCCTGCGTGTCGACAAGTCGTGAGAGGAGATCAAGGATCCTGGCCGCGCGGAGATCCCAGCCCCCTGCGGGATCAACTGCGGCGAGCATCTGGAACGCCTCGAACAGGTGCATCTGCGGATAGATCAGACGCACGCCTCCCGTACTCCAAGGCTCACGATAACCTCCGCAAGGGTCCGTCAGTTCACCATCCAGGCGGCCAGCGATGGCGTGGGCGGCGGCGAGCACATCCACGCGCCCGGTGGCGGCGCTGTAGCCGCCGAGCGCCAGAAGAACGAAGGCGAGGTCGTAGAGATCGCCATGAGGGTCGATCACCTCGCCACTGCGGCCCACACTATGCGCGAACTGGCCTGGGCTCAGGCAGCAGGCGTCGAGCAAGAACTTCAGCCCATGCTCGGCTGCGCGCAACAACTGAGGCCTTCTGTCGAACCGGTAGGCCATGCTGAACGCATAGACCAGCCGGCCGGTGACCATGGTCGTGTGGTCGGTGACCTCGCACGGCGCGCCGTCGTGCCAGCGGAATTCCTCAGCATAGCCGGCGAGGCCCGGCCGGATGACACGCTCCGCCCAACAGGGAATGAAGCGATCCCTCAGCCATGTGCTGAGGTCAGCGCCGCCAAGGGAAACGGCGGCCGGGAGCCTAGAGCGTGCAGACCGGATGCCCCTCACATCACGGCCCCGATTTGCCAGGGTACGAACTCGGCATCGCCATAGCCCAGGCATTCGGACTTCGTGCGCTCGCCGGATGCCACCCGTAGGAGCGTATCGAAAATCTCCCTTCCCTTGGATTCCAGGGAGACGCCTTCGAGCATGTCACCGCAATTGATGTCCATGTCATCCTTCATACGGCGGTAAATATCGCTGTTGGTCGCCAGCTTCAGCGAGGGCACCGGCTTGCAGCCGAAGGCCGAGCCGCGCCCGGTGGTGAAGCAGATCAGGTTGGCGCCGCCGGCGACCTGGCCCGTGGCCGAGACCGGGTCGAAGCCCGGCGTGTCCATGAACACCAGCCCGGACGTGCGCACCGGCTCAGCATATTCCAGCACGGCGCGAAGCGCAGCGTGGCCACTCTTGGCGACGGCGCCGAGCGATTTCTCCAATATCGTCGTCAGCCCGCCAGCCTTGTTGCCGGGCGAGGGATTGTTGTTCATCTCCGCGCCGTTGCGGGCCGTGTAGTCCTCCCACCACCGCAGCCGTTCCATGAGCCGGTCTCCCACCTCACGCTGGGCGGCGCGACGGATGAGCAGATGCTCGGCGCCATAGATCTCCGGGGTTTCCGAGAGGATGGAGGTGCCGCCGTCGGCCACCAGAAGATCGGACGCGAAGCCCAGCGCCGGGTTCGCCGTCAGGGCGGAGTAGCCGTCCGAACCGCCGCATTGCAGGCCGAGGATCAGTTCGCTGGCCGGGCGGGTCTGTCGGCGGGCGGCGGCGGCGCGCGGCAGCATCTCGCGGATCGCGCCCGCGATATAGTCGACGGAACGGCGCGTGCCTCCGGTTTCCTGGATCGTCAGGGTGCGGAAGCCGTCGCTCTCCTCGACGCCGCATTCCTTCTTCATCCGGGCGATCTGCAGCACCTCGCAGCCCAGCCCCACCATGACGACGGCGGCGAAATTGGGATGGCACGCATAGCCCCATTGGGTCCGCCGGAGCATTTCATAGCCCTCGCCGTGATCGGCGAGCCCGCAGCCGGTGCCGTGCACGATGGGCACGATGCCGTCGACATTCGGATAGGCCTCCAGCAGGCCGGAACGCTCGATGGCCGCCGCGGCAAAGCGGGCCACCGAGGCCGAACAGTTCACGGAGGTGAGGATGCCGATGTAATTGCGTGTGCCGGTGCGTCCGTCGCTGCGACGGTAGCCCTGGAAGGTTGAGGGCACGAGGGAAAATTCATCATGACCGTGAGCGGCCACGTTCGCGTCGAACTCGCCGTGAGGCCACGCCGTCGCGCTCACATTGTGGACGTGCACCCAATCGCCCGGAGTGATGTCCACACCGGCGACGCCAATGGGCTGGCCGAACTTGATGAGCGGCTCTCCGGCCCGCACCGGGAGCAGGGCCATCTTGTGGCCCTGCGGAATCTTCTCCCGTGCCATCGCACCCGCGACCCAATCGCCGGGCTGGATGACCTCCACGGCGATGACGACATTGTCGGCCTTGTCGAGGCGAATGCTCCGCGGCTCGGGTCGAAATGTGCTGAGGGAGAGGTCGCTCATCGCCTGCCGATCCGTTTGCCTTTTGTGATATGCTAATATATCAGTTTGGATATGCCAACCATGAAGAATCTCGCCCCCCGGCTGCAATCAAATCCCGCCCCGCGACCGGCGCTGCGAGCCATTCCCGCTTCCGCGCGCGTCTATGAGCAGCTGCGCGAACGCGTGGTTGGCGGAGACATGCCGCCGGGGGCGCCCGTGTCGGAGAAGGAACTCGCCGAGCAGTATGGCGTCAGCCGGACGCCGATCCGCGAGGCGCTGCTGCGGCTGGCGGATGAGCGACTGATCGACATCTTTCCCCAGCGGGGCACCTTCGTCTCGCGCATCAGCGTGGAAGCGCTGCGCGACGGCATGGTGATCCGGGAGGCGCTGGAGCGCGTGGCCGTGCGCCATGCGGCGGTACGGGTGACAGAGGCCGATCTTTCCGCTCTCCGCCTCGTCCTCGACCGGCAGGAAGCCAGCGAACGGGCGAGCGACTGGGCGGGCTTCCACGCGCAGGACGAGGAGTTTCACCAGCGCATAGCCCTTCTCTCCGGCCATCCCAATCTGTGGCGGGTGGTGCGGCAGGAGAAGGTGCAGATCGACCGGTGCCGCGTACTGCATCTGCCGATTTCCCGCCGCCGCCCGCTGGTCATGGGAGAGCACCGGGCGATCCTCGAGGGCCTCGCCGCCCGCGATCCCGACGCGGCTGAGCGGGCGATGGTGGAGCATCTCGGCAACGTGCTGCCGGGGCTCGACGATTTGCGGCGGGCGCGGCCTGACTTCTTCGAGCCCGAAGGCAGGCGCGGCCTGCATGGCGAGATGGACGCGGTGCCGCTGAACGCTGTGCCGCGCAGGGACGGTGGCGCGACATGACCGTTCCGCCGAGGCTGACCGGCGCCGCGCTGGGCAAACTCCCCCCCGATGTCGCGCGGCCCACCTATGATCGCGCGGACGCGCGCATCGGCATTGTCCATCTCGGAATCGGCGCCTTTCACCGGGCCCATCAAGCCGTGTTCGTGGACGAACGGCTGGCCGCCGGCGAGCATGACTGGGCGATCCTCGGCGCCAGTCTCCGCGCGGGCGATACACGTGACGCCCTGGAGCCGCAGGACGGCCTCTACACGCTGTCCGAACGCGACGGCGCGGGCGAGCGGCTGCGTGTCATCGGTTCCGTATCCCGTCTTCTCGTGGCGCCCGAAGCGCCCGAAGCCCTGCTCGCGGCGATGGCTTCGCCGCAGGTGCGCATCGTCTCGCTCACCGTGACGGAGAAGGGGTATTGCCACGATCCCGCAACCGGAGACCTGCGCCCGGACCACCCGGATATCCTTGAGGATCTCGCCTCGCCGGGACAGCCGCGCAGCGCGCCCGGCTTTTTGGTCGAGGCGCTCGCGCGGCGCCGCGCCGCCGGTATCGCGCCCTTCACCGTGCTGTGCTGCGACAATCTTCCCGGCAATGGCAGGCTCGTGGGCCGCGTCGTCAGCCAGCTGGCGGCCTTGCGCGACGGCGAGCTTGGGCGTTTCGTGGCGAATGAAGTCGCGTTCCCCTGCACCATGGTCGACCGGATCGTGCCGGCGACCACGCCGGCCGACCGCGACGCGGTGCAGGCGCGGCTCGGTTTCGCCGATGCGTGGCCGGTGGTCGCCGAGCCGTTCCGGCAATGGGTGATCGAGGACCATTTCACCGGCGGGCGGCCGCGCTTCGAGGACTCCGGCGCCGAGCTCGTGGCCGATGCCGCGCCCTTCGAGAAGATGAAGCTGCGGCTTCTCAATGGTGCGCACTCGGCGCTCGCCTATCTCGGCTACCTCGCTGGCCACAGGACCGTGGCCGAGGCGATCCGGGCACCCGGATTCGAGCTGTTCATTCGCCACCTCATGGACGACGAGGTTACGCCGACGCTCAACGTGCCCGCCCACACCGACCTGTCTGCCTACAAGGTGGCGCTGCTGCGCCGCTTCGGTAATCCCGCGCTGCATCACCGCACCTGGCAGATCGCCATGGACGGGTCGCAGAAGCTGCCTCAGCGTCTGCTGGAGACGATACGGCAGCGTCTTGCATCCGGCGCGCCGCTGCCGCGTCTCGCATTGGCGGTGGCGGCCTGGATGCGTTTCGTCACCGGCATCGACGAGCGGGGGCAGGCGATCGATGTGCGCGACCCGCTTGCCGCCCGACTGCGGGCGCTCGCCGACGCCGCCGGCCCGTCGGCGGAGGCGCTGGTGCCGGCGCTGCTCGGTGTGCGCGAGATCTTCGATACCGATCTCGCCGCCGATCCCCGCTTCGTCAATGCGGTCCGGGCCGCGCTGTCGGCGCTCTACCAAAATGGCGCGGCGCGCGCCGTGGCGCAATTTGAGTTCAGGCCGGAGGCATGATGATCAGAGAAGGCTGGCGTTGGTTCGGTCCGAGCGATCCGGTGACGCTCGATCATGCGCGGCAGGCGGGCGCGACGGACATCGTTTCCGCCCTTCACCATGTGCCGCCTGGCGTCGCCTGGACGCGTGCCGAGGTCGAGGCGCGGCGCGCGATCATCGAGGACACGGCGCAGGGCCGTACGCCGCTGCGCTGGTCGGTCGTCGAAAGCATTCCGGTCGCCGATGTGATCAAGCGCGAGGGCGGCGCGGCGCGCGAGGCCATCGAGGTCTGGATCGCCAGCCTCGAAGCCGTGGCCGCCGCCGGGCCGCGCATCGTCTGCTACAATTTCATGCCGGTGCTGGACTGGACGCGGACCGATCTCGACTGGCCGCTGCCGACGGGCGCCACGGCGCTGCGCTTCGACCAGCGGCGGTTCGCGGCGTTCGATCTTCACGTGCTCAAGCGCCCTGGCGCCGAGGCCGAGTATAGCGAGGCGCAGCGCGTCGAGGCCCGCAGCGTCGCTGACGACTTCAGCGACGACGAGGTCGCCGCGCTCATCCGCACAGTGCTGGCAGGCCTACCGGGCGGTACGACGCAGGGGCTCAGCCTCGACGAATTTCGCGAGCACCTCGCCGCCTATGCCGCGATCGACGCGGCGCGGCTGCGCGCCAATCTCATCGCGTTCCTGCAGGCCGTCGCGCCGGTGGCGCAGGCGCTCGGCGTGCGGCTGACCCTCCACCCCGACGACCCGCCGCGCCCGCTCTTCGGCCTGCCGCGCGTGGCCTCCACCCGCGCGGATTTCGACGCGCTATTCGCCGCCGTGCCCGCGCCGGCCAACGGCCTGTGCTTCTGCACCGGGAGCCTCGGCGTGCGCGCGGACAACGACCTGCCCGCCATGGCGGCGCATTTCGCCGAACGGATCTACTTTACCCATCTGCGCGCGACGCGCCGGGACGCGGATCAACTCGGCTTCCAGGAAGCCGATCATCTCGACGGCGATGTCGACATGCCGGCGGTGCTCGCCGTGCTGCTGGCGGAAAACCGGCGGCGGCCCGCCGACGCCCAGATCGTGTTGCGTCCGGACCACGGCCACCGCATGCTGGCCGATCTCGAATCCGAGAGGATCGTCAATCCCGGCTACACCGCCGCCGGCCGGATGAAGGGGCTCGGCGAATTGCGCGGCATCTTGCGCGCCCTCGACCGCCTGCCGGACGAGGCGCTCGCCGCCTATCGCTGAACGCCCGCCCGGAACCACGAAAGCCTTGCTCCCGTCGGGAGCGAGGCTTTTTCGTGTACGGAACGCGCGGGCTCAGGCCGGCGCCTTCTTCACCCGCGCCACGATCTGCGTGGGATTGACGAAGCGCAGGGCGACGAGCAGCCAGACCAGCGTGCTGAGCATATAGACCACCGCCATGGCGTCGATCGACTGCCCGGCGCGCACGCCCGCCGCGAACACCGAATAGTACAGCGCGACGACCAGCGTCTGGCTGGTGGGGCCGGCGGTCAGGAAGGTGAGTTCGAACATCGACACCGTGCGCACCATGGCGAGCAGCGTCGCCGCCAGCATGCCCGGCAGCAGCAGCGGCAGCAGCACATGGATGAACAGCCGACCGGTGCCGGCGCCGAACACCCGCGCCGCCGCCTCCACGCGCGGGTCGATCTGCTCGATGAACGGGATCATCAGCACCACGGTGAAAGGGATGGTCGGCACCAGATTGGCGACGATGACGCCCCACATCGTGCCGGCGAGGCCGACCTTGTAGAGCACGGTGGCCAGCGGCACGCCGAAGGTAATCGGCGGCACCAGAAGCGGCAGCAGGAACAGCAGCATCACCAGCGGCTTTCCGGGAAAGTCCCGCCGCGCCAGCGCATAGGCGGCGGGCACGCCGATCAGCGCGGAGATGAGGACCACCGCACCCGCGATCTGGAACGTCACCAGCAGCACGTCGCTGAGCTGGAACTCCTTCCAGGCGGAGGCGTACCAGCGCGTGGTGAAAGCGACGGGCAGCCAGGAATTGAGCCAGCGCGTGCCGAAGGAGTTGACCACGACGGTCGAGATCATCGCGATCACATTGACCACGAAGAACAGGATGAAGGCCCAGACGAGCGTCTTCCAGAGCTTTTCGAGCGCGGTTTCCATGGTCCCGTTCACCCTTTTCCGCCGCCCGCGGGGCCCTTGTAGAACAGCCGTCGCAGCGCCAGCACCACGCCGACGAAGCCGAACTGCACCACGGCCATGATCATCGCGATCGCGGAGGCGTAGGAGTAGTCGTACTGCTCGAAGGCGGCCTGCGCTGCCGCGAAGGAAATGACCCGCGTCTCGCCGGCCGGGGCGCCCAGCATCACCGCCGAGGGGAACACCGAGAAGGCGTCGACAAAGGCGAGGCAGAAGGTGACGGCGAGGCCCGGAAGGATCAGCGGCAGAACGATGTGACGGAAACGGCTGCGTGCCCGCGCGCCCAGCGTCGCCGCCGCCTGTTCCAGCGCGGGGTCGATGCC
This sequence comes from Lacunisphaera sp., assembly GCA_965249855.1. Taxonomy (GTDB): domain Bacteria; phylum Verrucomicrobiota; class Verrucomicrobiia; order Opitutales; family Opitutaceae; genus Lacunisphaera. The sequence goes on from CBDFNB010000004.1 coordinate 37,614, forward strand.
GGAAATCATCGACAGCGTCAGCAGGAAGGTGAAGGGAAAGCCGGTGATGACGAGCGAGATGAACACGCCCCAGTAATTGTGCACCAGCCGGATCGGGCGGTCGATCAGGCCGAACAGGATCATCGTCCGGTTGAGCCAGCCCTGGGGCCCGAGATAGTTCAGCAGCCCTTCCGCCACCAGCACCGTGCCGAGGGTGATCGGCAGGACAAGGATAGTGGTGAGCAGGCGCTGGCGCCGCATGTGCCGGACCTGCATCGCGATGGGCACGGACAGGGCGATGTTGAGCACCGTTACCGGCAGGGCGAGCCGCAGCGTCAGCCAGATCGTGCCGTACATATACGGGTCGGAGAAGAAGCGGATGTAGTTGCCGAACACTCCGCCCTCCTTGGGGGCGAAGGAGAGCAGCAGGCCGTAGACGAACGGGTAGACGAAGACCAGGACCACGAACAGCGCGGCCGGCACCAGCAGGAGCGTCACGCCGTCAAAGCCGCGGTCGGCAAGGCTGCGCCTGCGGCGGGCCGTGGAGGTGCGGGGCGCCGCCGGGGTCATTTGCCGACCTCGCGGGCATAAACGAGGGTGCGGTCCACCGGCGCACCGAGCCGGACCGCCTCGCCCACGCCGATCGGTGACTCGCAGCGGAAGAACAGCTCCTGCCCGCCCGGCCCGGTGGCCGTGCCGAAATAGGCCTCGCCGCGATACTCCATGCCCGTCACCTCGGCATTCAGCGGGCCCTCGGCCAACGCGACGAGGTCAGCCGGGCGGATGGCGGCCGTCACCGGCCCGTCACCCGCCAAATCGACCGGCACGCCCCGCAACGGTGCGGCGAAACCGCAGTCGATCTCGACCTCGTTCCCCTCCCGGCGGACGATCCGGCCCACAAGCGCGTTGCGGAACCCCATGAACTCGGCGACGTCCGCATGCAGCGGGCGCCGGTAGAGGTCCGGCGGCGTGCCGATCTGGCGCACTTCGCCGTCGCGCAGAACGACGATGCGGTCGGCCAGCGAGAGCGCCTCGTCCTGGTCGTGCGTCACGTAAATGGTGGCCGAACCGAGCAGGCGGTGGATGCGGCGTATCTCGGCGCGCATTTCAAGGCGCAGCTTGGCGTCGAGATTGGACAGCGGCTCGTCCATCAGCACGAGCGGCGGCTCGATGGCGATGGCGCGGGCGATCGCCACGCGCTGTTGCTGGCCGCCCGAGAGCTGCCCCGGCAGCTTGGCGCCCTGCGAAGCCAGCCGAACGACGTTCAGCGCCTCATCCACGCGGCGCGCGGTCTCGGCTTTCGGCACGCCCTGCATCTTCAGGCCGAAGCCGACATTGCGGCGCACATCCATGTGGGGAAACAGCGCGTAGTTCTGGAACACCATGCCGAAGCCGCGTTCCTCCGATTTGAGCGTGTCGATGCGGCGCTCATCGAGCCAGATCGCGCCGTCGCTGAGCGGCAGGAGCCCGGCAAGGCAATTGAGCGCGGTCGACTTGCCGCAGCCGGAAGGACCGAGCAGGGCGATGAACTCGCCGCGCTGCACGGTCAGGCTGATGTCCCTCAACGCATTATGCGCGCCGAAGTCCCGGCTCACACGGTCCAGCCGCAGCTCTCTAAAGCCGGCGGAAGCTATCGCCATCGCCCTTCAATCCCGCTTGTCTGTACATCCGAAGGAGGTCCGGCGGGCCACGGGTCGGCAGCCCGCCGGAGGTCGATCACTTCTTCATCTTCGCCGCGCCGATCTCGCGGTCCCACTTGTCGAACATCTCGACAAGCGGCTTGGCGTCGAGCGGCGCTTCGGTCGGGTTGTCGGCGATCAGGCTGGCATATTCGGGCCGGCCGAACTTCTCGATGGTCTCCTGGCTCTCCTTCGGCGCCATGTCGAGGGTCACGCCCTTGATGGCCGGGCCGGGATACATGTAGCCATGATCATACATGTAGGCCTGCTGTTCCGGCTTGAGCAGGAACTTCATCAGTTCCAGCACCACCTTGAGCTTTTCTTCCGAAACGCCCTTGGGAATGGCCATGTAGTTGGCGTCACCGACCCAGGTGAAGTTCTTGAAGGCGCCAATCTTGTACTCTTCCGGCACGATGCCGAGATAGCGCGGGTTGATGTCCCAGCCGGTTGTGGTGGCGATGATATCGCGCGTGCCGTTGGCCAGTTCCTTCATCGAGGCGGTGGTGCCGGCGGTGTAGTACTCGATGCAGGTGTCGAGTTCTTTTAGGTAAGCCCAGGTCTTGTCCCAGCCCTTGATCGGGTCCTTCGGGTCCTTGTCGCCGAGCAGGTAGGGAAGGCCCATGACGAAGGTGCGGCCGGGGCCGGAGTTAGCCGGGCGCGCATACATGAACTTGCCCGGATTGGCCTTGCAATAGGCGAGCAGGGCGTCGGGCGTGTCGGGAACCTTGGACACGCGGTCCGGGGCGTATTCGAGCAGCGGGCCGGAGGGGTACCAGTCGATGACGAAGGCCTGCCCGCGGGCCATCTCCTGCATCAGATAGGCGCCGGGAATGTAAAGTTCCTTCAGGTTCGGGAACTCTCCGGCATATTTCGGCAGAATTTCGAACCAGAGGCCCTGCTCCATGCCGGCGGCGAGTGCGTCATTGCCGGTCAGCACGAAGTCGATATCGACACGGCCGGCATCCTGCTGGGCCTTCAGCTTGCCGGCGAGTTCGGGGGCGGTCGCCTGGGTGAACACGAATTTCGACACCAGCTCGGGATGCTGGGCCTGGAACTTTTCGAGGGCCGGCTGGCTGACCTGAAGGTCGCCGGCCACATCGATGACGTTGATGACGACCGGCTTGGCCATGGCGCCGAGGGTCATCGAAGCGAGCACCGCACCCGTGGTCAACAGGCGCGTCTTCCAACTGCAGGACATCTGTTTCTCCGCTCTGGTTATTTTTGACGGTCGGCACTGGCAGGGGCTCGCCTTCCGGGCGAGCCGCTATTTCGTGAGCTGGCTCGCCGCGGCGCGGTCGAGGAAAGCGTGGCAAGCGGGGTGCTGCTGGAGGATCGAGGCCGGCCACATATTGGTGACGGGCCCTTCCAGGACGTGACGGACGGCTTCCGCCTTGCGCTCGTCCGGGACAGTGAGGACGATGAGCCTGGCCGAAAAGATGCGCTGGACGGTCATCGAGATCGCCTCGGTCGGCACATCGTCGAAAGTGGGGAACCAGCCCTCGCCGAACTGCTGCCGGCGGCAGCGCTCTTCGAGCTGCACGACCTTGTAGGCGACGGTGCTCTCGAAATCGGCGGGCGGGTCGTTGAAGGCGAGATGGCCGTTCTCGCCGATGCCCGCGAACATCACGTCGATGGGATGGGCGTCGAGCAGGGCGTTGATGCGGGCGAGCTCGGCGTCGAGGTCGGCCGCGTCGCCGATGATGAAGTGGAAGGCGCCGAGCGTCGGCAGCTTTCCGGTGAAGCGCTCCTTAAGATATTTGCGGAAGCTTGCCGGGTGGGTCTCCGGCATGTCGATATATTCGTCGAGATGGAAGGCGGTGACCTTGGACCAGTCGATGCTGGGCTCCGCGACCAGCGCTTCCAGCATCTCGAACTGGCTGGCGCCGGTGGCGATGACGATATTGGCCGCTCCGCGCGCGGCGATGGTGTCGCGGATGGCGGCGGCGCCGAAGGCCGCGGCAGCGATGGCGTTGTCCTGTTTGCTGTCGTGAAGGCGGATGTCGATCATGGTCACTTCCTGCTGGACGAATTGGCATCGGCCGCCGGCACCTTTCGACGGGCCTTGATGCCGGGCGGCGTGCCGGGGGCAGGGGCCGGCCCGGTCGAGCCGCGGCTGATCAGCTCGCCCGTGATGACGTGGCTTTCGAGCGGCGGGGTGGGATTGGCGAAGCTGTTGAGGAGCAGATCGACCGCGTTGGCGCCGGCCAGCGCACAGCGCGCGTTCACGCTGGTGAGCGGCGGATAGGTGGTGGCCGCGATGATGTCGTCGCAGCCCACCACGCTGAAATCGCCGGGGATCGACAGGCCGCGCGCGGCAAGGCCGGCCATGATGCCTTGCGCGACCACGTCGTCGACGGCCAGCGCGGCAGTGGCGCCGCTTTCCAGAAGGGCGGCCACGCAGGATTGCCCGGCCTCGTGGCTCGGGCGTCCGGCCGCGATCTCCACCACGGTCAGCCCCCGGCCGGCGCCGGCCGATGTCACGGCGCGGGCGCGTTGCTGGCTGGACCATGAGGAAGCCGGAGCGCCGACATAGGCGATGGTCCGGTGTCCGAAATCGGCGAGCAGATCGACGGCGGCGGAAAAGCCAGTGGCGGTATCGATGAGCACCCGGCCGATTCCGTCGAGATCGCGATTGATGATCACCAGCGGTTTGCGGGCGACGTGCCGGCGGATTGCCGCTTCGTCCATGCGCGGAGAGGCCAGCACGAAGCCGTCGACCTGTGCCGCGAGCTTGCCGAGCAGAACGTCCTCCAGATGGGCGGTCTCGTCCGAATCCCCCAGGAACATGGCGTAGCCGCGCTTGTAGGCCTGCGCCTGCGCGCCGCGCATCAGCGCGGAGAAGAAGGGATTGGCGACGTCAGGCAGTATCAGGGCAATGTTGCCAGTGCGCCCGGTGGACAGCGCACGCGCGACCTGATTGGGCACATAACCGAGACGGCGGGCCGTGCCGAGCACTTTCTCCACGGTCGCGGGCGTCAGAAGTTCGGGCTGCGAGAACGCCCGCGATACCGTCGCTTGAGATACGCCCGACTCTCGCGCCACGAGGCGGATGGTCGGGGCGGGCGTATCAGAGGGAGGTTTCGCCACGTTCATCGCCCCAATGAAACCGGTTTCATGAAAACAATGAAACCGGTTTCATCCGCTGTCAATGGCGATTTGGCGCGTCCGAGGGCGGCTAGCCCCCAGGCACCCTTCCGCGGCGCCCCCCTGATGAGTGTCCTATCTCTTCGGAAAGCCCCTGTTCGCTCCGGACAAAGAACGCTAGCCGTAATTGAAGTTGCTTTGAGCGGACCTGCGACACAGGGATGTCACATCCGGGGCGTTAGCCCCCTCAGGGCTGCGAACATCGATCTCCGGCGCTCCGAGCGCGAGGCTGAGAGTGTCGAACTGTGCCGCTCCTTCGGGCCCATCGGCTCGTCTGCTACTGTCCGGCGGGATCGCCACTTCCTCACCGTCTTCTCGTTGAGCCCTCCTGAACGAATCTTCGGTCTAGTGCAATTGAATTGCATACTAAAATGCGCTTGCGGTGCCCGCCCATCTGGCCCGGCACCACCGAGCCCGTCGCACGATGGCGCTGCGCCCACTGCTCTAGCTTGCTCGGAGACCCGATCGACGAAGCGCCGCGGCCCTCCGCTCTCCAGGGGCGAACTGCATCGATCCCGAGCACCGAATCATAAGATGCGTCGGACGCGTGGGCAGGGCTGCGGGACATTGCTGCCATAAGCACGATAGAAAGTACCCCCTTTCGCTGTGGGCCGTCATGCGTGATCCAGGCTGCGACGCGACAATCACGATGCGAGTGCCAAAGCGGCCATCCTGCCGTCTTTGATGACCGCCTCCGCCTCATGTCCGGACGGAGGCTACCCCTTCAGGTGGAGCTGATGCCGTCGAACAGCACGTGGGGTTGCCCACGTGAGCAGGCCTCCACCCTTGCCTCCACACCAAAAACGGCTCTCAGCATGTCCGTGCAAATCACATCCGCGCTGGGGCCACAGGCCTGCACCCTCCCGCCGTCCATAACCAGGGCCTTGTCCGTGAAACGAAGGGCGAGGTTGATGTCGTGAAGGGAGATGATGACGAGCGCACCCTGTCTGCGGGCGAAGGTGCGCAGAATATCCAGCACCTCAAGCTGTCGGTGAAGGTCCAGCGCGCTCGTTGGCTCATCCATCAGCAGCACGCGCGGTTGTCGCACGAGGGACTGGGCGATAGAGGCAAGCTGGCGCTGCCCGCCGCTCAACGCATCAAGCCCCCGGAACGCGAGATCGGTGAGCCCCAGTTGCTCGAGCACGGCGTCCACCTGCGCCAGAATCACGTCGGGCACCGTCCATAACGCGCCGCGACGGGCGGACACGACCACTGACTCATAGACGGTAAGGGCGGGCCCGGCCGCCGAATCCTGCGGCAGATAGCCGATGTCCTCCGGACCCGCGCCCTTAAGCTCCAGCCGCCCCGTGCCCGGCAGCACGCCCGCCATCCGCTTCAGCAGGGTTGATTTTCCCGACCCGTTCGGCCCGAGCAGGGCCACGACCGCGCCACCGAAAAAGACCGGTGTGGTCACGCCCTTCAGCACGGGCCGGCGACCATAGGAGGCTGCCACATCCACAAGCCGGGCGGAGAGGGGCTCGGTCATGGGCGCACCCGGACGCTGCGCAGGATCAGAAACACGAAAAGCGGCACGCCGATGATGGCCGTCACGATCCCGATGGGCAGAATCGTGCCCGGCACCAGCGTCTTGCTGAGGATGGAGCTGGCCGAAAGCAGCACCGCTCCGCACAAAGCGGAGGCCGGCAGGAGAAAACGCTGGTCTTCGCCGATGAGCAGGCGCGCCATGTGCGGACCCACGAGGCCGATAAAGCCGATCGTACCCACGAAGCTGATGGGCACGGCCGCCAGAAGGGCCACCAGTGCCATCGTCTCAAGTTTCAGCCGGCGCACGCGGATGCCGAGGCTCGCCGCGCGGTCCTCGCCGAGGCGCAGACTCGTCAGCGCCCAGGCGCGCATCATGAAGACGGGGAAGATAAGCACCGGCACCGCTGTGCAGATCGCCAGTCGCTCCCATGTAACCTTCGTCAGGCTGCCCATGGTCCAGAAGACGATGGCGGCGATGGCCTGTTCGGAAGCGAGGTACTGCACCAGAGTCAGGAAGGCGTTGAAGGAAAAGACAAGGGCGATGCCGAGCAGGATCACGCTCTCCGTCGTGACGCCCCTTTGCAGGCTGAACACATGGATGATGCCGGCCGCCAGCAGGGCCATGGTAAGGGCGTTCAGCGGCACCATGATGCCCATGAGCGCGGGCACCAGCGATACGCCAAAGGCCAGCGCCAAGGAGGCGCCAAAGCCGGCGGCCGCCGAAGTACCGAGCGTGAAGGGAGACGCGAGGGGGTTGGCGAGAACGGTCTGCATCTGCGCCCCGGCCATAGCGAGGGACGCTCCCACCACCACGGCCATGAGGGCGGTTGGCAGGCGCAGGCTCCAGAGCACCGCAACGACTTCGGGCGGTGCCGCAGCCGGTGAGAGAAGGGCACGGAGAACGTCCACCGGCGAGAAGCGTGCCGGCCCCAGAGCAAGGTCGAGCGTCACCGAGACGAACAGGGCCAAGGTCATAAGGGCCAGCAGAAGCTGCTTGCGGCGTGTGCGGGCGCGATAGGTCGCGCCGAGGCTGGTGGTCGCCGCGCCGCCGCGCAGGCTCGCGCTCACGCGGCCACCGCATCGCCGCCAACGGCGATGATGTCCTCCTCGCTCATGCCGCGCCGCCAGTGGGAGAACGCCACCACCTGCGCCGCCGGAAGCTTCACCTCATCGCGCAGGAAGTGCCGGATGGTGCGGAATTCATGGAACTCGCAGCCGATCCAGACGGACAGGTCCGCCCGGTCCTCCCCCCAGTCCAGCAGGCGGATCGCCGCCGCGAGGGGCTGCGTGTCCGGAAGCTCATGTCGCAACAGCCAGCGGACCTCCATGCCGGATGGCGCCCGCAGGGGCTGGCGCTCAGCAGCATCGGCGACAGAGATCAGCGCCAGGCCGCGCGTCTCTTCCGGCGCATCCTCAACAATGCGGGCTATGCCCGGCAGGCCCGTCTCGTCGCCGGCCAGGATCATCCGCCGGGCCGGTTTCGGGCCATGGGCGGCAGGCCCCAGAGCGCCCACCACGTCGCCGGGGCGGGCGCGCCGCAGCCAGCGGGCGCCCGGCCCCTCGCTACCGTGATCGAAGAAATCGATCCAGAGCCGGCCGGCTGCCGCATCCACGTGCCGAAGGGTGTAGACGCGCGAGCCGAGCCGCTGCGTGCCACCGGGCCACTGGATGAGGCCGGCATCGTCCAGCAGCGGCCATTCGGGAAACACCGCGTCCTCGGGTTGGAACAGGAGGCGCGTGTGGATCTGCTCCCCGGTGGCGAACCGTCCAAGATCGGCGCCACCGAACACCACCCGGCGCATGCGTGGCGTGAGCGCCTGAATCTCGCGGACCGTGAGGATGCGCAGATCGGGCGGGAGAGTGGCGCCCGCAACGTCTCCCTCCCATTGGATATCCAGTTGCTCGGTCTTGGCCACAAAGCCGATGAGGCCGGTGATCGCATGCCGGACGCGGTTGAGTTCCGGCCCCGTTACGGCGCGCACATGGATGGTGAGCGTCCCGTCCCCCGGCTCCAGCCGGGCTTCGCCGAAGGGGGAGCGGGCCACATGGGCGCCATCCGCCGCGGCCACGGCCATGTCGTGTGCCGCCAGAGAGTCCAGGATCGCCTCCAGGAAGGCGGCGATGCGGGGAAAGGCGACGGTGGTGCTGGCTGAAAGCATGGGCTGGCCTCACGCATCGGGTTTTCAGGAACTGGCCAGGCTGACCCAGAGGGGCATCTCGACCGGAACGGAGAGAAAGCGGCGGTTGAGTTCGTCGAGTGTCTGGTCCGCTCGGCTGGCGCCGCACCGGTTTGGATGCAGCCAGGCGGCCATCTGTTCCACGAACAGGATGTTGAGGGGGCGAATGGCGACCAGTCCCGTCCAGACGCCATAGACGCGCCGGTCGCGTACCGCCGCCAGAAGATCCATACCGGCTCGCACGGTGAGTGGCGCCAGGCCGTTGCGTGCGGCGTCCGCAGAAAGGCCCGGTGCGATGGGCGGACGCGTCCCTTTGGCAAAGGCGCCACCTGCGGCCACATAGACATCCGGCTGCTCGGCGATGAGCTGCTCCACATGCAGCTTCTGAAACCAGGGGGCGGTGGCGGCATCCAGGTTCCTGCCGCCAGCGAGGGCGAGCAGTTCGCCCCAGACCATGCGACCTGCAGCCCAGCAGCAGTCATCATAGGTGGACTGCACTTCCAGATAGACCTTCCGCGCTGGGGCTCCCTCTATGCAGGCGGCCACCGCCGCAAAGCGTCCGGTGAGGAAGGTGAGCAGACGATCGGCCTGTTGCTCGCGCTCCAGCAGGCGGCCCCACATGCGCAGCAAGGCGGCCAGATCGTCGCTCCCATTGCGGCCGGTGCCACTGCTCGCGCTGTCGCTGAACACCACGGGAATGCCGAACGCAGCAAGCTGCTCCGCACTCTCGCCATTGCTGCTTTCCGCGTTGCGCGTGGTCACGACCAGATCGGGCTTCAGCGCCACGATGCGTTCCACCGAGACGCTGCCGGGTGCCAGTCCCCCAATGACGGGAATGTCGCGCCCCGCCTTTGCCTTTAGGGCCGCCAGCAACACGTCGCTGTCGAGCACCTCCGGCGCCGCCCAGCCGGCGATCCGGCGCATGGGGTCGGGATCAAGCAGGGCGATGGTCACGGCGTCGCGCGCATCCATCAGCACAATGCGCTGCGGCGGGGCGGGAAGCGTCAGGCTCCGGCCCAGCATGTCGGTGATGCGGACCGACGGGACCGCCGCTGCCGGCAGAGCTTGGAGACCCAGGCCGGCAAAGGTGCCGCACAGGAGCTGGCGGCGGCTGATCCCTTGCATCACCATGTCTTGCGCAGGCCCGCCAGGAAGGTGCGCCCGGTGCCGTACTGACAGTAAATGTCGTAGGTGCAACTGGTGTAATAGGTGGTGTCCGCGATGTTGCGCACATCCAGTGTTGCGGTGACGCCCTTCAGCTGGGCGCTGAACTGGCCGAGATCGTAGCGCAGCGAGGCATCGAACAACGTGTAGCCGTCAACCTCGATGGTGTTGGCATCGTCGGCATAGCTCGGCCCCATCACCCGCAGGCCGCCGCCCGTCGTCAGCCCTTTCAGTACGCCGCTGGTGAAGCTGTAGTTCAGCCAGAGCGAGCCGAAATAGTCCGGCACCGCCTGCGGCCGCTTGCCGACATACTCCGCCACATTGGAGGCCGTCACCTTGGTGTCCAACAGGGTGACGGCGCCAATCATCTCCAGATTGGCGCTCAGATCCGCCCGCGCCTCCAATTCCACGCCGCGCGAGCGGATCTCGCCGGTCTGGACGTTGAAGCCGAGCACCGGGCCAGGCGTGAGGACATTCTGCTGGCGGATGTCGAAGGCGGAGAGGGTGAAGAGCGCATCCATAAAGGTCGGCTGGTACTTCACGCCGATCTCGACCTGCTGCGCCTCGGTGGGGACAAAAGGCTGTCCCTCGGCATCGACACCAATGACCGGCTCGAACGAGGTGGAGTAGCTCGCGTAAGGCGCCACGCCGTTGTCGAACAAGTAAAGCAGTGCGGCGCGATAAGTGGTGGCGGAAGAGGACTGATCCGAATTGCTGCCGCCGGCAAGATGATTGTCGGTTTCCTGCGTCACCCAATCCTGCCGGATGCCCAGCACCGCCCGCCAGTTTCCGAGCGCGATCTGGTCCTGCAGGTAAAGGCCCGTCTGCTGGAGGATCTGCGTGTTGTCGATGAGGGTGAGGAAGGGCCCCGGCGCCAGCCCATAGACGGGGTACACCACATTCAGGCTCGGGGCCGCGCCCCACTGATAGGTCCAGTCGCTGGTGAACCACTGATAGTCGAGCCCGGTGATCACCTTGTGGCTGAGCGGCCCAGTGCCGAAGGTGAAGACCGCGCTGTTATCCGTGGCGACACCGCTCGCCTGCTCGGTGGAGATAACCGCCTGCCGGGGGATGATGCCGTCGGCGCTCATGGGGCCGGCCATCTGGATGCCCTGCAGATCGCTGGACACCTCTGAATAGCGGGTGCTGGAGCGGATCTCGAACCAGTCGGTGAAACGATGTTCGAAGGAATAGCCGATGCCGCCCTGCTGGCGGGTGTAACCGTCGAAGTCGGGATCGCCGACATTGACGGTCGGGCCGAGAAAAGCGCGGTACTGCGGCGGCGCGAGGAAGGTGGGGTAGATCGAGTTGAAGTAGCCACCTTCGGGGTCGTTCTCATAGAACGCGCTGATTGTTAGCCGCGTGTCGGTGCTCGGCTGCCAGGTGAGCGAGGGGGCAACGCCGAGGCGCTGCTCGTCGACATCGTCATATTGAGTGCCTGAAGTGCGGCCGATGGCGGAGAGGCTATATTGCCAGATCCCGGCCTCGTCGAAGGCTCCTTGAGTGGTGAGTCCCGCCTGCAGTCGGCCATAGGAGCCTGCCTCGACCCGCAGCTCATTATAGGGAACAGCGCTCGGCTGGCGGCTGACCATGTTGACGAGGCCGCCAGGGCTGACCTGCCCGTACAGCACGGCGGACGGCCCCTTAAGCACATCGATGCGCTCCAGCAGGAAGGGGTCGATCTGGAACTGGCCGAAGGCCTGGCCGCGCGGAAGGCGAAGGCCATCGAGAAAGCCGACGAAGGTCGTCGACGTGCCGAAGCCGCCGAAACCTCGCAGGAAAAGTCCGTCAAAACGGTTCGTCGCATCGGGCGTGAAAACGCCCGCCGTGTACTGGAGCGCGCCGGCGACCGTCTGGGGATTCTGATCGTCCAGCTGCTTCCGGCTAATGACGTCTACCGATTGCGGCGTCTCGATGAGAGGCGTCTCGGTCTTCGTGGCGGCGGAATCCCGCCGTACGACGATCGTCTCGTTGGAGGCGCGTTCGCCATCGCCCTCGACCGTGACCGGCGGCAGCACGATGGCCTCTTCGGCGTCGGCGATGGAAGCGACGGCGCTAAGCAATATTGTAGTCATTCCAAATAAAACGCTGCGCCCACCGTGCTTTCGCATTGTAGTATCCCGTCTGGCGATGCCTCACTTCACTGGGTTCTGCGCATAACAGAAACGGGACGATAACGTCCAGTTAATTTCCAGCACTGTCGGATCACCGCTTCCAGGCTGTTGCCAAGCAGCAACGGAACGCTTGCGTTTGGTTATTGGGCACGTTAGATGCGTTCTAAATAATGCTTCGCAGGGGCAGATGACGCGGCAACGGGCGGAGGCGCGGGTGGTGGCAGGCAGCAAGGTGAGGGTACGCGAGGCGGTTGCGGCTCCGGTACCGGCGCGCGGCGGGCGGCCGACCAAGAAAGCCGCGGAGGAGCTCGGGCATCGGATCCTCGCCACGGCCGCGCGCCTGTTCTCCACCCAGGGGTTCGCCGCCACCACAATGGAGCAGGTGGCCACGGCATGTGGAGCCGGCAAGGACACTATCTATCGCCGCTATCCCTCGAAGGCGGCGCTGTTCACGGCGCTGATGGACCAGTTGCGCGCCAGTGTGGTCGCCGAGATTGATGCGGCGCTGGAGCCGGAGAGCGCGCCGCTGGACCGTCTCAAGTCCTACGCCCGCCGCCTGCTGGCCATCAATTTGCGCCAGGACATGCTGGCGCTTAATCGCGTGGCGTTGGCGGAGGCCGTTCCCTCTGGCGGAGTACAGGCGCCAGCGGGCCAGGACGATCCCTTCATGGTTCGGTTCGCCCATCTTGTGGCGGCGGCGCAGGCGGAGGGCGAGCTTGCTACGGGAGATGCCCTGTTCATCGCCGACCAGTTGCTCTACGCCACCTCCATCAAGCCGATGATCCGCGCGATGCTGGGAGACGATAGTTTCGCCGAGACCGGCGCGCAGGACCGCTATTTCGAACAGGCATGGTCGCTGGTCCTGGCTGGCGTGGCGCGGTCCTGAGCTGTGTGCCTTGCTCCGCCGATTAACCTGCGGTGGACACCATCTCTGCCGCTCTCCACCTGCTAGTTGAACGGCCCCGGGTTCAAGGGAGGGCCTCTGGTTTAAGCCATCCAGCCTTTGCTCGTCGAGCACCGGGTAGTAGAAGGCGACAGGGTGGCGCCCGAAGTGAGACACCCGACCAGCATAGAGCGCTTGCGGGAGCCGGCGATGTTTGGCGATCCGTGTCGCGCTAGGTCACATACCCATAAACGGGATTCCCTGCGGGCTGGTGTTCTGATTCACTTATCTCAGCCTTGGAGGTTGAGATGGCCCGCTTTGATCTGACGGATTTCGAGTGGTCGGTGATCGAGCCGCTTCTGCCGACGAAGGTGCGTGGGGTCGCGCGGGTAGATGACCGGCGCGTTCTGAATGGCATTTTCTGGCGCCTGCGCACTGGGGCGCCTTGGGCCGATATCCCGGCGCGCTATGGCCCGCATGCGACGTGCGTCAACCGCTTCAACCGATGGCGCAAGGCGGGCCATTGGGCGCGCATTCTGCAAGCCGTCTCAGCCGCTTACGATGGCGATATCCAGATGATCGACGCCTCGTCGATCCGCGTTCACCAGCATGCCGCCAACGGCCAAAAAAAGATGGGCGATCCCGTTGCATGGGTCGCTCGCGTGGCGGCCTGACCACCAAGATCCACGCCCTTGTCGATGCTGAAGGCCGACCGATCCGCCTCAAGCTGACCGAAGGCCAGGCTCACGACGGGCGCTCGGCCGCCGACATGCTGGGCACGCTCGAGCCGGGAAACATCCTTCTCGCCGATAGGGCTTACGACAGCGACGCCTTGCGCAAAGAGATGAACCGGCGCGGAGCATGGGCCAATGTCCGCGCCATGCCCAACAGGGTCAAAACCTTCGCCTTCAGCGCCTGGGTCTACCGCCAACGCAACGCCGTCGAGCGGTTCTTCAACAAACTCAAACATTTCAGGGCCGTCGCCACCCGCTACGACAAGCGAGATGACAACTTTCTCGCGTCAGTCCAACTCGCTTCAATCCGCATATGGCTGCGAAGTTATGAGTCGGTCACCTAGACTGAGCGTCGGCTCGGGAGCCAGTATGAGACATGCCGGTTATGAGGGGCTACAATCGCGAGGCCCACATATCGCCGATGAATGTCTGCGGCCGGAATTAGCCTTTCGCTGGCCTTCAGAAGTGCCGTTCCGAGCGTCGGCAGTTCCCGCGCTCGTCACGCGCTTGGACGATTGCGTGTAAGACCGTCGAGATGATCAGACGCTGATGCGGCCGGTCGCCAAGCCGAAGATCGCGATCACCGCGCCGGCAGCGGCCGCGGCGAACAGCAGCCGCTCCATCGGCGTGAAGATGCGGTGGCCGCGCTCCCGCTGTGCAAGGATGAAGAGCACAGTGCCCGGCGCGTAGATCACCAGCGACAGCAGCAGGAACTTCAATCCGCCCGCATAGATCAGTCCGATGGTGTAGGTTGTCGCGAGACCGGCGCGCACCAGATCGCCTGCACGGCCCTTGGGCGTCTCGGCATAGGTATTGCCGCTCCACGCCAGTTTCAGCGCGTAGGCCGCGACCAGCAGATAGGGCAGGAGGATCATCGACGAGGTGAGCTTGAGCGCGAGGAGGAAGGCCTGCTCGGCAAACAGCGTCAGGATGAGGAAGACCTGCACCAGCAGATTCGTCAGCCAAAGCGCGGCGACGGGCACCTTGTTCCGGTTCTCGGCGGCGAGAAAGGCCGGCATGGTCTCCATCCGCGCGGCCGAGAACAGGACCTCGGCCGCCAGCAGCGACCAGGAGAGATAGGCGCCAAGTACCGAGACGATGAGCCCGACGGAAACGAAGACCGCCCCCCAGGGACCGACAACCGCCTGCAGCACGCCCGCCATGGAAGGGTTGCGCAAGCCCGCGAGATCGGGGCGCAGCATGACCCCATAGGACAGCATCGTCACCAGCACGAGCAGGCACAGCACGCCGAGGAAGCCCAGCAGCGTGGCGACGCCGACATCCGAGCGCTTGCGCGCATAGCGGGAATAGACGCTCGCGCCCTCAATACCGACGAAGACGAAGACGGTGACCAGCATCGTGCCCCGCACTTGGTCAAACAGGCCGCCGGCATCCGCGCCACCCCAGAAATTCGCCGTGAAGACATCGGCGTTGAAGCCAAAGCCGACGAAGATGAGGAATATCAGGATCGGGATGATCTTGGCGACGGTGACGAGGGTGTTCAGCGCAGCCGCCTCGCGCACCCCGCGCAGGATGAGGAAATGCACAGTCCACACGCCGACCGAGGATACCGCCACGGCGATAACGGTATTGCCATCGCCAAAGACGGGAAAAAGCGCGCCGAGCGTCGACTTGATCAGCACCCAATAGGACACATTGCCGAGACAGCACACGGTCCAGTAGCCGAGCGCCGAGGCGAAGCCGAGATAATTGCCGAACCCGTCCTTGGCATAGGCGAAGACGCCGGCGTCGAGATCCGGCTTGCGACGCGACAGGGTCTGGAAAACGAAGGCCAGCATCAGCATGCCGCCGCCGGCAATGCCCCAGGCGATGAGCGCGCCAAGGCCGCCGGTGACCCGCCCGAAGGTTTGCGGCAGTGAGAAGATACCGGCCCCGACCATGGAGCCCACCACCATGGCGGTCAGGGTCGGCAGCGCGAATTTCGGGTCCGTGGGCTGGTTCATGCGAGCGCCTGCGCGACAATGGCGGGCCCCCTCCCGCTTCCCGTTGGGGGACGAAGGAGGGCGCTCGTTCAGTAGTCCACCGCGTCTCGAATGATCGGGCAGGTCATGCAATGACCGCCACCACGCCCGCGCCCGAGTTCGGAGCCGTCAATGGTGATGACCTCGATACCAGCCTTGCGCAGCAGTGTGTTGGCGTAGGTGTTCCGGTCATACGCGAACACGACGCCGGGCGAGGCGCAGACAAGATTGGCGCCCGAATCCCATTGGGTACGCTCGCGCATATAATCGTTGCCGCCGGTATGGACGACACGCATTTCCTTCAGGCCCAGTGCCTCGCGCACCGTCTCCACGAGGCCACCCTTGTCCTTGTGCAGCTCGACGCCGCCCTTTCCGTCGGGGCGGTAGGAGAAGCAGTCGATCTTGTCGACGATATCGGGATAGAGCAGCACGCAGTCGCGGTCGGCGAAGGTGAACACCGTGTCGAGATGCATCGCCGCCCGCAGCTTCGGCATGGCGGCGATGATGACGCGCTCGGCGGCACCCTGCGCGAACAGCGCCGCCGCAGCCTGGCTGATCGCCTGGCGCGAGGTACGCTCGCTCATGCCGATCAGCACGTTTCCCTTGCCGATCGGCATCACATCGCCGCCTTCCAGCGTGGCAAGGCCCCAGTCCTGCGTGGGGTCGCCCCACCACACCTTCACCTTGCCGGCGAAGTCCGGGTGGAACTTGTAGATCGACGTGGTGAGGATGGTCTCCTCGTGCCGCGCCGGCCAGTAGAGCGGGTTCAGCGTCACGCCGCCATAGATCCAGCAGGTGGTGTCGCGGGTGTAGAGCGTGTTGGGCAGCGGCGGCAGCAGATATTCGTTCACGCCGGCCGCGTCGCGGATCAGCGCCAGCGTTTCGCCGCCGATGGTCTCGGGGAATTCATAGGTCGACAGGCCGCCGATCAGGGTCTCGGCCAGCTGACGGTTGGGCAGGCCGTCGAGATAGGAACGCACCTCGTCGACAAAGCCGACGCCGATATTGTTCGGCACCACCTGATGGTCGAGGATCCACGCCTTCGCCTCGGGAATGGCCACCGTCTCGGTCAGCAGATTGTGCATCTCGACCACGTCGATGCCGCGGTCACGCATCTTAGTGATGAAGTCGAAATGGTCGCGCTTGGCGACATCAACCCACAGCACGTCGTCGAACAGCAGCTGGTCGCAATTGCTGGGGGTCAGGCGCTGATGGGCGCGGCCCGGGGCGCACACCATGACCTTGCGCAACTGGCCGACCTCGGAATGCACACCGAAGGGGGATTCCATCATGGGGCTCCTATGTCTGGTCGATCAGTGGGTGATGGTGCCGGTGAGAAGGCCGTAGGTGCCGATGGCGGCGGCCACGAGCGTGATGGCGAAGACCAGCATCTCTGCCTTGGTGAACACGCGCGCCTTCTGCTCGCGCCGGGCCCAGAAGTAGAGAAGAAGGGTGCCGGGCACGAACAGCACGGCCACCAGCAGCACGTATTTCAGGCCGGCGGCGACGAACATGAACAGCGTGTAGACCACCGCGATCCAGGCGATGATCTGGTCGCGGCCGCGCTCCTGCGGGGTGGTCTCGTAGCCGACCCCGCTGCGCGCCAGCAGCACGCCATAGCCGGCGACCAGCAGGTAAGGCAGCAGCGCCGTGACGCTGGTCATGTCGAGCATGAAATTGAAGGCGTCGCGCGACCAGTAGGTCGAGACGACGAAGGCCGAGACCACGCCATTGGTCAGCCACAGCGCGTTGGCGGGCACGCGGTTGCCGTTCTGTGCCGCGAACAGCTTCGGCATGTCCTGCGATTTGGCGGCCGCAAACAACACTTCGGCGCAGATCAGCGACCAGGCCAGATAGGCGCCGAGAACGGAGACCAGCACGCCGATCGAGATGAACACCGCCCCCCAGTGCCCGACGACGAGTTCCAGCGCTCCCGCAAGAGAGGGGTTGGCCACGCCGGCGATGGCCGCGCGCGGCGCGGTGGCATAGGGGAGCAGGGTCACCGCCACCATGAGGCCGGTGACGGCGACGAAGCCGAGGATGGTAGCGGTGCCGACATCCGAGCGCTTCCTGGCGTAGCGCGAATAGACGCTGGCGCCCTCGATGCCGAGGAACACGAAGACGGTTATCAGCATGGTGTCGCGCACCTGCGCCAGCAGCGTCTTCTCCGGCATGTTCACGCCGCCGAAGAAATTCTCGGAGAACTGCGCGTAGTTGAAGAAGAACACGAAGGCGAGGATCGCCACGACCAGCGGCACGATCTTGGCGATAGTGACGATGGTGTTGATCACCGTCGCCTGCTCGATGCCGCGCAGGATCATGAAATGGAACGCCCAGATGCCGACCAGCGAGACGATGATCGCGGTCGCCGTGCTGCCGTCGCCGAAGAGATCGGGGAAGAAACGCCCGAGGGTCGAGCCGATCAGCACCCAGTAGAACACGTTGCCCAGGCAACTGCCGAGCCAGTAACCGAAGGCCGAGAGGAAGCCCATATAGTCGCCAAAGCCCGCCTTGGCGTAGGCGAACACGCCGGCGTCGATGTCGGGCCGCCTCTCTGCCAGCGCCTGGAACACCCGCGCCAGCATGTACATGCCTGTGCCGGCAATCGCCCAGGCGATGATCGCGCCAAACGGCCCTGTCGCGGTGGCGAACCGGCCCGGCAGGTTGAAGATGCCGGCGCCGACCATCGAGCCCACCACCACCGCGGTCAGGGCGGGAAGCGAGAGCTTGCCAGCAGAGGTGTCCGCCATGTTGCGCCTCTTGAAAATGCAGGGAGCGTCGTGTGCTCGACCTATAGACCAGCTGGCATGCCAATAAATGGGCGCTGCGTCCCAATTGTTGACATCGAGTCCCAATCTGAACCTATTACTCTAAGGCATATCGCCGACATGCTACACGTATGAAATAAAAATGGCGACCTACTTGATAAAAATTATGAATACTTCTCGCACATGCAGCATGAATTCTGCATTGCGCAACCAGGCCGCCGTCGAGCCTACACTGCGGGTGTCTTACACTCGCTAGGCTGTGAGCCGGCGGAGGAGTTCGGCGAGGCTCGGCATGTGGCCGGCGGTCACGCTGGCTTCCGGGGGGCCGCCTGTTCCATGCCGTCCCATCCGGCACGCTTCGCGGCACTCCTTGGGTGACACGCCGAATTCATGCCGGAAGGCCCGGCTGAAGACGGACGCATCGGGAAAGCCCCATTGCTCGGCAAGGCGCGTGATGGGGCGAACCTCCATCGGATCGAGCAGCGCGTGCCGCGCCGCCTGCAGTCTCTGACGCCGCACATAGGCCGATATGCCGCCGATCGGCTCGAACAGGCGGTAGAGCCGCGAGCGTGACACGCCGAGATCCCTGCAGATCGCCTCCGGCGTGAGCTCCGGCTCAGTCAGACGGAGCCGGATGAGCCGCCGGGCCCGTTCGAGCAGGGCGAGGTCCATCGGCGCCTGGGCCTCGGCCAGATGGTCGCGGGACGGTCGCGCGGCGGCGATGAGCAAGCAGCGCGTCGCCTCGACGAGGTGTTCGACTTCGTGGGGCTCAATGAGCGGCAACCGGCGATCCAGCGCCAGCATCAGGTCGGCCAGCAGCGTGCCCAGGCCGGTGGCAAGCGGCATGTCCAGCAGAGTGTCGAGGCACGAGTCGGCCAGCAGGTTCCGCGGCACGAACAGCGTCAGAACCCCATCATCCTCGATCTCCCTGGTGAGGGGCTGCGCCAGTGAGTGGATGCAGGGCCGAGCACCCGACTTGGAATGCGCCAGCCCCGCCTCGTCGAAACGGCACGGCAGCATGACGTACCAATGGTCGAGCACGGCCTTGGGCAGATGGGTCCAGCGGACGGGATGACCTTGGTCCGGCAGGCTCGTGCTGGTCAGCACCAGACGGCCGAGTGGCCAGATGCGCTGCGACATGGCGAAGGAGGTTTGGCAATCCGCACCCGGCCCAATGTCCATGATCGCCTCATAGGCGGCGCGAAATGCCGCGAACTGCTGGTGCGGCGGCAGGTACGCGGTGGTGAAGAGGATGGGCTGCACGCGTGTCGTTCGGCTGGGAGCGCTTCTGGACGAGGCGGATCGCACGCTCCCCCACGGCCGCACACTCCCCCGTGACAACTGGACATAGATTGTGAAAAGACGCGATAGTTCTCCATCCTGATAGGGCGGCGCGGAGCGAAAATGACGGGCGAGCGACGCCGATTGGAGCTGGATTTTCGCGCGGTGCGGTCAGGCTTGGGCATCGGTGAGTTCGTGCGCTCCAGCCGTGTGTTCGCGGATGCCGATGACGTGTTTCGCGCCAAGGAACACGGCTACCGCCGCCTCGACGGTTTCACCCTGCTTCACGTCATGAATTTCGAGGTGGCCGAATCCTACAGTCTCAAGATGATGCGGACCGACCTCGTCTGCATCCAGGCCATCGTGGCGGGCCGCTACAGCCGTTGGATCGGCCAGCGCATGGATGTCATCAATCCGCATATGCTGCAGGTGAGCAACATTCCGCTCTCCGTGTCGGATACCGATGCCGGGGCGAGGCTCCGCGGCATTCTCATCGTCTGCGAGCGCCAGCACTTCATCGAGCGCTACGGTCTCAACATTGCGCGGGTACCGCCGGCCTATCGGCCGATCTTCCTGTCGGGTGAAGGAACGCCGGAGGTGCTGTCGCTGCCGCTCTCGCCGGCGGGTATCGCCATGGTCGATCAGATTGTCTCCTGCCGTTATGCCGAGCCGCTGCGCGGCGTCTTTGTCGGTGCGAAGGTTGTCGAGATCCTCTGCGACGTCGTCTCGCAGTTGCACGGCCTGCGCCAGCGCGCGGCGCCCCGGCTGATCGGCGAACAGGCGAAGATAAGGGCGGTCCAGACGGCGGCGGAAATTTATCGTCGCGAGATCGCTGATCCGCCGACCATCGAACAACTTGTCCAGCGTGTGGGCTTGAACCGCAACGAACTGTCCAAGGGCTTCCGGGAGCTCTTTGGCGTCACGCCCCACGCCTATGCGCATGCGCGGCGGATGCAGCATGCGCAGGAAATGTTGCGCAGCGGCGATCTCGCCATCAGCGAAGTCGCCCGGCGCATCGGCTATGAGGGTTACTCCAGCTTCGCCCGCGCCTATCACGCCTATTACGGATGCGCGCCGTCACCTGCGGATGCCGGAGAGTAGCGCGGGTCGCAGCTCAGGAAATCGGCCTGTGAGCCGTCTCGGGCATGTTCCAGACCACAAGTAGGCTGGTCGCCGCAGCGGCGACCACATAGCCGGCAGGCGCCAGAGGGCTGTCCAGTGCTGTGGTGAGCCAGACGGCGACAAACGGCGCGAACCCGCCGAACACGGCCGCCGCTATGGCATAGGACACTGCCGACCAGCGCGAACGATCAGGTGTCGCAAACAACTCGGCAATGACCGCCGGCGCCGGGCCGGAATAGAGCGCGATGGCAACGGCGAAAAGCAATTGCATGGACACCACAAGCGGAAAGCTGCGACGCGCGACGATCATCCAAAAAGCGGGGATCACCATCATCAGTACAAGCAGGCAGGAACAGAGCAGAAAAGGGCGGCGGCCAAATCGATCCGAGAGCCTGCCAATGAGAGGCACGAGCAGGATGATGGCCACGAGGGCAAGCGTGTTGGACCATGTTGCCTGTGCCGCGCTCAAGCCGGCGTGCCTTTGGGCAAAGAGCGGCATGTAGACGAGGAAGATGTAATAGCAGACCGTCCAGTGCATGGTGAAACCGATCACGGTCAGGCTGGGACGCCGTATCCGCCGCAGGACCTCAGCGGTGGACGTGGCACGCCCCGCCACGCGGCCGTAGACCGGCGTTTCAACCATGCCGGTACGCAACCAAAGCGCCACGATCCCCAGCGAACCACCGATCAGAAAAGGCACGCGCCAACCCCAGTCCTTCAGGCTCTCGGGCGAAAGCGTGCTGACCAGAATGGCGGTGACCGCGCTGGCGAGGCCGCTGCCGACCGCGACGGTGACCGACAGGAAGCTGGTGGAGAAGCCGCGCCGACCTTCGGGGGAAACTTCGAGCAGGAAGGCGTTGGCGATGCCCCATTCCCCGCCGGCGGAAAAGCCCTGAACCAGCCGTGCCAGCAGGAGCAGTATCGGCGCGACAAGCCCAATTGCCTCGAAGGTCGGCAGGATACCGATCGCGAAGGTGGCCGCTCCCATCAGCCCAGCGGTGATCACGAGACCCGGCTTGCGCCCCTTTCGGTCGCCTAAGCCACCCAGTATCAGCCCGCCGAGCGGGCGCATCACAAAGCTGACGCCGAACACGGCGAGCGTCGCCAGCAGCGCGACCGTGTCGCTTTGCTGCGGAAAGAAGGCCCCCGCCAGATAGACGGCGAGCAGGCCGTAAATAACGAAATCATACCATTCCAGGACGTTGCACAGCAGTACGCCGAGGAAGGCCGGCCGCCGTCGCTTCACCGTCCGTTCATGCACTGCTGACCTCATCTCGGAACGGCCATGGCGGGCTGCGGTGGTGCAGACATGCCATCTCGAAGGTACGGGCGCGATTGCGGTACAGACCATATCAGGCGCCTGCCGAGACGCGACCTTCTTTCACGGCTTTCGCTTTGTGTATTCATCGCGCCCCACAAGCATCTCAAAGCTTGGATGCATAGCCCGCAGGTGTTCGCGGCCGCTGATGGCCCAGATCTTTTATAACCCACATTGCGCCGGGACTGACTCGCTGGAAATACGCAACGAAAGGTGTCATCGGTCAAGGGAACGCATGCGTGGCCAGGCCGTACCAATCGAAGACGAACCGATGTATATCATCGAAATAGACGAACTCTAACGAAAGAGCTCGTCAGAGTTCCACCGGCGTCAATATTCCATCCGGCGATGCAAAACAAAGCGCTGCACCGTGTGACTCCGACGATAATCAGGGCACAAAGGTTCCGACGCGCCCGCAACCTGCTGATATCTGATTTTGAGCCGCGGCCGTGACCAGATCAACGGGCGAGATGGCGGCGCAAAGCCGACGTCTGGCCTGCTGCCGCTTTCGTGGACGGTGAGTTAAGCTAATCACACCTCCCGTTCGAACTCGATCGGGCTGACGTAGCCGATGGTCGAGTGCCTGCGGACAGCGTTGTAAAACCTCTCGATGTAGTCGAACACATCACCCCGGGTGGCGTCACGCGTCCGTTAGCGCTTGCCCCTGATGCGCTCAGTTTCCAGGGATGAGAAGAAGCTCTCCATCGCGGCATTGTCCCAGACGTTGCCTGACCGGCTCATCGAGCAGGTGACGCCGTTTTCGGCCAGCAACTCCTGGAAGTGCTGGCTGGTGTATTGGCTCCCCTGATCCGAATGGTGCAGAAGCGCGTCTGGCCTGCCTCGACGCCAGATCGCCATCACGAGTGCGTCGGTGACGAGCTGCGCGGTCATCTCGGCGTTCATCGACCAGCCGACCACCCGGCGGGAGAAGAGGTCGATGACGGACGCAACATAGAGCCAGCCCTCTGCGGTCAAGACATAGGTGAAATTGGCGATCCAGCGCTGGTTGGGCCGCTCGGCATGGAACGCCCGATCGAGCGTGGTGGGAGCGACTGCCGACCGCTGGCCCTCATCCCTCGGCAGCCCTCATCGGCGTGGCCTTGCGCGCAACGCCTGCGCCCGCATCAACCGCTCGATCCGATGCAGGCCACAATCGACGCCTTCAGCCCGCACGTCCCGCCAGACACGGCGCGCCACAGGTGCGATCCGAGCCGATGAAGCTTGCCCGGACCTTCGTGCCAACCTCCTCGTCGTCACGCGCACGCTTGCTCGGCGACCGGTTGAGCCAGGCATGGAAGCCCGATCGAGACACATCCTGCGCTTCACAAAGCCACGTCACCGGCCAGATACCACGGTGCTTCGCCATGAACGTGAACCTCATGTCACATCCTTCGCGAAGTAGGCCGCGGCCTTTTTTAGAATGTCACGCTCCGCCTTGAGCTTGGCGACCTCCCGCCGCAGCTTGTCGATCTCGAGCTGTTCAGGCTTCACCTGACCGTGGCCTGGGAAGGCCTGCCCCGGATCGGCGGCGAAGTCCCGGACCCATTTGCGCAGCACATTCTCGTGCACGCCCAGGTCGCGAGACGCCTGCGCCACGCTGACCCCACGGTCCTTGATCAGCCGAACCGCCTCAATCTTGAATTCACGCCCAAACTTTCGTCGTTGCGTACACCACCTCCGGCTTCATGAAACACCCAATCTTGGTGTCAACGAAACCGGCAGCAGGCCAGCTTGCCAGGTCACGCTCCGGCGCTTGCCGGCATCGCTGTCCTGCGCTCTCGTCAGACGGGTAGACGGCGTTTCCGAGTTCTCCTCACCGGTGATGAGGCGCACCGCCCGCTGATGCGTCACATAATTCCGGGAAGCTGGGCAAGCGCAGCGTCTAGCTCGCGAGCCGGTCAGATTGTATCGCCGACCAGCCCATCTAAAGGAGCGTCGCCAGCTCCGGCGCAGCCGGTCGAGATGCCGCACGCCGGCTCACCGCCGGCATGTCGCCCGCCCGCCTTTGCGCACTCATTCCTCGCGGAAGGCACGCATCAGCTGGTCTTGCAGCGGTTTGAGGAAATAGGAAATCGCCAGCCGCGGCTCGGTGTGGATGAACACTTCCACCGGCATGCCAGGCACCAGCTGGAAGCCGCCGAGCTTCGCCACCGAGGCGGGGTCGAGGGCGATCCGTGCCGTGTACCAGCTTTCGCCGCTGGCTGCGTCAACCAGCACGTCCGCGGAGACCTGCGCCACCGTGCCGGCCAGCTCGGGCGTGGTGCGCTGATTGAAGGCGGTGAGCCGCAGCACCGCCGGCTCGCCGGTGTGGACCTGGTCAATGTCGCGCGGGCGCAGCCGCATCTCGGCCACCAGCGCGTCGGAACTCGGCACAATCTGCATCAGCGTTTCGCCTGGCGCGACGACAGCGCCGAGCGTGTGCACGGCAAGGTCGTGGACGACGCCGGCCTGCGGGGCGTGCACCTCCATCCCCTGCAACCGCTCGAAGGCGGCGATCCGCTGCTCGGCAAGCTGTGCCAGCCGGACGTCGATCTCGCTCAGGCTGGCCATCGCCTCGGCCTGCCGCTGCTGGTCGATCTCGATGATCGCGAGTTCCGTTTCGGCGATGCGGGCCTCGGCGCGGGCGATCTCGGCGACGAACTGGCCATGTTCGCCGGTCAGCTGGGCGCGCAGCCGGCTCAGTTCCGCCACCTGGCCGAGGGTGGCAAGCTCCTTGCCGTGCAGCGTGGTGATGCTCTCCAGTTCGCGCGCGTTCCAGGCGAGTTCCTCGGTCTTGGCGTCACGGCGCTCGGCCAGCCCCTCAACCTCGCGGCGGATCTGGGCGATGCGCGCCTCAAGCTGGCGCTTCTGCCCGGCGCCGAGGTCGCGGCGGGCATTGAACAGCGACTGCTCGGCAGCGACGAGGGCCGCGGCACGGCCGGAGGGATCAGTGGCGGGCTGCAACTCCTCGGGAACGGTGAGGCGCGCTGCACCATCGCGCTCGCCGATGAGCCGCATGCGCCGGGCGACCAGATGCCGGATCTGGTCTTCGACGATGGCAAGGTTGGCTCGCGTCAGCGTGTCATCGAGCCGGACAAGCACGTCCCCCGCGGCCACCCGGTCGCCGTCGCGCACGGTGATGGCGCCGACCACGCCGCCGTCGCGCGTCTGCACCCGCTTCACGCGGCCGTCCACTTCCAGCGTGCCGTTGCCGATCACCGCGCCGGCGAGTTCCGTCGTCGCCGCCCAGCCGCCGAGACCACCGATCAGCAGGGCAATGACGCCGAAACCGAGCGCAAGGTCGCGCCGGATCGCGCGGGCGGCGGGTGAGATGGCGCGGGTCGGCGCTTCGGGGGGCATGACAGGGTGCATCGGCTACTCCACCGGCATCTTCAGCCGGGCGAGGACCTCGTCTCGCGGCCCGAGATCGGCGACCCGGCCCTCCTTCAGGATCAGCAGCTGGTCCAGCGTGCCGAGCAGCTGCGTGCGGTGGGCGATGGCAATGACGATGGCACCGCCTGCGCGCGCGGCGCGGATGGCGGCGGCGAGCGCCGCCTCGCCATCCCGGTCGAGATTGGCATTGGGCTCGTCGAGCACGATCAGGAAGGGCTTGCGATAGAGCGCGCGGGCCAGGCCGATGCGCTGGCGCTGCCCGGCGGAGAGCGCCATGCCGTCAAGCCCGATCCGCGTGTCGTAGCCCTCGGGAAAATGCAGGATCATCTCGTGGCAATGGGCATTGCGGGCCGCCGCCAGCACCTCCTCCGCCGAGGCCCCGGGTTCGAACCGGGCGATGTTCTCCGCCACCGTGCCGTCGAACAGCTCCACGTCCTGCGGGAGATAGCCGATATGGCGGCCGATCACCTCCGGCCGCCACTGCTTCAGCTCGGCGCCATCGAGCCGGATGGTGCCGCGCAGGCAGGGCCAGCTTCCCACAAGCGCGCGGGCGAGGCTCGACTTGCCCGAGCCGCTCGGCCCGGCGATGCCGAGGCCCTGCCCCGCCTCAAGCCGGAAGCTCGCCTCCCGCACCACCGGCTGTGCCACGCCCGGCGGCGCGACGGCGATGTGTTCCACCGCGAGGCTGGCCACGGGCGCCGGCAGGGCCAGCTTCTCGGCCTCGGGAGGCCGCGCGAGCTGCGCCTCCAGCCGGGCGCGGGCCTGCCGCGCGGCGATGAAGCCGCGCCAATTGGCGATCGCCTGCTCGACCGGGGCCAGCGCGCGGGCGGTGACGATGGACGCCGCGATCATCACGCCCGGTGAAAGCTGCTGGCGGATCACCAGATAGGCGCCGAGACCGAGCACCGCCGATTGCAGCGCGAGCCGCAGCGCCCGGGTGAGGCCGCCATGCAGCCCGGTGATGTCGGCAAGGCGCAGGCGGAGCCGCGCATGCTCGTCATTGATCCGGCGCCAGCCGGCGGCATAGGCCGGGGCCATGCCCATGGCACGCAGCACCTCGGCATTGCGCCGCCCCGCCTCCAGCCGGTCCTGGCGGCGGATGGCGAGGCCGGCGCTCTCGCGCACGGGCGCACGCATGGCCCACTCGCTGGCAAGCGTGCTGGCCATCAGCAGCAGCGAGCCGGCTACCGCCAGCCAGCCCAGCCAGGGATGGAAGGCGAACACCACGACGAGATAGACCGGCAGCCAGGGCAGGTCGCACAGCGCCACCGGGCCCGGCCCGGCGAAAAAGCCGCGGATCAGGTCGAGATCGCCCACCGGCCGGGCGGGTGTGCCCAGCGGCGCGGCCAGAGGCAGTTCCAGCGCCAGCCGGAAGCTGGCGGACCCGAGCGTCTCGTCGATCCGCTCGCCGATCCGGGCGAGCACCCGGCTGCGCAGGATCTCGATGAGGCCGAGACAGGCATAGAGCCCCATCACCAGCACGCCCAGCGCCACCAGCGTCGGCACGCTGCCGCTGGTCAGCACCCGATCATAGATGAGGATCATGAACAGCGGGCCGGTGAGCATGAGCAGATTGCTCACCCCGCTCAGCACCCCGACGCCCAGAAAGGCGCCGCGCACCGCGCGCAGCGCCTGCGCCACCGCGGTTCCGCCCCGGGCGGACACGTCAGTCACGGTCGGTTCTGCGGGCCGGCTCTGGCATCCGGATCCACCGCGTCGGGACGATGGCCGGTGCATGGCTTGGATGCGCATTCATGGGGCGGCGGCTCGCGAGAGTGAACGGAACGGGGTGCGCGGATGAAACACCTTGGCGTGATGACACTCCCGCCGCCGCGCCAGCCTCTCCCGCCATCACCCCGCTATATGCTACCTCTGATCCGCTTTCATCAAGGGAGTTCTCCGATGAGCCCGACAGCCAGCCGCGAGCGTGCCGGCCAGGACGCCGCCTTCGGGGCCGCCACCTCCGGGGCCGCGCCCTCCGGCGGCGCCAGCATGGGCAGCGGCGGCGACGACCGGCCAACGGAGAACATCAGCATCGATTTCGGCAGGATCGACGACAAGACCAGCGGTGCGCAGGGCCAGAGCAGCGGCGGCGACGACCGGCCATCGGAGAATATCAGCATCGATTTCGGCCGGATCGACGACAAGACGAGCGGTGCGCAGGGCCAAAGCAGTGGCGGCGACGACCGGCCAACGGAGAATATCAGCCTCAATTTTGGCCGGATCGACGACAAAACCAGCGATGCGCAGGGCCAGGGCAGCGGCGACTCGGATGATTTCGTGCTTGAGCCCGGCACCGCCGGCGCGGAAGGATCGTCCGGCCTGCTGGATTTCTCCAATATCGACGATAGGGGTCTCGCAGAGGCCGAGGAGTTCCTGGTCTTCGACAGCGCCTCCGAACCGCGGTCGGGCGGAGACAGCACCGCCCTCTCGACCTGCGAGGCCGCGTATGCGGACCCGACCGGCGACCGCATCGAGGACATCGTCACCGCTCCGCGGCCAGTGGCCGACGATTTCATCGCCTAGAGCCCTTTCCGATCAGTCGGAGCTCTGGCGCGGCGTGGCTGATCCGGCCTTTTCAGGCGCCTCCACGTCAAACCGGCGCTCAAGCGTGTCGCCGACCGCCAGGGGTGGCTCGCCTGCCTAGTGGCCGGGGCGGCGCCCGTAGCGGGTTGATCCCGGCCCGCCGGCAGATAGCCGCCACCGGCACTCCGTCCGCTCCCCGCGTCAACCCACGAATGGCGCTAAATATGAACGCCATCGCCTACGGCCTTTCGCCACTCATGGGGCACCGCTTCGCGCGCGGAGACGCGCCGCGAGGTTGCTTCCCGCGAAAGGCGTCCCCTTCGCGGCAAGAGCGTCAGGAGGTGGTCTCTTCCGCCACCTTGAGAGCCTGTTCCAGCACCTGCCGCGTCACTTTCCAGCCCTTGAGGTGGTGGGCGCGTAGAATCTCCCGCAGCAGTGCCCCCTCGCGCTGTTGCAGCGCATCGAGGATCTGCTCGTGCTCCGCCACTGCCCGCGCCCAGCGCTGCGCGGAACGGTTGCCGGCGAAGCGGTAGCGTCGGATGCGAGCACTTTCGGTGCGGTAGACCCGCGAGAGCGGGGCGTTATGGGCGCAATCCACGATATGCTGGTGGATGTCCTGGTTGAGGCGGAAATACCCCATCAGGTCGCCGGCCCGCTGGCACTCGACCATGCGCCGGTGCAGTTCGGCGATGGCGGCGAACTCGGCCGGCGTGCCACGCGCGCAAGCGAATTCGGCGGCGACGGATTCGAGCCCGATCAGCACCTCGATGGCCGCGTCCACCTCTGCCAGCGAAAGCGCCATCACCTCCGCCCCCCGATTGGGGACGATGCGCACCAGCCCTTCCGCCTCCAGGATCTTGAAGGCCTCACGCAGCGGCGTCCGGGTGACGCCGAGACCCTCGGTGAGCATGCGCTCGGATATGCGCCCGCCCGCCGGCAGGTCGCCAGCAATGATCATGTCACGGATGCGCTCCGCGACGAAGCTGGCGCGCCGGCCGCGCGGGCCGGACAGCGAGGGGGAAGGATCGGACTCGGCAAGATCGACTTCTTCTAATTGCATGCAAGAATGCTCTCACATCGACAAATTCGCGTCCAGTGCCTTGACGCGGGCGCTTCATTGCATGCAATAATGCACGGAGCAAACGAGAAGTGCCGCCATCTTGCGGCGCCAGGTAGCGGGAAACGTCAAACAGAAGGGCTGAGCCATGAAGGGCGCGGGCGCTGCGGCGTGTCCGGGCGGAGGGGCAGGCGTGCCATGACCAACGCCGCCACAGCCGCCCCACGGAACACGGAAAATCACGCCAAAACAAATGGTTCTGCCCATGACGATCTGCCGATCGTCGACGCGCATCATCACTATTGGGACCTTTCGCTCGGCAAGCATCCCTGGCTCGTTGGCGATCCCATTCCGAACCACCGCTATGGCGACTACAGCGCCATCTGCAGCACCTTCCTGCCGGCCGATTATCGCCGGGCGGCAGGCGGTCAGCGGATTGTCGGCAATGTCTATGTCGAGGCCGAATGGGACCCGGCCGACCCGCTCGGCGAGACACGGTGGGTGCATGCAATCGCCGAGCGCGAAGGCACGCCTCACGCCATGGTCGCGCAGGCCTGGCTCGACCGCGACGACGCCGTCGCGCTGCTGGCGGCGCAGGCGGCCTTTCCGCTGGTACGGGCGGTGCGCCACAAGCCGAGGCATTTCGCCAACCCGGCTGACTGGCGGCCCGGCCATGGCCTGCCCGGCTCAATGCTCTGCCCCCGCTTCCGTGCCGGCTATGCCCTCCTCGCCGATCACGGCCTGCATTTCGAACTTCAGACGCTCTTCTGGCATCTGCCAGACGCAGCTGACCTCGCCCGCGCCTTCCCGGATATCCGGATCGTCGTCAACCACACCGGTGTGCCGGGAGACCGGAAGCCGGAGACGCTGGCGCGCTGGCACCAGGCAATGGCGACGCTCGCCGACTGCCCGAATGTAATGGTGAAAATCTCTGGCCTCGGCGTGCCGGGGGAGGCGTGGACAATCGCGGCCAATACCCGCGTCGTGCGCGACACCCTCGCCCTGTTCGGCGCCAAGCGCTGCATGTTCGCCAGCAACTATCCTGTCGACGGGCTGTTCCGGTCGCTCGAGGGCATCTTCGCCGACTTCAAGGCGATCACGGCGGATTTGCCGCCGGCCGATCGCCGCGCGCTGTTCCACGACAATGCGAGGGCCGTGTACCGGCTCCATCACCGGGAGGAAACCAATGCTCATTCGTAAGACGCTCGGGCCGGTGGCGCTGGCCGGCGCCCTGTTCGCGACGCTCGCTTTGCCGGGCGCGAATCCGGCGGCGGCCGACACCTATCCGAGCCGCCCCATCACCGTCATCGTTCCCTACCCGGCTGGCGGGGGCACCGACATTGTAGCGCGAACCCTGACCGGCTTGCTGGAGAAGGAACTGGGCGTTCCGATCAATGTCATCAACAAGGCCGGCGGCGGCGGCATTCCGGGCCAGACCGCGGTGGCCCATGCCAAGCCCGACGGCTACACCATCGGCGTCATCGCCTCCGACATCAGTGTGTACAAGCCCCAGGGCCTCGCCAACCTCACCTATGAGGACATGACCCCGATCGGGCAGACGAACGAGCTCGCCTCTGGCGTCACTGTCATCGAATCCTCGCCCTACAAGACGATCCAGGAGCTGGTGGCCGACATCAAGGCGAAGCCCGGCACCCTCAAGGCCACCGCCGCGGCTCCGGGCATCAGCTGGCACATCGCCTTCTCCGGCATGATGCTTGGCCTCGGGCTCAACCCGTCGACCGTGACGTGGGTGCCCACCCAGAGTGGCACCGCCGGCCATCTCGATGTCGCCGCCGGCAATTCCACCTTCTCAACCGCCTCGCTCGCCGAGGCGCGCGCGCTGGTCGAAGCGAAGAAGCTGCGCCCGCTCGCGGTGATGGCGAAGGAGCGACTGTCGTTGTTCCCGGAGGTGCCGACGCTGAAGGAATCGCTCGGCATCGACTGGACCTTCGCGCTGTGGCACGGCGTGGTCGGCCCCAAGGGGCTGCCGGACGAGGTGATGGCCAAGCTCGCCCCGGCGGTCGAGAAGGTCGCGACAAGCGAGGCCTTCCGCAAGCCGCTGGAGGAGCGCGGGTTCCGCCTCGTCTATCGCGGCCCGGCCGAGTTCCGCGCGTATATGGCGAGCGATCTCGCCGAGATGCAGCGTGTCTTCGCCGAACTTGCCAAGACCCAGCAGCAATAGGGGCGCGCCATGAAATTCGGCGATGGCCTGCTCGGTCTCTTCATTCTCGCGCTCGGTGTCGCCGTTCTCTGGCATGTGCGCAGCTTTCCGATCGTTCCCGGCCATTTCTACGGGCCGGGTCTGTTTCCCGGCATGATCGCGGTGGGCCTGCTCGCGTGCGGCTCGGTGCTGCTGCTCGGCGGTCTGCGCCGTGCGCCGGCTGGCGCGTTCCGGTGCGATCCGGAAGCGTGGCGCGGCAATCCGCGCGGCGCCGTCAGCGGGGTGGTGATGCTCGCCACCCTGCTCGCCTTCATCTTTCTCGGCGAGGAAATCGGCTTCCAGATCATCGGCTTCACGGCGATGACGGCTTTCTATCTCTGGCTCGGGCGACCCATCCTTATGGCGGTCGGCGTCGCCGCCGCGGTGACGCTCGCGCTCGACATCCTCTTCCGCCTCGTCCTGCATGTTCCGGTGCCCTCGGGCCCGCTGACCAACCTGTGGTGAGGGCGCCATGGACAAATTCATCGCCGCCCTCGATCTCGTGCTCCAGCCGGAGACGCTGATCACCCTCGTCGCCTCGAGCCTGTTCGGCTTCGCCGTCGGCTGCCTGCCCGGCCTCACCGCCACGATGGCGGTGGCGCTGCTGGTGCCGATGACCTTCTTCATGAGCCCGGTCGCGGCGATCACCTCGATCGTCGCCGCCTCGGCTATGGCGATCTTTGCCGGCGACATTCCGGGCGCGCTGCTGCGGATGCCCGGCACCCCGGCCTCGGCCGCCTATGTCGACGATTCCTATGAGATGACCAAGCGTGGCGAGGCCGGGCTGGTCATCGCCTCGAACGCCGCCTTCTCGGCCATCGGCGGCATCTTCGGCACGGTGGTCCTCATCGTGGCGGCCCCGGCGCTGGCCGATTTTGCCCTCGATTTCAGCGCCTTCGAATTCTTCTGGCTCGGCGTGCTCGGCCTGTCCTGCGCAGTGTTCGTTGCCGGCGACAATCTGGTCAAGGGCCTCACCTCGCTGATGCTGGGCCTGCTGATCTCCACCGTCGGCATGGACTACACCACCGGGCACCCGCGCTTCACCTTCGGCAATGTGAACCTTCTGGAGGGCGTAAGCTTCATTCCCGGCCTGATCGGCATGTTCGCGCTGCCGGAAATCCTGCGCTCGCTGCTCTCGCCGGGCGCGGTCGGCGCGGTGGCGCAGGTCACCGCCCGCGACGCCTGGCGCAAGACCTGGGAAGCGGGCAAGCGCTACTGGGGCCAGGCGCTCGGCGGCAGCGTGCTGGGCACCATCGTCGGCGCGCTGCCGGGCGGTGGCGCGGACACCGCAGCCTGGATCAGCTACGCCGCCGGCAAGAAGATGTCGAAGGAGCCGGAGAAATGGGGCAAGGGCCATATCGAAGGTATCGTCGCCGGCTCTTCGGCCAATAACGCCGCGCTCTCGGGCGCCTGGATCCCGGCGATCGTCTTCGCCATCCCCGGAGACACCATCACCGCCATCGGCATCGGCGTGTTGTACCTGAAGGGCGTCAATCCGGGACCGACCGTGTTCATCAACAATGGCGAACTGTTCTACGCGGTCTTCATCATCTTCATCCTCGCCAATCTGGTGATGTTCCCGCTCGGCGCGCTCGCCATGCGCATTGCCAAGATCGTGCTGCGCATTCCCCGCGATCTGATCCTGCCGGCGCTGCTCGTGCTGTCGGCGACGGGGGCCTACGCGATCGACAACGACCTCTTCGGCATCTGGATTCTGCTCGGCCTCGGCGCCACCGCCTATCTCATGGAGGAGAACGGCTTTCCGATCGCCCCCATGGTGCTCGGCATCGTGCTCGGCGAGATCGTCGAGCAGAACTTCATGCAGGCCCTGATCAGCACCAATGGCAACGTGTTCGGCCTGTTCGGCCGGCCCATTGCCGCCGTGCTGGGGGGCGTCACCCTCCTCGTCTGGTCGGTACCGCTACTGCGCTGGGGCTGGTCGCGTCTCCATGCCGCCCGCATCCGGCCAGCCGCTGCGCTCGACGACTGACAATCGGAAACCGACATGAACTTCCATCGCTACTTCCCCGCCGACCGCGCGCCGGTCGAGACCTGCATCGTCGGCACCGGCGGGTTCGGCCGCAGCTTCCTGGCGCAGGGCCTGCGCGTGCCGAAAATGCGGGCCCGCGTCGCCGTAGACCGCGAGGCGGAGATCGCCGCCGCGTCGCTGAAGGCGGTCGGCATCGATCCACGCCGCATCCGCATCTGCACCCGCGCCAGCGAGGCGAAGGCGGCGTTCGCGGCCGGAGACTTCATCGCGGCGGCCGACCTCGCCACCGTCATCGATCTGCCGGTCGATGTGGTGGTGGAGGCGACCGGCCATCCGGAAGCGGGTGCGCGCCATGCCCGCCTTGCCATTGAGGCGGGCCGGCATCTCGCGCTCGTTTCCAAGGAGGTCGACAGCGTCATCGGCCCTGGCCTCGCGCGCCTCGCCGCCGCGCGCGGGCTGGTGGTGACGCCGGTCGACGGCGATCAGCCGAGCCTGCTCATCGGCCTCATAACCTGGGCCGAGACGCTCGGGCTGGAGATCGTCGCCGCCGGCAAGTCGAGCGAATACGACTTCGTGTTCGATCCGGCCTCGGGCCGCCTGACCAGCAATGGCAGGACCATCGAGGCTCCGGACCTCGCCGCGTTCTGGTCGCTCGGCGAGCGGCCGGTGGACGAGATCGTCACCGCCCGTGCGCGGATCGCCGCCGCGCTGCCGCAGCGGGCCGTGCCGGACCTGTGCGAGATGCTGGTGGTCGCCAACGCGACCGGCTTCAGCCCGGACCGGCCCGATTTCCACGCCCCCATCGCACGCGTGCCGGAAGTGCCGAGCGTGCTGGCGGAACGTGCCGATGGCGGGCTGCTGGCCGGCACCCGGCGGCTCGACGTTTTCAACGGACTGCGCACGGCGGATGAGGCGAGCTTCGCCGGCGGGGTGTTCGTGCTGGTGGGCTGCAGCGACCGGGCGAGCTGGGAGATGCTGGCAGAGAAGGGCCATCCGGTCAGTCGCTCCGGCGCGACCGGCATGGTCTACATTCCCCGCCACCTGCTCGGCATCGAGGCGGCCACCAGCGTGCTGGAAGCGGCGCTGCTCGGCGCCTCCAGCGGCGGGCTCAGCCCCCACCCTCATCTCGACCTCGTCGCGCGCGCGACGCGCGACCTCCCGGCCGGCAACGTCCTTGCCATGGGGGGGCATCACCACACCATCGATGGCGCTGACGCCGAACTGCTCCCCGGCCGGAGGCTGACGGAGGATGCGCCCGCGCCCTTCTACCTCGCCGCCAATTGCCGGCTCGTCCGCCCCGTGGCGCGCGGGCAGCTGATCACCTTTGGCGACCTCGACATTCCCGAGGGATCGGAGCTGCTGGCGCTGCGCCGGCGCCAGGACAGCCTGTTCTTCGACGCCGGCGTGGGGGCCGGTGGGGTGCGGGAACCGGCGTGATGGGCACGCTCGCGCTCACATCCGACCCTTGCGGTGCGCCGGGCCTCTTGCTCAAAGCGTGGAGCGCGTGCGGCCGCTCAGAGGTTCATCGCCTGCAGTGTGGTGTCGTGCACGCGGGTGAGGTGACGGTCCATGGCCGCCTGGGCCGCGTCGGCGTCGTGCGCCTCCAGCGCGGCGAGGATGGCGCGGTGGTCATCCACCGAGAGCTGCACCGCTCCGGGCACCAGCAGCGCGACACGGCGATAGGCGAGAGCGTAGCCATAAGCGTCGCCGAGGAAATGCGCGAGCAGCCGGTTGCCGCCGGCGCGGTAGATCACCTGATGGAACTCGACGTCGGAAATCTGGAAGCGGACGGGATCCTCCGTCATCCCCGCCTGTGCCTCGACGAGGCCATGCAGCCGCTGCAGCATCTCGGCGTCCATGCGCTGGGCGGCCTCGCGCACCACGAAGCCCTCGACGAGAAGGCGCGCCTGATAAACCTCCTGGGCGCCATAGCGCGAGAGCTCGGTGGCCTCCGGATACATGGAGCGACCGAAGCCCTCCGTGCCGACGATGCGGGTGCGAGCGCCCTGCGAAATCTCGACCATTCCGATGGCCGCGAGCATCTGCACCGCCCCACGCACCGTCTCGCGACTGACGTCGAGCATCTGGGCGAGCTCACGTTCGCTCGGCAGTTCGTCGCCGACCCGCAACAGGCCGGATTGGATCATGTGGGCGATCCGCTCGGCGATTTGCTCGCGCATGGTCCGTTTGGTCAGATGCTGCTTGAGGCTGGGCAGATCTTGCAGCATGCGGTGACTTTTCCCCCTGCTTGGCGCGACGCCGGTGGGCCGGCTTCCGTTCCGATACTAGCTCCGCAAGTTGCGGTGTCAGCACCTTAGGGTTTTCTTCGTGTTTGGTCTACTGGACTGGTTACCGGTCCAGTTGACAAGTCAATCGTCCAACGCCAGAGTGTCTACGAGACGGCGACAAGACCGCTCCAAGACGACAACCTAGGGAGATTTGCGATGCGCCTTTCCATCGCGGCGGCGCTGGCCGTCGCGTCGCTCTGCCTCGCGGGGCATGTTCCGGCGGCGGCCGAGTGGCAGCCCAACCGCCCGGTCGAATTCATCGTCGCCTCCGGCCCTGGCGGCGGCACCGACCAGTTCGCCCGGCTCGTGCAGTCGATCATCCAGAAGCACGAGCTGATGAGCGTGCCCGTGGTCGTCTCCAACAAGGGCGGCGGCGCCGGCTCTGAGGCCTTCGTCTATGGCAAGGGCGCCGCAGGTGACGCCACCAAGGTGGTGTTCGGCACCAACAATGAATGGCTGCTGCCTCTGGTGACCAAGGTCGGCTATCAGAGCAGCGACCTGCGCCCGGTCGCCGCTATGGCGGTGGACGAATTCATCCTCTGGACCAACACTGAAACGCCCTACAAGACCGCGGCCGAGTTCATCGCTGCGGCCCGCACGCAGGAAGGTGGCCTCAAGGTCGCCGGCAGCCAGTCGAAGGACACCGACCAGATTCTGGTGCGGCGCCTGGAGAAGGCGGCGGGGGTGAAGTTCACCTATGTGCCGTTCAAGTCCGGCGGCGAAGCGGCGGTGCAGTTGGCCGGCGCCCATGTTCAGGCCAACACCAACAACCCGCAGGAGAATGTCGGCCAGTGGAAGGCCGGCAAGGTCCGCCCGCTCTGCGTGTTCGCGCCCCGGCGGCTCTCCTATAAGGAGATCGTGGCCGACAACATGTCCTGGGCGGATATCCCGACCTGCGTCGAGGCCGGCATCCCGCTCGAAAGCTACCAGATGCCGCGCACGGTGTGGCTGCCCAAGGACACGTCCGACGAACAGGTCGCCTACTATGTCGGCGTGCTCGACAAGGTCCGCCAGGCGCCCGAATGGAAGGAGTGGCTTGCCCGTTCCTCGCAGAGCGAAGCCTTCATCACCGGCGCCGCGCTGACCGACATGATCAAGCAGGACGAGGCCAAGAACCGCGTCCAGTTCGCCGAGGATGGCTGGCTGGTCAACTGAGCCGCCGCCCGCCTTCCGTTTCGACGCTCCGCGCGTGTGGTCGATGCTCGGGTGCCGGTCACTTTCCGGCACCCCCCTGTGCCGCGTGGGCAGCGAGCCCCCGCCCCTCCCCCGAACCCGGACCTGAGCGATGCTGGCACGACGGCGATCGATGGAACTCGGCACCGCGGTGGCGGTCGCCATTTTCGGCGGCGTCGTCGCCACGGAAAGCCTCGGCCATGACATCGGCTGGGGCGAGAATGGTCCGGGTGCGGGCTATTTTCCCTTCCGTATCGGGCTGCTCCTGATCGCCGTCAGCTTCGGCATCTTCCTGCAGGGGCTGAAGTCGGACGGTGAGGACAGCTTCGTCACCCGCGAGGAACTGGCCTCCAGCCTTGCCGTCTTCGTGCCCACGGCGGTTCTGGTGGCCGTCATGCCGTGGCTCGGCTGCTACGTGCCGTCCTTCGCCTATCTCGTCTTCATGATGCGACGCCATGGCGGCTATGCGTGGCTGCGGTCGCTTCGCCACCTCCGCCGCCGTCATCGCTGTGTTCTTCGCCGTCTTCGAGCTCTGGTTCCGGGTGCCGCTGGCCAAGGGACCGCTCGAAAACGCCCTCGGCATCTACTGAGAACGCCGGCCCATGTCCGACTTTGCCTCGCTTCTCGTCGGTTTCCAGACCGCCTTCACCGCCTACCACATCGCCATCATGGTCGGCGGCGTGCTGCTCGGCATTCTGGTCGGCGTGCTTCCCGGCCTCGGGGCGCCGAACGGCGTCTCGCTGCTGCTCCCTCTGACCTTTTCGATGGACCCGGTCAGCGCCATCATCCTCTTGTCCTCCATGTATTGGGGGGCGCTGTTCGGCGGCTCGACCACCTCGATCCTGTTCAACATCCCCGGTGAGCCGTCCTCCGTCGCCACTACCTTCGACGGCTATCCGATGGCCCGCGCGGGCAAGCCGAACGAGGCGCTCGCCACCGCCTTCAGCGCCGCCGGCTTCGGCGCGCTGGTCGGGGTGATCCTCGTCACCCTGCTCGCCAACTCCATCGCCGGCATCGCGCTGCGCTTCTCCTCGCCGGAGTATTTCGCGGTCTACCTGCTCGCCTTCTGCAGTTTCATCGGCATGGGCGGCGGCAATCCGCTGAAGACCGCCGCCTCGCTGCTGATCGGCCTGTCTCTGGCGGCGGTCGGCATGGACACCGTGTCCGGCGAGATGCGCCTTACCTTCGGCAGCGACCAGTTGATCAAGGGCGTGACCTTCCTCGTCGCCGTGATCGGCCTGTTCGGCATCGGCGAGATCCTGATTACCGTTGAGCAGGGACTGAAATTCGACGGCATCCGCACCAAAATCGATATGGCCACGGTGTTCCGCACCATGGCGGCGATGCCCCGGCACTGGGTCGCGCTCCTCCGCTCGACGGTGATCGGCTGCTGGATGGGCATAACGCCGGGCGGGCCGACGGCGGCCTCCTTCATGTCCTATGGCGTCGCCCGCCGCTTCTCGCGCCGTCGCGACCACTTCGGCACCGGCGAGCCGGAGGGCATCATCTCGCCCGAGGCGGCGGATCATTCGGCCGGCGTCTCGGCGCTGCTGCCCATGCTGGCGCTCGGCGTGCCCGGCTCGGCCACGGCGGCGGTGATGATGGGCGGGCTGATGATCTGGGGCCTCCAGCCCGGCCCGATGCTGTTCGTCGAGCAGCATGATTTCGTCTGGGGCCTGATCGCCTCCATGTATCTGGCCAATATCGTCGCCGTGGTGCTGGTGCTGGCGACGGTGCCGCTGTTCTCCTCGATCCTGCGCATCCCGTTCGCGATCATCGGACCGTTGATCATCGTGGTCTGCCTCACCGGCGCCTACACCGTTTCGAACAGCATGTTCGACGTGGGGCTGGCCATGGTGTTCGGCGTCATCGGCTATGTCTTCAAGAAGCTCGACTATCCCATCGCTCCGCTCGTGCTGGCCATGGTGCTCGGGGACAAGGCGGAGGATGCCTTCCGCCAGTCGATGATCCTCTCCAACGGTTCTCTCGGCGTGTTCTGGAGCACCTCCATCGCCGGCACGCTGACCACGCTCGCCCTTGCCCTCGTTCTCTGGCCGATCGCCGGGCGTCTTCTCGCCTGGCTCACCGCCCGCCGTGCCCTTGCCTGAAGGAGACTTCGATGAAGCCCCGTATTGCCGTCGTCCTCGGCGACCCCGCCGGTATCGGTCCCGAGCTGGTCGCCCGCCTGATCAGCGATCCCGCCAACCGCGCGCGCGCCGACTTCCTGATCATCGCCGACCGCTCGGAGCTGGAAGAGGGGATGCGCATCGCCGGCGAGCGCTTCGACTACACGCTCACCACCGATCCGCGCGCGGAGGGCCGTTCGGCCGACACGGCGTCCGGCACGCCGGTCCTGTGGGATGTCCGCGGCGGCGCCACCGCGCCCTTCGAACGTGCGGTCGCCACCGCCAATGGCGGGCGCTACGCGCTCGACACGCTGCGGCAGGCCATCGACGTCACGGTGGCCGGCGTCACCGATGCCGTGTGCTTCGCCCCGCTGAACAAGCACTCCATGCACCTTGCCGGCCTCACCCATGCCGACGAGACCCACTGGTTCGCTGAACTCCTCCAGCCCAACGGTCCCTTTGGCGAGCTGAACACGCTGGACGGGTTGTGGACCAGCCGCGTCACCAGCCATGTGCCGCTGAAGGACGTGTCGGGCCTCATTACCGAGGAGAAAATCCTTGGCGCCATCCGGCTCGCCAGCACCACGCTCGCCAAGGCCGGCATTGCCGAACCCCGCATCGCGGTGTGCGGTCTCAACCCGCACAATGGCGACAATGGCAGCTTCGGCCGCGAGGAAATCGACGTCATCGGCCCGGCGGTCGAGGCCGCGAAGGCGCAGGGTTTCCCGGTCATCGGCATGTACCCGGCCGACACGATCTTCCTGCGCGCCAAGGAGGTCGACGCCATCGTCACCATGTATCACGACCAGGGCCAGATCGCGATGAAGCTCATGGGCTTCTCGCGCGGCGTCACCGTGCATGGCGGCCTGCCCATTCCCATCGCCACGCCAGCCCATGGCACGGCCTTCGACATCTATGGCGAGGGCAAGGCCAATGTCGGCGCCACCCAGGCGGCCTTCGACATTCTCTGCGCCATGACGCAGTCCCGCCGCGCCAGCCCGCGCGCGGCCTGAACCCTTTCCCGTCCGCCAACGCTCCCTGTGTGTCCCATGAAGATCAAGAACGTCCGCACCCGCGTCTTCGAATGGAAGGGCAAGGTCGTCCCTCCCGCTCGCAACTTCTGCACCAACGCCGCCGACCAGCTTTTCGAACGCGGCGACAATATGGGCAGCTTCCGCTTTCACGGCTGGCTGGTCTGCGAGATCGAGACAGAGGATGGCACCGTCGGCATCGGCAATGCCGCGCTGGCCCCGCGCATCACCAAGGCGGCGATCGATGAGTATTACGCCCCGCTGATCATCGGCGAGGACCCGTTCGACAATGAGTACATCTGGCAGAAGATGTACCGTCGCTCCCATGCCTGGGGCCGCAAGGGCATCGGCATGACGGCGATGAGCGCCATCGATATCGCCATCTGGGACCTGATGGGCAAGGAGGTCGGCAAGCCGGTCTTCAAGCTTCTCGGCGGGCGTACAAAGGAGAAGATCCGCTGCTACGCCTCCAAGCTCTACGGACAGCCGCTGGATGATCTCGCCCGCGAGGCCCAGTCCTATGTCGATCAGGGCTTCGATTCCGTGAAGATGCGCTTCGGCTGGGGTCCGCAGGACGGCCCGGCCGGCATGAAGAAGAATATCGATCTCGTGCGCACCGTGCGCGAGGTGATCGGCCCCGACCGTGACCTCATGTGCGAATGCTACATGGGTTGGACCTTCGAATATGCCAAGCGGATGCTGCGCCTGCTTGAGCCCTTCAACATCCGCTGGCTGGAAGAGCCGGTGATCGCCGACGACATTGAGGGCTACAAGGAGCTGCGCAAACTCGGCGTGCTGCCGATCTCCGGCGGCGAGCATGAATTCACGCTGGCCGGCTTCCAGCAACTGGTCGACCAGCGCGCCGTGGACGTCATCCAGTACGACACCAACCGCGTCGGCGGCATCACCGCCGCCCGCAAGATCAACGCGCTGGCCGAGGCCTATTCGATCCCGGTGATCCCGCATGCCGGCCAGATGCATAATTATCATCTGACCATGTCGACCCTCGCTTCGCCCATGGCCGAGTTCTTCCCGGTGCATGACGTCGAAGTCGGCAACGAACTCTTCTACTATATCTTCAAGGGCGACCCGCAGCCCGAAAACGGCTTCCTCCAGCTCGACGACAACCTGCCAGGCCTCGGCATCGCGCTGTCCGACGCGCACCTCAAGGACTTCAACATCATCGAGTGACGCGCGCCAACGCGGCACCATCTCGGGCGCGCCCTCGACGGCGCGCTCCCATCCATAATGGGGAAACGCCAATGCTCCGTCTCGACCGCCGTGCCTTCCTCGCCTCCGGCGCCGCTGCCCTCATGGCCGCCGGTGCCGGCTCCCGCGCGCTGGCGCAGGAAACCATCAAGCTGCGTTTCGGCCATCCGCACCCGGAGGTCGATTCCTGGCACCGCGCCGGCCTGCGCTTCGCCGAACTCGTCAAGGAGAAGACGGGCGGCAGCGTGATTGTCGAGGTCTATGCCAATGGCGCGCTCGGCAACGACCAGACGATGATCGCCGCGACACGGGGCGGCACGCTCGACATGTGCCTGACCGGCAACCCGTTCTTCACCGGTCTCGCGCCGCAGCTCAACGTGCTGGACCTGCCCTATCTGTTTCATGACCGCGCCCATGTCGCCCGCGTTCTCGACGGTCCTATCGGCGACGCCCTGCGCGCCCAACTCGAGCCGTCGGGCCTCAAGGCACTGGCGACCTGGGAGGTGGGCTGGCGCAACGTGACCAACAACCGCCGCGCCGTCACC
This sequence comes from Lacunisphaera sp., assembly GCA_965249855.1. Lineage (GTDB taxonomy): Bacteria > Verrucomicrobiota > Verrucomicrobiia > Opitutales > Opitutaceae > Lacunisphaera. The sequence continues at coordinate 78,961 of CBDFNB010000004.1, forward strand.
GTTCCCGCCGATATGAAGGGGCTGAAGATCCGCACCACGCCGAATCCGGCGCATATCGAGGCGTTCAAGCTGCTCGGCGCCGTGCCGACCCCGATGGCTTTCACCGAACTGTTCACCGCGCTCGAAATGGGCTCCATCGACGGGCAGGAAAATCCCGTCACCCTGATCCTCAACGCCAAGTTCTACGAGGTTCAGAAGAATCTCTCGCTGACCAAGCATGCATTCACCACCGCGCCGCTGGTGATGAACAAGGCGAAGTTCGACGGCTTCACCGAGGCGCAGCGCCGCGCGATCCTTGCCGCGGCCGCCGAGGCGGCGGCGATCCAGCGGCAGATGAATGTCGATGCCGAGGGCACCAGCCTCGCCGCGCTCAAGGAGCACGGCATGAAGGTGGTCGAGACCGTCGACATTCCCGCCTTCCGCGCCATCGTCGCCGACAAGGTCAAGGCGGACTTCATCGCCAAATTCGGGCCGGCTCTGCCCGAGCAAATCGCCGCCGCGGCAAGCTGACGGAAGGCCGACCCGATGCGCATCGTCGATCTCAGCATGCCGGTGGAAAGCCATTTCCGCTGGGCGCCGGACGTACGGGTGACAGGTGACATCGCGGCGGGCGACCAGTTCCGGGTCACCCGCCTCGCCACCACCTGCCACGGCTTCTCCCATGTCGATGCGCAGGCGCATTTCGTCGCCCATGCCCCGACCATCGAGGCGACGCCACTGGAGCGCGTGGTCGGGGCCTGCCGCGTGTTTGATCTCTCGGCCTGCCCCGACGACGCGCCCATCGGGCCAGAGGCGCTGGAGAGCGCCGATCCCGGCGGAGCGGAAGGGGAAATCCTGCTGCTCGCCACCCGCTGGAGCGCCCGGCGCGACTATCGCACGCCGGAGTTCTGGACGCAGGCTCCCTGGCTGACCCGCGAGGCGGCGGAGTGGCTGCTCGCCCGGCATCCGACAGCTGTCGCCTTCGATTTCCCGCAGGACTACCCGATCCGCCTGCTGCTCAAGGGCGAGAGCGTGCCTTCCGCCGAACATGTCACGCATGACGTGCTGCTGCGCGCGGGGGTGACGCTGATCGAGTACGTCATCAACACCGCCGCGCTCTGCGCCCCGCGCGTGCTGCTCAGTGCCGCGCCGCTGCTCATCCCCCATGCCGATGGCGCCCCCGCGCGCATCTACGCCATTGAGGGGCTCGATGTCTGAGCCCCGCTCTCCTCACCCCAATCCGCTGCGGCGCGCGGTCGATCTCGGCTTTCGCGGCATCGAATGGCTGCTAGTGGGCCTGCTCGGCGTCATGGTCGTGCTGGTCTTCGGCAATGTGGTCATGCGCTACGTCTTCGACAGCGGCATCACCATCGCCGACGAGATATCGCGCCTGCTCTTCGTCTGGGTCACCTTCCTGGGCGCGATCACGGTGATGCGGCAGAAGGGGCATCTGGGGGTGGACATGTTCGTCATCGCTCTGCCGCGCGGCGGGCGCTGGCTCTGCCGCATCGTCGCGGACCTGCTGTCGCTCGCCTGCGCCGTGCTGCTGGCGGTCGGCGCCTATGACCAGACGCTGCTCAATCTCGGCAATCTGCTGCCGGTCTCCGAACTCTCCACCGCCTATGTCTATGCGGCGGCGATGGTCTCCGGCCTGGGGCTCACCCTGCTGATCCTCGGCGATCTCATCGAGGTCGTCCTGGGCGGTCCCGGGGGTCCGGCCATGGACACCAATGTCGCGGAGGGCGTGTCGTGACCGTCGCCATCTTCTCCTTCGTGCTTTTGGGCGCGATCTTCCTCGGCATGCCCATCGCCTTCGCGCTCATCGTTACCGCCGGCGCGCTGATGTGGCACCTCGGCGCCTTCGACTGGCAGCTTATCGCGCTGCAGATGGTCAATGGCGCGGACAGCTTCCCCTTGCTTGCCATCCCCTTCTTCCTGCTGGCGGGAGAGGCGATGAATGCCGGTGGCCTGTCGCGCCGGCTGGTCAATCTCGGCCTTGCCCTGGTCGGACATCTGCGCGGCGGGCTTGGCTATGTCGCCATCATCACCGCCATACTGCTCGCCTCCATGTCCGGCTCGGCGATCGCCGACACGGCGGCGCTCGCCTCAATGCTGCTGCCGGTGATGCGGCAGGCGGGCTATGATGTCGGGCGTTCCTCCGGCCTCATCGCCTCCGGCGGCATCATCGCCCCCGTCCTGTCGCCCTCCATCGGCTACATCGTCTTCGGCGTGATCGGCGGCGTGTCGATCACCCGGTTGTTCCTCACCGGCATCGTGCCCGGCCTGCTGCTGGGCCTCGCTTTGGCGATGGCCTGGTGGGTGGTCTCGCAGCGCGACAAGGTCGCCATTCTGCCGCGCCAGAGCTGGGCGCAAGCGGGCCGCGCTTTTCTCGATGCTCTGCTGGCGCTCGGCCTCCCGGTCATCATCGTCGGCGGTCTCAAGGGCGGCATCTTCACGCCGACCGAGGCGGCGGTGGTGGCGGCGGTGTATGCGGTGGTGGTCGGCTCGTTTGTCTATCGCGAACTCAACCCGGCGAAACTCTACCACGCCATGTTGATGGCGGTGCGCACCACGGCGGCGGTGATGTTCCTCGTCGCGGCGGCCTCGGTCTCCGCCTATCTGATCGCCATCGCTAACATTCCGGCCGAGGTGACGGCGCTGCTGGAGCCCTTCCGCAACAACCCGATCGAGTTGATGGTCGTCATCATGCTGCTGGTGGTCATCATCGGAACGGCGCTGGACTTCATCCCTACTATCCTGATCCTCACCCCAGTGCTGATGCCGCTGGTGAAGTCTTCCGGCATCGACCCGGTTTATTTCGGCGTGTTGTTCGTGATGAACAACGCCATCGGCCTCATCACTCCGCCGGTCGGCACGGTGCTGAACGTCGTGTCGGCGGTCGGCAAGGTGGATCTGGGGCCTGCCATCAAGGGGGTGTGGCCGTTCCTCATCGCCCAGCTTATCGTGCTGGCATTGCTCACCTTGTTCCCCGCGCTGGTGCTGGTGCCGGCGCGCTTCTTCTACTGATCGCGACGCGCGGGGAAGGACTGACCATGAGCGCTGTGTTCGGTAACGTCTTCGGTGGCGAATGGATCGAGAGCATCGGGGCCCTCGCTCATATCCGTCCATCGGGAACAGCGACGTGATCGGCGCTTCCGCCCGCGCGGAGGCCGAAGTCCCCAATGGGGGATTGAATCGGCCGAAGTCGCCCTCCCCGCCTTGACCCCCGCCTGAGCCGACCGGAGACCTGCTCATGAAGATCCTCATTCTCGGTGCCGCCGGCATGATCGGGCGCAAGCTGCTCGACCGCCTCGCCGCCCGACCCGTGCTGGCGGGCACCGCGATAACGGGTGCGGTGCTGCACGATGTGGTGGAGGCGGCACCGCCCGCCGGCCTGCCCTTCGCCACCGAGGTGCTCACGGGCGACTATGCGGCTCCGGGCGCCGCTGAAAGGCTGATCGCCGCCCGCCCGGCGGTGATCTTCCACCTCGCCTCCATCGTCTCGGGCGAGGCGGAAGCGCGCTTCGAAGAGGGCTACCGCATCAATCTCGATGGCACGCGGGCCTTGTTCGAGGCGATCCGGGCAGTGGAGGGCTATACGCCCCGTGTGATCTACACCTCGTCTCTCGCCGTGTTCGGCGCGCCATTCCCGGCGGTGGTGGACGATGATTTCCTCACCGCGCCGGCCTCCTCCTATGGCGTGCAGAAGGTCATCGGTGAGCTCCTGCTCGCGGATTACTCCCGCAAGGGCTTTCTCGACGGCGTGGCGCTCCGCCTGCCGACCATCTGCGTGCGCCCCGGGCGGCCGAACGCGGCGCTGTCGGGCTTCATCTCCGGCATCATCCGCGAGCCGCTGAACGGGATCGAGGCCGTGCTGCCGGTGGAGGAAGAGCTGCGCGTGTGGATCGCTTCGCCGCGCGCGGCGGTGGGCTATCTGCAGCACGCCGCGACGATGGACACGGCCCCGCTCGGCGCCCGCCGCAGCCTCAACATGCCCGGCGTCTCGGTCACCATCGGCGAGCAGATCGAGGCGCTGCGTGCCCATGCCGGTGCGGCGGCGGTGGCGCTTATCCGCCGCCGGCCGGATCCGGTGGTGGCGCGCGTCGTCGGCGGCTGGCCGCAGGCCTTCACGGCGGAGCGCGCCCTGGCGCTCGGCTTCTCCGGCGATGACGGCTTCGCCGGCATTCTCGACGCCTATCTCACCGAGGATTTCCGGCCGGCCGCGTAAGCCCGCGCCGCCCGTTCCTGCCACCTATCCTGTCTCTGCTACTGAGGTGCCTACCATGACCGCTTCGCCCCGCTACACCGGCGTTTTCCCGGTCGCGCCGACCGTGTTCGACGCCGAGGGCCGGCTCGATCTCGATGGCCAGAAGCGCTGCATCGACTTCATGATCGATGCCGGCTCGCACGGCCTGTGCATCCTCGCCAATTTCTCCGAGCAGTTCGTGCTGGCCGATGACGAGCGCGATCTTGTCATGACCACGGTGCTGGAGCATGTGGCGGGCCGGGTGCCTGTCATCGTCACCACCACCCATTTCGCCACCCATATCTGCGCCGAGCGCTCGAAGCGCGCGCAGGAGGCGGGCGCGGCGATGGTGATGGTGATGCCGCCCTATCACGGCGCCACCTTCCGCGTGCCGGAGCCTTCCGTCTACGCGTTCTACAAGGCGGTGTCCGACGCCATCGACATTCCGATCATGGTGCAGGACGCCCCCGTCGCCGGCACGCCGCTCTCCGTGCCGTTCCTCGCAAAGATGGCGACGGAAATCGAGAACCTCGCCTATTTCAAGATCGAGGTGCCGCAGGCGGCGAACAAGCTGCGGGCGCTGATCGAGGCCGGCGGCGAGTCCATCGTCGGGCCGTGGGATGGCGAGGAGGCGATCACGCTGATGGCCGATCTCGATGCGGGGGCCACCGGCGCCATGACCGGGGGCGGCTTCCCCGACGGCATCCGTCAGATCATCGACCCCTATTTCGCCGGCAACCGCGAGGCCGCGCTCGACGCCTATCAGCGCTGGCTGCCGCTGATCAATTACGAGAACCGGCAGGCGGGTTTCGCCACCGCCAAGATCCTGATGCAGGAGGGCGGCGTCATCCGCCACGACACGCTGCGCGCGCCCCTGCCGCCGGTGCATCCGGCGACGCGGGCCGGCCTGCTCGAACTTGCCCGCCGGCTCGATCCGCTGGTACTGAGGTGGGGTAAGTGACGGGAACCTGATAGCGCTCCTTCCGGTCCGCGGCCTTCGGTGCGACTACCCTCATCATCCACCTCACCGCACCGATCGGTCGGTAGGTTCAAGACATCGAAGCGGCCTGATCTACCGCGCGTAATGGGCGACGGGCCGCTCAGATGTCGACCTCCTCCTTCCCCTCGTCGCCCCCCTCCCCTTCCATGAGCGCCAACGGAAACTCCCCGGCGAGCAGCTTGTCCTTGCTGAGCAGACCGGCATCCTCCAGCGCCTCCATGTCGGGGAGATCGCGCAGGGTATCGAAGCCGAAATGACCGAGGAATTCCCGTGTGGTCACATAGGTGTAGGGCGCGCCGGGCTGCGGAGAGCGCGGCCCGGCGGCGATGAAGCCGAGGCGGCGCAGATGGCCGATCGTGTCGCGGCTGACCTCCTTGCCAAAGAACCGGCTGAGCTCGCCCCGGGTGATCGGCTGGAAGTAGCCGATGCACAGCAGCACCAGCGCCTCGGATTGAGAGAGCGGCTTGGCATCTGTCGTGCCGAGCCCGGTCGCCACCCCTATGGCGTCCGCAAAGTTTTTGCGGGTGCGGTGCTGCCAGCCGCCAGCGACCGACGCCAGCTCATAGGGCCGCCCGGCGAGTTCGGCGCGGATATCGGCGATGATGAGGTCCAGATTGCAGTCGCGGCCAACCACCTTGGCCAGCGCCTCGCGGGTCACCGGCTCAGGCGAGGCGAAGATCACCGCCTCGACCCGGCCCATCCATTCGCGCCAGCGCAGCTCGGGCGGAAGATGGGTGAGATCAGCATCGAAGCTCGCGGGTGCTTTTGTGCGCCGCGCCATGTCAGAGCCCGTAAAGCTTGAAACTGGACCGGCCGGTGAGCTCGCGCACCGCACCCAGCGCCTCCAACCGCTCGAACAAGCGTCGCGCCCCCCAGCGCGAGAGCCTCAAAGTCGTCAGCGTCCCCGGCACCGCGTCCTCGTCGAGCAGAAGGGCGATCACCTCCCCAGCCCCCTTGGCGCGCAGTTTTGGTGCGACCGCCTGGAGCCGGGCGGCGCGGGGGGCAATCTCGGCGGCACCGCGCAGGGCCCGCGTCGCCGCCTGCGCCACGGCGAGACAGATCGCGGTGTCGAAGCCCTCGTCCCCGGGACGCAAGCGCCCTCCCCTGCCCGGGCGGCGAAACGCGGCGCCCGGCGCCTCCGCCATCAGCAACGGCACGGGCAGCGGCCAGCGCAGGCGCAGCGCTAGGACCTGGTCGGCCAGCCACCAACCGAGCAGCTCGGCGTCGGGCCGCAAGGTCCGAACCTCCCCGGCGATCGCGGCCGCCGCGAAGGGCGCGGGCGTCGCCAGGCGGGCCAGACCGTCGATCCGGACCGGCAACGTCGCCAGTTCGTCGCTCCAGCGAATCCCGAGCTGCCCGGTTGCCGAGCGCAGAGTCTCCACATCGACACCGGGCGAGCGGCCGGCGAGCCGCTTCCAGGCGGCGAGAATAGTGCCGGCAGGCCCCGGATCGTCCCCAGGCTGGCGCAGGTGCCACGCATCGCGCAGCGCTGCCTCAGTCTCGGCCCGGCCAACGACGGACATGGCGGCGACGGCGCAGCTAAGAGCGAGACGCTGACGCCAGGCGCCGGCCCAGGACGGAGCCGTCCGCACGAGAGTATCGAGGCAATTCAACGCCGCCCCGGCGAAGAAGGCGGCTTCGGCAGGGTCTGTCGCCGGACCCCGCGGCAGGGCCCAGCCGGGGACAGTTGGCAGGGCGACGGGCGCCGGAGATGGCGGAATCGGAACGGCATCCATAGCGGAAGCTTAATTTAGATGTGCGCTTATGTCCATTATTCGGCGAATAAACCGCACGCTCTGTCTTAAAGTAAAAACGCCCGATAATCTTGCATTATCGGGCGTTTGTGTCTTTATAGATAGAGACCGCCGCTAAAGGCCGAAAGCGCCCTTGTTCGAGCCAAATCGGGGGCGGCCTTGACCGTCCGGAATCGACGCCTATATAGCTAGACAGTCTAGCTAGGACACGACGCTCATGGAATGGCCGCTGCAGGACGCCAAGAACCAGTTTTCCCGCGTGGTGCAGAAAGCACGCTCCGAGGGACCACAGATCGTCACCTTGCGCGGCGAGCGTGCCGCCGTCGTGCTCTCCGCCGCCGATTACGATGCGCTGCGCGCCGGTCGGCCGAGCTTGGTCGATGATCTCCTGTCGGGGCCGAACTGGGATGAGGACTTCACCGAAGCCGTCAATCGTCGCACCCATGCGCCGAGCCGCGACATCGCCTTCTGATGTATCTCCTCGACACCAACGTGATCTCGGAAGCCCGGCGCGGCTCCGTGCCCGCAATCGCGTGGCTGCGCAGCGTCGATCCGCTCAGCGTCCACCTCAGCACCCTGACCCTCGGCGAGATCATGCGTGGCATCGCGCTGAAGCAGAAGACCGACCCCAAGGCGGCCGGACACTTGGCCGAATGGCTGCGCAAGCTCCGCCACGATCATGCCGCCCGCATTCTTCCCGTCACCGATCCGATCTCGGTCGAGTGGGGACGGATCGCCGCCATTCGGCCGCGTGGCGACATTGACGGGCTGATCGCCGCAACCGCCATCGTCCACGACCTCATCCTCGTCACGCGCAATGTGAGGGATTTCGAGGACACCGGCGCCTCGTTCATCGACCCATGGGATGCCGATTGATGCGTGAGACTGAGCGACCGTTCACGGAGCTGGAGGGAGAGTTGCCGGAACGCCCCCTCCCCTCGCCCGTTGCTCCGCCGGCATCCGCCTTGCCCGCTCATCTCGAACGCCTGACGGATCGCGCGCGCGGCTATGTCGAGGCGGCGAGCTCCGGCGAACACACGCCGGGCCTATGACAGCGACTGGGCGCATTTTTCCTCCTGGTGCCGGCGGCAGGGCCTCGACCCGCTGCCCCCCTCCCCTCAACTGGTCGGGCTCTACATCACCGCCTGCGCCTCTGGTGCGGCCATCCCCGGCGGCAAGGCGAATTCCGTTGCGACCATCGAGCGGCGGCTCTCCGCCCTCGGCTGGAACTACGCCCAGCGCGGCACCCCGCTCGACCGCAAGGACCGGCACATCGCCACCGTGCTCGCCGGCATCCGCAACACCCATGCCGCGCCGCCCCGGCAGAAGGAGGCGGTGCTTCCCGAGGACTTGCGCGCCATGCTGGAAACCCTGGAGCGCGGATCGCTGCGCGGCCTGCGCGACCGGGCCATGCTGCTCATCGGTTTCGCCGGCGGCCTGCGCCGCTCCGAGATTGTCGGGCTGGACTGCGGCCGCGACCAGACGCCGGACGGGCGCGGCTGGATCGAGATCCTCGACAAGGGGATGCTGGTGACGCTGCGCGGCAAGACCGGCTGGCGCGAGTTGGAGATCGGGCGCGGCTCGTCGGACGCCACCTGCCCTGTGGTGGCGCTGCAGACCTGGCAGAAGCTGGCCCGCATCGGCCATGGTCCGCTGTTCCGGCGCGTCACCGGCCGCGGCACGGATGTCGGCGCCGAGCGCCTGAACGACCGGGAGGTCGCCCGCCTGGTCAAGCGCGCCGCGCTCGCCGCCGGAGTGCGCGGCGACCTTTCCGAGGGCGAGCGGGAGGGAAGGTTCTCCGGTCATTCACTGCGCGCCGGCCTTGCCTCCTCGGCCGAGGTGGATGAACGCTATGTGCAGAAGCAACTCGGTCATGCCTCCGCCGAGATGACCCGCCGCTATCAGCGCCGACGCGACCGTTTCCGGGTGAACCTGACCAAGGCGGCGGGATTGTAATGGGGAAAGTCCCCCTCCCCGCCTAACGCGGCGCTTCCGGCGCGATCAGCGCCAGCGAGGGAAAATAACGCCCATAGCGACCGCTGTCGCGCGTCAGCAAAGGTAGCTCGCTCACAGCCGCATGGGCGCCGATGAAGAAATCCGGCAAGACACCGGTGCGCGTTCCCCCCGCACGGCGGTACGAGGCGAAAACCTTGCCGGCCAGAAACAGCGCCGCGCGCGGCATAGGCGCAACCGCTATGCCCGCTTCGCTCAGAGCCGCCTCCACAGCCTCGATGCGTTCATAGCGAACCGAAAGCTCGGCGTAGACGACATCGTTGATGAGCAATGGACCGCGCAGGGATGCCGCCTCCAGCTGGTCGATCGACCACTGAGCCCAAAGCGGGTCGTCGGTGACCAGATCGAGCAGGACATTCGTGTCGATCAGCGTCACGTGTCACCGCGCGTCAGAGCCATGATTGCATCTGTCGTCAGCCCTGCGCCGGCATGCCCGCGCAGCTTGGCGAAACGACTGGGCGCGCGCTTTTCATCCGCCCGCGTCAACACCACACTGCCATCCGGCGCCCGCCGAAAATCGACTCGGCTTCCCGCCACGATACCGAGCAGGTCGCGCACCGGCTTAGGGATCGTCACCTGGCCCTTGGACGTCACCGTCGTGCTCATCGTTCCTCTCCTGGTAAGGACACTTACAAGATAAGTATTACACGCCCGCGGCTCTTCAAGCCAAACTTGTCGCCCTCACGCCCGTTTCTTCTCGCCTTTCCGCTTGCCGATCAGCGCCATGAGCATCGGCCCGATGGAGAAGGCGCCGGCTTGGGCCTTTCGCGTGAGGTCGCGGATATAGCCGCCGGCGCTGTTGATCGCCGTCCCGCGCTGAAGAATGGCGGCGACGACCACGGCGGCCTGCACCTCGCCCATGGCGGATTGCGCCTCCTCCCAGGCGCTGGGGCTGATCCCGAGCATGGGCCGGACGACAGCGACGGTCGCCATGAAGTCCCGCCAGTTGGAAATGCCGCCCCGGGCATAGTCGATGATATCAGGGCAGGCATCGAGGATCATGCCAAGAGGATAGGCCCCCTCTGGCGGACGCGCCGGTTCTGTTCTGGGCGCGCTCCCCTCCCCCCTGCTTTCCCGAAAGCGAGGTTCAAGATCAATGGGAGAGTCTGGATTTGAATTCTGTTTGTGGCGCTCAGTTTGAGATTCACTGGCGCTCGGAAATGAGGTTTTTACCTGTGCTTCCAGCAAGATGAGGATCTCGTCGGCCAGAACCGCGAGGTCTTCCGCAACCCGCTCCAGCGTTGGGCGGCCCGCATTGCGCGGAACCCGCTCGACAATGGCGCGGTAGAGGCCTTGGATCTCCATCCAGTTGGCAGGGCCCTGCCCGCGCAACTGCGTGGGGACGCCTTCCTCGATGCCGGTGGCGATCATCTTGGCGATGTCGCGTCGGCACAGCGTGATGCGCTCGCGCGCCAGCTTGAGCGCCCGCTCCTCCGCCCTCACCTCCTCCGCCCAGGCTTCGAACTCGTCGGCGCGCGCGACCAGCGGCGACAGGTCGAAGCCGAAGGCTCGCTCGATCTCGCCGGCGCGGTCCTTGCGGGCGTAGCGCTTGCCGTTGGGGCTGTCACGGCGCAGGATCAGTCCGGCATCGACCAGCACCGCGAGATGCCGGCGCAACGTCGCCGGTGCCATGCCGTGGGCGCGCAGCGACAATTGCTGGTTGGACGGGAAGACGATGAGGTCCTCGCCGGTCAGCGCGGTCTCCGGGTGAAAAGACAGCAACGCGTCGAGCACCGCCAGCGCCCGCTCGGAAACGCCGATGCGCGCTTTCGCGGTACAGATCGCCCGGAACACGTTCCATTTATGCACCGCCTTGTCCAAGGGGCGGGCCTTCGCCACGGCCTGGCTCGCCACATGGGCAAGCGACAGCGACCGCCGCCCGAAAGGCGTCGTCGTGATATGTCGATCCATTCTCTTTCACCTTTGTCAGGCAAAAGAAAAACGCTCGCCGAAACGGCGCTGAGGCCTCGCTTGAGGCTTGACCGTGATTCCAGGAAGTGCGATTCTCAGGTTGTCACACGTTGAGAAGGGCTTCCGGAACTCTGTTTCGGGGGCCTTTTTCTTTTTGCCGGGTGTAGCATTGGGGCATGAGCCCCGGCTCAGCCGGTCACTCCGTCATCGCATCTCCCTTGTTCGCGTCCGAGAATTCCTCAAACAGCCTGTCGAGCTGGGAGGCGACGAAGTCGGCGAAATCCGGCACGGCCTTCTCGTTGAAGACCAGCGCCGTGCGCCCTCCTCCGCGCTCGACATGCCCCGCCCGGCGGCCCTGCGGCGTCGTCCAGACATCGCCCCGCGCGAGCGGCCGAGGCTTGTCGGCCAGCCTCTGCCAGAGCGCCTGGAAACGTCGGTCGCTGTCCATTGCCCGCAGGGCCGGGTCGTCCAGCATCACTTCCACGCTCTGGAGAAGTTTCGGATTGTCGAGCTTCTCGGCGAGTCCCAGCCAGCGTGCTCGCCCCGATTTGGGGGCCGGGCCGATACGCCGGACGAGCGATTCCGGAATACGGCGCGCAACCGCGATGTAGCGGCTGATATCCGCCTTGTCGGTGGAAAGGGCGGCGATGATGGTCTGCCGGTCATGGCCGGCCTCCTCCAGCCGCTTGGCGAACAGCGCTTTCTCGATGAATGACAGGTCTTGTCGGTCGAGATTCTCGCGCCCTTGCGCCACCACCAGCTCGGCGTCGCTCAGCGCCTTGACGATCGCCTTCACCGAACGCCCGAGCCGTTCGGCGGCCCGCAGCCGGCGACGGCCATAGGCGATCTGAAAGCGCCCGGTTGCATCAGGGTGCGGCCGCACGAGAACGGGCACCTGCTGCCCGTTCTCCTCAATGCTCGCGACGAGTTGCTCGAAGCCGGGATCGATCTCGATCGAAATACGGTCGGCTATTGTCGAGCCGTCGATCTGGCTCGGCTCCAGCGACACCACAACATCGCTTGCGGCCAGCTGCTGCTTCAGCCGTTCGCCGGCTCTCGCGGTTTCGGATAGCTCCTGCAGCGATGCCCCCATTGCCGCGACGGCACCGGTGCGCACGCGCTCCGGCGCCCGCGCAGGGGAGGGGGCGGCAGCGTCCGGCTTCTTCAGGAACAGCGAGTTGATCGCATCTTTCCGGCTCATCACCATACCTCCTGAACGAGGCGACGCACTACAGGGTCGTTCCTTCGCACGCTGTTGGGAGCTCCCAACGTAGCCGCGAGATCGTCCCGGATTGCGCTCCCATGTGACAAGGCGCGGCGGGCCAAGGGCGCCGTGTTGGGAGCTCCCAACACGGTCGGCGGGTGCGCGGAAGAGCCGGACGCAAGACCATCATTCCTATTCATCACGCACGCCCCCAGGCGGCCTTGATCAACCCTTCGATCTCGGCGTTGACAGCATCCAGAGCTTCCATCGCTCGGTCATAGGTCGACCGCGTGAGGTTCTCCCGCCCGATCTCATAGAGAGTCTGCTTGGTCAGGCCGGCATCGGAAATGGCGGCGGACTTCACCATTGGGTTGGTCAGGACATAGTCGTCGAACAGGTTGCGGAGCAAGGCAGCCACCTTGGTCTGCGGCGCATCCTGCGGCTCGAACCGGGTGAACAGGTAGCGGATGAAGTCATATTTCAACTCTCCGCCGGCTTCGCGAACCACGCCGAGCAGATCACGCGTCATGAGCAGAAACTGGCTCATCGAGGCAATGTCGAGCATTTGCGGATGCACGGTAACGATCATCGCGGTCGCAGCGCACAGGCCGCTCAGGGTGAGGAACCCCAACTGAGGCGGGCAGTCGATGACAATAACGTCGTAGCGATCCGCCACCTCGTCAAAGGCCGCAGCCACACGGGTAAAGAAGAGATCCCCTCGCGACCTGTCCGTGGCGGCAAGCGCCTTCGGCGTCGTGTGCTCGAACTCCATCAGTTCGAGATTGCCGGGGATGAGATCGAGGCCATCAAAATAGGTGGACCGGATCACATCGGCCAGCGGCCGGCGGGCACCGTCATACCGAATGGCGGCGTAGAGCGTTTCGTTCGCAAGTACGTCGGTTTCCGGCATCACACCAAGCAGGGCAGAGAGGCTGGCTTGCGGATCGAGATCGACCGCGAGTACGCGGTAGCCCTGCAGCGCGAGGTACTGCGCCAGGTGAGCGGAAGTCGTGGTCTTGCCCGACCCGCCCTTGAAATTGGTAACCGCCAGCACCTGAAGATGTTCGCCCGCGCGACGATGCGGCACAAACTCGACACTTTCCCTGCCACGAGCCGACGCTGCCAGAAGACGGCGGACCTCGTTGAGTTGCCCCAGCGTGTACAGACGCCGGCCATTGGCGGCCGTCTCCGGCAGGGGGCCTTCGCCCGCCAGCGTCATCTTCCGCAAGGTCGAATCCGAAACGCCGATCAACCGCGCCGCTTCGCCGGATGTGAAGCGGCGGAGAACCTTCTTCGACGAGGGCGGGAACAACGCCTCGCTCATCGCCTGCAGCTGTGAACTCAACAATTCGGCCTGTGCGCCGATCGTCTCGTCCACACTAGCCATAACCTTTCGCGCGGAATCAGCGGCGTTCACGTCGAAAACTTTCATCACGGATAAACTGCCAATACGGCAGGTTTTCCGTGACGATAAGCATGAACCGATTCGACGCAAGCGTTTAGTGGTTAACGAGACCTTACCAGCACGAAATCGCCGGCCGCAGTCGGCTCCCCACCTTGCCCGACTTCGTTGTTCTTTCAATAGGTTAACTAAGGTGTCTCCACGGCGGCCACCCCTCGGTCCGCTGAAGCGGGCGATAATTGTCAGCCATTGCCCACCCGCTCTGTCACACAGAATGTCCCTCGGGAGAGCAGTCATCGGCCGCTAAGCGGCGTTCGAACGGCCGTGCCCCGATTCCCTCCGCGAGGGGGCGGCGAGCGTCGCCGCAGGTCGCCAGGCAAGTCATCAGCCGCCGCGTCGTCAGGGGTCTCGCCGGTTTATCCGGATTTGTGCCGCTGCGACAGCACGACCGCTCCCCAATAGGCACCGGCTGCGCGCCAGGCGCAGCTCAGGCCGTTGATCGTCGTGCTGACCAGCGCGAAGATCGAGCTCATCTCCCTCCTCTCGCACCTGCCGAAAAGCTGACGCGCAGGCGGAATTCACCGATCAGGTCGATACAACCTGATCGGATCAGGCTCTCGCGCCACCGCATCGTGGATCGTTACGGGGACATCGTATCGTAGATAAGGATATCGCCGGACCGAAAGGCGGCGCCGCGCCCTTCCTCGTCCCATGCCGGCCGGTCCGGAGCCGCCATGACGTACCAGCGTATTCCGTGGCGGCGCAGGGTGGCGAAGGCCGTGGCACGATCCGTCGCGTGATCGACGGCGGCCTGTACCGCCATTCTCTGTCGCACATCCTCCACCACGGCCGGTGGACGTGTCGTCAGAAGCTGGTCGATGCGGGCCACATAGCAGGGCAGGCCGGTCAGGCTCACCAGTTGCATAGCGGGGCCTGTCAGGGGGTCGTTCGCTCCCCGCCCACCCACCAGCATCACGTCATCGCGCGCCGCACGCTGCCGCAAATAGGTGGCCGCCTCGGGAATGCCGGGCGTCACCTTCGTCTCGTAGAAGTCCTTCGCCCAGACAATGGTGGCGCCCGGGCGCGCCGGATCGACCGTGCGCAGGAGAAAGAGCGCCAGCACGCCAAGGCAGAGACAGGCGGGAGCCGCGAACATCAGCCGCTGGCGTGCCGCCCACTCTGCCAAGCCGGAAAGCTCGAGCAGGCGAACGCCTGTCCACACCCCGACCAGGGCATAGAGCAGAACAAAATGACGGTGTTTGTATTCGGACAGGCTGCCATTGAACGCGCGCGGCGCCCAGAGCGCCAACAGGACATAGGTGACGCAGAGCAGCAGCGGCAACCAGTCCGCCGCTGTCCAGCGGCCTTTGCGAACGGTCCATGCGGCAGCGACCGCAAGCCCCGCCAGCCAGAAGCCGAGTGTCGCGGGCAGCAGCAGGATGGCACCGAGAAGGGAGACCCAGCCAGCAGCTTTTTGCTGGAGACCACCGGCAAATTCCGGCGGCCCGGTGGTGACGAGAAAATCGAGATAGGCGCGTGGACTTGTCCAGGCGAGTGCCGCTTCGCCGAAGCCGCCGAAGACCAGAAGGACCGTTGCACTCAAGCCAAGGATAGCCGCCGCCGCTACGGCGCCAGCACGCCAGGACGGCGCCAGCCGCGCCAGAATCACCGTTCCCGCCGCCGCTGGCGCCCATAGCAGAAACATATGGGCGCGGATCAGGATCAGCGCGACGCTCAGACAGGTGGCCAGAACCAACGTCCGACGTTCTCCCCCACGCAGCCAGACCAAGAGGCAAAGATAGGCGAGAGCGGCCGTGCCAATGGCGTAGCCCGAGCCGGGGGAGGTGAAGACCATCCAGTCGACATCGAGGAACGCGATGCGGGCGCCGTAATGAGAGGCATCGGGCAGGACGACCACGGCGCCAAGGGCCACGAATGCCACCCGCCGATCCGCCATTTCGGCCGCGAGGGCGAAGAGCCCCGACAGCGCCGTGAAAAGTCCAAGCGGCAGCAGCACCGCCGTCGCCAGGCCGAGGCCGGGCAGTCCGGAGAGAGGAGCGAGCGCCGCGGGCAGCAGGAACGGCGCATAATGATAGAAAACGCCCGGCACGCCCGGCAGAAAGATGTCGCCCGCGATCGGGGCCATCGGCCCGCCAAAGCCGGCGATCAGTGAACCGTGGAAGAAGTAGTCCACCCAGGCCGACAAAGTGCCCGAGTTCAGGAGTGTGGGATAGGCCGCCGCGATGCGACGGCAAAAGAAGGCGACAACAAGAGCCAGGACGACAGCGGCAAGGGTGTCGAGCCACAGTCCGGACGGCGCCTTCTGCCAATGGCGCCTCGCCCGCCACGCTGCCGCGCCCACAAGCGCGGCCCAGAGGAGAAAAGCGCTCTGCGCCGTGCAGCCCAAAAGGGCCGTCAGGCCGAGCAGCGCTACGCTGCTCACGCTCAGGCCAGCGACAAAAGCAGCCGGCAGCCAAGCTCTCGCCTGCGCCATGCCGCCGATCAACAGCGCCGTTTCGCCGGCGGTCGTCACCACGAGCACGCCCAGGCAGATCGCTGCAACCGGGAAAAGCTGAAGCGGTACGCCGGCCTGCACCAGCAACAGGCTCAGAAATCCGCCGCAGACGGCCATGAACAGAAGGCGGCTCATGCAGAACGCGACGGGCCGGCGGCTGAAGAGAGACGAAGCCGTCACCATGCGGTGTCTTTCAGCTGTGGTGTCGTTCACCTGCGAGGCCGCAGTGCAATGACAGCGGAATGCGGATAAAGCCCCGCTGGGGGGGCATCATTCAATTACCGTCGCGACTAAGGCCGAGCCGGTCCAATGCGTCAAGGGCGAGGTCCCGATCAACCAGAGGTCGCCTGGCGGCGGCGCTCTTCTCAATCTCCCCGTGTTGAGGTAAGGGGTTCGGCTTCAAGGGCCTGGTCGGTTCATCGGCGTTTGCTGCTTTCCGCCGGAAATCAGGGACAGTTCTGGCATGCATGGTGGCTCTGCGCCGTCGAGGCCGCGTCTTTCCATTGTCTCCACGCTCTATCGGTCCGCCGACACCCTTGCCGCCTTCCATGCGCGATGCTCCGCAGCCGCAGCCGATATCGCGGATGAGGTCGAGTTCATTCTGGTCAATGACGGCTCGCCCGACGACAGCCTGGAACGGGCGCTCGATCTGATTGCTCGGGACCCACGCGTCATTGTTCTCGATCTCGCGCGCAATTTCGGTCACCACAAGGCCATGATGACCGGGCTCGCGCACGCCACGGGCGATCTCGTCTTCCTCATCGACAGCGATCTCGAAGAGCCGCCCGAGATTCTCGGTCGGTTCAGTGCGGAGATGACGCGGGGCGGATGGGACGTGGTCTACGGCGTGCAGCGACAGCGCCGCGGCGGCCTGTTCGAACGAGCCTCCGGCGCGGTCTATTTCACCTTTCTGAACGCCCTCAGCGACCAGCCCTTACCGCGCAACATCATCACCGCCCGGCTCATGACGCGCGCCTATGTGCAAGCACTGGTCGCTCACCGGGATCGGGAAATGCAGATTTCCCACCTCTGGGCGATCACAGGCTTTCGGCAGACCTCGCTTGAGGTTGAGAAGCTCTCCCTATCCCCCACGACCTACTCTCTCGCGAAGAAGATAGATATGGCCGTCCGCCATATCGCAACCACATCGACCAAGATACTTTACGTCATATTCTACGTCGGCCTGTCGATCAGCGCCATTTCTTTTATTTATATAGCCTATTCTATATTTAAATATGCCATTTATGGTGTCGGCGTCATCGGGTATTATTCAATCATCGTCTCACTCTGGTTCTTTGGCGGCCTGACGGTCAGCATACTCGGCATCCTTGGCATCTACATTGCCGCTATTCTCTCGGAGGTGAAGCGCCGTCCCTATACGCATCTGCGCGCCATTTACCGTTCCGCGCAGGACGGGGGAGGGGTCGTGCGCGAGGCGAGCCGGCTCGACGAGGCAGCGTCGTGAGCGAGCGTCACCCCGTCCACGCGGCTCTCGCGGACTATTACCGTGCATGCCTCTCCGAGCATGGGCCGGTGGCGAGGGGCGTGGACTGGAAGGACGAGAGCGGGCAAACACTCCGACACAGCCAGTTTCTTCGCCTGTTTGCCGCCGACACCCGTGCGACTGTCCTCGATGTCGGGTGCGGCTATGGCAGTTTCCTCACCTTCCTCAGGCAGGCAGGCCATGGAGGCCCTTATATCGGCTACGATGTTTCCGCCTCCATGATCGAGGCGGCCCGCACGCTGCACGGGGAGAGTGAGGCGCACAGCTTTCATGTGGGAACCGCCTCGGCCGTGCGTGCCGACTATGCGGTCGCAAACGGCATCTTGAATGTGATCCGCGGCATTTCCCCTGCTGCGTGGCCGGACTATGTCTGGGCCACGCTCGATGCCCTCCATGCGTCCGGCCAGAGGGGCTTCGGCTTCAACCTGTTGAGCACCTGCTCGGACCCGTCCCGGCGGCGGGACGATCTTTTCTACGCCGATCCGGTCGACATGCTGCGCGAATGCCTCTCACGCTACGGACGGCATGTCGCGTTGATGCAGGATTATGGTTTGTGGGAGTTCGCGATACTTGTGCGCCGCGCGGCCTGAAGTATTCGGTTCACGGAGCGACTTGACGGGCACTCTCAAGCGGTATCCATGTAGCCCCAGCCACCAAGCGTTGTATTCGCGGAATTGGAGATCGTGGCATTGACAATGAGCCTGCCATCGCCTCCGGGACGACCCTCGTCCCTTGCGGAAGAACGCGAGACGTTCATCGGATTCAATCGTCCGTCCTTGGCGGGAGACGAATTCACGTTCTTGAAAGAGGCGCTGGCTCTCGGTCATCTCTCCGGTAATGGCACCTTTACCCGGAGGTGCCATGCCGCGCTTGAGAATCGCTTTCCCGACAGCCGCGTCCTGCTGACCCATTCCGGCACCGCCGCGTTGGAGATGGCCGTCATTCTCGCGGGCGTCGGGCCCGGCGACGAGGTCATCATGCCCTCGTTCACCTTCGCAAGCACCGCCAACGCCGTGGCGCTGCGCGGCGGCGTGCCCGTTTTCGTGGATATTCGTCCCGATACGCTGAACCTTGACGAAGAGCTGATTGAAGGCGCGATCACGGCGCGGACACGGGCGATCTGCGTCGTTCACTATGCCGGCGTTGCCGCGCAGATGGACCGAATTTGCGACATCGCCCAGCGGCGGGGCCTGATCCTGATCGAGGATGCGGCGCAGGCTTTTCTAGCGGATTGGCGAGGGAAGCCACTCGGGTCTTTCGGTGCCTTCGCTGCCCTCAGTTTCCACGAGACGAAAAACATCATTTCCGGAGAGGGCGGCGCCCTCATCGTCAACGACACCCAGGCCGCAGCGCGGGCCGAAATCATCTGGGAAAAGGGCACGGACCGCGCCCGCTTCCTGCGCGGCGAGGTGGATCGCTACAGCTGGGTCGATATCGGTTCGTCCTATCTGCCCAGCGAACTCATCGCCGCCTTTCTGTTGGCGCAACTGCAGCACGCCGACGCGATCACCGCCCGCCGGCTGGAGGCATGGGGTCGCTACCATTCCGGGCTCCGGCCGCTGGAAGCGGCCGGCCTGTTGCGGCGGCCGATTGTTCCCGAGGACTGCGGTCACAATGGGCATATCTACCATGTCCTGGTGCCGGAAGGACTTCGGCCTGCCGTGATCCGGGGACTGGATCGTCGCGGGATCAACGCCATCTCCCACTATGTGCCCCTCCATTCCTCACCGGCGGGCCAGCGACTGGGGCGGGCCGCGACCGCCATGCCGTACACGGACGGCCTCTCCGAACGCCTCGTGCGGTTGCCATTGCATCCCATGCTGGAGCCGGCGGCTCAGGCTCGGGTCGTGGCGGCCCTTGAGGAAGTGTTGGGGTGAACGCTTTGTTACCCCTCGATCAACAGACGGCGCGGCCCCACGCCGGTCCTCCACGGACGGTCGTCATCACCCAGTCGAACTACCTGCCGTGGCGTGGGTACTTTGACATGATCCGTCAGGCAGACCTGCTGATCCTGCTCGACAGCGTGCAATACACGCGGCGCGACTGGCGTAACCGCAACAGGATCAAGACAGTCTCCGGCCCCACATGGATCACCATTCCCATCGAGGTGAAGGGACTGCATGGCCAGTCGATCGACGAGACTCGGGTCGCTGATCGGTCCTGGTCCCACACCCATCGGCGCGCCATCGAACTCGCCTATCGCAGGGCATCCGCTTTCGACAGCGTTTTCGGCTGGTTCGATGGGCTGATGGCGCCGGTGGCCGACGAGCAGTTACTCTCGCGCGTCAACGAAACCCTGCTCGGTGCCATCTGCGGACGGCTTGGCATTCACACGCCCATTCGCCGCTGTACCGATGTGATCGACCGCCAAACGCTGTGCGCGATGAACACCTCGCAACGCCTCGTCGAAATTGCCGCTGCCGTCGGGGCGGAGCGCTATCTCACGGGACCCGCGGCGCGCGACTATCTCGATGTGTCGGCATTTGCGACCCGCGGCATCGAGGTCGCCTGGATGTCATATGCCGATTATCCCGTCTATCCGCAGCTTTGGGGCGCGTTCGAGCCGCATGTAACGATCGTCGATCTGCTGCTCAATTGCGGTGACGCCGCAGCGGATTTTCTGGGTCCTGATCGTGGTTGCCATCGTTGAGAACGGCGGCAGCTGGATGACGCGGGCGGCGTGGTAGCGCATCATGCGTGGCTGACGACGGCCGGCGCGACGGGGTGACATGAAGGACCTTGTGATTTTCGGCACCGGGGAGATCGCGGCTCTCGCGGATTTCTATTTCACAACAGATGCCGGCAGGCGTGTCTGCGCCTTCACCGTCGATGCCGCCTTTCTCACGGCCGACGCCTTTCAGGGGCGCCCGGTTGTGCCGTTCGAGGAGGTGCCTGCGCTTTATCCTCCCGACCGGTTCGATCTGTTCGTCGCCGTCGGCTATGGCGGCCTCAACGCCACCCGCGCCGGTCGGGTGGAGGCGGGGAGGCGCCTCGGCTACACCTTGCCCAGCTATGTCAGCACCCGCGCCATCACCTTTTCCGATCTGTCGCACGGCGATAACTGCCTGATACTGGAAAACAACGTGATCCAGCCTTTCGCGGCATTGGGCAGCAATGTAACCCTCTGGAGCGGCAACCATATCGGGCACCATGCACGCATAGGCGACGACGTTTTCGTCGCCTCCCATGCCGTCGTCTCCGGTGGCGTCTCGGTCGGACGCGCCTGCTTCCTGGGTGTGAATGCGACAATCCGCGATCATGTGACGATCGGGGAAAAATGCGTGCTCGGCGCGGGGGCGCTGGTGCTGGAAGATCTGCCGGCGGGAAGCGTCGTGGCGCCGCGCGCGAGCGAGGTTTCCCGCGTACCGAGCCATCGCCTGAGGCGCATCTGATGGCAGGGCAGTGGCGGAAGCTCGGCCGTATCTTCGCCGGCCCGGACGGCGGGCATCCCGCCCTCGTCTCGCATGCCGCGCTGCCAATCGCGGTCCCGCTGGACGGCGACCTGGTCCGCATCTTCTACAGCGGCCGCGATGCGCGCAACCGCTCTGCGGTGGGCACGCTCGTGCTCCGGCTTGGCGAGGTTCCCCGGATTGAGGATCAGCCGCCCGAGCCGGTTCTGCTGCCGGGTGCCGCCGGCGCGTTCGATGACGCCGGTATCAGCGTCGGCAGTGTGGTGGTGGAAGACGCGGACCGGCTTTATTATATGGGCTGGAACATCGGCGGCTCGGTGCCGTGGCGCAACGCCATCGGAGTCGCTTTCGGCGACGCCAGGGCCGGCCGCTTCGAGCGCGGCTTCGCGGGTCCGCTCATGGACCGCGACCGGCTCGATGCCTACAGCCTGTCTTATCCCTATGTGATGCGGCTGGCGCCCGGCGACTGGCGCATGTGGTACGGCACCCATCTCGCCTGGGGCGATGGCAAGTCGGACATGCGGCACGCGATCCGGGAAGCGCGTTCGCTGGACGGGCTGGCGTGGCACCGCCTCCCGGGGCTCGCTGTGTCACCTGAGGGCATGGAAATCGCGACCGTCCGGCCGAGCGTGCATCGGCTGCCCGGCGGCAATTTCGACATGTGGTTTTCCATGCGCGCGGCGGACGGCCCCTATGCCATAGGCCGCGCCGCCAGCGCGGACGGGCACTCCTGGACGCGGATCGACCCGGAAATCGCCGCGGAAGCTGACGGCTGGGAGGCCGGCACGCTCGCCTATCCCCATGTCTTCGAGCAGTTGGATCGGCGCTGGATGCTGTTCAACGGCGCCGGCTATGGCGCCACCGGTATCGGGCTCGCCCTCTGGGAGGCGTGACACGTCCGTTCCGGCACATCGATCCGATGGTGACACGCCAAGGCGCGAGCGGGCGTGCCGTCAGCCTGGCAATCCGACAGCAGCACAAAGGGCAGACGGGCGGTTTTCGTGGCCAAGGCCGGATAGGCCGAACCCGCCATCCCGGCAGCCGGGGATCACCGAGACCACTGGAGCCAGCTTGCCCTCACCCACGGACAGATTTTATCTGTAATCGTTATAAATCATTGATGTTGCATCACAATTTTGTTGAGCTAAGGCTAGCACCGCTTTTCCTTCACGACGCGGCGCGCGGCCCATCAGCGACGTTCGCTTTCCACCGGTAACCGCCTTGGCCCTTCGCGTGATCAACCACCGGCCCTGGACGGCATGCGCCCACGCCCGCGCCGGGGGAGGGGATCGTGCCTAGGGCGCTCAACCATTGGCTCGGAGAGCTTTACCGCCGCCACCATCGCGACCTCGTGAGGTTCGCCGCACGGCTGGTAGGGGATCGCGACGGCGGCGAGGAAGTGGTGCAGAATGCCTATCTGCGACTTGCCGGCCGCTCCGCACAGGCGGTGGTGATCGAGCATCCCAAGACCTATGCCTTTGCCGCGACCCGCACCGCCGCCATCGACTTCACCGCCCGGCGCCACGCCGAATGGCTTCACCGGGTCGACATCGAGGAAATTGACGCGCTCGCCGCCCGCGGCGATTGCGAGGGCGACCTGCACCACCGGCGCCGCATCGTCCGGCTCGCCGTCCTGCTCAACGAACTGCCGCCGGCCTGCCAGACGGCTTTCGTGATGAACAAGCTGGAAGGCCGTGGCCATCGCGAAATCGCCGCGCATCTCGGCGTATCCGTCAGCATGGTGGAAAAGCACATCCTGCGTGCGCTGATCCATTGCCGGGACCTCATGCGCGACGAGGAGTGAGGAAAGGCCATTGAGGAATTCGCCCGCGGCAAACGTCTATAGGGGTGTGCCTTTCTCCCAATCGGTTGCGAGACGCCCTTGGTAATGTCGCCGCCCCATCGCCCGTCCTACCCGCCCCGCGCCCTGTCGGACGAGGCGCTAGCCTTCATCGTGCGCCTGCATTCCGGCGAGGCGCAGCCGGCGGTTCTTGCCGCCTTCACGGCGTGGCGGCAGCTGAGCCCCGACCACGAGGCGGCGGCACAGGAGGCGGAGCAACTCTGGGGCGACGCGTCGCTTCTGCACCAAGATTCCCGCAGCGGCCTCATCCGTCCCGGCCGAGGCCCGCGCGCCGGCGACGGTCTGTCGCGACGCGCCCTGCTGGCGGGAGCCGCCGGGCTCGGCCTCGCCGGCGCCGGCGGGGCATGGCTCGCGGGACGGCTGGGGCCGCGTGCCGACATCGCCACCGGAACCGGCGACGTGCGGACGGTCACGCTGGCGGACCGTTCTCAAGTGACTTTGAACGCCCGCACGGCGCTCGCGCTCGATTTCACCGCCGCACGGCGGGAGGTACGCCTGCTCGAAGGGCAGGCGTTTTTCGACGTAGCGGCTGATCCCTCTCGCCCCTTCGAGGTGGTGGCGGGGGAGAGCCGGCTGCAGGCGCTGGGCACCGCCTTCGATGTCGACGCCAATCGCGGCGACGGTTCGGTGGCGGTGAGCGTCGTCGAGCACGCGGTGCGTATAACGGGAGCAAGCGAACACACGCTGAAGGCGGGCGAGCGCCTCCGCGTCGGTGCGGATGGGCGCCTCGGACCGGTCACGTTGCAGCCGGCCGATATCACCCTCGCCTGGCGCTCGGGCCTCTACATCGCGCAGGACCGTTCGCTCTCCGACATCATCGCGGCGCTGCGCCCCTACCATTCCGGCTGGATCATCGCGCGCGGCGCCGGCCTCGACACGCTGCGCGTCAATGCCGTGCTCGACCTGCGCACCCCGGAGGCGTCGCTTGCCGCTCTGGCGCAGGGGCTGCCGGTCCGGGTGATTCCGCTTTCGGCGTTCCTCACCATCGTCTCGGCGGCGTGAGCGATTTTTCTTCTGAGAGCGCTGAGGATTTTGCCGCCGCCTCCCGTCTTAGCCAGCGAGGAACCGGAAGACCCGGCAGGGCAGGGGCCTCGTTACGCGAGCGGAGACAGGACGGATGGCGGGCTTCAGGGGACGAAAGGGTGTTGTGCGGGCATGCCTGGTGGCATCGACCATGCTGGTGGCGCCTCATCTCGGCGTGGCGCAGGCGCAGCCGGCGGGCGCGGTCCAGCGCAGCTTCGACATTCCGGCGCAGCCGCTTGGCGCGGCGCTGACCGCCTTCGCCCGCCAGACCGGCATTCAGTTCGCTTATCCCGCCTCGCTCACCTCCGGCCGGACCTCGCCGGCGCTGCGTGGCAGCTTCGCGCCGGAAGACGCGCTGGCGCGGCTGCTGGCCGGGAGCGGGCTGGTCTACGCCTTCACGGCCCCGACGCGCGTGACGATCTCGGCGCCGGTCTCAGGCGGCGGCGTGGACAGTGCCGGCGACGGCGCGATCGCACTTGACGCCATCGACGTGTCCGGCGCCCGCGCGGCGGCGGACAAGCCGTTCGAGACGGCCGGCTCGACCAACTACATCTCAGCCGAAGAGATCGAGCGCTTCCCGCCGCAGACCGCCGGCGCGCTGTTTCAGGGCACGCCCGGTGTCATTTCGGGGGGCGGCAATAACGGCGCCTCGATCGATCCCAATATTCGCGGCCTGCAGGGCCAGAACCGCGTCGCCACCACGATCGACGGCGCGCAGCAATCGACCTCCTCCTATCGCGGCTATGCCGGCGTCGACAGCCGCACCTATGTCGACCCGGACCTCATTTCCGGCATCACCGTCACCAAGGGGCCGGACGGGGCCGTGGCCGGCGCCATCGGCGGCACCATCGCCATGCAGACACTGGACGTCGAGGACATTCTTCAGGCCGGCGAGCGCTGGGGCGTGCGGGTGCGCGGCGGTCTCGCCACCAATTCGGTCGCGCCGGTGATCGGGGAAACGGCAGCGGTGTTCGGCGGCGGCGACGGTGCGGCCATCACCAATGGCAGCTTCGCCCTCGCGGTGCGGGAGGAGAATGTGGACGTGATCGGCGCGGTGGTGCGGCGCAAGACCGGCAATTACTTTGCCGGCACGCAGGGCTCCCTCACCACCACCGACTATCTCGGCAACGAGGTGCCGCTATCGAATTACGGCCATGGCCAGCTCGTCTACAACACCTCGGAAGACGTGACCTCGGCGCTGCTGAAAGCCACCTTCCGCCCCACCGACGAGCAGGAACTGCAGATCGGCTATCTCTATTACGGCAATGAGTTCGGCGAGATTTCGCCTTCGGCGATCAATGCTGGAACAAATGTGACCTTCCAGATCCCGCTCAGCTCGGTCGCCATCAACCAGCTGACGGCGCGCTATCACTACGATCCCGCCGACAACGACCTCGTCGACGTCAAGATCAACGCCTATCTCTCCAACACCGACGAGACGAATGTCTTCGCCGTGCTCGGCACCACGCCGGAACTGCAGCAGCAATCCAAGAATGTCGGCGTCAACGCCAGCAACACCTCGCATTTCATGCTGAAGGACACGCCACTCGATGTCACCCTCGGCGGCTCCTTCACCTACGAGGACGCCGAGCCGGTTTCCCGCGACGCCTGGCCCGACGTAACTTGGTGGGCAATTCCGGCCGATGGCGACCGCACTATCGGCGCGCTGTTCGCCCGCGTGAACTGGGAGCCGACCTCGTGGCTCGCCTTGGCGGCAGGGGTTGAGTACCTCTCCTATGAGACCAATTTCAACGGCGCGACCTATTACGCCACCAGCGAACCCTTCACCGGCTATTCCGGCGACGGCTTCAGCCCGAGCGCCAGCGTGACGGTGACGCCGCTTGAGGGCTGGCAGATCTATGGCCAGTACCAAAGCGGCATCCGCCCGCCCAGCGTGCGCGAGACCAGCCAGACCCCGCGCCGACCAGGTCTTCACGAGTGATCTCGAGGCGGAGCAGGCGAGCAATTGGGAAGTGGGCACCAACTTCCTGCGCGACAATCTCTTCATGGAGGGTGACAAGGCCCGGCTGAAGCTCGCTTATTTCGACAACACCACGAACAATTACATCGGCCGCAGCTTCAACGGCTCGATGAGCCTGTTCAATTACGATTATGTCCGGTTCAAAGGCTTCGAAATCTCCGGCCGCTACGATGCCGGGCCGATCTTCACCGAATTCGGCTTCAACTATTACACCGATTACGAGGCCTGCCTCGACGACGGCACCTGCCTCGACTACACGCTGCCGGCGGACTATCTCACCAACCAGGTGCCGCCGCAGTTCACCGCGTCCTTCACCGCCGGGGCGCGGCTGTTCGACGACCGCGTGACCATCGGCGGCCGCGTCACCTATATGGGCGAGCGCCTCGCCCCTGTGGTGGATGACGGCTCCTATTTCATCGTCACCAAGCTGTGGGAGCCCTACACCACGGTCGATGCCTTCGTGCAGTGGAAGCTGAACGAGAACCTGACGCTGGATGTCAGCGCGCTGAACATTCTCGATGCCTATTATGTCGATGCACTGAACAACACCGACATGCCCGCCCCCGGCCGCACCATCACGGCGACCCTGACCGGGCGCTTCGGCAGCGGCGAGCCGCTGGCCCCGTTGCCGCTCGGCCTGCGGATGAACAGCGAGGCGTGGACCGGCCTCTATGCCGGCGCGTCCGTCGGCTATGGCTTCGCGTCCATCGACGGCACGACGACGCTGGCGGATGGCAGCGCCAACGCCATTGCGGCGACGGAATCGGCGAACGAGTCGCTCGACGGCATGCTGGGGGGAGGGCAGATCGGCTATAATTACCAGTTCCGCAATGGCATCGTACTCGGCGTCGAGGCGGATTTCAGCTGGCTCGCCCACAAGACCACGCATGCAGCGATCGCCACCGAGGCGCAGATCCTCATCGACAACGAGATGTGGCAGGCCAAGACGGATTATGCGTTCGACTGGCTCTCCACCATCCGCGCCAAGGCTGGCTATGCCCTCAACGACCGGCTGTTCGTCTATGGCACCGGCGGCGTCGCCTTCCTGCGCGAGAGCGAGCAGCGCTCGCAATACATCGCCACCGGAGCGGCAGCCAGCGCGCCGAGCGGTAACACCACGACGCTCTATTTCACCGAGGCCGCCAGCGCGACCCGCACCGGCTTCGCCGTGGGCGGCGGCGCCGAATATGCGCTCTCCGACCGCTGGTCACTGAAGATGGACTATCTCTTCACCGGCTTCGGCAGCGAGAGCTTCTCGTTCCCCGGCGCGCGGGCCGGCGTCGGCAAGAGTTATTCGGTGCGCACGGTCTGCCGGGCCAACAACTCAACCCCTCCCTGCCCCGGCGGCCGCCTTGTCGTCATCACCCAGAACTTCACCGGCAGCTCCGAGACAGTGAATGGCCGCGAGGCATCCAACGAGGCCGACCTGCAGATGCTCAAGATCGGCCTCAACTATCGCTTCTGACCGCCGAACCCCGGTCGAGCGGGCAGGTGCCGCAATAGGGCAGGGTAGTGATCAGGTAGCGCAGGCAGCACACGCGGCGCTGGCGCGTGCCGTCGGCGAGGTAGCGCACCGGCTCGGCGAGGGGGTTGGCGGTGCCGGCGGCGAAGCGCCGGCGCGCCAGCAGCTCTCGCCCCTGTTGCACCCCGGGGTGAGCTTCCCCCAGCAACTGTGCGCAATGGCCGACCACCTTCTCGAACAGGTTGCCGGCATTGCTCCAGAGCACACGCCGCGTCAGTCCGCTCGCCCGCGCGAGGCTGTCGATGACGAGGGGCAAATGATCGGTGACAAGGAACGCGAAGCGCTCCTCCGTGTCGCCGGGCAACGAGGCCGCGCCCGCATGCGGCAGGGCGAAGGTGGCGACGCCGCCTTGAGCATCCAGCGCGAACCGCATCTCGCGAGGGGAAAGCGGCAGGCGCCAATCGGCGGCGATCGCCGCCGCCGTGGCCGGCACCAGAAGGCGAGAAAAATACAGCTTCGACCATTGCGAGGCGACCGCGCGCGGCTCCGGCTGCTCATAGCTCCGGCCGAAGCGGGCGAGCGCCGCGGCGAGGCGGTCTCCCTGCAGAAACGTGTCAAGCGGTTCGAGCGCCTCCCGGCCGTCATCGACGATGAGCGCGTCGCCGATCTCCTCCAGCGCGCCCCGGAACAGAGGGGCCAGCGGCTCGATCATCGCCGCCCCATCAGCACGGCATAGCCCAACGCGCCGATGACCGTCACCACCAGCCCGGCGGGTGCATCCCAGGGGAAAGCGATCGTCCGGGCGAGCAGATCCGCCAGCATGAGCAGGGTCGCACCGGCGAGCATGGCGCCGGCGATCTCCGCAAGCGGCGTGGCGAGGCCGGCGCGGCGGGCGATATGCGGCGCCAGAAGACCGACAAAACTGATCGGCCCGACGATCAGTGTGGCCGTGGCCGTGAGCACCGCGGTGAGCACGATCAGCGCCAGCCGTGCCCGCGTGACGCCAACGCCGACCGAGGCCGCCGTCGCGCGGCCGAGCGGCAGCAGCGCGAGCCAGCGCCGGACCAAGGGCAGCGTGAGCAGGGTTGCGGCGAGCACGGCAAGGGCAACGCCGGCATCGGCCGGGCGCACGGCATAGGTCGAGCCGGACAGCCAGCCGAGCAGTTGCACCAGCCGAGGATCGCCGACCAGCACCGCCACCGACAATACCGAGGCGGCAAAAGCGCTCACCGCCACCCCGGTCAGCAGCAATTGCTCCGGCGCGAAACCGAAGCGCCCGGCGAGGCGCAGGCTCAGCCCCAGCATGGCGAGGGCGCCGAAGCTGGCGAGCACCATCGCCTCGGACCGGCCCAGAGGTGGCAGCAGCAGCACCGCCGGGATCAGCACCAGCGCGGCACCAGCGGAAACGCCGGTGAGTTCCGGGCTCGCCAGCGCGTTGCCGGTGAGCCGCTGCATCAGGCAGCCGGCCAGCGCGAGCATGGCGCCCGCCGCGCCCGCGGCCGCAAGGCGCGGCCAGCGCCAGGGCAGCACGTCGGCAAGGTCGCCGCCGGTGGCGAGGAACCAGCCTTCCGGCAGGCGTCCCAGCGACACGCCGGCGGCGACCGCGAGCAGCAGCGCGAGAGCCGCGAGCGCCAGGACCGGCCCCGCCCGACGCCGGGCGACAACAGTGGCGTTGTTCGTGCGCGGCGGCGCCTGCGGAAGACGGCCGAGCAGAATGAGCAGCAAGGGGGCGCCCAGCAGCGCCGTCACGATGCCCGCAGGGATGTCGATGACGCCGGAGACAAGCAGCACGGTCTGATCGGTCACCAGCAGCAGCCCCGCCGAGAGCAGCGGTGCCGCCATGAGCGACAGGCTTGCGCGCCGGGCGCCGGAGAGATCGGCCAGCGCCGCACCCGCGAGGCCGACAAAGCCGAGCAGCCCGAATTCGCCGCAGACGAGTGCCGCCGGCACGAGCGCCAGGACCAGCGCGACCAGCCGCAGCCGCGCTGGCGACAGGCCGAGAGCGCGCATTCCCTCGTCGCCAAGTTCGAGCAGGGCGAGCGGGCGGCGGATGAGCAGCGCCCCGGCGCCCGTGGCGAGGACCGCCAGCGCCAAGAGCCGCACCCCCGACCAATTGTCCTGCACCAGCGAACCCGACTGCCAGATCAAGAGTTCGCCGATCTCCTCGAAATGCACCAGGATCAGGAGGCTGGTGAAGGCATCGAGGCACAGCGCCAGCACCAACCCGTTGAGGATCAGCCGCAGCGGTTCGAAACCGGAGCGGAGCGACAGCAGCAGAACGAGGCCCGCTGCCAGGCCGGCGCCGGCGAGAGCCGGCAGGAAGAAGCCGGTGGCGAGCCCGGGCAACCAGATCAGCGTTGCGGCGACGCTCGCACGCGCGGCAGCGAACACGCCGAGCGTGCCGGCCTCCGCCAGCGGGTTGCGCAGGCTCTGACGCAGCAGGACCGCGCTGATGCCGAGCAGCCAGCCGGCGAGCAGCGCCGCCGCCACACGCGGCAGCAGCCCATAGAAGACCCGCACCTCGGCAAGGTCGGTTCCATCGGGAGCGAGCAGCCGGAACGACCAGTGGGTGACGCCGCTGCGGGCGAGGTTGAGGCCGGCCAGCGCCACGCCGAGACCGAGCAGCGCCGCGATGAGCGGCAGACCGGGCATGCCGGGGCAACCGAAGCGTGGCGCGGCGACACCATCCTCGCGGCTGGCGGCTTCAGACATCGCGCAGGACCGGAAGGGTTGCCGCGAGCGCGCGCGCCAGGCGGGTGACCGAACGCGGCCCGCCATTGGGGTAGACCACCGGGATACGGATGAGGCGGCCCTCTCTCACGGCGGGCAGGGCGTTCCAGACCGGGCTCCGCCCCAGCCGGGCCAGCGCTGCCTCGGTCTCGGCCCCGCGATCGAAATGCACGATCACCGCTTCGGGCCGCTCGGCGAGGCGCAGAAGTGGCGCGTTGGTGACGCCGAAGCCATTAACCCGGCCGTCATAGGCATTGGCGAGGCCGAGGCGCGCCAGCGTGTCGCCCACCATGCCGCGACCGCCGAACAGCGAGAGATTGCGCCCGTCGCGGTTGAACCGGCAGACATAGACGGGCCGGACGAAACCGCGCAGCGCTGCAGCCGCGCGCAAAAGCGCCGTCTCGCATTCGTCAATGGGCAGGTCAGCCCGCGACGGCTCGCCCAGCAGCGTGGCGACGAGGCGCAGAAGATCCTCGCCATGCGCGATGGCCGCCTGCCGACCGGCCAAGACTGGCAACGGCACGAGCGGCGCGATGGCAGCGAGGTTTTCCAGCCCCGCCGCCTGCCAGTCGGCCAGTAGGATGCGCCGGGGTGCCAGCCGGCGCAGATAGTCGAGATTCGGCTGCGCGAGCGGCCCGAGGTCGCGCACCTCCTCCGGCAGCACCGGATCGGCCACCAGCCGCCGGTAGAGCGCGACATTGGGGGTGGCGAGCGGCGCGACGCCGAGCGTCAGCATGAGTTCGGTGATCAGCAGGTCCATGCTGACCACGCCCAAGGCTTCGCCGGCGGTGGCGCCACGTCCGGCGAGCAGCAGCGGCAGGGCGAGCGCCCCGACCAGAAGCCGGCGCCGGTCGAGGCCGTCCCCTGCCGTGCCTCTCACCATTTATAGCTCAGCGTGCCGATGACCGTCGCCGGCTCGCCATAGCGGCAACCGTCAACCGAGACGCAGGTATAGTACTGCTCGTTGAAGACGTTGTGGGCGTTTACCTTCAGCGTGGCGCCCTCAAGCTTCGGGTTGTAGACGCCGAGATCGATACTGGCCATGGCGTCGACCAGCGTGTAAGCCGGCACCTCATAGGCGCTGTCGGTGAGATTGGTGGTGCCGATATAGCGGATGCCCGCCCCGATCTTCACGCCCCGCAGCCCGATCTCGTCGAGCGTGTAGGTCACCCAGAGCGAGGCGGCGTTGCGCGGCACCAGTGCCACCTGCTGGCCGATATCCTCGGTATAGGCGCTCTCGATGATGGTGGCGTCGGTGTAGCTGTAGGCGGCGATCAGCTCCAGCCGCCCCACCGTGCCGCGCGCCTCGAATTCAAAGCCGCGCGAGCGCACCTCGCCCTGCTGGTAGGAATAGCCCAGCGCGTCATAGGTCACGACATTGGTCTGGGTGATGTCGTAGACGGCGGCGGTGAACAGCAGGTTCTGCCCCAGCGGCTCATAGCGCAGGCCCGCCTCATATTGCAGGCCCTTGCTCGGATCGAGCGGCGCGCCGGTGGCGTAGTTGAGACCGGCCTGCGGCTGGAACGACTGACTGACGCTCGCATAAGGCGCCAGCCCATTGTCGAAGAGATAGACGAGACCAGCGCGGCCGGTGAAGGCGGCGTCTTCCTGATCCGTGACCTTGCCGGTCTGGTAACTGGTGGTGGTGCTGGTGGTCCAGTCCTGCCGCCCGCCGAGCAGTAGCACCCAGTGCTCGCCGAACTTGATCTGGTCCTGGACGAACACGCCGTACTGGTTCGCCAGCGTGTCGGAGCCGCGGTCGATCGCGTAGTTGATATTGGCGCCACCATAGGAAACGCCGGTATCGAGATCGAGGAAGCTGTAGGAACCGCCACGGTAGCGGTGGGAATCGTAGGAGCGCAGATAGTAATCGAAGCCGACCAGCGCCGTGTGCTCGGCGCCCAGCGCCTCAAACTTGGCTTCCAGCGAATTGGCCGAGGTCACGCCATAGGAACTGTCCATCCGCGTCTGCGCGATCCGCGCCAGCAGGCCGCCGGTCGCCCAGAGCGGCGCGAGATTGCCGGTCATGTAGCTCCAGTCGACATCCGCGTTGTAATATCGGTTGTTGCTGCGGAAAGTGAGGCCATTGTCGAAGCGGTGCTCGAACAGGGCGGCGACGGAGTAGCTGTCGCTGTCATAGCCATCGAAGCCATCGATGCCGAGAAATTCACTGCGCGGAATGTTGCCGGCGCTGACATCCTCGAACAGCAGCGGTGTGGCAAAGCCGGTGTCGACGCTCTGATAATTCGCCAGCAGGGTCAGGCTGGTGTCGTCGGTCGGGCTCCAGGTGATGGCCGGGGCGATATAGGCTTTGTCGTCGGGCGTGTTGTTCACCCAATTCTCGCCGTCGCGATAAAGGCCGGTGAGCCGGTAGGTGAGCGTGCCATCCTCGGTCAGCTTGCCGCCGAAATCCGCCGATATCTGCTTGTAGTCATAGGTGCCGCCTTCGAGATTGACCTCGCGCAGCGTCTCCGCCGTCGGCCGCTTGGAAATGGCGTTGATCACGCCGCCGGGCGACATCTGGCCGTAGAGGATGGAGGCCGGGCCGCGCAGGACCTCGACCCGCTCCAGCCCGTAAGGCTCCTGGCCGCCGCCATAGACATTGGACTGGTACTGCATGCCGTC
>CBDFNB010000005.1:0-246564 GCA_965249855.1 Lacunisphaera sp.
ATGATTAACACGCCAGTCATCAAGATCGCGGCGGATTCCCCGGCGCCGGGTGCGCCCAAACCCGAGGTGGCGACGGCGCAGCCGTCGCCGGCCGCACCGAAAATGGGCGTCGGCTAAACCGTGGCGGTCCATCCGGCGGCGCAAAAGGCGGTCATGGACCACCTGGTGGCGGCCGACTTCGAGTTGCGTGTGGCCAGTGGCTTTGAGTGCATCAAAGGCACGCCGGCCCACGACAACCTGAAGTCGGCCGTCCAGCAGGCGCAGCTGGCACTCGCGTGGGTGAAGCGGATGCAACTGACCTATGAACCCATGGCGATGAAGCTGCCCACCGTGGGGGAGGGACTTCCGCTGACCCGGAAAAAACGGGTCGGGTATCGCTGGCCATAGGCGGGAGGTGGGGGGGGCGGGGCTTTGCGCGCGTTTCCCAGTGTAGCAGGCCGTCAAGGTGCGGTCCGCTTTGCGGCCCGACCTCGCTGGCGCGCGCCGTCCGGCCGACGGTGCGGACGCACCGTCGGCCGGCGGCGTGACCTGGCCTGCTAGCACGGGACAACGCGCGCGGCGCACCCGACAACCGGATATTTCATCCGGCCGGGTCAGCGCCACGGGTGCCTGTCCCAATGATCCAATCCAAACTTGAACTCGGCGATATTCAGTCCGACGACGCGGCGAGACCGCTGGCCTGCGGCGAAATGCCGCAGCAGAGGTTCCAACGCTTCGGCGTCGGCGCACTCAGCGATACCGAATTGCTGGCACTGCTCCTGCAGACCGGCGTCCGCGGACGCACGGTCATGAACCTGGCTTCGCATCTCATCGCGGAGGCCGGCTCGATGGCCGGGCTCGTCGGCTGGCAGCCGGCGGACTACCGGCGGCACGCGGGCATCGGCCCAACCAAGGCGGCCCAACTCTCAGCCGTCGCCGAGATTGCGCGGCGGATGATGATGCCGGCCGTCAATGAGTGTCCGCAACTGGACCGGCCTGAACTTATCGCGGATTTTATGCGGCCCTATGCTTCGGGTCTCGAAGTGGAAATATTTTGGGTCATCTGCCTCAATCGGAAGAATCGGTTGAAGAAGCTCGTGGAAATTACCTCGGGCACGGCGACGAGCACCCTGGCGGCCCCCAGAGAGGTTTTTCGCCCGGCCATAAGAGAGGGAGCAACGGCCATTGTCTGTGCCCACAACCTATGTGATGCAGCACATAGGTTGTGTTATGTGGCGAGCCGAGCTATGTGGAGTGAACAGCCCTCTTGGAGGGCACTTCACCGCGCGTGGCAGCGAAATCGCTGCACATAGATCGGTGGCCTATCGGGCGAGGCTGGCGCGCTCGGCGATGGCGCCTTTGACCGCGGCCTTGACGTTGCCGAGGCAGCAGGAGCCTTGGGGATTGCGAATCTCACAGGCGCAAAAATCAGCCTTCATCTCCGCGGCAATGCGTTCGATCACGGTGGATTTTCCCGTGGCGGCAAGTTCGTCGCGAATCATCGCGGGGGTGAAACCGAAGCAATAGCATACCGGTGCATGCGCGGGATCCTTCTGCGTGACTGGACGGCGAACGTCACCCGTCGTGAGAACGGAGCCACCGGCGCTGTAGTAAACGACCGGGCAATCGGGAGTGGAACAGAAGTGAAATCCCCCGTCATTTACGGTCGGCAAGAACTGGGACTTAACCTGGTGTTTGAGCGTGAGCGTCGAGACCGGGCGGCCGGCGCGCCCGCAGTGCGGACAGGAGGGTTTGGGGGCCGGCTCCTTCACGTCCGAGCACTTGTCGCCATTCGCTGAGCAGCAATCAGACATGGTGGTCAGTTGATCGGCTCCGCCTTGAAGCCTGTGGCGTCAATCTTGGCGATGACCGCTAGCGCGGAAATCACCGTGGGGTCGTAAACGATCTCGGCTTCCTTCGTCGCGTAGTGGACGGCCGCGGTGCGGATGCCGGGAACCCGCTGCAGCATGCTGGCAATGCCGACCGCGCAGGCGGCGCAGTCCATGGAGGGGATGCGCACGCGCAGCACGCGGCCTTCCGTCGGCGCAGAGCCTGAGGCCGAGGAGCGCGCGAAAGCGGTTTGCGCCAGCTGCGGAAACAAGGCGACCGCCCCGACAACCACCGTGCTAAGGATCAGAATGCCCAGGGACCAGCGGCTCGCGCGCGGCGTCGCGCAGGTGCCGTCCGCGCAGGCGATGCGTCGGGCCCGCCAGGTCAGCAGCCAGGCGAACGCGAGGAGTGCGACCGTGACGCCGAGAAAAACCGGCCGCCAGCGCTCGAACCAACCGGCGGCAATAAAACTGCCCGCTCCCGTGACGGCCGCCACCAGCGGTCCGATGCAGCAAAGCGAGGCGGCCAAGGCGGACAAGAATCCCCCTGTCAGAATCCACGATTGCTTCACCGGCTTCATCGGGACAGCTTACACCCTGTAGTATGGTATAAGGTCAACCGCCATCTTATGACGATCGGAGAACTCGCCAAGGCCGCCGGGGTAAACGTCCAGACCGTCCGCTATTACGAGCGGATGGAACTGCTGCCGGCGACCCATCGCTGGCCGGGTTCGGGCTACCGTGACTTTGACGATGAGGTCCTTGGGCGGCTGCGCTTTATCCGGTCGGCGAAGGACTTGGGGTTCACCTTGCGTGAGATCAAGGAGTTGATGGAAATGCAATTTTTGCCGGGCGAGTCGTGCGCCGAAGTGAAGCATCTCCTGGAGGGCAAGCAGCAGGAACTTAATCGACGCATGCAGGAGATGCGCCGGTTGCACCGCGCCTTGGAAAAACTCATCAAGGCGTGCCGGCGGCGGTCCACGAAGACGACGTGTCCGGCGCTCTGGGCGATCGCGTTCAAGGCGCGCAATTAGAGTCTGGCCAGCCAGGCGAGCACATCCTGGTTGGCGCGCCATGACGCCCGGCCCTTCGGCTTCGGGAGACTCTTTTCGGCGGAGGCGAGAGTCTTGCGCTTCATCTCCAGGTCGATCTCGACGTAGGTGTTGGTGGTCTCGATGGAAGCGTGGCCCAGCCAGGAGCGGATCATCGCCAGATCGACGTTCGACTGGAGCAGGTGCATCGCGGTCGTGTGGCGCCAGGTGTGCGGCGTGACCCGCCGCGTGAGCAAGGTCGGGCAACGCTGGGCCGCCTGACTGATGCGGTGGCTTACGATGTAGCGCACGCCATAGCGGGTAAGCCGGTTGCCGTCGGTATTGAGAAAAAGCGGCACGGCGTCGGTGAAGCGCACCGCGCGGGTCTGGAGGTAGCTCTTCACCGAGGCAACCGTCTCGGGCCAGAGCGGACAGACTCGCTCCTTGCGGCCCTTGCCGAAGATCAGGACGTTGAATGGCCGGCTCAGGCGGACGTGGCGCACGTCGAGGTCGACCAGTTCCTGCGCCCGCATGCCGGTGTTGTAGAGCATGCGCAGGAGCGCATCGTCGCGCTGTCCGAACAGCGTGCGACAATCGATCTGCCGAAACACCGCCTGCACCTCGTCCTTCTCCAGATACTGTGCGACCCGGTGGGGCCGGCGCTTGAACGGCACGGCGATGATCGTATGGGTGTGGGTCAGGTGCCGGGGATCAACGATGGCGAGGTAGCGGAAAAACGAATGGATTGCGGCCAGCCGAAGATTGCGGGTGACGATCCCGTTGTGACGGTCCGCCTCGAGATGCTTGAGGAAACGGTGAACCAACTCCGCGGTGAGATCGGCCAAAACGAGATCGGTGACCGTCTTGCCGCCGTCATCGGCGGCGAACTGAAGGAGCAGCTTGAAGGTGTCGCGATACGACAGCACCGTGTGGCCGCTCAGTCCCCGCTGCGACACAAGGTGCTGGTCGAAAAAGCCGCGGATCAGGGCTGGGAGGTCGGGGGCTGGCATAAGAGGCAGGCCGATGGCACTGCGAAATGCTCGCGGAAGCGCTGGCCAACCGACTCCATCAGCTCGGCGGTGGCGTGCAGGTATACCTCGGTTCCGGTGACGGTGCTGTGCCCGAGGTAGGTCGAGAGGGTCGGCAGCTTGGCGAAGAGGTTATCGCCGCTCTTATGCCAGGCCATCAGCCGCGACACGGCAAAGGAATGTCGCAGGTCGTGAATCCGCGGGCCACGCTGGCCGCTGGGACCGCGCAGGCCCAGCCGACGGAGCACCTGCAGAAACGTCGTGGTGAAGGTCGGCACGTGATAGCGTCCGCCCAGTGCCGAGGGAAAGAACGGCGCGGTCGGCTCCTGGGAGAAGCCGGCCGCACGGCGCTTGGTCACGTAGGCGGCGAGCTGCGTGGCGGTGCACCGGGCCAGCGGCACGTAGCGGGTCTTCCTGAACTTGGTCTGGCGAATGAGCACCAGCCGGCGCGGCAGATCGACGTCGGCCAGGTTGCGCTTCACGGCCTCGCCGACGCGCAGGCCCGTGGCGTAAAGGAACCCGACCAACGTTGCGAATACGGCCGGCCGCAGGGGGTCCTGCGACTGCACGCACGTGCTTGCCGCCCCCATGATCCGGCGGACCTCGGTGCGGCTATAGATGTGCGGCATCGGCCGGTTGCGCCGCGGCAGGAACATCCGGTGCACGATGCAGGTGCGGGCGTCGAAATGGCTTTGGTAGAGGCAAAACTGCCGCAGGACGGCCATCCGGTTGATCCGTGTCCCCGCCGACAGGTGCTCCGTGCTCTTGAAGTAACGCTCGGCGACCTCACGGGTGATGGTGCCGCCCGGCTGCAGCTCGCCCATCAGGAAGTGGTCGAGGTAACGCAGCAGCTTGAGCAGAAAAGGCCCGCATCCCTCCGCCGCACGGGTCTCCCAGAAGGCTTGGAGGCGGAAGGCGAGTGCGCTCCTGAAACAACACGTGCTCATCGCTCACCTCCCCGGCCAGGGCATCGCCACCTGCCGGAGCACCTTCAGGTCCGCCTTGGCGTAGATGTAGGTCGTGTCGATGTAGCGATGACCGAGCGCGTCGGCGATGGCCTTGATCGGCTGGTCGTGCTCCAGGGCGCGGATCGCCGACGAGTGACGCAGCGTGTGCGCCCCGCGGCCGGGTTGGTGAACGCCGGCCTTGTGCATGTAGTGCTTCACCACGGTGGAAATAGCCATGCTGCCGAGCGGCCCGTGCGGGGCCTTGGTGCTGAGGAAAACCTCCCGGTAAGGTGTCCGGGGATCGCGGTGGCGAAGCCACTGGATGATCGCTTCGGCGACCGCGTCGAGGAGCGGAACGACGACCTCCTTGCCGCCCTTTTGGGCGCAGAAGCGGATCTTCGCCTGCTTCCAATCGATGTCGTCCAGCAACAGCCGGCAGGCGGAGATCGCCCGAACACCATAGGCCATCAACACGAGGACGATCGCGTAGTCCCGGGCGCCGTTGGGCGTCTGCTTGTCGATCGCGGCCAGCACCTGCTCGATGGCCGAATCCTCGATCCCCCGGGGCAGCGCGGCGTGTCGATACTGCCGCTGGCGCGGCACCAAGCCTGAAAAGTCCGCTTGGGTGTGGCCGTGGGCGGCGCAGTAACTGAGAAAACAACGAAACAGCCCGTCACTCCACATAGGTCGGCTCGCAACATAACACAATCACCCGAGTGGTGACGCCTCACCAAGTGCTGCCGATGTGGCCGTGACCCGGCTGCTTCGCGAGGGTTCACGGACGGTGGACATCGAGCTGCTGGACCATATAATTTTAGGCAGACGCGAGTCGGATCCTAAGGGTCTCGGATATTTTTCATTCAGGGAGGCCGGGATTTTATGAGCCGGCATTCCCGCGAATCCTTGGCAGGGAGCACCGCGTGAATTCTCGCCTTCCTGGCCCAAGTTTCCCAACGTCGAGAATCACCGACATCCCCATGAAACCCTCCTTCAGTCTCCTCAAATTGACGCTTTGCGGCCCGGGCGACGTGGCGAAGGAAATCCAGATCGCACAGGAGGTGATCACCGCTTGGAACCTGCAGCATAGCGAACCGCGCGGGCTGTTCCTGAAACACCAGCATTGGTCCACCGACAGTCATCCCGATTTGCGCGACCGGCCGCAGGGTGTCGTCAACCGGCAGCTCATCGACGGAGCCGACATCAGCGTGGCGGTTTTCTGGTCGCGTTTCGGCAGTCCGACGGGCGTGGCGGATTCGGGGACAGAGGAGGAGATCAACCGCGGGGTGAAGCTGGGGCGGAAGGTGATGGTCTATTTTTCCGATCTGGAACCGATGCCGGCAGACGCGCGACAGGACCAGATTGAGCAGCTGTCGCGGTTTCGCCAGGAATTAAGGCCGCGCGGACTGTGTGCGAACTTCCAATCGCGCCAGCAGTTCCGGGAGCATTTCACCCGGCATCTGGCCCTGGCGGTGAATGAACTGACCGCGACCGTGGTCCCGGCAAAAAAGTCCCGACTGAACCAAACAGTGAAGGGCGATGGCAACACGGTGGTTGGCGGTGACTTCACGGTGATCAATGAACGGCCGGTGATAAAGCCGGTGATCGAGCGGCGGCCGGGCAGCCTCAGCAATGCGGAGCAGAAGCAGGTTAAGGATTGGATCACGGAATTGGCCGAATGCACCGCGCGGATGCCGCGACGGCAGGCGTTCATGATGTGGTGGGAGCGGTTCAAAAACCGGATGGAGGTCACGAAATACGAGGAGTTGGAATCGAACCGTATGCCGGAGGCGGAGGCTTGGTTCCGGCAACAGCGGGCGATTCAGACCCGTGGCTTGAAGACGAAAGCGCCGGATCTGTGGCGCAACTCCCGGATGGGCGCCATCAAAGGTGCGATGAAAAGCATGGGGAGAACCAACGAGGACTATTACCCCGAATTACAGTCACGGCTGAAGATAAGGAAGCCGTTCAAAAGCCTTACGGAACTGACTAAGACCGACCTCGAGCGTATATATGGGATGGTGCTTCGTGATTCACGGCAGCAATAGTTGCCCGCGGCACATTATCGCCAGGGGTCGTTGATTTTCCAGTCAACCGCGGCGAACAACGCGGAAAAAAAGCTGCGCAGGGCGGCAACGGATGCGTCAATGAACTGCGGCTGGATTTCCAAAGGAGCGCCCTCGATGGCCTCCACCCCCGTGCGGCCGACATCCATTTTGATCAAATGCGCCTTATCCCGGGACAGACCTACCTCGCCATAACAATGGACGATGCAGTCGCGGATTTTCTGCAGGTCGCAGATCGCCGGGTATCCCGGCAGCGTTGCGATATTGATATTCCGAAAAGTCTCAAGGTGTCGTCCGACCTGATCCAGCAGTCCGCCTCGCAGTTCTCGATAGCTCAAGGGCACGGGGTGCTCACGAGTCAGGTTATCCATGAATCGTTTCAGTTCCCGTTCAAAAACGGCGAACACCGACGTGACCGTTGCGTAACGGAGGGTCGGTCGAACCACCTCCTCATGCAGATGCGTTGCCATCCGCTGCTCATGTAGGAATTCGGTGATTTCATCCTCTGACTCGGGCCGCCACTTTGGCCCCTGCTCAGTCACGGCCGCCTTGGCGGCCTGGTCGATCAGCCGCTCACTTTCCCGGTAAAAACTACTCAGCGAATCAATGGCGGCAAACGTGTCGTAAGTCCGCCAGTCGATTTCATTGAACTTTTTTAAAAACTCCTCCATCGGCGGTAAAGGGGGCGAAATCGCCCGGTGGAATCAGTTTACCGCCGGCAATAGATGCCGGAACCAGTGCGAGCTTCGCACATCCGAAGGCGCGGCCGTTAGGCTGGCCCTGAGTTTAGCAATGTCCGGCTGCGGCATTTCCTTCTGCAATTCGCAGATTCGTTCGAAGAACTCCGCGAAAATGGTGCCGCCCACATGGTCGGCCGCCAGACAGAGCAACACCGATGCCAGAGTCATATCGCAGGTCGGCACTCGCGCGCAACGGAGGACGCCGGCCAGCCCGGCGGCCGGCAGCGTCACCTCCAGCGCCGCCAGGTCCTCAGCGGACAACTCAACGCAACGATCCGTAACCTGCATATGAAACAAGGGGTGATCCGCCTGGCTCGGGTCATAGTCGAAATGAAACGCCTGCAAGAACGTCCCATCCTGGGCTCTAAAATAGTTAACGCAAACGGTCGAGGTCAGCAGGGCGTGATCCTGCCGGCGGATTTTCTCCCGCGCCTGCACGAGAATATTGATTCGTTCCTTTCCGGAGACTCCCTTCCAACGCCATTCCTTCAGGTGCAGCACGCATTCGAACAACTCATTCCCGGTCTGGTCAGAACGGAAGCAAGAATGGATCGGCTTCGCCTCCGCCACGTCGCCGCAGTCGGCCTTGGTGCCGACGTCCTTCAGCTCCTGGATCAACGCCTCGTATTTGCCGGTTATCTTGTGATGCAACATGGGCCGCTCTCACTGGTTCAGAGCCACGGCTCGTCTTCCTCATACCGGCGCTTGGAGACACGCGCTAAATCTGCGCCGCGCGGAAACCAGGGTAACCCCGGCTTGGAATTCTCCAGGCTCACCGGCTTTTCGCTGAGAAAGCAGTAGTAGCCGGCCGGCTTTTTCGGATCTT
This sequence comes from Lacunisphaera sp., assembly GCA_965249855.1. GTDB lineage: Bacteria > Verrucomicrobiota > Verrucomicrobiia > Opitutales > Opitutaceae > Lacunisphaera. The sequence goes on from CBDFNB010000005.1 coordinate 8,444, forward strand.
CACAGCACTGACTGGCGGCGACCGGTGCTTGCAGCTTTTTTTCCGCGTATTCGCGTCCGTCCGCCACACCCGCGTCGGCCATCAGGTCATCCAGCATCCCCCGCCACCAGAGTCGGGTAAGCCGGGCATCGGCGAACGGACCCGTGTAAAGCGCTGAAGCGAACAGATCCTGAATTCCTTTGTTCTGCCGGAAGTCCTCCAGCTTGATGTTTAGATAGCTGGAGGTGGCCACATCGTTGACCACCACCCCGGGGAACCGCAGCACGGAATCCCACAACCAATACCCCAGCACACAGGCCAGCCGGCGATTTCTTTCCCCCGCATCCTTGACTTTCCGCACGATGGCCAGGGCGCCGAGCCGGTTCTGGTCGCCGGAGGCATAGAGGGAAATCTTCTCGGCATACTGGGGCTTGCCCAACACCTCCGAAAGCAGCCGGCCGGGTGACTTGCGCACGACCGGGTCCTTGATCTCCGCCAGCTTCGCCGTGATTTCCATGAACCCCTGGCCGACCGCGGCCACCCGTTTGGCGAATGTCGCGTCGTCGGGCTTTCGCGAAAGGCGGATGCACGACTCCCTTTGTTCACCCCGTTTGACGTATTCATCGTCGTCGTCGCGTTCACCGCGGGCATAGCCGCATTCAGGCACGCCGATCATGTCGGCGGCCCGCCGCACGGTGGATTCCGACAGACCGCGGTATTCCGGCGTGTAGGCGGAGAGATCGCGGTCCGCCACGATGAGGTCAATGGGTGCGTTGGGGGCCGCGGTGAGGTCTTCGGCCAGTCTTTCTTCAAATACTCCGTCCTTCGCCGGTCCGGGCGTGAAGGCCTTGACCGATCCCTTCGCGCCCAATGCGGTGCCCAGCGCACCGAGCACTGCGGTGCGGTGCTCAGCGGTGTCGTCGAATAGGATAATTTTGAGGCTCATGATACTTTGCGGGGCAGCACTACTCTGAAGCAGGTGGTATAGCCCGGAGGTGGGCGAGGCACGAGACTGACCGTTCCGCCCAATTCTGCCACAACTTGTTTCACGACGGTGAGCCCCAAGCCCATGCCGGAGCCAAGCGGGTTTCCCACATCCGATGTCGTGGTATATAGCGGTTCCCAGATGCGCTTTTGCAGGTCCGGGGGAATGCCAATACCATTGTCCGCCACCTCTATAATGTGCTTCGTTTTCTCGTTCCACCCCCGGAAGGTGATTTTGGGGGCGGAGATGCTCGCCTGGGCCGCGGAGACGGCCTTGAGCGCATTCGTGAAGAGATTAAGCAGAATTCCACTATAGGCGGTGACCGGCACCGGCGGAGTCTCAACATCATCCGGCACCTTGTTAGAAACTGCGATCCCGCGTTCTTTCGCGAAAGGTTCAAAACGTCGCAGGATTTGTCTAACCTGGCCCGCCGCCGAAAATGACTTCTCCTTCGGCGAGCGGACATTCTGCACGAAGAGTCGCACGTAATCCAACTGGCTCTGGAAACGTTCGAGCCGCTCCGTAAGGTTCGCGGCAGTCTTCTTCAGCTCCGGGTGTTTCTTCGCGAGCTTTCCGACGGTTGCAACCGCCTCCTCCATCTCCGCCACCATGGCCTTGCTCTCGTGGGTCATGAAGCCGGCGACCACGCCCAGCAGGCTCATGGTGAGCAGGCTGCGCCGCGCTTGGGCCGAATATTCCTCCTGCTCATCGAGCCGGTCGGAGAGGTGTCGGTATTGTTTGACGATCCGGACCTTGTCGCCGCGCGTCAGCGTCGGACTGCTCTCAATATAACGGATTGCGCGCCGGATTTCTTCCCGCGCTTCCTTCGCGATTTCCTTTGCCTCTACCTCCGCGCGCCGGTCCAGCTCGTCTTTGTCCTCGTGCGCGAGGAACTCGATGCCCGCGCGCACAAAGTCGCGTAATTCCTCGAACGACTCGTTTTCGAGCAGCCCCTCCCGGTCCATGGACGGGACGAGATCCGGCACGTCCTTGCCGCCAAGGTTGCGGCGCGTTTCCACGAACACCGCCCCGACCAGTTGGAAATTGTAGGGCAGGTATAGCACCGGGTTTGAGCCCGGGTCGGCTTTCTCCGCGGCGTTCAGCGGGAAGTGCTTCAGAGCGATTTTAGTCCGCCAGTTGCGTTCGCTGTGCGATTTGTCGATGTCGAGCTGCAGCCAGTCATCGTTAGGGAAGCCGTAGGGGCGAATGTGGAAACCATGGTCCACCACGCGCACCCCGCAGTTGTCTCGCACCCAGCGCCACGCCTTCTGGCCGTTGAATCCCTTCTGTTGGAACACGCCTTTCCGGCGAGGGAAGAACCGGATGTCGGCAAACAAGCCTTTGGAAATACTGTTCCGCGCCGAAGTCTTCAGCACCTTGGGTCGTTCCACCCCCGGCAGCCAGACCTTGAACTGGAGGTGGGAGTCCTTGAGCTCGATCACCAGCCGGCCCCAGAAATTCCCGAGCACCATGCCGGCGAGGTCCACGTCCTCCTCGCCCGATGCGCCGGGCAACACCACCCGAAAGCCGGGGTCCTTGCCGTCCCCGGCATGCGACTTCAGGAATGCGCCGCTATCCAGCGCTTGCAGGGGCGAGACGATGCGCAGCACCTCGTCCCGGAGTTTGGATGCCTTCGCAAATGCCGTCGCTTCGCGCAGCTTTGTAATCACTAGCGACGTTCCCGTGGGCGCACCCTCCGGCGCCCTTACTAGGGAATATTCCACTTTGGCGTTGGCGATGTCTGCCTCCCGGTCGAGCTTCGGCCAGTCAAAGCGCGCCGTTAGTTTCGTAAGAAATCCGTAGCCCTCGTCAAACGCCACCGATTCCAGCACGAGGTAATCGCCCAGGAACCGGACCGCAAATCGACCGATGCCCTTCGCACCCGTCAGCGGGCGGTGATATTTCGGACTGGTGTCGCCTGCCAATTTGCTCGAGGTGGCGATCCGCATCCACTTGGTCTTGAAATCGCCGATCGTCATCCCGTGGCCCTCATCCGCCACGACCAGCGTCTTATCGCCGTTCTCCAGCCGGACCGCGCACATCACCGAGTCAGCGTCATAGGCGTTCTTGATCAACTCAACCAGCGCGACCTCGGGCTTCGCGACGAGTCGCAGACCAAGCTCCTGCAGGAGCCGGCCCTCGGCCTGAAACGGAATGTTCCCGCTATCAAGCTCCTGCTTGGCGTGGGTTGCGCTCGCACTCATGGAATTCGTTCAACAGGGCATTGAGTTGCTTGACCTCGATTTTCTTCAGATATCGTGCATGGGCGACGACTCGCTTTTCCATGTCAATCCCTTGCAGGTGCCGTTGCAGCTTTCTTTCCGTCAGCGGGCGGGCGGAATGGATGCCCCACACCGATCCGACCGCACGGGCGCCCACCGCGTTGATCAACACCTTTGGCCCATAACGGGTGAAACCGGAACCCACGAGGAGGCGGGGAGTGGGATGCGGCAGGAAGCGGAACCACGGCGACTGGTTCCGGCAGGTCCAGGTGTCCCGGAGTTTGGCCGGCACCGCGTCCAGATACGCCTTCAGTGTGGGGGAAAGTTTCTTCCGGTCGGACCTGATCAGCCAGCACCGGGCACCCGCGTCCACGTAATGTTTTTTGAAGGCCGCGGTCGTCAGCACCTGCACGGACCGTGGCGCGTGACGCAGCGTCGTTACGCACGGCACTACATCGGATTTCTTCAGCCCGTAGTGATTCCGCTCGCCCTCGGTGACCGTGAATATTTTTTGCGTTCCGGGACTCAGGCCGCGCAGCGCCCACGCCACCCCGCGTTTTTCATAGCGGATCACACCCTCCTTCGATTCTGCCGGACCCTTGCGCGGGCGAACCTTGTATTTGCGGTCTATATCGAAAAACGTCCATTTCCCCTCCGTCCCGCCTTTGTCGATGATGCTGATGGAAGCGGTGGTCAGAACGCCCTGGAAAATCCTCTCCCGGAAACGGTAGACCGTGACGTTCCATTTCTTCGCCAGGATGTGGTCGCGCAACGGACTCGCCGACGGTCGCGATACCCATTCATAGGGGATCACCATCGCGACCAGCCCGCGCGCGTGCGTCTTCAGCAGCCCGAGGCAAAGAAAATACAGGTAGAGATTGCAATTCCGCTTGAGCGTCACGCCCAGTTCCCGGTCGATCCTCGCGACCGTGTTTTCCTTCCACGGACTCTCGATATCGTGGTGTCGGACATACGGTGGATTGCCTATGCAGGCATCGTAATCCCGTCCCCCGTGCCGGAACGCGCAGGAGTGGATCAACTCTCCGTTGGCCGGCAACCGCGCGGTCGTGGACCGCTTCCGGTCGATTTCCACTCCCACATACCGCCTGAACATGCCCCCTTGGGCGAAGCGGCAGTCTCCGGCTCCCATATCGATCACACTGCCGAGTTCGCCACGTTGCTGTCGCGTCAGCCGCCAGAACAAAGACACGATGCGTTTGGGCGTCGCGACTTGGGACTCGCTTAATTCGTAGGCAGATTTTCGGGGGGCTACCATTCGTGATACAATGGGGCTGATTTATGTCACACGGGTTTGGTTCGCCAAGCCTCGAATAGCGAGGGAGTTTTGCGTTCCTTGTCCGGAGTGGTGGTTGCCATTCATACGCCGGCTCTGTGGCTGCGGTGCTGGTGCGCGCTTTGAGTCCAGGCGCATCTTTTGGAACTGTTATCGGCTTGCGGCGGTGTCTGCTCGCTCGACCTGTCAGCGTAGCTTGCATGCGCTTGTGCGCGGTTCCGGCCGGCGGGAATGAACTGGCCGCAATCCGAACGCAATGGTGGCCCCTGCGGCGCCGTCAAGGACCCTACGCCTGCGGCGTTCCTCCTTGACCGCGCCTCCGGGGCTTTTCGGGCGCCGGTTCCGCGGGCGGGCGTTTCTCAGGTGGCGGAATAGTCGAGCGCCTCGTGCAATACCACGGAGTCCGACCACTCCCGGTTTTTTTGCCAGCGCCGGAGCGATTCAATCGGCAACTCCTCCGTCTGAAAATACTCCGGCAGGTCGCTGCAGCCCTCGCTGGTTTCCACCCGGATCATCGCGATGCCATGGCGTTGGTAAACCTGCATCGAAGTGCGGAAGGTGGACCGCCAGTCGACGCCGGGATTGGGCGTGCCGAGCAGCTCGCGAGGAAAGGCCTGCGGCAGCACAGTCCAGGCGTCGCAGTCGAGCAGCGCCCAACCGCTGCCGTCGGCGCAGGCGGACGAATGCAGCGTGACGGGCAGGTCGATCGGCAGGTCGATCTTCGGGGAGCGGTTGTCGCCCTCCGGTGAAACCAGCCGGCGGGCCTGGATGGCCCGGAGGGTCCGCCGCGCGAAATCATAGCCGCGGAGCAGGCGGGCCAGGTCGCTGGGGTGCAGGGTTAGCACCAGCAGGTCGTGCCAGCCGGGGCGCTCCCGGTCCTCTTGTTCCTGGCGGAAGACGGTGCTGACCAGCGTGAGCGGCTGGTCGGCGGCGGGTTTCACATGGGGGAGAGAGGCGAATTTCGTTTCCATTTGCGGTGAGAAGTGCGCCTGGCCGGCGGTCAGGCAGCTGCACCAATAGCGGGCGGGCGGACCGCCCGCCAAGCCCGAATGTTATCGCTGGCGGAGCCGGGGGATCGGGGCTATCGCTGAACCATGGCGCGAGCGGCACTGTATTATCTCGTGGTGCGACAGGGACCCATGCGGGGCCGTGTGATGAGCTGCCGGCGGTTCGCCGGTCTGCGGCGGGAAGCCGCCGTGGCCGCCGAGGAGTTCGAGCGGAGGCTCAACGGCGGGGTGACGGCCGCGGAGGCGGAGCGGGCGGCGCTGGCGCGCGCGACGCAAGGCGGGAACATGGCTGGTCTGGTTAAGGCCGTGGCCCGGCTGCGCTTCGTGTCGGTGCTGACGCCGGCGATGGCGGCGCAGCTGCCGAAGGCCCGCCATAGCCCGTCAAAGACGCAGCGCCGGCCGGTAGCCAAACGCGAACGGGGGCGTCTGTCGCCTAAAGATCCGCTGCGCAAGCTGGCGTCGTTAGCCGTGGCTGGTCCCGGTGACCGGATGAAGGAGGCCGACATCGACCAGTTGCTCTATGGGGACGGGACGGCGCCGGTCGCGCGGCAGAAGCGGCGATAAGGGTCGCCCGCTTGCCTCTCACTCGGTGAAAACCATCGGGAGTCCGCCAAGCTTCGACCCGGTCCGTCAGTTCCAGCCGGCGCCGGCGCGCCAGCGTTTTGCGGTGGGCTGGAGGACCGCCCCGACAAATTCGTGCAGCACGGACATCAGGGCGGGAAAATCGGCCGGCGGCGCGTCGAGGCCGTTGCGCGTGAGAAAGGCGCGCCACTGGGTCTGCCGATCCCTGTCGGTCGCGAAACCGGCGGTGAGCGGCAGGAGTTCGCCGGTGAGCGCGGTGCCCCGTCGGGCAAACGTGGCCGTGATGGCGCGGTGGAGCGTGGCGCCGTCGAAATCGAACCGCCGGGAGAGGAACCACACGTCGTGGAAATCCTTCATCCGGGTGTTGCGGACGCCCAGCGAGACCATGGCTTCGAATTTCTCGGCCACGACGGTGTAAACCGGGTAGGCACGCACGCGCGGCGCCGGGAAATCCAGCAGGGCCGGAAAGTCGGTCTCCTCCGGGGCGGGGGTGACGGCGTCGCCGCTGCCGATGTCGATCTGGAGGGGGATTCGTCCGGTCCCGAGGCGGGCTTCGAGCCGGACGCGAATGCCGCCGTAGGCCTGGCCTTCCCGGATTTCCTCGGCGGTCACCGCCTCCGCGTCGAATTCCAGCCCGTCCGGCGGGACCGGCGTGCGCCCGATCTCGCGGAAGGTGGCGACGAGCGCCGCCACCTCCATCCGTCCGAACCCCAGGAAATCCACGTCGCGGGTGGGCCGGGGCATCCGGTCGTCCCAGAGCACGAAGAGCATTGCGCCCTTGAGCAGGAAGCGGTCCGCGTGCGGGGACTGGCCGAGCCGGTAGAGCAGCCGCTCGATGCCGTAGCGGACCACCAGGTCGTTGAAGGTCTCGTGGCGCGATTGCGCCAGGTTGAGCAGGCGCGCTTTGACCGAGGCCGGGAGATTCTTCGGGGCGCTCATCCCAGCATCTCCAGGTAGGGCTGCAGCACGTGCGTCACCCGGCAAACCCGGGCCGCCGCGGTCAGCTCCGCCATGGTGAACTTGCGCGCCCGCCAGCCCTCGCGCAGCGCCTCCACCGCCACATCGAGCCCGATCTTCTGGCGATACTTGAAGCAGTCGGCCACCGTTTTGGCCGGACTGAAGACGTGCAGGCTGGCGCGCCCCGACAGCGCGGTGGTGACGCCATGCCGGAGCGCCGCGCCGGAAAAGCGCACGAAGCGCATCGGCGGATAGTCGACGCGGGGCAGCCAGGCCTTGCCGTCGATTGCCATCCAGACCGCCCGCGGGCTCTGGGTCCCGATCCCATGGAAGACCAGCGCCGTGGTGAGGCAGAGGACGCCTTGCGGCACCCGTAGGCAGGCCAGCTCCCAGTCGTGCTGCTCGCTGATCTCCTGGCCGGCCGGCGCATATACCCCCCGGGCGTGGCGGACCAGCCGGCCGGCCGCCACCAGCCGGCCCAGGTAGCTGGTTGGCAGGTGGCGCCGGCGCAGGTCGGCGGGGCGCAGCGCGCCCTGGGCGTGAGCGAGCTTTTCGAGGGACTGGAGTTTGGTGGGCATGTTGCTAAACCTCGGGACATCATAATAAGTTCCGAGGAAATGCAACAATGATTCCCCGGAGCGCAGGTGGCCTGGTCCTATGCCGGTGCATTCGGCGGGGTGCCGGCAACCGGTATAGAAACGGCTGGTCCCTCTACGGAACGGGGCGCAGCAAACCCTCCCGCTTGACGGTCGGGAATTTCAGAGTTGAAAGCCAAGGCCGTCTCGGGTATGGATTTCGTATTGAAATGAAGATCGCGGTGCAGAATTTAGGTTGCCAGAAGGTTGCCAAAATCGTGTTTTTGGCTTCACTTTGGCGAATTTCTATGCCATTATCTTCTTGTCTAAAACAATAACCATCAACTAAGTCCGCGTTTGTTCGCGACTTAGCCCGCCGACGGAAAGGGGTTCGAATCCCTCCCTCTCCGCCACTTTCAATTGTTAGCGAACTAAACGGCCGATCATTAAAATCGGCGCAAGTCGCTGGAATTGAAAGGGCACGCGAGTAGGTGCTTTTCAGCACGACTGACCAAGGTTCGGTTTTTCACGGAAAAACGAGGAAGAAAATCGCACGTGCGCGCGCATGGTGTGCGCTGCCATTAAAATCCTTCCGTTGATTTTCGCGCGGGCTCTGCGAAAATTTTCTTCAACAAAACGTCGCATCAAATCGGATCAGGCCGCCGGTTTCCCGACGCGAAAGGAGAACCCCAATATGCCTGCAATCACAGCTTCTGGTCCGTCCGTTTCCAACGGTTCACTGCCCGTCGGAATCTACGCCCGCGTCTCGACCTTCAACCAAGTGGGCGGCCGTTTTGACTCCTGCGAAAGCCAGGCAGTCATGTGCCGGGACTACCTCAACAAGCACGCCGCCGCCGAGGGCTGGCACGAATTCATCACGCTGACAGACGCGGCCTACTCGGGAGCCAACCTGAACCGCCCAGGGATGCAGGCGTTGATGCACCACATCGAAACCGGCGCAATCAAGGTGGTGTTGATCTTCAAGCTCGAGCGCGTGCTGCGCAGCACGCACGAGTGGGTGCCCTTCCGTGCCTTCCTCCGCAAGCACGGCTGCCGGCTGGTAAGCGCGACTGAAGACATTTCGGATGAGACACCCTCGGGCCGGCTCAAGAACAACATCGTGATGAGCGTGAATGAGTATGAGCGCGACAACACCTCCGAGAAAATCCACCTGAAGCTGGTCGAGCAGGCCAAGCGTGGCATGTGGACCGGGGGCAACGTGCCCTACGGCTACACCTACGATGCCGAATTGCAGGGCTTGAAGCCGCTGCCCGAGGAGGCCGCGGTGCTCCGCCGCATCTACGAGCAGGCGGCGCAGCTCGTCTCGCTGACCGACATCGCCAACGCCCTCAATGACCAAGGCCTCCGCACCCGGGCGCGCACGCGCCAGCGCCGGAACGGCACCCAGTATGCCATCGGCGAAAAACGCTTCCGCACGGACATTCTGCGGCGGCTGATCATGCGCCCGCTCTACGCCGGTCGGGTGCGGATGCACGGCATCGAATACCCCGGTCAGCACGAGGCCATCGTGAGTCAAGAACTGTGGGAAAGGGCCAACGCGGCGATCACCCAAGCGCTCCAACCGGCCCGCTGCCGGCTCCGCGCACGCGACAAGAATTTCCATGTGCTCAAGGGGATTGCGATCTGCGGGCGCTGCGGCCGGGCGATGGTTCCGAATGCCAGCGGCAAACGCGATCCCTCGGGCCAGCTCTACCGCTACTACACCTGCGGCCACGCCCACAAGGAACGCGGGGACGCCCGCTGCCCGGTGCGGCATGTCTCGGCCTCCGCGCTCGAAGCGGCTGTCATCGGCTTCTTGGGCGAATGCAGCCGGCACCCTGACGTGCTCCGCACTACCTCGCTGGAGACGCAGCGTCGCAGTGCGAGCGAACGGGTTCCCCTGCGTGCGAAGCTGACCGAGCTGGACCGCAGACTCGCCGAGCTGACACAGCAGCTCCGGCACTGTGCTCAGGCGGTCGCCCGGGGTGGCATCGACTTCCTCGGGGACGAACTGCGGCAGGAGGCCGCCGCCCTGCACCAGAACAAGCAGACCCTCCTCGTCGAACGCGAACAGGCCCGGCAGGACCTCGCGGCCTGCGAGCAGCGCTCGCTCGACCCGGAGCGGGTTCGTCGCTCGCTCGCCCGGTTTGGTGAACTGATGCCAACTCTGTCGCCGGAACAGCAGCGCGATCTCCTGTTACTCTTCTTGGAGCGCGTTGAAGTGCGCCCCGCGGTCAATCCCGCCCCGGATGCCTGTGTGCGGCATATCGAATTGCGGCTCAAGGTGCGCGTGCACCTGTTGATCGAGGGTATGGAGGAACGATTGGTCATCGATGCGGGCGACCGCGGCGCCTTGCCGGCTGTGAGGGCCACCCGGCCACTGATCCTACAAACGGCGGTTGCGGTGCGGCAGGCCGGCGGCGTGGCGCTCCTGAGTCCTTTTGCCAGAAACCTGCTTACGTCCAAACGGGCGGTAGTGCCAAAGCCGGCCCCGGCGCCGGTGCAGCATCCGTTGCACCGTGCCCGGGCGTGGCAGCGCCGGTTGGAAGCTGAACCGAAACTCAAGCGCATCGATCTGGCGGCGGCGGAGGGCCTGACGCCGGGGGCGATCACCCATTGCATGAAACTCCTGCAACTGGTCCCCGCCATTCAGGAGCGGCTGCTCAATTTGAGCACCCCAGCGGAAATGCACCGCTTCAGTCTGAACCGGATGAAGGCCATGGCGGAGTTGCCCCCGGACGAACAGCTCCGGTGCTTCGCCGCGCTGGAGAACGCCTGCTAATTGGCGCTGTATTCGGACCGCAGCCGGTAACACGCCGGGCGGCTGCGGTCCTCGACCCGGCACAGGCCGGCGGCACACAGCCGCGCGAGCTTTTGAGAGGCGGTGGGCGTGGTCATGCTGAGGGCTGTGGCCACCTCGCGGGCGTTTGCGCGGCCGGTGGCACGCAGGTGCATGATGATCCGGCCCTCCTCCGGATCGGTTACGAGTTGGATCAGGTCGAGTGGAGCCACCTCATGCCTAACCTGGGCGGACAGGTCAGCCGAGCTGGCGAGCGCATTTAGCCGCTGTTGCTCCTCGAAACGGCCGATTGCGATGGCGAGCAACGAGCCGATGCGCTCCAGCACCTCCGCGTCGCTCAGCCGGTCGAAACGCTTGGTATCGAGGTAATCCACTGGAAGAAATTAATCCCTACTCTGAGCCGAGGTCGGAAACATCCTCGTATGCGATGGGCAGCTGTTTGGCCGGAATGCCGTAGCACCGGACCATGATTTTCTGGGCGAGCTTGGCGTCGGACTCCGAAGCGTAGTAGCCATCGGCCGGCTGGTTGGCAGTCGGATGATCAGCGGGCAAGGTGCCGTTTTTGATATACCAGCGACGATACGAACGGGCAGGTGCGACCATGATCGAGTGAAGGCGGTTGAGGGTTTCCTGCATGATTCCCTGGAATGCGGCAAATCGCGATTCGCGGGAGCGCACAGTCTTGAGGTTTGGTGTGCGCCGGACGCCCGCTTGCCGGCTTGTTTTCAGCCCGGAGAGTGATAGGTTATGGACGTGCAAAACGCATCGCCCACGGCCCCAGTTCTCGCCCCTAATTTGCCGTTACCGGCATTGGCGGGCCATGAGACGTTGCTGGGAGATTTCGCGCGCAAATACATCTGGTGGATGCCCCCGAGCGAAGCCCTAGCTTACCCGGCGCGCATTGTGGCGCAGGTGATGAACCTCGGGGAATTCAACGACGCGCGACGGCTGGCCGAAGCCTTGGGCGAAAGCACCCTGCGGATCGTCGTCGCCCGGGCCGAGGCCGGGCAGTTCAACGAGCGCTCCTGGCACTACTGGCATTACCGGCTCGGGCTGGCCCGGCCGGGGACCGTGCCGCCCTTGCCCGTCCGGCGGATCGAGTGATGGACACGTTCAAGCCCCGGCTGGACATTCTGCCTGCCGCCCAGCGCCAGCTCTTGCCCGAATTGCGCCCGCTGCAGCAACAGGGCTACGTGCTCTATGGTGGCACGGCCATCGCGTTGCGGCTGGGCCACCGCCAGTCGGTAGACTTCGACTTTTTCAGCTCCCGCGCGGTGAACCGGGACGCGCTGCGGAAAGCATTGCCCTTTCTCAAGCAAAGCACCGTGCTCCAGGACAGCCCCAACACCCTCACCGTGATGACGGCTTCCGGGGTGAAAGTCTCCTTCTTTGGCGGTCTGGATTTTGGCCGGGCCGGCCAGCCCCAGCACACCCAAGACGGGGTGCTGCGCGTGGCATCGTCGACCGACCTGATGGCCACCAAACTCAAGGTCATTCTCCAGCGCTCCGAGGCCAAGGACTACCAGGACATTGCCGCCATGGTCCGGGCCGGAACTCGCGTGGACGCGGGGTTGGCGGCCGCGGAACAGATGTTCAAGCCCACGTTCCCGCCGGCTGAGTCGCTCAAAGCCATGGTGTATTTCGAGGGCGGTGACCTGGCGCGACTCTCGGCCGCCGACCGGCTGGTGCTCTCAGAAGCCGCTCGCCAGATCAAAACGCTGCCCGCGGTGGTAATCGAGCCCGACTTGATGCCGGCGGAGATTTCCGCACGCACCCCCCCTTCCGTAGCGGTGCGGCCCAACGTAGATCCTCCCCGGCAAGGGCCACGGATGGGCTTTTGAAGCCTCATTGAGACCGGCCCCCGACCGCTTCAGCGCCGGTAGGCGGTGCGTAGCCAGACGGGCCTCGCGCCCTGATCCGATCCTGCGTGGCCATTTTCCAAACGCAGCCGGGAGAGCCCCGGCAGGAATTCCGCCTCGGTGCTCGGCAGATCCGGCAGGTGGCGCCGCACCTGCATCCAGAACTCCGGTTGATCATCCCCGTGCAAACCCAGTTTCGAGAGGTGCGCCACACGAGACAGGACTTCCAGTTCCCCAGCGGCCGTGGCGATCAAGGCCGCATCGTTGCTTAGATCGCTCAAGACCATGGCACCGCAACGGATCGCTTGGAAGGTCTCCGCATCGGGTGCTCCACGCAGCAGGGCGCAACCCAGAGCCTCATGTGGCAGCCAATCGAGATTCTCGGGATGCAGGTGCGGCCATAGCGGTGCATAATGGCTGCAACCACGCGCGACCGCCACCCTGAACAAATCAGTGCGGGTCAGCTTGGCCGCCTGGCGGCAAGCGCGCAAAAAAGGTGGCTCTGTCCACCAAGATGACGATGGCGGTTGATCTCGGGGAGGCATCATCAACCCGCGGCAAGCAGGTATTGCTCCAGTTCGGCGCTGAGCGGCGTTAACTCTCTCCGACCGATGTGCCACGCCGCCGCAAAATCGACGCGACCATCCGCCTTCGCGATCCTCCGGCGGATAGTCCGGGCCAACCGGATGGGCTCCGCCGGCAATTCGGCCCTCGTGCGGTGGCTTAACTCCTGGGCCAAGTCGTCGATCATCGTCAGCCGCAGCACGAGAGCGTCCTGCGTTTTGCTATCGGCCAGGAATTGCGCCAGCGTCTGCCCGGCCAGATGGCTGGCGGCTTGCCGGGACGATTCCAGCATGTCATACACATAGGCGCGGTCATCCTTGGGTGATGGGGGCGCCATAAATCGTGCGGCGGTCGCGTTGGATTGATTCCCGGCGATACGGATTGGTGATTTCCGCGACCAGTTCGGAAGTCAGCAAGTGCACCGGAGCCCCCAGCAACTTGGCGCACTCCGCCTCGATTGAAACAAATTTCAACCCCGGCAGTTCGGTGAAGGTGGCGATCAAATCAACATCGCTACCCACCCGGGCGTCACCTCGCGCCACCGAGCCAAAGATGTCCAGGCGTGTGATCCCGTGTTTGCGGCAGAAAGGCTCCAAGCGTCGAGCGACCTCGTTTAGCGGCGGAGGTTGGCGGCGGCCTCGAGCGGGCCGGACGGCCGGCGGCAAGATCAAGCTCCGGTGGCCGTGAGTTCCGGCAGGCGACTTGGCCATGGATGAAGACCGGCTCATATTGGAAAGGTAGCCCGCAACGACTGGAAAGCCAAGCCGCGACTCCGCCAGCATCTGGCCCTTAGCAATAATTAATCCCCAGACAAACGCCCGGGGCTGGGGGCGGCGTTGGAGCCCCCAGATAGGTGTGCCGGCCTCGGAGCCGGACACACCGTGGCAGCGCGGCGGAAACCGCTGCGCGGAGCTCCGGCGACTCTCACCCACGTCCGTCCCACCCGGACACTACCCCGTCATGGCAAAAAGCACACACGAACGCGGCATCCGGCCCTTCTGGTAATTAATCTGCGCGCGCGACATACTGGGGGCCAAGCCGCATTTGGGCATGTGTCATATGAGTCGGATGGAGTCGCTCCGGCCGCCGACCGTGCTTAGCCGTCTTTCTCGAACGTTGATAGTGATCAAGTGTTGTGTTTATAGTCCGGGATGCCGTTGCCGGGCTGACCACCGGCAGCGGCATGTCCCGGAAATTTACCGATCACCGCCAGCCCCTTTCGCAGACCCCAAATCTGTCGAAAAAAAACTGAAGATCCGCCTCACCGGCATAGTTCTTGCCTCCGGTTGCTGCCAGTATCCCTACCATGAAACCCCGGACCAATCCGCCCGCGCCGCGATTTCTTCCGCTGCGTATTCTCTTGGTGGATGATCACGCGCAAATCGGAGCCGCTTTGGTGGAGTTGCTCTCTGCCGCCGGGCACACCGTGCAGCTTGCCGTCAACGGCTCGGATGCTTGGGACGTAGTATTGGATCACTCAGACGATATCGACTTGATCGTGACCGATCACCAGATGCCTGGCTTCAGCGGCTTGGAATTATCCCAGCTCTTGCGGCAGACAACCTATCGCGGAGGTCTGATAATCCACAGCAGTGCTCTTAACGCCGACACCCAGGCCAGATACCTCACCCTCAAGGTCGATGCGATCGTTTCCAAATCCGCCACGGCCCGCGAATTGCTCGCCGCCGTTAAGGCCTTTCAGGACAAGCGGGCGTAGCCCGGAACTCCGAACCAATGTCTTCCACCCCGGGCGAGCCGCGGGTGGTCGGGGCCGGACGCCCGCCGCGGAGCCAGCAGGCGGAGCGACGCGCGAGCGCCAGCGATCCGGCCCCGATCTCCCGCGCGACGTTCCTGGGCCACCGCCGGCCATCGTCAGGCGCGTTTTTGCCGGCCGAGGCTTGGCGAGTGCCGGCAAAAGCGTGCCCGGAAGCCGGCCAAAACCGCCGACTGGCGAAACCACTTCTTTGTGTTATAATTGTCTTTCTGCACTTCGTTCTGCCCAAAGGTTTCAACTCCTGGACCCAAGTCCTCACGGATTGGGCCGTAAGCCGCGTTTGGTTGGCCGCAAGAACTCCCGGCTGCCTGGCGGACCGGCCGGAACTGGCGGCGCCCTTCGTGACTGAAATCAGCGCCGCGATCCGCCATCGGCAGATCCCGCGCTGGGCCGGTTGTCTCGCTCTTGTGCAAGCTAAAGCAACCGAGCCCACCTTCGACCGGGTTGGCGACCCCGCCGACGCCGCGCTCAGGCCGGAGATCGGGTCTGCCCAATTGTCTTTCTTCTCGGATTGGCACGTCGCGCGTTCCGGTGAAGTCGAAGCACCTGTCTTCGCGCCGCTCAGCCAAAAATCGCAACAGACCGACTACGAGGGCACCCGCCTGCAGCATGAGCCGTCCGCACGACAGGCGGCAAAGGACGCCGCCCGGACCTTCTGGCAGACGCGCGATCCCCGCGTCATCACGGACACTTACTTTGCGGACGAGCCGCTGCATGCTCCCGCCGCGCGCCTAGCCCGCATCCATCCGCCCTGGTGGGGCGCATTCCATCTGCGCCTGCAAAAGGCCTTCCGTAATGGCCATCCGGCCGAGGGACATCTGCTTGATGCCTTGCCCGAGGTGCGCCGCCAAGCCGGCAAAAGAAGCAAGCTCACGTTGGAAGCCACCGTCAGCCTTTGGTGGCAGGACCACCAGGACCGCCTGGGTTGGTATTGTAAACAAGAGCCTCACTACCGGATGATCGCCCGGCGGGCGGCCAAGAAAAAGGCCCCGCAGCTCATCCAGTGGCTTGACCGGATCGCCCCGGGGTATCGTTTGGATCAATCGGTGCGCGTCGCCCTTCACGCTGAACTGGCGGCGCGCCTCCGGGCCTCCGATCCGCAGTCGGTCGCGATTCCATCGGCCGCGACAACGCTGCCTTGGGGCGAACACGGACCCAACTGAGTGTGCGCTAAGCGGACTCCGCTCGGCCGGCTGGCTCGCTCAAGCTGGCGGGGTGATCGGTTTACCCCCATGTTTCTCCAACGGCCTGTTGGCCGGCGGCCACTCCGCGTCATCGCTTGCCCGTCGTTCCGCGACCCGGCGGTGTAATGCCTGTAGGGGAGTTTCGCCTGGGCGAATAAAGCGGGTGCCCTCCGGCACCGGAACATCGGCGCCACTGCGTGCCGGACCCGGGTGTGGAGTGGGTGGAATAATCGGAAGCTTGGCTGAGTCAGTGACTCGCGCTGTCGGTGCTGCCGGGGTCAAAACTGACCTTGCGGCAACCGGGCTCGCCGGCGTGGAGATAGCACCGATTCGCGAACCGCGCACCGGCTTTTGCCGTTTGGACCGCTTGGCGGGTCTGCGGCCCAACTCCCGCTGGAGCCACCGCCGCATGGTCTCGCGGCCGATCTTGATGCCGATCAATCCCAGGCCGATGGCCAGCGTCTCGGCCGAGTCGCCGGCTTCGGCCAGTTGCAGCAATTCCTCGCGGTGTGGATCCAAGTGGGCGGTCGCATGGTTGCGCGGATGTCGCGCCTGGGCCACGGCTTGGGTCAGCGTGGTGGGTCGAGCGGTGGCGACTGAGGAGTGGATGGGTAGCGACATGGTATTCGATGGGGAATGGTATGCGTGCTGGTCGGGTGATGCAAGGGGAGCGCCTGAGGCGCAATCTAAGCGGCAACGCTTGGACGTTGGTGTCATTCCTCATTGTTTTCTTTTGGTTTTGGTTGTTCGGAAGTTTGGCTATTCAGGTTTCGTTGTGGATGTGAGTTTCAGTTGGATGAGTTGGTTGAATTCTTCTGTTGGTTCATCCTGTGAGTATTTTGTCGTTGGTGAATATGTGGAGTGGTTGAAGTCAGGTGTTCTGAGTGAGGTTTGTTGGATCAGTTCGGGTTGGATTTACGGAGGTGGTGGATGCTGACGATCCGCATGGTGAAAGGCTTCGGCAAAGCCTTGGGGGAATACCTCCGGCAGGCCGACTACTATGCCCAAGGCATGAAGGTGGAGGGCCACTGTCAGGGGCAGCTGTGTGCCGCCGTGGGGCTCACCGAAGGCGCGGCCATCACCGATGAGGCGTTCGAGCGGGTCGCGGCCAACCACCATGCCTTGACCGACGAGCAGCTCACCGAGCGCATGGCCGCCGGCCGGCGGGCAGGTTACGACGCTGCATTCAACGCCCCCAAGTCGGTCTCGATCCAGGCCTTCGTGGGCGGCGACGAACGGCTCATTGCCGCCCATGAAGCAGCCGTCCGCGAGGCCCTCCATGAGCTGGAGTCCTTCGCCCGGCACCAGACCGGCCGGGGCCTGAACAAACGCCATGTCGCCTCCGGCGGCACCGCGGCGGCCGTCTTCCGGCACGGCGAAAGCCGGGCCCTCGACCCCCACCTGCATTCGCATGCGTTCATCTTCAATGTGACCCAGAACGCCGCCGGTCGGCTCATGGCCTTGGAAAGTTCGACCATTTTTGAAAACACCCGTTACCTGACGGAGGTTTACCGCAATGCCCTTGCCCGTGAAGTCCACCGACTCGGTTATACCATCGAACGCCGGGAGCACGGCTTTGAATTGGCCGGTGTATCCTCCGATTTGCTCGAACGCTTTTCAAAGCGCGCTCAGCAGCGCGATGCCGCGATCAAGGTTCGCGAGGCCGAACTCGGCCGAGAACTCTCCCGCGATGAAATCGCCCTCCTCGTCCGCGAAAACCGCGCGGCGAAGCAATATGAGCTGACGCCGGATGAAGTGCGCCGAGGTCAGTTGGCCCAGGTGCACGAAGGTGAACTGGTGCAACTCCAAGCCCTCAAAACCGGAGCCCATCGTTGCGAGCCACCCGAGAAGGTTGCCCTGAGCGAAGCGATTGCGCATGCTGCCGAACACCTGTTCGAGCGCCGCACGGTTGTTTCCGAGCAGGATTTCAGCGCCACCGTGCTCCGGCAGGCTTACGGTGTGTATTCGTTGGGGGAGGTGAAGGCGGCCATTGCGGTCGATGGTCGGCTGTTGCAGGCGGAGGGGCAGATTTCCACCCAGACAGCCTTGGACCTTGAACGCAGCCTCGTCGACCAGCTCAATGCCGGGGTCGGTCGCCATGACGGAGGCTTCGGGTTTGTAGCCTCCGCCGAAAGCGGTCACCTCAGCCGCGAACAGCGGCAAGCCGTGGAGCAGGTGCTTGATTCGAGGGACATGGTCACGGTCCTCCGGGGCCGGGCCGGCACGGGCAAGACCCAGACCCTGGCCGCCCTGATCGAGGGCGTCACCCGGTTTGACTGCAAGATGGCCTGCTTCGCCCCGAGCACCCAGGCCGTGGCAATCCTGCGCGAAGACGGCCAGCGGCAGGCCGTCGCCGGACATTCCAGCGCGGGCCAGGTCTTGGGCAACGCGCACACCGTGCAACGGTTGCTGGTGGATGAGGGCCTCCAGCAATCACTCAAGCGCAGTGTGCTGGTGGTCGACGAATACGGGCTGCTCTCCACCCGCCAGTTAAAGCAACTGGTGGACATCGCCGAAAACCAGCAGGCCCGGTTGCTCCTCGTGGGCGACTCCGCCCAGCACAAGAGCGTCGAGGCCGGTGACGCCGCCCGGATCATCGAGCGGGAATCGAGGGTCCGGGTCGTGACCTTGAGCGAGGTCCACCGTCAGGCTGTCAACCCCGCCTACAAGGCCGCTGCGGAGGATCTGGCCGCCGGCCGGGTGGCGGCCGGACTCAAGCGACTGGACCGCATGGGAGCCGTGGTCGAAATCCAAAATCCCATGCTCCGCCGCGAGCACATGGTGCGCGAATGGTTCCTGGCCACGCAGGAAACGAAGCTGGTGCGAACGGCTTCCGGGCAAACCGAGCGCGCCAAGACCGCCTTGATGGTCGCACCCACCTGGACCGAAATCGACCATCTGAACATCATCGCCCGGCACCGGCTGCGAACCAACGGACAACTCACGGGCGAGGACAAGAAGTTCGTGGCGCTGCGGGCGAAAGACTGGACTCACGCCCAGCAGAAGGACATTCGCAACTACCGGCCGGGTGACGTGCTGGTGGCGCACAAGGACACCAAGCATTTTTCGCGCGGCGACGAATTGCTCGTGATTCGCAAAGAAAAACGTCGGGTCATTGCGACGCGCGGCACCACTGAGCTGTCGCTATCTCCCCGCCAATCCGGACTCGCTTGGACGGTGTGCGAAGAGCGCTCCAATCCCGTCACGGCCGGCGACCGGCTGCGGCTCCGCTCCATCGCCCACGCCGAAACCATGTCCGGCCAGATTCGCCGGCTGGCAAACGGCACCGTGGTGACGGTTCAATCCGTCAATGCCACCGATCAGCTCGTGTTGCAGGACGGTTCCACCCTACATACCCGTCAGGTCGCCTACGGCTACGCGCTGACTTCGCATGCCTCCCAGGGCATCACCGTGGACAAGGTCTTCCTCGCTGGCGCCGCATCCCGTGAAGGCCTCTACGTCGCCGCTACCCGCGGCCGTGAATCCGTCCGGATCTTCGTGCCCGACCGTGAAGACTTCCTCGATGCCGCGGGCCTGCGTTCCGAGGCGCGCACGAGTGCTTTGGAATTTACCCGGTCATTCCGTCCCGATCTACGGACCCATTTGGCCCGGGCGTGGAACTATCTCCAGCAGGTGCGCGCGCACCTCGTCGCCCATCTCGTTGCCCAACCGGATGCCCGGTTCCTGCCGCCACCGAAAGTCCACCGCATTCCGGTGCGGCCTACAGAGCGTGCCACGACTCATTCGGCCACCGAGGACTACTCGCCGAGACACACACCATCCGAGACTCCGCACGAAGGTATGCGGATGCGCCTATGAGCGGACTTAAACCCAAGATTCCCGGTGCGACCCAGCCCCGGGATCCCGGGTGCCTCGCGGCCCAGGAGGTTCCGGTGTTGTGCCTCCGGCTGCAATCGCATCGGCAGCGGCTGGCGATTCCCTATGCGCTCCTGCTGCGGATCGAATTGACCGAGGATGAGACCCATTGTCTGATTACCTTTGCCACACATGAAATCCGCGTGCGAGGCCGTCACCTGCGCGCCGTCTACCTTGCGGTCAGCCAAGGCCAGGCGGCGCAGGTCAGTATCGGTGAATCGGCGAGCTTGGCCGAAGGGGAAGAATTTCTCGGCCCCCTCGTTACCGAAATTCGCGTTGAACCGACCGATGAATCGGTCCGGGTGCGCCAGTAGTGGCCCAATGCCCGTAGCTTTTGCGTTCGCGAACGCCCGGCAGAGGCTCAAAAACAAAACCTGATGTGATACGAAATATGGCCGGATTACTGGCGCGGTCGTGTGTGGCACCGCGATTGTATATATTGGTGAAGACCCAAAGTCATTCCTTGGTCAAGTTGCCAGCCAGAAGCACGCGCAATTTCGCCTTGGCGTGGTAAATCCGCAGTTCGATGGTCTTGGGGGTTGTGCCGAGAATATCGGCGGCCTCCTGGTGCGTTTTCCCTTCCAGGGAGCACAGCACCACCGCGAGCTTGAGTTTGGACGGCAATCGATCGATGGCCTGCTGCAATAGCTTGAACCGGTCTGCCTGCACTGTGTTTTCAGACGGCAGCGGCGCGGTATCGGCCTGTTCCAAACGCGCCCTGGTGCCGCCGTAGGGTGGCGGGGCATCGAGAGAGATGTCATCGCGGCGTCTTCCGAGCCAGCGCAGCCGGTCTCGGCAAAGGTTGGCGGCGATGGTGTAGAGCCACGTTTTTACCGTGGACTGGGCCTTGTAGGAAGCTGCCTTGAAATAGAGGCGGACGAAACTCTCCTGCACGACATCATGCGACGCCGTTTCGTCCCGCAGGTAGCGAAAGGCGAAAGAAAAAAGGGTGGCGCGGTGGCGTTGAATCAACTCGTTCAGGGCCGAATCATCGCCCGCGACCAGCGCCTCAATCAGTGGCAGGTCGGGATCCACCACGGGCATCAGGGAGCATCGTCTAGCGCCTGCTGAGCAAGGCGCAGCAACGTTGCGCTCTGTTCGGGCGTGAGTTTGGCACGCATCTCAAAGATATGATCTATGGATGCGTTCTGGAGTTCGCCCATGTGAAGGTGGATTTTGCCGATGGCCGCAGCGATCTCCGGCGAATCGGCCTGACCTTTGCCGATGGCCAAGGCCAATTCATGGTTAGCGGCACGCATTTGCTGCCTGAGTCGACGGTTTTTCTCGGCAAACCTCGTTTCAATCGATTCGAGCGCCTGATGCTGTTCGGGGGTAATCTTAAGCTCGGAGTGCAGCCATTCGTGCGGATCGACAGCCACTGCATGGCGCGCTTCAGTCCAACGCATCGTGAGATAGGACGACAGGGCGGCGACCACAATCACGGCAACAAAGAAACCAGCGACATGTTTCATGGTGATTTGCGGATGGCGTGTGGTCCGGTCCAGAATGCCGTGGCCGGAAGATTGGGTGAGAAAACTTCGAAGTGGAGCGATTCTTGGGTCGTGCGCACTTGGGCATTCGACCGCGTAGCCGCGGCGGGCAACAGGCCAATGAGGAAAGCCAATGCCAAGGCCGGGATAGCCAGGCGCGGCTCCCTGAACAATTCATGCCAGTCCAACGAGGGCAGCAGGCGGGTCCAGAATGTCTGGCCGCGGCGACGTTCGATTTCGTGCCAGACCCCGGCAGTCAAGTGATCGGGCGGCGGTGGGGTGGATTGCTTGGAGTAAGCGCCCAGCAATTCGTCAAGCGGATCGGAGTTCATGTGAGTGAACCTTGAACGTAACAGGTGGCCTGCATCCCTCAACCTTTACTGACACCGTTAAGCGGAGCCGGGCGATCACCGGCTATGCGCCGCCATCGGCGGGTGTGGCTGGGTTGGAGCACTGTGGGCGCTTGCTTTTTTGCGGGGTAAAGGCCGGCGCGGTCGTTCAAGAGTAGTAGGGCAGGCCGCGCGCTTGGAATTGCGCAGCGCCAAACCCCGCCCCTGGCATACGCAACAACGAAGACCTCAGAATAACATTCAGCAGTCGATTCCATGAATATCATTCGTTTGGTCGCCCTCACTCTCACCGCAGCCGGTCTATCTGGCTGTGCGACGCCTTTTCGAGCACCTTCGGATGTCAGGCACTTCAAACTCGAACGCGGGGATTCGCCGGTCGTTGTCGTTCAGAAGATCTGGTTGGAGCGAAAAAATGGGCCGCTCGTCGTAACGGGGTATGTCGTCAAGCGCTTGAGTGCGACCGACACAACACAGACCCACCTTGATGTCACTTTGTATGATGAAACCGGGCGGGTGCTTCGGTCCACGATAGAACACTTCGAGCCCCGGCAGATACGCCAACGTTGGCGGCGGCCTGATTTTGCCGACTACCGGGTTCCGCTTGATCCACTTCCGGCCGGCACGGCACGAATCGAGGTGCGCGCTCACGAGGGCCTGCATTCCCAGTAACGTGTTCATCTGCGAGTAACGTGCCATCCCAAAACAAAACTATCACTGTTATTCGCACTATGCTAGCCGCCCTCAGCGGCTGTGCCCGACGCCTTCGATACGGTCGAAAACCCCTTTGGTTCGCGCAACGCCGTGCTCTCAGTCGCTTAGGCCCGTTGATCGACGTCCCGTTCGACGTCCGGCACCCTACCTCCCAAATATTTTGAGGGATGCATGCCCGTTGCAGCGTTTCATACTGCACACCATTCAATGTCCTTCCGATCTGCTCTCGTTTGTCTTTCTCTCTCGGCGGTGGCGGTGCAGGCAAGCGAGCCGCTCCCGCTTGATGCAGCCATCCGACGCGCGCTGACCCAGAATCGCGAACTGGCGGCTTTCGCCCTGGGTGCCGAGGCGGCGCGAGGGCGCGTGGAGCAGGCGGGTTTGCGACCCAACCCGGCGCTCGAAGCCGGCGGCCAAACCGATCTCATCACCGGCAATAATGGCGTGCGCAAATTCGACCTGGGGGTGACTCAGGCCATTCCGTTGGGGAATCGTCTACGCGAAGCGCAGGCGGCTGCCCGCGTAGGAATTGGAACCGCTTCCGCCGTGTTGGATGATCGCCGGCGTATGCTCGTGGGTGACGTTACCAAGCTTTACGTCGAGCTGCTCGCGCTTGACCGGGAAATTTCGCTCCGGGATCGGTTGATCAAGGCCAATGCCCGTTTTCTGGAACTCGCGCGCTCCCGGGCCAGGTTGGGGGAAAGCTCGTTGCTTGAGGTCAACGCCGCGGCGCTCGAACAGGCCAAATTGGAGCAGGAGCGTGCGGGCTTGCTCGCCGAGCGGGCAAACCGACTCCAAAACCTGAAGCTACTGCTTGGTGCCGCACCCGATGAGGAACTGGTGATCTCAGGTGAGTTGGACGCCGCGACAAACACACTAAAAACCCAGGCCGACGGAGACAATCCGACCTGGAACCGTCCCGACTTGCGGGCGGCAGCGCTCGCGATTGAGCAGATCGAGGCTGAAAAGCGGCTCGCGCAGGTCGAAGCCAAGGGCGATCTGACGGTTGGGGCGACCTACGGCTATGACCGGGGGGCTGACAATGGCGCCGATCATCTACTGGGTGTAAAATTCTCCATTCCTCTGCCGGTGCGAAATCGGAACCAAGGGCGCTTGCGGGAACTCCGTGCAGAACAGACGCGCGCCCAGCGCGAGGTCGATGCGCTTGATCTCAAAGTGGCTTCCGAAGTGGCCGCCGCGCGTCTCAGGGTCGAGCAAACCCGGAAAATCCTGGAAGATTATCGCGTAGCCGTGCTGCCCCTGGGCGAGGAATCTGAACGCGCATTAGCGGAGGCCTACCAGCGGGGCCAGTTGTCGCTGTTTCAGGTGATCCAAGGCCAGCAGCAGCGGCTCGCCCTTGAGTCCGGGGCGCTCGCGGCTGACGCCGCCTACGCCATGGCTTTGGTGGAATTGCAGACCGCTACCGGACGATCCCCTTGGCTGGCCAGCTCTTCAACGGTCGAGCTGCAACCCTAAGCGAGTTCTCAT
The DNA here is from genome assembly GCA_965249855.1 of Lacunisphaera sp. Lineage (GTDB taxonomy): Bacteria > Verrucomicrobiota > Verrucomicrobiia > Opitutales > Opitutaceae > Lacunisphaera. Next base: position 32,138 of record CBDFNB010000005.1, read on the forward strand.
TCCCCGATCCCCCCAATTACTTTCATGAAACACCCGATTCGTCTTTTTGCCGTCCTAACCCTCCTTGCGGGGCTGATCCCTCGCGTCTCTGCGCACGAGGGTCACAACAAGGCCCCCGGCGAGGACGCCAGCGGCCCGCAGACCGGTCCGGTAATTCTCACGTCCGAAGCGGAGGCAAATCTAGGACTGAAGGTGGAAGCCGCCGACCTGCGCACGATTGAAAAAACCCTGGCAGTCCTGGGCCGGGTGGAAATCGATCCGGCGCGCGTTGCAGTCATCGCCAGCCGCATTTCCGGCCGGATTACGAAGCTGGCCGTGAAGGAGGGCGACAACGTGAAAGCGGGGGACTTCCTGTTGACCGTCGAGAGCCGGCAGATCGGTGATCCGCCGCCCAGCGTGGATTTCAGTGCGCCCATCGCCGGCACGATTCTCGAACAGCCCGTTTTCACTGGTGATAGCGTGGAGCCGAACGCGCGGCTCCTCACCCTCGCCGACCTCAGCGAAATTTATGTCGTCGGACGAATCTACGAAGGCCAAGTGGCGCAGGTCAAAAAAGGCCAAAGCGTGCGCATTCGGGCCGAGGCTTACCCCGACGATGCATTCACCGGCACGGTTGAAGGTTACACGCCCAGGCTCGACCCGGAAACCAGGACTCTTGGGGTGCGGGTCCGCGTCGCCAATCCGGATGGCAAACTCCTGCCGAACATGCGCGCGACGCTCAACATCGTGACCGCCGAAGCTGATTCCGTCATCGCCGTGCCACTTTCCTCCGTGCTTGGCGAAGGGGGCAATTACTTCGTTTTTGTGCAGGATGACAAAGACGCACACACGTTCATGCGCACCCCCGTCGTGCTCGGCCAGCGGGATGATCGCTTCATGGAAATCGTCGAAGGCGTGCTGCCCGGCTCCAACGTGGTCACGGTAGGCAACTACCAACTCCAGTATGTGCCGCCGGCGCCGAAGAAAGCTGCGACGGTCCCAGCCGCCGGCAGCGGCGAGAAGCCGGCAAGCGACGGTCCCTCCCACTAAGCGAGACGCCCGGCCATGCTTAATCATCTCATCGCTTTTTCCCTCCGCAATCGGCTGCTCGTGCTGGTGGCCAGCGCGCTCCTTCTGGTTTACGGAGGCTATGTCATTTTGAAGCTGCCGGTGGACGTGTTCCCCGACCTGAACCGGCCGACCGTGACCATCCTGACCGAGGCGCAAGGCCTCGCTCCGGAGGAAGTCGAGACGCTCGTGAACCTCCCGATGGAGACCGCGCTCAACGGAGCGTCGGGCGTAAAGCGCGTGCGCTCCAACGCCGGCATCGGGCTATCGATCCTCTTCGTCGAGTTCGACTGGGGCATGGACATCTACCGCGCGCGCCAGCTTGTGCAGGAGCGCCTCCAACTCGCGGCGGAAAAGCTCCCGCGCGGGGTTACGCCGACGATGGGACCAATCAGTTCCATCATGGGCGAGATCATGCTCATCGGCCTGAAGAGCGAGACAGGCAAGACCGCGCCGATGGACATTCGCTCGCTCGCTGACTGGACCGTGCGCCAACGCCTGCTCACCATTCCCGGGGTTTCTCAGGTGATCGCAATCGGAGGCGGCGTGAAGCAATATCAAGTGCTGCCCATCCCGGAAAAACTCGCCGCCTTTGGGGTATCTCTCGACGAAATCGTGTCCGCGACCGAGAAGGCGCAGAACAATTCCTCCGGCGGATTCCTGGAAAGCGCGAACAAGGAATCCCTGGTTCGCAACGTCGGCCGCACCACCTCGCTCGACGACATTGGGAACTCGGTGGTGGGCATCCGTCAGGGCATCCCCGTGCGCCTGCGCGATGTGGCGGAGATCAAATTCGGCAAACAGGTCATGCGCGGCGACGCGGGTGTGAACGGTCAACCCGCCGTGATCCTCTCCGTGCAGAAGCAGCCCGGGGTCGATACGGTCACGCTCACGCGCAAGGTTGAGGTCGCGCTTGCCGATATCGGCAAGACCCTGCCCCCGGACGTGAAGATCTTCGAATTGTTCAAGCAGGCCACCTTCATCGAGGCCGCCATTAGCAACGTCGAGGAAGCCATTCGCGACGGCGCCATCATGGTGGTGATCGTGCTCTTCCTCTTCCTGCTGAATTTCCGGACCACCGCCATCACGCTGACCGCCATCCCGTTGTCCTTCGTGGTTACCGGGCTGTATTTCAAATTCGCCGGCATCAGTATCAACACGATGACCTTGGGTGGCCTAGCCGTTGCCATCGGCATGGTCGTGGACGATGCCATTGTTGACGTGGAAAACGTTTACCGTCGTCTGCGCGAAAACCGCCACGCGGCCCAGCCGCGCCCATTTCTGCGCGTGATCGCCGACGCCTCTTCCGAAGTGAGAAACTCCATCCTCTACGCGACGCTGGTCATCATCCTCGTCTTTATCCCGCTCTTTGCCCTCGGTGGCATTGAAGGCCGGCTCTTCGCCCCTATCGGCGTGGCGACCATCGTGGCCATGATCGCTTCGTTTATCGTTTCGCTCACGGTCATCCCCGCGCTTTCCTCCTACCTGCTTCCGAAGATGAAAAGCATGGGCGACGAGAAGGACGGCTGGTTGGTGCGTGGATTAAAAGCCTTCGACTCCCGTCTTATCCTGCGGCCCTCGATGCGGCATCCTTGGGTCGTCATACTCCTCGCAAGCGTCCTGGTCGCCGGTTCGTTCGCGCTCTATCCACGGATGGGCAAGCTCTTCCTCCCGGACTTCAATGAAGGCACCTCGACGATCAACATCCTGTCCGCGCCCGGCACGTCACTGGCAGAATCGAACCGCATTGGCACGATTGCGGAGAAACTGCTGCTAAGTGTGCCCGAAGTCCTCTCGACGGGACGTCGCACCGGACGTGCGGAACTAGACGAACACGCCGAGGGGGTGCATTACACCGAAATTGACGTCGATTTCAAAAAATCCCACCGCGGCCGGCAAGTCATTCTGGACGATATTCGCCAGAAACTCGGCCAAATTCCCGGCATCGTGATGAACGTCGGCCAGCCCATCTCCCACCGGCTGGACCACCTCCTTTCCGGCGTGCGGGCGCAGATTGCCGTAAAGATCTTCGGCCCAGACCTGGACCAACTGCGGCTTTACGCCGCCGAAGCGGAAAACGCCATGACAGGCATTCCCGGCCTGGTCGATCTACAGACGGAAAAACAGGTGCTCATTGATCAGTTGAAGATTCAGGTGAATCGCGAGAAGGCCGCCGTTTACGGCCTCGGAGCCGGGGAACTCAACGAGCAGCTTGAAATCGCGCTCAATGGTCGGGGCGTTGCGCAGGTGCTCGAAGGCCAGCGCACCTACGATCTCGTTGTGCGGTTGAACGAATCGGCCCGTGCTAACCCCACGGTGATCCGTGATATCCTGATCGATACCCCAGTCGGTGGCAAGGTGCCGCTCTCCCTCATCGCCGACGTGCGGGAAAGCAAGGGCCCGAACATCATCAACCGTGAGGACGTGCAGCGCCGCATCGTCGTGTCGGCCAACGTCTCGGGCCGCGACCTTGGCTCGGTTGTCGCCGAGATCCAAAAGACCCTGGGTGAGAAAGTCCACCTAAGTGGCACCTACTTCATTAGCTACGAGGGACAGTTTCAGAGCCAGCAGGAAGCGACGAAGATCATTTCCATCCTGGCCCTCTTCACCTTCGCGATGGTGTTCCTTCTCCTCTATTCACACTTTCGCTCCGGGGTGATAGTCGCACAGATCTTGCTGAACATCCCGCTCGCGTTCATCGGCGCGCTCGTCCTGACGTATTTCATGGTCGGGCAGGTGTCCATCGCTACTTTGGTCGGTCTCATCACGTTGGCCGGCATCGCCTCGCGCAACACGATCATGATGATTTCGCACTATCTCCACTTGATGGAGCATGAGGGTGAGAAATTCGACGAGCACATGATCGTGCGTGGCTCACTGGAACGGCTCGTGCCCGTGACCATGACGGCGCTCACCGCCGGTCTCGCCCTCATCCCGCTGGTCCTCGCCGCCGATCAACCCGGCAAGGAAATTCTCTACCCGGTGGCGGTGGTAATCCTTGGTGGGCTTATCAGCTCCACGTTCCTCGATATGGCTGTCACGCCGGCCGTTTTCTATAAATTTGGGCGCCGGGCTTCTGAGAAATACCTCGCCCGCGCCAAGGTCGATCCACTCGACGCAGTCTAATCCTCCACAAAAAACATGAAAACACAAAACCGAAAAAGTCATCTCGCGCTGGCGCTTGTCGCCGGTGCTTCGCTCCTCCTCGCCAGTCCGCTCCTTCGCGCTGACGAAAAGAAGGGCCACGAACACAAGGAATCCTCCTCCGCCATGCCGACGACCGCGGCGGCCGCGTTGGACAAAGCCCACGGTCTCCACATGGAGATAGCTGCCCTGGTCAAGGCCAAGAACCTGAAGCCCGTGCATGAGTCAGCCGAGCAACTTACCGAAACCATCAACATGCTGCCCGGGCTTTCCAAGGACCTGCCGGCGGACAAACTCAAGCGCGTCGAAGGTGCGGTCAAAAACCTGGCCAAGGCGCTCGACGCGATGCACGACGCCGCGGACGAAGGCAACCAAGCCGGGACCGAGAAACAGCTTGGTGCGGTTGAATCCCTCCTGAAAATCGTTTCGGCCCAGTATCCTGCCAGCAGCGGCCACGATCACAAGTAATGCCATCGCCGGCCGGAATCCAACTTCCGGCCGGCAACTTCATTTACATTCATTGATCACCATGACCATTTTTCTCCGTCACACCCTGGCACCTGCGCTTATCGCGGGCGCCGCCTTGTTCATCGCGCCAGCACCGGCCTTACACGCGCACGATGAAAAGACGCCTGCCCACGGCGCCTCCGCGATGAAGACCGCCAGTGCGGCCGAAGCGTGGGGTGCGATCAATGGTCTCCAGGAGGAACTCGTGGCCCAGATCGCCTCGAAAAACCTCAAACCGGTGCATGAAACCGCCGAGCAGTTCACGGCAGCACTCATCAAGTTGCGCGAGGCCTCCAAGGATCTTCCCGCCGACAAGCTCAAACGTGCGCAGGGGGCCGTGGCCAACTTGGTGAAAGCGCTTGATGGCACTCATGACGCCGCCGACAAGGGCAACCAAGCCGGGACGGAAAAGCAGCTCAAGGCCATCGTCGAATTGCTCAAGGTGCTGGCGGCACAGTATCCTGGCGAAGTCTCCTCCGCCACGCTTGCCGTAAAGGCTCCGGAAGAGGGCGGAGCTCCCATGCATGCCGCTCCGCACGGTGAGCCCACCGTGCAAGTCACGTTTGCGCCAATGAAGGCGCCCCAAGCGGGGGCAAGCGTGCCGGTCGTCGTCAAGCTCGCGACCAAGGAAGGCAAGCCCGTCACTTCCGCCGATCTCGAATTGGCGCACACCAAGCTCGTGCATTTGCTGATCGTCGATAGCAGCCTGACCAGTTATACTCACGAGCATCCCGTTGAAACTGCTCCGGGCGAGTGGTCGTTCACCTTCAACCCGACGGCGGGTGGCACTTATACCGTATTTGCCGATCTCCTTCCCAAAGCCACCGGGATGCAGGAATACGCGAGGACCACGATCAGGGTTGCCGGAGCCGTTCGTCCGCTCGACACCTCTACCAACCTGACCGCCACCGTGGATGGGTATCGTTTCGACCTGAAGATTCCCGCGGCCGAACCGCTCACGGTCGGAGCGGCCTCCCTTGTTTCCGTGCATGTCACCAAACCCGATGGCACCCCGGCGACCAACCTTGAGCCCATCATGACCGCCTTCGCCCACGGCGTGGGCTTCACGGCTGACCTGTCCGGTGTGCTCCATGTCCACCCGATGGGCAAGGAACCGGAAGCGGATTCCGAGCGCGGCGGGCCGGACCTGAGCTTTCATCTCCAGCCGGCGATGCCCGGCTTCTTCAAGTTCTATGTCCAGGTGCAGATCGGCGGGCAGAGCAGATTCGCGGGCTTTGGCTTGAATGCTGCGCCGGCCAAACCCGAGGTCGCCGGGCACCGTCACGATGGCATGACCTACTCGTGCCCCATGCATCCTGCTGTCACTTCCGGCAAATCTGGCGACCGCTGCCCCAAATGCGGGATGGCGCTCGTGCCCACCGCCGATGCGTCGCCCGCTGTGGACAGCTCTGACCACGATGCGATCAAGGCGGTGCTGGGCGCCTACAATCAAGCCCTCACCAGTCTCGATGCCGCCAAGGCGCAAGACCTCTTCACGGCCGATTCCGCTGTCTTTGAGTCAGGCGGAGTCGAGGGCACTTTTGCCCACTACCTCGAACATCACATCGGACCCGAATTGGCGGAATTCAAGGAGTTCTCCTTTCACGACTACAAGGTGGATGTTCGGCTGGAATCACCCTTGGCCTTGGCAACCGAAACCTACATTTACAAGATCGTGTTAAAAGAAGATGGTCGCGTGATCGAGAAGCGCGGCGTCGCCACTTCCGTGCTCAAGAAGATCGGGAGCGGATGGAAAATCATTCAGACCCACACCTCCTCGCGTAATTTGCCCAAGAAAACAGAGCTGCCGAAATGATTGCACCCGAAGAGATCAAGCCCGCGCTGGCCTACGGCTGGCTCACGGAATTCTACGATCCCGTCGTGCGGTGGACGACCCGCGAGCGCACGTTCAAATCCCGCCTGCTTGTGCAGGCGGACATCCGCGCGGGCCACCGTGTCCTCGATGTCGGGTGCGGCACCGGAACCCTTGCGCTCGCCGTCAAGCGGGCGTGCCCCGGGGCCGTCGTGACCGGGCTCGACGCCGACCGGACGGTGTTGGCGCGTGCCGCCCGCAAGGTGAAGGGCGCCGATGATCCTGTGACGTTGGTCGAGGGGCGGGCCGACTCGATGCCTTTCGGCAGCGACACCTTCGAACGCGTGATCAGCAGTCTTTTCTTTCACCACCTGGATCGTGCGGCCAAGCGGCGGGTGTTTCGGGAAATTCACCGCCTGTTGGTGCCGGGCGGCGAACTCCATGTGGCCGACTGGGGGCGGCCGGAAAATGCGGTCATGAGTGCCGCGTTTCTTAGCGTTCAGCTCCTCGATGGCTTTTCCAGCACGGCGGACCATCGTCATGGATTGCTGCCAACCCTCATGAGGGAAGCAGGCTTCCGTGAAGTCGAATCCACCCACCACTTAAACACTCCCTGCGGCACGCTCTCCCTCTATCGCGCCGTGCGAACATGATTTTGTCCCATCCCATCCATGAAATCCATCCGTATTCTCCAAGCCATCGGCCTATTCGCGCTGCTCGGTCTCACCGTGCGGGCGCACGACAAAAACGCGCCGCTTAATGACGAGCAGAAGGCGTTTCTTTCCCAATACGAATCTGTCCGTGCCGCACTCGCAGCCGACGATCTCGCCGCTGCCAGGAAGACGGCAGCCGCGGTCATGACTGAATCGAAAACCGCACCGACCGAGCCCTTGACGCCTGAACAGAAGGAACGGCAGGCGTCTTTCGTCGCGACTGTGAAGAAAATTGCTTCAGCTGATTCTTTGGAAGCCGCTCGCGCTGCCTTCAAGGTGCTGAGCAAGCGGGCGATTCACTATGCAGCGGGGAAGGAGGGCTACTACCTGGCGAACTGCCCGATGGTGCCGGACGGCGAAGGTGACTGGATCCAGACCTCGACGAATATCAGCAATCCATACTACGGAAAATCCATGCTCACCTGCGGTAGCATCAAGGCAAAGTGAATATGCGGTGCCCCGTATAGCGGCTCGCTATTCGCGGTCGCCCGCCCATGTTTCTATTCGCAACCACTCCGCAACGTGCCCCCGATGCTCGAACATAGCATGGTTCCACCTCCCACAGCCACAGACAAGGTTGAGCAAGCCCGCTGGTTTGCGGAAGAGATCCAGCCGCATGAATCGAAACTGCGTGGCTGGTTGCGGGCGCAATTTCCGTCGCTCAGGGATATCGACGACCTCGTCCAGGAATCCTACGTGCGGCTCATTCGGGCCCAGGCGACCGGAAAGGTGGTCAATGCCAAGACCTATCTTTTTGCCACGGCCCGGAATGCCGCGCTCGATTTCTTCCGCCGGAGCAAGATTGTCACCATCGAGGGCGTAGAGGAAATCAACGATCTGTCCGTCTTGGAGGATAGTCCCGATGCGGCCGAATCACTCAGCCATGATCAGGACCTCGGGCTGCTGGCCGAGGCGGTGCAAGCACTCCCCCAGTGCTGCCGCCACGTGTTGGTGCTGCAAAAGATCCATGGACTCTCCTACAAAGAAATCGCCACCCGTCTCGGAATCTCCGAACGCACCGTCAATGCGCAGATTGCCAAGGGCATGTTGCGTTGCCGGGAGTATGTGCGCGCCCGGCGCACGAAACACGAGCAACCATGAGCCGCGCTGAAATCTTCGTGAGCACTTCGGCGATCGATGCCACCGCCGCCGATTGGCTGGCCCGGCGCGGCCGCGGCCTGACGCCCGGCGAGCAGGCGGGCTTGGCACACTGGCTGCAATCCGACCCGCGCCATGCCCGCGCGTTCACGTCGCTGGAGCGGACCTGGAATTCACTGGATCGGTTGAAGGAACTCGGTTCCCTCGCGCGCCGCCAGCTGGAGGCCGACCTGCCGGCGGTGTCGATCCGGCGCCGGCGACCGGCCGTCCTGATTTTCCGGACGGTGCTTGCGGCAGCCGCGGCGCTCGCGCTCGCCTATGTCGGTTGGTGGAGACCGGCCCGCGCCACCGCTCCGTTTGCCGAGACGGTCGCCACCGAGACCGGCGGACAGAGAAAACTCAGCCTGCCGGACGGCTCGTCGGTGGATTTGAATACGGACACCGCGGTCGAGGTGGCCTTCACGGCGGCCGAGCGGCGCGTTCGACTTCGTCACGGCGAGGCGCAATTTTCCGTGGCCAAGAACCGCCCGCGGCCGTTTGTGGTCGAGGTGGCGGGGGTGGACATCCGGGCCGTCGGCACAGCCTTTAATGTCCGGCTGCGGCCCGGGGCCGTGGAAGTCATCGTGACCGAGGGCAAGGTGCGCGTGGCTGACGCGCAAAAAGGCACGTCCCTGCTCGCGGCGCTTACCTCGACGGAAGAATCTTTCCTCGTGGCCGGCGAACGGGTGTTGATCGGCGTGGCCGCGAGCGCCCCGGTTCCCGAGACGGCCGCGCCTCTCTCGCCCCCGGAAATCGAGCGCGCACTGGCCTGGCAGGAGCGGCGCCTGATCTTCGACGGCACGCCGCTCGTGGAGGTGGTGGCCGAATTCAACCGCTATAACCGCCAGAAGCTGGTCATCGCGGATGCCCGGCTGAATGAACGCCAGTTTGGCGGCACTTTCACCGTCAGCAACCAGGAGGCATTTGTCCGGCTGCTGGAGAGTCGTTTTGGGGTCACTGCCGAGCGGGTGGGTGATGAAACCCGCCTGCGGCTGGCCGGGCCCGCAACATCGCCGTAGAGAGATTCCACAGCCCGCGCGTCTTGCTAGGCTGTATGACCTCCACATCTGTCAATCGCCACGAGCGGGCGGCGCAGCGCCTCACTCGCACTTCCCGGGCGGCCTCGGCCGCCTTTTGCCTGATTGCGTTGGTGACTCTCGGCTTGGCCCCGGCCGGCCAGGCGGCCGATGCGGCCATCAAGACCTTTGACATTCCCGCTGGTGAAGCGGCGGCCACGCTCAAGCTGTTCTCCAGCCAGTCGGGCATGGAGCTCCTGTTTTCGCTCGAAGAGATCAAGGGGGAGAAAACCCGGAAGGTGCGCGGCGAGCTGCCACCGCGCGAGGCCCTGAACCGGATGCTGGACGGCACGGCGCTCTCGGCCACGCAGGACAAGGAGACCGGCGCGCTCGCCGTCGGAAAGGCGACCAATGACCCAAACGGCCAAAGGGCGGCGCGGACAAGCAGCGCCCGCCCGTCAGCAAACCCCAAGGCTGAAGTCGCCTCCCCCGACGGCGAGCGGGTGTTGCAGTTGGAGAAAATCGTCGCCACGGGCACCCGCTTCAACGGCCGGCTGGATGCCCAATCGCCTGTCCCCGTTGATGTGATCTTGGCCCGCGAACTCCGGACCGGCGGAAATACGGGCACGTCGGAAATGCTCGTGGCCGCCATCCCCTCCTTCAATCTCCCCCGGACCAGCTCCAATGACGGTCTGGATGTCGTGCGGCCCGCCACGCTGCGCGGCCTCCAACCCGACCAAACCCTCGTGTTGGTGAACGGCAAGCGCCGTCATACCAGCGCGATCGTCAACATCAACAACGCCATCGGCCGCGGCTCCGTCGCCGTCGATGTCAGCGCCATCCCCGCCGCCGCCCTCGGCCGGGTCGAGGTTCTGCGCGACGGGGCCGCCGCGCAATACGGCTCCGATGCGATTGCGGGTGTCATCAACCTCGTGCTCGACAAGTCCGTCGGCTCCGGCTTTGACGTTTTCTTCGGCGGTTACAGCCAGGGCGACGGTCAGACCGTCGACGGCAGCGCCTACACCGGCGTGCCGTTGGGCGAGAAAGGCGTCCTGCGCGCCACGGTTTTCGCCCGCAACCGCCAGTTCACGAACCGCGCCGAGCCCGACACACGCCAGCAGTATTTCGGCACCAATCCCGCGACTGGCGCGCCGACGGCGATTTCCGGCAATTTCGGCTCCGGCACGGGTCTGACGCCGGCCAGCGGCACGCTCGATCCGCGCGAAGCCACATTGGGTCGCGTGCTTTCGCGCCGGGGCGAGCCCGAGGTCCGAGATGCCGGCCTCATTCTCAACGCCGAGCTGCCGCTTGCCAACGGCCTCACTCTCTATGGTTTTGGCACCTATAATGATCGCCGGGGCAAAAGCACCGGGTTCTTCCGGCGCGCCGGCCAGAACGAAACCGTGCGGGCGCTCCACCCCAACGGGTTCCTGCCGCTCGAGGATATCAAGGTCACGGATTTCTCGCTCGACGGCGGCGTCAAGGGCTCCGCCGCCGGCTGGCAGTGGGATCTCTCCAGCGTCTATGGCCGCGACAAGTTCGACATCGTCGTGAGCAATTCCAACAACGTAAGCCTTGGCACCGCGAGCCCGACCCGGTTTGACGTCGGCGGCTCGAGCTTCGACCAGTGGACCACCAACCTCGATTTGAACCGGGAGTTCCAGGCCGGGCTGCCCGAGCCGCTCAAAGTTGCGTTTGGCCTCGAGCACCGCGAGGAAAAATATCGGCTCATTGCCGGCGAACCCGACTCCTACCGCAATGGCGGCGTCCCGATCCTCGACGGCCCGGCCGCCGGCACCCTCGCCACACCCGGCACGCAGGTTTTTCCCGGCTTCCGTCCCTCCGACGCGGTCTCGGTCCGCCGCACGAGCAACGCCGTGTATCTGGAAGCCGAGACGCAGCTCGCCTCGCGCCTGCTGGTTGACGCCGCGGTGCGCTACGAGGACTACGCGGATTTCGGCGACAACACCACCTACAAGCTGTCCAGCCGTCTGGCGCTATCCAAGAGCTTGGCGCTGCGCGCCTCGGTGGGCAGCGGTTTCCGCGCGCCGCACCTGGCCCAATCCTTCTTCAGCTCCACCGCCACGTTCTTTGTCAATGCCGCACCCGTGGACAATCGGCTCTTCCCCGTCGCTTCCGCCGAAGCCCGCCTGCTCGGCGCGACTCCGCTCAAGCCGGAAACCACCCGCAACTTCTCCGTCGGCGGCACGTTCGAGGCCGGCCGGTTTTCGGCCTCGCTCGACTATTACCGCACCACGATTGACGACCGCATCGCCCTGTCCTCCAATTTTGGCGGCACTCCCGTGATCAACTTCCTCGCGGGGGCCGGGTTCCCCGGGGTCGGTTCCGTCAGCTACTTCACCAACGCGATCGACACCAAGACCGATGGCGTGGACTTCACCGCCCGCTACGTGGTCAAGACCGACGCGGCGGGGAAGTTTACCATCACGCTCGCCGCCACCACGGCCGACACGAGCTACCGGCGGATCGCTCCCACCCCGGCGGCCCTGGCCGCCCTCGGCGTCACGACTCCGCTTTTCGACATCACGCAGCGGGTGCGGCAGCAGTCCAGCCAGCCCAAGGACAAGGCCGTCCTCGGTCTGGGCTGGGATGTAGGCAAGTTCTCGTTCTTCCTCCGCAGCGTCCGGTATGGCGAATACGAGACCGTGGCCTTCACCAGCCTCAGCCAGGCCCGGATCGACGCGTTGCGGCCCGGTTTCAACATCCGCCTCGAGCCTACCGAGCCCGCCTCGGCCAACTTCGCCGTGATCCAGATCTTCGACGCCGACATCGTCACCGACCTCGACGTCACCTACCGCCTCACGCCGAAAAGCAGCGTGTCCGTCGGGGCCAACAATCTCTTCGATATTTATCCGACGAAGAATCTTGCCTCGACCGTGGCTTCCGTGGCGGCGGGCACCAATGGCTCGGACAACGCCGGCACCTTTACCTACACGAATATCTCACCCTACGGGTTTAACGGGGCGTTTTTCTACGCGAAATTCAGCTTCAAATTCTGACCGCCATGCGGCACGCCCTCAGTCGTCGCCAGTGGATCCAAAAATCGGCCCTAGGCGTGGTCGGGGTCGCCTGCGCCCAGCGGCTTGCCGCCGCAGCGCCCGGCCCCGCCACTCAGGAAGCACCCAAGGCTCCTCCTTCACCTGCCAGTTCACCCCCCGCCGGCGACGATCCCTACTGGTCGCAGGTTCAACAGGCATTCGTGGTGGGTCGGGAGGTCGTGGCCTTGAACCACGCCGGCGCGGGCTGCGCCCCGCGTTCGGTCTTGGACGCCGTCGGCTATTACGTCCACGAAGCCGAGGTGCTGCCCTCTTGGAATCTCTTTCAATACGGCCCCAAGGAGCCCATCCGGGCCAGCCTCGCCCGGATGTTTGCCTGCGACAGCGAGGAGATCGCCATCGTGCGGAACGCCACGGAGGCCCTCGACACTGTGCTGCTCGGCCTGCCGCTGCAGCCCGGTGATGAGGTGCTCACCACCACCCTGGACTATTGGGCGATGCTCGACGCGCTCGACCAGCGGGAAAAGCGTGACGGCATTGTCGTCAGGAAAGTGCGGATGCCGGTGCCGGCGAAATCCCAGGACGAATTGTTCCAAGTCTTCGCTGAAGCGGTCACGGAACGGACCAAACTGATCCTCGTCAGCCATCCGGTGAATCTGACCGGGCAGCATTTCCCGGTGGCCCGGATTTGCGAGATGGCTCACGCGCGCGGAATCGAGGTGCTGGTCGATGCGGCGCAAAGTTTCGGCCAGTATGAGATCACGGCCGGGTCACTGCAGTGCGACTACCTGGGCGCAAGCCTGCACAAGTGGCTGATGGGGCCGAAGGGGACGGGGATGCTTTATGTGAAGCGGGAGAAAATCCCGAAGATCTGGCCGCTGTTCCCGTCGGGCAACGCCCTGAAGCCGGACAACATCCGCAAGTTCGAGCTGAAGGGCACTGCCCCCATGACGGAATACGCGCTGTCCGAGGCGATCAGTTTCCACCAGGCCATTGGGACGGCGCTGATCGGCGAAAGGCTGAAATTTCTCACGCAATCGTGGGCCGATCCTTTGCGCGCCCATGATCGCTTCGAGTTCCGGACTTCTTTTGCCCCCGGCATGAGCAATGCCATCGCCACGTTTCATCTGCGCGGGACGAACTCCGACGAACTGTGGGAACGCCTTTTCCACCAGGAGAAGCTCTTTACCTTCAATGTCGCTCGCCGGACGCAGGAGTTTCAGGGCATCCGCGTATCGGTGGGCCTGTCCACCACCGCGGCCGAAATCGACCGGTTCGTCACCACCATGCTGCGACTGGCCCGGGAGCTGCCGATGCAGCGTTGAGCCGCGCCACCTTTCCCCTGCCGCATGAATATCACACGCTCCAGTTTTCGGTGTTCGGGCAGAAACGCCTGGCCCGTCCTTTGCGCCATAGGCGTGATTGGGGGATCGGGGTGCGCCGCGCCGCCGGTTGCGCGGCAAATCATCAAGACCACCGGTGCTCCTTCCGCCATCGGGCCGTATTCGCAGGCCGTCTTCAGCCGGGGGGTTCTGTATGTGTCCGGCCAAATCGCACTCGATCCCCGGACGGGACAGATGGTGGGCGGGAGCATTCGCGAGCAAACCGGACAGGTGATGCAAAATCTCAGGGCCATACTCACCGCGGCCGGTCTAGGCTTCGAGGATGTCGTGCAGGCCCAGGTTTTCCTGGCCGACCTAAACGATTTTGGCGCGATGAACGAGATCTATGCGACCCACTTCACCATTCCGCCCGCGCGCATCACGATTCAGGCCGCCCGTTTGCCCCGCGACGCCAAAGTGGAAATCGCCGTCATCGTCGCCGGCCGGGAGAGCCTGACTCGCCGTCCCTGAATTGCCGTCTCCTGCGGCTGGAAACTCGCTGCGAATGAACAAAACAACCCGGGCAACGCCCCGAAAAATTTCCTGGATCATCGGATGGATTCTGACCTCGGTGCTCGGGGCCGCGTCCATCGGCGTGCTCGCCTGGTCGCGCGGCGAGCCGGTGAGCGCGCTCTGGATGGTCGTGGCGGCGCTGTGCGTGTTCGCCGTGAGTTACCGGTTCCACTCCGCGTGGCTCATGGCGAAAGTGCTCACGCTGGACGAACTGCGGGCCACGCCCGCCGAGGTCCATGAAGACGGCAAGGATTTCGTGCCGACCAACAAATGGGTTGTTTTCGGGCATCACTTCGCCGCCATCGCCGGGCCCGGCCCGCTCGTTGGTCCCGTCCTCGCGGCGCAATTCGGCTATTTGCCCGGCCTGCTCTGGATGCTCGTGGGCGCCACCCTCGGCGGCGCGGTGCATGACTCGGTGGTCCTGTTCTGTTCCACCCGGCGCGGAGGCAAATCGCTCGGCGCCATGGTGCGCGACGAGGTGGGCCCGTTCGCCGGCGTCGTGGCGCTGGTGAGCATCCTCGCCATCATGGTCATCCTCCTGGCCGTGCTCGCGCTGGTGGTCGTCAAAGCCTTGGCGGAAAGTCCCTGGGGCCTTTTCACCATCGCCGCGACCATGCCCATCGCGGTTGCCATGGGCCTGGGCATGAAGGCCGTCGGCCACCGCGGTCGCGGGCTGGCGCTGGTCAGCGGCTTGGGCGTGCTGGCCCTCCTCGCCGCCGTCTGGGGCGGACAATTCCTTCCTGGCACCGCGCTCGAGTCGCTCCTGACGCTCAAGGGCACCACTCTCGCCTGGTGGCTCATGGGCTACGGCATCCTCGCTTCCATTCTGCCGGTCTGGCTGCTGCTGGCTCCGCGCGACTACCTCAGCACGTTCATGAAAATCGGCACGGTCGCGGCCCTCGGCCTCGCCGTGATCGTGCTTGCACCCACGTTGAAGATGCCGGCGGTCACGAAATTCATTGATGGCAGCGGCCCGGTCTTCGCCGGGCCGCTGTTCCCGTTTTGCTTCATCACCATCGCCTGCGCCGCCATCTCGGGCTTTCACGCCCTGGTCTCGAGCGGCACCACGCCCAAGCTCTTGGCGCGCGAATCCCACATCCGCGTGGTCGGCTACGGTGCCATGGTCACGGAGATGTGCGTCGGCATCATGGCCCTCATCGCCGCCTGCGCGATGGAGCCGGGGCAGTATTTCGCCATTAACCTGACCGGCTCAGCGGAAGCGGTCACGGCGAAGGTGACCGCTTTGGGTTTCCCGGTCACCACGGGCGAAATGGCGGACCTGGCGGCGAGTGTGGGCGAGAAGACCATGATCGGCCGCACCGGCGGAGCGCCGACATTCGCCGTCGGCATGGCGCACATGTTCGCCGGCGTGATCGGCAGCAAAGCGGCCCTCGCGCTTTGGTATCACTTTGCGATCATGTTCGAGGCCCTGTTCATCCTCACTACGATCGACGCGGGCACGCGCGTGGGGAGGTTCCTCATGCAAGATCTTCTCGGCAGCCTTTGGCCGCCGCTTGGCAACACGCGTTCGACCGGCGCAGGCGTGTTGGCGACCACGCTCTTCGTCACGATGTGGGGCTGGTTTCTCTACCAAGGCGTGATTGATCCGTTGGGTGGCATCAACTCCCTCTGGCCGATCTTCGGCATCGCCAACCAACTGCTCGCGGTGCTCGCCCTCGCGCTCGGCACGACGGTCTTGATCAAAATGGGCCGCGTGCGGCACCTTTGGGTGACCTTGCTTCCGCTCGGCTGGCTGCTGGCCGTAACGATCAGCGCTGGCGTGATGAAGATATTTAGCTCCGCTCCGCTGGGGTTTCTCGCGATGGCGCGCGAACTCGACGCCAAGGTTCTGTCCGGAGGCACCCCCGCTGAATTGGCCTCTTGGCATGCTCAACTGCTTAACAACCAGATTAATGTCGCGGTCACTGGTCTCTTTCTGCTGCTGGTAATTACTGTGGTCATTCTCAGTGTGCGCGTGTGGTGGCAGCTTCCTGGCAACAAACGCCTGCTCCCGCTCCGTGAGGAGCCTTACGTCCGGGCAACCGCGACCAGGGCCTGACACATTGTCATCCTCTCCTTACCCGTAGCAGAATCACCGGTCAGCAGGATCACACTTACAGGCCCCGCTGGCGACGAGCGCCGGCAGGGTGAGTCGGCGGAAAATCGCATCAACTTTCGTCGGGGGAAGCTTGGGATGGCGCTCAAGCCACCAAAGCAATATCGAATATAGGGCGTCTACGGTGAACTGAACCACGGCATCACGCGGAACTTCATCGGCATGACTCTCTGGCCTAGCGTTGTGCAAGTCCTGCCGAACGACCTCAGTGAGCAGTCGCTTGATCTTATGCGTCACGATAGGCGCGCACTCGTCTCCCCGGAAGGCTTGGAAAACATCGCGATACTCGTGCACATGTTCAAAGAACACGCGGCTGAAGCCGAGAATAGGTGGGGTCGGTTCTCCGGTCGCCAGCCGTCGATCCATCAGTGCATCCCGCAGGTGATGCAGGCCGTGCAGCAGCAAGCCTTCCTTGCTGCCGTGGTGGGCATAAAACGTGGAACGGCCCACGTTCGCGAGGTCCACGATGTCGTGGATGGTCGTTGCGGTATAACCCTTTTCCAGGATCAGCATGTTCAAGGCCCGATGAAGGGAATGCTGGGTGCGTGCGATTCGACGGTCTGGTTTGGCTCGGGACATGGGTGAAATCCGGCTAGTTTTTGGACAAATCACGCAGTTTGTCCGGTATCGAACATTCACGCGTGGGAATTCGTTGATGAGAGCGAAAGATGCGTCCCAGCATGGGGCCAGTATGAGCCAATTCTCGACGAAGACGCAACCCGGATACCGGCTGTTCCCATGACACCGAGCCTGCGCAAAGTCGCCCTCATCGCTCATATCGCCTCCTCGGTCAGTTGGCTCGGTGCCGTCGCGGCATTCCTTGCTCTCAGCATCGCGGGGCTGAGCAGTCAGGATGCCGAGACCGTTCGCGGCGCCTACGTCGCGATGAATCTGATTGGTCGGTTTGTCATCGTTCCGCTGAGTCTCACTGCGCTTGCGACCGGATTCGTCCAGGCGCTGGGCACGGAATGGGGCTTATTCCGACATTATTGGGTTCTGGCCAAGCTCATGCTGACACTCCTTTCCGTCGTCGTTCTCATCATGAAGATACCGCTGATGAGTCGTGCCGCCCGCCTGGCTTCGGAGCTGACGCTACCCAACACGGATCTCCGTTTTGCGGGAATGCAGTTATTGGTTCATTCTGCTGGCGGCCTGCTGGTGCTACTCGTGATCACAACGCTGTCGGTATTGAAACCGTGCGGCCTGACCCGCTATGGACACCAAGATATGCAGAAGTCACGCAATGTGCCACAGCGTCCCGGTTCCGATGTGTCTCGTATCGGGTTCAGAATATTCCTCATCGTTGCAGGGGTGCTGTTGACGATATTCTTGGTGCTGCATCTGACCGCCGGTGGTCTGGAGCACCACGCTCACTAATCACAGTGGACGACTACAAATCCACTCCCGATACGAGACAGCGATCCTTGTAAGACCTCTGTTAGACGAGTTGACCCGGGAAGAGCCTGCGTCAGCGGTGCTTTTAGGACGGATTCCGTTCTTGGAACCTGCCGATTACAAAAATTGTTTCCTGTCAGATTTCGTGTTAAAAAACCAGACGCTCCGCCACTTTCCCCCTCTGGGGGAGAAGCCCAACAGCCGATTTGCCAGTTGACGTGGCAAATCGGTCATGAAGCCAAAAAATCCGTTCGTCATCTCTCAATTCACGAATCCCTCCGGGGAGATCGTTTTCCGTGTTTCCGGTTGGTTGGACGGCAAGCGTATCCGCAAAAACTTTGGGACCCGTCCCGAGGCGGAAGCCGAGCGCCAAGTCCTCGAGATCCAACGCCTCCAGGGCGAAAGCGGTATACGGCCGGCCGTCACCCGCCTGACCGAGGATCAGCTCCACGAAGCCGAGGCGGTGTTCCGCCGGCTGGACAGCAATCCCCGGCCGCTGTCCTTCTACGTGGAGTTCGCCTTGGCAAACTACCGTGAACCCACGACCCAGAAACTCCTGACCGATGCGGTCGCGGACTACGTCGCCACGAAGCAGCATGAACACGAGCAGGACCTGCTGTCCGAGCCGCACTTGACGCGGCTTAAGCGCGACCTGGAGCGGTTGAAAAAGCACTTTCCTGCAACAACGGTCGCTGAACTGACCGGGCCCCGGTTGATGGAATACTTTGAAGCACGCCGGGCGGGGCTGAAGACCTTCAACAACCGCCGGGGCATTGTTTCGACTTTCCTCAAGCATGCGCTCCAGCGCGGCTGGATCGTCGAGAACCCACTGGGCAAAATCCCGCCCCGTCGCATTCGCCGCCGGCGGGGCGGCGCCATCACCTTCGACTCAGGGCAGGCAACGGCGCTCATGGCGCACGTCGAGACGCATTACCCCGCTGCCGTGCCCTTCTTCGCCCTGTGCCTGTTCGCCGGCATCCGCCCGTGCCTGCGCACCGGCGAAATCCTCCGACTCAAGCCCGAACACGTGAAGCTCGCCGAGGGTGTCATCCGCATCGATGGCGAGGTGTCCAAGGTCCGCGAGCCGCGCAACGTCACGATCCAGCCAAACCTCGCGGCCTGGTTACGGAAGTATCCGTTGGAAAAGTTCCCGATCATTCCGGCGAACCTTCAGCATCTCCGAGAGAAGGTGGCGCTCAAGTTCCCGCTCGCGCACGATGTGATGCGGCACACGTTCATTTCTATGTTTGTCGCGAAGTTCCGTTCGCTCGGCGAGGCGGCGCTCCAGGCGGGTAATTCCGAGAGCATCATCCGCCGGCACTACCTCGACCTGAAGACCACCGCGGAAGCGGAGGCGTTCTTTGGCATCCGCCCTAAGCGGGCCAAAAGGTCCGCGGTCGTGGTGCCGATGCCGGCTGCGACGCTGCGCGTCGCGGTATGAACCCTTCGGTTGACACGCCACGAAGGGTATAGACACGCCACCAGATCCACTCATCAAAAACCGGCTCACGGATGTTCTCGGGCTCCGTGGGTGCGGGATATTCCCGGTCGGCAAGGAGCCCTCGGTGCGCACCCTCCGCGAATGGACGAAGCTGCGGCGCATCCCGTATCACCGCGTCGGGCATTTCGTCTATTACGACCCGGTCGAGGTCGAAATCCATATCCGCACCAAACTGCGGGTGCCGGCCCGTAACTGATAGCGCAGGCTAATTGGCCTGAATATCCCGGGGCGGCGGGGACGAACTACCCAGGGCACGCGCGCGGACCGCATCGATAAAATCCGTGAGGGGTTGGATCTCCTCTAAGGCCGCTCTGGCGGTGCCCGGAGACCAGCTTCGGCACAGATTGCGGTGCTGCACAACGACGCGACAAGCGGCGCGCAGTTCGCGCATCAGTTGAAAGGTTTCCACGGACCGAAGCGCCCCGGCGACAGCCGTGGACCGGTTTCTGCGGGCGATGTGGGCCCGGATGCGTTTGCGCAGCGCGGCCGTCGATAGCTTTTCCGCCTCGGCCTGCGCCAGCCACCATTCGATCTCGTTGGGATTGGCAAAAGCCAATCCCACCTCGCAGTGATGGGTCCAGCTCAAGGCGTCATGGCGACATGACAGAGGGATGCGGGTGCAGACCATCTTGGCGTTGCGCAGCGTGCCCGGCTCCAAACCGGCTTCACCCGCACAGGTGACGATCCGGCCACGATAGCTGCTTTCCCCATAAGCCAAGGCATCACCAAGCCAGGCGGTCAGCGTTTGTCTGGCCCCGGTGGTTGTGCGGGTCAGGCGTGCCAGATGGACCACCAGATGACGCCAAGCTTCTTGATCGAGCTGCGGGGCCAGTGTCAGGCCGAGCCGGCCGGCGTGCGCAACGGTAGCGCTAGGCAGTTCCGCCACGAGCTGCTGAACGTCAGTTCGCATCGCTCAATCGCATCGGTCGCGGCGGCAGGTTTAGCCGCCGCTGCATCGCCAGAACCTGTTTCCGGAAGCCCTCATGAGAAAGCCCGTGCCTGCGGGCATAGGCGCGTAAGGTCACATGGTCGAATTCTGCCACGCCCGTGGCATGAACCAGCACATCGACGGCAAGGTCGCGATCCTTGGTGCTGGCCAGCTCGTAGACCAGATCACGCACGGCCTGCAAGGCGGCCTGCTGGTCGGGCTTGGCCTCGAGACCGAGCTTGGCCCGCAGCTCGTCCAACAGCCCCATCTGAGCACAATCCCTGAGCAGGTCGGCGACATTGTCTGCCCCCAAATAACGCGAATCCGGCGCCGTGGCGCCGGACCATGGCGTTTGCTCACGTTCCAGTCGGTTCATTCAGGGTTTTGAAAAGAATAGCCTGATTTGGGAAAATTTCCAATCGCACCTGAACTGCACTCGATTCCGCCCGATCGCGCCCCGTTGGCCAGCTGACAGCGTCGGAGGCCGACGCGAGGCAGGGCCGCGCAGCCGGCAAGCCAGCGCCCCCAAGTTTGATAACGATCTTATTTGTCGCAGGTCAACGGCGCGTTTATTCGGCGCCGGACCAAAAACAAGTTTGCCGATTCCGCCAGAGCTCGCGTTGCTTGCCGGCATGAACGACCGGAAAGTGATCGGCTATTATGCCCAAAAGTCCGCGACGGAACTGTTCTGCGACAACCGGGCGCTGGTGGTCGCCGGTTCGGAGGAAACCATGCGGAAGGCACTGGCCCTCCGCGCCGCGGTCCCCGGCACCTTTACCCTCCGCAAGACCCGCTTCGGCGAAATTCTCGGCGGCCTCCGGCTCGGGGGAGCCTACGCCTTTGATGAGGAGGCGTATGGGCGGTTTGCGCCGCTCGCCGAAGCGACTGGCATTGCCCGGCAGGCTTTCGATTTCACCCCAAGCGAACCCGGCAAAATCAAGTTTCTGATTTTGGATCCATCCCCTTCGAGCTGAACGGGAGCGTGGCAGGTATCCTTATGGCCGACCCGAAGACCCGACCGCCTGAATCACTGGAAAAGCGGGTCATGGCATTTCTAGCCAACCGGCCCGGGTCCGAGAACATTGACCGCCTGCCGCTTACCGCGGCCCAGCGCGCCAGCGAGAAGGCCGACTTCCTGCTGGAGCGACGGACTATCGTCTGCGAGGTGAAGGCGCTGCAGACGGATACCAAGGAGAAGATCGACCGGATTCTGGAGCCCGTTCTGCAACGTCCGGATACTCCCGTCTTCTACGGCGAATGGGAAATGGAGAAAGTCCTTAAGAATCTTCCGGACGGCGAGGCGATCAGGCGCAAGGTATTCGAGGCGACAACCTCCGCCATCTGGAATCTCTTTCGCAAAGCCAACGAGCAGATCAAGGCAACCAAAGGCACATTCGGCCTGCCGGCCGCTGGCGGCGTGCTCGTGCTGGCGAACGACCTCGTGCCCATCCTTTCCCCACAAGTGCTCGTCGCCCGAGTTAACGAGCTTTTCGGCCACAAGGAGCCCGACGGGCGCATCTCCTACCCGGAGGTCGAGGCCGTTTGGATTCTCGCTGAAACGCACGTGGTGGACATCGGGCAAGGCCAGCAATCGGTAGCCGCCATCACCATCCACCGCGAGGACGACTCAGCCGCCGTGCGCTGCCTCGACGCCCTCCAGCGCCCGTGGGCTGTGGCCCACGGGATGCCCTACGTGGAAATGAAACAGGATTTGTTCAGCACCCTGCAGTTCCAGGAGATCCCGAAGTCACCTCCACCCACTCACGGGCCTCGGGATGAACGCTGGCGCCTCGAATACCGGCGCAACCCCTACCTGCGGCACCACTCCGAAGCGCAGTTGAAGGAATTCTTCGCTAAGCTGATGCCGGCCATGACCGTCGGCTTTCTCAAAGGCGCAAAGCCCGGACAGCTCCAAACGGCGAGTGCCCTCATGGAACAGTTCGCGCATTTTCTGGAGGAACTCCGCGCCCGCGGTCTGGACTTCCGCAAGATCACGGAGGGCCTTCCGCCCATGGGCCCCGACCTTCCCCCGGTCGCCGACCTTCCAGGCCTGGCCGCCACGGTCCACGTCGCGCCCAAATTCGAGCATGACCGGTTCTACACCAACCGGCAGGGCAAACATTTCCGCTGCCTTACGGTATCCGGAAATGACGTCTGGCTGCTCCTCCTCGACCTAGCCGCCGGCAAGACTCTGGAAGCGACCGTGCGCACCAAGATGGCGACCGCGGCCCACTATCACCCGATCTTCGACCCCGGCCTCCTGGCCGGACTGGAGACGAGATATGTCCACTGGGCGGTGCGGCATCGCGCAAATTTCGACGCCACCCACCCGAGTTAAGCGCTTCGCCCAAGCTGCCTTGGTTTCGGGTTGCGGATAATTTGCCGCGCGCCCTTTATTGGGCATCAACGACTGAGGGCCCCAGGTTCGTTGCATTTCAAACTCACCGCATGAACCTGCAATGTGTAACCGTCCAGGGCTTCCGACGTTTCGTTAAACCTAGTTCGATTCGCCTCAATGAGCGATTGATCGCGCTGGTCGGGCCCAATGAAGCGGGCAAAAGCTCAATTCTCAGCGCATTGGTGCAAGCCGGCTCGGACAATCCCTTCGAGCAACGCGATTGTCCGCGCCGCCGGGCCGAGACGGTGCAGATCGCCATGATTTACCGGGTCACCGACGAGGACCGACAGGCGATGACGGGAATTGCCGGGGCAAACGAATTACAGCGCTGCACCATCACCAAGAAAATGGACGGGAAACCGATTGTCGCGTTGGAACCGCCCCCGCCCCATGATCTGACGCTCCGTAAAAAGCTGGCGGATGTATTGGGCGCGGCGCCCACGAACGCGTTGCTGTCATGGTTTGGCAACGCCCCCGATGAACGTGCGCAACGGATGCAACGCCTGCAGGCGGCGACCGGTGCCCTTAAATCCGCCAACGACTACCTAGGGCAGTCTGCCTTGGCGCAATTGGCTTCATTGCTCGGAGCCGATCTGCGCCCTTTGGCGAATAACCCAAAAGCTACGGAAGCGGACCGGGATCATGCCAAACAAGTCGCTGATGCATTAGAGATGTTGATCAAACACGAGGAACCATCCGGGCCCGAGAAGATCCGACAGATCTTGTTGAGGCGTCGTCCCCCGGTTCTGTTTTTCGATGACGCTTCGCGGGAATTGGCGCATTCCTACGATCTTGGAACGCACGCAGCCAACCCGCCGCCGGCTCTGGCGAATCTCTGCCGTCTCTGTGAGCTCAATCTTCCCGCGCTTCTGGCTGCGGCCAGCACCAAGAATATTCCCCTCCGGGACGAGATTCTCGAGGCCGCCAATAACCTGCTGAAGCAAAAATTCGCGGCCAGCTGGGTGCGCAAGGAAGTCGTTCCGCAACTTGGCCAGGATGGCAGGTTATTGTATTTGCATATTCGCACCGGGGATGGGGCAACCCTTTCGCCCATTACCGACCGTAGTGACGGCCTGCGGTGGTTTGTCGCGCTCATCGCTTTCCTGAGCGTGCGCACGAGCGAGGAGAAGCCAATCTTACTAGTTGATGAAGCCGAGACGCATCTCAGCTACGACGCCCAGGCGAGCTTGGTCGATGTGCTCGAAACCCAGGAGGTCGCACAAAAGGTAATCTACACCACGCATTCAGCGGGCTGCCTCCCGTCGGATCTTGGTTCAGGAATCCGGTCGGTCATCCCTGTCAAGGTTGAGCAAAGTGAGGTTTCCAATAGTTTCTGGAATCGCGCGGCGGGCTTTTCACCTCTCATGATGTCGATGGGTTTGAGCCCATTCGCGTTTACGGTGGCCCGTAATGTCCTGATTGCCGAGGGCCCAAGTGAATGTTTCTTGCTGCCATCGCTCATCCGGGAAGCCACCGGCCTGGACCTCCTTCGCTACCAGGTTGCCCCCGGTGCATCGATTGTCGGTCGCGCCGGGGTTGATGAACTGATCAGCCAATCCGAGCGTGGCGCCTTTGTGTTGGACGGAGATGACGCCGGGGAGTCCCTCCGGGATAAATTGAAGGGAGCGGGCATTGCGGACGCGCGCATCAAAACCTACCGGGATCTGTCTGGCCGTAAACTGACGTTCGAGGATCTGGTCAGCCCGGACGTTTACGTAGAAGCTTTCAACACGGAACTCCATCTCTGGAAGCAAACGCCGGAAAATCTGACGACCGGCGACTTTGGCGATCTGGACCGGGCGAATTCCGTGAATCGTTGGTGTGCGGCCAAGGGCCTAGAGCCAATCGGCAAGGTATCGCTCTGCCAGGCGCTCGCGCAGATGGCCGCCGAAGGAAAGAAGTTGGTGCGCCCGGAGTGTCGGGAGTTGTTGGTCAAACTCCACGAGTGGGCCATGGCGCATTTCCCTCATGGGTAGATTATCACCGCCTGCTGCCGAGCGGCTCTTCATTCGCGGCGGCCTCGGCGACGGTTTTCTGCGTCGATCTCCATGCGAGTGTAGGGCTGGCCGGCTTGCTTGCGCTGCAGCGCCCGGGCAAGCAGTTCGCCGGCCGCCTTCTCCTCCGGCGTGTTGAGCGATAGCCCTTGGAGCGCCTGCGCCGCTGCCTCCAAACTCATCACCGCCTCCAGCGACTTGGCCGGCAGGGAGTAGCTGACCACCTCGGTGCCGCTGGTGGTCGCGCCGACGAAGTGCACGAGGAATTCCAGCTGGCGCTTCGGTGTGGTGAGTTCCCCGTGAAGCCATGCTTGCACCGGCGCGTTACCCGCCCATCCGCGCCACAGTGTGACCAGGCGGGGGAAATGACGCGAACTCCAGATGGCGCCGCTTTTCGCCAAGGCCTCCAGTTTGGTCACGGCCGTTTGGCGCAGGGGGACCAACCGGGCTTCGTCGAGCAATACTTGGGACGATGGATCCTCCTTACGCGGTTCGATGAACGCGATGGTCAGCACCGGCAGCACCGATCCCGTCGTTGTCGCCAGCGCGTCCGTCAGCACCTTGGCCCGCGCGTCCTGCTCGGGCAGCTTCTTGAGCAGGAAATGGATCAGGCGCATTGCCGTGTAGATGGTGTCCTGGTTGAAGAAGCCGGGGCGCTCTTTCGGGAATTCCTCACCCACGTCAAACAGCGCGGTCACGAAGCCCGGGGCCGACTCCGCCGGGATGTTCTCGAAATACACCCCGAGCTTTTCCAGCACGTCCTCCATGGCACCCGACTGGCACAGCTCGCGCAGCCGCGCCGCGAACGGCTCGCGCTGCCCGACCAGCGCCATCAGAGCCTGCACGTTCGCGGCCGAGAGCGGCGAATCATCCAGCGCGTGCTCGAAATACTTGTGGAAGTGTTTCGGGTGGCAGATCCGCAGGTCGCGTTCATGCGCCGTTTCACCCACCTTTCCGGAGGGAAAGAGGTTCCGCAGGATGGTGCCCAGCCGCTCGATTTCCTCCGGGGTCATGCCCGGCCGGCTGGTCAGCGCCGTGATTTGCCGGTCCACCTGCTTGGTCCGTTCTTCCTCGCCCATGAGCGCCCGCACCAAATCACCCTCCGACGCATAACCGAGCGAGTCGCGCACGGTGATGTAAGCCTCGTGGTCGAAGGTGCGGAGGATTTCGATCGCCAGCAGATCGATGGGGTTGACCTCCAGCACGCCGTGGTTGACCTGTCCGCTGAAATAGAAGTCGAACGTGCCCATGAACCGCTTTACGTCGCGCAATGTGCGGAAATACGGCCAGAGGTGATCCTCGAACAGGTGCTGGATGCGCTCCTTGTCCCAATCCATCTTGGGCTTGGCCCGGTCGATGATCCGGTTCAGGTCTTCCTGAAAAATCTTGAGCATCCGCGCCCGTGGCGCGAGCGGCACATCGAACTCCACTTGGACGATTTTCCGCAGGTAGTCGTCGCCGCGATCGGCGACGACCTTGGAAAGGGCGGCCGCGACGATGTCCTTCTGGAACAGCAGCAGGTAGACCAGATTGGGAAAATCCGCGTTGGCCTTCACCAGCTGGAAAAGCAGCCGGATTTCCTCCTGCGACAGCCGGTCGATGTCATCGACAATCACCACCACCGGCCGGCCCTCCTGCCGGAGCTTTTCCAGCTGGGCCGTGATCGCGCTGCGTAACTCCGTGAGGGACATTTTCTGCCGGCCCATTTTCACCTTGGCGGCTTCGACGAGGCGCTCCGCGATCTCGGGGAAGATCGCCAGGAAGGACGTCAGCAGAATGCCCGCGATGCCAAGCACGATGCCGGTCCAGCGCACTGCCGGCGTCGCGGCGGAGTTCGCCAGCAGGGCGCCGGCTAAGGAAGTTCCCAGCAGCGGCGTGATCGCCTGTTCGAGCTTGGCCGATACGGCCGCGCCGAGCTTGGTCCAGGCCGCAAACGATTCCCACCGTTCCGCCAGTTTTTCCGTCTCCTTGTCATCGTCGGTGACCTGGAACTCCGCCCGCATGGCCGAGAAGAAGGCCTCGAACACCCGGTCCTGGCCGCTCCACTGCCACGGGTTAAATTCCACGATCAGAGGGTGGCCCCGAGCCCGCAAACGCTCCTTTAAGAAGTTCTTCAACGAGGTTTTCCCGCTGCCCCATTCCCCATTGAGGCTCACGACTAAGCTGTCTTTGCCGTGCCACCCCATGATGTCCGACGCCAATCGTTCGACGAAGCCCTTGCGCGCCAGCCGGTCCTCGCTCAACCGCTCCAACGGTCGGTCCGCGGAGAACCGATGGGGCGGCAGCTGCGTTTCGTCGGATTGCATCGCATTCCACTAGGCGTAGCCGCAGATCCCTTCAAGGCTGCTATTTCCCAAACTCCAGGAGGGAGTTTTCTCCGCCAGCCCTCGCGGATTTATCGAACCCAAAACGATAAGTGAACGAGCGCCAATGTGGTCGCGGTTGAGTGGTAATCGAGTGACATTGTAGTAGCAAGTGAGCGACGGTTTCCTTGCGGCCGACTAAGCCTCTTAGGGGTTCTGCGTCCCTTATTCCATTAACTGAGGAGGCTTCTCCCTAGTGATGGATCTGATGAGGTTTGCGAGTCGTTCAGTTGAGGCGGCTGCTTCATTTGAGGGTGTAAAATCCATGGGTTAGCGGATACTCTAGGTTTACGATGCGGTGTTCTGAGGCGCATTTTGACCGCCCGTTTATTGGGCGCATTTGATCAGACGATCATGGGATCATTTGAGCAATGGCCTGTCCGGTGCTTTGGGGCAGGCTGCAATCGGGCGACTATCAGGAGCCGGGTTGCAGCCGGCATGCCGTGGCTTCCCGGCCCACTGTCGCGCGGGCGAGGTGGGGTTGCGGAGGCTGGGCTTAGCCGGAGCGGCCCCGACTGGCCTGCGTGTCAGTGGCTGCCGGCCTCCGGGATATTTCGCGGGCTGGGGCTGTGCTAAGCGATCAGCTTGGACGTTGGTGTCTCCATCTCGATTTTCATTTTAGGATTAGGCTCACAGGCAGCCTTTTTACGTGGTGGTGATAAAGTGGTGGCGGAGTGGTGGTGTAGCGAGACTCTAACGATTTTCGTTAGGGGTGGCGTGTCCCGACTTTTATAGGTAGAAGGTGCGGCTCTTGCCGCCAGTGTTCTGTGTCGCTGAGTTCAGCATTGTGCCTCTTGGGAGGCCGGAAAGATGCGTCAGATTCGCCTTACTTTTTACCAGCTGGGGATTGATTGAACGCCGCTTGGTTGTTGGGTCGTAGGTCAAGTCCCGGAAATACCAATAATCTGGCAGGGGGCGGGATTGCCGCCGGCGGGCGCCTAGGCGCCAATTCCAGCCATGCGGTTCAAGGCCTTACCAGCGACCCTAGGTGCCGGCGCCATGGCCGGCGCGTTGGCCGTCATGGCCGCTTACGGGCGGAGTTGGCCGGGATTGATCGACAACAGCCCGTTTGTTGGGAAAGCCAAGGCCGCCGACACCCCGCCCCCTGACAGCCAGCAGTTGGAGTTACGCGGTGTCTTGCGGGAGAATGGGGCATATTTTTTCAGCGTCTACGATACCGCATCGAAGAAAGAAACTTGGGTGCGACAGGGGGACCAGGGCGATGCGTTCAAGGTCCGCGATTACGATGCTTTCCGCGAGACGGCCACGATGGAAGCACGTGGCCAGATGGTCTCCTTGGTCCTTCGTAAATCCCAGATCCAGGCAACTGGGCACCCGTCAACGTCGATGGTCGCCAGTTTGGCCCGGCCGACTGCCCCATCTTCCCCGGTAAAAGCCCAGGCCCAGGCCAGCAGCGAAGTCGCGCGCCTGGAGTTGGTGGCAAAGGAAATTCAACAGCGGCGGGAGCAACGCCGCAAACTGTCGGCGCAAACGGAATCATCAAAAACATGAAAGAGATCAAAGCCTTCACCCTGCTGGAAATCCTGATCGTGCTCGCGATTCTTGGCCTGCTGGTCGGCATCGCCGTATCGAACACCGACAAGATATTCGGCCGCAGCCAGGAGGCGGTGGCGCGCATTTTTGTGCAGGATTCCCTGAAAACATCCCTCGTGCGTTACCGCATCGACCTGGGAGGCTGCCCGAGCACGGCCGAGGGCTTGGCAGCCCTGATCAGCGCCCCGGCCAATAAGGCCGACCGCTGGCAAGGACCCTATGCCGAAACTCCCGGCGGGAAGTTGCCGCTGGATCCATGGGGCGAGCCTTACCAATACCGCAACCCGGGCGTGAAAAACAAGGGGAGCTACGACCTGTATTCCAAGGGGCCCGACAAGGCCGAGGGAACCGAAGATGACATCGGCAATTGGTAACTTTCAAAGTCAGCCCCCGGGCCGGAAATTTGGACGCTCGGTCGCGATGGCGGGTTTCAGCCTGATCGAGATCCTCCTGGTGTTGGGGCTTATGGGACTGCTCTGCGGTCTGTTCATTTCTGCGGGAAGCGGGCTGTTTGGCGACGCCACCCGACGGGGGACCGGGGCCTTCTGGGACGTGGTCCGCCATGCCCGCCATCAAGCGATCATGACCGATTCGACGGTGATCCTACAGGTTTCCGAAGACGCCACGCAGCTGGTCCTGCAAGGCACCGAAGGGAAGCAGGTCGTGAGCCTGACCGCCGGAATGACCATCACGCTGCTGTGCCCGGAAGAACGGGCCACGATATTGCTGGGCGGCGAACTGGTGGAAACAAAGTCATTGGCCCTGGTGCGGTTTTATCCTGATGGCACCTGCGATGCCTTCCGGGCCCAGATGGGCCGGCCGGGAGCGCCCTGGCTAGTCGTCACGGTCGATCCTTGGACCTGTGCCCAGAAGTCAGACGCCAGAGAGCTGCCCCGCGTATGATCCGCACGAAAACGACCGGCGGCCTGACGCTTTTGGAAGTGCTGATCAGCCTCGCCATCTTTGCCGTGGCGGCCGTCGCGCTCGGCGCCGCATACGTCAACACCTTGGGCGCGCAGCGCGCGGCGACGAACATGAATCGAGAGAATGGAAACTGGCGGATTGCCCGGACGCTGGTCTTGGCTGAGCCAAGCAGGCTCAAGGCCGAGCGAGGAGGTGAACTACGGCTGGCAGGTGACCAGCGGCTTAAGTGGGAAGCCCGAATCGAGGCAACCCTGCTGGCCGATCTGTTCCAGGTCACCCTGCGCGGTCGTCTGCAGGATACGGGTAAGGAAAGCGGTCATGAGTATGCCGAGACCTTTATGGTGCTGCGGCCGACCTGGTCTGATCCGGCCGAGCGGGAGCGATTGCGGAATGAGGCCAAGGAACGGCGTCGAAAGAGGGATATTCCATGAGTCTTGTAGCCCGCCGGTCACCGGCATTCACCCTGCTGGAACTGCTCGTCTCACTGGCGTTGATGGCGGCGCTGTTCGTCGCGCTGAACCAGTTTGTGTTCTCGATGGGAGAACTGTGGGGCCGCGGGGCGCAGGAGCGGCTTTTCGAACAGCACGTGAACGCGGTCTCGTATCACCTGCAGGCGATGATGCAGGACGCGGCAAACCGGACGGCAGACAGTCTGCCGATTTCAGTCGGCCCGGTCCTGACGGCCAAGGGAACCAGGGAACTGCTGACCCTCGAACTTCCGCACGGTGACCGGGCACTTGCGCAACACCCTGTGCCGGAGGCAGTCTGTGCCCTTGAGACGCAGGCCGGCGAGGGCCTCTTGCTTCACTGGCGGTCACGGTTGGAAACCGGCTTCAAGGAAATGCCGGCGAGAACGATCGTGCTGTCTCCATTCGGGAAGAGGATGGAGTATGAATACTACGATGCAAAATCCGGAAACTGGCAGATCGTGGATTCGCTCCAAAGTGAAGGCGGCGGAAGCTGGCGGGTTCCGTTTCGGCTCCGCGTGCATTTTGCCCGGGATAACCTCACGGCCGTGCGCAATATTCTTGTGCCGATCAAACAGGGCGCCCTGCCGGCCTTTTGACCATGCACCGGCTTTTTTTATCAGCGGCAAAATGCCCCGCGGGCCGGTCCCAGCGGGGCTCCGTTATTGTTCTGGTGCTGGGCACCATCTTGCTAGTGGCGGTGCTGGCGACCCAATTCATTGCCCAGACGGGCACCGAATTGGTCCTCGCGGCCAGGAACTCGGATCAATCAGCCCTGCGCCGGGAGGCCTATTCGGCCATGGAAGTCACGCTGGCCGTGCTGGCGGACTTTGTTGCGGCCGACGGCGCACTCTTCGCTCCATCCCAGGGCTGGGCGCATCCGCTCGACTTGGCGGAGTTCAAACCCCCAGATGGTATGCAGATCGAGGTCCTCTTTGAGGACGAGACTGGGAAATTGTCGCTGCCCACGGCGGATGTTGGAGCGGTGCGAAAGCTGTTTGAATCCTGTGGTCTGGATGCCGGCCAGGCCCAAGCGGCAGCTGAGGCGCTGCTGGGCTGGTCGCGAAAAGACCCTGTCGGTGTCGGTCCAAGCGAGCGAATCCAGGTTCAAGGCGATTTCACCATCGTGGCGCCGAAACGCCCGATGGGGACTTTTGATGAAATGGCCTCCATCGATGGGCTGCGGGAGTTGGTCTGCGATGCCCATGGCCAGCCCAACGAAATCTGGCAACGCCTCACCCAGGCCGCATCGTTGCATTCTTTCTCGCGCACCAATGTCAACACCGCCGCCCCAGCAACGTTGCGGGCGTTGGGGTGGTCCGAGTCGCAAATTACAGCCCTCGAATCTGCACGCGCAGCAAAAGGCCAGTTCGCCGGCTACGCGAAGACCGACGGAGAAATGCTATCGTTGACCGGTTCCCCTGCTATGGCCGGCCAGATTGGCGTCAAAATCGAAGCCTTGAGGATCAAGGTGACGGCGCGATCTGGAGGAATGATGTTTCGCCTCGATGTGGTGGTGATGCCGCTGGCCGGCCAGTCGCCTCCTGCCGATCCGGACAGAAATGGCGAAGGACTGCATTACCCGTTTCGCATCCTTGAATTCCAGGAGAACCCTGAATCGATCCGCTACGCGGTGGCGCACAGATGAATGCGGCAAAGGACATGTCCCGTGATCCGTCGTCGGTGGTGGTGGTGCCGGCAGAAAAATTCTTCACCCGGATTGTGCCGCTATCGCCATCTGAGGATGTGCCAGCCCAGGTGATGCTGGCCGTTGAATCACTGGCTCCCCTGCCGCTCGGACAGCTCTACTATGGGTATCGGGCGGCGGCCGATCTGCACAGCGCGTTGGTTTGGGTCGCCTGCCGGCGGCATTTTTCGGCCGAGGAGACAGCGAGATGGAGCGATGCCGAAATCGTGGTGCCGGGTATCCTTGCCCTGTGCCAGCCACCGCACGAGCGCCCGGTGATTATCACTTATGCCGATGGCATTCGCGTGCAGGCCGTAGCGTGGGGTGCTGATGGCTCGCTACCGCTTTGCATTCTTACCCGGACAATTTCGGCAGTCGAACCCGCGGTTGTGGAGCAAGCCCTGGTGCGCGAGATCGAGCGGCGGACCGGACAGCAGTCTATGCCGGTGCGCCGCCTGGAGGGGACTCTCATGGTTTGCGTTGATGCCCAGAACGAAAAACTGGTCTGCGAAATAAAGCCCCCGGCCGGGGAAACCACCCCGCTGGCCGTGTTTTCGCGGGTTGAGGCCATGGCTGCGGATATCCGGGATAAAACCGAACTGGCGGCATTCCGGCAGCGCACGCGCAAGAACCGCTGGCTTTGGCGGGCCACCCTGGCGACGGCGGCTGTGTTGCTGGCCGCGGCGATGCTGGAGGCGGGCAATGGGGTCGCCGGGCAGTGGCTGAAACGGCGCGAGGCCCGGCTGGCCAGTCAGGCGGCGGAGGTTGATGCGGTGCAGTCGGCCCAGGCACTGGGCAACCGGCTGGAGGAACTGGCCCGGCAGAAGCTGAAGTTTCTCGATATGCTCGATCTCCTCAACGGGAAGCGCCCCCCGGGGGTGGAATTTGTCCGGGTGACCAATCGCGGGCTCCATGGCGTGGAAATCAATGCCCAGGCGGCCAGCGGCGATGAAGTGCAGCAATACGGCGCGCAACTGCGCGCTTTGCCGGAGTTGGCCGCGGTGCAGGTGCGCGATCTGCAAACGCGCGATGGGCGCATCAGCTTTGTGCTCGAGGCCGGATTCCGGCCGGAGGCGCTGCTACGGGAGAGACTGCAATGAAGCGGCGCTACCAAAATATTTCCGTCCGAGAGAAAACCCTGCTGCTTGGTTTTCTCATCCTACTAACACTTTTCTGGGGTTGGTCAGCCGCCGGGCGCACCGTCCAGCTTATGCATCAATCCGCCCGTCTGGACTCAGAAGAGACGACCCAGGAACTATGGCTTAGCCAGCGGGCAAAGATAGGGTCCCAGGCCCGGCATGTCGCGCGGCATCTCGAACCGGGCAGGACGATTGATGCGACGCAGTTGTTTTCGGAGGTGAACAAACTGGCGCAGGGCCTGAACTTTGATTTGGGCGGCCAGCGCACGGAACAGTCGAGCCAGTTTGCCGTCCATGTGGTGCAGCTCACCGTCCGCAAAGCCGATCTGGCCGCGCTGGTCGGCCTCTACGACCGGCTGGAAGCCCGGGCCCCTTACCTCGGCATCGAGCAGTGCGAATTCGGGGCGGACCGGAGCGAAGCCGGCAAGCTCAACGCCGGATTTAGGATTTTTGCGATCCAGGTGCAGCCGGGCGGCACGCCTAAACCTTGAAACTTGTGCTGACCTGAAAGACGGCGGAGACGATGGCGTAGGCGATGAAGCCGACAAAGGAAAACGCCACCAGCAGGACACCGGTCGACAGGGCATCGGTCATGACTTTCAACCGGTGGGTCAGTTCCTCTTCCAGTCCCTGTGCGAGATCACGCAGGTGGGGGGCGAGCACCCCGGTATTTTCCCCGATACTCAGGCGATCGATCACTGCCTCCGGCAGACGGGGAACGCGGGCGAGCGCCTGGGTCAGGCTTTGGCCCTCGATCACGGCGTCCGCCGCGGCCCGCAAGCCTTCGGCCAGCGCCCGGTTGGGCACGCCCCGCTCGGCTATCCGGAGGGCTTCGACCGTGGTGACGCCATTTTCCAGCAGCACGGCCAGGGTCTGGCTGAAGTTCTGGACCGAGACATCGATCATCAGAGGGCCGACCAAGGGCAGGTCCAGGATGAGGGCATCGGTTTTCTTGCGACCGGCCTCGGTCTTGCGCCAGCGCCAGACCCAAATCCAGGCGGCAACAGCGAGGGCGGCCAGAAACGGCCCGTAGATCAGGGTGCCGTGGGAAACGGCCAGCAGTATCCGGGTGGGCATCGGCAGATCGCCGCCCAGCGAGGTCAGCAGACCTTGCAGACGCGGCAAAAGGAACAGCGCGAAAAACAACAACACTCCTGCCGCCACCACACAGATGAAGACCGGGTAGCAGAATGCCGCTATGATCCGGCGGTGGAGCTGCTGCCTTGCCGTGAAGTGATTGACGAGGCGGTGGAGCACTTCCTTCAGATTGCCGGTGGCTTCGCCGGCGCGGACCAAATTGATGGTTTGGGCGTCGAAGGTTGCGGGGAAACCTTCTATCGCACCCGAGAGGGTGGCTCCGGTGCTGAGTTGTTCCCACAAGGCCAGCGAGAGAGCACGTAACCGGGCGTCCTTGAGCCGGCGTGGCAGGAGTCGCAGCGCTTCGCCGGCGGAGTAGCCGCTGCTGACCAGTGTGGCCAGTGCCTTCAGGAAAGGCAGGCGCTCACGCGCAGAAAACACGGCCGATGAATGTCCGGACCCGAGAGCCTGAACGACGGGGGATTCCGGTTTATCGGCCTGGCGCCTGGTTTGCGGGGATGCGCCTATTTCCTGCAGGGCCACGGGCTGCAGACCGCGAGCGCTCAGGGCGCGGGCCGCCTCCCGGCGGGAGGCGGCATCGAGGTCGCCGCGCACCGCGCGATCCTGCCCATCCCGGGCCGTGTAGGCAAAACGCGGCATGATCAGCGTTCCGGCACGGCGATTACCCGCAGCACCTCGTCCAGCGTGGTGAGACCGGCTCGGATTTTCTCCCAGCCGGAATGGTTGAGCGTGCGCAGGCCGTTCTGGCGGGCGCAGAGCGCGAGGGCGCGCGCGGATTCACGCCGCACGATCATATCGTGCAGTGCTTCGTTGGGGCGCAGGATTTCAAATAGGCCGATGCGCCCGCGGTAGCCGGTCTGCCGGCATTGATCGCAGCCGACGGGAACGGGGAGTTCTTCCAGGCCATTGGCCGCGCTG
Organism: Lacunisphaera sp.; assembly: GCA_965249855.1. Taxonomy (GTDB): domain Bacteria; phylum Verrucomicrobiota; class Verrucomicrobiia; order Opitutales; family Opitutaceae; genus Lacunisphaera. Next base: position 66,909 of record CBDFNB010000005.1, read on the forward strand.
GGGTCCAGTCCCAGGGCCGCCACACCCTTCAGGATCTGGGGGCGGTTGACGGGCTTGATTTGCGCACAGACGGGACAAAGTTTGCGCACCAGCCGTTGCGCAATGATCAGTTCAATCGCCGAGGCGACGAGGAATGGCTCGATGCCCATGTCGATGAGCCGGGTGATGGCGCCGGATGCGTCGTTGGTATGCAGCGTGGAGAGGACCAGATGGCCGGTGAGTGAGGCCTGGATGGCGATCTCGGCCGTTTCGAGGTCACGGATTTCGCCGACCATGATGACATCCGGGTCTTGGCGGAGCATGTGGCGCAGGGCACTGGCGAAGTTCAGGCCGATTTCCGCATGCACCTGCCCCTGGTTGGCGCCGGGCACCTCGTATTCGATGGGGTCCTCGATGGTGACAATCCGCTGCTCGGCGGAGTTGATCTGGCGCAGAAAGGCGTTCAGCGACGTGGATTTCCCGGACCCCGTCGGGCCGGTGACGAGGATGATGCCGTGCGGGAAGTCTACCACCTGGGCGACCAGCCGCTGCTCCGCCTCGTTCATCCCGAGTTGGGCGAGGGTGAGGGCTTGCCGGCGTTGGTTGAGCAGACGGAGGCTGACGCTTTCCGCGTAGACGGTCGGGTAGGTGGAAAGCCGGATGTCGAGCGCCGTGCTGCCCGACTTGAAGCTGATCCGGCCGTCCTGGGGGAGCCGCTTCTCGGAAATGTTCAACCGGGCCATGATCTTCAGCCGGGAGATGATCGCGTCCTGGAAGCGCAGCAGGTTCGTGGGCACCGGCATGGGGACCAGCAGGCCGTCAATGCGGTAGCGGATCTGCAACTGCTCCTCCCGGGGCTCGAAATGAATGTCCGTCGCGCCGTCCGCGATGGCCTGGCCGATCACCTCATGCACGAACCGCACGACGGCGGCATCAGCGTCCCCCTCGGTTTCCGCGTCGGAAGAAGCCGCGTTCGCCGGGAGATCCTGGTCGGAATCCTCCAAGCTGCCAGCACCTAGACCGTAGTGCTCAAGAATCAGCTTTTGAACCTTCTCGGGAGCGGCCAGTCGCCAGCCAAGAGGGCGTGCAGTGAACAACGCCAGCCAATCGATCAGATCGTCGTCAGGCGGCCAGACCGTGACGAGACACAACGTGTCAGGACTGTCCTTACCTGACTTTACCGGGATAATCTGAAAGTCGTGGACCAGTCGCGCGGGAAACAAGGGCAGCGAAGCGGTATCGACCTGAAAGGTGGTGGTCGTTTCCAGTTCACAGGCCGCGGCAAGTCCGGCCAGAGCCGCCTCCTCCGTCAAGTTCCGCGCCTGTGCCAGCAGGGCGAGTCGTCTGCCCCGGGGGGCCTCAATGATTCCTTGTATCTGTCCGGGCGGAAGGTTCGCGAGCCAGGGTGGCGCGGATAGGCTGACATCAGCAGGCATCTCAGCGATCGGTTTGGGAGGTGATGACTCTTTTGACATCCTCGCGGTGGGGTTTGGGGAATCGTTCCACCTGTTCCAGTGCGCTGGTATTATCGAGCGGGGTGTTGGTCAGCACCGTTGGCCGCAGAAAAAACACGAGATCGGTGCGGGTCCTCTCCTTGGAGCGTGCGCCCAGAATATCCCCGATGATGGGCACGGGCCCAAGCCGGCTGGAGCTGCGCGACTGGGAGGTGCGTTGCAGGCCGCCCAGCACAATGATTTCTCCGCTACGGACACTGACAAACGACTCGGTCGAGCGCCGGCCGATGCGCGGTTGCGGATTTCCGTCTATGGTCACCTCGCCCAAGATGTCATTGACCTCCTGTTTGATCTCCAACTGGACGGAGCCGTCGGAGCCGATGAGCGGCTTCACGGAAAGCTGGATGCCAATGTCCTTCGAACTGACGGTGCTGCGGTAACCTCCGCTGAATCCCCCGCCCGAGGAGCCACTGCTGCCGCCGTCATTCAGATAACTGCTGATGACAGGCCGCTGCTCACCGACAAAGATTTTCCCCTCCCGGTTATGGGAGGTGATGATGTTGGGCACGGAAAGAATGTTGGCATTTGATTTGCGCGGGGTGGAGGCGAGCGTGATTTGCGCCGCCAGATCCCACGGGCCGGTTATTGGATTTTCACCACCGGGCCGGGTAATCACTCCTTCATTGGCGCTCAGTCCGGGCAAAGATGCAGAAAATCCGACCATCTTGTCCCCTTCGATCTTGAGGCCCAGCTCACTGATCCCGGTCGTGCTGTTGTTGCTTAAGGTGACTTCTGCGATGACCACCTCAATGCGGACTTGGGCCAGCAGCACATCGATCCGGCTGATCATGGTGTTGATCAACCGAATATCGTCAGCGGTGCCGGAGACCACCAGGGCGTTGCTGCGATCCTCAGGCAACACGGTGAGCAGCGAACTGAACTGATTGGACAGTTCCGTGGTGAGGCCGAGGGTCGAAACAGGCGTTTGGGAAGTCGCTGCGATCGCGCTGGGGTCTGGGGTGGACGGCGTCGTCGTTGTTGCAGGAGGCGCCGCAAGATTCGTGCGGACCGGTTCCTGGCCGTTGCTACGCGCCGCCGTGTTCTGCCCTGAGATGAGTTGGCTGAGCAGTGTCGCCACATCCTTGGCGGAGGCATGTTTGAGGTAAATGATCTCGGTGCGGGTATCCTGGCCGGACCGCACATCAAGCCGGGCGATCAGCTGGTCGAACACGGCATATTGCTCGGGATCTGAAAACAGCACGATTTGGTTGGTGCGATCATCGGCATTGTAGGTGGTGGTCGAGCCCAGCTGGGCTTGCAGCGGGCCGGTCAACATGGCGCGCAGCTTGTTGACCACATCGCTCGCCTTGGCGTGGGCCAGGCTGTAGAATTTGGGTTGCATGCCTGCCGTCTCCGAACGGTCGAGTTGGAGCATCAGCGTCTCGATTCGCTGCAGGTTGCTCAGGCTGTCGGTGATCAGGGCGGCATTGGCTTTCTCGAAGAGGGCGGGCGGACCGCCGGCTGCGGGGTTGAGCAGACCTGCGACCTGCGGCATGAATTCACTTACCCGCAGAAACTTGAGCTTGAAAAGTTTGCTCACGACCCGGCCGCTTGGCGGCAGCCCGAGGGTGGATTCTGCGATCAGTTCAGGCGCTTCCGCTTTGGCGGCGTTCAGCGCCGTGACCTTGATGAACTGTTCATCGAGCGGGGTGAGTGCCACGCCATTGAGATTCAGCAGGGTTTCAATGGCCCGTATGGCCTGCTCCTTGGTCACCTCTTCCCGCAGGTTCAGGGACACGGTTGCGGCGGGCAACGTTTGCGGTCTGAGCAGGGTCTTACCGGTCCAGCGTTCCAGCACCTCCAAGACTTGATCGAGGCCGATATCCCGCAGTTTTAATGGGCCGATCCGGTCGCCCGCCTGGATTTCCGCAGCGGGTGTCTCCGCAGTCTGGGCCCGTCCAGCCACCGCTGCAAAAGCCAGAAGACTGCAGAGCCCGAGGGAAATTAGGCCCGGCCCGCACCATCGCGATCGCGCACAAGCTGGCGTCTCCCGTGATTGCGTGGCGATGGGTAGGCTCATGTCGAATGCTTGGGTAACGGTGTGCTTGGAGGGGGCGCGGTATTGAATCCCTTCTCCATGCAATAATGGATCAGCTTCGGCGTGCTGTTGATATCGAGCTTGTCCATAAGTCGCCGGCGGTGAGAAAGTGCCGTGCCCTTGGATATGCCCAAACCCCGGGCGATTTCCTGATCGGACATGCAGTGGGCAATGCACACGAGGACTTCCTGCTCGCGCCCCGAGAGCAACTTGGGGAAAGCGGTCGGGTTCACGCGCAACGCTGTCTGGCGCTGCTCGATGCCCGGCGACACGGCGCGGATACCCAGCCGCACCCGCTCAATGGTCCGACCGAGCGGAACCAATCCCTCTTCCGCGTCAAAAAACAAACCGTGGTAGCCGGTTCCACCCAGCTGGTGCAACAAGTATTCGCTGCAACGGGTGGCCTGCCCAATGATCCGCGAAGCGGGGGACAGCGCGACAATCTGCCGGATAATCTCGGATGCGCTCAGGTCGGGCAGCACGAGCGAGACCAGCACAAACTCCGGCTTGGTGCGGACAACGGCGGCTAGGCCGTCGGTTCCGCTGCCTTCCACTGCCACCACATCAAACCCCCAATGCGCCGTGCAGTAGAAATGCAGTAGCTCTGCCTTAATACGATCATGGTTGATGATCGCCATCCGGGCCGCTGCTATCCGTTCCGGATGCCGTGGTGGGATTTCCATTACTAAAAGAACGCTGCGTGGTCGCAGCTCTTCGTGGTGTGCAACGCGTATGAAACACTGGGTCCAAAAGGGGCACGACAATTCCGACCACCTAATTTTAGGCCGTTATTTTCACCGGTGTCTTGAAGACGACTTGCGGTAGGTGCGGATTTGAGACGCGGCAGCATGGGCGGAATGGAAATGTCATATTTCCACGCCGGGCCGCCCCCGGCGGAAGCCCGCAGAATCCCATAATTTTGGTATTCTGGGGGCTTTTCATTTGGGAACCCGCGTCGCTTTGTGCAAGTGCCCGCAATTTTCAAACTGCTCATTGCCCATGAAGAAACTGACCCATATCCTCACATTCTCGGCTGCCGGCCGGTTGTTCCTTTGTCTGTTCATTGCGTCTGCCCTGCCCCTGCCGGCCCAGATCGAAGTCGTCAGCGGCGGCAACGTCGGCATCGGCACGAGTTCGCCAGCCAGCTTGCTGCATCTTTTTGCCTCGAGCCGGCCGGCCTTGATGCTGGAAACCTCTGGCACGACCCCCAAGGGCCGGGTGTTCCAGGCGGACGGCAATGCAGCCGGGCGGATCGATCTGAGTTCGAACCTATATTTTGATGGGACCAGTTATCAAAGGGATGACACCACGCAAAACAGCGGCCTGCTGACGATCAGCGGCGGGGCATTCAATTTTAGGCATGCGGTGGCGGGAAGCAATCCCGCGTCGGTATCCACCTCCTTGTGGTTGAATTCGGATGGGAAGGTCGGCGTTGGCACCACCAGTCCAGGCTACAAGTTGGACGTGAACGGAACCGTCAACGCGACCGACTTCCGGGGGACCATCGGTGCGACCACGCCTGGCACGGGGGCGTTTACGACGCTTTCGGCTTCCGGAAACATTAATCAGTCGATTTCAACCAGCGGGGTTAACCGGAATCTCATGCTGAGAAATACGAGTTCTGGATCTTCCGCCTACACGCTGTTTGACATTGGGAACGATACTACCCCGACCCTGTTTGAAATCGCCATCACCAGTTCAGCCAACAGTGCGCTTGGCGGGGTCAATTCTGCCACTCTTTATACCGGCGGCCCCTATAAACTCTGCCTGGGCTATTATGGGGGTGTTGCCCTGACAATCAGCAGTTCCGGCGACTCTGGCATGCGGTTCAACGGCTATGGCGCCGGCACGCTGAACACGGATTCCAGCGGCAACATTACGGCGACGTCGGATGCGCGGGCCAAGGACACGGTTGCTGATTTCACCACCGGGCTCGCCGCCATCCGCCAGCTTCAGCCCAAGAAATACCATTGGAAGAAAGAAACCGGTCTGAACACGAGCGACCTGAATGTATCGGTTTATGCGCAGGATCTGATTGCAGCCGGCATTCCTGAGGCGGTCTTTACCCAGCGGACGGTCGAGGAGCAGGAGGAAGTATCAGAGAACGGGGTAATTCAAAAGAAGCAGAAGCTAAACGCCCAAGGTGAGCCCCTGACCAAGAAGACGGCGGCCAATTACTACACCGTGAGTGACCGGGCGGTCATGTCGGCGCTGATCAATGCCGTGAAGGAACTGGCCGCCGAAAACGATGCACTCAAGACCCGGATGGCGGAGCTTGAGAAGTCCGGAAAGTAGCAACGCGGCAGGTATCTTCAATTCCCGCCCGTCACCTTCACCTTCGATCCCGCCAGAAACATGTAACTCCGCACATCATCCTATATGAAAACCCTCAGTCTCCTCGCCATCTCCCTTGTTGTTGTGCCCGCATTTGCCCAGATCGAAGTCGTTAGCGGCGGCAACGTGGGCATCGGCACGTCCAGTCCCGCCTCATATGCCGCCTTGGCTGTGAATACCACCGGCAGCAAAGCGATTCACACCATGGATAGCGCCAATGGCGGGCTGCTGATTGGCTACCTAGGCTCGTCCATCCAGGCGCGCACCACCGCCGATGCTAATTCGGCCCACCTCGCCTTGCAGAATTACGGCGGCAACGTGGGCATAGGTATTACGACTCCGAGCAGCCAATTGCATCTCTACAACGGCAACCCGGGCTCGCTGAGCCCGTATTACACCGGCCAGATCCGAGCCGATAGTTCCGGCAATACTGGGGTGCTACTTTCGACCCCGACGGCCAATGCTGCTTACATTTATCACAACACGCCGCTCGATGGGGCCAGCGCGGGCATTAAGTTCGACGGTAACTCACGTTTCATGAGTTTTTTCACGGTCAATGGGACCGAACGGATGAGGATCGATAACGTCGGCAACATCGGCATCGGCACGACAAGCCCAGCCTACAAGTTGGATGTCATCGGGAAGATTAACGGAAGTTCCGTCACGCGGGCCTCCTACTTCCTCGGCACCGGACCCCTGGCGGAATATGACTCCTCGAGCGGCGGGCTCTACATGGGATTTACCAGCGGGGGTGCTTACGTGCGCAGCGTGGCCGACAATGGTGGCGGCGCCGCCTCGATGGTCTTGCAGATTGGCAACGGCAACGATGCGGTCACGATTTCCGCGGCACGCGCCATCCGGTTCAACGCCTATGGCGCCGGCAGCTTGTCAACCGACTCGAGCGGCAACATCTCCGCCACTTCCGATGCTCGCGCCAAGGATACGGTGGGCGATTTTACCACCGGCCTGGCCGCGGTGCGTCAGTTGCAGCCTAAGAAATACCATTGGAAGAAATCAACCGGGCTGAATACGGACGACCTAAACGTATCGGTCTACGCGCAAGACCTCATTGCCGCTGGCATTCCAGAAGCGGTTGCCACCCAGCGCACGGAAGACGAAATGGAGACGGTGGATCTCACCGTGATGGTGGACGAGGAGGGGCGAGAGGTGGATCCGAAGCAACTATCCTCTCCTGGTGCGCGCGCCAAGCTTACCGCTAAAAATATCCGGGTCACGCGACCCAAGAAAACGGCGACAGGCGAAACTGTGACCAGAAAAGTAGATGCCACCTATTATTCTGTCAGTGACCGGGCGGTTATCGCGGCCCTGATCAATGCCGCCAAGGAGCTGGCGGCCAAGAATGACGCGCTGGAAGCGCGGGTAGCGAAGCTTGAAACGATGGTTTCTCGCTAGCCCGGGCGTTTTCCCGCGTCGAATTCAAATAACACCCTATTCCATGAAAACGAAATTCCTCCGCGTCTCTGGCGCAGCCATCGGGCGCGCCTTTCGTCGCCCAGTGATACTGGGCTTGATCGGGCTCTTTGCCGCACTTTTCCCCTTGTCCGCCTACGCCCAGACCACAGTCACCACCGGCGCCAACTCGGGCACGCCGGTCGTCTATAACGCGACACAGGTGCTGACCTCAGGCGCGGTCGTTTTCAGCGGCACCGCCAACGCCTCCTTTGTTTCGGATACTCGCGTCACGCTCAACGCGGGCTTCAAGGTTTCCGTCGGGGCGGTCTTCCGCGCTAAGGTCGGGTCCGACGTCGATGGAGACGGCATGCCGAACAGCTGGGAGAATACACATAACCTCAATCTACTTTCCAACGACGCGGCCGCCGACGCCGACAGCGACGGCATCCCCAACCAGACCGAATACCAGCTCGGCACCAACCCTCGCAGCACCGTCGGCAACACTACTGACACTGGCAATACGACGGCCCTGAAGATCCACAAACCCAACTGATCGCAGCGCCGGCCGGCCAGCAGTCTTTAACCGCCAACTCCTCTCTCCCATGAAACCCAGATTCCCCGTCCTGCTCGCGGCCCTTGCGGCCTCCGCGCTTACCTCGATGGCGCAACAAACTCCGTCCCTGTCCTCCCTGCAGGCCGCGCTGAAGGTTCGAGCGGACATCGCCACGGCCGTCGGGCGAGGAGCCGAGACTCCGGAGCGAGGACTACAGCAACTGCGCAAGGCGGGATTGGCGCAGGACGCCGACTTGGCCTACGCCGCGTTGGACGTGGCCCACCGGCTGCTCGGGGCGGAGCATCCGACTGAGGCGGAGGTATTTTTTCACTCCGCTGAGCAGGCTTTCGAGCAGGCGTTGAAACAGGCCGCCGGGGCCCGGGAAAAGGCCCAATATCTGCAGAAACTCGCCGAAGTCCGGGGCAAATACCTGAACAAGATCGCCCAGGCCAAGGCGGACATCGATGAGGCCATCCGGCTGCAACCGAACGACAAGTCCCTCATCGAATCCCGCAGCCAGTTGGCGCGCGTGAGAGGGGAGCACATCAAGGAACCCAAGAGGAGCTGAGGAACCCACCATGCGCATGTCCAATCACTTTTCCTGTTTCCTGGCTCTGGTGTTCGCGGTGGCTTCGCCGCTGCTGGTGCGGGCCGTCGATCCCGAGCCGTTCACGCTGCCGGCCGGCTTCTCCTTCAAGATCACCGGCAGCGGCAGCGCGACCATGACGGTGTATGATGCGACGTCCCCTTCGGTATCCTACACGATCGGCACCGACACGGAATCCCCCGCGGGCGCGGCCTACCTAAAGCCGGGCAAACCGTATGACCTGAACATCAGCAGCGGTGGCGGCACGGCCGTCACCGAATATTCGCTCTCCTTGGTCGCGCCGAGCGGCTACCAGTTCTACGTCGGCGGTATTCCGAAGGACCTGATTAAGGTCACCGGTATCAGCGCGGCTTTCAACACCACTTACTCGGTCCAACTCCGGCCCGCGGCCGGTGAGGCGGTAATGCGCGCCGGCGATTTTACGGGCATCGATCTCGGCCAGTCGGTGAGCTGGGAGCTTGGCCTCGGCACCACCCAGGCCGGCAAGACCGTCGGCCGGATCGGATTCCGCGAACTGGATCTGAGCACCAGCCCCGCCGCCCGCGAGCGGCTGTTCTTCACCCCGCGCTACGACAGCGAGGGGGTGAACATCCGCTGGGACGGCCCGTCGACCACCCGCATTCGCCAGGTCGTATCACCCCGCACAATGATCGACCTCGTCGATGTCACCGATGGCTACGAGATCCGCTATTATAACTACGACGACACGACCTTCAACGGCTACCCCGCGCTCTACACCATCAAAAGCGGTAAAACGCCTTGGCACACGATCTTCGTCGAGGCGCCGAGCGGCACCTCCAACCAACTCCGGATTACCGAGAAGGAGGAGACGACGACGGTGCGTGTCTCCCACCTTACTCTCACCAGCGGCAGCATTTCCTCGGGCACTTATGTATGGACCCTGCAGGAGGGCGGCACGGGCGGGGCTTGGCTTCGCACCACCACCCACAGCAGCACGGCGAGCAGCGGCGTGCGTGAGAATGTCGTGACCGTGCGCGAGGGCGGCACCAGCGGCACGATTGTTTCTGAAACCAAATACGTCTACCACACCTATGCCTGGGGTGAGGATCTCTATCAGGTCATTGCCAATCCCAATGGCGGCTCCGGCACGGTGGCGACCACTACCTATGACTACTACACGACGGCCCCGAGCTCGGGCAGCGAGACGCACCGGGGCAACTACCGGCGCGTGAAATCCGTTTCCAACACGACCGGCGGCTGGACTGCCTTTGAATACTACGACGATTGGGAGAAGCGCGGTCAGACAAAATACGTCTACCAGCCCTTCCAAGATTCGCCGTCGTCGGTCAGCTTCGACCCCACGCTCGGCCGCGTGGCCTATTCGGAATACGGCGCCGACTCCTCCGGCCGACACCGCCTTCTGACGCTGCAGCAGGAGAAGATCAACAACGTCATGACCGCCAAGACGGTCTGGACCTATGACGGCAGCGCGAGTTCGCCGGCCCGCGTGAAAGCCGATGTGGACACGTTCTACGCCACCGGCTCTTCCAGCTACGTTCGCACACGATCCGAGATCCTCGATCCCATCCAAGCTACCGACCTCGACCAGGCCGGGGAGCCCGTCGTGGTGAAAAACCCGGACGGCACGCAGACCTCCTGGAGCCGAGTCAACGGCGACTTCGACCTGTCAACGCGTGCGTTTTCCAACGCCGGCGGCTCCGGCATCTACTGGCGCATCCTGAAGGTCACGGGCACCTCTGTCGCCGGCACGGCCAACGGCGCCGAGTCCTCCACGCGGAACAGCTTCGACGGGCAGAGCTTCGATGCACTCTACCTCGTGCCTTACAAGTCCACCATGGAGATCGTGATTCTCGATTATGCGGGCCTCCCCTTGCGCACCGAGACCCGTGTCTACACGGGCTCCAATAATTGGTCGGTGGCGCTTCCCACGAATGATTTGGCCTATGACTTTCTCCGCACGAACCGGTTGACCGGTGAAACTGCCGGCAACGGCGCCGCCACCACCTACACCTACACCAGCGGCCGCCTGAGCGGCGCCGTGGCCGATGGGCTGGAGACCCAGTTCACCTACGATGCCTTGGGCCGGACCCTCACAACAACCAAGATTGGTGCATCCACGTCCGGCATCCATGCCGCTCAGGCCGACATCACTACCACCTACGACTACGACGAGGTGGACGGCTCCAATTATGCCACGAAGGAAACGCTCAGCGCCACCGGAACCAGCGAAACGGTTGTGAGCACCAAGGCTTTTGACCGCGCTGGACGGGTGGTCAAGGTCACGCCGCCGGGCCTCTCCGCGACCACGGTCAGCTATAATGTCGCCGCGCGCACCCAGACCACTACAGCACCCGACGGCGGCACGACGATCCAGGAAACCTACCGGGACGGCAGTCTGAAGAACACAACCGGTACTGCCGTCGTCCCCACTCATTACGCCTACAGCACCGAAAGCGACGGCCGTAAAGTCGTGCAGGTAAACAGCGGTGCATCGTCTTCCACGCGCCAGCAGAAGACTTGGACCAACTGGGCCGGCCGGCCGATCAAGCTGGAGAAACCTGGCTTCTCCCAGAGCAGCCAGTCAGCCTATGTCGAGGAACAGTTCTACAGCACGACCACCGGCCAGCTGACGCACACCACACGCACCGGGGCCGCGCCGACGCGCTACGAGTATAACGCGCTTGGGCAGGTGAAACGATCCGGCCTCGATGTGGATAGTGGCGGCGCCCTGGTGCTCGCCTCGAGTGATCGCATCACCGACAGCGACACGGTGTTCGAACTGGTTTCCACCACTTGGTGGGCGAAGACGACCACCACGGCCTATCCGTTTACGAGTTCCTCGACGGCGGTGACGATGTCGGTTGCCAAGCAGAGGCTGAATGGCTTCAGCAGCGGCGTCCGCGCCGAGAGCCAGTCCACCGATGCCGAGGGCAACACGGTCACCTCGGTCACCAGCGTCAGTGGCAAGCTCGCCACCACGCAGACCACGGTGCCGAGCCTGACCACGGACAGCTACACCTACTCCTACAACGGCAAGGATTCCGCCTCCACCGGCCACGACGGCCTGACGACGAAAATCCAATACGATGAGTTGGGTCGGGTATGGAAGACGATAGACGCTCGCAGCCTGGCGACCACGACGGTCTACCATTCCGGCACGCCGATGCTGCATAAATACTACGATGAGTGGGCAACGAGCCAACTAAGCGGCAACCCCTCAATCCAACCGACCAGCACCGTAGGCTATACCACCATGGGGCGCACAGATTGGACACAGGATGCGGCCTCAAAATACACCCGCTTTGCCTACAACCAGCGCGGGCAGGTCACGCAGCAGTGGGGCGATGCCACCTACCCGGTAGCGTATACCTATGATTCCACCTATGGAGATCGCACGGGTATGAGCACCTACCGGAGTGCGCCCGCGGCAGATTCAGGCTCATGGCCCTCGGTTGGCACGGCCGACACCACCACCTGGACCTTCGACACGCCCTCCGGGCTGCTATGGAAGAAGACCGATGCCGCCGGGGAATTTGTGGCGATGAACTATAATCAGGCCGGACAGACTTCCCGGCGCACTCTGGCCCGTGGGGTTTACACTGACTACGCCTATGACTCCGCGACAGGTGAGCTGCTCACACAGACCTATTCCGACGGCACGCCGACTGTTACCTATACCTACACCCGCTCCGGCCAGGCCGACTCGGTCGCGGATCACACAGGCACATGGGATTTTGTTTACGACGGCTCCAAGCCCTGGCGGCAGGCGTCCACCACGCTGCCGTCGTTCTACGGCACCCGCCATTACACCGCGCTCTATGAGAGTGGCAGCGGCACTATGGTCGGCCGCTACCTTGGCTTCCAGGTAGGCTCGAGCGTCGGCAACAGCGCTGATCTTGAGCAGGTTTATGCCTATTCTGCCGACGGTCGCTTCGACACGCTGACCAGCAAGCGCAGCAGCAACAGTGTTACCCGCACCTTCGACTACTCCTATCTGTCGAACACCTCCTTTGTGTCGGGCCTGGCCATCACCGGCGGTCACAACTTCACGCTCACGCGGGGTTACGAGTCCAACCGCAACCTGCTCGCCAGCATCGAAGGCAAGTGGGGTGCGACCACGGTGACGCGCTACGATTACACCCACAACGCCCTGGGCCAGCGCACCACAGCCAAGCAGAGCGGCACAGCCTTTGCTGACTATTACCACACGGGCTACAACGCCGTTTTCAACCACTACACCTATAACGCCCGTAGCGAGCTGGAAACTGCCGCTATGTATCGGGGTGATACACCTAGCACGACGCCTTCATCCGCCGACGAACTGCCCGGCCGGCGCTTTGAGTATCGCTTTGACTCCATCGGCAACCGCAAGACTGATGGCCCGACCGGTGATGCCGCCAATGTCGATGATGGCTACACCACCAACGCCCTGAATCAATACACGGCGAAGGAAAATAACACGGTGCGCGTGCTCGGCACGGCGGCAGCCACGGCCACAGTCGGGGTTACCGGCGCGCCCAGCACGGGCAAGAAGGATCGCGCCTGGGGTGCGGATTTCGTTCCTGCCAACACCAGCACTGCGGTCGCCGGCACGGCCAACATCTTTGCCGCCGTGGTGGGTGGTGGTTCGGGCGGGGGTGACCTCATCAAGAACGAGGCCAAAGCCTTCTTTATTCCGAAAGGATTGCAGACCTTCACGTATGACGATGACGGTAACCTCACGCAGGATAGTGTTTGGGACTACACATATGATGCCGAGAATCGGCTCACCTCTATGCAGAATCGGAGCGAGGTCATCGGCACGGGCATGATCGCGAGTGCGGATGCGCGTCGCCTAGAGTTCAAATATGACTACATGGGCCGCCGCGTGCGGAAGACCATCTATGGTGGCTGGAACGGCACGGTATATTCCGGCACCGCCCTTACCGATACCAAGTATCTTTACGACGGCTGGAATCTGATAGCGGAATTCAATGCCCTTTCCACGCTCACTCTCACTCGTTCCTTCACTTGGGGCTTGGATTTGATCGGTTCCTTGACAGCATCCGGAGGCGTGGGAGCACTCTTGCAGATCCATGATCCAGTGGCCGGCAAGACCCTGCTGCCCACCTACGACGGCAACGGCAACGTGGCCTCCCTCCTCAATGCCGAGACCGGCGGCACCCTCACGCTTGAGGCTGCCTACGAATACGATCCATTCGGCAATCTCATGCGCAACGAGGGCTCTTATGCTGCCAGCAACAACTTTCGCTTCAGCACCAAGTTTGCCGATGTGGAAACCGGTCTGGTCTATTACGGCTTAAGATATTACAGTCCCACCCTGGGGAGGTTCATAAACAAGGACCCGATTGAGGAGCAGGGCGGGCTGAACCTGTATGGTTTCTGCGGCAATAACGGCATCAATCACTGGGATTTGCTTGGGCAAAGCTGGCTCAGCAAACTTTGGAAGAAGGTCAAAAAGTATGTGGTGCCGGTGATTGCAATTGTAGCAGCGGTTGTTACCTATGGGGCAGTGTCAAATTTTGTTGCCGGGGCGATAGCGAGTTCGACGGGTGCCTCAGCTGGAACAGCGGCACTAGCGACTGGTGCGGGAGCGGCTGAGGCAGCGGCATACGCCGCCACAGTGACCAGTGTGGCAACCACCACCACCACCGTGACTACGATAGCGGGCGTGGCAGGAGGCGCTGTGGCTGGGGTCGTCGGTCAAGTGGTCGCAACGGGTTCGACAGATGACCTCGGCGAAGCGGCGCTGAGTGGTGCTGTATTTGGCGGCATCGCGGGTGGCTTCGGCGATACTTGGAACGCTACACGCGTGGCTTCGACCACCGCTGCCGGGGGGCTCGTTGCTGAAGCAAATGGTGGAGATTTTTCGGATGGCGCATTGGTCGCCGGCGTCGTTTCTCTTGTGACTTATGGTGCGGTCGAGATACGTGGGGCGATGGTCGATCAATCGAAAATTAACTTCGCGAATGCGAGTGGAGTCAGCGACGGTTTCAACGGCGATGGATTCAAGTTGGGTGGAGGACGCTACGATCCCAATTTGCCCGCAAATGGACAGGTGCCATCTCCACTAGGCGGCATTCAGGGCGGGCTAGGCCAGGTTTTCGGCCGCAATTATGCTCCAGGCTCATTCACCGATCATGTTGTGGAGGCGTATGCAGGGGTGCATGATTACCTCAACAGTCCTTGGTGGTATAATTCGACTACTGGCAATATCCAAACTGGAATGTCGGCAGTTCGGACTACCCTAGGTCGTGCGGCAAACTGGCTGAATGTCCCTCTGGCTACACCTATTGTAGCAACCTCAGTTGTAGGCGTGACACCCGGTGCCCTAGGAGTAGTGTTTCAGAACCAAGTGCAGGATTCCTCGAATATCGCTACGCCTATTCCACCCGCACCGCCGCCGCCTCCGCCTTCAAGCCGTCCTGGGCGAATTGCACCGGCTCTACTTCAATGAGCGACCGCGCAAAAGGACTATCGCATTTGCTTGTGCGGCTGTTCATTATCGGCCTGCTTGGGGGCTCTTGTTTGCGTGCGACTGCTCTTGATGGGCAGTTCGACAACCAAGGCTCTGTTTTAATCGCTCGCAGGGATATGCCGAACGAAAAGGTAACACTCGCAGGACTAATGCTTAATGGCACCGGGCTTGAGAAAGTTGCATCCGTGTCCATTCGTAACATGGCCGACCGCTTGGTCGTGGATTTTCACGATTCTCGCAATCAGGTAGTGGTCTCAGAAAAATTTACGACTGCAGGACACGGGTTAACAAATCTGAAGGGCGCAATTTCCTTCAAGCAGGTATTCAGTAGCACCAATGAGAGCGGGAGAGTAACCCTGAGCATAGCTTACCTCATGAGACTAGATGAAGTTGGTCGCTTGATCGTGGAAACAACACTGAACTATAAAACCAAACGCCTTTTTTTCTCGACCAGCGGAAAAGATCGCGGCGTGTATGCCTTTCCTCGATTGAAGTAGCAATGAAAGTTGACTGACTCGCTCCTGTGGCGTCGGTCAAATAGCGGCAACAATAGCGAAGAAGATGCCAAGTATGCCAACACTACAAGAAAATGACGCACAGAGTGCTTCTCTTCGTAGAGGCCATGGTGCGGTTTGCGATTTACCATCCGAACGCGGCAACGAAACGTCCCACACGTCGCCTCCCTGTGAAGTCCGTTGAGAACCGGGCAAGCCGCGCGACTCAATCTGGCTATGTGCCGGACAGCCTGCGCGGGTTGTCGGGCAGCATCCAATGCCCGCGAATCCCAAAATTTTGGTATTAAACGCCCGGCTCTCGCCCGATTGTTTTGCTCAGAGGATTTGCCACGGAATTGTCAGTGAACCTGTTTTTGGCTTCACTTCGCTGCCGCTTGATGCAGCATCTTTCTTGTTCTAACCCACTCGTAACAAAATAAAAACACGCGCACCTGAGCGAAACGCGTTGTTGGGCCTGAGAGGTTCGAATCCCTCCCTCTCCGCCATTGCCTTCGGCAATGGCGCACCGGCGAAGCCGGTGACAGACGCGAAGCGGATGCAGAGGAGGGATATGGGGCGCGCAAAGCGCGAGTGCCTGCACCTGCCGAAGGCAGCCCATTGTGACCTGCCCCCGGCTTTCCGGGGCGAAGGCCGGCTGACCGGCTCAACTAGGGTCTTTCCTGTGTTGCCGGTGTTCCGGGACTTGCGGCACTTTTCCTGCTCGCAACCCGGCTGCCTTGAAAAACTTCCGCGAACTCTACTGTGCCCAGCACCGGATCCCGCCGGACCGGTTCGAGCGCATCCTCGTCAGCCGCAGCCTGCACCTGCACGCCCGGCCGCTTTACTGGCTGCTGGGCCTGAACGGCGACTACACCTCGCCGGATTTTGATTTCGTTCGCGGCGTGGGCGAGCTGCGCAACCGGCGGGAATTCCGCAATGAGGCGGCGGAATACCACTACCATCCGCACAACCGCGGATTGCTGCGCAGCGTCCTTAAACTGCGGGTGTCCTCGCACCGCCTGCAGAGGATCTTCGAGAACGAAATCGAGGAACACGGGAGCCGGCCGCCGATGTAGGGAGGCCGGTCGTTTAGGGGTTGAGCCGGCCGCCGGACGGGGCCTAGCCTGAGGGCAATCATTCCCCCTATGCGATCCCCCTACCGACTCCTCCATCAGGCCCTGTGCCTGCTTCTGCCCGTCACCCTGCTCGCGGCCAAACCCGCCGACCTGGCGCCCTTCCAGGCGCTGGCCGCCAAGGCCAACAGCACCCTGATCCTGCCGACTTACCCGGTGACGCCTGACGAGGTGAAGGCCCAGGCCGAGAAATCCATCCAGACCGCCGAGGCCGCCCTGGCGGCGCTCGTCGCCCAGGATCCGGCCAAGCTCACCTTCGCCAACACGTTCCAGGCCTACGACACCATCTCGGGCCAGAGCAGCAACGCCTTCACCATCGTGAGCACCGTTGCCGAATCCGCCCTCAGCAAGGAGATGCGCGACACGGCCAACGAGATGAACGTGAAGCTCCAGGAATGGAGCGTCGGCCTGGATTACCGGGAGGATCTCTACCGCACGCTCAAGGCCTTTGCCGCCACCAAGCCCGTGCTCGATCGCGAGCAGCAGCGGCTGGTCGACGAGGTGATGCGCGGTTACCGCCGCGCCGGCCTGGACCTGCCGGCCGCCGAGCGGAAGGAAGTCGAGCGCCTGCGCAAGGACCTGGCGGGGCTGGAGACCCAGTTCGCCATCAACATCAACGCCGCCCGCGCCCCCGTCGATTTCACCGCCGACGAGCTGGCCGGCGTGCCGGAGAGTTTCCTCAACGCCCCCGGCGTGAAGCAGGCCGACGGCCGCTACCGCGTCATGGCCAACATCACGTGGCACCGGGACGCCATCCTCGAGAACGCCCGCAGCGAGGCGACGCGCATGAAGCTCAACCAGGCGCGGCTGAGCCTCGCGGCGGCCAAGAACATCCCGGTGCTGGCCAAGCTCGTTGTCCTGCGCGCGGACATCGCGCACCGGCTGGGTTACGCCAACTGGGCGGATTACCAGACCGAGACCCGCATGGCCAAGACCGGCGCCACCGCCGTGAAGTTCGAGGCCGACCTCGTGGCCGGCCTGCAGCCCAAGTTCGACGCCGAGCTGAAGATCCTGCAGGGGCTCAAGGCGGCGGAAACCGGCCGGGCCGACGCCGTGGTGGGCCTCGCCGACGTGCCGTATTACCAGAACCGCCTGAAGAAGGAGCGCTATGCGGTCGATACCGAGGCGCTGCGCGTCTATTTCCCCTACCAGGCGACCCTCGAGGGCATGTTTGCGATCTACCAGAAGATCTTCGGCCTGAAGTTCACCGAGGTGGCCGCACCCTATGTGTGGGCGCCCGGCGTGCAGCTCTACGTGGTGCAGGATGCCGCGACCGGCGCGCCGATGGGGGCGTTCTACCTGGACATGTTCCCGCGCGAGGGGAAGTTCAACCACTTCGCCTGCTTCCCGCAGAAGATCGGGGGCGTGCTGCCGGACGGACGCTACGACCTGCCGGTCGCCGCCCTGATGTGCAATTTCCCCGAGCCGGCCGAGGGCAAGCCCTCGCTGCTCAAGCACAGTGACGTCGAGACGCTTTTCCACGAGTTCGGCCACGTGATGCACGGCATGCTCAGCCGCTCGCGCTTTGTCGCCCAGTCCGGCTTCTCCGTGCCGCGGGACTTCGTCGAGGCCCCCTCGCAGATGCTCGAAAGCTGGGTGTGGGACAAGGCCGTGCTCGACACCTTCGCCGCCGACTATCGCGACGCGTCCAAGAAGATCCCCGCCGCCACCATCGCCGCGCTTACCGCGGCGCGCCAGGCCACGGACGGTTATTTCAACCGCCGCCAGCTGGCCATCGGCTCACTCGATCTCAAGATTCACACGCTCTCGGCCGATGACGCCTGGCTGGCCGACGTGGCGGAGCTGACCAACGGCGTGACGGGTGCGATCACGATCGCCCCGCCGGCGGACACCGCGTGGGCGGCCTACATCGGCCACCTCGCCGGCTACGATGCCGGGTATTACGGTTACCTCTGGGCGAAGGTCATGGCCATCGACATGGCCAGCGCCTTCAAGGCGGCCCCCGGCGGCTTCCTTGACGAGAAGGTCGGCCGCCGCCTGCGGGACGAGGTCTACGGCGTCGGCCACACCCGCGACGTGGGCGAGTCCGTCGAGAAGTTCCTCGGCCGGCCGCGTTCGCAGGAGCCCTTCCTCGAATACGTCGGGATCAAGAAGTAAGCTGAGCGGCATTCCCGCCCCGCCCCGACACGATTCCCGGTTCTCCTTGGGGGCCGGGAATTCTTTTGGCCGCCCCGCACCCCGAGGCAAGCCGGGGGCGCGCCGGTTTGTAGGGGCGTGGCTCGTCCACGCCCGCGGGTGCTTTTGTTTTGGAGGGTCGGTCTCCTGACCAGACCGCGGCCGCCCGGGAGGCCGGCCCTCCAGGCGGGTCAGCGACCCCGCCTCTACAAATCAGCCGCGATTAATTTGTAACGTATTACGTTACAAATCAGATCGGCCTCACACTGTTTCCAGCAGCTTATACATCCGGGCGACCATGGGGGTCGCGTCCTCCAGCATGCCGGCGGAGATGAGGGCGTTGTCGAGGATCTGCTCGGCGACGAGCTTCGCCTTGTCCGGGGCCGCCGTGTGGATCTCGAAGAGGCGCTTGATCACGGCGGAGCGGGGGTTGATCTCGAGGTTCGCCTTCTGCGGCAGGTCCGCGCCGTCCTTGTTCATCGCCTTCATCATGCGGCGCATGTGGGCGGACATGAACGCGTCGGCGTTGATCGCGAGGGCGGGGGAGTCCACGAGGCGGTCGCTGGCCTTCACCTCGGCCACGCGGTCGCCGAGCGATTCCTTGAGCCAGGCGGTAAGCTTCTTGGTGTTCTCCTCGGAGAGGGCGCCCTCGGGCTTCGGGATGTCGGCGAGCTTCACGTCGGCGTGGTCGGCGGCGATGAGCTTTTTGCCGTCGAACTCGCGGGCGTTGTTCATCACGTATTCGTCGACCGGCTCGTAGCAGAAGAGCACCTCGAGATTGCGGGCCTTGAAACCTTCCAGATACGGGCCGCTCTCGATCATGGCGCGATCCTTGCCGACGAGGTAATAAATTTCCTTCTGCTCGCTGCCCATGCGCGAGACGTAGTCGGCGAGGGAGGTCTGCTTGGTCTTGTCGGTCAGCGACGACTCGAAGCGGAGCAGCTTCATGAGCTGTTCCTTGTGGGTATGGTCGAGCGCGGCGCCCTCCTTCAGGAAGATGCCGAAGTTCGCGTAGAACTTCACGTAGCCGTCGGGGCGCTGGGTGGCCTCCTCGTCGAGGAACTTGAGGAAGCGCTTGGTGATGACCTTGCCCAGCTTCTCGAGGAGGGCCTTGTCCTGCATGGTCTCGCGCGAGATGTTCAGCGGGAGGTCCTCGCTGTCCACGACGCCCTTGAGGAAGCGCAGCCACTCGGGCAGCAGGTCCTTGGGCGAGGCGTCGATCAGGACCTTGCGGCAGTAGAGCGACACGGCGGGCTCGAAGCGGGCGAAGCCGAACTTCTCGGTGTTCTCCTGCGGAACGAAGAGCAGGGCGTTGATCGAGAGCGGGGCGTCGGCCGAGAAGTGCAGGCGCAGGAGCGGGTCGTCGTAGGCATGGGCCTGGAACTTGTAGAACTCGGTGTATTCCTCGTCCTTGATCTCGTTCTTCGAGCGCAGCCAGAGGGCCTGGACGGTGTTGATACGCTTGCCGGCGAGGTTGATCGGGAAGGAGACGAACGCGCTGTAGCGCTCGACGATGTCCTTGATGCGGCCCTCGGTGGCGTATTCGGCGCAGTCGTCCTTCAGCTCGATGACGATCTTGGTGCCGCGCGCGACGTCGGCGGCCTCCTCGATCTCGTAGCTGCCGGCGCCGTCGCTCGACCAGACGTGGCCGGGCTCATCCGCCTTCCACGAGTGGGAGTAAACCTTGACGGTCTTGGCGACCATGAAGGCGGCATAGAAGCCGACGCCGAACTGGCCGATGAGGTTGGTGTTCTTGGCGCCGCCTTCGCCGAGGGCCTTGAGGAAGGCCTTGGAGCCGGAGTGGGCGATGGTGCCGAGGTTCTCGATGAGCTCGGCGCGCGTCATGCCGATGCCGTGGTCCTGGATGGTGAGGGTCTTGGCCTGGTCGTCGGTGGTGACGTTGATCTCCAGGGCCTGGTCGCCGAAGATGTTCTGCTCGGTCAGCTGGGTGTGGCGGAGCTTCTCGAGGGCGTCGGAGGCGTTGGAGACCAGCTCGCGGACGAAGATTTCCTTCTCCGTGTAGAGCGAGTGGATGACGATATCGAGGAGCTGCTTGATCTCGGCCTGAAACTCGAATTTCTGCGGTGTGGTGGTGGACATGAGTGGAGTTGAGAGTGGGTGGTTGAGAGCTGAGAGTTAAAAACGAAAAGGGCGGCCAATTTACGGGCCGCCCGGTAAAAATCAAGGGATTGGGCCGGTCTATTTTATGCGAATTTCTACAATCTCGGGTTTTTTCCGGTCGTGGGTCTGGATGAGCATCTCGAATTCCTGGCCCGAGCGGCCAAAGCCGCTGGCCTGGTTGTTGATGAACTGGCGGTAGGCCACGCCCTCGACCCGGAAGCGGCCGCCCCAGCCGGGCACGGGCTCGGGATTGTCCAGGAAGATGTCGGAGCTGATCACGGCCCCGATGTTGGAGTGCGGGGCGTCCTGGTATTTGAAGAAGGCCCGGGCCCGCGACTCGGCGAACTTGGCCACCTCATCCGGGATGGCCTCAACCCGGGCGGCCTCCTCGGCGGCCGCCTTCACATTCAGGGTCCGGCTGGCGGTGCGGGCGGCCAGGGCCTCGTCCTCGAGCCGGCGCTGGCGGCGATCGGCGTTCTCGGCGGCTTTCTTGCGGTCGGCGGCGTCCTGCAGTTTCTCGGCCTCCATTTCCTCCCGGGTCTGGGCCGGGGCGAGGTCCTTGAGGCGCGTGGCGACCTCGTCGGGCAGCATCGAGGTGCGCACGCTGACGAGTTCCTTGTTCACCACCAGCATGACCGTGCCGGCGGAGGTGTTGATGCTGCGCACGGCCACATCGGTGAAGAGCATGCCGTCTTTCAGCCGCAGTTCCTTGTAGGGCAAGTTGACGTCGACGATCACGGCCGCGGCCTGCACGGCCAGCAGCCCGGCGAGGGAGAGGAGTAGTCGGCGGATCATGCCTGAAAACTAGCCCGGGCGGGGTATTTCGCAAGAGCCGAAAAACCCCAGGATTTCACCCGCAAAAACGCCCCGTCAGGGGGCGAGCGCCTGCAAGGGCACCAGCCGCACCGGGCCGAGGAGGCCGGCGGGTGTGAGGTCCCAGCCGGTGGCGTTGAAGGGCCGGTAGCTGATGTTCACGAAGTTGATTTCCCGCATGATCTTCCAATCCACCTTGCGCTGATCCATGTCGCGGATGCGGTTGGCGGCGAGATTGGTGACCTCGAGGGCGAGGGTGTTTTTGCCGGGCTTGAGCAGGGAACCGATCCGGGCCTGCAGGGGCAGCGACCAGACCGTGCCGGCATCCTGGCCGTTGACGATGACGCGCGCGCTTTCACGGACCTCGCCGAGATCGAGCAGCCAGTCGGCGGCCTTGGCGTCCGCAGGCAGGGTGAACTCGGTCTCATAGCGGGCCGTGCCGCCGAAACGTTCCCACTCGCCGCCCTGCGCGGTCCACGAGCCGAAGCCGGTCTGCTTGAAGGCCGGTGGCAGTTCCGGGCCGCCGCGGACTGCGGCGACGGACCACCCGCCATCCAGCACGATGGGCTGGCCGGTGGCGGTGCGGTAGGGCCAGAAGGCGAGGTTGGATGAAACCGGCTTGGTGCTGGTGCGGACAATGAGGGATTCGCCCGGCGCCAGCTGGAGATAATATTCGGTGGCTCCGCCCGCCGTCTGCCGCGAGGCGGCGAGCGCGCGCTGGCCGGTCAGGGGATCGAAGATCAGCACGGCCCGGGCGGCGCGGCCCAGCGCGACCCAGCCGTCGTGTTTCGTGGCCGTGAGGTTGGTCAGGAAGTAGTCGTAGCCGTCCTCGGTGGCGCGGCGGATGAAGCTGGTGCCGGTGTCGGCGATCGCCTCGCGGGCGACACCCAGCGCGGGCAGCGCGGCGGTCGGGTCGGCCTGCACCAGGGCGTCGAGTCCGGTGCGCGCCTTTTGGAATTCCGCGCGGCGCGCCTCGAGCCGGCCGAGGCCGGGGACGTCCTCGGGCAGCGCTTCGAAGATGACCTTGGCTCCGTCGCGGGCGAGCCGGGCGAGGCGCTCGAGCGTGGCGACGGGCATGCGGCGGGCGGCGGGGACGAGCAGGACCTTGTAGCGGGAGCCGGGCGTCACGAGCCGGCCGGCGTCGGCCTTGGTCAGCTGCAGCTGCGCGTCGGAGATATAGTCGAAGCCGTAGCCGGCGTTGAGGAGCTTCTGGGCGAGGAGGCCGGTGGGTTTCGCCGTGAGCCATTTCACGTCGTGGACGCCGAGCTGCTGCATGAGCGGGCCGGTGGTGGCGTCCCACACGTCGGCGGCCGGCCAGTAGATGAGGATCTCGTTGTCGGGCGAACCGCGCTGCAGGATGGACTGGACGCGGGCGACATAGGCATTGAGCGAACCGAACTCCTTCCACCAGGTGTTGTGCGGGTTGAACTGGGTGGAGGCGTAGAAGAGCCAGCCCGGCCACGGTGCGTCCTGCGGCGAGAATGCCGTGCCGTGGTAGAGGATGTGGTTGATGCCGTTGACGAAGAGGCGGTCGATCTCGGGCTTGGTATAGGAGAGCGCGACCTTCCAATGCTCGCGCAGCCAGGTGCAGGTCTCGCTGGAGGTGAGGGCATGGCCCATGACGTGGCCGGCGGAGGAGGCCATGCGCATGACGAGCGGCTCGGGCAGGTCCTGGTCGTTGCCGCGCACTTCGCTTTGGAGGCGCCGCAGGCCCGGGATCGGGAAGGGCGTCGAGCCGAAGGTCTCGGTCTCGGCCATGTCGACGGCGCCGTAGAGGTCGAGCAGGTTGGCGGGCGCGCCGTGCGACTGGTTGCGGACCTTGAAGCCGCGGTCGTGCGACCATTTCACCCAGGTGTTCAGGTAATCGAGGTGCAGCTGGGCGAGGGTTGCGCGGTAATCGCTCTTGAGGCGGGCGAGGGTGTCGGCGTCGGCCGGCTTCTGGCCCATCAGCTCGGCGGCGTAGGTCTGGATGTCGTAGCCGTGCAGTTCCTGGAAGGCGGCAGGCAGGGCCGGGGTCCACTCGGAGCCGTAATACTCGAACGAGTCGTGAAACTGGCTGCGGATGAGCTCGCGCGGAAATTTCTCGAAGGCTGCGCCAAAGGGCGCGAGGTAACGCTCGAGGGCGCCGGTGGAATAGGGATCGACGACGAGGCCCTCGTCGCCCGGGGCGGCGCGCTTGACCATCATCTTGGTCGGCGTGCCGGTGAGCTTGCCGTCGACCAGCGCGAGCTTGGACGAGCCGTCGGCCGGGGTGGTCCACGGACCGCCGAAGGGCCAGCCGGTGCCGGTGGCCATGTCCACGCCGAGGCCGAGGCGCTGGGCCTCGCGGCCGGTGTGCTCAAGCATCTGCATCCACTTGGGCGTGAGGAAATCGATGTAGCGGCTCTCGTAGCCCTTGGCGCCGTAGATGGGCGTGATCTCGACGCCGCCGAGGCCGGCGTCCTGGAACGACTGGAGCTCCGCGGTCAGGCTCGCGGGATCGACGCCGCTGCCGGGCCACCACCAGCGGGTCCACGGCTTGTTCTCGCGGGTGACCTCGGGCCAAGCAGTGACGGAGGCCGACAGCGGGCCGGAAAAAACGACACAGGTCAGCAGGGCAACAAGCGCACGCGGGGTCTTCATAGGGGTCCGGTCAGTCTGGGCGCCGGGGGTGGCGCGGCAACTGCGGACTCTACGGACAGTAAGACGGGCCGGGTTTCAACCGCCGAGGTAGGCGGCCTTGAGGTCCGGGTTGTTCCGGAGCTCGGCGGACGGGCCCTGCATCGCGACCACGCCGGTCTCGAGGACGTAGGCGTCGTGTGAGATCTCGAGGGCGAGATTGGCGTTCTGCTCGACGAGCAGGATCGTGATGCCGTGGCTCTTGTTGATCTCCACGATCTTCTCGAAAATGGTGCTGATAAGCTTCGGCGCGATGCCGAGCGAGGGCTCGTCGAGCATGAGCAGCTGCGGCTCGCCCATGAGGGCGCGGCCGATGGCCAGCATCTGCTGCTCGCCGCCGGAGAGCGTGCCGGCCGCCTGGGTGAGGCGCTCCTTCAGGCGGGGGAAGACGCTGAAGACGTAGTCGCGGTTCTGCGCGATCTTCGTCTTGTCGGTCTTCAGGTAGGCGCCCATCGCGAGGTTCTCGTCGACGGAAAGATTCGAAAACACCATGCGGCCCTCGGGCACGTGGCAGAGGCCGCGGGCGACGATCTGGTGCGGCGGGAGCTTCGAGATGTCCTCGCCCTTGAAGGTGATGCCGCCCTTCTTCGCGCGGAGCAGGCCGGAGATGGTGCGCAGCGTGGTGGTCTTGCCCGCGCCGTTGCCGCCGATGAGCGTGACGATGCGGCCCGCCTCGATGTGGAACGTCACGTCCCGCAGCGCGCTGATGGCGCCGTAGCAGACCTCAAGGTTTTTTACTGAAAGCATTTTTTAACCACAGATGGACACGGATGGACGCGGATAAAGACAGGGACGGGAAAACCATCTGTGTGTATCTGTGTTCATCTGTGGTTGATGGACTTTAGTGATGGGACAACGACTTCTGGTGGTCTTCGCCGAGGTAGGCCTCGATGACCTTCGGGTCGGACTGGATCTGGGCCGGGTTGCCCTCGGCGATCTTCACGCCGTAGTCGAGGACGGCGATGCGCTGGCAGACGCCCATGACGACCTTCATCGAGTGCTCGACGAGCAGGATGGAGAGGCCGAACTGCTTCTGGACCTGCTGGATCAGGCGGATGAGCTCGACCTTCTCGGTCGGGTTCATGCCGGCGGCCGGCTCGTCGAGGAGGAGGAGCTTCGGCTTGGTCGCGAGGCAGCGGGCGATCTCGAGGCGGCGCTGTTCGCCGTAGGGGAGGCTCTTGGCCGGGGCGTCGCGGAAGCGGCGGAGGTTGAAGATGTCGAGCAGCTCCTCGGCGCGCTTGGTGATCGCGGCCTCGTCGCGCTGGAAGGCGCCCAGGCGGATGAGGGAGTGGATGGCGGCGGTCTCGCGGTGGAGGTTGCAGGCGACGCGGACGTTGTCGAAGACCGAGAGCGAGCCGAAGAGGCGGATGTTCTGGAAGGTGCGGGCGATGCCGCGCTCGACGATCTCGTTGACGCGCAGGCCGGCCAGCGGCTGGCCGTCGAAGTAAATCGAGCCGGAGGTGGGCTGGTAGACACCGGTCATCAGGTTGAAGACGGTGGTCTTGCCCGCGCCGTTGGGGCCGATGAGGCCGACGAGCTCGCCGTCGTTGACGGTGAAGTCGACCGCGTTGACGGCGGTGAGGCCGCCGAACTTGATGGTCGCCTGGTTGAGCTGGAGGAGGGCGGGCACGGCAGAATTTACGATTTTTGATTTACGATTTTCGATTGGAGAATCGAAACCGTCAAAACACCAGAATCCGTCATTCTGAGCGTAGCGAAGAATCCAGCAGTATGACCGCCGGCGTGGATCGTTCTGGATTCTTCGCTGTGCTCAGAATGACAAACCAAGGGAGGCGAGGATTGAAAGGAGGACCGTTTCATAGCTTGGTCTTGCCGAACTTGAAATTGAAGAGCCCCTGCGGCCGCATGATCATGAGCACGATCAGCAGCAGCGAGTAGATGATCATGCGGTATTCCGCGATCGGGCGCAGGACCTCGGGGAGCAGGGTGAGCAGGATGGCGGCGAGGATGACGCCGATGGTGTTGCCCATGCCGCCGAGGATGACCATGACCACGATCTCGATGCTCTTGGTGAAATCGAAGCCGGTCGGGGTGATAGTCATCTTGAAGTGGCCGTAGAGGCCGCCCGCCGCGCCGGCAAAGAAGGCGCCGATGACGAAGGCCACGATCTTGTAGCGCGTGGTGTTGAGGCCGACGGCCTCGGAGGCGACCTCGTCGTCGTGGGTGGCGAGGAAGCCGCGGCCGTAGGTCGAGTGGACGAGGCTGGTGACGGTGAAGACGCTCAGGGCGACGAAGGACATGACCCAGAAGATCGAGGTGTAGGCCGGGATGCCGTTGAGGCCGAGGGCGCCGCCGAGGAACTCGACGTTCTGGAAGATGACACGGATGATCTCGCCGAAGCCGAGGGTGACGAGGGCGAGGTAGTCGCCTTTGAGGCGGAGCGAGGGGATGCCGACCGCGAGGCCGGCCACGGCGGCGCCGAGGCCACCGGCGGTGAGGGCCGCGAGGAACATCAGGCCCTGCTGGAAGACGGTGCCACCCTCCTCGCCAAGGAGCTTCGGCCCGATGAAGAGCGAGACGGCGGCGGCGAGGTAGGCGCCGACCGACATGAAGCCCGCGTGGCCGAGGGAGAACTGGCCGGTGTAGCCGTTCACCAGGTTGAGCGAGACGGCGAGGATGATGTTGATCCCGACGCCGATGAGGATGTCGAGGTGGTAGGGGTCGATCCGGTCCGAGAAATGCGAGATGCCGTAGGCGGCGAGCAGGCCGATCAGGAGATAGAGATGCGGGCGCGGCATGGCTCAGACCTTCTCGACGGTGGCCTTGCCCAGCAGGCCGGCCGGCCGGAAGAGCAGGATGATGATGAGGATCGCGAAGGCGATGGCGTCCTTGTAGGTCGACCACTGGCTGCCGTTCACGAAGGTCTCGACCGTGCCCAGCAGCAGGCCGCCGAGGGCGGCGCCGGGGATGTTGCCGATGCCGCCGAGGACGGCGGCGACGAAGGCCTTGAGGCCGGGCATGACGCCCATCAGCGGGTCGATCGACGGGTAGTTGAGCGCGTAGAGTATGCCGCCGGCGGCCGCGAGGGCCGAGCCAAGGCCGAAGGTGAAGGAGATGACGACGTCGTTGTTCACGCCGACCAGCTGGGCGGCCTTCGGGTTGAGCGAGACGGCGCGCATCGCGGTGCCGATCTTGGTGCGGTAGACGATGAACTGCAGGCCGACCATGAGCAGCGCGGTGACCACGATGACCACGACCTGGTTGGACGAGATGACGAGGTTGCCGAGGGTGAAGTTGACGGAGGGGAACACCGCCGGGAAGGTGCGGGGCGTGGCGCCGAAGAAGACCTGGCCGGAATACTCGAGGAGCAGGGACACGCCGATGGCGGTGATCAGGACGTTGAGGGTGGCGGCGCCGCGCAGGGGGCGGTAGGCCAGCCGCTCGATGACCATGCCGAGCACGGCGCAGCCCAGCATGGCGACGATCAGGACCACGAGGCCGCCCCAGACCGTGTTCTCCGGCACGAGCTTGCCCATGTAGTAGCCGATGAAGGCGCCGACCATGAACACGTCCGAATGCGCGAAGTTGATGAAGCGCAGGACGCCGTAGACCATCGTGTAGCCAAGCGCGATGAGCGCATAGATGGCCCCGAGGGACAGGCCGTTAAGGAGTTGCTGCAGGAATTCGGACAATCGGGGAAAGTTGAAAGCTGAAAGTTGAAAGTTGAAAGACTTAATCTCTCAGGGAATCGCGCAAACCAGACAGCATTCGGACGATTTCAAGGGTGGATTGGTAGAGCTTATCGTAGGATTCAGCAGGCAAAAGGCCTTGATCCCGGGCAATATTGGCCTGGGAAATGAGCTCGAAGGCCGATCCTGTTGCAATCTCCATAAAGCGTCGAAAGTCGGTCTTGGAAGAGCGTGAGCAACCTTCTGCAACGTTAGATGAAATCGATACTGCAGCTCGCCGCATCTGACTGGTCAGGCCGAAGCGTTCGTCGACCGGGAAGGCCTTGGTCAGGTCGTAGACACCGCTGGCGAGAACGATGCTCTTCTTCCACACTTCGAGCTTCTCAAAATTGAACATAGGGCGGCCCCTCCGAGGAGAGCCTTTCAACTTTCACCTTTCAACCTTCAACTGCAGTGGCGCCTTACGGCACCACTGTCTCGACGTAAGCGAACTTGCCGTCCTTGACCGTCAGGATGACGGCGGACTTGGTCGCGTTGCGGTCCTGGTCGATGGTAATGCGGCCGGTCACCCCGGAAAAGTCCTTGGTCGTCGCAATGGCGTCGCGCAGTTTGCCGCTGTCGGTGGTGCCGGCGCGCTTCAGCGCGTCGAAAAGCATGGTGGCGGCATCGTAGCCGAGGGCGGCGATGCTGTCGGGGGTCTCGCCGTCCCAGCGGGCGCGGAACTTGGCGATGAAATTAACCATCTCGGGCGCGGTGGACTCGGGGGAGGCGTGGGTGGAATAATACGTGCCCTCGACGGCCTTGCCGCCGATCTCGATGAGCTGCGGGGCCTCCCAGGCGTCGCCGCCGAACAGCGGGCCGGTGAAGCCGAGCTGGCGCGCCTGGATGCAGACCAGCGCGCCCTCGGTGTAGTTGCTGGAGTGGAAGATGACGTCGACGCCGGCGTTCTTGATGGCGGTGAGCTGGGCGCGGAAGTCCTTGTCGCCCTCGCTGTGCTTCTGCTCGATGGCGATCACGCCGCCGGCCTCGGCGAACTTCTCCCGGAAGACCTTGGAGATACCGACGCTGTAGGGGTTGTTGACCGAGGTGAGGATGGCGGCGCGCTGCGCCTTGAGGGTCTCGCGGGCGAACTTGGCCAGCACGGCGCCCTGGAACGGGTCGATGAAGCAGACGCGGAAGATGTAGCTGCCCATCTCGGTGACCTTCGGGTTGGTCGACGAGATGGCGATCATCGGGATCCTCGCGTTCTGCAGGATGGGCGCGGCCTCGAGGGAGTTGGTGGAGGGGTTGCCGCCGAGGACGGCGACGACCTTGTCGCGGGAGACGAACTTCTTGGCGATGGTGGCGGACTCGCCGTGCTTGGACTGGTTGTCCTCCGCGACGAGCTCGACCGGGCGGCCGAGCACGCCGCCGCTGGCGTTGGCCTCCTCGAAGGCGAGGATCACGCCCTTGCGGGCGGAGGTGCCGAACGCGGCCTCCTTGCCGGAGAACGCGCCGTATTCGCCGATCTTGATCGGCTCGGCGGCGCCGGCGGCTGAGGCCGCCAAACCGATGGTCATCGCGAGGCACGCGAAGCGGGCCGTGGCGATCCAGCTGGATTGCTTCGTCGCTGCGCTCCTCGCAATGACCGGATTGGTGGGCGTGGCGGAAGTGAGCATCACGGGGAGACGGTCTTGTGGAAGGTGGCCTTGCCGTTCTTGAGGGCAATGATGGTGGCGGACTTGGAGGCGTTGCGGTCCTTATCGATGGTGGTCGTGCCGCTGACGCCGGGGAAATCCTTGGTGGCGGCGAGGGCGTCGCGGAGCTTCGGGCCCTCGGTGCCGCCGGCGCGCTTGATGGCGTCGGCGAGGACGTAGACGGCGTCGTAGCCGAGCGCGGAGAAGGCGCCGGGCAGTTCGCCGTTCCAGCGGGCCTTGTATTTGGCGGTGAAGGCCGCGACGACCGGGTCGGTGTTCTCGGCCGAGAAGTGGGTGGAGTAGTAGCAGCCGTTGAGGGCCTCGCCGCCGATCTTGAGGAGCTGCTCGTCTTCCCAGCCGTCGCCGCCGAAGAAGGGCATCGTCAGGCCGAGGTCGCGGGCCTGGCGGACGATGAGGGCGGACTCGGTATAGTAGCCGGGGACGAAGACGGCGTCGACGTTGGCGGCCTTGACCGCGGTGAGCTGGGCGCGGAAGTCCTTGTCGCCCTCGGAGAAGTTCTTCTCGGTGGCGATCTCGCCGCCGGCGGGGACGAAGGTCTCCTTGAAAAACTTGGCGAGGCCGAGGCTGTAGGCGTTGGAGACGCTGGAGAGGATGGCGACGCGCTTGGCCTTGAGGTCCTCCTTGGCGAACTTGGCCATGACGGTGCCTTGGAACGGATCGATGAAGCACACGCGGAAGATGTAGTTGCCGGTCTGCGTGACCTTCGGGTTGGTGGCGGCGGGGGCGAGCATCGGGATCTTCGCCTGCTGGGCGATCGGGGCGGCCTCGAGCGAGCGGCCGGAGGAGACCTCGCCGATCAGGGCGACGACCTTGTCGCGGGAGATGAGCTTCTTCACGACCGTGGCGGACTCGCCGGGCTTGGTCTGGTTGTCCTCGTAGACGAGCTCGAGCTTGCGGCCGAGGACGCCGCCGGCGGCGTTGATTTCCTCGAGGGCGAGGACGACGCCCTGGTGCGAGGTCTGGCCGAAGCCGGCTTCCTTGCCGGTGAGGGAGGCGTATTCGCCGAGCTTGATGGGGTCGGCGGCATGGGTCGCGGCGGCGGCAACGAGGGCGAGGAGGAGGGCGGGGGTTTTCATAGGGGGAAGATGTTTAAGGATGGACGTCCTGGACGAAGGCGTAGCGGCCGTTCTTCACGGTGAGGACGACGGCGGACTTGGTCGGGTTGCGCTGGGCGTCGAAGGTGATGCGGCCGGTGGCACCGGCGAAGTCCTTGGTGACGGCCAGGGTGTCGCGGAGCTTGGGGCCGTCGGTGGTGCCGGCCCGCCTGATCGCGTCGACCAGGACCATGGCGGAATCATAGCCGAGGGCGGAGAGGGCGTTGGAGTCGATGCCCCAGCGCTTCTTGAAGCGGTCGTTGAAGGAGACGACGGCGGCCGACTGGTTGTCCACCGAGTAGTGGGTGGAGAAGTAGGTGCCCTCGACGGCGGCGCCGCCGATCTGGATGAGTTCGGGCGATTCCCAGCCGTCGACGCCGAACATCGGCACGGTGAGCCCGAGCTCGCGGGCCTGCTTGCAGATCAGCGCGGCCTCGGCGTAGTAGCCCGGCACGAACACACCGTCGGCGCCCGCGGACTTGATGGCGGTGAGCTGGGCGCGGAAATCCTTGTCACCCTCGCCGTATTTCTGGTCGATCGCGATCGTGCCGCCCGCCGCGGTGAAGCCCTCCTTGAAATACTTGGCCAGGCCGACGGCCTGCGCCGAGGAGACGGAGGAGAGGATGGCGACCTGCTTGAGCTTGAGCGAATCCCGGGCGAACTTCGCCATCACGGTGCCCTGGAAGTCGTCGATGAAGCAGACGCGGAAGATGTAGTTGCCCTTCGCGGTGACGGCGACGTTGGTCGCGCCCGGCGAGATCAGGGGGATCCTGGCCTGCTGGGCGATGGGGGCGGCCTCGAGGGTGCGGCCGGACACGATCTCGCCGAGGACGGCGACGACCTTGTCGCGGGAGATGAGCTTCTTGACGACCGTGGCGGACTCGCCGGCCTTGGACTGGTTGTCCTCGGTGATGAGCTCGAGCTGGCGGCCAAGGACGCCGCCGGCGGCGTTGACCTCCTCGATGGCGAGGAGGGTGCCCTTGTGGGCGTTCTGGCCGAAGACGGCCTCCTTGCCGGTGAGCGAGGCGAACTCGCCGATCTTGATGGTTTCCTGGGCGGCGAGGTTGGCGGCCAGCAGGCCGGCGCCGAGGACGGACCGGAGCACCTGGAACAGGGGACGGATGGGCATAGGGGGAGGCTGGAAAGTGAGAAGAAGCCGGCCGGGGCTTTCAACCCGCAACTGCGGTAATATAAGAGAGGTGGGAGCAGGAGTTGTTCCGGGAATGCAGGTGGAACCCGGCCTCCGGACGGGTTTTCAGGACGCACATTGCACAAACCCGTCCGGAGGCCGGGTTCCACCTGCGGACGATTGGGCTTTGCCACCGACCGGCCGGTTGGTTGTCTCACCCGGACCGGATGAATCTCCTCGACCGCTACCTCCTCGGCGAATGGCTGAAAATGCTCGGGCTCCTGCTCGCGGCCACGATGGGCCTGCTCCTCATGGCGGCGCTTTACGACAACTTCCGCGACCTCATCCAGGCCGAGGCCAACGCGGGGGACATGCTGCTGTATTACTCCACGCTGATGCCCAGCTATTTCAACGTGGTGCTGCCGCTCTCCATGCTGCTCTCGCTGCTCTTCGTGCTGAGCAAGCTGCACCGCAACAACGAGCTCACGGCGGTGCGCGCCGCCGGGCTGAACATCTTCGCCACCACCCGCTCGCTCTGGCTGGCCGGCGTGGTGTTCTGCGGTGTGTCGCTCCTCCTCAATGCCCGCGTGGTGCCGTGGTCGGTCGAGACCTCGCGCAGCCTGCTCGAGAGCTTTGAGTTCCGTGCCGAGGCCAAGGTCATGCCCGGCGGCACGCTGGGCGCGGTTTCAAGCGTGACCTTCGACAACCAGCGGGACGGCCGCATGTGGTTCATCAACCGCTACAGCCGCTTCTCCGGGACGGCCTATGGCGTCACCGTCTCGGAACTCGACCACGCCCGCCGGGAAAAATACCGCATCATGGCCCGCGAGGGAAGCTACGACGCCGTCCGCAAGGGCTGGACGTTCACGGACGGGCGCGAGATGACCTTCGACCCCGGGCAGGGCGAGCTGGTGCGCACGGTCACCTTTGCCTCGAAGACGCTGGCGCATCTCAACGAGGATCCGACCCTGATGCTGCTCATCGACCGGAAGCCCAGCGACCTTTCGTTCAACGAGCTCCGGCGCATCACCGAGTATTTCTCCACCGACAACAACCCCAAGCTGATTCCCTACGAGGTGCGCTACTACAGCCTGCTGTTCGAGACGATCGGCCCGCTGATCATCATCGCCATTTCGATCCCCTTTGCCGTGTCCGGCGTGCGGGTGAGCCCGGCGGTCGGGGTGTCGAAGTCCATCGGCCTCTTCTTCCTCTATTACGTGCTGACCAATCTCTCGGACGTGCTTGGCGGCCGCGGCTACCTCGATCCGGTCTGGGCGGCGCTGATGCCGAACCTGACCATGGTCGGCCTGGCGGCCTACTTCTTCGGGCGGATGCGGTAGGCGCCGCGTGGTGCGGCGCAGTTGAAAGTTGAGAGGTGAAAGTTGAAAGTCCGGGCCGGGATCCGGCAGAATTATCCTTCAACTTCTGGCTTTCAACCGGCCGGGCCGCCGCCCGGCCTACGGCAGGAATGGCGGCGGCCAGCGCAGGAATTCCAGCTTCGCGATGCGGTCCCAGTTGGAGAAGAGGATGATGCCCCAGACCACGACGCAGTTGATGTAGGCCAGGAAGACGGCGGCGCTGCCCATGTCCTTCGCGCGCTTGGCGAACGGGCGTTTCTCCAGCGAGATGTCGTCGATCGTCCACTCGATGGCGGAGTTCAGCAGCTCGGCGATCACGATGAGGAAGAGCACGGCGATCATCACGGCGGTCGACACGGCGTTGACCGGCAGGATGATGGCGAAGGGCGTCAGGATGAGGACGAAGATCAGGTCCTCGCGGAACGACGGCTCGTGCCGCACCGCCGCCCAGAAGCCCTCCACGGCATATTTGACCGACGCGAAGAAATTCCGGAAGTCGCGCTGCTTGTTTTCGGGCGGAGGGATGGGCTCGCTCACGCCGGGAGTCTCGCCGGACGGCGAACCCCGGACAAACCTTATTTGGAGGGTCCGCAGGGACGCGGGCCCTCCATCAAGCGCTCAGCAGCCGGAAGCCGGACGGCTCGGCGAAGCCGAGCGAGCGGCAGGCCTGCACCACGGTCTCGTCGTGGCAGCCGATGAACTCCAGCAGGCGGCAGACGAAGCGACGGCGGGTGGCGTCGTCGATCGTCATGACGGCCCAGAACTGGGTGCCGTCGATCTGGCGCGCGTGGTTACGGGCGCGGACCTCGTTGATCTCGTCGCGGTTGAACATCAGGTAGTGCAGCCCGCTTTCCTGGTGCGAGATGAAGTCGGCGAAATCCGTGGCGTAGTTCGTCGCGCACCACGCGAGCAGCGCGAGGTAGCGCTCGGTCGGGTCGGCCGCGGCCGGGAATTCCGGGCCGAGGAGATAGAAGAGCAGGTGGTCGCCGCCGAGCGGCGGGCGTCCGTCGCCGACCATGGCGGCGATGACCTCGGCGGGGGACAGGTTCTTGGCCACCGCGAGCCGTTGCAGGGCCGCGTAAGTCTCATCGTTCAACTCGACGAGCTTTTTCATGGCGCCAATTTATTCCCGGGACTCCCCGGCGCAACCCCTGATCGGTGAACTCCCCGAAGTTTGGGACGAAAATGCCGTGGTGTGCGGTCATCCCCCTTTTCCCGGAAGCGGGACGGAGGGTGGTCTCCACCCGAGCCGAGGCTTGCGCCGGTCGCCCGGCCGACAAACCTCAGCCCATATGGCTACGGCACTGATTGCGGGCGCGAGCGGACTGGTGGGCCGGGAGTTGCTGACGCAGCTCCTCGCCGCGGCGGAGTATGACCGCGTGATCGCGCTCGGCCGCCGGCCCCTGGATCTGGCGCACCCCAAGCTCGTGCAGGTGGCCGCGGATTTCGCGGCCCTCGATAAGGTCACCGCTGACCTGCGCTGTGATGATGCCTTCTGCTGCCTGGGCACCACGATCAAGGTCGCCGGTTCGCGCGAGGCCTTCCGTGCGGTGGACCATGCGGCGGTGCTGGCCCTGGCCTGGGCGGCGCAGCGCAACGGCGCCCGGCGCTTCTTCCTTGTGTCGTCGCTCGGGGCGAACGCCGAATCACGCGTCTTCTACACCCGGGTCAAGGGCGAGACGGAGGATGCCTTGCAGGTGCTGGGTTTCGAGACCCTGGCCGTTTTTCAACCGAGCCTGCTGCTGGGCCGGCGCGTGCCGTCGCGGGCGGGCGAACGGTTCATGAGCGCCGTGCTCTGGCTGGCCGAGCCGTTGCTAATCGGGCGGCTCCGCAAATACCGGCCCATTGAGGCGGGTGTGGTGGCCCGCGCCATGATGCGCTGCTCGTTCGGCCGGCCCGGCCAGGGGTTGCTGGTGTTCCCGTCCGACGAGATTCAGGACTTGGGCGGATTCGGGGCCTGATCGGCCGGGGCCGGCAGGGCCTTGAGCGGGAAATTCTTCTTTTCGACGCGGCCCTCGAGACGCAGCACAAGCGTGGCCGTCACCTCGGTGAAAGCCCCGGCGAGCTGCGAGGTCATCGGCTCGGTCTCAAGCGACTGGCCGGGCTCCAAGGTCAGCTTTTCCGGGCGGACGACAAAATTCCCCAAGGGCGAGAGGAAATCGGCAATCTGGAGCCCAACGGTTGTCGTGCCCCGGTTGGTGAAGCGCAGGTGGATCATCACGGGGCGTCCTCCGCCCATCATCGGGCGCGGACCGGCGTCAGGAGCGCCGCCGAAGTCCCGCGAAGGCCGGCCACCCTCGCCGAACGGCACGCCGCCGGCGATGTTGCCGCCAAAACCACCCGTGCCGCCCGCGACACTCATCCGGCCGCTGCCACCACCGCGCCGGCGGTGACCTTCGCCACCGCCGCTGGAACCGCTGCCGGCAGGGGCCGTTTCAGGCATGCCGTCGGTGCCAACGTGGATCTCGGCGAGAATCAGGCCGTCGAAGAAGGCGTCCTGCCCGGCCAGCGGCGCGGGCGGTTTGCTGCGCGCGA
This sequence comes from Lacunisphaera sp., assembly GCA_965249855.1. Lineage (GTDB taxonomy): Bacteria > Verrucomicrobiota > Verrucomicrobiia > Opitutales > Opitutaceae > Lacunisphaera. The sequence goes on from CBDFNB010000005.1 coordinate 102,625, forward strand.
CGGCCGGGCTGCTGCGGCCGGGACCGGGGTCGCTGCTGCAACCCCGCGGCCAGCACCAGGAGCATCATCAACGCCGGCGCCCAACCGGCGCGTCGCCACGAATGCAGGGAGAGTGTCATGGGCGGAGTCTGACGCCGGCCGGCGGAAAAGGTTGCCGGGAATCTGATCGGTTGAAGGTAGGGCGAATCCTCCGGATGAGCCGTTCGTAGCTGCGGCTCGTCGGGACGACTCGCCCTACCTCGGCAAAGCAGCTCAGCTCCAATTATAGTTAAAGCTGACACTGATGCGCTCGGCCGTCGTCCGGTTGGCGGCGACCTCGTGGCGGAGCCAGCTCTCGAAGAGGATGACGTGGCCGGCCTTGGCGGGGTAGGTGATGTGCGGCCGGTTGGCCGGGCGGGCGGTGGCGGTCTTGGGCGGCGCGGCCATGAACTTGCTCAGGCGCGGATCCTCGAACTTCAGGCCCGGACAGCCCGCGGGCGTGGCCACGTAGTAGGTGCCGCTGATGAAGGAGAGCGGGTGCAGGTGCAGGCTGTGGGCGGCGTGCTCGGGCATGATGTTCACCCAGAAGTCCGTCATCGCGATCGTCCGGCCGCGCAGATCCATGTCGAGCGCGGCGGCGAATTTCCGCACATGCGCCGTGAGCTTGCGCTCCAGCCCGGCGAAGGTGGACGAAAACTTGTGCAGCCTGGTTGAGCGAGGCGTAGGAGGTGTAGCCGCCCGGGTAGTTCTTCGCCGACCAGCGCCGGCCGGCGGTGTCGTAGTCGCGGAGGTTGCGGCATTCGTCCGCGAGCCCGGCGTTGAAGCGCTCCAGCCCGGCGCCAAGCAGCGGGCTCGTGATAGATCAAGGTGGGAAACCAGGCTCGGGTTGGCATGTCGGGTAACCAACTGACTGCCCGGCGAAAGCGCAACCCGGAAGCCGCCGTCCGGCTTTGGGATTGTCAGCCCTCCGCCTGCTTGCTTGAACGTCCGACCCATCATGAAACACACCACCATCAAGCACCTCCTGTGCCTCGCTTTCGCCCTCGGGCTGGCCCTGGCCGCCCGCGCCGACCGCATCGAGCTGACCGACGGCTCCGTCGTCTTCGGCAAGCTCGTCTCCGCCGAGGCGGGCAAGTTCAAGGTCGAGACCGCCTTTGCCGGCGCGATCGAGATCGCCCAGGACAAGATCAAGAGCTTCACGACCGACGAGGCCGTGAACGTCAGCCTCGCCGCCGGCAGCACGGTGCAGGGCCGCGTCGAGCAGACTGAGGGTGGCGTCCGGGTGGTCGCGGCCGACGGCGCGATGTCCGCCTCGCCCGCGAAGTTCACTGCCGTCTGGCGCGTGGGCGCGGACAGCCCCGAGACCCGCGCGCTCAAGGAGAAGGCCGCCAAGCTCGAGCGCAAGTGGGCCTACGAGGCCTCCGTCGCCATCAACGGCCGCACCGGCGGCAGCGAGAAGTTCGCCGGCGCCGGCGGCCTGAAGGCCACGCTCGAGAGCGCGCAGGACAAGCTCATCTTCACCCTCCAGGCGGAGAAGGCCGAGGACAACGGCGTCGAGACCGCCAACCGCCAGTTCGCCGGCGCCGACTACTCCTCCTTCTTCTCCGCCAACAACGTCTGGTATGCCCGCACCTCGATCGAGAAGGACTCGATCAAGGCCCTCGACCTCCGCTCGTCGACCGCCTTCGGTATCGGCCGCAAGCTGATCAAGAAGGACCATCAGGACCTCGAGCTGCGCGCCGGTCTCAGCTACATTTACGAGACCTACGCCAACGGCACGAAGTTCGACTCACCCGGCCTCGATATCGCCTTCATCCACGCCTACACCTTCAAGACCGGCAAGATGAGCAACGTCCTGACCTACACGCCGACCTTCAAGGATTTCAACAATTACCGCCTGCACCACGAGACGACCTACGAGATGCCGATCACGGCCTCGCTCTGGAAGCTGAAGATGGGCTTGAGCAACGACTACACCAGCATCCCGCAGCCCGGCATCGACCGGCTCGACACGCTCTACTTCACCAGCCTGATCCTGAACTGGAAGTAATCCGCCTCCGCCCCGACGGGCTGCGGCGAGACACGCCGGCAATTCTGTTTCCCGCAGCGGGGCCCTCACCGGCCCCGCTTTCTATTTGGCCTGGTCGCGGCGCCCGAGCGCGCCCGAGAGCGCCAGGGCCGGGCCCCACCAGCCGCGCCGCCGCAGGGCCTCGGCCCAGCGCGCGGGGCGCAGCAGCGAGACCAGCGCGATCAGCACGCAGCCGACGGCGAAGAACCGCAGCACGAGCCACGCGACCGACTCCCACGGCCGGCCGCTGCCCAGCAGGATGCCGGCGACCACCAGCAGCGGCAGCCAGAACTGCCAGCGGCCGAACTCGCGCAGGCGCCGGACCCAGCCCGGCCGTTCCACGCCGGCGCCGGCGGGCGCGGGGCCCCGGTTCGTTTCCTTGTCGATGATGCGCTGCAGCGCGGCCGGCGGCCGGCGCAGATACCAGGCGGTCACGGCGATGCTCCCCGCCACGATGGCGTGCAGCACGGCCCATGCGCCGACCAGCCAGGGCAGGCCCGGCGCGGTGATGTGCCAGCGGTCGGCCAGCCAGAGCACCACGGTGTCGTAGGCGCGGACGAGGTCGTCGCCCAGCAGCAGGTATTGCAGGAGAAATCCCTGCAGGGCGGCCCAGGCGCCCACAAGCGCGCCGCCCAGGCCGATCGCGAGGAAGTTCCAGCCGAACGCCTGCACGGTCCCGCCGAACAGCAGGCCCTGCATGATGATGGCGATCATGGGCCGCACGCGGTTGCCTGCGGGCGACAGCGCCTTCAGGCCGCCGGAGATGAACGGCACCCAGACCACGCGGCCCGGCTGGCCGAGCCCGGTGCCGGCGAACACCATCATCGCCGCCTGCAGCGACGACATCGCCAGCCCGCGCAGCGGGACCTTGGCCGCGTGCAGCGCCGCGCCGACGGTCATCTCGAGGCCGCCGGCGGCGCCGCCGAACAGGCCGATGCGGGTCCACTCGCCGAAATCCTCGCAGATCCGCTGCAGCCGGGCGAGGGCTTCGGGCTCCTGCGCCACGATGCGCACGTCGAACTTCCGCCCGAGCAGTCCCTCGATGGCCTCCACCAGGTCATCGCGCACGGTGATGACGACGACCTGTGGCGCGGCCGCCACGAGCAGGGGCCAGACGGGCATCAGGCCGAGGCCGCGGAGCTCGAACTTGCCGAACTCGTCCAGCAGCAACAGGGGCGGGGGCGGCAGGTTGCGCAGGCGCTCGGCCCAGGCCTGGACCTTCTTGGCCGTGCCGGGCTCGAAAAAATACGGCGGGTTCAGCGCCTCGTCGCGCATCGCCCACGGCAGCTCGAGGTCGCTGCCGATGAGGCGCAGCCAGTATTCGCTCGCGCCCTGGTGGGGCGAGGCGCGGTTGCCGGCGATCGACAGCACGCCCTCGACCCGCTGGCCGCGGGCGATTTGGGCGGCGGCCAGTTCCGCCATCAGGCGGGTCTTGCTGGTGCCGGGGCCGCCGGTGACGGCGATCAGGAGACTGGGTGGAGGCAGGATGAGGGCCGGATTCGGCATGGAGGTGACGCCGGCAGCAAAACGCCCCGGGTGCGGCTGGCAAGCGTCGCGTGTGTCAGAACCAGATCGCGCCCGCGCCCGCGGCCGCGAGCACCACGGCCCACGCGGGGATTTTCCCGGACAGCAACGCGAAGAAACCGCCCACGGCCACGACGAGCGTGGCCAGGTCGACGATCCCCGCCGTGCCCACCGGATGCCAGAGCGCGGCGAGCAGCACGCCGACGACGGTGGCGTTGGCGCCGCGCAGCGCCGCCTGCGCGGCCGGCTGGTGGCGCAGCGCCGACCAGAACGGCAGCGCGCCCGCGACCAGCAGCAATGCCGGCAGGAAAATCGCGAGCAGCGCCCACACGCCGCCCGCCGCGCCGCCCGGGCCGTGATCCATCACCGCGCCAAGATAGGCGCTGAGCGTGAACAGCGGACCGGGCAGCGCTTGGGCGGCGCCGTAGCCGGCGAGGAACTGGTCCGGGGTCAGCCAGCCCGGCGCCACCACCTCGCGCTCGAGCAGCGGCAACAGCACATGCCCGCCGCCGAACACCAGCGAACCGGCCCGGTAGAAACGGTCGAAGATGTCGAGCATCGGGCTGGCGGTGAGGGGCGCGAGCCAAGGCAGGGCGAGGAGCAGCACGAAAAAAAGCACAAGATACCCAATGCCGCGGTTGTAGGTGGCGCGCTCGCGCGCCACGTGGCCCGCAAGCGGGCCATCTACAGGGCTGCGCGTCAGCCATCCGATCAGCGCCCCCGCCGCAATGACCGCGATCTGGCTCCACGCAAAGGGCAGCCACAGCACCAGCCCGGCTGTCGTCAGCGCCAGCGCGCGCCGCGGCCAGTCAGGGCAGAGGTTCCGGCCCATCATCCACACGGCCTGGGCCACGACCGCGACGGCGGCGACCTTCAGGCCTTTCAACCAGCCAGACGATGCAAGGTCGCCGAGCGAGGCCACGCCGTGAGCGAATCCGATCATGAGCAACGCCGACGGCAGGGTGAAGCCGAGCCACGCGGCGAGCCCGCCGGCGAGTCCGCGCTGCAGGTAGCCGATGCCGAAGCCGGTCTGGCTGCTCGCGGGCCCGGGCAGGAACTGGCACAGCGCCACGAGGTCGGCGTAATGCGCCTCGTCGAGCCACCGGCGCTTCACCACATATTCCGCGCGGAAGAACGCCAGGTGGGCGATGGGGCCGCCGAACGAGGTGCAGCCCAGCCGCAGCGCGACGAGGAAGATTTCAGACAGCGACGGGCGCGGCGGCATCGGGCGGAATCAATCAGCCGGGCTTCCGCGTCGCACGCCTTTCTTTGTGACAAACCGCGGTGACTCAGTTCACCTCGACCAGCAAGGTCAGGACGCGCGTGGGCTCGCCGTCCTGGGTGCAGGTAAGCAGCACCTGCCGGCCGCCGAGCAGGACCATCCGGGGGAAACCGCTCATGCGCGAGGTGCTGCTGGCCGCGACCAGCTGCGGCACCGACAGTTCGCCGGCGGGCGAGAGGGTGCGGAAATAGATGCCGCCTTCCTTGCCTGCTGCCTGGCCGGTCATCTCCAGCCAGCTGATCACCAGCGTGCCGTCGGCCAGCAGCACGTTGTCCACGCGGCCCTGCGGCCGGCCCAGGTCCACGCGTGCCACCGGGCCGAAGATCCTGCCGCCGTCGGCCGACCCGCGGGCCAGCACGCGCGACTGGTTGTCCGCGGCGGTGAACCAGACGGCACCGACGCGATCGCCGGCCGCGGCCAGCTGCGGGCCGTTGACCGGGCAGCCGGCGATTTTCCAAGCGTCGGCGTGCAATGGCCCCGGCCGGCTCCAGGCCCGTCCGTCGAAACGGGCGAGCTGGATGTCGCGGATCTCGTCCTTGGTGCGGCCGCGGTAGGCGAGCAACGCACCGCCGCCGGCCGCGGGCACGAAGGACAGCTGGCAGCAGTCGCACACCGAGTCGTCCACCAGCGTGTCGGGTCCCGGCCCGGGCCGGCCGTCGAGCACGCGGGCGTAAAGCGCCATGCGGCCGTGGTTCCGGCCGTCGAGCCACGCGGCGAGCATCCGGCCGTCGGCCAGCGGCTGCAGGGCGACAAATTCAACCGCCAGCGCCTCGTCGCTCACGGGCAGGTCGGGGCCCCAGGTTTTTCCGTCATCGGCCGAGCTGCGGTAGATGGCGCGATAACCCGGGCCGTGGTGGCCGTCGCCGCCATCGGCGTGGTGCGCGGGATTGTTGATGAACCACACGGCGGTCAGGCGGCCGTCGCGGCCAACCGCCAGCTGGGGAAAATCCGCCCAGTTGGCCATCAGGTCGGCGCCCTGGACGACGATATGCGGGGTGGCCCAGCTCCTGGTCTTCGGTTCGAACCGACTGACCTTCATCGCCCAGGCCTCGTTTCCGGCGGGCTCCAGCCATGACAGCCACGGCGTGCCGTCCGGGGCGAGCACGAGGGAGGAGCCCATCGCGCCCGCAGCGGCCGGCGCCGGGATGTCGGTCGCCGCGCTGGCGGCGCGCAGGCCCGCGATCGCGCCCAGGCCGAGCGAGACAGCCAGGAGGAAGCGGAGAAGCCGCTGATTATTCATCACGCAGCGATGACGCGCGGAAGCGCCGGCGTGCGCAAATCTTTTTTCCGCGTGGCGGGCCGCGGAATTATTTTCGGAATGCGGACGAAAAAACTTTGAAACATCCGTCGAGTGGTTACGTCGAAGTGGCATGAGTCGCGCGAAACCAAGAAATTTCATCGGCCCGCTCGTGCTTGGTCTCCTGTTCCTTGGGGTGGGCGGCCGGGCGACGGAGTCCGAGCCGGCGGCGCGCGACGTGCTGGTCTACCGGGATGGCGACCGGGTGCAGGGCCGGCTGGTGGAGCAGGCGGACAACATCCTCGTGTTCCAGTCCGACCGTTTCGGGCTGCTGCGGGTGCCGGTGGAGGCGGCCGTGGTGATCAAGGGCGAAAAATCGTCGGGCACGGCGATCGCGGCCAATCCCCCGCTGGTGCCCGTCACCACAGACATTCCGGGCAAGAGCGAGGCGCAGAAGGCGGTCCAGAGCGAGGCGGACCGGGCGGCGCACGGGGACTGGTTCTATCCTGCGGTCCTGGCCTCGCACCTCCGCGAGTTCTTCGGACCTTGGCGCGGCCGGCTCGCCTTCTCGACCGACGTGGTCACGGACACCTCGGACCGGACCACGATTTCCCTTGAAGGCCGGTTGAGCCGCAAGTGGGCGGCCGACGAGGTGCAGCTGAACGGCCGCTACGACTACAGCGAGACCAACGCGCTCACGACGACCGACATGCTCAAGGCTGACGGCCTCTGGCGGCACAGCTTCAGCAAAAAAAGCAACAGCTTCGTCCAATACCGGCCCACGCTGGAATGGAACCGCGCCAGCCGCAAGACGGGGATGCCCGCCGACTATGTCCTGTTGCAGCAGGAAATCGGCTACGGCATCAGCCTGCTGATCAGGCCCGAGCGCAAGCTGCGGGTGGGCGTGTCCGAGAACTTGTTTGATGTCTGGACCACCTCGCCCCCGACCTCGCACACCTCGCGCACCGTGGAATCCGCGTTCATCGAGACGGAACTGCGGCTGCCCTGGGGCCTGCTGCTGAGCGATCGCGGGGTCTATTATTACTCCTTCGTGTCGCAGAACGACGGCTGGGAAAACCGCGTCGAGCTGACGAAGAAGTTCACGGAGACCCTGAGCGCCGCGATCCGGCACGAGACCCGCCAGGGCAGTCCCGACGGCACGGCCCAGGACTACACGCGCCTGCGCCTGCTGCTGGGGTTGGATTTCTAGGCGCCGCGTTGCGCCTGAAGGGCGGCTGGTCGTGGCTAGGTCGCGGGAGCTTTTTGCAATATGCAAACAAAGTAGCTGGAGAGGTCGCCTTTGGGTTGAGTCCGGCTCCCGATCCTGACAACACACAGGCGAAAACATGGCGCGACCCATTGGCATAGATCTTTTTTCAGGAGTCGGAGGCATGAGTCTCGGCTTTGAGCAGGCAGGCTTTGATGTCGTGGCGGCTGTCGAATATGATCCGATCCACGCGGCGGCCCATTTATACAACTTTCCTGATTGCTCGGTGATTCCGCGCTCGGTGGTAGGTCTGAGCGGAGCCGAGATTCGCCGAACGGCCCGTATTGGGGACCGGAAAGTCGATGTGGTTTTCGGTGGAGCGCCTTGTCAGGGCTTCTCGCTTATTGGGCAACGAGTGCTCGATGATCCCCGCAACGCCTTGGTGCGCGAATTCGTGCGGATCGTGCGAGAACTCAAATCGAACTATTTTGTATTTGAGAACGTCAAGGGGCTGACATTGGGGCCTCACCGCAAATTTCTCGAGGAGCTGATCGCCACATTTCAGGAGATTGGCTACGAGGTGCAGATGCCTTGGCGGGTGCTGAACGCCGTCGCCTATGGCACACCGCAAAACCGCGAGCGCCTCATCCTGCTAGGGGCGCGCCGGGGTCTGCGATTGCCGGTCTACCCCGAAGCGACCACCCGGCACCCCGAGGCCGTTTTGTCCGAGTTGCCCTCGTCGCCGACCTGCGAAGAGGCCTTGGGTGACTTGCCTGATGCGGATGAGTTTGCCGGGTTGCTCGATAGTGATGCGGTAAAGACAAGCCAGTGGGGCAAACCCTCGGCTTACGGTGCTCAGATGCGTTGCGCCAATGCCGCGGCCTGGCATTTCGGCTATCGCCGGCGCTGGGATCCTCAACTGTTGACGGCCAGCATCAGGACCGATCATACCGCCATCTCCTGCCGGAGGTTCGCGGCAACAGTCCATGGAGCGGTCGAGCCGATTTCGCGTTTCTTCAAGCTTTCGCCCGATGGCGTGGCCAACACCCTCCGTGCGGGCTCGGACTCGGCCCGAGGGGCGTTTACCAGCCCGCGCCCCATACATTATCGTCATGCGCGGTGTGTGACAGTGCGGGAGATGGCCCGGCTGCATGGGTTCCCGGATTGGTTTCGCTTCCACATCACCAAGTGGCATGGGGCCCGACAGATCGGCAACGCCGTGCCGCCTCCTTTGGCACGGGCCATTGGCGCTTCCGTCTTACAGGCGTCCGGGATGAAGCCGGAGCGGCCACCGGGCATCGTAGCCCTTGGTCCGCTTCCATTGTTGGCCTTGAACATGACCGAAGCTTCAAGATATTGGGGCGTCTCCGTGCCAATCGGCCGCCGTGATCGCAAGAGCGGCAGCCGAAAGCGCAAACAGGAGGACATTGAAGCCCAGTTTCAGAAGGAACTCTCCTATGCCTAAACCCGCCGCCAAAGGAAACCGCTACCAGGTGCTGATTGAGAAGGTTTTCTTTGATCATTACAAACGGGGAGCCAAGGAGGTGCTGTTCGAGCGGACGGAACTCGTTTCTGCGGCGAAGAAACTCAAGGTTGAACTGCCCAAGAATCTTGGGGACGTGGTGTATTCCGTGCGCTATCGGACGCCGATGCCGGCTAGTATCCTGGCAACCCAACCCAAAGGCTGTGAGTGGATCATCGACGGGGTTGGGCATTCGCAATATGCCTTCCGCCTTTCCAAGATCAGCCGCATCGTGCCCAATCCGAACCTGGTCACGATCAAGATCCCCGATGCGACCCCGGAGATTATCGGGGCTTACGCCCTTTCTGACGAACAGGCACTGTTGGCGAAGGTGAGATACAATCGCCTGATCGACGTGTTTCTTGGTTTGGCCACCTATTCGCTCCAGAGCCATCTGCGGACCACGGTGGAAAAGATCGGGCAAATCGAAATCGACGAAGTTTATGTCGGTGTGGATCGGGCCGGCCGGCAATTCGTTGTGCCCGTGCAAGCGAAAGGTGGCAGCGACAAGCTTTCCGCTGTGCAAGCCCGTCAGGATATTGTCTGCTGCGCTGAGAAATTCCCCGGGTTAATCTGTCGGGCGATTTCAGCTCAATTCCTTGAAGATGACTTGATCGCCTTGTTTGAGCTTACACTGCAGGATGGGGTGATCAAAGTGGTGGACGAGGCTCATTATCGTCTAGTTCCAGCTGACCAAATCTCACGAGAAGACCTGCAGGCTTACGCGCGCCGGAGGGAATAGATCTAGGGCCGGGTGGCCCGTTCAGCCGCCCGGGGTGGGCGGTGGGGCCGGCGGCGGCACCGTCTCGAGCCGCTTGTTCACCTCGTCGGCGATCCGGTGGGCGATGGTCGCGGCGTCGTTCGTGGCGGTCTCAAAGGTTTCCTTCCAGACCAGCTCGCCCTTGCCCGTCTCGAACAGGCGGGCGGTGAAGGCGGTCGCCAGGCCCGGGATGGGCTTGCCCACATGGCCGGTGAGCACGAAGCGGCTCTTCATCCGGAGACCGCGGCCGATGACCTCGGCGTCGATCGCGTCGGGCTTGAGCGGCAGCGGGCTGACGCCCCACAGGGGCTTGTCCTCCTGCTTGAGCAATTCGCAGACGCCATCGAAGACGCCGTCGGCCAGCGTTTCGCCGGCATCGTCCTCGCCGTCGAACGGGATCAGGGCCACCGGGCGGCCGGACTGGATCGCCTCGGCGGCGGCGCCGACGAGCGACTCGATCGCCGCGGAGGCCTTGTCCTGGCCCTCGGGCGTGCGGGCGGCGTTGCCGAGGGATTTCTTCACTTGGTCGGCGATCTCCGGCTTGCCCCGGCGGGGGGAGGGGTCCGACTTGCTCTCCCGGAAGACCCAGGAAACCAGGTTGAAGATGATCAGGAACGCGACGACGACCCTCAGCCAGCGCGGCAGGTGGAGCCAGAGCGAGTGGAGCAGGTGGCCGAACCAGGTGACGAGGTCGTAGAGGAAGCGGCCCTTGTTGCCGTGATCGGGGTAGGCGGGAAACTTGGGGAAGGGCGGGGGCTCGGCATGCTTGCCGGATTTGCCGGCCTTGCCCGTGGGCGCGGCGGCAGGAGCCGGCGGGGCGGCGTCCAGCGCTAGGGCGTCGCCGCGCACGAGCCGGCGCCCGAGTTCCCGCAGGGCCGGGGTCGGCTCGCCGCCCGGGACGCGGAGCCACTGCACGGTGAAGAATTTTTCCGGCACGCGCGCGCCGGCATCGCGCGTGTCGTCGATCACGACCGGCACCAGGAACATCACGTCGTCGGCGAGATCGAGCGTGCGCTCGACGGCGAGGCGCCATTCGCGGCGGAAGTAGCCCTCGCGCCGGACCTCGGTCGTGGCCGAGATGACGGGCATGAAGTAGGTGCAGGTGCGGATCTGGTTGCGGATCTTGGCATCCCACGCCTCGCCGCCCGCGAGTTCCTCCTCGTCGAGCCAGACCTCGAGCCCGGCCTCCGCCAGGCAGTCGCGCAACAACCGGGCCGCGGCGCGGTCGGCGGACGCGTAGCTGATGAAAACCGACGGAAGCGGTGGTTGGACTTCACCCGACATGCGGGCGGAAGTTCGCCCTGCGCGCCGCCATGGTCAAGCCATGACTCGGCCGGCCGGGGGCTTGCCCCGCGCCGGGTTTCAGGCGCGGCGGGGCAGGAGGGCCGGCAGCAGGCGCGGGCCAAAGACGTTGACCGCCAGCCCGGTCAGCACAAGGCCGGCCGCCTCCAGCTTCCACGCGGGCAGGGCCTCGCCGAGGAAGAGCGCCGAGCTGAGCATGCCCACCACCGGCACGAGCAGGGCGAACGGCGTGATGGCCGACGCCGCGTGCCGGGCCAGCAGCCAGCTCCACAGCGAGTAACCGACGTGGGTCGAGACGTAGACGATGAACGCGAGCGCCAGCACCGCCGGCCGGCCGACGTGCGCCAGGCTCTGCCCGATGAGCACCGGGCCCTCGAGGGCGAGGGAGGCGAGGCCCATGGGCAGCGGCACCACGAGGCTGCCCCACACGACGAGGGCCAGCGGGTTCACCTTGCCCAGGCCGCGGGACATGAAGTTGCCGTAGGCCCACGAGCACGCGGCCAGGAGCACGCAGAGCAGGCCGGCGAGCGACACCTCGCTGCCCGAATGGGCCGCCACCACCGCGAAGCCGGCGACCGCGATGAGCGTGCCTGCGACCTGCAGCGGGGTGATGCGCTCGCGGAGGAAGACGGCGGAGAGGGCCAGGGTCACGAACACCTGGAGCTGGAGCATGACGGAAGCCAGGCCGGCCGACACGCCGAGCTTCATCCCGAAGAACATGAAGCTGAACTGCAGCGCGAACATCGTGAGGCCGTAGAGGAACAGCTGCCGCCAGGCGATCGCGGGGCGCGGCAGGATGAACGCCAGCGGCAAGGCGACGAACAGGAAGCGCAGCGTGCACAGGAGCAGCGGCGGCAGGTCGTGGAGCGCCAGCTTGATGGCCACGAAGTTGCTGCCCCAGATCGTGACGGTCAGGAGGGCGAGCAGGACGTGGCGGAGCGGAAGCGCGGCGGGCATTCGGACAGCGTTTCTCGAAGGCTTCCTGTCGCAACGTGTTTCTCCGTCCCCGGCATACGGCTTTCGCCTAATGTCACCGGCACAGTCGTCCCGACCGGCACAGTGGCCCCCGGAAACAGCCAATCAGGCGGTCTTGAAGACGTAGACCACGCCCTTCTCGGTGCCGACGGCGAGGAGCGAGTCGTCGGCGGACCAGGCGAACTTGGTGGCCGCGGACGGCATCTTCACCTCGGCGACCATCGGGTTCTTGCGGGTCGGGCCCCAGAGCGTGAACACGCCGCCCGCATCGCCGGTGGCGAGCAGGCCGTGCTGGTTCTGGAAGGCGACGGCGGTGGTGCGGCCGGTCTGCGGCAGCTGCAGCGGCTCGCGGCCCTCGGGGCCGGCGCCGGCGCAGTCCCACACGCAGACGTCCTTGCCGCCGCCGGTGGCCAGCCACTTGGAATCGTGGCTGAAGGAGAGTTCCTTGAGGCGCGTCTCGTAGCCGCTCATGTGCAGCTCGAGGTCCTCGGCCGGCACCCAGAGGTGGACGGAGTTGTCGTGGCAGCCCGCGACCAGCCAGCGCCCGTCGGGCGACCAGGTCAGCGCGTAGATGGCGTTGCCGTAGGGAAATTCCTTCTGCGCGGCGAAGGCGGCCGCGTCCCACACGGCGACATGGCCGAAGCAGGCGGCGGCGCAGGCCGAGCCGTCGGGCCGCCACGCGAGGGCGGAGACCGTCTTCGGTGCATCGGGAAAAGCGTGGGCGATCGATCCGTCGGGCTTGAGCGCGACGAGTTTCCTGCCGGCGGCGGCGAATATTAGCTGAGAGCTGAGAGCTGAGGGCTGAGAGCTGCTTGGTTGCCATGCCAGATGTTCGACCCACGCATTGCCGAGCTTCGCTTCAGCGGTTTGTTTGCCGGTGGCCGCATCCCAGAAACGCACGCACCCGTCCTGGCCGCCGGTGGCGAGCAGGCTGTTGCCCGACCAGGCGAGGGCATTCGCACCGTCCGCGTGGCCGGCCAGCGCGTGCCTCACCGCGCCGGTCGCGGCGTCGTGGAGCGTGATACCGCCCGCGGCCGAGGCGACGGCCAGGAGCGTGCCGTCCGGCGACCAGGCGAGGTCGATGGCGTAGTCGTCGAGGGTCGCGGCCCAATGCTTGGAAAAATTCATGGGAGGCAAAATCTCACGCAAAGACGCGGAGACGCAAAGCGAGAATTTACTTTGATAGCACGAGACACCAAGGCCGAATAAGCTCCGGCGTGTAGGCCGGAACGGAGAAACAAATCACACGATCATTCAGGCGGCGGAGGGTGATCAGGGCGAAGGCGCCGAGGCTGCGCAGGGCGGCGGTCTTCTAGTTAGCCACGGCCACAGGCTTCGTCTCCAGCCTCTCCTTAAATTGCAGCAACTGGGTGTAGAAAATGTTGAAGGTTGCTCCGTCCATCGCCAGCTCCTGGCTGTTCGTCTGCCCGTAACTCTGCGCCTGCCATTGCGACGAAACCACCACTCGTGTCCCGCCCGCCGCCGCCGGCGTGAAATTATAGACGGTCACTCGCTTCGTGCTTCCGCTTCCGGTCCCGGCGCCCATCGACAACCCGGCCAAAAATCCTTCTCCGGCACCCTTGATCCCGCGTGCCAAAACCAGCGAGTAGGCCGTATCCTGCTCGACCAGATAGCCATGGTTGAGCATATCGTCGATTATCAGTGCCTTGATTTTCGACACGTCCGTTGTGTTGATCACCACTTCCGGTCGCCCCGAAGCTGTTTCAGCCATCTTAGTCGGCATCGTGCACCCCGTCATTACCAAGGCCACTACCACGCTCAGCACGCTGATTTTCATGCACTGACATCTGCCGCGGTTTCCTGCGCGATGCAAGGCACTCTCACCACCTTTTCAAAGGTGAAAAGCGTTTGTATCATCGGTCCGCACCCGAACTTGGCTCGACTCATCCACGGTCTTGGTGCGATCTATCCGGCGAGGCAGGCCTTGAAGCCTTCGGTCAGGGCGGCGCGGTCGAGGTGCTTGCCGATGAAGACGAGGGTGTTGGTGCGGTTCTCGCCGTCCTTCCACTCGCGGTCGAACTTCGCGTCGAAGAGCATGTGCACGCCCTGGAAGACGAGGCGTTTCTTCGTGCCCTTGACGACGAGCACGCCCTTCATGCGGAAGATGTCGCCGCCCTTCTCGGCGAGGAGCTTCGAGATCCAGTCGTTGAGCTTCTTGCCGTCGAGCTCGCCCTCGACGCTGATGCCGACGGACGACACCTCCTCATCGTGCGAGTGCTCGTGGCGGAAGGTCTGGTCCCAGCCGTAGCGGATAAGCTTGCCGTCCGGGGCATGGAGATGGGTCGGCACATCGTGGCCGGTGAAGAGGACGTAGTGGCCGGCCTGCTCGATCTTCACCGGGAAGTGGCCGCTCTCGTCCTTGAGCTTCAGGCGGTGCATCTTGCCGTCGGCGGCGACGGTCTCGCCGGGCAGCGTGATCTTCTCCCAGTCGGAGTAGGCGATCACCGTGGTCTTGATGACGGTGTCGATGTCGGCCTGCGCCGCGCTGCGCACGGGCGCGACGACGACGTCGAGCGAGTTGTGGTCGTGGCCGCAGGCCTCGCCGCATTCGTGGTCGTGCGCGTGGTCGTGGTCGCCCTCCTTCGCCGAGGCTTCGGAGGGCAGGCCGTGATGGTGCGCGCCGATGCCGAGGTCGTAGGTGCCGGGCGCCAGCTCGTAGGCGCCGGCCCATTCAAAGGGATATTCGGTCTCGAGGAACTGCGGGTCGACCTCGACGGCGCGGTCGAGGTTGAAGCCGCCGACGTTGAGCACCTTGTCGATGGCGATGTCGGCGTTTTTCGCGCGGTGGATCTTCGCGACGCCGTTGATCGTGTGGAGGCGCTTCTCCAGGGCGTCGAGCTCGGCGGGTGAAACGAGGTCGGTCTTGTTGAGGACGATGATGTCGGCGAAACCGACCTGCTTTTTCGCCTCCGGCGAATCGTCGAGGTGGAGGAGGATGTGCTTGGCGTCGACGAGCGTGACGATGGCGTCGAGGCTGAACTGCTCCTTCATCTCCGGGTCGGTGAAGAAGGTCTGGGCGACGGGCGCCGGGTTGGCCAGGCCGGTGGTCTCGATGAGAATGGCATCGAGGCGGTCCTTGCGCTTCATGAGGCGGCCGAGGATGCGGAGGAGGTCGCCGCGGACGGTGCAGCAGATGCAGCCGTTGTTCATCTCGAAGATTTCCTCGTCGGACTGGATGACGAGCTGGTTGTCCACGCCGACCTCGCCGAACTCGTTCTCGATGACGGCGATCTTCTTGCCGTGCTGCTCCGTGAGGATGCGGTTGAGGAGCGTGGTCTTGCCGGCGCCGAGGAAGCCGGTGAGGACGGTGACGGGGATGGGTGTGGGCATCAGAGGACGGATGACAGAGGACAGATAGCAAAGCCGTCAACGGCGGGTTTGCAACCCGGCGGATGGCTGCTCTCCTCGGGGCATGAGAGACGCGCCGCTCAGGGGGAGGGCGGGCCGTAGACCCGGCGCCAGCTGCGCCAGGCGGGCCAGGCATAGAGCAGGCACAGGGCCCAGAGCGTCCACCACCAGTGAGTGACCTCGGACAGGGTTGCGCCCATCTGGTTCAGGCGCATGAATCCCTGGATGCCGGCGGTGGCCGGCACGAGGTGCGCCAGCCAGCGCAGGGGCGGCGGCATCAAGGCCAGCGGCCAGGCGAAGCCGGCGAGAAAAAGAAAAGGGATCGACGTGACCAGCAGGAGCTGAAGGGAGGTCTCGCGCTGCCGGCACCACCCGCCGAGCGCCTGGGCGAAAAGGGTGATGGCCAGCAGAAAGGGCAGGGTGAAAAGGGCCAGGTCCAGCCCGTTCCCGTGGCGCGGCAGGTCGAACAGCCAGAAGCAGAATCCGAAGTAGAACGCGGCGTGCACGGTGTAGAGCGCCAGATAGGCCAGGCAGCCGCCGGCAAACCGCGCGAAGAGTCCGAGGCCCGCGTCCGGCGGCAGGCGCACTCCGCGCGCGACGTCGGTGCCGAAGATGAGGCCGATGCCGAGCAGGAGAGTCTGCTGCAGGATGAGGATGAACGCCGCCGGAATGAGGTAGCTGCCGTAACCCTCACGCGTATTGAACAGCGGCCGCAGATGCAGCTGCACCGGCCCTTGGGCGGTGAGCGCCTGCACCCGGCCCAGCCCGGCCGCCTGAAGGCGCCGCAGCTCGATCCCGGCGGACAGCGTGCCCGTCACTTCGGCCAAACCGCTGAGAACCTGCTTGAACACGAGAAAGCGGCTGGCGTCCCCGCCGTAGAGGACCACGGTGCGCCGTCCGCGCAGCGCATCGGCCCGGAAACCCTCGGGGATGACTAGATAACCGTCGATCGCTCCCGCCGCGAGCGCGGCCTCCAGTTCGGCGGGCGCGGGGTAGCGGTGCTCGATCCGCAGGTTCTCGTGGGCTCCGACCCAGCGGATGAGCTGGCGGCTCAGGCTCGAGCCGTCGTGGTCGATGACCGCCACCGGCGAGCCCTTCACCACCTGGTGCAGATAGGGCAGCGGGTAGAACATGGAGTAGCCGCCGATCGCGACGACGAGCAGCAACCAGGCGCCGGAGTCGGTGAAGATCCGCCGGAGGGTGCCGGTGAAGCCGTGGAGGCTGGCGTTCATGATCGCCCCCAGGCTGAGGGCTGGCGCGCGCGCCAGGCCAGCAGCGGGAGCGCGGCGGCGAAGGTCAGCCCGGTGGCCGCGGCGAGCAGGGCCAGTTCCGGGCCCGAGGCGGCCGCGGGCGCGCCGCGCACGGCCTGCTCGATCTGCAGGCGGAGAAACCAGCTCAGGGGCAGCGCCTGCCCCCAGGCCTCGGCCGCCGGCGGCATGCTGCCGAGCGGAAAGGTCAGGCCCGCGAACGCCAGCGCCGGCGCGGTCAGGAACGCGGTCACGCTGCTCGCGAGCCGGTAGTTCGCGGTGAGCCCGACAACGAGCAGGCCCAGGCCCTCATAAGCAAGGACCAGCAGCGCGGCCGCGCCGAGCAGCACCGCCCAGCTGCCCGGCATCGGCCACCCCAGCCAGCCGTGCAGGCCGGCAAGGAAGGCGGTCTCCGCGGCGAAGCACGCCAGCGTGGGCAGCACCAGCTTGGCGGCGACGGCCGGAACGATGCGGCCGCCGGCCCCGGCCAGCCACGCGCCCGCCGTTCCGTCGCGCAATTCCCGACCGGCCACACGGACGGCGCCGAGCATGGCGAACATCTGCACGAGGCCGGCCGCCAGCCCGGCCACGAGGAAGGGCAGGTAATTGAGCTGCGGGTTGTGCAGGGTGTCCCGCCGGGCCGCGATCGGCTGCGTGCTGATGGCGACCGCCGCGCGCGGCTCACCCCGCGCCAGCCGGGCGCGCGCCTCCGCCTGGGCCGAGAAGCCCAGCACCGTGGCCTGCAACTCGCGCGACACGAGGTTGCCGGTCAGCAGGAACTGCGCGTTGAACCACGCCGTGACCTCGGCGGGTTCGCCGCGCTTGAGGTGGCGCGCAAAATCCCGCGGCACCAGCACGAGGCCCTCGGCGTCGCCCCGGCGCACGGCCGCGCGGCCCTGCGCCAGCGAGTCGGTGCGCAGCCGCACCGCCAGACCCGGCGCCGCGTCGAGCGTGCGGCCGAGCTGCCGCGAGATGGCGCTGTGGTCCTGGTCGACGAACACCACGGGCAGGTCCGTCGCCGTCCCGCGCATGAAGACGGCCCACACCAGGATGATCGACGCCACCGGCAGCCAGAGCAGCTGCGCCTGCGCCAGCGGCGAGCCGCGCAGGTCGGCCCATTCGCGGCGGAGCCCGGCGCGGAAAGCTTTCACGGCCGCTTCCACGGCACGATGACGCTCATCCCGGGGCGCAGGCCCCCGACCGCGCCCACCGGGCGGGCGCGCACCTCGAAGGTCTTGAGGTCAAAGCCGCTGGACGCGCTCGTGGCGCGCCAGGTGGCGAACGCCCCGAGGGCGGCAAGATAGTCCACCTTCAACCGCACTTCGCGGCCGCCGAGGCCGGGCACCACGGCGGTCATTTCCGTGCCGAGGCCGAGGCCGGCCAGCAGGTCCTCCCGGACCTGGAACACGACCCAGACGTCCTGCAGGTTGGCGAGGGTGATGACGGGGAAGCCGGCCGGGGCGATTTCCCCCGCGTCAATGAGCAGGGCCGCGACCTCGCCGTCCGCGGGCGCCTTGATCCGGGTCTCGGCCAGGTAGGCCTCGACCTCGGAGACCGCGCCGCCGGCCTGGGCCTCGACCGCGGCGGCGGCGGACCTGTCTTCCGCGCGGGCGCCTTCCTGGACCATCTCGTAGAGGGCCTTGGCGGCGTCGCTGGCGGCGAGCGCCGCCTTGGCCTGGGCTGCGGTTTCATCGCGCCGCTGCTGCGGCACGATGCCCTCGGCCAGGAGGCGCTCGACGCGCCGGAGGGTGACTGTCGCGAGTTCCGCGGCGGCCTCGGCACGCTGCCACTGCTGCTCGGCGGCGCGGATTTCCTGGAGGCGCGCGCCGGTGTCGGTCTTCTGGCGGACGGCGTGGGCGGCGGACTGCGCGCCCCGGGCCTGGGTGAGCTTCGCCCGGACTTCCGGGCTGTCCAGGGTGAAGAGCAGGTCGCCCGCCCGCACCGTCTGCCCGAGGCGCACGGCCATTTGGTCCACCCGGCCGGCGAGTTTGGCGGCGACGTCGATCTCGGTCACCTCCACCTGACCCTCGAGCACGAGGGGAGCGGGCCGGAAGGCCAGAGACAGGCCGAGGGCGAGAAAGACGAGGAGGGCGACGCCGCCAGTGACAAAGAGTGCGACCCGGAGTTTTTTCATGGGAGAATCCTGGGGGTGGCCCCGGCGGCATAAGCCAGGAAGCGTTCGGGCTGGCCGCTGGCCTCGAGCAGCGCGGCGAGGGCCACCGCAAAATCCCGGGCGGCGACGGCCCGCGCGGTTTCCGCGCGGAGGAGGGCGAGCCGGGCGTCGACGACCTCCAGCGAGGTGCCCAGGCCCTCGCGGAAGGAGGTCTCGCGCACCCGGAGGTTTTCGCGCGCGAGTTCCTGGGTCGAGTCCAGCGAGGCATATTGTTCCTGGGCCAAGGCCGCCTCCCGGTAGGATTTCTCAACGAGGGTCCGCAGGTTCTGCCGCAGGTCCTCGGTCAGCCGGCCGACGCGCCGTTCGAGCAGCCGGGCGGCGGCCAGCCGGTGGGTGCGATCGGTGCGGTCGAACAGGACCAAGCGCACGCCGACCCCGGCCGCCCAAGCGGGATCCAGCAGGGTGGTGTCGCCGCGGTTCAGTTCATGGGCGCCGAAGAGGTAGACCTCGGGCCGGAGCCGGCCCTGCTCCCCGGCGACGCCGGCGGCCGCCTGGGCGCGGCGCGCCGCCATGATCTCCAGCGCCGGGTGCCGGGCTTCCGCGACGGCAAGGAAGTGGGGGAGCGATTCCAGCGGCTCGGCGGCGAGAAACAACGGCGAGGCGGGTGTGACCGGCTCGCCGCCGCCGCAAAGCCCGGTGAGCGCGGCCTCGGCGATGGCCACCTGCGCCTCGGCGCGCCGGAGCTCCCGCCACGCCTCGTCGCGCGCGACCTGGGCGTGCAGGCGTTCGGCCCGGGCGATCTGGCCCTCCTTTTCGAGCAGGCCGGCCTGTCGCAGATGTGCCTCCAGGCCGGCCAGCGCCTCGGTCCGCATGGTGCGGATGACGCGGGCGAGCTGCGCGCCGTAAAAGCGCTGCACGAGGTCGCTGAACAGGGAGTTGGCGGTGTGGCGCGCCGTCGCCTCCGCCTCGGCAAGGCCGGCGCCGGCCGCCTGCTGGGCGGCGAGGATGCGCCCGCCCGCATACACGGGCCAGATGGCCGTGAGCTGGCCGCGCAGGAAGCGATCCTCCTGCACCCGTTGCACGAACGACGGGATGGCCGCCGCCGGGACGGTGGGATGCAGCGCAAGCATCGCCTGCCGGATCGGGTCGAGGTCGATGACGATCGGCTGGTCGATGAAAGTGTAGCGGCCGGTCACCTCGAGTTGCGGGCCAAAGAGACTCCGCGCGGCCTGGCGCTCCTCGACGCGGCGCTCTATCTCCAGGCGCGAGGCATCCAGGGCGGGATTGGTGCTGCGCAATTGTTCCAAGGCGGCCTCGATGGTCAGCCTCGCGCCCTCCGCGCGGCCTAGGCCCAGCGCCAGACCGGCAAGCAGTCCCGGAAGAAGGCGCCTGACAAAGTTACGCAAGTCCACGAAAACAACATCATCCTGCACCGGTGAACTAACAAGCCGGCATTGTGCGCCATCGGCGGGCCGCCGGCGCCGGGCGGCCAAGTGGCATGTGCCGGAGTTCACATCTCGCCCCTGGGCAGTGGGAAAGACGGGCCGGCGGTCCGGCACTCATCGCGGTGTGGTCGTGCTAATACCTGTGGAATAGGCCCGCCGCCGCTGCGAGGAGGCTGCGTGGTCCCGTTTTTGATGTCGCTCGAGCAATTCCAAGGTGCTGCCCTCGGGTCATGAACACTTTGCCGCCGCGACCGGCCGAGCCCCGGCCGGGGCTTTACCGCCACTACAAGGACAACCCGTATCGCGTGATCGGGCTGGCCCTGCACTCCGAGACCCGCGAGTGGCTCGTGGTCTACGAGGCGCTCTACGGTGAAGGCGGATTATTTGTCCGCCCGGCGGCGATGTTCACCGAGACGGTCGAGGTTGGCGGCAAGCGGGTGCCGCGGTTCGCGCGGGTGGGGGACTGAACTGAATAATCCAGATGGGTAACCGCTAATTGGCGCTAATGAACGCTAATCAAGAATGAAGAGGACCAGAGATCACAATCTGCTCACCTGATCGGTGAATCAGAGCAGAACCAGGCATCGGTCTGCATTAGCGCCGATTAGCGAAAATTAGCGGTTCACTCCCGCCGGAGTTTCAGGCCGAAATGCCAGGGCGGCAGGTCGAGGCTTGGGCCGTCTGCCGTGAGACCGGCCTCGGTGGCCCAAGTGGCGATCTGTTCCGGCTGCGGGCGGATCGCGAGCGCGGGGCCGCGCGGTGTGGCGATATCGCTTCGCCAATGGATCACGGCGACCAGGCCGCCGGGGCGCACCACGTCGCGGGCGGCGCGCAGCAGCGCGACCGGTTCCCCGGCGTGCAGGATGTTGAAAAGGAGGGCGGCGTCGCAGGAACCGGCGGGCCGGCCGAAGCCGCCGGTCAGCACGTCGCGCACTTCCGCTTGCACGTTGGCCAGACCCGCGGTCGTGGCGCGGTCCGTTGTCACGGCGACCATCGCGGCATCAATGTCGAGGGCGTGCACGGTTCCGCTGATGCGCCGGGCCAGCGGCAGGGTGAAGGTGCCGTAACCGCAGCCCAGCTCGGCCACGTCACGGGTGGCCGGACCGAAGCCGAATGCGTCGAGAATACGCGGCACATCGAACAGCGTCTCCCAGTAATCCTGCGGCGGCATGCCGCTGTCGCGAATTTTCATGCTGGTTTCCCGCCGGAGCGGGGGGCGGGAGCAAAGGGCGTGTGCGGTCAGGCCTTGCCGGGTTCGGCGGGTTTCCTGACCGGCAGCAGCAACACCTTGTCCACGCGCAGGCCATCCATGTCGATGATCTCGACCAGATAACCGTGGAGCTTGAATGATTCGCCCTCGGTGGGCACATGGCCGAGGTGCTTGACGAGAAAACCGGCGAGGGTCTGGTAGTCGCGCTGGGCGGCCGGAGGCAGCGGGAAGTCCATCACGGCCTGGGCGAAGTCATCGGCATCGATCATACCGTCAACCAACCAGGAACCGTCGTCGCGCCGCACGGCCTTGGGCTTGAGGCGGTCCTCCGGCGACGGGAGTTCGCCGACGATGGCCTCCATGATGTCGTGCAGGGACACGAGGCCCGCGATGCCGCCAAACTCGTCGCTGACCAGCGCGACATGCTTGCCGGTGGACTTGAATTTCTCGAGCAGCGCGGTGACGGGCTGGGACTCGGGGACCACCAGTGCGGGCGTCATGAGGTCGCGCACATTGATCGGGACGCCGGCGGCGAGGTTGGCGTAGATGGCCTTGACCGTCACCATGCCGATGACGTTGTCGCGTTTGCCCTCGTAAACGGGAAAGGTGGTGTGGGCGCTGATGACGATCCGGTGCCAGATGGTCTCGTGGGAATCGTTGACGTTGATCCAGATGATCTTGGCGCGCGGCGTCATCAGATCGTGCACGGGCAGGCGGTCGAAGGCCATGACGCTCTCGATCATGGCCGGTTCCTGGGCATGGAAGACCCCGACCCGCATGCCCTCGCGGACGAGCAGGCGGACGTCGTCCTCGGTCACCTTGACCTCCGGCTCGGGCTTGATGCGGAAGAGGGCGAGGAGGGCATCGGTGGAGGAGCCAAGCAGGCTGACGAGGGGTGCGCCGATCCGGGACAACAGGTGCATGGGGCCGGCGAGCGCGCTGGCCACGCCCTCGGGGTTGCCGAGGCCGATGCGTTTGGGCACCAGCTCGCCGATGACCAGGGTGAAATAGGTGAGCACGACCACCACGATGCCGAAGGCGGCCTCTGCGGCGTAAGGCGCTAGCCAGGAGATTTCCGCCAGGGGCACGGCCAGCTTGTCCGCCATCGCGGCCCCGCTGAAGGCCGCGGCCAGCACGCCGACCAGGGTGATGCCGATCTGCACGGTGGCCAGGAAGGTGTTGGGGGACTCAGCGAGTTCGAGGGCGCGGCGGGCGCTGGTATCACCCGCCTCGGCCAGCGAGCGCAGCCGGTTCTTGCGGGCGGAGACGATGGCGATCTCGGCCATGGCGAACACACCGTTGGCCAGGAGCAGGGCGAAGATGATGGTGAGTTCGAGCAGGATGGTGTTCATGGCGAAATGTGACTGGGGAGTGTGGAGCTTCAGTGTGAAGCCGTTGTGGCCGGGAAGCGAAAGATCGCCAAAGATTTCAGGCGCGGCAAGCTTCCGCCCCGAGGCAGGCGTCAGCGTCGGCGCCAGACCTGCCAGCGCTCCTTGCCGGCGAAGAGCGGCAGGGAGTCCGGCACCGGCAGGTCCTCTATCAGAGTGAAGGCGGGGCTGAACAGGCCGGAAATTTCCTGCGGGCTCAGGGGATGTGGCGGAGGTTCTTCCTCCGGTCCGTGAAAGAAAAAGCCGCACAGCAAGCCACCGGACTTTGTCAGTTCCGCCATCCGCCTGGCGTAGGCGCGATGGAGCTCCGGCGGCAAGGCGCAGAGAAAGGTTCGCTCGTAGACGAGGCTGAAGCCGGCGAGGTCATTGGCCGGGGCGAAGAAATCGCCTTCCCGCACCAAGGCGGCGAGCGGCCCGAGTTCCTTCTGAGCGCGGGCCACGGCCACGGCACTGAAGTCCAGTCCCAGCACGGCCCAGCCCCGCTCATGCAACAATCGGATCTCATAACCCGAGCCGCAGCCCGGCACCAAGGCGCGACCGGACACAGGCGTTCGGTGCAAAAACTCGGCCAGTCGGCTGGGGATGGCGCGCTGGTCCCACGGCGTCTTGCCCGCAGCATACCGTTGGTCCCAGAAATCCGGAGAGGTGCTTTGGTCTGAACTCATCTCGTTCGCCGCATTTTCAGCCCATAGTGCCACAGGGGAAGGAGAAAATCACCGCTCTCCAGTTCAAGTCCGACCGCGGCGGCCCAAGCCGTGATCTGTTCCGGCCGCGGGCGGATCGCGAGCGAGGGGCCGTGCGGCGTGGTGATATCGCTCCGCCAGTGGATCACGGCGACCAGGCCGCCGGCGCGCTTCAGTGATGCCGGGGACCATGCGGGCGGTTCCGATGCAAATACCTTCAGCGATGCGCACGTTTAATCTTCCCACTCTGCATCTTCCTTTTTTAGGCCGTGATTAACACGCTTTAATCGCGCCCAGCCCGGAATGTGATGCGCGGACAGCAGGCCGAAGACAATCAGCGCAGTGAGTATCCCGAGGACATACATGCTGAAACCGACTGCCAGCCCTACGGCTGCGCTCGCCCACAAAGTGCCCGCGGTCGTCAGTCCCGTAACACGGCCTTGGTCGCGCATAATGATCCCTGCCCCCAAGAACCCGACGCCGCTAACGACCTGTGCGGCGATGCGCGCTTTGTCACCCGCCCCGGGAACATGTGAGGAGACCAGGGCGAAGACACACGCACCGAGACAAACTGCCGCATAGGTGCGGATTCCCGCTTCGCGCCCGTGCTGCTCGCGCTCCCACCCAATCAAGCCCCCGAGGAAGGCGGCCAGAATCGCCTTCGCGGCCATGATCATTTCAATTTTCCAGTCCATCGCCGGGTCGCGTTCCATGCAGGGAACACCGTGTCCAGATCCACGAGCGGGAATGAGACGCCGAGGTGGGACGGAGGTTCGTTTTCATGAGGCCAGAAAAGGAGGAGGACGGGTCAGGTGCCGGCCGGTTCGCGCCACGCGAGCAGGCGCAGGGCATTCATCGCAACGAGCACGGTGCTGCCCTCGTGCAGCAGGACGGCGGCGCTGAGGACAACCTGGCCGGCGAGCGTGCCGATCAGGAGCAGCGCGATCACGCCGAGAGAGACGGCGAGATTCTGCTGGATGATGCGCCGGCTCGCGCGGCTCAGGCCGACGGCGAACGTGAGCTTGCCGAGATCGTCGCCCATCAACGCAACGTCGGCCGTCTCCAATGCCACCGCGGTGCCCGCGCCGCCCATGGCGACGCCGACGGTGGCGGCGGCGAGCGCGGGCGCGTCGTTCACGCCGTCTCCGACCATCGCGATCGAGCCGTGCTGGCGTTCGAGTTCGCGGATGGCGGTGAGCTTGTTTTCGGGCAACAGCGCGGCGCGCACATCGGTGAGGCCGACGATGGCGGCGACGCGTTTCGCGACGGCTTCGTTGTCGCCGGTGAGCATGACGAGTTGATGCACGCCGAGCGCTTTCAACCGCTGCATGATGCCGGCCGAGGAGGCGCGCGGCTCATCGGCGAGGGCGATGACTCCGATGAACTTTCCGCCTTGCCGCACGATGACGGTCGTCTGGCCGTCACCTTCCAGCCGGGCGATGGTGTCGGCGAGCGCGCCGTCTTTGGCGGCGGCCGGGTCGCCAGCGAAGGCGCGCAGGGCCCCGAGGAGGACTTCCGTGCCTTCGACCTGCGAGCGAACGCCCTTGCCCGCGAGATTCTCGATGCCCGTGGCCGCGGGAACCGGCAGTTGCCGGTCGCGCGCCATCTGCACGATGGCGGCAGCGAGCGGATGGCTCGACTGCTCCTCCACGGCCGCAGCCATGCGGAGGACTTCATCTTCGGCGGCTCCGTTTAGGGTGACGATGCGGGTGACGGCAAATTTCCCGGTGGTGATGGTGCCTGTCTTGTCGAAGGCGATGACGCGCAGGCGGCCGAGGTTCTCGAGATGGACGCCGCCCTTGATCAGCACACCGCGCCGGGCCGCCTGGGCGATCCCGGCGAGCACGGCGGCGGGGGTGCCAATCGCCAGGGCGCAGGGGGAGGCGGCGACCAGCAGGACCATGCCGCGATAAAAGCTGTCGGTCCACGTCCAGCTGAAAAGCAAAGGTGGCAGCACGATCATGAGCCCGGTCAGCCCCAGCACCGTCGGCACGAACCAGCGGGTGAATCTTTCCGTGAGTTGCTGGGTGGGGCTCTGTTGTTCCTGGGCCTCGGCCACGAGCTGCATGATCCGGGCGAGGGTGTTGTCTTTCGCCAGTTTGGTCACGCGCACGTCGAGGCCGTTTTCCTGGTTGATCGTGCCGGCGAAAACCTCGTCGGCGATCTTGCGGCCGACGGGCACGCTTTCGCCGGTGACGGCGCTTTGGTCGAGGGTGCTTTCGCCCGCGACGATGACGCCATCGACCGGCACGCGGTCGCCGGGACGGACGACGACCACGTCGTTCACGGCGAGGGTCTCGACGGGCACTTCTTCGACGCGGTCGTTGCGTTTTACGTGCGCGGTGCGCGGCATGAGCTTGCCGAGTTCGCCGACGGCGTTGCGCGCGCGGTCGAGCGCGTAGTGCTCGCCCGCGTGGCCAAGGGCGAAGAGGAAAAGCAGGAATGCGCCCTCGGGCCATGCGCCGAGCGCCGCCGCGCCGGCGGCGGCGGCGAGCATGAGGAGGTCGGTGTCAAATTTCCCGCGGAAGAGCGCGGGCAGGGCTTCGCGGGCGACATCGTAGCCACCCGCCACATAGGCGAGGATATAGAAAGCGAGCGCCACCGAGGGCGGCAGCCCGAGGAATTTTTCGCCGAAAAAGCCCGCCGCCAAAAACGCGCCGGCGGCGCCGACCGTTAGCAGCGTCCAGCGCTCCTGCGCCCAATGCGGCAGAAATTCCGGGGCGGTCCCGTGGTCGTGTTCCGGTTCGGGCGGGCCGGCGGCGGGCGTTTTTCGGGGATTCATTTTTGAAGGGTGGGGACGGAAGGAGTGATGACGCTTTCGCCCGCGCCGAACTCGATCCCGGACTGTCCGATCGCCTGCCGGACCCGGGCCAGCGCAACGTTGTGACCGTAGTAGGCCCGGAGTTGGTTCGTCCGTGCGGTCGTCAGCGCCACCTGCGATTGCAGCAGGTCGAGTTGGGGAGTCATGCCGGTTTGGTAACGGGTGAGCGCGATACGCACCGCCTCTTCAGCCTGTTTTACCGACTGCCGGGTGGCGCCGACCATCTCGGTTGCCTCCGCCAGCGAGGACAGGGCACGGCGCACCTCGACCTGGACGGCGAGTTCCGCGGCGGCAAGGGCGAGGCGCGCCTGCTCGATCAAGGATTCGGCCTGTCCGACCTGCCCAGCGGTGGCGCGAGGGTTGCCAGTCCACTGAGCCTGGGCTCCGGCGCGCAGACCGCGCCGTGAATCGCCGAAATTCTCCGTGGCGCCTTTCCGGAGCTCGCCACCGGCGGTCAACGCCAGGCTGGGGTAATAGCCAGCGCGGGCCGTCAATTCGCCGGCGGCGGCCGCATCAACAAGCTTGGCAAGTCGCCGTAGTTCCGGACGGCCCGTGCGCGCGGCGGCCAATGCGGCCGGGAGTTCGAGGGTCGATGGCTCGATGGTGAGCGATCCGGTGATCTCCAGGGCTTGGTCAGGGGATTCGTCACGGGCGGGCGCCAAGCCAATCGCCAGGCGCAGTTCCTGGATGGCCAGACGATAGTCGTTACGCGCCTTGATGAGCGGCGGCTGGGCATTGGCCAAGGCCACTTCGGTGCGAAGTTGCTCGAATTTCGAGACTGAACCCGCCTCAAATCGGATCGTGGTGTCGCGCAACTGGCGCCGCAGCAGTTCCAAGTTCTGCTCCTGCACCTTGATTTCCTCACGAGCGAGCAGGACCGTGTAGAACCGGGTGCGCACATCCAGCAAGGCCGCATTGACGGTCTCTTGCAGACCGAAGACGGCCGCCTCGCGGGTGAGCTTCGCGGCATTGATCGATGACCGGATGCCACCCCCGGCATAGAGGGTTTGCCGCGCGGTGAAATTCATCCGCCAATAACGGCCAGACGGCACGATCAAGGGCGCGCCGGGATTCTGAGCCGTGGGAAGCTGGAGGCTTGGGACATCGCTCTTCTGAAAGCTGCCGAAGGCCGAAACCGTAGGCAGGGCGGCGGCCGACACGGTCGTCACCACGCCGGCCTGTTCGCGGAGGCGCTCGCGGGCGCCCCGGATCGCAAAGTTGTTCTCCAAAGCAAAGGCCAGTGCCTGATCCAGATCGAGCCGGCCCGGCGTGGCTCCGCTGAGAACGGGTGCCGCCCACCCAGCGGACACCACCGGGAGAAGAAAACCCAGGAGAAAAGCGTGGGCTGGTTTCATGTCAGGGGTATTTGAAGTTGTGGGATTCGGAAGGCCCCACACTTTCGCCTGTGAACAAGCTCAACAGCACAATGAAATTGTGCGGCGGGCGCACCGTAGCCGTGGAAACAAGGGCTTCACCTTCACGGTGCAGCGGAGCCCGCGCAGAATTCTTTGCGGCGTAACGGAACTGGGCGAATCCGCGCTGAACATCGGGCGCAGCCGGCTTTTTTTCCTTGTCGAAAAACTTGACCACCAGTCTGGTGCCGACCGCCTCAACGTTGATCCAGCCACCCCCGGGCCGGGGTTGGTTGAGACCGGTCTTGGGCAACTCGTAGACCTTCTTTTTAACCGGAGCCTTGGCTGGCTCCTTGGCCGCTGGGGCCGTTTTCTCGACAACAGGCCCCGTCGCTCCATCCAGGCTCACCGCCGCGAGCAACACTAAGAATAGCAGATGCGCTTTCATCAGCGATGCCCTCCACGGTGACCAAGGCCTCCATGCCCAAAACCATGGCCGAATCCGCCCGAGTAGTGTCCGGCACCATAATAATGCGGATACCCAAAACCAAACCGCATCCGGGGATATAGGACGGTGCGGGCGACCCGGGCCGGGCTGGCCAGAAGGTAATCAATGACGCGCACCGACACGCCGGCGTTCCGCATTTGGTCGATTTGCGCCAAAGTCAGCTCGTAGGTGGCACCGCTTCGTCGAAGACAGGCCAAGGTTGTGTCATCAGGCACCTTCAGAATGGCGAGTCTTTCGATGTCGGAGAGCGTGAGGCGGCCGCCCCGCTGGAGGGTGTTGACCAGCGGGGCCGGCGCCCCGCGTTCGGCCGCCAAGCTGGCCGCGTGGGAACGAGGGGAAGTAGCGCTGGCGCAGCCGCTGAGTGCGGCCAAGCTCAACGCGAGGAGCAGGGGCAGTTTTGTTTTCATGGGGTTAGTTGCACGGCAGATCGACCGATGAAAACCGCCGTGATGCTTAGGGTTGCCGGTCTCCGCAGACGGGAATCCGCGGTGCCGGCGGGGTGGATTCATTCATGCAAGGATGAGGTGATTTTATGGAAACGATCGGAGTGCCTCAGGGAGAGTGGGCCCCCTCATGGGCGCGGACTTCAATCCGGGTGGTTCCGGGCGGGAGCGGATCGAGGAGAACATGGTAACGGGCGTCGCTATGCCGGCGGAACCGCGGGGTGATCTGCCGGGGTTCGAAGTGCTCCACCGTGGAACGAAGCAGCCGGCCGTCGGCCGCATAGAGGTTCACGTCCAGATGGGTCTGGGTCGTATCGCGGACATCGAGGCGCTTGATCACATAACCGGTCAGGGCCAAAGCCCCTTCTTTCCGTTCGAGCCAGATTTTCTCGATGATGACGACCGGTGAGTCGACGCGATCAAGTTGGATGTGGGCGACGTCGGACGGGGCCCGGAAGGGCGTGACGCAGCCGGCGAGAAGGATGCAGGCGACCCCGGGGAGTAGGATTGATGTTTTCATGCGATTGATGGATCAGGCTTCGACTTCCTGCACGTCGCCATCGCGGTGGGCCATGCGGTAGAGCGCGGGCAGCACGACGAGGGTGAGAAGGGTGGAACTGATGATGCCGCCGATGACGACGGTGGCCAGGGGGCGCTGGACCTCGGCGCCCGCGCCGGTGGCGATGGCCATCGGGACAAAACCGAGCGAGGCGACGAGCGCGGTCATGAGCACGGGGCGGAGGCGGGTGAGACAGCCTTCCTCGACCGCCGCGTCGATGGGTTTGCCTTCGCTGCGCAGGGTGCGGATGAAGGAAATCATGACGAGGCCGTTGAGCACGGCCACGCCCGAAAGGGCGATGAAGCCGACGCCAGCGGAAATGGACAGCGGAATTTCCCGCAGCCAAAGCGCCGCGATGCCTCCGGTGAGCGCCAGCGGAACCCCGGTGAACACCAGCAGGGCGTCCTTGGCGTTGCCAAAGCTCATGAAGAGCAGCCCGAAGATCAAGACCAGGGCGACGGGCACGACGATCTGGAGGCGTTTGCTGGCGGAAATGAGTTGCTCGAAGGTGCCGCCGTATTCGAGCCAGTAGCCGGCGGGCACCTTGACCGTGTCCCGCACCCGCTGCTGGGCTTCGGTCACAAAGCCCCCGAGATCGCGTCCCCGGACGTTGGCGGTGACAACGACGCGGCGCTTGCCGTTCTCGCGGCTGATCTGGTTGGGGCCGGGAGCAATCTCGATCTTCGCGATCTCGCGCAGGGGAATGTAGGAGATTCCCGGCTCGGCTTCGGCAAATCGCTCGCCCGCGCGCAGCATGGCGGGCAGCACCCGGGCCTCGTCGGCATCGAGTGCGGGCAGAGGCACGGGCAGGTTGCCGAGGGCGGCGAGGTCGGTGCGGAGTTTCTCGGGCAGGCGCACGACGAGGTCGAAGCGCCGGTCACCTTCGAACACCTGGCCCACTGGCGTGCCGCCCAGGGCGGTCGAAACAATCTCCTGGACCTCGTCCACGGCGAGGCCGTAGCGGGCGATGGCCTCGCGATCCAGTTGCACGGTAAGCAGCGGCAGCCCCGTGGTCTGTTCGATCTTCACATCGGCCGCGCCGGGGATGGCCTTGAGGACCGCCTCCACCTGTTCGCCGGTCTCGGTCATAACCTCCAGGTCGTCGCCATAGACCTTGACGGCCACGTCGGAGCGCACGCCGGAGATGAGTTCGTTGAAGCGCATCTGGATCGGCTGGGTGAACTCGTAGTTGTTGCCCGGGATCTTTGCCACGGCGGCCTCCATCGCGGCGACGAGGTCGGCCTTGCTCCGGGTCGGGTCGGGCCACTGGGCGCGGGGCTTGAGCATCACGAAGGTGTCGGCGACGCTCGGTGGCATGGGGTCGGTGGCGACCTCGGGGGTGCCGATCTTGGAGAAGACCTTGTCCACCTCCTTGAAGGATTTAACGGCGTCTTCCACCGCGGCCTGCATCTTCAGCGACTGGGTGAGACTGGTGCCCGGGATGCGCATCGCTTGCAGGGCAATGTCGCCTTCGTCGAGATTCGGGATGAACTCGGTGCCCATCTTGGAGGCCGCCAGGCCGGCCAGGGCGATGAGCATCACGGCCGCCACGGCGGCGGCGGGCCGGACCGACATGGCGAAGCGCAGGATCGGCCGGTAGAGCGCCTTGGCGCCGCGGATGGCGATATTGTCCTTCTCCGACACCTTGCCGGTCACGAAGATGGCCACGGCGGCCGGCACGAACGAGATCGAGAGAATCATCGCCCCGAGCAGCGCGGTCACGACGGTGAAGGCCATCGGATGGAACATCTTTCCCTCGACGCCGGTAAGCGCGAAAATCGGGATGTAAACCACCGTGATGATGAAGACGCCGAAGACGGAGGGCTTGATGACCTCCGCCGTGGACTCCGCGGCAAGGGCGAATCGCTCCGGTTTGCTCAACAGGCGTCCGAGCCGGTGCTGTTCATGACCGAAACGGCGCAGGCAGTTTTCGATGATGATCACCGCGCCGTCCACGATGAGGCCGAAGTCGAGCGCCCCGAGGCTCATCAGATTGCCCGAAACCTTGTTCGTCACCATGCCGGTGATGGTGAAGAGCATCGCCAGCGGAATGACGGCGGCGGTGATGAGCGCGGCGCGGATGTTACCAAGCAGCAAAAACAGAATCGCGATGACCAGGAGCGCGCCTTCGACGAGGTTCCTTTGGACCGTGGCGATGGTGCGGTCCACGAGGGCGGTGCGATCATAGACCGTCTTGGCGACCACCCCCTCCGGCAGGCTGCGGTTGACATCCTGAAGCTTCGCCGCGACCCGGGTGGAGACATCGCGGGAGTTTTCCCCAATCAGCATAAAGACCGTGCCGAGGACCACCTCCTTGCCATTCTCCGTGGCGGCGCCCGTGCGCAGCTCTTCGCCCAGGATCACGTCGGCCAAGTCGCGCACGCGGACCGGCTGCCCGCTCCGGCGCGCCACGACGATGTTTTCTATCGCGGGGATGCCGCTGACCTGGCCGGGCACGCGGATAAGGTATTGCTCGCCGAAGCGCTCGATGTAGCCCGCGCCGACGTTGGCATTGTTGCGGGCCAAAGCGTCCATCACGTCGCGCAGGGTGAGGCCGTAGGCCATGAGCTGGTCGGGTCGGGGATTGACGTGGAACTGCTTGACGAAGCCGCCGATGGTATTGACCTCGGTAACGCCCTGCAGGTTGCGGAGCTGAGGGCGCACGACCCAATCCTGGATCTCCCGCAGGTCCGTCGGATTGTAGGCGGTGCCGTCGGCTTTCCTGGCCCCCTCCTTCGGTTCGACGGTGAACATGAAGATCTCGCCGAGACCGGTGGAGATCGGTCCCATGGTCGGATTAAGGCCCGCCGGCAACTGCGACTTCACCTCCTGGATCCGTTGGTTGACGAGCTGGCGGGCGAGGTAGATGTCGGTGCCGTCCTTGAAGACAACCGTCACCTGTGAGAGGCCGTAACGCGAGATCGAGCGGCTGTAGTCGAGGTTGGGCAGGCCGGCCATGGCGGTTTCGACGAGGTAGGTGACACGCTGCTCGGCCTCGAGCGGCGAGAATCCGGAGGCCTCGGTGTTGATCTGCACCTGGACGTTGGTGATGTCGGGCACCGCGTCGATGGGCAGGTGCTGGTAGTTATAAACGCCGAGAGTGGCCATACTGAGCGTGAAGATCAGGATGAGCCAACGCTGGCGGATGGAGAAATGGATGAGTTTTTCGAACATGACGGACAGGATTTAAAGGGCTTCACCGGCGGTCTCGCCGGTGCGGATGCGGATGACCCGGGAAACATTCTTGACGGTGATGAGGCCGTCGCCCTTGTTGCCCGTGCGGGCGGCGGCGACGAGCGTGGCGGTGATCTGGTCGACGTGCCCGGCGGCACAGGTGACAATCAGCACGGTCTTCCGGTGAAAGGTGAAATTATCCTCGGTGGGGCGGAAGGCTCCGCCGGCTCCGCGTCCCCGGCCCTGGCCGTGGGCGTCAAGGACGGTGATCCCGGGAAAATGCGGCAGCGCATGAAGCGCATGCATGACGCGTGACAGGGTGTGCGGCTGGATGATGGCGGTGATTTCTTTCATGGGGGTGGTCTCCGCTCAGTGGTCGTGCGAGGCGCCGGATTTGCCGATGTCCGCCTTGATGAGAAAACTGTTTCCCGTGACGTAGAGTTCGCCGGCCTTCAGGCCCTTAAGCACCTCGACATAGCCGCCGGCGCGGCGACCCAGTTCCAGCGGGCGGGCCTGGTAGAGATCGCCGTGTCGGGAAAACACCACGGTGAAGTCGAAGAGCGACTGGATGGCGGACTCCTTGACCGCCACGGGCACGGGCTCCTCGGCGAGGGTGATGGCCGCCTTCACGAAAAGGCCGGGCCGCCAGCGTTGCTCGACATTGGCGAGCACGACGCGGGCGACGAGCGTCTGCGCCTCGGCGGAACTGACCGGCGAGAGCCACGAGATCCTGCCCTTGGCTTCGACCCCGCCGTCGTCGGCGTGGATGTCCACGGCTTGGCCCACCTTGACGCGGGCCTGGTCGCGCTTGGGCACGTTGAGATCGACCCAGACATCGGCGAGGTCGGCGATGGTGTAGAGCGCCGCGCCTTCGGTGACGGTCTCGCCGGCGTTCACGTTGCGATCCACGATGATGCCCGCGATGGGGGCTTTCACCTCGATGGTGGCGAGTGACTGGTTCGTTTCGAGCAGAGCGACGACTTCGCCGGCGGTAACGGTGTCGCCGAGGGACTTGCGGGCCTCACGGACGATGCCGCCGAAACGCGGCACGGCGCGGGCGACCTTGTCGGCGTTGAGTTTCACCTGACCATAAACGGCGAGGGTCTCGATCATGGTGGCGGGGCCGGCGACCTCGGCGACGACGCCGGAGCGGGCGGCGGCCTCGGCCCCGATGGTCACCTGCATCTCGGGAGCCGCGAAGGCCCAGCGGTGGGTGCGACCGGCGTGCTCGGCCACGATGGTGTAATCGAAGGAGTGGGGCTCATACACCTCGTCGGGGCTGCGCAGGTAGTCGCTCTCCGGCACAAAGGCGTGGCGGTCGATGACGTTGCCGGGGCGCTTTAACTCAACGGTGAGTTTCACGCCGGAGGCCGCAACGGGCCGACCGCCTTGGGTGAACCAAGCGCGGAATTCGGGCGGGACGCCCTCCTCGACGATGGCGAGTTCGAGAGTGAAATCGCCGTCTTTGAGCAGACGTCCGCCATGCGGACCTTTGCCGGTTTCCGCTTCGGCGTGTTTGTCGTCGGCGCCGCCGTGTTCGTCGTTGCCACCGGCGGTTTCGGCAGCGTGGCCGTGGCCGCTTTCGACAAGGTAGTAGGCAAGCCCGCCGCCCAAGGCGAGGATGGCAAGGATCGTGAGGGGAAGTTTCAGTTTCATAAAAGGGAGTGAAGTCGGTCGGGTAAAGAATCAGGGCTGGGAAATAAGCGTGGATACGGTCGGGAAAGCGGTGTCGGTGAGGGCCTCGGCGCGGGCGAGGGCGGCGGCGTAGGCGGACTCGGCGTCGAGCAGGTCCTTGCGGAGGGCGATGAGGGTGCGCTGGGCGTCGAGCACATCGATGAGTGGGAGCTGGCCCTGTTCGTAGGCATGCCGCACGGTGGCGTAGGCCTCCTCGGTGGCAGGCAGCGCGTCGCGGCGCAGGCTCTGCGCGGCGGTATGCGCCGCCACCAGATCCTGCCAGGCGGCAGTAAAGGCGGCGCGCAATCCGACCTCAACGGTCCGGGCGTCTTGCTCGGCGCCGGCGAGGGTTTCGCGCGCGGCGCGGATGTTGCCTTGGTTCTTGTTGCGGATGGGCAGCGGCACCGAGACCCCGGCGACCAGGCCGGCAGCGGAGCCCTCCCGGAGGAGGCGCACGCCGCCGTGCGCGCTGATATCCTGCATGGCCCGGGCCTGCTCCAGCTCCAGCGCGGCGCGCCGGCCGGCAATGACGGATTGCTGGAGGTCCAGGCGCGGGTGGGTAGCGAGCTTGGCGAGAAACGCCTCCCGGGCTGGCGGCGCGGCGGGCACCTGCAAGGTGCCGGCGACGTTCGTGACTTCGTCCGGCGTGCCACCCCAGGTCGCGGCCAGCACGGCGCGGGCGGCGGCGAGACCGGCCTCGGCGCGGGCAAACTCGGCGCGGGCGGCGGCCAACCCGGCGCGGGCGCGGGCCGATTCCGCCGGGGAGGATGCGCCCGCCTTCACGCGGAATTCAACGGCGGCGAGGGTTTCGCGCGCCAGCTTCAGCGGCTCGGCGGCGA
Organism: Lacunisphaera sp.; assembly: GCA_965249855.1. Classification (GTDB taxonomy): domain Bacteria; phylum Verrucomicrobiota; class Verrucomicrobiia; order Opitutales; family Opitutaceae; genus Lacunisphaera. Next base: position 137,306 of record CBDFNB010000005.1, read on the forward strand.
GCGTGAGTCGCTGCTGGGCCGCGAGGGTTACGAGGTAGGCGTCAGCGGTGAGGGCCAGCACCTCCGACCGGCGCACGGTGAACTCCTTGGCGGCGGTCTCGCGCTCCCGGCCGGCGAGCGCCACGCGCTTTTCGCGTTTGCCCCCGCGCTCGAAGATCTGGCTGGCCTGCACGGTGGTCTCGAGGCCGCGCACGCCTTGCACGCGCCCGGTGCCGGCGAAGTTTTCCAGAGAAAGATCAAGGGTGGGATTGGGCCGCAGGCCGGCCTGCTCGATTATCGCTTCGGCGGCGCGCTCGCGGTAGGCTTGGGCGATGAGCGCAGGATTGCGTTCGGCGGCGCGGCGCAGCGCCTCGTCGAGGCGGAGCGGAGGGGGGGCAGATTCCTGCGCCTGCGCCCCCACGGCGATGAGAAGAAGAGCCAGTCCGGCCAGTGGCCGGCAGCGAGAAGAACAAAGAAACGTGGACATAATTAGATTGGGAAAACGGAGGGGAACGGTCGCAAAGCCCCGGCGAAAGACGCACGCAGGCGTCGTCAGGGCGCAATCAGCCTGGGCAATCCGTTCGCGCAGGAACGGATCAGGCTACGAAGTCAGGCGCACGCGCCGGCAACGCCGCGCGGCGGGCAAACTGCCAGGTGCGCTGCAAAGGCAGTGTCTTTTCCTGGTGGATGGCAAAAAATTCGGGAGCGGGCGCCGGGGGGGCGAGTTGCTGGAAGCATGCCACGTAGACGCAGGCGAGGGCCGTCAGCTGGGACATACCGACCTTGGACTTCGTGACGGCGAACTGGCCGGACTCGATGCTCTGGCAGTCGTCATCGGAGCAGGTGCCGCCGTCGGTGTGGGCGGTCTTGGCCGGCTGGTCGGCGCAGGCGAAGAGGGTCTCTAGGCCCAGGCTTTCCAGCTGACAATGCAGCGTCGCCGGCAGCCACAGGGTGGCGAGAAGCAGCGCGGCGAGTTTCGTCAGGCGAGACACGGTGGGACAGTTGGCAGCGCGCGATGGGATTGTCAAGCGGCGGGGGATGGGCATTTGGACCCATACGGCGTTGCCCGGATAGCGGTGGAGCGGCGTGACCTCAGGACGCTCGTTCGAGCAAACGCGCTGCGGACAGCGCGTTCCACCTCTGTCAACAGCCGCTGCGCTCAGAGCCGCAGGCGGAGGTCGGGTTCCACTATGAATCATGTCGGCGGTTGGGATTGATTGGTCTTGGCCCTGTCGGTTCGGACCGGTTGTCTCAAGCTGCGATTGAATCTGCTGGACCGCTACCTCCTTGGCGAATGGTTGAAAATGCTCGGGCTACTGCTCGCGGCGACCATGGGCCTGCTGCTGATGGCGGCGCTCTACGACAGTTTCCGCGATCTCATCCAAGCCCAGGCCAATGCGGGAGACATGCTCCTCTATTACGCCACGCTGATGCCGAGCTATTTGAGCGTGGTGTTGCCGCTCGCCATGCTGCTCTCGCTGCTTTTCGTGCTAAGCAAGTTTCACCGTAACAACGAATTGACGGCCATCCGGGCGGCGGGGCTTAATATCTTCGCCGCCACCCGGTCGATCTGGTTGGGCGGCGTGGTGCTTTGCGGTATGTCGCTCCTTCTGAACGCCCGGGTGGTGCCCTGGTCGGTCGAGACCTCACGCAGTCTGCTCGAGAGCTTCGAGTTTCGGGCCGAGGCCAAGATGCTGCCGGGCGGGACGCTCGGCGTGGTTTCGGGCGTGGCCTTCGATAATCAACGGCAGCAGCGCATGTGGTTCATCAACCGCTACAGTCGCTTCTCGGGAATGGCCTACGGCGTAGCCGTGTCGGAACTGGATGATAAGCGCCGCGAGAAATCCCGGATCGTGGCTCGCGAGGGCCGCCCTGATCCCGTCCGCGGGGGCTGGACCTTCACTAATGGGCGCGAGCAGGCGTTCGATCCGGAGTCAGGCGAGTTCGTCCGCTCAGTCACATTTTCCAGCAAAACCATTCCATATCTGGACGAGGATCCCGGTCTCATGTTGCTGATTGATCGCAGGCCGGGGCTGCTCTCGTTTCGTGAGCTGAGGCGGATTGTGGATTATTTCTCGGCCGAGAATAACCCGAAACTCATTCCCTATGAAGTGCGCTATTACAGCCTGCTGTTCGATACTCTGGGGCCGTTGATCATTATCGCCATCGCCATACCCTTTGCCGTGTCCGGCGTGAGGGTCAGTCCGGCGGTCGGGGTTTCGAAGTCCATCGGCCTTTTTTTCCTATATTATGTTCTGAACATTCTGTCCGCGGCGCTGGGCGGCAAGGGCTACCTCGAACCGGTCTGGGCCGCCGCGATGCCCAATTTCGCCATGATAGGCTTGGCCGTGTGGTTGTTTGGCCGCCTGCGATGAGAGAACTTACGGCCGCGGCGCCGTGCGGGCAGAGTGCAGCGGCAGAGTAAGCTCAAATACAACCCAGCCGTCCTGCGTATCCGGTCGCAGTGCGATCACGCCCCCATGGGCGTGGGCGATTTCCCGACACAGGCTGAGCCCGAGGCCGTGGCCGCCCCGCTCCGTGCGGCTCGGGTCAGCGCGGAAGAATCGCTCGAAAATGCGTTCACGCTGATCGGGCGGAATTGTCGGACCGGTGTTGGCCACGTGCACCACCGCGCCGTCTGCGTGCATCTCGACCGAGCAAACTACGGCACCGCCAGGTGAGTTGTAATGGGTGGCGTTATGCAGCAGGTTCAATATCAAGCGGCGCAGTTGGATCTTGTCACCTGTCACCAGCACGGAGGTGGAGATTTTTGTTGTCAGCCGCACCTCGTTCACGGTCGCAAGCAATTCAGCATCCTCGCAGGCTTCTCGTGTCAGCGAAGACAGGTCTACCCGCTCCCACTTGAGATCCGCCCTGCCCGCATCGAACCGGGCCAGCAGCAGGAGGTGCTCGGTGATCCGGTCGAGCCGGTGGATCTCTTCCTGGACGCTGAGCAGCCTCGCCTCCTGGGCCGGAGACAGGCCGTTGGCGTGCAGCAACTGCTCCACCTCGCCGCGCATGATGGTCAGAGGCGTGCGCAGTTCGTGCGAGGCATCGGCCGCGAAACGCTGGGCCTGTGTGAAACTGCCCTCGAGGCGGGAAAGCATGGCGTTCAGGACCGTCGCGAGACGGTTGATCTCATCGTCGGCCGCCGGCACGGGGACGCGTTGATCGAGACTGGCCGCCTGCACATTCTCCGCCGCAGCGGTGAGATTCCGCACGGCGACGAGCGCCCGGCCGGCGACCCACCAGCCGCCGAAGCCCGCCACCAGCAGCACGACCGGAAGGGACAGGAGATAGGCCATGACCAGATCCACGGCGATGTCGTGGACTTCCTCGAGGTCATAGGCGGCCACGACGGTATCCTTCCCCTGGCGCCAGACCCCGATCCGCCACACGAGACCGTCTGCATGCGCCGTGTGCAGGCCCGGTTCGTTCAACGCGGCGCGGGCCAGGCTTTCCGGCAACCGGTTGGAGTGGAGCTTGACCCGGCCGTTCTCGTCGAAATGGGCCAGGGCAATCCAGGGCTGATGACGAGTGATTTCACCGGCTGATACTTGCGCCATGCCCTGAGGGTGGAGTTCGAGGAAATGTCGGGCCTCGCCCTCCAACTCCAGGTCCACGGCTTCGATCTGCTCATGATAGAGATTACCGAAGGTGCCCACAGAATAGACCAAAAGCACGACGCCGGTCAGCGCCGAGGCCCACAGGGCAAACTGCCAGCGGATGGACAGCGGCTTCACGGGTAGGTTTGGAGAGCGTAGCCGAGGCCGCGGACCGTCTGGATCAGCTTGACCGGGAAAGGGTCGTCGAGCTTGCGGCGCAGGCGTTGCATGGCAACGTCGACAAAATTGGTGCCGGCGTCAAACTGGTGCCCCCACACGCTCTGGCTGATCTCGACCCGGGTGACGGGTCGACCGGGCGTTCGCAGCAGACATTCCAGCAAGGCAAATTCCCGGACCGTGAGTTCGATCTTTTTGTCGCCGCGGCGCACCTCGCGCGTGGAAAGATTCAGGCTCAGGTCGGCATAGTTCTGAATAGTCAGCCCCGCGCCCGTGCGCCGCCGGAGCACGGCCTTGAGGCGGGCGATCAGTTCAGTGATCGAAAAAGGCTTGGGCAGATAGTCGTCGGCACCGAGATCGAGCCCTTCCACCCGTTCATTAAGGTCGCCCCGCGCGGTCAAAAGCAGAACAGGTATGGCGTTTTTCTCCTCCCGCAGTTTGCGCAGCACGCTCAAGCCGTCGCGCCCGGGCAGCATGATGTCCATGATCACGGCGTCGAATGCCTCGGACGTCAGCAGGTGCAGCGCGGTGTCGCCGTCGTGGCACAGCGCGGTGGCAAAGCCGCGTTCCGCGAGTCCCGACTGGATCAGGGACGCGACCTTCTTCTCATCTTCAACAATCAGAACGCGCATGCGATCTCAAGCTACCGCCTGCCCCAAAAACGACCAGCCCGAATTCAGCCCAAGCATGACGCCTTTATGGCGGCTCGATTACGAGTTTGTCATCTTTTTCGCGGAAACAGCCTGAAGTTAGTCTGTCCAGCAGCATGCATATGTCACCGAATCACTGCCGCACTTGCTTCCCGCATTCTCCCGAGTGAGTGCTCGCCACGGAACACCAGGGGAACATCATGCATCCATGATAAGGCGTGCCCTGGTGTTCGCAGGCATATTGTCCGTGACATGCACGTTTGCCGGCTGCGCGTTCTATCGTCCAGAGCCATTGAGCAGTCGGGCGATAGAAGCGGCGCTGGCGCAACCGGACATGGCCGCCGTGCGGATCGAGGCCGCGCGCCTGCAGCATCCCCGGTTGCGGCCTCTGGTGTTCGATGATCGTGATGGTCTGTCGCCAGAAGAGGCGGCGGTTCTGGCGGTGCTGAATAACCCGCGGCTGCGGGCGGTGCGTGGCCAACGGGGCATCGCCCAGGCCCAGCTTCTCCAGGCCGGCATTTTGCCGAATCCGCAACTTGCCTATAATCTGGATGCGCCCTTCGGCAACAACACGCCGGGCTTGATCAACGCTTTTGGCCTCGGCCTTACCTGGGAGGTCACCGCTTTGCTCACGCGCGGTACGAAGCTGGAGGGAGCGGCCGCGCGCGAGGCGTCGGTTGAATTGGAAGTGGCCTGGCAGGAATGGCAGGTCGCGCAAGCGGCGAAGCAGGGGGTGTTTCACCTGGCCTCGGCGCAAGCGCGCCATCGGCTGGCCCAGGAGATTGAACACGATTTGGCTGAGAGACGGCAGGTGGTTGATCGTGCGGCGGCCGCGGGAGACCTCACGCGCGTTGAAGCCGCCGCCGCCGAGGCCGCGTGGCGAAGCGCCACGCAGGTGCGGCTCGGCCTCGGGCAGGAGGTGCGCCGCGAACGCCTCACGCTGCTGGAAATACTGGGCCTCGATGCGGCCGCCGCCCTCCAGGTTCAGGCGAATCCACCGATTCCGGCATCCTCGGCCGGTGACGATTGGTCGCTCGCGCACCTTGCCGCCAACCTGGAACAGCAACGCCTCGACCTGCTGGCATTGCGGCTGGGTTACGAGAGTCAGGATGCGGCGTTGCGGGCGGCCATCCGGGCGCAGTTCCCAAAGGTCAACCTTGGCTTCGCCCGCGCCCGCGATACCAGCGGCATCAACACCGCCGGATGGGGCATGACTGTAGACCTCCCGTTTTTCGACCGTCAACAGGGCCGCATTGCGTTCGAAGAGGCGACGCGCCAGCAGTTGTTCGACGATTATGCCGCTCGGGTCGCCCAGGCGCGTATTGAAGTGGCGCAGGCGTGGGCCGGACTGGAGTCAACGCGCGAGCAATTGGCGGCGACGGAGGCGGCGCTGCCCGGTTTGCAAAGGCTTGTCGCCGCCTACGAAACGGCCCTGCGGGACGGGAACGCCGACATCCTGACCTACTACGAGGCCCGCGCAACGCTGGCCAATCGCCGCCTGGAGTCGCTGACTCTGCGGCGCGACGCAGCGGATCTGTTCGTCGCGCTGGAAATCGCCAGCGGACGAATGCTCGGCGGAGAAACCAACTGATTTATGGATGCGACGAACCGACAAAAATGGTGGCTGGCGGCGGGTGCAGGTTTGGTAGCGATGGCGCTCGCCTGGTGGTGGAGTCGCAGCGAACCACCTCCGGTCGCATTGGTCGCCGAGCCGGTCGCTCGGGTCCGGGTAACGCCGGTCGTCAGGACCAGGATCGAGGAGACGCTCATCGCTTATGGGAATGTCGTGCCTGCTCCCAACGGCATACAAACCCGGTCGCTGCCGTTTGAAGGCCAGGTAAAACAAGTGCTGGTCAGCAGCGGGCAGGCGGTGGCGGCCGGCACGGCGCTGATGGTCATCGAACCCAGTCCGGATGCACGGCTGCAGCTCGCCAACGCGCAATCGGCCTTCGCGGCGGCCCGGCAGGCCCTGGAACAGGTGCAGCAACGCTTCGACCTGAAACTGGCGGCGAATGCGGAGCTACTCCAAGCTCGGCAAGCCTGGCGCGATGCCGAAGCTCGCGCGAACAGCCTTGCCGCCCGCGGTTTGAACGAGGGCAATCAACTTACGACGGCTGATGGCGGTGTGGTGTCGCGCGTGTTCGTGCAGAACGGCGCGCTCGTGGCCGCGGGCACGCCGCTCGCCGAGGTGGTGGCGGAACGTCTCTTGGAAATCCGCTTGGGCATCGAGCCGGAAGACGCCCGGCGGCTCGCGCCGGGTTTGCCGGTCGGAATCGACGCGGTTCACCAGTCACCCCGGGTTTCGGTGGCCGGCGTCGTGCGGATTCTCTCGCGCAGCATCAATCCCGTGACGCGGCTGGTGGATGTCTTCGTGACCGCCCCGGGTGATTTTATGCTGGGCGAATATGTGCGCGGGAAAATCCGGCTCGCGCCCCGCGAGGCGCTGGTCGTGCCGCGCAACGCGGTGTTGCCCGCAGGCGCGCAATCGGTGGTGTTCGTGGTCAAGGACGGACGCGCGGCGAAGGTGGTGATCCGGACCGGCAGCAACACCGACAGTGGGGTGGAAATCCTCGGCGGCGCGGTGCAGGCCGGCGACGCGGTGGTGACGCAGGGGAATTACGAACTGGCTGACGGCATGGCCGCGCAGGTGGAGGCCGGGCCGTGAAATTTGAAGCGTTGATCGCCCGGCATCGCCGCTCACTGTTTTTCCTGTTTGCCCTGCTGGTCATCGGCGGCGCGTTAAGCGGCTTCCGCCTGCCCGTCGCGCTCTTTCCGACCGTCGCGTTTCCGCGCGTCGTGGTGAGTCTCGACGCGGGCGACCGGCCCGCCGAACGCATGGCCATCGAAGTGACCTGGCCCGTCGAGGACGCCGTGCATAGCGTGCCTGGCGTGCGCAGCGTCCGCTCCGCCAGCAGCCGGGGCAGTTCGGAAATCTCCGTCAACTTCGCCTGGGGCGAGGACATGGTGTCCGCGATGCTCCAGGTGGAATCGTCCATCAATCAAATCCTGCCGACGCTGCCGCCGGGCACGAAATTCCACGTTCGACGGATGGATCCGACGGTGTTCCCCGTCTTGGCCTACAGCCTGACCTCGGATTCGCGCTCGCTTGTGGAGCTTCACGATCTGGCGCAGTTTCAAATCCGGCCTTTGCTTTCGACCGTTGGCGGCGTCGCCCGGGTCGCGGTGCTGGGCGGGGCGCAGGAAGAATTCCGCGTAACCGTCAACCCGGAGCGGCTAGCCGCCTATGGCTTGGCGATCTCCGACGTGGCCAAGGCGTTGTCCGCCGCGAACGTGATCACGGCGGTCGGCCGCTTGGAAGACCACTTCAAATTATACCTGGTGCTCTCGGACACGCGCCTGACGGATCTGGAACAGATTCGCGACACGGTCCTGTTCACCGGACCGAACGGCATCGTCCGTATCGAAGACGTGGCGGTCGTGAGCCGGGGGACGGTGCCGCAGTGGAGTCGGGTTACAGCGGATGGCCGCGACGCGGTCAGCTTCCAAGTTTATCAGCAGCCGGGAGGAAACACGGTGCGGATTGCGCGCGAGGTGAAAGCCAAGCTGGCCGCGTTCGGCAGCCAGTTGCCCAGCGGCGTCCGGCTGGCGAACTGGTATGACCAGAGCGACTTGATCGTGGCTTCGGCCACGAGCGTGCGCGACGCCGTGCTGCTGGGCGCGGCGCTGGCGGCGCTGGTGTTGCTGGCGTTTCTGCGTGACTTAAAAATCACCGCCATCGCCGTCGTCTGCGTGCCGGCCGCGCTGGCGGTCACGGTTCTGCTGCTCCTCGGATTCAACCTCAGTTTCAACATCATGACGCTTGGCGGCATGGCGGCGGCCGTCGGCCTGATCATTGACGACGCCATCGTGATGGTGGAGCACATCGCTCGGCGCCGCGCCGAGATGCGGCGCGCCACCGGCAGTGTGGTGCTGGCGGCCGCACGGGAATTCACCCGCCCGCTCATCGCTTCCTCCGCCTGCACCATCGTCATTTTCGCGCCGCTGCCTTTTTTGTCGGGCGTCACTGGTGCGTTCTTCAAGGCACTGTCACTCACTGTCGCCGCGAGTCTGGTCATTTCGTTTCTGCTGGCCTGGCTGGTTGTGCCGTTACTGGCCGACCGCTGGCTCACTCCGACCGACGCAGGAAAGGTGGAGGGGCACAGCGGGGATAACTGGGTGCAACGCGTTTATGGGCGACTGTTGCGGCGGTTGCTCGCCCGGCCCGTGCTGCTGCTCGTCGGGCTTGGGCCTCTTTTGCTGGCGGCCTGGTTCGGCTATCGCCACGTCGGCTCGGGCTTCATGCCCGCGATGGATGAGGGCGGATTCATCCTTGATTACCGGGCGGCGGCGGGGACGTCCTTGACGGAAACCGACCGTCTGTTGCGCCAGGTCGAAGCCATTCTGCGCACCACGCCGGAAGTCCAGACTTACTCGCGGCGCACGGGTTTGCAGCTCGGGGGAGGCCTCACGGAAGCCAATGAAGGCGATTTCTTTGTTCGTCTCCATCCGCCGCCACGCCGCGCCATCGAGCAAATCATGGAGGACGTGCGCGGTCGCGTCGAACAGACCGTGCCGGGGTTGAAAATCGAAATGGCGCAATTGATGGAAGACTTGATCGGCGACCTCACCGCCGTGCCACAACCCATTGAGGCGAAGCTCTACTCGGACGATGGCGAGCAACTCCACCTCGTGGCCGCCCGCGTGGCGGCAGCAATTGGCAGGATTCCCGGCGTGGTGGATGTGCGCGACGGCATTGTGCTGGCGGGCGACGCCTTGAACATCGAGGTGGATCGGGTGAAGGCTTCGCTCGAAGGCATGGACGCGGAAGCCGTCACTCGCGTTGCGGCGGATTATCTGAGCGGCATCGTCACCACGGAGATACAACAGGGGCCCAAGATGGTCGGCGTGCGCGTGTGGCCGCCCATCGAGGTGCGCGCGACGGATCGCGATGTCCAAGCGTTGCAAATCCGCGCGCCTGACGGGCATCTTTTCCCGCTGCGCCGCGTCGCGAAAGTTTCCGCGGTTGCCGGCCAGCCGCAGATCATGCGCGATGATTTGAAGCGGTTTGTGGCCGTCACCGGCCGCATCAACGGACGGGATCTGGGCTCGACCATCCGGGATGTGGAGAAGGCGATGGCGCAACCCGGGCTGCTGCCCGCCGGGGTTTACTACCGGTTGGGCGGCACCTTCGAGCAACAGCGGGCGGCGTTCACGGCGCTCGCCGGGGTTTTTGCGGCGGCGGTGGCCCTCGTCTTTCTGCTTCTGCTGTTCGTATACGAGCGGGTGCGCATCGCTCTGGCGATGGTTGCCTGCGCGCTGCTGGGGCTGTGTGCGGTCTTCATCGGCCTTTGGCTGACCGGCACGGAAATGAATATCTCCACCATGATGGGGATGACGATGGCCGTCGGCATCGCCGCCGAGGTCGCCATCTTCTATGTCTCGGAGCTCGCGGAGCAGCCCGGTTCGACCACCCCCATCGACGCGTTCGTGGCCGCGGGCAAGAACCGAATGCGGCCGATCGCGATGACCACGCTGGCGGCGATACTTGCGTTATGCCCGCTGGCGTTCGGCATCGGCCAGGGCTCGGCGATGCAACAACCGCTGGCGATCGCCATCATCTTCGGACTGATCGCCCAACTCCCGCTCATGCTCGTGGTGCTGCCCGTGCTGCTGTTTTGGCTGAAAGCCGGACCGGTCAAAGCCATGCCGGCGGAAACTTCACCACCGCTCGGGTCATGAATTCCCGCAAACCGCCGGCCGGCGCCGCCGCCCTGTCGCCCGGCCTCACTGCGTCGGACGTGCAAGTGCGGCGCGCCCAGTTCGGCCCGAACGCCGTGCGCGAGGATCCGCCGCATCCGCTGCGGCAGTTTCTCAAACGCTTCTGGACGCCGATTCCGTGGTTGCTGGAGGCAACCATTCTCATCCAGATCTTCCTCGGGGAGCGCGTCGAAGCCGCCGTCATCGCCGGGCTGTTGGTGATGAATGCCGTGCTCGGGTTTCTGCAGGAAGGCCGGGCCGAGCAAGCCCTGGCGCTGTTGCGGCACCAATTGCGCGTCGAGGCCCGCGTCCGGCGTGACGGCGAGTGGCGGAGCATCGGCGCGGAAGAGCTCGTGCCGGACGATGTGATTCATCTGCGGCAGGGCGGCATCGTGCCGGCGGATGTGCGGCTGGAAGACGGCTCGCTGTTGCTGGACCAGTCGGCGCTCACGGGCGAATCCGCCGCGATACAGATTCCACCGGGCCAGTTCGCCTACGCGGGCGCAATGGTGCGGGGCGGCGAGGCCACGGGCGTCGTCACCGCCACCGGGGCAAAAACCTTCTTCGGCAAGACCGCGGAACTCGTCCGCACCGCCCATGCCGCCAACCGGCAGGAACACGAGATTGTCCATGTCGTGCGCGATTTGTTTGTGCTTAACGCCGGACTGGTCGTCGTGGTGCTGGGCTTCGCGCACGTCCAGGGTATGACTCTGGCGCAAACGTTGCCGCTGGTGCTGACGATTCTGCTGGCCTCCATTCCCGTGGCACTACCAGCCACCTTCACCCTGGCCGCCGCGCTCGGTTCGGTTGAGTTATCCCGGTTTGGCGTGCTGGTGACACGGCTGAACGCGCTGCACGACATCGCGGCGATGACGGTGTTGTGCAGCGACAAAACGGGCACGCTCACGCGCAACGAAGCCACCGTCAGCACGCTCCACCCGGCGGAAAGTTTCTCCGATGAGCAACTGCTGCGCGCGGCGTGGCGCGCCAGCGACCCCGCCGGGCAAGACCCGGTGGACGGCGCCATGGTGCGCGCGGCGCTGGCCAAGGCGCTGCCGGACGACGGCGCGGTGCGCCTCGAATTCAAGCCGTTCGACCCGGCGACGAAACGGGCCGAGGCCGCTTATCAGGAAACGGACGGGGTGTGGAGCTACCTCAAGGGAGCACCCGCGGTCATCGCGCAACTCTGCGGCGTGCCGGATGCGGCGTGGCAACCAGTGGCGCAGGACATGGCCGCGCGGGGTCAGCGGGTGCTGAGCGTGGCTGCGGGCCGCGAAGGTCAGCGGCGGTTCATGGGCTTGATCGGACTGGAAGACGCCGTGCGCGACGACTCACGGGCGGTGATAAAGGCCATCAACGACGCGGGAGTCCGCGTGGTGATGGTCACGGGGGACAACGCGCTGACCGCCCGCACCGTGGCGGCGCAAGTCGGAATACCCAGCAAGGTGTGTCCGCCCGAAGCCGTGCATGGCGACCTGGGCGGCGGCGCGCTGGAGAACAGCGTGTTTGCGGGCGTCTTTCCCGAGGACAAATTCAAACTCGTGCGCGGCTTTCAGCGGCTGGGGGCGGTCGTGGGCATGAGCGGTGACGGCGTGAATGACGCCCCCGCCCTGCGCCAGGCGGAGGCGGGCATCGCCGTGGCCAACGCCACCGACGTCGCCAAGGCCGCTGCCGCCATTGTCCTGACGACGCCCGGTCTCGGCGGCGTCCTGCCCGCCATCGAGACCAGCCGCCGGGTGTTCCAGCGCGTGCTGACCTATACGCTCAACACCCTCTCGAAAAAAATCGAGTTGATGCTCCTGCTCGTCGCGGGCTTCGTGCTCACCGGGCACAAGCCGCTCACGCCGCTCCTGATGGTGCTCATTATTTTCCTCAACGATTTCCTGACGATGGCTCTCACGACTGATCGCATGAGCGTATCCTCCCAGCCGAATCCGTGGCGCACCAAACCTCTCGTCCTCGCCGGCGCGGTGCTGGGCTTGTTGCGACTGGGCTTTACGTTCGGCGTCTTTGCCTATGGCCACTATGTCGTGCGGCTGGACGCGCCGCACCTGCAAACACTGACCTTCGCCGCGGTCATCCTGGGGTCGCAGGCCGGAGTTTACATTTTGCGCGAGCGCGGGCCCTGCTGGGCCTCGCGGCCAAGCGGCACCATGCTCTGGAGCAGCGCGTTCGGATTGGGAGTGACGGCGTTTATCACGCTGGCGGGTTATCACATTCCTGCCCTTGACATCCGTCTGCTCGCTGGCGTCGCGGCCGTGGCCGCAGTATACTATCTTGGTCTGGATTGGATCAAGGTCAGGCTTACCGCCAGCCTGCAACTGCGTTGAAGACGCGCTCGCCACGCCCGCCGAAACCGGCATGCTCATCCCCATGAAAACCGCCCTGTGTGGGCTCAGTCGGCGCGAGTATCCGCTTGATGACCTCACGCCTCTCACGGCGCTACGGCCCCAAATTGTGCAACTGATTCGCCGCGCCCATCCTGAGCTGCCCGAGGACAGCCTGGTGTCTACGGCGGAACTCGCCCGCTTTCGCGCCGAACATGTGCAGCGCGTCATTTAGGAAGATCTGGGGGCGGTGAATGAACTGGAGGCTGACGTTGTGCGCTCCATGCGTGAACACGAACTGCTCGCCAAGAACATCGAGGCCACCTTCGACATCCGGCGCACCGTCGGTGAGCGGCTGGCCGACTTCATCGCCAGCTTCGGGGACAGCTGGCGATTCATCATGACGTTCAGCGTGCTGCTGGTGATTTGGATTTTGATGAACGCCTTCTTTCTCGGCCGGACCCCGCCCGATCCTTATCCGTTTATCCTGCTCAATCTCGTGCTTTCCTGTCTGGCCGCGTTACAGGCGCCGGTCATCATGATGAGCCAGAACCGACAGGAGGCAAAGGACCGCAGGCGGGCTGAGCATGATTACAAAGTGAACCTCAAGGCCGAACTCGAGATCCGCCACCTGCACGAGAAAATTGACTTTCTGCTCAAGCAGCAATCCTCCCGGATTTTCGAACTCCAGCGGATGCGGATCGAGCTCATGCAAGAGTTCGCCGACGGCTCGAAGCAGGCGCGCAAATAGAGAGGCATGGTGGGACCCTCGCATGACTCGACTTCGGAGCCGCAAGCCGGCAAGGGCCCCCGAGCCTTCGCCAGCCGGGCCAGCTTGCGCGCAATGGCGCCAATCAACTGGCTGCGCGCGAAGAGCGGACAGCTCTTCCAACTCAAGGATTTACCGCATGTGATCGCGATCGGCCTGGCGACGGGGGTGTTTTTTGGCTTCACCCCCCTGTGGGGGCTCAAAACTCTGCTGGCGCTGGGGGTCACGCGGTTGCTGCGCGGCAATGTGCTGGCGGCGGCGCTGGCGGTCACGCTGCATGACGTGCTACTGCCCATCATGCCCTTGGTGATGCGGTGGGAATATGATCTGGGCTACTGGCTCCTGAGTCATCCGCACGAATTTCCGGGGCGATTCCAGCTGGACGGAATCCATCCGGCGATTTGGCTGCATTGGTCCACGTTTTTCCCGGTGGGCCGGCCCCTGCTCGCCGGGTCGGTGGCTTTTGCCGCGCCGCTGGCGCTGGCGACCTATTATCTGGCGCGCTGGTGGTTGATTCGCCGGCCCAAGGCCGGCGGGTCAGACGCTGCGGCGTAGAATGTGATCACTCCTCGGCTCCCTCCCCGCCGTCGCGCAATATGACAATCGTATCGCCGAAGTGCGAATTCTCTACCAACCTCCGGCTCACCAATGTCGTCCGTATCGAATACAGAACAGCAGGAGTTTGAGCTCAGTCTCGCAGTTTTTGCCGTTTCCGCCGGGCTCGTGGGGGCGTGCTTGACGGGTATCGGCCTGCTCCAGGTGATGCATGGCCTGAGTAAGATAAACACGCTGGGTGATGAATTTCTCGCGGTCGACGCTGGGCTCTTCCTGCTGACCTGCATGCTGGCTTTCTTTTCTTTTCGAGCCCGCGATGCGCGCCGCCGCCGGTGGCTGCGCAAAGTCTCAGATGTGACCTTCCTGGTCGGACTAGGCTTGCTCACGGCTGTGAGCGCGCTCATCACCTTTGCGGTGCTGAAGTAGGGCCCGATATCTGCCTCTGCAGGGCGGGTGCGCTGTCCGGGGTGGCAGAATATGGCGCGAACATTACAGCTTCGTCATCTTCCGAGCAAGACCGCCGCTGCAGTGTCTGACGCTGCGTGCCACCATTTATTACTGTCACACATACCCCGTCTCATCTCGGCCGTCGGGCGCTAGTTCTGCTCGTTATCGTGTCCATGCCGCTGTCCGCAGCGGAGCAGCGATCATGGACCACGGCCGATCTCCTGAAATCACCGACCGGCAAGGTCCTCAGCGAGGACAAGTCGGGTCGCCGGCCAGACAGCATCATTTCACGGGAGTATGGGAGTCTGCTGCTGGACGACACGCGGGATATCCTGACGTCACCTTTACGCTGGGACCGGCACGACTGGCTGGTGGCCGGCGGGCTCACCGGCTTGGTGGCCGTTTCGGCCGTTTTCGATGGCGGGATCAAGCGGGAATCCCAGGAAACAATCACCCCGCAGCGTCACGCTTTCACCAAGAACGCCCAACGATTTGGCGCGGAAGGCTCTTGGCTGGTTTTGGGGGCCTTTCAAGCCTACGGGTATTTCGCCGAGGACACCAAGGCCAAGGCCGTGGCGATGGATGGGGTCAGCGCCAGCATCATCGCCGCCGGCATCATCACCCCGCTCGTGAAGTTTACGGTGGGGCGCGTGCGACCCAATGCGTCGGACCACACGTTCGACTTCAAGCCGTTCAGCGGCAGTTATTCGTTTCCTTCCGGACACGTGACGCAAGCTTTCGCCGTCGCCTCGGTCATTTCCGCGCACTATGATAAATGGTGGGTGCAGGGACTTTCCTACGGCCTGGCCGGCGTCGTCGGTTATTCGCGGATCGAGCAGAATTCGCACTATGCGAGCGACGTGGTCGCCGGGGCCATAATCGGCACCGTCGTCGGCCGCACCATCGTGAAGCGGCACAACAAGCCCAGGCAGGGGGCGTTTACCATGACGCCATATATCGGCGGGCAGGGGACGGGCCTGATGTTCAGCAAAGACTTTTAATCCGCACCATGAACCCAAGGCTTTGGCTCTCGCGACTGCTTGAACAACGGCACGGCGGCGTGCTCCTAGCCATCAGCCTGGCTCTGAGCGTCGGGTTTGCCACCCGCAGCGCACTGCTGATCAAGTCCGCCGAGGAAATCTCTTGGGGGCTGAGCTTGGGGGCATCCTTCCTGGTGGGTGCGGTCTATGATCTGGGCGCCGCCCTCTGGTGGTCACTGCCGCTCACCGTGATATTGGCTCTGTTGCCACGGGGAATTTTCGAGCACAGATTCACCCGCGCGCTCGCCCATCTCCTGCTGGCTGGCATCCTCTTCTCCCTGCTGTTTGGAGCGGTGGCGGAATGGGTGTTCTGGGACGAGTTCGGCGTCCGGGCCAACTTTATCGCAGTGGACTACCTCGTCTACACGACCGAGGTGATCGGCAACATCCGCGAATCGTATCCGATGCCGCTTATTATCGGCGGTCTCTTGGTCGCGACGGCACTGATCTATGCGCTGTTTGTGCGCATCGGCTGGACCAGCCGATGGCTTAGTCATGCCGCCACTCCAGCTGGTCCACGGTGGCGGGCGGCTGGATGGTGGACTCTCGCCATCCTCGCGATCGGCCTGGGCCTGCAGCAGCGGTTTATACCTGAGTTCACCAACAACTATAACCGCGAACTGGCCAAGAACGGGCTGTGGTCCTTCGTGGCCGCATTCCGCAACAACCAGCTGGATTTCGAGCGGTTCTACCCGACGATGCCGGAGGAAGCCGCGTTCAAACGCATGCGCGCCATCCTCGCCCGCGATGGGTCCAAACCGCTGGCTGACGATCCGCATGATCTGCTCCGGCTCGTGCCGGCCCCGCGGCCCGGACCGGAGCTGCGTCTCAATGTCATCCAGATCACAGTCGAAAGCCTGAGTGCGGACTTCCTGGCCCGCTATGGCAACCGGCAGAACCTGATGCCGCACCTCGACGGCCTCGCGCCGCAGGCCCTCGTATTCGATAATTTCTACGCCACCGGCACCCGCACGGATCGGGGCATGGAGGCACTGACGCTGTCCGTGCCACCCACCGCCGGCCGTTCACTCGTGAAGCGGCCCGACAACGAGCGCATGTTCACCCTGGGCTCGGTCTTCCGGGGCAAAGGCTACTCGACGGCGTTCATCTACGGCGGCTTCGGCTATTTCGACAACATGAACTATTTTTTCGGTGAAAACGGCTACCGGGTGGTGGATCGCACGATGGTGCCGAAGGAAGACATCACCTTCGCAAACGTTTGGGGAGCCTGCGACGAAGACCTCCTCCGCTGGACCATGCGCGAAGCGGACAAGGACTACGCGTCGGGGAAGCCGTTTTTCCATTTTGTCATGACCACCTCGAACCACCGGCCCTTCACGTTTCCGGAAGGCAAGATCGACCTGCCCTCGAAAACCTCCGGCCGGGCCGGTGGGGTCAAGTATACCGACTACGCCATTGATCAGTTTCTGCGCGCGGCGGCGACGAAGCCCTGGTTCAAAAATACGATCTTCGTGATCGTCGCCGATCATTGCGCTTCCAGCGCGGGCAAGACCGAGCTGCCGGTGCAGAATTACCACATCCCCCTGTTCATCTATGCGCCCGGTGGACAGGTGCCGCCCGGCAAGGTGGAGGTGCTCATGAGCCAGGTGGATTATGCCCCGACCCTACTCGGCCTGCTGAACTGGACTTATCCAAGCCGCTTTTTCGGCTGGGATGTGCTGGCCCAGCCGCCAGGCCGGCCGGGCCGGGCGCTCATCGGCAACTATCAGAAACTGGGCCTTTATCAGGAGGGTCAATTAGGCGTGCTGAAGCCCGTGCGGCAGTCCCTGACCCTGAGTTACAATTCGGTGACTCACGAGATGATGCCCCAGCCACCCAATCAACCGTTGATCGATGAAGCCATCGCCACGTATCAGACCGCCAGCTGGCTTTTCAAGCACGGTCGCCAGCGTGAACTCACCCCAGAGGAGCTTGCCCGCCATGAATCGGCTTCACGCTGATGACAGGCGCGGGCCAGCACTCAGGCTGGACCGGTTTTTGACGTTACCGCCCTCGCGCTGTTCAGCTCATCCGCCAGCCGATTTGATAAGTCGTAATCATCCCGCACGGGTTGATCCCAGCATCCAACATCCATGAATATGCTTTCGAAACCACGGCTGGCCGGCGCATCGCTTGTCGCCTTGATGGCTTTTCGCCTGGCTGGAGCGGAGGAATCCGGCAACGCCACGGATCAAACCGCCGACGACAAAAGTCTCCGAAAGATCAATGGGATTTTCGATACCGACCTGCCCAAGACTGAAAGGAAAGGCCGGATTCGCTTTATCATTCACCCCCGCATGGGGGATTTCACCCGGCGCAGTTATGTGAGAATCCCCCTTGGCCTTCGGTGGGGCGTAAACGATCACGTAGAGGTTTCCGCCACCGTCGAACCCTATTTTCAACACGGACTCAGGCGCGGCACACCCGGCAACGGTATCAGCAATGTGCAACTTGGCGGGAAATACGCTTTCAAAACATGGCTGAAACCGGAACTCGATGCGAGTGTGGGTCTCAACGTCCGCCTGCCCGTCGGCAATCCGCCATTGGACAATACTGACGGGTTCAATCACTACGCGCCCTACCTGGTTGTCTCGAAGAAAAGCCCCCGAAAAAAGGGTCTGACCTATTTCGTCAGCACCACTTTGGACCTGATGGATAAGTCCTCCGTCGCCGGCTCATTCCGCAAGAACGATCCGCACAGCACATCCCTGATCTTCGGCACGGGTTTCGTGCTCGATCGCTTTCCCTATCACTACACCTTGGAGACCGGCTATCAGACCACCTCCCTGGTCGGCAAAGGCAACAAACAGTTCGTTTATTTCAAACCGGGCTTTGCGTGGGATTTGCCACGCCGCCTGACCTTTGGTTCGCATGGCCGCTGGCTGCTTGGAGTCAGCGTCAAGGTGACCGAAGGCCCGGATGGCACCCGGTTCGACACCGGCGGAAAAATCCGCGGTGAGTTCAGCCTTACCCGCTGGTTCCGGCGGGATAAGAAGGGCGCGAACCCTTCCGCGGAGAAACTATGATCCGCGCGGACCTGCTCGCCCACTTCAAAAGATGGTAGGATTCCATCCGGCCTCCCCTCTTCTCATCTCATGCGTCTCCCTCTTTTCATCTATGGGTTCCTCGGATTGTCGACGATTGGCACCTCCTACGGTCAAGCCACCATTTCCGGCGCGGTCGTGGACCGGGCCACGGACCGTCCGCTCGAATACATCGCGGTAATACTGAAAAATGCTTCTGACGACCAGATGGTCGCTTCCTCGGCAACCGATGGCAAAGGGCAGTTCAGCTTGGAAAACATACCTTTTGGCAACTACCGGGTGACCTACGCCGCAGTAGGGCAGGCCAACCAAGTGACGGCCCGATTTACGGTGGATGCCCGACGGCCCAAATTGGACCTCGGGCGCCTGCCCATAGGGGCGGAAGAAGCGGTTCAACTGGAGAAGATGCAGGTCACCGGGCGCCAGGAAGCCTTCAGCAATTCGATTGATCGCAAGATCTATAGCGTCGGCAAGGATCTGCAGAGTGCCGCCGGCTCGGCGAGCGACCTGCTGCAGAACGTGCCTGCCGTGCAGGTGGACATCGAGGGCAATGTCAGCCTGCGGGGCTCCTCCAACGTGCTGATCTTGGTCAATGGCAGGTCCTCCGTTCTCATGGGCCGCAACCGCGCGGCCACGCTGGAGCAATTGCCTGCGGACGGGATTGAAAGAATCGAAGTCATCACCAACCCGTCGGCCAAATATAAGCCGGACGGCACCGCCGGCATCATCAACCTCGTGCTCAAGCGCAAACCGGCCCCCGGCTATTCCGCCAGCGTGCGCACCAATGTCGGCAACGGAGACCGCTACAACGTCAGCGGCACGCTCGGCTACAATCCCGGTCGCTACAACCTCCATGGCACGTTCGGTCTTCGCCAGGATGAGCGGATACGGGAGGGACAGGAAGCCCGCACCTTCCTCGATCCCATCACCGGAGCAACCCGGTCCACGACGCAGAGCACGAACGAACAAACCCGGCCGTTGTCGCGTCTGGCGCAGGCCGGTATCGACTACACGCCAGCGGAGGGCACGACCTTGGGTGCTACCTTCAACTATAACTACCGCGACTTCCGGCGCACGGCGGTGCAGCGGAACACCACCCGGGAGGCGGACGGCACCGTCCTCAGTGACTATGAGCGCGGTCGCGATGCCCCCGAATTCGAGGAAGACCTCGAGTTTGGCGCGAGTCTCAACAAAGCCTTTGCCGCGGAAGGCCGTGAATTGAGCCTGGAGGTCAAACGGGGGCGCACGACCGAAGAAGAGAACAATCGGTATACGAACAGCTATTTGGGTGCCGCGATTGCGGCGACTTCGGACCGCACCTTGATCCATGTGCGCGAGGACTCCACCGAAGCCAGCGCCGACTACGTTAATCCCCTGGGGCGCGACGCCAAACTGGAGGCCGGGTATTCAGGGCTGTTTGGCAGCAGCGATGCCGACTTCCGCGTCAGCAATCTCGACGCCCCCACCGGTGTGTGGGTGCCCGACACCACACGCAGTAACCGGTTTCTCTATGATTCGGCGATCCATGCCGGGTATGTGACCTATGGACAGCACTGGGGAAATTTCGGCGCCCTCGGTGGCCTGCGTTATGAACTGGCACGGATCGACACCGATCAGGTGACCGCTGGGCTGGTGAGCCGCAACGAATACTCCCGGACCTATCCCACGTTGCATCTCACCTATGACCTCCCGAATGACCAGCAGCTTCAGCTCAACTATAGTCATCGTGTGCGCCGGCCAGAAAGCGACGATTTGAACCCTTATCCCGAATACCAGGACCCCTTCAATCTCCGGGCAGGCAATCCCCGGCTCCAACCCGAACAGATCCACTCGGTCGAGGCCGGCTGGCAGCTCAAGAAGGATGACACCACCTACCTCGCCACTGCCTATCACCGCTATCGCTACAACGGCATCACCGAAGTCATCCGGTTCATAAATGGTGGCGCCCTGCTCACGACCAAGGAAAACCTAGCGGTCAGCCGGGCGAGCGGGGTCGAACTGGGCGTGTCTCGCCGCTGGCAGGACCGGTTTGCGGTCAATTTCAGCGGAAATATCTATCGCAACGAAATCGACGCCGGCAATCTGGGATTCGCCACCTCCCGGACCGCCACGGCTTGGGACGCCAAGGTCAACCTGGGATGGGATGCTTCCAAGGCCACCCTCATTCAAATGAACGCCAACTACACCGCCAAGCGTCTTACGCCCCAAGGCTACCGTTATCCCACGGCGGTCGTAAACATCGGGCTGCGGCACAATTTCAGTGATAAGAAAACCGCCTTTGTCGCCACGGTCTCCGATGTGTTTAATTCCCTCAAGGAGCGCACCCTCATCGATACCGCCAGCCTGCACAGCGACACAACCCGCCGTCGCAGTTCCCGGATAGTGTATGTCGGCTTGATCCATAACTTCGGGCGGCCAACCAAGAAAACCAAAGACGAGCTTTCTTTCGACAATGCTCCCTGAATTACGGCGATACCTCCGCTTGGTTTTGTCCCAGCGGCACGTTGCTCGTGTCATGCCATATTCACCCTTTCGCGCTAGCATTCCGCGAGGCGCAATATCAACCCAGTCAACCAAGATATTAATCATGAAACCCACCCGTATCATCCGCAACACCACGCTCGCCCTCGGTCTCACCGCGGCCCTGGCCGGCATCACGTTTGCCGCCGACAAGAAAGATCAGGACGACCACGACACGGTCGTGCCTTGGAGCAACGTCCCACCGGCCGTCCAAGCAGCCATCACGGCTGAAGCCAAGGGTGGCAAAGTCGAGTCCGTCCAGATGGAGAAGGAAGGCAAGGGCATGACTTATGAAGCCAAGGTCAAGCTGCCCAACGGGGACGAACTTGAAATCAAGACCGACGCCGCCGGCAAGGTGCTGAAGATCAAGCATGACGATGCGGACGACAAGGAAGATGGGCACAAGGAGAAGCACAAGAAGTGAACTCGGAGCATGCGTCCCGGCCTGACGCAGCCCCTGCGCCGGGCCGGATGACTTCTCAGGTCCAGGTGGACGCTGTGTCACCCGCCATGATCCGCCCGGGCCACCCCGCCACGGGTGGTGTGAGCGGGCGGAAAGTGGCGGAAATCACGCTGGCATTTTGGGTCATGAAAATCTGCGCCACCACGGTAGGCGAAACCGGGGGCGATTTGCTCTCCATGACTTTGAGGGTCGGATACATCGCCAGTTCCGTCATCCTGTTCATCCTGTTCCTGATCGCGCTCGTCGCGCAGCTGCGTTCGCGCTCCTTCCATCCGTTGCTTTATTGGAGCGTAATTTTGGCAACCAGCACGGCGGGGACCACCATCTCGGACCTGATGGACCGCACCCTGGGCTTGGGCTACGCGGGCGGAGCCCTGGTGCTGGCGACGACGCTCGGTGCCATTCTGGCCGCGTGGTATCTGGTCTTGGGGTCAATTTCCGTGGATGACGTCCGCAACCCCAAGGCCGAGATGTTCTACTGGGTCGCAATCCTGGTCTCCAACACGCTGGGCACGGCGCTGGGCGACTATCTTGCGGACAGTTCCGGCCTCGGCTTCGCGGCCAGCAATCTGCTTATATCGGGAGGGATCTTGCTCGTCGTTGGCGCTTATCGCTACACCGCGATTTCCCGGACTGTTCTCTTCTGGGCCGCATTTGTGCTCACCCGTCCGTTCGGGGCGACGATGGGTGACCTGCTTACCAAGCCGCCGGAAACCGGCGGGTTGGGCTTCGGCACGCTGGGCTCCTCAGTGGTATTGCTGGTGATTCTCGCGACGGTTCTGGCCGTGACCGAGGGACGGAAACGTCGCGTCAGGAAGTCCGGTCGGGAGAACGGGGCCGCTGAACCTGGGGGATTTGACCCGCCACAGTCGCAGGCGGCGCGGGCGAATGTCGGGTTATTTTGACGGATTCCAACTGGCGGCGGCCAACGCAGTCAGCATCGCAACGCCGGCGCCGACCAGGAAAGTAGTTTGCGCGCCAAACATTGACCAAAGACTTCCAGCCAGCGTGCTCGCAACGAAGAGCATCACGCCGCGCACAAGGCTCATAATGCCGAACGCCGTGCCGCGCAACCCAGCCGGCGCATGATCGGCGGTCAGGGCGGCAAGCAAACCTTCGGTCAGGCCCATATGGAGCCCCCCAGGCTGCGATCCCGATGAAAACGGCGGCGAAACCGCTGCCGAAAGCGAGAAACAGATCGGCGATCACCATCACCACACAACCGACGACCAACAGCCGTTGTCGCGGCATGCGGTCGGAGAGCACACCCGCGGGATAGGCCGACAGCACGTAAGCGAGGTTCATCACCACCAGCGCCAGCGGCGCATACGCGACGGGCAGTCCTGCTGCTTGGGCTCGCAACACCAGGAACGCCTCGGAAAACCGCGTGAGCGTGAACAGAGCGGCGACGGCGACGAGCCGCCAAAACGAGGCCGGGAAGCTTCGCCAATGGAAACCGGCGAACGGATTCTGCGGAACTGTCCGCAGGCGGTTCGCCTCCGGCTCACGCACGGCAAACACCAGGATGGCGACGGCAACGAGGGCCGGCACCGTCGCCAGCCAGAACACCGCTCGCACACGACCGGCGAGCCAAACCATGAGCACCATCGCCAACAACGGTCCGACAAATGCCCCGACTGTATCCAGTGCCTGCCGCAGTCCAAACGCCGCTCCACGTTGTTCCGGCGGCGTGAAGTCGGCGACCAGCGCATCGCGCGGCGCACCCCGAATGCCTTTGCCTATCCGGTCGACAAAACGCGCGGCAAACACCGTGATCATGCCATCGGCGAGCGGGAACAAGGGCTTCGTGAGCGCAGCCATGCCGTAGCCGAGCACCGCCAGCGGTTTTCGTCGCCCGAGGCGATCTGACCAGATGCCGGAAAAGAGCTTCGTGATCGAAGCCGTGCTTTCGGCGATGCCCTCGATCAAGCCGAGTCCGGCGACACTGACGCCCAAGGTTCCGACGAGAAACACCGGAAGCAGCCCGTGGATCATTTCTGACGAAATGTCCATGAACAGACTGACAAAGCCGAGTGCCCACACCCCTGCAGGCAGACGGCCAATTCGGGTCGTCAGCTGCCCTTCTGGACGATTTGGTTTCATGGGCCGGTCGGTTACACAAAATCACCGCCAAGTTCCAAGCTTACGGACGAGGACCTGCCACGTTTCGGTCGGTCGGGGGAGCCCATTGCGCCAAGAAAGCGGCCACACGCCGCGCGACCTCTTCGTCGGTTGTGGCGGAGAGGGACGAGGTTTCCCGCGTCGTTAATTGCTTTCCGTCCCGGTCAAGCACCACCAGCACAGGTAGGCCGTGGATCTGGATCGGGTTACCGTATCGGTCCTGAATTGCGGCGTTCCGTTTCTTGTCGTTGCGGGTGTTGGCATCGATATACACCAGCACGAAATCGTCGCGCAATCGCGCGCGAACCGCCGGCGCCATGTTGAAGACCTGATGAAGCCGGCGGCACCATGGACACCAGTTAGCGCCAAAAACCAGCACGATGCGCTTGTGCTCCCTCTGCGCACGGGCCACCGCCTGGTCGATCAGCACCTCTCCCTTGGTCTGGCGGTCAAAGATGTCGGGCCCCATCGAGCGGTATTCCGGGTCCGAGCGGAGAGGCGGGGCAGCCCAGGCCATCGTCAACAGGAGCACAAGGAGGCTGCGGCGGCTGATCATGAACGGATATTTGTTTGGTTCGGCCTGGATGGCAAGCAGACGGGTCTGACGGACAGAATATCTCGGGGGAACTGGGGACGTAGCGTTCGGGTGGCACGAGACAAGGAGGTCGCCATCAGAGCCGCAGCCGGCGCAGACGCAGGGCGTTGACGATGACCGAGACGCTACTGAAGGCCATCGCGAGTCCGGCGATCATCGGGTTGAGCAGGACGCCAAAGAACGGATAGAGCACGCCGGCCGCGAGCGGCACCCCGAGCGCGTTGTAGATGAAGGCGAAAAACAAATTCTGCCGGATGTTGCCCATCGTGGCGCGGGAAAGGTGGATCGCCTTGGCGATGCCGCGGAGGTCACCCTTCACCAGCGTCACGCCTGCGCTCTCCATCGCCACGTCAGTGCCCGTGCCCATGGCGATGCCAACATCGGCGGCGGCCAGCGCGGGAGCGTCGTTGATGCCGTCGCCAGCCATCGCGACGCGCGCGCCGCCTGCCTGCAGCTGCCGGACGAGCTGGATCTTGTCGGCGGGTTCAACCTCCGCCTCGAATTGATCGAGGCCGAGCTGCCGTGCGACCGTCGCGGCGGTGGGCCGGTTGTCGCCGGTGGCCATGATCAGCTTTACGCCGAGAGCATGGAGTTGGGCGATGGCCTCGGGCGTAGAGGCCTTGATCGGGTCGGCCACGGCCAGCAAGCCGGCGGCCGTGCCGTCGACGGCGGCGAAAAGGACGGTCTTGCCTTCGGCCTGGAGAGCGGTGGCGCGCTCCAGCAGGGCGGCGGGCACGGCGACACCCTCGGCCGTGAGGAACTTCGGCTTGCCGACGAGCACAGCCCGACCGTTCACGCGGCCGGCGACGCCGCCCGCGGTGACGGAACGAAAATCCGTGATGGCCGGCAGCACGAGCTTCCGCGTTTCCGCGCCTCGCACGACCGCGGCGGCCAGCGGGTGCTCCGAGGCGCGTTCGACCGTGGCGGCGAGCGTGAGCAGACCGGCCTCGTCGACGTTACCGGCGGGGATGACATCCGTTAGGGCCGGCCGGCCCTCGGTCAGGGTGCCGGTCTTGTCCACGATGAGTGAAGTGACCTTGCCCAGGAGTTCGAGCGACTCGGCGTTCTTCACCAGCACGCCGGCCTGGGCGCCGCGACCGACGCCGACCATGATGGACATTGGCGTGGCGAGCCCGAGCGCACAGGGACAGGCGATGATCAGCACCGCGACCGCGTTGACGATGGCATAGGCCAGCCGCGGTTCGGGGCCGGCGAAAAACCAAACCAGGAAGGTGCCGACGGCAATGACCAGCACGGCCGGCACGAAAACAGCCGAGACCCGGTCAACCAGGCCCTGGATCGGGGCGCGACTGCGCTGGGCTTCCGCGACCATTTTCACGATGCGCGCGAGCAGAGAGTCGGCGCCGACCTTGTCCGCCCGGAAGATGAAGCCGCCGGTGGCGTTGACGGTGCCGCCCGTCACGCGGTCGCCGGGTTGCTTTTCCACCGGCAGGGATTCGCCGGTGATCATGGATTCATCGATGGAGGAGGAGCCTTCTTCGATGACACCGTCCACCGGCACCTTGGCGCCGGGGCGCACCCGGAGACGGTCGCCGGCATGGACGGCCGCGAGCGGGATTTCCGTTTCATTCGCACCATCGACGCGGATGGCGGTCGGCGGGGCGAGGTTGAGCAGGGCCTTGATGGCGCTGGAGGTCTGGGCGCGAGCGCGCAGCTCCAGCACCTGGCCGACCAGCACGAGCACGACGATCACGGCGGCGGCCTCGAAGTAGACGTCGACCATGCCGTGGGGGCGCATGGCCTCGGGGAAAACCTGCGGCAGAAAAAACGCGACGAGGCTGTAGAGCCAGGCCGAGCCGACGCCGAGTGCAATCAGGGTAAACATGTTCCAGTGGCCGGAGCGCAGGGACTTCGCTCCGCGCACAAAAAACGGCCAGCCGGCCCAGAGGACGACCGGGGTGGCCAGCAGCAACTGCACCCAGCGGCTGATGCCGCCATTGGCCACATGGCTGTAGGCCGGGAGGAGGTGAAGCATTGCCAGGATGAAGACCGGCACCGTCAGGGCCGCGCCGATCCAGAGCCGGCGTGTCATGTCGCGCAGTTCGGCGTTTTCCTCCCCGGCGGCCTGTGTGGTCAGGATTTTCGGTTCCAGGGCCATGCCGCAAATGGGGCAATCACCGGGATGGTCCTGCTCGATCTGCGGGTGCATGGGGCAGGTGTAGATCGTTTTCCCCGCCGCCGGCGCGACCCAGGCGGGATTGCGTTCGAGGGCCATGCCGCACTTCGGGCAATCGCCCGGCTGGTCGCTGACCACGCCTTCGCACATAGGGCAAAAATATTTCGCGTCCGACGCAGGCTTTAGGTCAGCGTCGCGGTGATGATGGGTGTGAGTGTGATGCCCGCCGTGAGGGGAGGAGTGTTCGTGTTTCATGGGAGTGGTCAGTTGAGATTCTTGCGGCGACGGATCATCCGGCCGAAGTCCCAGAGGGCGAGGGCCAGAAGGGCGTTGTAGTCATGGCAGTGGCAGCGCTGGCCGCGGCGGCAGAGACAGTTCTGGCAGCCGCAGGGCGGAGGAGCTTCTTGGACGGAGGTTTTCGGCATGGGATGATGGGTTTTGCTCCGGAGACGGATCCCACTGTGGAATCTTACACGCATTGTTGATCTCGGTGGGCGCCTTCTGGTCAGGCCGGGAGTCGCTCCCAAAGCTTTAAGTCGGGCAAGAATTTTAATGATGCTTATACCAGCCGACGCCTTTGATGTCGTTCCATGAGGTCGTCTGATGACAAAGGAAGCATTGGCTTACTTCGGCTTTTTCCACGCCTGCGGATTTCATCGAGACCATTTTGAAGTGCATCATATAGTGGCTCGGCGGGGCTTGATGGCATTGAGCACAGGACTGCGAGGTGGCCGGAGGGTGCTTGAACTCCGCAATGGTCCACGCCGCCGTGCTATGGCATGAGGCACAGTCGTTGCCAAGCAGGCCACGGTGCCGGTCTTTCGTTGCATGGCAGGCAGCGCAGTCGAGCGCGCCCTCCGCCGGGGTGACGTGCGGGTAGTTTGGATTCGCCGCGGGCTCCCTCACCTGACTGAGAATCCACGCCAATGCCTCGGCACCGTCCTTCACTGCCGTGGGGCTCGCGGGTTCGCGCGCAAGGTTTCGGGCTGCGATTTGGGCGAGAGCGTCGTGATCCATCAGAGTCGCGCGCGGCACACGCCCTTGGTGTTCGAGATGGCAGGCGGCGCAGGCGGCGATGTCGGCGTGAAAGGCGGTCGGCTGGCGTTGGAGCAGCGACTTGTTGTCGGCGTGGCAGACGATGCAGTTCTGCGCCTCGACGCCTTTCACCGGTGTGTGGCAGGCGGCACAGTTGCTTTCGAGAAACGCGTGCGGCTGCGACAACTCTCCCGGAAGGACTGCACGCTGGGCCACGACCTGGGCGCGCGGGAAATGCAGCAACGAGAGTGTGACTGCGGTAAGCCCGCCAACGAGGAGCGCCATCGAGAGAACAAAGGTTTTCATGACAGCCACCTCAGTCTGAAATAAATGCCTGAAACAATATGCGCTGCGAGCAGCGCATAGAATGCAACGGACACGACAATGTGCAGCGTGAGCGTGCCGGAGAACCAGCGTTTGAGCAGCTCGTGCGTCCGGATCGAATACTCCAGGTCCGCCACGCTCT
The DNA here is from genome assembly GCA_965249855.1 of Lacunisphaera sp. GTDB lineage: Bacteria > Verrucomicrobiota > Verrucomicrobiia > Opitutales > Opitutaceae > Lacunisphaera. Next base: position 164,993 of record CBDFNB010000005.1, read on the forward strand.
CGGCCAAAACGGTGACTTGCCCAGCGGAATTATCTCGGGCGTGCGACAACCCGAGTTCGGCCATGCTGGCGGATAGCGATGCCTCTTGCGGAAGACCTTTCTTGCCGGCGGCAGCCTTCTCCAAGAGTCCCCAGGCGTGGTCAAGGTCGCCCCGCGCGGTTTGCAGGAGCAGGAGTTTGTCTTTCAGATCAACGTTCACGAAGGGCGTCAGGTAGCGGAGGACAATTCCGCTCACGACGACGAGCAGCATCGCCGCCGTGAGCGCGATGCCGAGCGGGCTCACATATTTGTGCCCGGTGTGAATGAGTGCGAGCAACGCTCCCACAATGCCGGTGTAGATGTGGATCGACAGCCACGTCTGCAACCAGACGTGTTTCGTAATGCGTTCCTTGAGGAACGGGATGCGCTTCACGAAAACATAACCCAGCGGGATGAGCATCAGCACCGCCCCGGCGATTCCGAAAACTGCCCCCCAGCCACTCCCCGCAAACCGCGGGGAGGTGTGCAGGAGGAAGCCCAGCCACGCAAATACCAGCACGGCGAAGGCGCTGATGACGATAAAGCGTTCGTGGTTTTTCATGGCTACGCCTCCACGGTGACCTCGGTTTTTGGCTTCGCCTGACACGCGAGGATGATGCCGTCCGCCTTGTCGTCCTCGTCGAGTGAGTCCTGGACTTCCATGTCCACTTCGCCGGCCGTCATCTTCACCTTGCACAAGCCGCAGGTGCCGACGCGGCAGGAATTCTCGATGCCGATGCCGAGTTCTTCCGAGAGCTCAAGAATGGTCTGATCCGTTTTGATTTTCGCGGACTTGCTGTTGTTCGAAAACGTGACCAAGGGACCGGTCGCGGCGGTGCCTGGCTTGGCGGTCGTGCCACCGGCGGACACGGCAGGCTTGGTGGCGCCGAAGAGTTCAAACTTCACTTGGTCCGGCGACACTCCGAGTTCGATCAGCATTGCCTTGGTCGCTTCTATCATGGGGGCTGGCCCGCAAAGGTGGACCCTCCGGGAAACAAGATCGGGAACCGTCTGCATGAGCAGTTCGCGGGTGATGCGTCCGCGCGGGCCTTTCCAGTCTGTCCCTTCGGCCTTTCGGGCAATGCCACTCCATGGAGCGCAGAGTTTCGCGATGCCAAACTCTGGCATGGAAACGAGAAAGTGATTTGAAGCAGGTGCGGGCGAGCCCGCTGGCTCACGCGTCGTTCAAATCAACCGAAAACGGGCGGAGCGTTGCTGCGGAACGCAGGGCCAAGGCACACCTCCGGCGTGAAGACCCGGTCACAACTTGTCGCGTGCCGGTTTGGAGGACCCTCTAAGTGGGCGAGCGAAATGACGTGCACTTCAACGGGCACGCAAAGGAATGAAAATGACTGGATAGCTGGTTTGCTGAGGACGACTGATGTCGAGGTCTGGGCGACCGCCTTCAGCGAGGAGCAACACGAGCCTTCCTTGTTGCTGGGCGTGGGGGAATTGTGCGAATGACCGTCGGCATCGTCTGAATGGTGAGCGTCAGCATCGCGTGGGTCGTTTGTGCCGGCATGGTCTGTGTCATGCGAGTGCTCCTGGTCGGCGTGCGCCATGGCTTCGCTGCCATGCGAGTCGCAGCAAAACAGTGCTTCCAAATCGCAGACTGAAACGCCCGCCACCCAAATCGCTATACATCCCACCGCAAGGATGCGTCGAGCGAGCGGAAGTTTTGCCTGGCGGTATGTCATAGGCTTAGCCCTCTATCTTGCGCCAAGGGGAACGTCTTTGCTATGGGGTCTAACCCTTCCCGCGGATTATGGGACGCCTACTCGCTCGAACCAGGCAAAGCAGTCTTCGCCTAGTTTATGAACTGCCAGACCGCCTAAAGAAGATACTCTTGAAGTAACCTGGAATTCCGGTTGCTGGCCAACTTGCTAGAGCCTGAAGACAGAAATATGCCGATGGCCAGCTGTCTCCTATGTGGCGGATCACCACCAGAGGCGCACACCGGCAACAAGGCGCACCTCGTCAACCTTTGCGCCAGCGCCTCGGGCAAGATCAGCGGTTGCTCCAAGCTGGCGCGACCACGTCACACCGACGTAAGGCGCGAACTCGCGTCTGATCTCATAACGCAGACGCAGTCCGAGCTCCACATTGTTGAAACCGCTGCCGATCCCGAATTTCGGCACGTCCTGCAATGCGACGTTCACATCCAGACGCGGCTGGAGCACCAGCCGCTGGGTGAGGAGCGCGTCGTAGGTGGCACTGAGGCGCGCGGACACATCGCCGTCCTCGCTCACGAACAAGGCGGGCTCGACCTCGAACCAGTAGGGCGCCAGCCCGGTAAAACCGATCACGGCGAAAGCCCGGCCGTGATCCGGCCCAGGCCCCCAAGTGCGGTCATAACGCAGCCCGGTCTGAAAATCCCAAAAAGGGGCGACGAGCCGGCTGTAAAGCGCCTGCAACTCGCCTTCACCGGCAGACGCTCCTTGGGTCTGATGCGTGCCTTCGGCTTTCCACCAGAATTTGTCGCGGTCGCCGCCATACCAGCCTTGGGCATCGAGGTGAAGGGCATCTGGCGCATCACCGGTGCTGAATTCCAGCCGGTCGAGGAGAATATAGTTGAAGCGCATCCGGTCGTCCACCGGCGGAGCCCAGCCATAGAGCTGGTGGGGTGGAGTGCCAGTGGCCGCGGGAGCTGTGGTGGCCGGCTTTTCGGCGGGCATCGTCATGCCGGGCATGGTGTTCTCGCCGGTCTGGGCGCATGCCAAGATCGGGACGAAGAGCGTGAGGAGGAAGGAGCGGGAAATTTTCATGACAGGAGGCTCCTTGGTCAGCTCACGGACACGACGCGGAACATACCAGCTTCCATGTGATAAAGGATGTGGCAGTGCATGGCCCAGAAACCGGGAGCATCGGCCTCGATGTCGAGCGACAGGCGTTCGCCGGGCTTAACGTTGATCGTGTGTTTTTTCGGGCGGTAAGCCCCGGCCCCGTTGTCGGGTTCGCTCCACATGCCGTGCAGGTGCATGGGGTGGTCCATCATGGTGTCGTTGATGAAGGTGAGGCGCACCCGTTCGCCGAGCTTGAAGGCGACGGGGGCGGGCGCCTCCGAGAAGGTCTTGCCATCGAAACCCCAGATGTAGCGCTCCATGTTGCCGGTGATGTGGAGCTCGATTTCGCGATCAGGGGGACGCACTTCGGCGCGGGGGCGGAGGCTGCGGAGGTCGGTGTAAACCAGCACCCGATGCGTCGCGTCTTCCAGACCGGAACCGGGTTCGTGCAAGCGGCTGCGCGGAGACATCGCCGCCATTGAGTTGCTTGCACCGTGGGTGTCGGGCCCGTGGGCCATCGGAGCAGCCGCTGACGGTGAGCCTGGATCGGGCATCGCCATGCCAGGCATATCGGCCATGGGTGCCGGAGCAGCGGAGGCGGGTGACGAAGCCGGCATCTCCATCCCCGGCATGTCAGTCTTCGCGGGCGATGGGGCTCCGTGGGCGGAATGATCTTGGGCCGCGGGGGCGGCGGCCATGTCCATTCCCGGCATGGAGGACGCGGCGGCGCCGCTCATATTCATGCCGGCCATGTCTCCCATGCCCATGTCGGCCATGGTGCGCAGGGGGCGCTTCCGGCGCGACGGCAACGGCGCGGTCAAGCCGGCGCGCGGTGCGAGGGTGCCGGCGGCATAGCCACTGCGATCCATCGTCTCGGCGAAAAGGGTGTAGGCGCGGTCCTCGGTCGGCGTGACGATGACGTCGTAGGTCTCGGCGATGGCGATGCGGAACTCATCCACGGTGACGGGTTGCACGTCGTTGCCGTCGGCCTGCACCACGGTCAGCGGCAGGCCGGGAATGCGGACATCGAAATAAGTGGCGGCGGCGGCATTGATGAAACGCAGGCGCACGCGTTCACCCGGCTGGAACAAGCCGGTCCAGTTGGCCGCAGGGGGAAGGCCGTTGACCAGATAGGTAAAAGTAGCGCTGGTGAGATCCGAAATATCGGTCGGGTCCATGCGCATCTGCGCCCACTCGCGGCGGCTGGCGAGCGCCTTTGACCAGCCCTCGCACCTGGCATCGGCCACGAGATCCGGCACGGTGCGGCGCTGGTAATTGTAGTAATTGCTCTGCTTCTTGAGGCGGGAGTAAACGAGATGCGGATCGGTGAAGGTCCAGTCGGAGAGAATCACGACGTATTCGCGGTCGTAGGCGTAAGGCGCGGGCTCGATGGGATCGATGATGAGCGGACCGAAGACGCCGGACTGTTCCTGGAACCCGGTGTGGCTGTGATACCAATAGGTGCCGCTTTGTTTGAGCGGGAAACGATAGGTGAAGGTTTCACCGGGCTTGATGCCCGCGAAGCTCACGCCGGGCACGCCATCCATCACGGCCGGCAGGATGAGCCCGTGCCAGTGAATCGAGGTGTCTTCGCCCTCGAGCTGGTTGGTCACGCGAATGACCGCGTCGTCGCCTTCGCGGAAACGCAGGAGCGGGCCGGGCACCGTGCCGTTGATGGTGACGGCCGAGGCCGGGGTTCCGGCAAGGTCCAGAGTGGCACGGCGGATGGCGAGGTCGATCTCGTTGGCTGCGGTTGGCATTCCGGCCATGCCCGGCATCGCGCCGTGACCGGTGTGAGTGGACTGGGCGTAGGCCGGGGTGAGGCGGTTGAGCAGCGCCAGAGCGCTGGCCGCAGCCGAGGTGCGAAGAAAGGTGCGTCTGGTGGTCATGGAGGACGGACGGAGGGTGAAAGGCACCATGCATTAGACCGATCTCATCCGCCTTGGTGGCGCGCTTTGTTTGGTAGCCGGCAGTGGCATCATCCGCTGATCTTCCCGGGTTGATTGGGGCTGGCAGTTGCAGTCGAGACAGGCCCCCTCGGCGCAGGCTCCGCAGAAGGCCTCAAGGCGGGTGCGCAGCTCCTGGCGGGCGCGATGGAGGGTGACGCTGGCGTTGTTGGGTGTCATCCGCAGCGCCTGGGCGGCGGCCTGCACGGATTGCCCGTCAAGGTCGACGCGTCGCAGGAGCTCGGCGTGTTGTGGCTTGAGGGTGTTCACCACGCTGCCGAGGCAGCCGCAGAGCTGGGCCTCCCAGGCCTTGGGGGCCGGGGCCACATCCTCGCCGAGGCTGGCGACGAGGGTGCCGAGCGCGTCGTCGCGCCGCCGGCGCGCGCCGCGGGAGCGGTAGTGGTCGACGATGGAGTTGCGAAGCAGCTGGTAGAACCAGGCGGTGAGCTTGGTATCGTCCTGGATTTCGCCGGCGCGTTGCACGGCCTTGAGCAGGCCGTTCTGCAGGATGTCCTCCGCCTCGGCCGCGCTGCCCACGCGCGCGGTGAGGAACGCCTTGAAGGCGTCCCGTTGCGCGTTGAGTTCGCGGGCGAGCGTGTCGGCGCGGGAGGGCATCTCAGTGATGCGGCTTGGCGGCCGGCTTGCCGGCGTCGTCGATACGCTTCAGCGCGGCGGCGGGATCCTTCTTGAAATCCTTGATGCAGGACTCGCAGCAGAAGCGCACGAGGCGGTCGGGCGAACCGGCCACGCGGTAGATCAGGTCGGTGGCCTCGCCCATCGTGCCGAGGTCCTCCTTCGAGATGACGCAGGTCTTGAGCGGGTAAGCCTTGCGCGCCTCGGCGAGCCAGGCGGCGTCCTTGTCGGTGGGCTCGTCGAGCGAGCCCGCGGCGGAGGCGGCCGGGGTGGCGGGCTTGGCGTGGTCGTGGCTGGCGGCCACGGCCGGGGCGTTGAACGCGAGGCCGGCGACGAGCGCCAGCAGCGGGAGGAGTTGTTTGGTTTTCATGGGGGAATAAATCAGGCGGTTTGGTTGAGGTGCCGTTCCCGGAGCCACGCAAAGATGACCGGGGTGACGACGAGGATATGGACGAGGCTGGACAGCATACCCCCGACCACGGGGGCCGCAAGCGGCTGCATGATCTCCACGCCGGTGCGCTGGCTCCAGAAGATGGGCAGGAGCGAGGCCACGGTGGTGGCGACGGTCATGACCTTCGGCCGCAGACGGAGGCGGGCGCCCTCCTTGACGGCCTCGATTAGGCCGGCGTGGGTCAGGGTGCCGCCGAGGTCGGCGCGCTTTTTTACGACGGCCTCCTCAAGGTAGACGACCATGACGACGCCGGTCTGGATGGCGGTGCCGAAGAGGGCGATGTAGCCGACCCAGACCGCGACGCTGAAGTTGAAGCCCAGCGCGGCCTGCAGCAGCACGCCGCCGGTGAGGGCGAACGGCACGGCGAGGAGCACGTGGGCGGCCTCGGGGACGGAGCGGAAGGTCATCACGAGCAGCACGAAGATGATCAGGATCACGGCGGGGAACACGTAGAGCAGGGTCTGCCGGGCGCGGAGCTGGTGCTCGTGTTGGCCGGAGTATTCCACGGTCATGCCGGGATCGAAGGCCAGGTCGCGGCCGATGCGTTCCTTGATCTCGTCGACGAAACCGCCGAGGTCGCGGTCGCCGACGTTCGCCTGCACGAAGACGCGCAGGCGGCCGTTCTCGCTCTGGATCTCGCTCGGGCCGACGACGCGCTTGATGTCGGCCAGCTCGCGCAGCTGCACGGTGGCGCCGGACGGCGTGGGCAGGGGCATCTCGCCGAGTTTCTCGATGTCCTCGCGGTCGGCCGACTCGAGGCGCACGGACAGCGGCCAGCGCTCGCGGCCCTTGAGGGTGGTGCCGACGGTGGTGCCGCCGAGGCCGGCCTCGACGTAGCGGAAGACATCGTCGACCCGCAGGCCGTAGCGGCCGAGGTCGGGGCGGCGCACGGCGATCTCGAGGTAGGGCTTGCCCAGCACGCGCGACGGCGCGACGCCGGTGGCGCCCTGGATCTGCTCGATGATGCGCTGCACCTCGAAGGCCTTGGCCTGGAGGGCGTCGAGGTTGTCGCCGAAGATCTTCACGCCCACCTGCGCGCGGATGCCCGTGCTGGTCATCAGCACGCGGTTCTCGATCGGCTGGAGGAAGCCCGGCACGTAGCCCGGGACGTTCATCAGCTTGGCGGAGAGTTCCTCGATGATCTTCGCCTTGGTCATGCCGGGGCGCCACTGGCTGGCGGGCTTGAGCATGATGGTGGTCTCGATCATCTCGATGGGTGCCGGGTCGGTGGCGGACTCGGCGCGGCCGAGCTTGCCGCCGACGGAGGCGACCTCGGGATGCTGGCTGATGACCTTGTCCTGCCAGCTCATCACCCGTTGCACCTCGCTCAGGGAGGTGGCCGGCAGCAGCACGGGCATGAAGAGCAGCGAACCCTCCTCGAGGGTCGGCATGAACTCGCTGCCGAAGCCGGAGGTGTGGCGGGCCACGGCGTCCGGCAGATGGCGGTTGAGCGCCCGCGGCAGGCCGAAGGCGATGACGACCGAAACCGCCAGCAGGGCGAAGGCGAGGCCGAGGACCGTCTTGCGGTGGTCCAGCGCCCAGCTGAGCACGGGATCATAGACCTTCAGCAGCGACTTCATCAGCCAGTTCTCGCTCTCGGGCTTGAACGGCCCGCGGACGAGGATGGTGCAGAACACCGGCACGGCGGTCACGGCCAGCAGCACGGCGCCGATCAGCGCGAAGCTCTTGGTGTAGGCAAGCGGGTGGAACAGCTTGCCCTCCTGGCCGGTGAGCAGGAACACCGGGACGAAGGCGAGGATGATGATCATCATCGAGAAGAACATCGGCCGGCCGACCTGGGTGGCGGCTTCGAGCGTGTGCTGGAACACCTCCGGCGGCGTGAGCCGGCGCTTGAGCTCCTCCTCGGCGCGCTCGCAGTGGCGGATGACGTTTTCCGTCATCACGATGCCGGCGTCCACCAGCACGCCGATGGAGATGGCGATGCCGGTGAGCGACATGATGTGCGAGGGGATCCCAAACTGGTCCATCAGGATGAACGAGATCAGGATCGAGGCCGGCAGCGGCAGCGTGACGATCAGGATGCTGCGGAAGTGGAAGAGGAACAGGATGTGCGCGAGCGTCACGAGGATGATCTCCTCGGTGAGCGCGTGCTTCAGGGTGTCGATGGCGCGGCCGATCAGGTCGCTGCGGTCGTAGAACGACTCGACCGTGACCCCCTTGGGCAGCCCGGGCGTGAAGGCGGCGATCTTCGCCTTCACGTCCTGGATGACCTTCCAGGCGTTCTCGCCATAGCGCATGACGACGATGCCGCCGACGACCTCGCGGCCGTTGACGTCAAGGGCGCCGCGGCGGAAGTCGCCGCCGATGCGCACGGTGGCGACGTCCCGCAGGTAGAGCGGGGTGCCGTTGCGCGGCTGGACGGGAACGGACTCGAGGTCGGCGGCGCTGTGCACGAGGCCGAGGCCGCGCACGATGTATTCGGCGCCGTTTTCCTCGATGGTCTTGCCGCCGACGTTGCGGTTGCTCTGGCCGACGGCGTCCATCACCTCGCCGAGCGTCACGCCGAATTGGCGGAGCTTGAGGGCGGAGACCTCCACCTGCCATTGGCGGACGAAGCCACCGATGCCGGCGACCTCGGCGACACCCGGGACGGCCGCGAGCTGGTGGTGGATGAAGGTGTCCTGCAGGGCGCGCAGGGCGCCGAGGTCCTGCGTGCCGGACTCGTCCTTCAGGTAATACTGGTAAACCCAGCCGAGACCGGTGGCGTCGGGCCCGAGCTTGGCGGCGGCCTCGGCGGGCAGCAGGGTGCCGAGGGAGTTGAGCCGTTCCAGCACGCGGGTGCGGGCGAAGTAGGGGTCGATCTTGTCCTCGAAGATGACGGTGAGGAACGAGAAGCCGAACATCGAGGTGGCGCGGACGGTCTTCACGCCGGCGAGGCCCTGGAGGGCCGAGCTGAGCGGGTAGGTGACCTGGTCCTCGACCTCCTGCGGGCTGCGGCCCGGCCAGTCGGCGTAGACGATGACCTGGTTTTCCGACAGGTCGGGGATGGCGTCGATCGGCACGCGCCGGAGCGCGACCACGCCCCAGGCGCACAGCGCGAAGAACGCGCTCAGCACGATGAAGCGGTTCCGCAGCGACCAGGTGATGATATGGTTGATCATGGCGCGGTCGGGGTTGAAGCCGGGGCGGTGGCCGGGGTCGCGCAGCAGGCGTCGGCCTTGGCGGGGGCCGGCAGGCGGAAGGCGGTCAGGGTGGCGGCATCAAGGGGCGGATGGCCGGGAGGCAGCGATGCCATGCCGCCGGCAGCCGGAGGAGCATCGAGTTCCTCGCCGCAGGTGAGCATGGCGGAACCGAAGAAGGGATTCCTGAGGTCGGCGGTGCGGCCGAGCCAGCGGCCGGTGCCGAGCACGGGGGACATCGGGCACTGGAAGACGTGCAGGCCCTCCTTGTGCTGGAGGTGCCGGGCGCGGACCAGGTCGGCCAGCGCGGTGCTGAGCGGCTCGAAGTCGCGGCGCGCGGCGCGCAGGTCCGGCCGGTCGCGCAGGCTGTTCGCGAATTTTGCCAGCGGGCTGCCGGCGTCCGCCGCGAGATAGGCGGCCAGGGCCTCCCGGAAGGCCGGCAGCTGCTTCTGGTAGGCCGTGAAATCATCCGCGGCGAGCGCGGTGGCGGCATCGGCGGCGGCAAAGGCCAGGGGGCCGAGTTCCTTGCCGCCCTTTTCCTCGGCCATCGCGGCCATCGGCTCGGCCGGCTTCGGGCCGTGGGCGGGGGCCGGGTTCTCGCCCGTGATGGCGGCGCGGGCGAGCTGCGCCTGGCCGTCGAGCATGAGCCCGCCCTCGGTCACGACGAGGTCGCCCGCCTTCAGGCCGGAGAGGATCTCGACGGTGTCGTCGCCGAAGCGGCCGAGGGAGACGCGGCGCGCCAGATAGGCGCGGTCGGCCTGCTGCACGAACACCACGGCTTCGCCGCCGTGCTGGAGGATGGCGGTGCGCGGCGCGAGCAAGACGTCGGGCACCTCGAGGCGGACGCGGCCGCCGGCGGTCTGCTTGTGGAAGAGCGCGCGGTCGGCGTTGGGCAGGATGACGCGGACCTTGGCGGTGCGGGTCATCTCGTTCAGGTTGGGGTCGATGAAGGCGATCGGGGCGGTCAGCGTGCGGCCGGCGAGCGACGCGGCGGAAACCTCGACCGGCTGCCCGGCGCGCAGCCAGGCGAGGTCGGTCTCATAGGCGTCGAACACGAACCACATCGAGGAGAAGTCGCCGATCTCGAAGAGCCGCGTGCCGGCCTCGGAATCGTCACGGGCGATCTGCTGGCCCTCGTAGACGTGCCGCGCCACCACGGTGCCGGACATGGGGGCGCGGATGTTGACCATCGCCGTGGGTTCCAGGGTGTGCTCGAGGATGCCGACCTCCTCCTCGGTGAGCCCCAGCTCGAGCAGCCGCTCGCGGGCGGTGGCCCGCTCGGAGGCGGTGAAGGCGTTGCCGCCGGCCTTGACCCGCTCCACGTATTGGCGCTGGGCGGTGAGCATCTCGGGGCTGTAGATCGTGGCGAGGGGCTCGCCCTCGCGGACCTCGGCGCCGACGTAGTTGATGAACAGCTTGTCCACCCGGCCCGGGACCCGGGCCGTGAGAATGCGATGGCGGGTGTCGTCGTCGTCGATCACGCCGGTGACGCGGAGCGTGCGCACGAGCGGGGCGCGGCGCACCTCGGCGGTGCGCACGCCGACCACGCTGGCGGCGGCCGGGGTGAGCGTGACGAGGTTGGGATCGACCGGCTGGTCGCCGGCGCCCGGGGCGGCGGTCGCGGCGACGAGGGCCATGCCGCAGATGGTGCACTTGGCGTCGGCCTTCTCGGACTTGATCCACGGGTGCATGGGGCACTGGTAGACGGTCGCGGCGCCCACCTTCGCCGAGGCTATGGCGGGCAAGGCGGCGGTCAGGAGGAGGGCGGTGAGGAGAGAAAGGGAAAGGAGGAGGGTTTTCATGGCAGGGCTTGGATAGACGGACGGGTGCGGATAATCTTACCCGGGCACGCGACGGTGCGGAGGGTCAGACGGACGGGGGCGGTCCGCGGCGATGCGCGGACACACTTAGCCTGCACTCAGAGCAAGAGGCTGCAGTGTTCCCGGAACAGGGGAATACTCGCAGCAGGGGCCAGGGTCAGGTCAGACGGGCGAACTGCGGTGAGGCTGGCACGCGGCACAAACTTGGCGTAAAATTTCTCCGGAACGGATGTCGGGGACGGCACGGCGCGACTGGCGGCGACGCGGGCCACCGTGGCGGGGCTGGACGCCTGGTAAACGGGCGACATGGAAAGGGGAGCCGGCACGCAATCCGGCATGTCGCAGGCGCCCGGGCGGTCGCAGCAGCTGCAGGTTTCGCCGGGATTCAGGCGCACGTCCACCGGCGACACCTGCGCGAGCGCAGTGCCGAAGGCGAAGAGCAGAAGCCAGACGAGGCGTTTCACGGGGCAGAGAGATAGGCATTCAGCACGGCGGTGCAATCGCTTTTACCTTCAGGCCAAGGTGTGCGCAAAAATGCCCGAAAACGCGGCATTTGGCGTAAAAACCGTTCAGCCGCCCGCCGGACGGAGGAAGGGGGCGGCCTCGGTGCGGAGTTCCGCGATGATCTTCCGCACGGCGGGATTCTTCAGGAACTCGCGGGCCAGGGCCTCGCCGACGGCCTGGCCGGCGGTGAGGTCGGAAGGATAATGCACGCCCGACAGCAGCTTGTAGTGGCGCGTCTCGCCGGCGCGCTTGGCGAAACCAGCGGCGTGATCCGGGAGAATCTCCGCGAGCAGCCCGGCCCATAATGACGACTGGATGCCGTGGCCGCTCGGGTAGGCGCCGGTGTCGGCGAACTCCACGCAGGGTTTGACGCGCGGATCGGCGAAGGGCGGACGCTGGCGCGGGTAAAGCGCCTTGGCGGCGCGGTTGACCGGGATGAAATCCTCGCGCACCGCGGCGAAGAAGGCGGCGGTCTTGGGCAGGTTGGCGGCGGTGAACCACGGGCCGGCCACCTCGGAGCCGAAGAGCCAGATGGTCTCGTTCTCGACCTGGACGCAGCGGGCGGCCTGTTCCGGCGTGCGCTCGGTTTGAAACGCGAGGATCTGGTCGAGTTCGATGCGGGCGGTGGGCGACCCGGCGGCCGGCGGCGGGGGCAACAACGCGGGGAGGTCAAGGGCCCCCGTCATGGGCCACTGGCCGAGGGGATGGCCGAGCAGCGTCCCGGCACTTGGCGGCCGGTCGCGCTGGGCTTGGGTGGTAACGGCAAGGAACAGCGCGGTGAAAAGGACGGGCAGGCGTTTCATGGGGATACTGTAGGTGGCGTGCTTGCACGCCACGTTGCGCGCAAGCGCGCAACCTACAAATCCCAAATTACCCTTGAACGCTACTCCACCGTGCGCAGCTGGATGCTGTCGATGCGGCGGTCCTTGGCCTGCACGTCGGAGACGATGACGAGCTTGTCGCCCGGGGTGATGCGGCCGAGCTTGAGCAGCGAGGCGGTGGCCCGCTCGATGGTGGACTCGGGGTCGGTGAAATCCTTCAGGAGGAACGGCTCGACCGAGCGCACCATCTTCAGGTGGCGCAGGGTCTCCAGCGAGTCGGTGACGGCGAGGATGGGCGCGCGCGGCGGGCGGTGGGCGGAGAGGCCCGCGGCGTTGGTGCCGTGGCGGGTGAAGACGAGGATGAGCGAGCGGGGGAACTCGTTGGCCAGCACGACGGCGGCGCGGAAGACCTTCATGCGCTCCTGGATGAAGACGGCGGGCTCGGGGAAGTCCTGCGCCAGCTCCTCCTCGATGCGGCGCGCGATGGAGTCGAGGATCTGCACGCACTCGAGCGGGTATTTGCCGACGGTGGTCTCGCCGGAGAGCATGACGCAGTCGGCCTGCTCGTAGACGGCGTTGGCGACGTCGGTGATCTCGGCGCGGCTCGGCATGGGCTGGCTGATCATCGACTCGAGCATGTGCGTGGCGATGATGACGGGGCGGCCGATGGCGAGGCAGGTGCGGACGGCGCGGCGCTGGATGACCGGCAGCTCGCGCAGCGGCACCTCGATGCCGAGGTCGCCGCGGGCGACCATGAGGACGTCGGTGGCGCGGATGATGTCGTCGAGGTTGTCGATGGCGGACTGGTCCTCGATCTTGGCGACGATGCGGGCGCGGGACTTGTTCTCCTTCAGGAAAAGGCGGAGCAGGTCGATGTCGTGGGCCTCCCGGACGAACGACAGCGCGATGAAGTCGACGCCCTCGGCGATGCCGACGAGCGTGTCGGCGCGGTCCTTCTGGGTGAAGGAGGGCAGGTTGACCTTCACGCCGGGCAGGTTGATGTGCCGGCGCGAGGTGAGGGAGCCGGGGGTGAGGACGCGGCAGCGGATGTGGGCGTGGTCCTTCGAGAGCACCTCGAGGCGGATCAAGCCGCTGTCCACGAGCACGGTGTCGCCGACCTTGATGTCGTTGACGAGGTCGCGGTAGTTGACATCGACGGAGCGGATCTCGGCGCCGCCGGCGTGCTCGCCGGGCTTGACGGTGAAGTCAAAGATCTCGCCCGGCTTGAGCTCGATGGGCACCTCGAGGTCGCCGGTGCGGATCTCCGGGCCCTTGATGTCCATCATGATGGCGACCTCGCGGCCGGCGGTGACGGAGGCGGCGCGGATGCGGCGGATGATCATGCGGGTCCAGTCGTGCTTGGCGTGCGCCATGTTGAGGCGGACGACGTCGACGCCGGCGGTGATGAGCTTGACGAGCATCTCCTCGCTCTCGGTGGCGGGCCCGAGGGTGGCGATGATCTTGGTGCGGCGGAGGTTGGCGGGCATGGTGGTCAGCAGTCGAAGAACGGGGTGCCGCCGCCGGGGGCGACGACGGAGAAGCCGCAGGCGCGCGCGGTGAGCACGGCGCCGCAGGCGGCGGCGACGGCGGCGGGGGAGTTGCAGTCGCGGGAGAGGTGGGTGAGAAACACGTGGCGCCAGCGCGGGCTGGCGGCGCTTTCCAGCAGTTCGCGGGCCGCGGCGTTGGAAAGATGGCCGTGGCGGCCGCTGATGCGCTGCTTGGTCGACCACGGGCGCTTGGTGTCGGCCTCGAGCATCTGCGGGCAGTGGTTGGCCTCGACGACGAGCACGTCAGCCTCGCGGATGCGCTCGCGCACGTGCACCGGGGCGTGGCCGAGGTCGGTCAGCCAGGCGAGGCTGCGGCGCGGCGAGAGCAGGTCGTCCTCGCCGTGGGCGATGAGGAAGCCGACGGGGTCCTGCGCGTCGTGCGGCACCGCGAAGCTGCTGACCTCGAGGTCGCGGAAGCGGAAGGTGCCGCCCGTCTCGAAGAGCTGCCAGTCCACGCGGTGCTTGAGGCCGGCCTGGAGGGTGGTGGCGGTGGCGCGGTTGGCGAAGACCTTGATGCCCGGGAAGCGGGCGAGGCCGGTGAGCCCGGCGGCGTGGTCGCTGTGCTCGTGGGTCAGGAAGATCGCGTCGATGCGCTCGAGCGACTCGCCGAGTTCCTCAAGGAGCCCGGCCAGGCGCCGGGCGGAGAACCCGGCGTCGACGAGCACGCGGGTGTTGTCCGTCTGGAGCAGGGCCGAGTTGCCGGCACTGCCGCTGCCGAGGATGCTGAACCGCATGGCCATGGCCGCGATTGAACGCCCGGCGGGGCGGCGCGGGCAATGGTTATTTTGGCCTATGCCGCGGAGAAATGGTGGAGCCCGCGCTCCGCGCGGGCTGGCCAACCTGCGCGGAGCGCAGGTTCCACCTCAAGGTGTCGGAGTGGTTGACGCGCGCCGGAAACTGGCTTGCCTTGACCCTCCATGCCGAAGCAGGCCTCCAGTCGAACCAAGCCCGTGAAGTCCGTGCGCGTCCTGAGCGGCACGGTGTTCATCACCCGGCAGGTGCATTTCAACTCCGCGCACCGCCTGCACAACCCGACGAAGAGCCAAGCCTGGAACAAGAAGCAATACGGCCTGTGCACCAACCCGCACTGGCACGGCCACAACTACGTGCTCGAGGTCACGCTCAAGGGCGTGCCGGACCCCGTCACCGGCTACATCATCGACCTGGGCGAGCTGAAGCGCATCCTGAACCGCGCGGTCGTGGACAAGTGCGACCACCGCAACCTCAACGACGAGGTCCCCTTCCTCCGCGGCATCATCCCCTCCACCGAGAACCTCGTCATCGCGTTCTGGCAGCAGATCGCCCCGCACATCGCGGCGCCCGCCACGCTGCACTGCGTCCGGCTTTACGAGACCCCGCGCAACTACGCCGAGTTCTTCGGCCCCGCCGCCGGCTGATTTTTCCCGCGGTCACGTCACCCGCGGTCAACAACCAAAAACGACCCGCCCCACGCCATGAAACAAATGTATCTCCACCGCTCCAGCTGCGGGCAGGAACCGCCGATCAAGCGCGGTTACGACAAGAAGTTCAAGCCGACCGCCGCCTACCGCGCCACGCTGCCCGACATGATGGAGGTCGCCAACGAGACCGTGCGGGGCGTGCACGTCCCGATCCAGCAGGTCGGCATCCACAACTTCAAGCTGCCGCTCAAATACCGCACCAAGGCCGGCAAGGTCCTCACGCTCGAGACCAGCGTCACCGGCACCGTCTCGCTGGAGGCGGACCTCAAGGGCATCAACATGAGCCGCATCATGCGCTCCTTCTACGAGCACAAGGACGGCGTCACCACCGGCGAGTGGATGGGCAAGATCCTCAAGAGCTACCTCCGCAAGGTGGTGACCAAGGACGCGCGCCTGAAGATCGCCTTCTCCTACCCGATGCTGCGCCCGAGCCTGCGCACCGGGCTCGCGGGCTACCAGTTCTACCACGTGGCCTTCGAGGGCGTGATGACGCGCGACGGCCGCTACCGCCGCTTCATCCACTTCGACTTCGTCTACTCGTCGGCCTGTCCGTGCTCCGCCGAGCTGGCCGAGCACGCCCGCGACAAGCGCAAGGCCTACGGCGTCCCGCACTCCCAGCGCAGCAAGGCGCGCATCACCATCGAGGAGGTGGAGGGGAAGAAGATCTGGATCGAGGACGTGCACGCCCTGTGCCTCAGGGCCCTGCGCACCGAGACGCAGGTCATGGTGAAGCGCGAGGACGAGCAGGCCTTCGCCGAGCTCAACGGCGCCTACCTGAAGTTCGTCGAGGACGCCGCCCGGCTGCTCTACCTCGAGTTCGACCGCGACAAGCGCATCGCCGACTTCCGCATCGCCTGCTCGCACCTGGAGTCGCTGCACTCCCACGACGCCGTGAGCGTGATCTGCAAGGGCGTGAAAGACGGCTTCAAGGCCGACTTCATGGACTTCGGCTCGCTGCTGTGCTGAGGAAGGTGATGGGTCATGGGCGATAGGTCATGGACCAGTCGCCGATCACCCATCGAGTCTTACCTATAACCAATCACCGATAACCCATGACCGATAGTCCCGTCATCCTCATCACCGGCGCCTCGCAGGGCATCGGCGCGGCCATCGCGCAGTTGTTCGCGGCCGAGCTGCCGGGCGTCCGCCTGGCGCTCGTGGCGCGCAACGAAAAGAACCTCCGCGCCACCGCGCGCGAATGCCTGAAGCTCGGCGCCGAGGTGGAGCTCTTCCCCTGCGACGTGACCAGGGAGAAGGCGGTCACGGCGATGGCCCGGATCGTGGCGAAACACTTCGGGCCCGTGGACGTGCTCATCAACAACGCCGGCGCCTTCACCATGGCGCCGTTCGTGAAGACGAGCGTGGCCGCGTTCGACGACATGATCGCGACGAACCTGCGCAGCGCGTTCCTTGTTACCCACGCCCTCCTCCCCGCGATGGTGAAGCGGAAGCGCGGCGACGTTTTTTTCATGAGCTCGATCGCCGGCCTCGGAGCCTACCCGCAGGCCGCGGCGTATTGCGCGGCGAAGTTCGGCGTGACCGGTCTCGCCAAGGTCCTGCGCGCCGAGACGAAGGAAGCGGGCATCCGGGTGTGCTGCGTGCATCCCGGGGCCACTTGGTCGCCCTCCTGGAGCAAGTCCGGCGTGAAGCCGGCGCGCATCATGCCGGCCGAGGACATCGCGCGGGCGATCCTCGACGTTTACCGACTCAGCCGCCGCACGGTGGTCGAGGAGATCGTGCTCCGGCCGCAACTCGGGGATTTGTGAGGTAGGGCGGCGACTTGCTCGCCGCCGCGGCGCTCGCGCAGCCGATGAGCCAGCAAGCGGGCAAGGCATAGCGGCCTGATGGGTTTCCTGACAGAAGCGTCAGGCGGATGGCGTGGTTTCTCCGGCTGCGGCGGCTAGGCTGACGGCGTGTGTCAAGAGTGCCCTACGTTCGGTTAGTGCTCAGCTGCGCCGGTCTGGCCGGGATCGTTTCCGGCCAGACCGTGCGCACTTGGACGAGTGACTCGGACCAGCGCTGGAACCGAAGCCAGAACTGGTCGGGCAACAACCAGCCCAACGCCAACAACGAGATCGCGCAGTTCGGCACCGGCGACCAGCTCAACCCCGAGCTCAATGCCAACAACCTGACGGTGCGCGGCATCCGTTTCAGTGCCGGGGCCGGCAGCTACAATGTCGCGGACGACAACGGTTCCCGCGCCCTGCGCGTCGGCAACAATTCCTCGGGCTTCATCGAGAACCTGTCTGCGGCCGACCAGATCATCAGCATTGCCACGCTGCAGTTTCAGAGCGACGCCACTATCCGCACCACCGGCGCGGGCGAACTTACCCTCGGCTCGCAGCTCACCGGCAACAATCGCGACCTGACGTTCGACACCGCCGCCGCCATCACGGTCACGGGCAACATCACGACAGGTGGCGGCACCCTGACCAAGGAGGGGGCCGGCAGCCTGCACCTTGCCGGCGCCAACACCTACACGGGCACCACGATCATCAGCGCCGGCACCATCGTGGCCGAGGCCGCCGGGGTCTTCGCTGACACCGGTCGCATCGACATTGCCGACGGCGCCGGCCTGCACCTGAATGATTTCGCCGAAACCATCGGCCGGCTCACCGGGGCCGGCACGGTCGATCTGGGCGACGCCGGCACCGGCCAGCTTACGCTCAGCTCCGGCAACAGCACCTTCGACGGCCTGTTCACCGGGACCGGCGAGATCATCATCGGGGCCGGCGCCATCCTCACGCTCGGGATGGATTTCACTAACGCCAACCTCAACATCCGGCTGGACGGCGGCACGCTCCGGCTGAACGGGTCGGCCATTTCCATCGGCGCGCTGAGCGTGACCGGCAACTCGGTCATCGATTTCTCCGCCGGCAGCGACTCGACCCTGCAGATCGCCAGCCTGGCCTTCGGCTCGACCAGCCTGGAACTGGCGGTGCAGAACTGGACCGATGCGGCGGATTATTTCTACAGCGCAGCCGGCTACGTCCAGGGCGGCGCGCCGCTCGACCAGGTTGGCTTCCAAGGCTGGGACCCGGCCGACACGAAGTGGCAGGCCTACGACAACCAGATCACGCCGGTGCCGGAACCGTCGGCCTATGGTGCGCTGCTGGTGGGCGGCCTGCTGGCCGCGGCCTGGTGGCGCCGCCGCCGGGCCTGAGCGACGGGTTCGTGGTTGTCAGTTTCATCCAGATGGAAACCATCGACCGCAACGGCCCCGTTCCGGGGCATGACATGTCCGCCGCCTCAGCCACTCCCCAGGTCCTGGTCGTCGAGGACGAACAGAAGACGCGCGAATCCGTCGCCGAGGGCCTGCGGCTGGAGGGCTGGCAGGTGACCACCGCCGTGTCCGGCCATGAGGCGCTGGAGGTGCTGGAGAAAAACACCTTCGACCTGCTGATTCTCGACTGGATGCTGCCCGGGCCGGACGGCCTGGCCGTCCTCCGGCATGTCCGGGCGCGCGGCAACCACACGCCGGTGCTGCTCCTCACGGCCCGCCGTTCGCTCGACGACCGCGTCGCCGGGCTTGAGGGCGGGGCGGATGACTACCTGCCGAAACCCTTCGCCTTCGCCGAGCTGCTGGCCCGCAGCCGCGCGCTGCTCCGCCGCCCGGTGCTCAGCAGCGGGCCGGCCCTCGCGTGCGGGGACCTGCAGCTCGACACCCGCACCCGCACCGCGCAACGCGCCGGCACGGACATCGCGCTGACGCCGCGCGAGGTGGACATCCTCGAATATCTGATGCGCTACCAGGGCCAGAACGTGACGCGCGAGATGCTGGAGCGCGAGGTGTGGAAGCAGGCGCGCCGGTTCACGTCCCTCGACAACGTGATCGACGTGCAGATGATGCGCCTGCGGCGGAAGATCGACACCGAGGGGGCCGAGCCCCTCATCCACACCGTGCGGGGCATCGGCTACCGCCTCGGGCCGGGGCCGGCATGAAGGCCTGGTGGAGAAGCCGTTCGCTGCGGTTCCGCTTGGCGGCGTGGTATGCGCTCGGCGGCATCCTTCTGCTCACCGTGTTCAGCGCCACGCTCTACGGGTTTGTCGCGCGCCGCCTAGCGATCAGCCCGCCGCTCCGGCAAGACCTAGAAAAAATCCAAGCCCGGCTCACCGTCACGCCGGAGGGAAAAATCCGCTGGGACGGGCGGGTGGTGGCGGAGGAGGCGTCGTGGGAGGCAGGTGATCCCTGGTTCGAATTGTGGGATGGAGAGGGGCGGCTGGTGCGGCGGCTGTGGCCGTTCACCGAGGGGCAGCTCGACCGCGTGCCGGCCGCGCCGACGCGCGGTTCCGAGACCCTGTCGGTCTTCCGCATTGCGCCGGACATTCCGCTGCGCGTGCTTTCCACGCCCTATCCGCGCCCGGAGTCGGGCGGGGACTGGATGATCCGCGTGATGCGCATCCATGAGCCTGCGGCCGACGCGCTTGGTGCGCTGCTGGCAATCATCCTGTTTTCCCTGCCGCTCACGGTGCTGCTGCTGGTGGCCGGCGGCTACCTGATCACGCGGCACTGGCTGAAACCGCTGGAGGTGATGACGCGGCAGGCGGAGGGCATCACGGCCGACAATCTCGGGCAGCGCCTGCCTGCGGGCGCGGCCGACGACGAACTGGGCCGGTTGGCGGCGGCGTTCAACCGCACGCTCGCGCGGCTGGAGGATTCCTTCCGCACGCTCGACCGGTTCGTGGCGGACGCCTCGCACGAGCTGCGCACGCCGCTGACGACGCTGCGCAGCGTGGGTGAGGTCGGCTTGCGGCGCAGCCGCACGGTGGAGGAATACCGGGAGATCATCGGCAGCATGCTGGAGGAGGCCGACCGGCTGCACCGGCTGGTCGAGCGGCTGCTTGAGCTGGCCGGTGCCGAGGGCGGCGGAAAGACGATGCACCGTGAGCGCCTGCGGCTCGACCGGTTCGTCACCGCCTGCGTGCACGAGATCGGCATCCTCGCCGAATACAAGAGCCAGCAGATCGAAATCGCCGCGATGGAGTGCAGCGTGGAGAGTGACCCGATGCTGTTGCGCCAGGCGCTGCAGAACCTGATCGACAACGCCATGAAATACAGCCCGGTTGGCGCCACGATCTGCATCGCGGTCACGGCCGGGGGCGGCGAATGCCGCGTGGCGGTCACGGACGAGGGCCCGGGGATTCCACCCGAGCACCTGGCGCGGCTGTCGGACCGGTTCTACCGGGTGGAGGACTCGCGCGTGCGCGGGCGCGGCGGCTTCGGGCTCGGGCTGGCCATCACCAAGGCCTACCTGCGTATCCTGGGCGGCCGGCTGGAGGTCGCGCCGGGCGGCAAGGGCGGGAGTTGCTTCAGCCTGGTGCTGCCGGCGGCGTGAGGGGTGGTCGGGGCTTTGCGGCCTTGAGGTGGAACCCGGCCTCCGGACGGGTTGGTTTGCATGCGAGTCCTGCAAGCGAGACGTGCATCCTGAAAGCGCGTCCGGAGGCCGCGCTCCACCTTTGGGTTCACGCCTCGCCGGGTTTCGGCGGGCCGGCATCGAGTTCATGGCAGGCGCGGAGGAAGGAGGCGGCGCTCCACGCCTGGTAGGCCTTGCCCATCGGGCGGCCGGTCTGGCCGTGCGCCCACTCGTTGAACTCCCACTCGTGGTCGCGGCCGAGCTTGTTCAACTCGGCCAGGCGCACGAGCTCGCGGCAGGCAACCTCGTGGAAGCCGAGCCGGTGGATGAAGCGCACCCACAGGCCGCCGATGAAGGGCCAGATGCCGCCGTTGTGGTAGTGGTGCGGCAGGTTGAGCAGGTTGACGGTGTAGTAGGCGCGCCAGTCGGGGTCGCCGGCCTGCACGACGGGGTAGAGGTTGGCGACGGGCCAGGGCTGGTTGACGCCGACGCCCCACATGAAGCGGAAGGCGGTGCGCGCGCGGTCGATATCGAGCACGTTCATGAGGAACGCGAGGATGTTGCCGTAGGGATCGCAGCGCCAGTTGAAGGCGAAGGGCGTGATCTCGGCCAGGAGATACTGGGTGTCGCCCAGCCCGGCCTGCCGGTCGGCGAAGCGGTTGGCGCGCGGGCCGTTGGCGTCGGGCGCGGTGGTGGGCCAGAAGATGTCGAGCAGCCGGCTGCGGATCTTCTGCGACCAGCGCAGGTAGTCGGCGGCCTTGTCGAACTGGCCCATGAGCTCGAGGATGCGGCCGTAGCAGACGTTGGTGCGGAACCAGAGGACCTCGTCGTAGAGCACGTTGTAGCTGCGACCGAAGAGATCGGTCCAGTCGCCCGCTTCGGGGATCTCGAGCAGGCCGTCGTTGTTGGAATCCTGCGCGCTCAGCCAGTTCATGATGCCCTGCAGGCGGTCGGCGTGGCGGTAGAGCAGGGTGTGGTCGCCGGTATGGTTGGCGAAGTTGTAGAGCGCGATGATGACCCACAGGCCGCTGTCGATGGAGGCGATGTTGCCGACGCCGGAATAGTCGGGCTCGCCGGTGTCGATGCGCACGTTGGCGGGGATCTGGCCGTTGGGGGTGGCGGCATTGAGCAGGGTCTCGAGCGTGGCGACCTGCGCGGTGCGGACGTCCTCGGCATCGAGGTGCAGGGTGTTCCAGACCGTGATGGCGCCGTCGCGGGCCCAGACGCTGCGGTAGTTCACGTCGGTGCCGGTGACGGTGTTGTCGGTGAGGGAGCAGGCGGAGAAGCCGAGCGGGGTGATGTTCTTCCGGAGGGCGACGAGAGCCTGCTCGTAGGCGGTGCCGAGGAACTGCTTCTCCTTCTCGGTGAGCGTGCCGAGCTTCGTGCCGGTGAAGAGCATGCGGAAGCCCGGCTCCATGTCGGTGCGCGTGAGGCGGGTCTTTTCCTTGGTGGGCAGCACGCAGACGACGCCGTAGTGGCAGAGGCCGTCGAGGACGCCGTCGGCGAGGATCTGGCGCGAGCTGTAGGTGGGGATGTCGACCGTGGCCTCGAAGAGCTCGGGCAGGGCGTTCTCGACGATGATGCCGCGGACACCGGGCAGGCGGAACATGCTGGTGTCGTTGCCAGTGTCGCCGGCGACGATGACGGTGTCGAGCGGCACGCCGAGGCGCGCGCAGAGCCAGGCCAGGGCACCACCCTTGGTGGCGTTGCGAGGCAGCACGTCGAGGTCGCGGCCGCTGGAATAGACGAGCTTCACCTTGAGCCCGGCCTCGGCGAGCCGGCCCTTCAGGTCGCGGATGGCGGTGGGCGAGGCGCGGTCGAGGAACCAGCTCGACTTGAACGCGTGCTGGAACTCGTCCGGCTGCGGGCGCACACCGGGAAAACGGCCGGTGATCTCGCGCACGCGGGCCAGGTCCCAGCCGTCGGCCAGGTGGGCGTGCAACTCGTCGAGCATGCGGCCGGCCTGGGCATCGAAGACCTGGGTGCCGACGCCGCCGACATAGAAATCGGCGGGCGGCAGCGTGCCGTTGTCGATGAAACGGCGGAGGTCTTCCACCAGGCGGCCGGTGTTGTAGACCAGCAACGGCCGGGCCGCGCCGGAGAGGGCGGCCCATGCGGCCTTGAAACGCGCCGTGCCCTCGGGATTGCCGAGGAGCGTGCCGTCGAGGTCGGTGCTGAAGAGGCGGATGGGCTGCATGATTTACGATTTATGATTTACGAATTACGATTGGATTTCCGGCTCCGCCTCGATTGCCTGCATGGCTCCACCTGCGCGCTCCCGTGCCTGAGGCCAAGGAGAGGCGGGCGGTTCGGCTAAATCGTAAATCATAAATCGTAAATGACCGCTCAGTCCCCGTCGTTCCACGGCTCGTCCCACTCGTTGTCGGTGAAGGCGAGGGCGGTGGCGCGTTCCTCAATGAGGCTCGTGAGCTGCTGGGCGATGCCGGTCCAGGTGAAGAGGCTGCGGGCCTTGTGCGCGCCCATGCGCGAGAGGCGGGTGGAGAGGCGCGGATGCCGGAGCACCTTCACGATGGAGATCCCGAGGTCCTCCTTGTCGAAGGTGTCGGCGTAGAGCGCGTGCCGGCCGAAGGTGACGGCGCGGAACAGGCCGCCGTGCGTCGTGATGACGGTCGGCGTGCCGCAGGCCATGGCCTCGATGGCGGTCATGCCGAAGGGCTCGTAGCGGCTGCTCAGCACGAAGACGTCGGCCGCGCGGTAGTGGTCGGCGAGGTCGGCGTCGGCGACGAAGCCGGAGAATTTCACCCGCTCCGCGAGGCCGAGCGCGGCGGCCTGGGCCTTCAGCTCGTCGAGGATCTGCTGCTCCTTGGGGTTGAGCCCGGTGCCGCCGACGGCGAGGTGGAGGATGGCGTCGGGAATGCGGGTGGCGACGATGGAGAAGGCGTCGATCAGGAGGTCGTAGCCCTTGTTGCGGGCGAGGCGGCCGATGGCGAGGACGGCCTTGCCGGTGTAGCCGAGGCGCTGCCGGACGGCGTTGCGCGAGGCGGCGCTGACCGGGAAGAAACGGTTGTCGTCGTAGCCCGGAGGGATCATGTGGACGTTCTCGGCGGGGGCACCGTAGTCCGACACGATCATGTCCACCTGCAGCGGGGTGGTGGCGATGACCTCGTCGCAGCTGCGATAGAGCAGGGTCTCCTCGTTGATGCGCTGGGTGAAGTTGTATTTCTTCTCGAGGTTGGCGGCGTCGTCCGGGAAGTCCTTTTCCATCAGCTGCTTTTTCCAGAGGCCGAGTGAGTGGGGCGTGTGGACGTGCGGCACATCGAGCGCCTCCGCGAGGCGCGTGGTGGCGAAGCCGGCGTCCCAGTAGTGGCTGTTCAAAAACTGGTAGCGCAGCCTGTGCCGCTTGATGAAGCGCAGGACATTCTCGGACCATTCGCCGAGGTGGCGGACGAGATACTCCTTGTCGAGGAAGCCAGGTCCGCCGCAGGGGACGCGGAGGACGCGGACGCGGTCGTTGACCACGTCCAGCTGGGGCTGGTCCCCGAAGCGGCGGGTCCAAATGTCGACCTCGAAGCCGAGTTGGGCGAGTTTTTTGGCCAATTCGAGGACATAGACGACCTGGCCGCCGGTGTCGGCCTTCCCCAGCGGGGGTTCGGCGGCGACATAGCCGTGGGTGGACACCATGCCGATGCGCGGCAGGGAGCTGGACGGGTTGAGGGCGGTGTCGGACATGGTCATGAGGCAGACAGGGTCGCTTCCCGCGGGTTGTCCCGGCAAACCCCGCACCCTGACAATATGTTCAGGAACGGACACGCCGCCGGCGCCCGGGCTTCCGGCCCGAGCCGGTTTGTAACCGGGGCGCGCCGACGCCACAAGGGCCGCGGGCGGAGACTTGCCCCGGCTCGATTGTCCGGGCACAAAGTCGCGCCATGTCCGATCTGCGCAAAACCATCCTTGTCGTCGAAGACGAGGTCGCCATCGCGGAGACCATCACCTACGCGCTGTCGACGGAGGGCTTCGCGCCGATCTGGAAAACCACGGGGCGTGAGGCGCTCGCGGTCCTGGCGGCGCAACCGGTTGCCCTCGTGGTGCTGGATGTCGGCCTGCCCGACATGAGCGGGCTCGATGTCTGTCGCGAGCTGCGCAAGCGCCATGCCGTGCCGGTGATTTTCCTGACCGCCCGCAGCAGCGAAGTGGACAAGATCGTCGGGCTCGAGCTTGGCGCCGACGACTACCTCGCCAAGCCCTTCAGCCCCCGCGAGCTCACCGCCCGCATCCGGGCCGTGCTGCGCCGGAGCAACGGGACGGCGGTCGCCGGAGCGACGCCGGCCGGCTGGGCGCACGACGAGGCCAAATGCCGCATCAGTTTCCGCAGCAAGCCGCTCGACCTGACGCGCAACGAATACCGGTTGCTCGCCGCGCTGCTGGCCGCGCCCGGCCGGGTGTTCAGCCGCGACCAGCTCATGACGGCGGCGTGGGAAGACCCCGGCGCCGCGTTCGACCGCACGGTGGACGCGCACATCAAGACGCTCCGTGCCAAGCTCCGCGACGCCGTGCCCGACGCCGACCCGATCGTGACGCACCGCGGGCTGGGTTATTCGCTCAGGGAAGAACAAGCCCGGGTTGAAAGTTGAAAGATGAAAGTTGAAAGCCGAACCCAGCAGACAATGGGTGCATTTGTCGGTGTAGCCGGGCCGGCGGGAATCTTTCAACTTTCAACCATCACCTTTCAACGGGGCGTCCGCCCATGAGGATCCGCACGGCCATCTTCGTGGTGTATGTGGCGGCCTCGGCGGTGGGGTTTGTCGTGCTGATGGGCCTGGTGCTGCGCGATGTGCGGCTGCGGTATGTCGAGTCGATGCGCCGCACGCTGGGCGACACGGCGGCCTATCTCGCCGCCTACGCCACGCCCGGCGCCCCGGGAGAGGACTGGACCCGGAAGCTCGCCAGCCTGCCCCCGGGCACCGAGGTGCTGCGGATCTTTGCCTGTGACGCGGACGACCGGGTGATCTTCGATGCGGCGGGACGTGACGTCGGGCGGACCTACGAGCGCGTGATGTATGGCGGAGGCAAGATCGCATCGGAAAATTACTCGGTGCCGAACGTCGCGATCGTGGACAACGAACTGCGGGTCTTCGCGCCGGTGCGCTTTAACGGGGCCATGCTCGGCTGGGTGGGGGTCGGCCGGCCGCTGGCGACGGTGACCGAGGGCATCAGCGCCGCCCGCTGGAGGCTGGTCTGGATGACCGGCGCGATCGCGCTGGTGATGATCGTGGCCGGGTGGTGGATCTCCGCTCGGCTCACGCATTCGCTCGAGCGCCTGACGGTCTATGCCCGGGAGGTTCGCGACGGCCGGGTGCCGCCGCCGCCCAAGTCGCGCGCGAAGGAGATCGCCGAGCTCAGCCGGGCCTTCGAGGAGATGCGTGATGCGCTGGAGGGCCGGCAGCATGTCGAGCGCTACACGCAGACGCTGGCGCACGAGGTGAAGGCGCCGTTGGCCGCGATCCGCGGCGCCGCCGAGTTGATGGATGAGGCTATGCCGGCGGAGCAGCGGGCGAAATTTCTCGGCAACATCCGGGGCGAGGCCGCGCGCATTCAGCAGATCATCGAGCGGCTGCTCGAGCTGTCGTCGCTGGAGGCCCGCAAGGCGTTGCGGCAGACGGAGGCCGTCGAGGCCGCCGGACTGGCGGCGGAGGCGGTCGCGGCGTTGCGGCCGGCCTATGAGGCGGCGCGAGTCACGCTGAGCGTTGAAACGGACGCGGCCACCCTGCGCGGCGAGCGGGTGCTGTTGCGCGAGGCGCTGGTCAACCTGCTGCAGAACGCGCTGGATTTTTCGCCGCCGGGCGGTGCGGTGACATTGCGCGGCGCGATAGAATCCGGCCGGATCAATTTCACGGTGGAGGACAGCGGCCCTGGCGTGCCGGACTATGCGCTGCTGCGGGTGTTCGAGCGGTTTTATTCGCTGCCGCGGCCCGGCACGGAGCGGAAGAGCACGGGGCTCGGCCTGGCGCTGGTGCGCGAGATCGCCCACCTGCACGGCGGCGACGCGACCCTGGGGAACCGCCAGGAAGGCGGCGCGCGGGCCGTGTTCTGGGTGCCGGCCAGTTCCTGAACATGTCACTTAATAGGTGACTTGTCCTGCGGGCTGATTTCCGCGCGATTTCGCAGGGACTTCACACGGGCTTCACATTGGTTCGGCAGGATGGGGGCATGGATATCGCCCAACCTCCTGTCATTCCCACGCCGGGTTCGCGGCGGCTGGCTGTCTTCCTGAAGATCACGAGCATCTGCCTGCTCATCCCGTTCCTGCACATCCCGCTGTTCATGACGAACGGCGTGCTGCGCGAGCGGCAGGGTTACCAGAACCAGGCGACTGCGGAGATCGCCGGGCTGTGGGGCAAGGCGCAGCAGGTCACCGGCCCGGTGCTGGCCGTGCCCTACGCCTACAAGACGATGCTCGTCCGCCAGAAGGTCGTCGGCGAAAAAGTCGTGTCGGTCGAGGAGCCGGGCCTGCAGTGGACGACGGCGTATTTCCTGCCGGACAAGCTGGCGGTGGCGGGCACGGTGGAGCCCGAGGTGCGTCGCCGCGGCATCTACGATGCGGTGGTGTATGCCACCAAGCTCAAGTTCGCCGGCGGGTTCGTGCCGGACTTCGCCGCGGCCGGCATCGAGTTTGACCGGATCGACTGGGCGCAGGCCAAGGTGCTGTTCGGCGTCTCGGACCTGCGCGGCATCCGCACCGTCTCGGCCTTCCAGCCGGCGGGCGGCAAGGCGGCGGCGTTCGAGTCGGCCGACGCCGCGGGCGGGGGCTTTCTCCCGCTGGAGGCGAAGCTCACGGAGCCCGTGCCCGGCGCGCGGATTGATTTTGAATTCGAGGCGGCGTTGCAGGGCAGCGAACGACTGCAAATCGTCCCCGCCGGCAAGGCCACCACGGTGAAGCTCACCGCGTCGTGGGCGGACCCGTCGTTCGGCGGCGCCTACCTGCCGGTGCGGCGGGAAGTCGGCCCCGCGGGTTTCACGGCAGAGTGGGAGATATCGCACTTCAGCCGCGGGTTTCCACAAAGCTGGACCAAACGCGGCACGAACCTGACGGAATTGGCGCAGAAGATCGACGCGGCGGGCTTCGGCGTGACCTTCGCGCAGCCGGTGGATGGCTACCGCCTGGCCGAGCGGGCGCAGAAATACGGCGTGTTGTTCTTCGTCCTGGTATTCGCCGTGTTCTTCCTGTTCGAGGTGACGTCGCCGGCGCTGAGGATTCACCCGCTGCAATATGCGATGGTCGGTGCCGCGCTGGCGTTGTTCTTCCTCGGTTTTCTGGCGCTGTCGGAATTCCTGGCGACCGGCCTCGCCTACGCGGTGGCGGGCGCGCTGTGCACGATGCTCGTGTCGCTTTATGCCTGGAGTTTCCTGAAGACCGGCCTGCGCACGCTGATCATTGGCGGCGGGCTGGGGGCGACGTATGGCTATCTCTATTTCGTCCTGAAGTCGCAGGACTATGCGCTGGTGGCCGGCACGGCCGCGCTGTTCGGAGCGCTGGCGCTCGTGATGTTCTGCACCCGGCGGATCAACTGGTATTCACTCGAAATGAATACCGCGACCGCGGGCGGCGGCAGGTAGCATGTGCCCATCCCGGTCCCGGCCGGGGCGCTTCAGGGCGCGGACTTCAGCCCGGTGCGGCGCCAGATCGTGACCTGGCGGAAACGCTGCACCGGCTCCCACCGGCCGGGCATATGGTGCTGGAAGACGTCGGGTTCTTCGTAGGAGAAGAGCGCGGCGTAAAGCGCGAGGTTCTTTTCCGCGAGGAAGGCGTTGAACCTCGCGTAGGTTTCGGCCGTGAAACGGTCGGGCCGGATGAAGGGCTTGTCGGAGTAAAAGATCACGGCGCCGGCCACCTGGTCGGCGCACAGGACCGCGTTGGCCGGCAGCTCTTCCGCCGCCCAGCGGCCGACCTGGCGGTAGGGACGTTCCTCAAGCTCGACGCTTCCGACATGGAAATGCCGGTTCCAGCTGACCAGCCAGAGCGCGGCAAAAACCAACAGCAGCGGGGGCAGGGTGATCCGCAGGCCCCGGCCGGTAGCGGAGGTGGTGGCACCGGCGGCCAGGGGATGCGCCGAGATCAGCCAGCCGGGATAGGGGACGGCCTGCAGCGCCAGCGTCGCGGCGATGCCAACGGCCGGCAGCGCCGGCAGGATGAAACGCAGATACCACCAGGCCTCATGCGTGCAGTAATAGCCGGAGTAAAAGACCAGCAGGCTGCCGATCCAGGTGAGGAGGACCGCCTTTTTCCGGCGTTCGAGCCGCAGCCAGGGCAGCGCCAGCGCCGCGAGGCTGAGGGGGGTGGCGACCACGGGCAACCAGGTCGCGTAGTGCCGCAGCGTGACCCAGATGTATGCCCGGTCGACGAGATAGCTCAGCGAGCCGTAACCGGTGGACCAAGCGGCGCCGTGCAGGGTGTGATTGTAGAACGCGAGGAACGCGGCGCCGGGCAGGCCCGCGCCCAGGAAGGCGAGCCAGGGCCGGAGCCGTCGCGGCAGGGCGACCGCGGCCGGCAGGAAAAGAAGCAGGTTGGTCGGGCGCACCAGCACGGCGACCGCGAGCGCCAGGCCGGCGGCGGCGGCCCAGCCGGTATGGCGGTCGGCCCGCAGTGCGAAAAGCATCAAGGCGACCGCCCAGGTCGTGGCGAGCAGGTCGCTCAGCGGCTGGAGTGTCAGGAACAGGGTCAGCGGCGACAACAGGAAGAGCGCGGCGAGGCTGGCGCTCCAATCGGGCCGGACGCCAAAGTCGCGGGCGGTGTGGTAAAGCAGGAACGCCAGGGCGGCCGCGGCCAGGACGCTGACGAGGGTCGCGGCATGCCCGAGGCCCACCACAAGTCCGGCGGCGGCGAGATGCAGCGGCAGGCCGATCGGGTAGGTCGGGGAAACGCCCGGCTGTTCGAGAGTGAGACGGAAGCCCGGGGCCACGTAATGCAGCGGGTCCTGCAGGACCGTGGATGCGCCGGCCAGCAGGCGCGGCTGGGTGGTGATTTTCCCGTCCAGCAGGAGCTTGGCGCTGTTCAGGTAGCCGGAGGAATCGGAGCCGCCGGCGTAGGGGCAGTGATACCAAAGCAGGTAGGACGCGTAGACAACCGCCGCGGCGACCAGGAGGCGTTGGAAGCCGCGGGACAACTCCATCTCAGAGCAGCGACTGCTGGTCGCCGGTCGCGGCCTTGAGGCCGATGGCGCCGTAGCCTTTCGGAGTGAGGATGCGGCCTTGGGCGGTGCGCGCGAGGTAGCCCTCTTGAATCAGGAACGGCTCGTGGACTTCCTCGAGGGTGTCGGCTTCCTCGCCGACGGCGATGGCGATCGTGCCGAGGCCGACGGGGCCGCCGGCGTAATTCTCGGCCATCAGGCGCAGCACGCGCTTGTCCATCTCGTCGAGGCCGGCGGCGTCGATCTCGAGGAGTTCGAGCGCGGCGGCGGCGACGGGCTGAGTGATGCGGCCCTTAGCCTTCTCGGAGGCGTAGTCGCGGCAGAAGTTGACGAGGTTGTTGGCGATGCGCGGCGTGCCGCGGGCGCGCTTGGCTATCTCCTGCGCGCCACCGTCGTCGAGTTCGACCTTCAGCAGGCCGCAGCTGCGCTTGACGATGCCCTCGAGCGTGGAGCGCCCGTAATAGTCGAGGCGGGTGTTGAGCGTGAAGCGCGAGCGGAGCGGGGCGGTGAGCAGGCCGGAGCGGGTGGTGGCGCCGATGAGCGTGAACTTCGGGATCGAGAGGCGGACGCTGCGCGCGTTGGGCCCCTGGTCGATCATGATGTCGAGGCGGAAGTCCTCCATCGCGCTGTAGAGGTATTCCTCGACGGTCTTCGGGATGCGGTGGATCTCGTCGATGAAGAGGATGTCCCCCTCCTCCATGTTCGTCAGCAGGCCGGCGAGGTCGCCCGCCTTCTCGATGACGGGGCCGGAGGTGACGCGCACATTGCGGCCGAGCTCGTGGCCGAGGATGAAGGCGAGGGTGGTCTTGCCGAGGCCCGGCGGGCCGGAGAGCAAAATGTGGTTGAGCGATTCGCCGCGGCGCTTGGCGGCGCCGACCATGACCTTGAGGCGCTCGACCGTCTTGGGCTGGCCGGCGAAGTCGGAGAACGACAGCGGCCGCAGCGCGGTCTCGGCCGGGGAAACCGGGGCGGTCAGCGCGGTGGTGAGGAAACCGGCGCCCTTGGGGGTTTGGTCAGGAGAAGGCATTTTTTAACCACAGATAGACACAGATGAACACGGATGGACTACCAAACAAACGCAACCTGTCATCCTGAACGAAGTGAAGGATCCAGTAGCACGATCGCTCGCGAGTGTTGGACTGGATTCTTCGCTGCGCTCAGAATGACAGCAGGTGGGGACCCGATCTGTGTTTATCTGTGTCAATCTGTGGTTGTCCCGGTTTGGCTTACTTCCATTCCACGTCGGCGCCGAGGCTGCGGAGGTTTTCCACGAAGTTCGGGTGGGCGCGCTTGATGGTGTCCGCGTTCTTGACCACGGATTTGCCCGGGATGCTGGCGGCGACCATGTAGAGGGCGACGGCGGCGCGGATGATGTAGGGGGCCTCGGCCGTGGCCGGGCGCAGCGGCTTGGCGCCGAAGACGGTGATGCGGTGCGGGTCGCTGACGACGATGTGGGCGCCGAATTTCGACAGCTCGGACATCCAGGTGAAGCCACCCTCGTAGACCTTGTTCCAGAACATCACCGTGCCCTCGGCCCGGACGGCCAGGGCGATCATGACGGGCAGGAGGTCGACGGGAAAATACGGCCACGGTGCCGCCTCGATCTTCGGGAGCAGGTTCGAGGTGAAGGGCTCGGTGACGACGAGCTTCTGTTTCTTGCGGACGATGGCGGTGTCGCCCTCGTATTCGATCTTCACGCCCAGCTTGGCGAAGGAGCGGTTGATGAGGTCGAAGTGGTGCGGCAGGGAATTCTTCACGCGCACCTCGCCGCCGGTGATGGCGCCGAGCGCGAGGAAGGTGACGACCTCGTGGTGGTCGGTGTTGATGGTGAACACGCCGCCCTTGAGTTTCGCGACGCCGGTGACGGTGAGCTGGCTGGTGCCGAGGCCGCTGATCTTCGCGCCCATGCCGGCGAGGACGGCGCAGAGGTCCTGCACGTGCGGCTCGCTGGCGGCGTTGAGGAGGACGGACTCGCCCTCGGCGAGGACGGCGGCCATGACGAAATTCTCGGTGGCGGTGACGGACATGTAGTCCGGCCAGTGGCGGGCGCCCTGGAAGCGGCCCTTGAGCGACATCTTCAGGTCGCCGTTGTGGGTGATCTTCGCGCCGAGCTTTTCCAGGATCTCGAGGTGCGGGTCGAGCTCGCGGATGCCGAGGGAGCAGCCCTTGGCGTTGGTCGGCAGCGTGATCTTCTTCATGCGCTGCAGAAGCGGCGCGAAGAGCAGCACGGAGGAACGCATGCCCGCGGGCAGCTCGCCGTTGAGGCGGCCGGCGTCGAAGGCCGAGTGGTCGAGGGTGATCGTGCCGGTGGCGCGGTCCCACGCGACGACCGAGCCCTGCTCGGCGAAGAAGGTGACGAGCTTCTCGACGTCGGTGATGTGCGGGACGTTGCGGAGGACGACCTTGGCGTCGGTCAGCAGCGTCGCGCAGAGGATGGGCAGGACGGAGTTCTTGTTGCCCGACGGCGTGATGGTGCCGCTCAGGGGTTTGCCGCCGTGGATGATGAGATCGGACATCGAAAAGTTGAGAGTTGAGAGGTGAAAGTTGAAAGCTCAGACCACCCCAACAAAAAGGCGCCCGCGATAAGCGGACGCCTTTGAATCGATTCGCGCACGAGGCGCGGGGCAAGGTTTAAGTGGCTTAGACTCCGCCCTGGCTGCTGCCTTCGGAGCGGTAGCCGCCACCGCCGCCGCTGCTGCGACCACGGCCGCCGCGACCGCGGCCACGGCCGCCTTCGCCGCCGCCCTGGTAACCGCCGCCCGAGCCGCCGCGATTGCGGCCGCCACGGTGACGACGCTGGCCGCCTTCACGGCGATGCTCGCCGTTGGCGCCCGGGGCCGCGGCGGTCTCCGCCGAGGCGGAACCACCGAAGAGGGACTTCAGCCAGCCGAAGAAACCACCCGACTGGGCGGGGACTTCCGCGGACGTCTCCATGGCGCGCTCGGGCGAGCCGTGGATCGGGGCGGAAGGACGCTCGGAACGTTCCGGGCGCTCGCGCGGGGCGCCGCCGTAGTTGCGCGGGGTCGGCACGTAGGTGTGGCCCGGGCGCACGTAGAGGAACTGCGGGGGGATCGAAGCGATGTCGACCGGCTCGTCGGCCGGGCGCTCGGTGCGCTCTTCGCGGCGCGGACGATCCGTGCGGGGCTCGCGCTCGCCGCGGGACTCGCTGCGGGCGGGCTTGAAGCCCTCGCTCTCCCAGGTCTGGGCGGGCGCGGTCTTCTGCTGGGCCGGCTCGAGGATGTTCAGTTCCGCCGGCTCGTCATTTTGGACGGAGGCGGCGGGAGCGACATCCGCGACGGGCTCGACATGCTCACGGCGGGCGGGAGCCTCCGGGGCGCGTTCGGCGCGGGCCGGGGCGGGGGTGATGACGAACGGAGCCGGTTCGAAGGGCTTCGGGGCGGGAGCGGTCGCGACCGGCGTTTCGGCCGGGGCGAACGGGTTCTGGTATTCACGCGGAGCGTTGACGACTTCGATGGCGGTCGGCGTGTATTCAGTGGAAGCCGCGGTGGAGGCGGCGGGACCGGCGGCGGGACGTTTGCCGCGGGCAAGGCCGGAGCCGCGGGTGGAGCCGAATGTAGGGAACGGGGCGTCAGGCGCCGGGGTGGTCGCGGTGGCTTCGGCAGGAGCACCGGACGATTCTGTGGAGGACATGTCTATCTATGTTGTTGGTTGAGAGCGCCTGCCAAAGGGTTGGCGGCGCGGGTAGTGGATGCCAGCCGGAGCTCGAAAATCTCGCTCAACAGCGGCAATAGCCCGGCAAAGTCGGTTATTCACAGGGGCAGGGCAACTTAATTTTCCCGGGCGACGGGCTTGCCACCCGCCGGGGGGCCTCCCACGCTCCCCGGCCATGGACAAACTCGAGGAGATCTTTCGTATGCAAGATGCGCTGAATAAGCGCATTGGAGTGAATCTGCCCCCGCCGACCGACGAGGAAAAGGCGAAGTGGATCCTCAATTATACCCGGGCCATGCAGCAGGAGACGGCCGAGCTGATCGACAGCGTTCCCTGGAAGTGGTGGGCCAAATACCAGAAGTTCGACGAGCAGAACGCCAAGGTCGAGGTCGTGGACCTTTTCCACTTCCTGGTGTCGCTGGCGCAGACCCTCGGCATGACGCCGGACGATGTTTACCAGGCCTACCTGAAGAAGAACGCCGTGAACCACCAGCGTCAGGAAAGCGGTTACGTGAAGAAGGACGAGACGGACTCGAAGCACATCTGAGCGCCGCCGGGCGCCGGCAAATCGCAAAGGCCAAAGGTCCAAACGCCCAAGTCAGCCCAAGCGTTCCGTTTTTTGGAATGCTTTGGCCTTTGGAATTTTGGCGTTTGGATTTTTATCGCGGCACCTCGCCCGGGATGAACACCAGCGTGCCCTTGTAGGTGCCGCTGGCTTGCGCCGCTGCGGCGCTTGGACCCGAGACCTCGGGAGTCTTGAACTTCGAGCCCATGCCGGGGATGGCGTGGAGGAAGGAGAGATCGCCCGCCGGAAAATCAACCGCGGTGCTCGGATGGCTGAGGCGCGGGGTGCCGACGCGGAGGTAGGCGCCCGGGTTGTCGGACACGATGCCCAGCGGGCCGGCCGCGGTGTCGAGCCGAGCCCAGCTGACGCCGGCGAAGAAACCCTCGAACTCGGGATAGCGGAACGACTCGCCGGGCTGGAATACATGCCGCGCGTTCTCGTGCACGCCGAGTGCGGTGCCGTGCAGCCGGTTTTGCCAGACGCGATATGGGCCCTCGCCGAGCCAGCGCAGGGACTTCATCGCCTCCTCGTCATGATCGAAGGTGATGCCGTGGTAGTTGAAGCTGCCTTCCAGCGCATACTCGTAGTCGAGCCGGAGCTTACCGTCGCCGCCGAGCGTCCACTTGAAGGCCGTCTGGCCACCGCGACTTTCCAGCCACGTGCCGTTGGCATCGGTGCCGGTGGTCACGGTGATGTTGCCCGCAGTTTCGGACGGGAAGCGTCCGGCGGCGTGGCCGATCTTCACGGCCTTCAGCTGCGCGGGCGAACCGTCGGAGTGCATCAACTTTGACAGGCGCACGGCGGCCACGCGTTGCGGCGGGAAGTCGTAACGGCCGCCGTCACCCGGACGGCGCGAGGCATCGTAAATCGTGTGCCATTTCTCGCCGTCGGGGGAGAGCTCGAGTTGATATGCCGTGTAGGGCATGCCCTTCGGTGTCTCGATTTCCACCTCGAGCACGCTGGCGGTCTGCGGGGTGGCGAGGAAGCGGGTGGTTTCGGTGGCCGGCGTGTTGTCGCGCCACGGCAGCCAGGCCACCGGGGCGGCGGCGACCGGCCGCGCGTAGGTGAGGCGGGGGCCGTTGGCGAAGGCGTAGGTCTTGTCGCCGGAATGCAGTGACTGGAGCAAACCGGTCTTGGCGTCGAAGCTGGCGGTCACAGCTCCGGCCGAGAGCGAAACCCGGTCGGGGGTCTTCCCGATCTTCGGCGCAGGGCCCTTGCCGGGGTTTATGAGTGCGGCCGTGTGCTTCGCCAGTGCGGGAGTGGCCCAGGTCCAGGTCCACAGCGCTTCGCCGCGCGGGTCTTTCACCGTGACGGCGAGCGCATCGGCCTCGCGCCAGTTGGCGGGGAGGCCGATTTTCAGCCGGCCGCTGCCATGCGGGGCGATATCAGGCCCGGCCGTCTGGCCGCTGGCCGCTGGCGGCATGAGGCTGTCAAAACGTCCCCACGACCACACCACGCGGCAGGCGGCCAGCGAGGTGAAATCGTAGCGATTGTGCAGGGTGAGCGTGCCATCGAATTTCTCGTCGAGCACGGGCGCATCGATCTGCACCGGCGACCAGACCTGCCGCACGGTGTAATAGCTGCCCTCCTTCTCGAAGCGCGGGCCGACGATGCCGTCGGTCGCGAAGGTGCTGAACGGGTCGAGCGCGCCGCCGCGGTCGGAGCGCACGATGGCCTCGTCGGCAAAATCCCAGATGAAGGCGCCCGCGCCGAACGGCGAATCCATGATGGCCTTCCAGTAGTCGTGCAGGCCCGCACCGGCGCCGCCGTCGTAGAGCGCGTGGAGGATCTCGGTCGGCATGACGAGGTTCGGGCCCTTGAGCCGGCGGACGTGGTCGGCGTAGCCGGTGTAGTGCTTGGTATCGATGCCACCGAAGGGATCCCACGGGTGGATGACCGGGCGCTTTTGCGGATCGTAGAGGGCGAAGTCGCCGTCGAGGTCGCGGTTCCAGCCGCCCTCGTTGCCATTGTCCCAGATGATGATGCTCGGATGGTTGACGTCGCGCTCAACCAGCTCGCGCACGAGGAGGCGGCCGACGGGTGTGCCATGCGCGTGTTGCCAGCCGCTGAGCTCGTCGAGGACATAGAGGCCGATTTCGTCGCAGGCCTCGAGGAAGGCCTCGTCCGGCGGGTAGTGCGACATGCGCACGGCGTTCATGTTCATGGTGCGGATGAGGCGGGCATCCTCGTAACAATCCTCGCGGTCGAGGGCGCGGCCCGATTCGGGGCGGAAGCTGTGGCGGTTGACGCCCTTCAGCAGAACGCGCTGACCGTTGACGTAGAGGCCCTGGCCGTCGCGGATCTCAAAGGTGCGGAAGCCGAAGCGGGTGGTCGTGGTGTGGATGACCTCGCCGCCGCGCTTGCGGGTGACCTTCAGGGAATAGAGGTGCGGCGTCTCGGCGGTCCAGAGGCCAGGGTTGGCGGCCGTGGTGGCGAGCCGCAGCCGGCCGGCGCCGCCGCCGGGGATTTTCGCGGAGAAGGGTTCGCCGACGGGTTTCTGGTCGGCGTCGAGGATCTGTGCCTCGAGCGTCTCGGGCAAGAGTGACGGACCCTCGGGGCGGACCCGGTCGCGCAGCGCACCGAGCGTGACGTCGGCCGTGAATGTGCCGTCGGCGCGCGCGTCGATGGCGACATGGTCGATGGATTGGGCGGGGACGGACTCGAGAAAGACGGAACGGTAGATGCCGCCGAAGACCCAGTAGTCGCCGCCGCGCTCGGCCTTCTCGGTCTCGGCGTTGGCGGAGACCTTGCTGACCTCGACCTCGAGGAAATTGTCGGCGTCGAATTTCACGAGGTTGGTGATGTCGTAACGAAACTGCGTGAAACCGCCCTGGTGGACCGGGCCGGCGGGACGGTCGTTCACCTTCACGGCGGCATCGGTCATCACGCCGTCGAAGACGAGACGCACGCGGCGGCCCTGCCACGCGGCGAGCACCTTGAAGCTCACGCGGTAGAGCCCGCGCTCCTCGCTCTTGTTCGGTTCCTGCCCGTAGTTGTAGGTGCCGAAGCCCTGCAGTTCCCAGTGCGAGGGGACAGGGATGGTGGTCTTCTCGCCCGCACGGCGGCCGCCGGTGACGGTGAAATCCCACGGCACGGCATCGGCCGGGCCGCGGCCGGAAAGATACTGGCGCTCGGTCGCGGGCTCGGCGGCCGGAAGGAAAGTGGCGAGGGCCAGTGAGACGGCGAAGAAGCGAATCAGGAAAATTGGCATGATATGGGGGTCCCGGTTAATGGGTGTCATCCTGAGCAAAGCGAAGGATCCAGTCGTTCGTTTGTGCCATGGGCCGCGATTAACTGGATTCTTCGCTGCGCTCAGAATGACAGGGTTGGTGAGTTATTTGGTAGGACGCTTTCTTAATTCCATTCCAAGGTGAGCAGCGACACGCCCTGACGCGGGAGCGCGAAGTCGAGGGTCGCCTGGCCGGCGGTGAGGGCGATCGAGGCGGGTGAGTCTTCCAAGGTCGAGAGGTTGCTGGCCTGCTCGAGGGCGGCGTATTGCTTCGGATCGGGCGCGACCGGCGAGCCCATCCGCAGCCACTCGGCGTAGGCGTTGCCGTGATGCTGGTCGATGCGCTGGTGCGTGAGCCGGGCGCCGGTGATGTTTGCGGGCAGGCCGGCGAGCGCGAGGCTGACGGCTGCGTCGGGACCGGCGACATCGTCGTCGTGGTAATGCCAGACCAAAACGGTGATTTTGTTCGGGGCGCGCGAGGCGAGGACGCCGACGTCGGGCGCGCCGCGCACGCCCTTGGCGATGATGTCGGCGAGCTCGACCTGGCCGGTGCTGGTGGCGGACACGCGGTCGGGGCCCATCGCGGAGAACATGCGGAAGACATTGAA
Source organism: Lacunisphaera sp. (assembly GCA_965249855.1). Lineage (GTDB taxonomy): Bacteria > Verrucomicrobiota > Verrucomicrobiia > Opitutales > Opitutaceae > Lacunisphaera. The sequence continues at coordinate 202,690 of CBDFNB010000005.1, forward strand.
GACGGCCATGGGCACGCCGTTGCTCGCGATCTGGCGGAAGCCGGCGAACCAGGGCTGGTCCTCGAAGGTGAACGCCCAGGTGACGGCGCCCTCGAGGTTGATGCGGTGCAGGTCGGCGAGGTCGTGCTTCCGTGCGAAGGACGCGGCGGTGTAACTGGAATACATCGTGCCGTTGCGGTAGGCGTTCTGCGGTCCCTGGCACGCGGCGCAGCCCTCGGGATCCGACTCGCCGATGATGACCGGGATATTCTTCAGCTCCGGGTAGGAGCCGATGGTGTTGAAGGCGGTCTCGATCACCTTCAGCTGGTTGCTGATGCCCATGCGGACGTGGCCGTCGACGAAGGTCGGCGAGCCCTTCGCGTGGAAGGCGACGAAATCGAGCGGCGTGCCTTTCTCGCCGGTCGCGTAATTGGTGCCGCGCAGGCAGTGCTCGAGGAAGTCGGTCATGAACTTGCCGCCGGAGCCGGCGGTGTGCGGGCCGCCGACGCGCGCGGTCGGCAGGGCGCGGCGGACGCCGGCGACGGCGTAGTCGTGGAGCTTGCGGAAATCCTCGGCGCTGCCGCCCCAGTAGCCGTTGGGCTGGTTGTTGGCCTCGTTCCAGACCTCCCACCACCAGGAGTTGACCTCGGCGGCGCCGTATTTCTCGACGCTGTGTTTCGCCCACTGGTAGGCGAGCTCGCCCCACTTCGCATAGTCCTTCGGCGGCTTGGTCCAGCCGGTGTAGATCTGGCTGTAGGGCATGCCGGGTCGCCACGAGTGGCGGTAGGGATGCGGGGCCGACGACATCGCCTCCGGCATGAAACCGATCTGCACGAGCGGCTTCACGCCGCGCGTCAGGTAACTCTCGAAGATCCGGTCGATGCCGCGCCAGTCGTAGATGGGATTGCCGGCGGTGTCCTCGGTGTAGGCGTTGGTCGAGCCCCACTTGAAGGCCGGCGTGCCGTCGCCGCTGGTGAGGAGGTTGTGCGCGCGGAAATAAACCTGCTTCGGCGCGAGTTCGCCCAGCTGGCCGAGCAGCTTCTGGCCGTCCTTCATCGTGGCATAGTTCGGCTCGTCGGCGCCGAAGTAGCGCCAGAACGTGCGCAGCGGGCCGGTGGTCCGCGCGGCGTCGACGCTGATGGTGACGGGGAAGGAGGAGGCCGGCGCCGGGACGGCCGTCTGGGCGAAAGCGGACGATGCGAGCAAGGCGGCGGCCAGGAACAGAACCGGGGTGGGTTTCATAGGCGGGGTCGTCCGAGCCAAGCAGGCCGGCAGTGGCTGGGCGAAGTCTAACTGATCTTACAGTTGGAAGGACGCGCCGCAGAGAGGCGCGAAGCTCCAACATCCAAGCCCCAAGCTCCAGAGAAGCTTAAAACGCGGGGAATATTTTCAAATCCTGGCTTGTCATTCTGAGCGCAGCGAAGAATCCAGCAGGGTTCACGTCGCGCAGCAGCAAAAGCGATGATCCAACTGGATTCTTCGCTGCGCTCAGAATGACCGGTTTCGGGGGTGTCGTTAGGTTAGAAAACACGACCAATGTCCCAACACAAGGTGCGGGGGTTTGCTTGGTTTTGCCCCTTGGCCATTCACTGGAGCTTGGATGTTGGAGCCTGGAGCTTCACACCACGGCCACGAAGCTGCCCGAATATTCCACGGCCGGCTTGCCGCCCTTGCCCTCGACGGTGGCTTCGAGGTCCATGCGGGCCTTCTTGTGGCGCTGGAGGTCGCGGATGAATTCCTTCACGTCCGCCGCCGGCGGGCGCACGCAGACGGCGCGCAGCGTGCCGGTGACGGGCTGGCGGTAGAAGGCCTGGCTTTGTTTCACGACCACGTGTCCGTCGATGCCGGCCTCGCGCATCAGCGTCCACAGGCCCGCGTAGCAGGCGAGGGTGGGCAGCGTGTGGAGCGAGCCGCCGAACGCGGTGCCGAGATGATTCACATTTTTTTCCAACGGTGCCTCCAGCACGAGGCGCTTCGCGTTGCTCTCGGCGACGTGCAGGCCCATGGCCCTGGTCAGCGGGATCTTCTCGTGCAGGAAGGCCTCAAGGCCCTTCGTGGACATGCTGTCGGGAACCAGTTCGCTCATGGGGCCGACTGGCTAGTGCCAATGAGGGGTTTCGCCAAGCATCGACTGCGTGATGTGTCTCACGGGTGGTATCCTGATTTGTCATTGCGAGGAGTCGCGCGAAGCGCGCGACGAAGCAATCCAGCTAGATGGATCGCCACGGCCGGCTCCGCCGACCTCGCGATGACAAGGCAATCAAGACACTACCGTCTCGCGGGTTGCATTGAGGGGTCGCTCCGCCAGAGTGGCGGCGTGGCAATCTGGAAAATTCGGGAACGCAAAAAAAAGAAGTGGCCGCGCCGCCTGCTGGTCGCGGGCATCGCGCTGGGGCTGTTCACAGTCGGCGGCTTTTTCGTCGCCCCGTCGATCATCAAGGCCCAGCTCGAGAAACGGGCCGGCGAGGCGCTGGGCCGCACCGTCACCGTCGGCAAGGTGCGCGTGAACCCCTACACGGTGTCCGTCACGCTCGAGCAGCTCGACGTGCGGCTCAAGGACGGCAGCGGCTCCTTCCTCGGCTGGGACCGCCTCTATGTGAACCTCGACCCGCTGGCCTCGATCATCGGCGCCTGGACGGTGGGCGAGATCGAACTCGACGGCTTTCATGTCACCGCGCAGTTGCACGCGGACGGCAGCTTCAATTTCTCGGACATCCTGGCCCGGCTCAATGCCCCCGCGGCCGCCCCGGCGGCCCCGGCCAAGCCCGGCCGACCGGTGCACATCGGCAGCCTGAAGGTGGGCCGCGCCCGCGTGGACTTCGCCGACCAGTCGCACGCGCAGCCCTTCACCACGACGCTCGGCCCGCTGTCCTTCGGGCTGACGGATTTCCGCACGGCCGGCGCGCGCAACGGCGCGCCGTATCAGTTCGAGGCGGTGACGGAGGCCGGCGAGCGGCTCAGCTGGACCGGCACGCTGAGCGCCGATCCGGTGAGCTCGGCCGGCGAGCTGCGGCTCGAGAACATCCTGCTCGCCAAATACGCGCCCTATTACGCCGGGCTGATGCAGGCGGACCTGAGCGAGGGTAAGCTTTTCCTGCGCGGCCGCTACGAGCTCAACCTGGCCGAAGGCAGCCGGGTGATGAAGCTCATCGATGGCGCCCTGCAATTGCGGAACGTCAAGGTGACGGACCGGACCACGCGTGAATCCCTGGTGGAGCTGGCCGCGCTGGATGTCGCCGGCGTCACCGCCGACGCGCTCACGCGCCAGGCGGCGATCGAGTCGGTCACCTTCACCGGCGGCGCGGTGCGCGCCCGGCGCGAGAAGGACGGCACGCTGAACCTGCTGGCGATGCTCACTCCGGCCCCGGCGGCCGCTCCGATCCAGGCAACTTCGTCTGCGCCGCCGGCCGCCCCGGCCAGGCCGCCGGAGTTTATGATCGGGGAGGTGGCGTTGCGGGATTGCTCGGTCGAACTCACCGACCTGGCGGCGCCGCGACCGGCGCAGCTGTCGCTCGCGGGCATCCATTTTTCCCTGAAGAAAGTCACGCTCGCGGATGGCGCGGTCATGCCGCTGTCGCTCGCGCTCAACTGGGCCCCGCAGGGCACGGTCAAGGTTGACGGCACCGTGACGCTCAAGCCCGAGCTGAAGGCCGACCTGAAGACCGAGGTCGTGGCGCTGGCGATCCTGCCGCTCAGCCCCTACCTCGAACAATTCATCAACGCCCGCATCACGCAGGGCGCGGTCTCCTCGACCGGCGCCGTGCAGGTGACCATGGTCGCGGGGGTGCCAGCCGTCACTTTCGATGGCGGTGTCTCGGTCGACAAATTCGGCCTGGTGGACGGTGCGCTCAACGAGGAGCTCGCGGGCTTCGGCTCGCTGGTGCTCAACGGCCTCAAGGCCGCCACGGCCCCGCAACTGTCGGTCTCGCTGGCCGAGATCGCCGTGACTGCGCCCTACGCCCGTGTGCTGGTGAACAAGGACGGCACGCTCAATCTCGCGGGTCTCGCGAAGGCTTCGGGGAGTCCGCCTTCTGCTGCCGCCACCAGTGCTCCCGGCCCCCTCCCGAAGATCGCGATCGGCAAGGTCGTGATTGCCGACGGTGATTTCACCCTGACCGACCGTTCGCTCGAGCCGAACGTGCGGATGGCCGTCAACCAGTTCGGCGGCACGATTGCCGGCCTGTCGTCGGAGAATCTCGCGAAGGCCGACGTGGACCTGAAGGCGGCGGTGGACGGGGCCGGCCCGGTCACCGTCACGGGCCAGCTGGATCCGCTGGGGGCGAAAAAATTCGTGGACCTGAAGATCGATTTCCGGAACGTGGACCTGCTGCCGCTCAGCCCCTACAGCGGCAAATACGCCGGCTACGCGCTGGCGCGCGGCCAGCTGAACGTCGCCGTGCAGGCGAAGCTCGACGGCAGGCAGCTCGACGCGAGCAATGTGATCACGCTGAACCAGTTCACCTTCGGCTCGCCGGTGGAGAGTCCTGCCGCCACCAAGCTGCCCGTGCGGCTCGGCGTGGCGCTGCTCAAGGATCTCAACGGGCAGATCGTCATCGACGTGCCGATGTCCGGCAGCATCGACGATCCCAGCCTGCGCATTGGCAAGGTCGTGCTGCGCGTGATCGTGAACCTGCTGACGAAGGCGGCGGTGTCGCCGTTCGCGCTGCTCGGCTCGATGTTCGGCGGCGGTGGCGACGAACTGGCCTTCCAGGAGTTTGTTCCCGGTGGCAGCGACCTGCAGGCAGCCGAGCTCAAGAAACTGGAGACGATGGTGAAGGCGCTGGCGAACCGGCCCGGCCTTAGTGTCGCGCTCGAGGGCGGCTACGACGGCCCGGCCGACACCTACGCGCTCCGGCGACAGAAACTGGTGGCGCTGGTGCGCGGCCGGATCTGGGAGGAACAGCACGCGGTCCAGCCGAACATCCCGCCGCCCGGGCAGCTGGAACTTACGTTCGAGGCGCAGGCCACCATGGTGAAGAAACTGTTCGACGAGAAATTCCCGGCCGGCACGCAATTTGGTGCGCCGCTGGCCCAGGCGCCTGCGACCGCCGCCGCTCCGGCCTCCGCCAACAAGAGCCTGCTGCGCCGCGTCGTGGACGTGATCACTTTCGGGATCTTTTCCAGTGATTCCGCCAAGCCGGCGGAACCGGCGAAGGTCGCGGCGCCCGCCGGTGCGCCGGAAGCGGTCCCCACCGGTCCGTCGCTTGAGGAGATGGTCGGGCGCCTCGCCGAGACGATGTCGGTTGATGACAATGACCTCCGTGCGCTGGCCACCGCCCGCGCCCAGCGTGTGCGCGATTATTTCCTCAACGAGGGCAAGATCGCCGCCGACCGGCTCTTCCTGACGCAGGACAAGGGCGGGCCGAAGGAGAACAAGGGCCCGCAGGTGTTCCTGTCGCTGCAGTAGCACAGCGCGTTGCGCCGTGGGTTGAAAGTTGAAGGCTGAAAGGTGAAAGAGCGGGCCGCACCCGGCTCGCGGATAACGATCTTTCAACTTTCACCTTTCAGCCTTCAACTTCGCCCATGGATTGCCGGACAAACTTCCGCCGTCGCCAAGGCTATGGCGGACAAGGCGGAGCAGCGGTTGCTTACCGTGCTGATGCGGATACCAAGTGATGTTGTATCATGAATTGCCGTCCTGAATGTGGAGCCTGCTGTATCGCGCCGAGTATCTCGTCGCCTATCCCGGGCATGCCGCACGGCAAGCCGGCCGGCATTCCCTGTGTGCAGCTGCTGCCGGACTACCGTTGCGCGCTGTTCGGCAAGCCCGAGCGTCCGGCGGTGTGCGCGAGCCTGCGGCCGACGGAAGCCATGTGCGGAGCTAACCGGCAGGAGGCAATGGAGACACTGGGCTGGCTGGAGCGCGCGACTCTGCCGGGAGCGAATAATCTCAAGTCAACAGCCTCCTTCACTTCGAATATTGCGCCGTGATCCGGGTCTTTCCCGGATTGATGGGGATACGAAGATATCGCGCGTCCTCGCCAATGGGTTGCACCGAGGGATCGGACAATTTGATTTTCATGCCGGAGCGTTTGGGCAGGCCCAATTCTGCCGTCGTCCCAAGCGGGCTGGTGATGTCGACCGTGAATGTGTCAGCGGTATTTTCGAGCGCGAGAAGGATGTCCCCTTTGACGGTGGAAACCACGGCTTTGATCTGCTTGAGCGAGCCCATTTGCGGGAGCACAGCGTAGGCTTCGTAGCCGGGTTTGGTGGGGGCGACGCCGGTGGCGTATTGCGAGAGGCAGGTAAGAGGGCCGCCGCTCCAGGCGTGGTTGTAAGTGCCGCCGCCAAAACCCTTATCGCCGAGGCCCCAGCCTTCCCAGAGAGTGGTGAGCGGACTGTCGATCTGTTCCCGGTAGCGCTCCTTCATGCGGGTCATGGCGACATCGGACGCATTCAGCAGATAGAGCGCCTCCAGCACATATTTTTCCATGTAGGGGCTGGCGTTGCGGTGCTTGGTGAGAATTTCGATCAAAGCCGGGTATTGCTGCGGCGTGGCGAGTCCGGCCACTACGGCGAGCCCGTTCGCGCGGTCGTCGGTGTCGCCCTGATAACCGGGCGACCGGTATTCGGAGCCCTGCCACAGGACGCGATTGAAGTTCTTCGCGATGCGCTCGCGGCGTTTTTGCCATTCGGGGATGTCGGCCGGATGGCCGGTGAGCTTCGCCATGTCAATGGCCGCTTCCATGCAAAGGTAATACCACGCGCTATCGATTGCCCGGACATCGATATTTTTGCCCCAGTCCGACCAGTCCCAATCGCCCTTGCGGTGGACGATCAGGCCATCGGCATCGAACTGCCAGAGTTCCAGGTAGCGCTTCACGGCCGGGTAGGCGTGGCGGATCGTTTCCGCATCGCCGCTGTGAAAGTAGTATGTCCAGAAACCGTATTTGCCGACGCTGGCGAGCATTTGCACGGGGAGTTCCGTATTCCAGGTGCCTTCGCGGAAGTTGCCCTTGCCGTCGGCCGGGATGCCGGCCGGGACCGGCGAATAGAGCGTGCCATCCTTGCGCTGCCAGTCGACGAGCTCGTAAATGGCCTTCTTGGTGAGCAGCGAGCCGCGCGTATCGAGAGCGTAGAAGACTTCTCCCAACTCATTCACGGCATCGCCCCACCACTGGGCACGCTCGCGATCCGGACAATCCATATAATTATCGCGCATCGTGATGTAGAGCGTGCGGGCGGACTTTTTCCAGAGAAGGTCAAGGTCCGGATCGCTCGACTGGAAGGAACCCTGGAAGTCGGCGGGGTAGCCGGTTTCCCGGTATTTCAGGCCCAGCACCTTCACTCCGGCCGGCACGGTGTAGCGGACTTCGTGGCCGTTCATCCAGCCGAGCGTCTCGAATTCTTGGATTCCGTCGCGGGTGATATATTTCGCGTGAATGTTCGGTTGGCTGCCGCCGTTGAAATTGTCGGTGCGGATGTCGATCTCCAAGCCGGCCTTCGCTTCGATCTTGAGCCAGGGGGTGACTTGGGCGTTGTAGGGGAGTTTTACGCGAATGTCCGACCCGGTGCCCACAGTAGGAAGCGCAGGAGGGTCGATATAATCTTTCAAACCATAGTCCTTCCATTGCGGGATCGGGCGTTCGACGAGTTTTCCCCAAGGAGCGGAAGGCGGCTCGCCAAACACTTGTGGCGTGCTCCAGCCGGTCCCTGCAAATCCGGGCTCCGTCCAGCTGGCCTCATCGCGCCGCGCGTCGAAGCTAAGGCTGGATTCGGACAGGCGACGATTCGGGGGAGTATCAGGTGATGTCGCGATGGCGGGGTGCGATGAGAGTTTCCAAGTTCCGTTGCTGACCAGACTCTGCTGGCCGAGGGTCAGGCTGAACCACAGGCCGGATTTGCCGCTGTCCTGATGTGAAAATCCCGACTGGCCGAAATGCCACACGAGAATGGCCAGGGTGTTTTCGCCCTTCTTCAAGTGCGGCGCGAGATCGACGCGGTCGAAGTAGGTGTCGGCCGGGGCGGGACCCCGTTTCAGGCCGCCTTCGCGGACGACAAGTTCGCCGTTGAGCCAGAGCCAATACTTGCTGTCCACGGCGATCATCGCCTCGGCAGTGGCAGGAAGCGCCTCAAGCGTGAAGGTTTTTTGGTAACGGGTCCACTGATTGATCTCGGTTCTGGCCGGACTGATCCAGACGGCAGGCTCCCTGGCGACGAGAGGCGGGAGCAGTGCGAAGACGGCTACCGCGAGTAGGAGGAGGACATGGCGTTTCATAGACGGTTTTCGAGTTACATCATTTCCATCACGAGAAGGTTCCAGTTCATGAAACCCTTGTGGCTGATCGCCGCCCCCGTGTCGGGGTTGTAGTATTCGTTCAACGAGCCGTTTTTGATCAGATCGTCGGCCAGCAGTCGCAGCGTCTTGTCCGCCAGGTCGTTTGCTTCGGCCAGGAAGCCGGCATTCGTGAATCCTTTCCACACGAGATAATTTGCCACGATCCAGACCGGTCCCAGCCAGTTGCTGGGATTGCCCTTACTGTATTCCAAGGAATACATGGTCTCCCGGGACGAGAGTGTCCTTAAGCCCGCGTTTCCGCGGAACCGATTATCCGCCAGGTAGTGCAATTGCACCAGCGCCTTGGCTTGGTCGGGTGTCGCCAAGCCGCACCAGAGCGGCAGGAAGCCCGTGAAGGCCTGAATACGCAGCGGCATGCTGTTCCATGTTGTGGCCATGCCCGGCCTGACCCCCTTGATCAGCTCGGCGCGCCGATCCACGCATTGCACGTCGACGGAGTAGTAAAATTGATCACGCGGGTCCCAGCAGTGTTTTTGGATATTGTCGCCCAGGGTCTTGGCTTGAGCGCTCAGGCTTGCCTGATCCGCCGGACGCTTCAGCCTGCCGGCCAGTTCGGCGGCGGCTTTCAAATCTTGGTAGAAAAGGCATTCCAACAGCAGATTGGCGGATGAAAAATCGGGCCGCGCAAAGGTGGTCGGATCGTTGTCGTTGCCGATGGCGACATCGTTTCCCCATACGAAAAGGCCGGCCGCACTTTGGTTGCCCGCCGCCCACGAGGCATAAAAACGGAGCAATTTATCGAACTGCTGAGCCAGCCAGTCCACGGAGCCAACCTCGTCAGAGATCAGCAGCGCCATTTGCCCGAAGATAGGCTTGGCTTGGTTTTGCGCTTTGGGTCGGTCCTTGGCCACAGAGTGCAAAGGGTCCGCATTTTTCACGTCCAGGACCATGGGGATGCGGCCTTCATCGGATTGGTGATCGAAGAAATTCCGAAAGCTGCCGATTGCATGCTCAGCCACCTGCTGCCGGAAGGCCGGGTTCATGGAGATGGCGGCATAACGGAAGAGCCCGCGCATGGTCCAATACGTGTCCCAGTCCCAAAGATTGGTCGAATAAGCCGCGCCGGGCAGACTGCAGGCAATACGCGAGTGTGCGAAAACCCCCTCAGCTGGTCGCAAAAGCTGCGGGGCCGCCTGGCCAAAGTAATCCAGGAGTTGTTTGGCCGCTTTTTGGCGACCTTCTCCGGAAAACACGGGAGCCAGGTTCGGTTGGTTGGGAGAGACCGGGGCCGAGTCGGTTTTTCCGCGCAGAACCGAGGCAGCTCCAAGCAGGGCCATCCCGGTGAAAAAATCACGTCGCGTCGTTTGGGGCATGGGTCGAAAGAACTTCAGAATCGGCGGGATGGGAAGGCGCCGCGAATCTTACAGTTGGACGAATTTGGTCAATCTTGGCAGTGACCAGTCGCTAAAGCCCAATGCACTGAGATGAGTCGCGTGAATCCCCGTTAGTATAAAAAGATATATTAACAACACACGGCCGGCCGGCACTCCCTGCGGGTAATTGCTGCCGGACTACCGCTGCGCGCTGTTCGGCAAGCCGGAGCGTCCCGCCGTGTGCATCAATCTGCGGCCGATGGAGACGATGTGCGGCGCGAACCGCGATGAAGCCCTGGCCAGGCTGATCAGCTTGGAGCGCGAGACATCGCCCTAGCGACGGCGAGCGGATTCGCCCCCGGCCAGCGCTTCGCCTCCGGCCTCGCGACGGCAAAATATCCTTGGCCCCGCGGGACAAAATAGATTCTCTTCCGGCCGTAGTTCCCGTGCGGACCAGGGGCCGCGCGGGATGGTTTCAAGCCATCGCCTACCCATGTCGTCGCGCATACGCATCATCGGACTTTATTTTGCCGGCTGCTTCATTGCGGTCACGGGCTGGGGCCAGACGACTTGGAATGTGAGTGACACGGCCAGCCTGCAGGCGGCGCTGTCGGGCGCGGCCGGCGGCGATACCATCAGCTTCACGGGCAACGTCACGCTGTCCGGCGCGCTGGCGCCGACGGGCAACAACCTGACGATCAACGGAAATGGTTTCACCCTCGACGGCGCCGGCACGTATCAGGGCTTTCAGGTCACGGGGGGCACGGTGTTGCTGGAGAATCTGACCATCCAAAACGCGGTAGCCCAAGGCCAGGGTGGGAGCAGCGCTGCCATCGCCGGCGGTGGTGGCGCGGCCGGTCTGGGCGGCGCCCTCTTCGTCGGGAGTGGTGCCAACGTCGCGCTTGCGAACATGAACTTCATCTCGAACCAGGCGCTCGGCGGCGCTGGCGGCCTTGGTCGCACGGTAGGTGGGGGCAACATCGGCTCAGACGGTGGCGGCCCCAGCCCAGGCCTTGGCGGTGCCTTCGGCGGCAACGGCGCTGCGGGCAGTCCCAACGGTGGCGCCGGCGGCAACGGGGTCACCGGCGGCAACGGCGGCTTCGGTAGCGGCGGTGGCGGTGGCGGTGGTGGTGGGCAGGGTGGCAACGGAGCCCCCGGCGGCAACGGCGGCAACGGCGGCAACGGCGGCGTCGGCGGCTCAGGCGGTTATGGTGGCGGCGGTGGTGGTGGCGGCATTGGCGGGCCCGGCGGCGTCATGGGCTCGGGGGGAACTTTTAACGGCGGTGCCGGAGGCTTCGGCTTCGGTGGCAGCGGCGGCGTCGGCGGCGGTGTGGGCGGCTTGGGTGGCGTCAGCATCGGCAGCTCCGCCGGTGGTGGCGGCGGAGGCCTCGGGGCGGGCGGGGCTATTTTTGTGCAGGCCGGCGGCTCGCTCACTTTGGCTGACAACCTCGGAATGAATTCGAATACCTCCACAGGCGGCGTTGGTGGCGGCATCAGTGGTGCCAATGCCACGCCCGGCGCGGCGGGCGGCACGGCGGGCGCGGGTATTTTTCTCTCCGGCAGCGGCACACTCCCCTTCGTCCCGACCACGGGCCTGACGCAGACGATCTCCAACCCGCTCACCGACGAGGTCGGTTCCGGCCTCTCCGGCGGCACCGGCGTCTGGGGTCTCACCAAGAGCGGAGCCGGCACGCTCGTGCTCAACGGCACGCAGCAGTTCACGGGCGCCACCACGGTCGCGGCCGGCACCTTTGTGGTCAATGGCTCGACGATGTCGGCCACCACGGTGCAGGGCGGCGGCACGTTCGGCGGCAGCGGCACGCTGAGCGCCCTGGCCACCATCGAGTCGGGCGGTGTCCTTGCGCCGGGCAATTCGCCCGGCACGATCACCTTCACCAGCGGCCTCACGATCAACGACGGCGCGACCTTCAGCTTCGAGCTCGGCAGCACGAGCGACCTTATCCTCGTCACGGGCGGCACGCTCACCGGCCCGGCCAGCGCGGCGGGCGCGACCTTCAACTTCGCGGCGGCGAGCGGCTTCGGCGCCGGCACCTACACGCTCATCGACGGCACCGGCGCGACGCTCAGTGGCTTTGACCTGGCCGACTTCACCCTCGGCACCGGCATCAGCGGCTACAATTTTTCCTTCGGGCTCACGGGTCATGTGCTCTCGGTCACGGCGACCGCCATCCCCGAGCCCGCGACCTATGCCGTGGTATTTGGCGCGTGCGTCTTGGGCTTGGCCGGCATCGCGCGACGCCGCTGCGTCCCACACTGACGTGAGTCTAGTCCGGCGGGAATTCCCTGCGTGCAACTGCTGTCGGATTACCGCTGCGCGCTGTTTGGCAAACTTGAGCGACCGGCGGTGTGCACGAGCCTGCGGCCGGCGGAGGAAATGTGCCGGGATTCGCGAACTGAAGCCATGGATTACCTTAAGAGCATGGAATTACTGACCATGCCCGGGAAGCATGCCTGTCAGCCATAGGCCCGGCGACGGCTGATGCGGCGCGAAACGCGCGGAGGCGATGGCTCATCTGCGCGGACTTGAATTGGCGACGCGGCCGTAGCGTCACCGGCCTGCGGTCATAATTGCTTTGATTAAGACAATTATCTGCACATAACTGTTGCCATATAATTTATATACAACTGATAGTAATGGCATAATAATTTTTAATCGCTTAATTTTATCTGCTCATAATAATGCCTTTCAGGTGCCTCGTCCTTCGACAATCAATCTCACGCTTCTTCGCGTGCATTTGGAAGCTTCCGGTCCTATCGGGGCCCAGGAATTGGCCACGGCCTTGAAGGTTGAGCGGATGACGGTCCAGCGGGCACTGCGTCGGCTCGGGTCGGGCGTGGTGCAACTTGGCACCACGCGCGGCACGCGCTACGCGTTGCGACGCGCGGTTGTGGGGCAGAGCGATCCGCACGCGATTGTGCGACTTACCGAGGATGGCGTCGCTCACGAGTGGGGCCGGCTCACCGCGTTGCATGGCGGGTGGCACTTGGATTGGGCGGGGCCGGCCATGCGGCCGGATTGGGCCGATCAGGTGCATGACCGGACGGGTTTTTGCGGCGGCCTGCCCTTCTTCCTGGCCGACCTGAGGCCGCAGGGTTTTCTCGGGCGCGCCATCGCGCGGCGTCTGCCGGGCAGCATCGGCTTGCCGCAGGACCCGCGCAACTGGAGCCACGACCAGACGCTGTTCTACCTTCGCGAGAAGGGCGACGATCTGCCGGGCAACCTCGCGATCGGCGAGGGTCCGACCAGGCGGGCGTTGGACACGCCACCCGCAGGGATTATCACCGCGGCAACTCGCGCGGAGCGCTATCCGGCCCTGGCGGAACAGGCGGTGGCAGGTGAACCGGTCGGCTCCTCGGTCGAGGGCGAGCAACCCAAGTTCACCGCTTGGTTGAGTCCGGGGCCAAGCGGCGGGGAGCGGGCGGTGCTCGTCAAGTTCACCGACCGGCTCGACACGCCCACGGGTCGGCGTTGGGCCGACTTGCTTGCGGCGGAGGCCACGGCCCTCGATGTGCTGGCTCGGGGTTCACGCGCGGAGGTCGACGCACGGCATCCGCAGACCTACGACCTGGGGAGCCGGCGCTTCTACGAGTTAACGCGCTACGATCGCATCGGAGCCCACGGGCGCCGTGGCGTGGTCTCGCTGCGCGCGTTGCACGATGCCGGTTTCACCGGGAAGGACACCAATGATTGGGCGGTGGCCGCCGCCGGGCTGCACGCGCGGGGCTGGCTGGGCAAGGCCGACCTGCGGGCTGTGCGGCTGCGCCATCTCTTCGGCCGGTTGATCGGCAACACCGACATGCACTTTGGCAACCTGGCATTCCACCTCGATCTCGGTTTGCCGCTGAAGCTGGCACCCACCTACGACATGTTGCCCATGCTCTGGGCCCCGCAGACCGGTCACGCGACGCCGACGCCCACCTTCGCCCCCTCCGCGCCCATGCCACCAGAGCTCGATCTCTGGCCCGAAGCGGCGGGGATGGCGGAGGAATTCTGGCGGCGGGTCGAAGCCGACGCGCGAATTTCCGAGGAATTCCGGCCGCACGCCACCGCCGCCGGGCGGGCCGTGAAGCACCTGCGCACGCGCTTCGGGTGAGTTTCCTCGCTTGCCCAAGCGCGCGGCTTTCTGTGCGAGCCTGTGGCCGACGGAGGAAATGTGCAGGGCACAGGGGGATGAGCGCTTGTTTTATCTGACAGCTCTAGAGGTCGAGACTCTTTGATACCTTAATATTGCCTTATATTAAAATAGCGGTCGTTGTGACGTCACCGCACGGGGCCACGTTCGGAGTATTTCTATATGAAAACACGTGTCCTGATCGTTCCCCTATTCCTGCTCGCTTTGTTGGGCAGTGGTTGTGCAAACCGGCTCTCGTCGACGACAGCTCCAGCGTATAGCCGAAAAGTGACACCGGTAAGTTCAATAGGGGTTGCTGGCCCAGGTGCATCCATCGCATTTCCGGCTCTCATTGAGCGTGGCTACAAAGTTCAAGACGTTGGCGCTGGTTCTGAAAGCGCTCTGGAGCTGGCGAAAACTCGTAATATTCCATTCGTCGCGTTTGTGGACAAAGCGGGAACCGACGGTGCTTGGTGGGATGGCATGTTTGATTTCGCTATGCGCGTAACTGACGCAAAGACTGGAGATATTGTCTGGTCGGCCAACGCTGAGTATGGTGGGCACGGCCTTACTATCAATCAGGTGAAGTCTACGAAGAAGGCCATGAATGATATGGTAGCCAAATTTGCGGAATCATTTCCGCCTCAATAGATGGGTAGCGGTTGAGAATCCTACGTCAGGGTTGGCTGAAGGCTGGATCAGTAATTCTGCCTTGCAAACACGGCTCCCAGGGACGCTCGCCCTCCAAATAATCCGCAATCCGAAATCGAAAATCCGCAATGCCGGCGCAGCGCCGGCTTAGTGTCCGCCGTCGAGGTCGCCGGGCTTGAGGAGCGGGGCGAAGAGGGCTTTGTTGCTGCCCTTCATGTAGGCTTCCTTCGGCTCGACGGTGCCGTCCTTCACGCGGGCCATGAGGCTGTTGTCCATCGTGATCATACCCTCGTCCTTGCCGCTCTCGATGATGCCGCGGATGTTGGAGATCTGGCCCATGCGGATCGTGTTGGGCAGCGCCTCGTGCTGGAGCAGGATCTCGTGCACGGCGACGCGGCCCTTCGGGATCTTCTTGCAGAGGAGCTGGGCGACGACGCCGGCGAGGCAGCCGGCGAGCATGACGCGCACCTGGTTCTGTTCCTCGGCGGGGAAGGTGTTGATGATGCGGTCGACGGTCTTGGGCGCGTTGTTCGTGTGCAGCGTGCCGAAGACGAGCATGCCCATCGAGGCGCAGGAGAGCGCGAGCTTGATGGTCTCCATCTCGCGCATTTCGCCGAGGAGGAGGATGTCGGGGTCGTGGCGCATGGCGCCCTTGAGCGCGGCGCCGAAGGTCTCGGTGTGCTCGCCGACCTCGCGGTGGACGATCGTCGACTTCTTGCAGGGGTGCACGAACTCGATCGGGTCCTCGATCGTGATGATGTGCCGCGCGAGGTTGTCGTTGATGTAGTCGATCATCGCCGCGAGCGTGGTCGACTTGCCAGAGCCGGTCGGGCCGGTGACGACGACGAGGCCCTGGTCGAGGTGGCAGAGCTTCTTCAGCGCCTCGGGAAGGTTGAGCTGCGAGAACGACAGGATCTTGGCGGGAATCTGGCGGAGGACGGCGGCCTGGCCCCAGTGGTTGTAGAGGTAGTTGGCGCGGAAGCGGGCGAGGCCCGGCACCTCGTGGGCGAGGTCGAGGTCCTTTTTCTCCAGGAACTCGTTCCACCGCTTCTCGGGGCAGATCTCCTTGAGGAGGGCTTCCATCTCCTGCGACGTGATCGGCTTGTCCCCGATGGGCTGGAGCGAGCCGGAGATGCGGGACTTCGGGGGCAGGCCGACCGTCAGGTGCAGGTCGGAGCCGCCCTTGTCGAGCATGGTCTTGAGGAGTGAGTCGATGGCGGCCATGAGTTTCGGGTCTGGGCTCTAGGGTCTCGGATCTGGGGCGATCACTTCTTACCGGTCGCCGGCGGCGGGGGCGGGGCGGGGGGCGGGTCGATTTTCATCCGGACGTTCTTGGTGGAGACGTTGATCAGGGCGGTCTCCTTCGAGATCTTCTTCTGCTGGTAGAGCTCGAGGACGACGTTCTCCATGATGCACATGCCCTCCTTGACGCCCGTCTCCATGGTGTTGCGGAGGCCGGCGGTCTTGCCCTCGCGGATGAGGGCCTGGATGGCGGTGTTCGACACCATGATCTCGCAGGCGGTGACGAGGCCGCCGTCGATGCCGGGCAGCAGGCGCTGGCAGACGACGCCGCGGAGCGACTCGGCGACGGAGGCGCGGATCTGCGTCTGCTGCGCGGGCGGGAAGACGTCGAGCAGGCGGTTCAGCGTGGTGGACGCGTCGCTCGTGTGCATGGTGCCGATGACGAGGTGGCCGGTCTCGGAGGCGCTGATCGCCATCTCGATGGTCTCGAGGTCGCGGAGCTCGCCGATGACGATGACGTCGGGGTCCTCGCGGAGGGCGCCCTTGAGCGCGGTGAAGAAGGAGCGGGTGTGCGGGCCGACCTCGCGCTGGGTGACGTTGCAGCCCTTGGGCAGCTGGACGACCTCGATGGGGTCCTCGACGGTGATGATGTGGTCCTCGCGCTGCTCGTTGAGCTCGGCGACCATGGCGGCGAGGGTGGTGGTCTTGCCGGCGCCGACGGGGCCGGTGATGAGGATGAGGCCGTTGTGGTAGGAGAGGAGCTTGCGGATGGCGTCGAGGTTGCGCAGGCCGAGGTTGTCGAGCTTCGGGATGCCGGCGGGGACCATGCGGTAGGAACCGGAGGGGCCCCACTTGTGGAACATCAGGTTGACGCGGTAGCGGTTGGTGGCGTCGAGGGCGAGGGCGAGGTCGTAGTCGCGGCGCTCGAGGTAGATCTTCTTCTGGTGCTCGGCGAGGAGGACGGTGTTGAGGCGGAGCGACTCGTCGTCCTTGAGCACATGGTCAGTGATGGGCGTGAGGGCGCGGAGCCGGCGAACGAAGGGCTTGGACCCGGCGGAGAGGTGGAGGTCGCTTGCGCCGTATTTGCCCGCGTCGATGAGCAGCTGGCGCATGGCCTTGGCGAGGGCCGCGTCGTCCATCGCGGCGATCTGGTCGAAGGGGAACTGCGGCGCGCCGGCGGGGGCGGAGGCCTTGACGGCCGGGCGGCTGCCGGAGTCGCCGACCGGCATCGGCGGCGTGGTGCCCTCGAGCAGCGGGTTGCCGTCGGGCGGGCCGAGGGCGGCGCGGGCCATGGCGTTGCCGGCGACGCGCTCCAGCGTGTCGACGTCGGTGACGATGCCGTCGTCGATGAGCTTCTGCGCGAAATCCATCAGCTGGGCGTCGCGCCCGACGGCCTTCAGGACGCCGACGGCCTGCTCGCGGGTGAACATCTTGCCGTCAACGCAGAGCCGGATGAGCCAGAGAATCTCGTTGTTCATGCCAGAGTGGCGGAATGCTTTCGAGCCGGCGCCGGTTGGCAAGGCCGGACTTTTTCGAAACGAGAAAGTTTCACCGGGGTGGAAGGCGGCGCGGAAAAAATGCCGGACGCAGATCCATCGTGTTTGCCTAACGGCGGGCGATGCCTACTACTTGTCTTTCCTTTCTCCGCGGTCACGCGTCCGGAGAAAGCCAGGATCCCGCACCCATCAACTCGCCCAAGGAGAAAATCGCCATGTCCGCCGAAGCCAAATGCCCTTTCAACCACACCGCCCCCGCCGGCGGCACCTCGAACCGCGACTGGTGGCCGAACCAGCTCAAGCTCGAGCTGCTCGCCCAGCATTCCGCCAAGTCCAATCCCATGGACCCGGGCTTCGACTACGCCGCGGAGTTCAAAAGCCTCGACCTCGCGGCGCTGAAGAAGGACCTCGCGGCGCTGATGACCGACTCGCAGGACTGGTGGCCGGCGGACTTCGGGCATTACGGACCGATGTTCATCCGCATGGCCTGGCACAGCGCCGGCACCTACCGCACCGGTGACGGTCGCGGCGGCGGCGGCCGAGGCCAGCAGCGTTTCTCCCCGCTCAACAGCTGGCCGGACAACGTCAACCTCGACAAGGCGCGCCTGCTCCTCTGGCCCATCAAACAGAAGTATGGCCGCAAGATTTCCTGGGCCGACCTAATGATCCTCGCGGGCAACGTCGCCCTCGAGACGATGGGCTTCAAGACCTTCGGCTTCGGCGGCGGCCGCGAGGATGTGTGGGAGCCGGACCAGGACGTATATTGGGGCTCGGAGCGAAAGTGGCTCGATGACAAGCGCTACTCCGGAGACCGGAATCTCGAGGATCCGCTTGCGGCTGTGCAGATGGGGCTCATCTACGTCAACCCCGAGGGCCCGAACGGCAATCCCGACCCGCTGGCAGCGGCGAAGGACATCCGCGAGACCTTCGCCCGCATGGCAATGAACGACGAGGAGACGGTCGCGCTCATCGCCGGCGGCCACACCTTCGGCAAGACCCACGGCGCCGGCCCGGCCTCCCACGTGGGCGCCGAGCCCGAGGCCGCGGGCCTCGAGGCGCAGGGCCAGGGCTGGAAGAGCAGCTTTGGCACGGGCAAGGGCGGCGACGCCATCACCAGCGGCCTGGAGGTCACCTGGACCACCACGCCCACGAAGTGGAGCAACAACTTTTTCTGGAACCTCTTCAGCTTTGAGTGGGAACTGACAAAGAGCCCCGCCGGCGCGCACCAATGGCAGCCGAAGCACGGCGCCGGCGCCGGCACTGTGCCGCACGCGCACGACAAGACCAAGCGCATCGCGCCGGCCATGCTCACGACCGACCTCGCGCTGCGCTTCGACCCGGCCTACGAGAAGATCTCGCGCCGCTTCCTGGAGAATCCCGACCAGTTTGCCGACGCCTTCGCCCGCGCCTGGTTCAAGCTGACGCATCGCGACATGGGCCCGCGCGCGCGTTACCTCGGGCCGGAGGTTCCCGCCGAGGTGCTCATCTGGCAGGATCCCATCCCCGCGGTGAATCATCCCCTGGTCGACGCCAAGGACATCGCTGCGCTCAAGGGCAAGATCCTCGCGTCCGGCCTGTCCGTATCGGAACTCGTCTCCACGGCGTGGGCCTCGGCGTCCACCTTCCGCGGTTCCGACAAGCGCGGCGGCGCGAATGGCGCCCGCCTCCGCTTGTCGCCGCAGAAATACTGGGAGGTCAACCAGCCGGCCCAGCTGTCCAAGGTGCTCGATGCCTTCGAGGGTATCCAGAAATCATTCAACGGCGCCGCGTCCGGCGGCAAGAAGGTCTCGCTGGCCGACCTGATCGTCCTGGCCGGTTGCGCCGGCATCGAGCAGGCGGCGAAGCAGGCCGGTCACGAGGTCACCGTGCCCTTCACGCCGGGCCGCATGGATGCGACCCAGGCACAGACCGACGTCGAGTCCTTCGCCGTGCTCGAACCCACCGCGGACGGCTTCCGCAACTACCTGAAGCGCCAATACCGTATCCCGGCCGAGGCGCTGCTCGTCGACCGGGCGCAGCTCCTCACGCTGACCGCGCCCGAGATGACGGTGCTCGTGGGCGGCCTGCGCGTGCTGAAGACCAACTTCGGCGGCACGGCGCATGGCGTCTTCACAAAACGCCCCGGGACGCTGACCAACGACTTCTTCGTGAACCTGCTCGACCTTGGCACGGAGTGGAAGGCGGCCGCGCCCGACGCGAGCCTGTATGAAGGCCGCGACCGCAAGACGGGCGAGCTCAAGTGGACCGGCACGCGGGCCGACCTGGTCTTCGGTTCCGACTCCCGGCTCCGCGCCCTGGCGGAAGTCTACGGCAGCGCCGACGGGCAGAAGAAATTCATCCACGATTTCGTCGCGGCCTGGACCAAGGTGATGAACCTGGATCGCTTCGACGTGGCTTAAGCCCCGGCCTGTATCCGGCTGCAACGCCTTCACCTGCGGTTCCCGCGGGTAAGGGTGGGGTGGCGCCCCCCTTGTGACGCCGTGAAACCGGGGCTTGCGTGAAGGCGCCGGCTGATGTCTTCTGACCCCTTACACAAATGAAACTCATTGATCTCAACCGCCAGGGCGGCATCGGCGCCAATTCACTCCTGCTGATGATCGGCGACCTCAACATCCTGGTGGACTGCGGGCTGAACCCGAAGACGCCCGGCCTCGGGGCCCTGCCGGACCTCGCGCTGCTGCGCGACATCGAGCTCGACCTGATCATCGTCACCCACTGCCACCTCGACCACATCGGCGGCCTGCCGGTCGTCATGCGCCAGCACCCGAAGACCCCGGTGCTGCTCACGCAGTCGAGCCGCATGCTGATCGAGAAGATGCTGCACAATTCCGCCAACGTGATGCAGAAGCAGAAGGAGGAGGACAAGATCCCCGGCTACCCGCTCTTCACCCACAAGGAGGTCGAGGGCCTCGCGAAGCGATTCACCGGTTTGCCCTTCAAGAAGGTCAAAAAGATCAAGGGCAAGCGCGGCGAGATCGAGCTGATGTTCCATCCCTCCGGCCACGTGGCCGGCGCCACCGCCGTCGAGATCCACCACGGCATGCGCAAGATCTTCCTCACGGGCGACGTGCTTTTCGACAACCTGCGCACGCTGAAGGGCGCGCATTTCCCCATCGGCCACTTTGACACGCTGATCATCGAGACGACCCGCGGCATGACGGAGCGCGCCTACGGCAAGGAGCGCGTGCACGAGATCGCCCGCCTCATCGACTCGATCAACGAGACGATCGCCAAGGGCGGCTCGTTCCTGCTGCCCGTGTTCGCGCTGGGCCGCATGCAGGAGCTGCTCGCGGTGTTCCACGACGCCCGCCGTTTCGGCCGCCTGATCGACTGCCCGATGTATGCCGGCGGCCTCGGCATCGGCCTCTCCGAGCTGTTCGACGAGGTCTCGCGCAAGACCAAGGACGTGCAGTTCGACCGCCGCATCCTCCACGACCTGAAGCTCCGCAAGCTGCCCAAGAAGATCATCCCCGGCCAGGAGCCGCACCAGAAGGGCCTCTACATCGTCAGCTCCGGCATGCTCGTCGAGCGCACGCCCAGCTACGCGCTCGCCTCCGGCCTGCTCGGCCACGCGCGCAACACGATCGGCTTCGTCGGCTACTGCGACCCGGACACCCCGGGCGGCAAGCTGCTGGCCGCGCAGCCCGGCGCGAATTTCCTCTTCGAGGCCGTCGACGTGAAGGCGAAGGTCAAGGCCCGCGTCGAGCGCTTCGAGCTCAGCGGCCACGCCGAGCGCGGCGAGCTGCTGGAGTTCGCGGTGCAGACGAAGGCGCGCTCCATCGTGCTGACGCACGGCGATCCCGGCGCCCGCGACTGGTTCAAGGGCGAGCTCGGGCTGGCGCTGCCGAGGGCCCGGATCATCGATCCGGTGCCGCTCCGGTTGTATGAGGTGTGAGGCGCAGGCCGGCGCCTGAGGGGTTTCCGCATTGATTTTGCCGAACCCGCTCTTGCCTGCCGGTGCAAAAGTGGTTCTGCTGGCGGGCGTTCCGGATTTTCCGGAGCCTGAGATCTCAGCATGTCCGACTACAGCGGCTACCAAATCAAGCGCGCCCATTCGCTGGGACCGTTTTCCAGCGTCTACGAGGCGACGGCGCCGAACGCCGGGCCGGGTCGCTTCGCGCTGAAGATTTTCCATCCGCCGGCCTCGGGCAGCATCCGGCGGGTCTATGCCATCGAGGGCTGGCTGCTCGCCGCCGAGCGCCAGCAGAAGGCGGCGAAGAAGGACGGCGCGGTGCTGGAGATCGTCGCGTTCGGCCGCTGCCCCGAGGGCGCCTGGTGCGTCATGCCGTGGCAGGAGCGCCCGTTCGAGCCGCTCATGCAGAACCTGGCGGCCAGGGGCGACCTGTTGCGCGCGACGGCGGAGTGCCTGTTCAATGCGCTCGAGCAATGGGGCGCCCAGACCGGCGGCTCGCACCGGAAGCTGAAGCCCTCGAACATTTTCCTGGCCAGGTCCGGCCCGATGCAGGGCACGCCGCTCCTCCTGAGCGACCCGTGGTTCCTGCTCGGGGTCAAGGATGAGAAGGCGCGCCTCAACGACCTGACGGCGGTCGGCGCGATCCTCGCGCAGATCGTGCGCCGCCGCGAGGTCGCCGCCTGGCCGATCGAGGACGCGCCCGAGTGGAAGGCCCTCGGCCGCCCCGGCAAGGCGTGGCTGGCCTACGTCAATTTCCTGCTCGATCCGAAGCCGGCGACCGGCGAGCTCACGCTCGCCGAGGCGCGCCGCCGGCTGGCGGCGATCCCGAAGGACGCCAACCCGGCGCGGACCGCGATGCTGGCGGGCACGGGCGTGATGGTGCTGGGCGCGGTGGCCGTGCTGGCCTTCGCCCGGTTCGGCAATCCCATCTACATGCCGGACCGCATCCACGACTTGGCGAACACCGTGGGCAATCCCCGGGCGCAAGTCACCGAGGTGCCGCGCCAGTGGGCCGACCTGTGCGTGGCTTGGGATACCTGGCTCGTCGACCTGCAGAACAACGGCCGTCGCCTGCTCCGGGTGGAAGGACTTTGGGAACCGAACGATCCGCTCCGCCGGGAAATCGAAAACTTTGTGGCGACGGCGAACGAGCTCCGGCCGGAAACCCTCGTGCCCTCGGCCGCCAATGAGAAGCGGCTCGGCGTGCTGGCGAAAGATCCGCCGAAAGCGGTGCAGGACGAACTGAAGACGCCCAGCGTGAATCAAAGGGTCGAGGCCGCGGGTGCGCGGCTCGTGGCCCTCCAATTGGCGCTGGTGAGCTGGCAGAAGTGGGACCAGATGCGGGCGTTGCAGCAGGTCCTCGAGGCGCGTGGCTTCACCCGCGCCGCCGGGTCACTCGGCCCCAAGCTGCCGCAGGCCCGCAATACCCCCGGCTACAAGCTCGACCTGCCGCGCACATTGAAGCTCTTCAATGACATCTCCCTCGACACGACCGGCACGCTGCCGCTGGCCGGCCGCTGGAGCGAGATCACGAAGCTCACCGAGGACATGAAGGCCACCGGGGACCGGGTGCAGAAGGTGATGCCCGACCTGATCCTGGCGCGGCTCGCGGATCGCGGATCGCTCGGGGATTTTGCCGACTCGCTCGTCGGACCCCTCGACGAGATGAAGCTGCGGCGGAAGATGTTCCTCGACCCGCAGGTCGTGCGCGAGCGCTTCCTGAAGGAGTCGGTGCTGCAGGGCGAGACCGCCGCGGTGACGGTGGACGACTTCCCGCGCTGGGAGGAACAGCTCGCGCTCTTCTCGAAGGTGCCCGCCGCCGACGATCCCCGAGAATTGCCCGCGCTGAATGCGAGCGTCACCCGCCTGCCCCCGATCGCCGCCGACCTCGAGGCCGACGCGCCCTCGGCAGAGCCGGGCGGCCTGCCCACGTTGAGCAAGGCGGATTTCGAGAGTGAATTCGCCGCGCGCCGCGCCGAGCTCACGGCCCTGCGCGCGAAGGAAATCGTGCGCATCGACCTGCCGAAAATCGCGGAGGAAACGAACCAGCTGGACGGTCGGTTCCAGCTGCTCGACAAGCGCCTCGAGACCACGCTCGCGCTGCTGAAGCCCGAGATCTGGCTGGCCAAGGTCGCGCAGCCCCACGGCAAATTCAACGAGACGAAGGCCCGCTGGCTCGCCTGGCAGCAGGCGACGCTCACCGGCCTGACTCCGGCGGCACTGGAAGGTCTCGCCAACCGTCCGCGGTTCCGCGAGCTGCGCGCCAATGAGCGCAAGCTGCGCGAATGGATCGACGGGCTGGAGGGCGCCGACGGCCTCGGCGCGCTCGTGGTGCCGGATCTGGCCGGAGTCTCCGCGGACAGCGCGGGGCCGTTGCGCCAGCTGGAGGCCGCTCGTCGTGAACAGACGGCGACCGCCGCCGCGAATGCCGCCGAATGGCGGGCCGCGCTGCCGGTGACGCCCTGGGCCGGCGTGGCCGCCGCCGTGCGCGCGCCGCTCGAGGCCCACCGTGCGTGGTTGGCGGATCTGCCGGATTTTGGCGCCGACCTCGACCGGTTGGGCGGATTGCTCACGGCCGGTTTCAGCTGGAACGAGGGCGTGAGCGAGGTGCTCGAACGCCTGGCGCGGCGCGCCGGACTGGATGCGCTCACCGGGCGGCCGGCGGAATGGAACACCGAGGCGCGTCTGCTCGGGCGGCTGGTCGAGAGCACCGACCGGGCCGCGCTGGCCGAGGCGGCCCAGAGCGGCGGACTTTCCCGGAAGCTCACGGCGTGGCGGCGGCTCGGCACGATCACCGGCTGGCCCGCGGGCGCGGCGGACCTCGACATCGACGGCGGGGTGGTGGCGGCCCTGCGCGAGATCGTCGGGCGCGACGTGCCGGACGCGGCGCGCCGCGGCAGCCTGCTTGAGGAGCTGACCCGCGAGACCCGCGTCCGCTGGAACCGCGCGGCCCGCAACTCCGCGGCCAACATCGAGCAGATGACCGCCGTCTTCGAGCGCATGGCCAAATACGGCATCGGCGAGGGCGACCTCGAGGCCCCGGCGCTGTATAACCTGAAACTCTGGCAGCTGAAGCGCTCCGACTGGAGCGAGGTGGACCTCGCACCCCTGCGCGCCCGGCGCGACGCCTTCGTCGCCGCGGTGCGCGCGATCGCGGGCGTGTCGGCCCAGCCCGCCGTGGCGAATTTCGTGCGGGAGCTCGATGGCATCGAGCTGGTGATCGACCCGAACCGCAAGCCGACGCCCTCGCCGCGGCTGGCCGGCTGGACCGAGGAGCTGACCGACGCCGGCCTGGGCCTCACCGCCATCTGGAACCGCGGCGGGAAGACCGTGAAGCTGGATTTCTCCATCGTGCAGCCGCGGGATGACACACCGCCGTTCTACCTCGCGCGGCGCGCCCTCGCGGTGGGCGAGTTCCTCGACCTGTTCGCCACGCGGCCGCAGGAGGACATCGCGGCGGTGATGACCGAACTGCCGCCGTGGACGCGCACCGCGTCCTACGACAAGCCTTACAACAAACCCACGGCCTGGCGCCCGCGGGTGGACGACGCCACCGGCAAATACGAGGGTTTCGAGCTGAACCAGGGTTGGTTCTATTTCACGACCGCCGCCGTGAAGGGCCTGCTCGAGGACCCGGAGGTGCGCGCGCAGAACCCGGCGCTCGATCAGGCGGCCAGCGAGAAGCCCACCCTGCGCAGCCCGCTGCAACTCGTGCCGCCGGACGCGGCCAAGGTCTTCACGGAAAAGGTGCTGGGGGCGCGGCTGCCGACCTCGCGGGAATGGCACGCGCTGATGCAGGTCGTCGGGACCCCGCCGGCGGGTAATTTCCGCGGGCCGAATTTCCAGCGCCTGTTCAACTATCTCCGCGACTACAGCGTCGCGGGCCAGACCATCCCCTGGCGGCCCAACGAGGGCGCGTTCCTGCCGCGGGTGGCGGCCCCAGGGGGCGGGCCGCGCCGCAATTACGTGGATGACGGCCAGGCCGGTCCCGACCCCGACGAGAGCCGTTTGTGGTTCGCGCCCGTGGACGAGGGCCCGGCGACCGGCGGCTTCGTCAACCTGACCGGCAACGTCTCGATCTACCTCTATGATGAGGTCGGCAAGCAGTTCTATGTGGCCGGTGGCTCGGCCCTCTCGCCGCCCGGCATCGACTTCAAGGAGCCGCAGCGGGTCGAGGCCGGCAGCCTCATCGGCGCCCGGCGCGTGACGGAAGGGTTCAGCGACGTCGGCATCCGGCCGGCGTTTGACGCGCCGCCCGGTTTCAAGGAGCGCTACAAGCTCTTAGTGCTTGTGCGCCAACAGGGATTTCTGACATGGTGACCCCCGTGCCGCCTGATTCTCCCATCGATGTGGCGAATGCCAAGCCAGCTGCCTGGGCGGCCTCCCTCGTCACACGGTTGAAATACCTGCAGACCAACCTGACGGAGGCGTCCCCGGAGAACCGGCAGGTCTATATGGAGGAGGAGCTGCGGCGCGCGCTGCAGGAACTGCCCCTGGAGAAGCGCGGCTCCTATCTTTATGCGCTCGCGCAGGCCTTCCCGGAATGGGAGCTGGCCGCCGCCACGGTGACCGCGCCCGCCGCCGCCGCCCGGCAGACACCGGACGAGATCGTCCGGGCCTTCGTGCAACTGGCACCGTCGCTGACCGGCGAACAGCGCGAGAAGGTCAAGCAGCAGCTCGCCGCGCTCGGCCTGGTCCTCCCGTCGCCCCAGCCCCTGGAGGGCGAAGCCCTCACCGGGGTGCGGACCAAGCTCAAGCTCGACTCCGAGGACCCGATCAACGTCACCCAGCTCGCCAAGCTTTTTGCCGCCTATGCCGAGGCCATGCTGGCGCTCGACCAGCTGGCCTGGAACGTCTGGCGCAACGCCGCCCCCAAGTCGCCCATCCGGCGCGACATCGCGCAGGGCGACCTCCGGACCGTGACCCGGCGCGCGCTCGCGGGCGACGCCGAGTCAGCCGTGGCGCAGGCCGCGGTGCAGAAGCAGCTGGAGGCCAGCCGCCAGCTGGTGGCCGGCCTGCTGGCGGGCCTGGGGCCGGCCGGGAAGAATTTCGCGCGCCGCTACCAGCAGCGCTATACGCCCGACGCCGTGCGCGAGGTCGTGCGCGCCGAGGGCGGCAAGGGCGACCTGCAGTTCTGGAAGAAGCACACCGAGCTGGCCGCCGAGGTCACCGAGACCGTCATCGAGGACGACGTGCAGGCCGCGGTCGTCAAATACGCCGAGGATCTCATGCGCGGCAGCCAGCGCGAGTGAGCCGCCCCGCCGGCCCGTCCTTCCGGCCCGATTTTCCGATCATCCACCCGTCAACCCACCACCGTCGTGTCCGCCAGTCTCATCACCCATTGTGAACCGCTCTTCCAGGCGGTCTGCCGCCTCAACCGCATCGGCCGCATCCAGCGGGGATCGACCATCGACTACGCCCAGACCCGCACCGAGATCGAGGAGCAGTTCGAGGTCCTGGCCCGCATCGCCCGCGGCGACATCGCCCTCGGCGAGCAATACCGCAAGGTCGAGCTCGCCCTGATCTTCTTCACCGACGCCATGATCGCGGAGAGCGCGCTGCCCTTCGCCTCGAAGTGGAACAACAACCGGCTCGCCGCCGCCCGCGGTGAACGCGCCGGCGACGAGAAGTTCTTCTCGCTGCTCGACGAGACGCTGGCGGAGGCCGGCCCTGCCGCCGACGAGCGCCTCGCCATCTTCTACATCTGCATCGGCCTCGGCTTCACCGGCGGTTCCGGCGGCTCGCCCGAGTTCCTCCGCAAGAAGATGCAGGAGATCGCCCCGCGCGTGAAGGCCTACGTCGACGCCGACGAGTCGGCCTTCATCACCCCCGCCTCCTACCAGCACACCAACTTCGCCAACCTGCCGATGCCCATGGCCGCCAGCCTGGTGCCGTTGCTCATCATCCTTTCCGGCATGCTGCTCGTGGTCGTCGCCGTGAACATCTTCACCTTCCGCAGTGCTTCCGCGGACCTGAACCAGGCGCTCAACACGATCATCGCCCACGACCCCGCCAAGTCCACCACCCAACCCTGACCGGCGCCATGCTCGACCAATTCCAACAGATCCCGAAAAACATGAAGCTGGTCATGGCCGGCCTGGCCGGCGTCGCCGTCCTCGCCGTCACCGCGATCATCGGCAAGCAGGCCCTGCTCATCGCCGTCGTCGGCCTCGTCGTCATCGCCGGCGCCATGATGCTCTGGTCGGTGTATCAGAAGATGAGCGGGCAGAAGCGCAGCCGCGCGCTCAGCCACCAGCTGGCCGCCCATTCCTCCGGGGCCCCGTCCGCCGTCCGCGACCCGGCCCTGCTCGCCACGCTCGACCGGCTGCGCGAGAACTTCGCCCGCGGCATCGAGAAATTCGAGGCCGTCGGCAAGGACCTCTATTCGCTGCCGTGGTATATCGTCTGCGGCGAGCCCGGCTCGGGCAAGACCGAGGCCGTGCGCCGCTGCAAGGTCGGCTTCCCGCCCGGCCTGCAGGACGAGATGCAGGGTGCCGGCGGCACCATCAACATGCACTGGTGGTTCACCAACTACGCCGTGCTCATCGACACCGCCGGCAAGCTGCTCTTCCAGGAGGCGCCCCCGGGCACCACGTCGGAATGGACCGAGTTCCTCTCCCTGCTGCGCAAGACCCGCCCCAACTGCCCGATCAACGGCCTGCTGCTCGTGATCCCGTCCGAGAGCCTGATCAAGGACTCGATGGAGGACATCACCGCCAAGGCCGGCAAGATCGCCCGCCAGCTCGACACCATCCAGCGCACGCTCGACGTGCGCTTCCCGGTCTTCGTGCTCATCACCAAGTGCGACAAGATCGTCGGTTTCCGCGAATTCTTCAGCGGCGTGAAGGACCCGCAGCTGCAGGACCAGATGACCGGCTGGTCCAACCCGGCGCCCCTTGACGCGCCCTTCCAGCTCGAGGCGGTCAACCGCCACCTCGCCGAGGTCGTGCAGCGCATCGGCCGCCGCCGGCTCGGCATGCTCAAGGACCCGATGCCGACCGACGCCGGCAAGCGCCGCGCGGACGAGGTCGACTCGCTCTTTGCGCTCTCCGCCAGCATCGGCGCGCTCGCGCCCCGGCTGCGCAAATACCTCGAGACCATCTTCGGCACCAGCGCCCAGGCGGCCAAGCCGCTCTTCCTGCGCGGCATCTACTTCACCTCCGCCCTCACCGAGGGCAAGGAGCTCGACACCGAGCTGGCCGCGGCCCTCGGCCTCAGCGAGGACCAGCTGCCCGCGAGCAAGGCCTGGGAGCGCGAGCGCTCGTATTTCCTCAAGGACCTCTTCCTCCAGAAGGTTTTCAAGGAGAAGGGCCTCGTCACTCGCGCGACCAACACCACGCAGCTGATCAAGAACCGCCAGCGCATCCTCGGCGCCGTGGTCGCCCTCGGCACCCTCGCGGTGCTCGGCATCAGCTGGCTCGGCTACCGCGCGCTCAAGTCCAGCGTGGGCAGCGAGCTGGACTACTGGCGCGCCGGCGCGCTTGCCGAGAACTGGTCCGGCGACAAGTGGCGCCCGATCGTCAACAACCGCCTCGAATACACGGGCAACGACATCGTGCAGCTCGGCGGCAACACGCAGCTGCCGATCATGGATTACCACGAGAAGCTGCAGCAGCTGGCCAGTGCCGACCTGAAGATCCCCGCGGTCTTCAAGCCGATCGAGTCGCTCGCCATGCAGGCCAACCCCAGCCGCCGCCAGGCGCAGCGCGTCCTCTTCGAGGCCAGCGTCATCGCCCCGGTGATCGAGGCCAACCGTGACCGCCTGATCAATTCCGACGGCTGGAGCGCGGCCGACTCCGAGCGCCTCGCCGCCCTCATCCGGCTGGAGGGTTCGATCCACCTCAAGGGCCTCGCCGGCTACGACGCGGATTATCCCGCCGAGGATTTCTTCAACCCGTTGCTCGGCCCCACGCTCAAGGCCGCGGCCGGCGGCCAGGAAACCCTCGCCAAGCTGATGTCGATCCACGAGTGGACCTACTTCCGCGGCGGCGCGGGTCGCGGCCAGTGGCCCGCGGCCTGGCTCTCCAAGGGCCCGAGCCTCCGCGACAACCAGCCGATCGTGCGCGGCTGGGACTCGCTCGACCGCGCCATGCAGGCCTCCCAGGGCGGCCTGCGCGACGCCATCCAGACCATCCAGAGCGGCCGGCTCACGCTGGCGCGCTACACCGAGTCGGAGAAGGCCTTCCTCCGCGCCGTGGCCCAGCCGCGCAATTCCGCCTGGTCCGAGAACGTGCTTTCCGCCTGGAGCGATCTGTCCACCCGCCGCGGCGCCGTGGACAAGCTGGCTGCCGACCTCAAGGCCAAGGCCGGGGTTTCCGGCGACAGCGTCACCCTCGATGCCAGCTACCGCGCCATCGTCACGCGCATGCGCGGCGAGACCGGCCAGGCCTCGCAGCTCATCCGCGCCGCCCTGCTCAAGCAGAAGGCCGCCGCGGATGCCGCGGCCTCCGCCACCGGGGCGGCCGCCGATTTCACCCTCTACCGCGACCTCGACCGCCGGCTCGCCGGCCTGGACTCGCAGGTCACGACGCAGCTCGGGCAGCTGATGTCGACCGCCGACGAGGCCCAGCTGGCCGACCAGGATGTCTTCACGCTGCTCTCCGAGAACGGCGCCGCCGTTTACGCCACGCGCTGCGCGGCCTACGAGGAGGTCATGCAGATCATGGCCCCTTCGCCCGACGCCGGTTCGCTGCTCGGCCGCCTCGGTGAGGCGGTCGCCCAGCAGTCGGCCACCCTGGCGGCCGTGCGGGAACGCTCCGGCAAATACACCGGGGCCCTGCGCCAGGAATTCCTCGCCGGCCTCCGCACCCTGCTCGAGGTGGCTGCCAGCCAGGGCGTGGAGGCCACGGTCGACGCCTATCGCAAGGAGCTAGACAAGGCGTTTCCCGACACGGCCGGTTATCCTCTTGGTTCCGGCGCGCCCCTCACGGCCGATCAACTCAAGTCGGCCCAGGCGCTGCTCGCGAAGGTGCGCGCGGATGCCGCGGCCGCCGGCCTGCCCGCCGAGGCGCGGCGCCCGCTCGAGGCCCGCTTCAAGCGCCTGGAGGCGATGGCGGTTTTCGCCGGCCAGCTGACCGGGGCCGACGGCGCGCCGGCGACGGTGACGCTCGTCCTGCCGAGCGATCAGGAGCAGGAGACCATCATCTCGCGCGTGCTCGGTTCGGGCGGCGCCAAGCAGGCGATCACCAAGGCGTTCAAGTCGACCCGTGTGGGCGACCGCGGCTACCCGCTGTCGGGCCTGCCCGAGAGCCTGGCCCTCAACAAGCTCAACGTTGCAGCCCCGCTGCCGCGGATCGAGTTCTTCACCACCGTCGGACCCAAGTCCGTGGCCGATGCCGCGGTGGAACCCGGCCCCGCCTGGGGCGTGCTGCGCCAACTCCAACAAAACGCGGTGCGCCGTGGCGACGGCAAGGACTGGGACACGATCATCCGCCTGAACCACAAGGGCACCGAGCTGGTGCTGCCCGTCACCATCAGCTTCGAGAAGGCGCTCCCGGCCGTCGAGCAATGGCCCGCGGCGGCGCGTTGATCCCGTTGCGTCGCTCCCGTGCCGGCCATGAATAATTTCGCCAGGTTTTTCCTGAATGAGGACTGGAAGGGCGTGCCCAACGCCCCCCGGGCCTTTCTCGGGGCCTTCGGCAAGCATCCCGGCTGGAACGATCATCTGGACGACATCGGGCTGGTGACGACCTCGATGGTCGAGGCCCGCAGCATCCTCTATGGTGGCATCGCCCACCAGATCGAGCACGCGACTTGGGAGAAGGCCGGCCCGGAAAAAGTGACGCCCGGTTTCAACCACGTGATTCACTGGCGCCGCCTGAACGAGAGCCTCACGGGACTCATCTGGTCGTCCCAGGACGGCAAGGGTCGCGCGCTTTACCCGATGATCACGGTCGCGCATTGCGTCACCCGGTCCTTCAGCTGGCTGGCGGGCGAGCTCCTGCCCGCGCTGGAGGATATCAAGGCCAAGTGTCGCGGCACGACCTCCGCCGGCGTGGTGATCGCCCACATCAAGGGAGTCGAGCAGGCGCTGCAGCCGCGGTTGCCGGACCTCAACCGGGTCTCGACCAGCACCGGCCTGGGTGTCCCCGCTTGGACCGCCCATTTCGCCAAGGATCCGGTGGCCTTGCGGCGCGTCCTGCACCACCTCCGGAGGAATTTCGCCGTCTTCACCCCCGGCAGCCTCGAATGGTGCAAGGGCGAGAAACAGTCCCTGTCTCGGTGTCTGCGCCTGCCGCAAATCCCCGGCGCCTCGCCGGCCGAGTCGCTGAACGCCTGGCTTTCGTTCCTCACCACCCAACTGGATCCCGCCGTGCCGCTCTTCGGCCTGCTGCCCGTGGACGAGAAGTGGCTGGATGTCATCGTGGGCGAACCCGGTCCGGCGGATTTTTTCCTCCTGCGGGCGCGGTCGTCCGAGATCCCGGTGGTGACGGACATTCCCTATGAGCTCGCGCCTGAAAGCGCGGCGGATGACGCCCGCCTGACCGCCGGCCTGCCGAAGGGGGCATTGCCCGATTTTTCCTGCCTCAACGGCCAGCCGGCCACGGCCAACCGGGATGCGGCCGCCAAGTGGCTCGTGCGTTTCCGTCCGGGCTCCCGTCCGGGTTTTTTCAGCCGTTTGTTCTCCTCCTAAACCGCGCCGATGCCGAGTTGTCCGGCTGCGGCGAGGCTCGGCGACGGAAGATATTAGGACGGAATGTCCTAGGTGATTTTCCCCTGGTCTTGGCCACGCATTAACTGGTTGACGGGTGGGGTGGTTTGCAGATTTCTTAACTCCCCAACAGTCAGGGAGTCGCAGCGTGATAACTGGCACCAAATGTAGCGGCGTGATGACCGCGCGTCAGCGTTTGTGCCGCCTAGGGCGGCGCATGGCTGTGTCGTTGCCTAATGGCGGCCATAAGGCCTCGCGGCCGGCGATCGGACTCATGGCTTTGCTTTGCTGTCTGACGCTGACGGTTGCGGCGCAAGATGTGGCCGTGGCGCCACCGGCCCCGCTTGATCCGGGTGTGACCGTGGAGCGTTTTGAATTTCGCTATGGCCTGGAGCACCCCGAGCTGCCGGCGTTGGAGCAACTCAACCAGGTGTCCGTCCGGCTGGCCCGCGCCGATGGCGTCTGGCGGCCGGCGGAAGGCGCCTCGGCCGGTGAAATCCTCACGCTGGGTAACATCCCGGCCGACAGCCGGTTTGACGGTGCGGCGCTGCGGACCGTGGCGCAGGAAGTGGTGCGCTGGTATAACGCGCAGGGACTCTATGGCGTGTGGGTGGCATTTTTGGAATTGGAGGCGGCCGGTTCCGGCATCACCGACCGCCGTCCGCCGGGCGACCACACCGCCCGGCTGGTCGTGTGGGCCAGCCAGGTGGCGGAGGTGCGCACCCTGGCGCGCGGCAAGCGCTTCAAGCCGCAATTCTCGGTCAACAACCGCAAGCACCGCGGCATCCTCGTCCACTCCCCCCTGCTGCCGGGCGCGACGCCGGAGGCTCCTGGCAGCCTGTTCCGCCAAGAAAAGCTGAACGACTATCTGCACGGCCTGAGCCTGCATCCCGGGCGACTCGTCGAGGCCTCCATCGCCTCCGCCGGCGAGCCGGGCAAGGTGGTGCTCGACTACCTGGTGAACGAGTCGAAGTCCTGGCAGGTCTTCAGCCAGGTGACCAACTTCGGCACCGAGGCGACCGGCGAGTGGCGCGGCCGCATCGGCTTCCAGCACAACCAGCTCACGAACCACGACGACATCTTCAACGTGGACGCGATCAGCACACCGGACGCCAAGACCTACGGCACCTTCATGTCCTACCGCATCCCGGTCTTCCGCCCGGCCAAGCTGCTGGCGCGCGTCTACGGTTCGTATGGCGACTTCCTGGCCAACGATCTGGCCATCGAAACCCTGCGCTTCGCCGGTCGGAACTGGCTCGCGGGTGTCGAGTTCACCAACCGCTTGTCGCTGCCGCGCAACTGGCAGCTGGTGTCGGCCCTCGGGGCGAATTTCGCTCACTACGGCATCCAGAGCCGCATCATCGAGACCCCGCTGGTGACCGGCGCTTCCAACTTCCTGATCCCGTTTTTCTCCACGACCCTTTCCCGGGAGTCCACTTGGTGGACGCTCTCCGGCAACCTGCGGTATGACCAGACGGTCGGCGATTTCGCCAACACGAACATCACCAATGGCATTCCGTCCCTCGGCCGGGCCGAGGCGGACGCCGAGTGGTCTTCGGTCCGCTGGAACGTCAGCGGCTCAATCTATCTGGAGCCGCTGTTCTCGGGCGGGGACGCCCAGGCCCGCCATCTGGCCCATGAGATTTCCTTTCGGACCCGCGGCCGCTTCCTCCTGACCGGCGAGCGCCTGATCCCGCACGAGCAGGAGCCCATCGGCGGCGCGTTCTCGGTGCGGGGTTACACGGAGTCGGTCCTCTCCGCCGACGAATTTGTCGCGGCGACGGTTGAGTATGCCTTTCATTTTCCGCGAATCCTCAAGCCGGGCGACGAGGGCAAGTTCATCCGCAGCCGCTGGCCCTTCAAGTGGCGGCCGGCGAAGGCACGGCAGGAGCCGGACTGGGATCTGGTCGGTCGGGCGTTTTTTGACTATGCCTATCGCCAGGTCACCCCGCTCCCGCTGAGCCCGGGTGAGACGGAGGAAACCCGGGTTTTGTCGCTGGTCGAAAGCAACGTGAGCATCGCCGGGGTCGGTGGCGGCCTGGAACTGCAGCTGAAGCAGAACTTCTCCCTCCGGTGCGACGTGGGCATGTCCCTGACCGAATTGCGGGACGAAACCCTTGAGCCCGAGAAGCGCCTCGTGGTTCCCGCCGGCGAGATTCACTACTACATCTCCTCCAGCTTTTCCTGGTAACCATGGCCCTCTCCCAAACAGTCCGGCAGCAACCCGTCCCCGCGCCGCGCGCGGCGCGGTGGCTGGCTGTCTTGCTGGGGCTCGCGGCGGCAAGCCTGCAGGCGCAGCAGCCCACGGGCGGCACCGTGGTGGCCGGCTCGGCGACGATCGCGACCGCTGCCAACAGCACGGTGGTCACTGCGGGCGACAACAGCGTGCTGCGCTGGAACTCCTTTGATGTCGGCACCGGCGAGACGGTGCAATTCGTGCAACCCGGCGCGTCTTCCCGCGTGTTGAACTGGATCGGCGGCGCCACGCCCTCGCAGATCAACGGCTCGCTCCTCGCCAACGGCCAGGTCTACCTGATGAACCCGTCGGGTGTGTATTTCGGGCAGACGGCCGTGGTCAATGTCGGCGCGCTTTACGCGGTCGGCGGCACGATGACGAAGGACGACTTCCTGGCCGGCATGAACCGCTTCAGCGGGCTCACCGGCGATGTCGTCAACGCCGGCTCGATCCGCGGCGAGATGGTCGCGCTCGTCGGCCGCTCGGTCGCGAACTCCGGCTCGATTGTTTCCTCCGGCGGTTTCATCGGTCTCGCGTCCGGCGAGCAGGTGCTGCTCGGGCAGAACGGCAGCAGCATTTATGTCGACGCCGGCCGGTCCGGCGCGGCCGGCCCCGTGGCCGAAGGCACCGGCGTGGCCAACACCGGCACGATTGATTCCGGCGCGGGCTCCACGGTGCTCGCGGCGGGCGACCTTTACTCCATCGCCATCACGCAGGACGGCCGGCTGGCCGGCCGCGACGTGCGCGTGCAGGGGCAGGGCAGGGGCGATGTCCTCGTCAGCGGCGCGATCGACGCCTCGGCTTCCGGCGCGGGCGAAACCGGCGGTCGCGTCGAGATCACCGGCGAGCGCGTCGGCCTGACCGGCAGCGCCACGGTTGATGCCTCCGGATCCGCCGGCGGCGGCACGGTCTTCGTCGGCGGGGATTATCAGGGCAAGAACCCGGATATCAGGAACGCCACCGCCACCTTTGTTGGCCCTGGAGCAACGATCCGCGCCGACGCCTATGTCAACGGCAACGGCGGCAAAGTCATTGTCTGGGGAAATGAGGCCGCGCGGGTGCATGGCAGTATCTTTGCGAGAGGTGGATCATCGTCCGGCGATGGTGGCTTTATCGAAACTTCCGGCGCTCATCTCGATCTGGCCGGCATCAATATTGCTGCCACGGCTCCCGCCGGTCAGGGCGGCACATGGCTGATCGACCCGAACAATATCACCATCCAGGCGGCGGGTTCGGATACCGTCATTACCGGTTTACCGAACTTCACGACGTCGAACGACAGCGCCATCCTGCTGACCGGCACGATCGAGACCCAGCTGAACGCCGGCACCTCGGTTACGGTCACCACGGGCACGGCGGGCACCAATGCCGAGGCTGGAAATATCAGCGTCGCGGACGACATCACCAAGACCGCGGGCACGGCGGCCAGCCTCACGCTGGCGGCGCACAACACCATTACCCTCGGGACAGGCGTCAATATCACGTCGTCCTCAAACGCCCTTAACGTCACTCTGAGTTCCAACCACGACAACACCGGTGGCGGTGCCATCGTGCTGAACAGCGGGTCGTCCATCGTCAGCAATGGCGGCAATATTCTTCTTGGCGGCGGTGACCTGGCCGGCGGTGGCAACGCGGTTGGCGAGGGGACGAACCTGATCGGCATCAAGCTCAACAATGCCATCCTGGATGCGGGGGCCGGCAACATCACGCTGCGGGGAACCGGATTGGCCGGGACTAGTGGTGCGCATGGCATCATGCTCCAGGGCGGGGCGGACCTGATCACCATCTCCACGGGCGCCATCACGCTGACTGGCAACGGTGGTTCAGGGGACTTCACCAACTTCGGCGTTTATATTTTGGACAGTGGCACGACGATCAGCGCCGTTGATGGAGCCATCGGCCTCACGGGCACCGGCGCGGGCACCGGCGTTGCCAACTTCGGCGTGGCTTTGAACAACGGGACGATATCAACCAGCGGCGCGGCGGGCACTGGCACCATTACTATCACCGGCACGGGTGGCGCCGGCCCGACCAATCACGGCGTGCAAATCAGCAGCAACGTGCCAACCACGGTCAGTTCGGTGACCGGCGATATCACGATTACCGGTAATGGTGGCGTCGGCGCGGGCAGCCACGGCTTGAGGCTGGAGGCCTCCACTGGATCCGGTTATGCTGAAGTGAAATCCACGGGCAGCGCCAATATCACCTTGATCGGCACCACGGCGGGAGACGGGTTCGGCATTCAGTCGCTTTTGG
Source organism: Lacunisphaera sp. (assembly GCA_965249855.1). Taxonomy (GTDB): domain Bacteria; phylum Verrucomicrobiota; class Verrucomicrobiia; order Opitutales; family Opitutaceae; genus Lacunisphaera. The sequence goes on from CBDFNB010000005.1 coordinate 238,859, forward strand.
CTGGCGGCAGCGGGGTCAATCTTATCGGCAATGCCGCCATGACCGGTGCCGTCACCCTGCGGGCCAGCACCACCAGCGGCACTGACGGCATCTCCCTGGCCAACGTCAGCATCCTGGGTGCCGGCAATCTGTTCCTCGAACCCGGGGCGGCGGCGACCACCGTCGGCGTTGCGGGTGGAGCGGGTGTCTTTAATCTTTCCGCGGCGGAGATCGGAACAATGGCCAACGGCTTTGCCTCCATCACGATTGGCCGGGCCGATGGGACCGGCACGACCACCGTCAACGCCATTACCTTCAATGACCCTGTGACCATCCGCCAGCCGTCAGGCGCGGGCGCTATCACCGTAAATGGTGCCATCACGGCGGCAGGCAATGCCACCGTCGCCTTGTCGTCTGGCACAGGTGGCACGACCTTGAACGTCGGCGGGACGATTACGACCGCCAACCAGCCGGTCACCCTTACCACCACCGGCACTGCCACAATCGGGGCGGCCATCGCCGCCGGCACGGGTGGCGGCATTACCATCACCGCTGACAACGTTGCGTTGACCGCCGCACTTTCCGGCACGGGGGCGCTGCTGCTCCAGCCGGCGGCCGATGCCACGACCATTGGCTTGGGCGTGGCGGCCACCGGCACGTTCAACCTCACGGCGGCCGAGCTCGGCCAGCTGACCGACGGTTTCAGCTCCATCACGATTGGCCGGGCGACGGGGACTGGGACGATTGAAATTGATGCGGGCGCCGCCTTCACCGACCCGGTCACGATTCAGACGCCCGGTGGCGGGAGTTCCATTTTCCTCACGGCGGCAGGTTCACTGAGTGTTAATGGATCCAACTCGCTAACGCTGACCGCGGGCAACGGGCTGTTTGTTCAAAGCCCCGGCGCGACGATAACGGCTGGTTCCGGGCCAATCTCTATCACCGCGGATCTGGCTGTTCTGACCGGTGCGGCCAATTCCATTTCCGGCACGGGGGCGATCACCCTCCAGCCGTTCACGGTGTCGCGTCCTCTGGTCATCGGAGCGCCCGGCACGGCGGCCGATTTTGGCTTGGACGTTTCGGAAGTGGCGACCTTCGCGGACGGCTTCAGCGGTGTCACCATCGGCCGGGCCAACGGCACCGGCGGCATCACCATCAGCGCGATCACCTTCACCGACCCCGTTTCACTCCTCTCGCCTTCGGCCGGAACCATCAGCGTCAACGGGCAGATCACCGGCACGGGTAACGCCTCGATCACCCTGGACGGCGCCGGGGCGACCACCGTCCTCGCGGCGGATATTGTGACGGCCGACCAGGACATCACCATCAGCGACAGCGTGCGGGTGGCGGAGGCTGCGACGACCGTCGCGCTCAGCACCGGTGTGGCTGGAGGCGGTAATATCTCGATCACCGGCACGACGGACGGCACGCCGGCCGGCGTGCCGGAAGGACTCCAGTTAATCTCCGGCTCCGGCTCCGTAACGTTGACTGGCGCGGTTGGCGCCACCGACCCGTTGAATTTGACCCTCCAGTCAAACAACGTCGGCAATACCGGCGCGGTCACCTTTAACGGCGCCGTCAACGCCCTCAGCCTCGCGACGTTTGGCCATGGTTACTCTGTCGCGCTTAATGCTGGCGGCGCGATCACTGGTGATACCACATTCTTGAACACCGGTTCGGTCACGTTTGGTGCCAGCACGACCTTTGACGGTGGGTTGGACACGACGGCCGCATTGGGCGGCACCAATGTCGCCGGCACGCTTGCCACTACCAATGATCAGATGGATCTCGGTGCTGTCACCCTTACTGCCGCCGCCACCTTCATTTCTGGCTCCGCCGCCCTCAATGTAGCCTCGGTCACCGATGGCGCCTCCTCGTTTGGCCTCACCGTGCAGGACGGTGCCGCCACCGGCACGGTCACCTTCTCCGGCAATGTGACCATCGATGACCTCATCACCGGCACGGGCGCTTACGACCTCGCCCTGCTCGGCTCCAACAACTCCTTTGGCTCCCAGGTCGCCTTCGCCAACAACATCGCCAACACCGTCACCCTCGGTAACGCCGCAAGCGACACCTTCCTCTTCGACGCCGGCCTCGACGCCTCCGGCCCGGCCCTGAACCTCGGCGGCACGATTCGCACCTCCGGCGACACCGTCAGCCTCGGCGCCGCTCTGCTCACCGCCAACACCGTTGTTGATACTACCAACTCCGGCGCTGTCGCCGCCGGCGCGGACATCACCTTCACCGGCGCCGTCAACGCCGACGACTCCACCGCCGCCGACCGCACCCTCGAGCTTACCGCCGGCACCGGCGGCGTCGCCCTTTTTCAGGGCGCCATCGGCTCCGGCACCAACGGCGAACTCGCCGATCTCGACGTCACCGCCGCCACCATCGCCTTCCAAACCGGCACCGTGAAGATCGACGACGACGATGCCGCCCAGGCCACCTCGGTCCTCACGGGCGCCGTCGAGCTCCGCGCCGGCACCGTCACCTTCGACACCGACAAAGCCACCGGCACCGACAACAACCTCACCTTCGCCTCCGCCGTCAACGCCGACCTCGCCGCCAACGACCGCAAGCTCGTCATTACCGCCGGCTCCGGCGTCACCACCTTCACGAACATCGGCTCTGCCGAGGCCCTCGCTGACCTCGATATCACCGCTGCCACTATAAATCTCACCGGTGTTACCGTGGATGTCTCTGCCGGCGCCGGTGGAGCCACGGCCACCTTTGGCGGCGCCGTCGTGCTCGGAGCGAATGTTACCGTCAACACCAATGGCACCGCCGACAACAACCTTGATTTCACCGGCACCATCAACGCTGACAACGCCACCACTGCCAACCGCACGCTGACCGTCACCGCTGGTTCCGGCGCCCTCAACTTCGGCGGCAGTATCGGCAACATCCAACCCCTCGCCGATCTCGATATCACAGCTGCTTCCATCACCATCGCCGGCGCCACGATCCGCCTCGATGACGACGACGCGGCTGCCGCCACCGCCACTTTTAATGGCGCCGTGACCCTTGCCAGCAACCTCGTCCTCATCGCCGACAAGGCAACGGGCGCTGACAGCAGCGTGACCTTCGGCTCCACTATCGATAGCGACGGCACCGCTCGTTCGCTCACGCTCAACGCGGGCGCCGGCGACGTGCTGGTCTCCGGCAGCGTGGGCGGCACGACCCCGCTGGCGAGCCTGGCGGCGAGCGGCAACACGATCAACGTGCAGGCGGTGACGACGACCGGGGCGCAGAGCTACACGGGCACGACGACGCTGAATGGCAACCTGACCGCGAACACCGCGGGGGCCATCACGGTGACCGGGGCGGCGAACCTCGCCACGGGCGCGATCACGGTGGCGACCAATGGCGGCGTGGCGACCGACGACATCACCTTTACCTCGACGATCAACGGCGGCCAGGCGCTCACGCTCAACGCGGGCGCCGGCGACGTGCTGGTCTCCGGCAGCGTGGGCGGCACGACCCCGCTGGCGAGCCTGGCGGCGAGCGGCAACACGATCAACGTGCAGGCGGTGACGACGACCGGGGCGCAGAGCTACACGGGCACGACGACGCTGAATGGCAACCTGACCGCGAACACCGCGGGGGCCATCACGGTGACCGGGGCGGCGAACCTCGCCACGGGCGCGATCACGGTGGCGACCAATGGCGGCGTGGCGACCGACGACATCACCTTTACCTCGACGATCAACGGCGGCCAGGCGCTCACGCTCAACGCGGGCGCCGGCGACGTGCTGGTCTCCGGCAGCGTGGGCGGCACGACCCCGCTGGCGAGCCTGGCGGCGAGCGGCAACACGATCAACGTGCAGGCGGTGACGACGACCGGGGCGCAGAGCTACACGGGCACGACGACGCTGAATGGCAACCTGACCGCGAACACCGCGGGGGCCATCACGGTGACCGGGGCGGCGAACCTCGCCACGGGCGCGATCACGGTGGCGACCAATGGCGGCGTGGCGACCGACGACATCACCTTTACCTCGACGATCAACGGCGGCCAGGCGCTCACGCTCAACGCGGGCGCCGGCGACGTGCTGGTCTCCGGCAGCGTGGGCGGCACGACCCCGCTGGCGAGCCTGGCGGCGAGCGGCAACACGATCAACGTGCAGGCGGTGACGACGACCGGGGCGCAGAGCTACACGGGCACGACGACGCTGAATGGCAACCTGACCGCGAACACCGCGGGGGCCATCACGGTGACCGGGGCGGCGAACCTCGCCACGGGCGCGATCACGGTGGCGACCAATGGCGGCGTGGCGACCGACGACATCACCTTTACCTCGACGATCAACGGCGGCCAGGCGCTCACGCTCAACGCGGGCGCCGGCGACGTGCTGGTCTCCGGCAGCGTGGGCGGCACGACCCCGCTGGCGAGCCTGGCGGCGAGCGGCAACACGATCAACGTGCAGGCGGTGACGACGACCGGGGCGCAGAGCTACACGGGCACGACGACGCTGAATGGCAACCTGACCGCGAACACCGCGGGGGCCATCACGGTGACCGGGGCGGCGAACCTCGCCACGGGCGCGATCACGGTGGCGACCAATGGCGGCGTGGCGACCGACGACATCACCTTTACCTCGACGATCAACGGCGGCCAGGCGCTCACGCTCAACGCGGGCGCCGGCGACGTGCTGGTCTCCGGCAGCGTGGGCGGCACGACCCCGCTGGCGAGCCTGGCGGCGAGCGGCAACACGATCAACGTGCAGGCGGTGACGACGACCGGGGCGCAGAGCTACACGGGCACGACGACGCTGAATGGCAACCTGACCGCGAACACCGCGGGGGCCATCACGGTGACCGGGGCGGCGAACCTCGCCACGGGCGCGATCACGGTGGCGACCAATGGCGGCGTGGCGACCGACGACATCACCTTTACCTCGACGATCAACGGCGGCCAGGCGCTCACGCTCAACGCGGGCGCCGGCGACGTGCTGGTCTCCGGCAGCGTGGGCGGCACGACCCCGCTGGCGAGCCTGGCGGCGAGCGGCAACACGATCAACGTGCAGGCGGTGACGACGACCGGGGCGCAGAGCTACACGGGCACGACGACGCTGAATGGCAACCTGACCGCGAACACCGCGGGGGCCATCACGGTGACCGGGGCGGCGAACCTCGCCACGGGCGCGATCACGGTGGCGACCAATGGCGGCGTGGCGACCGACGACATCACCTTTACCTCGACGATCAACGGCGGCCAGGCGCTCACGCTCAACGCGGGCGCCGGCGACGTGCTGGTCTCCGGCAGCGTGGGCGGCACGACCCCGCTGGCGAGCCTGGCGGCGAGCGGCAACACGATCAACGTGCAGGCGGTGACGACGACCGGGGCGCAGAGCTACACGGGCACGACGACGCTGAATGGCAACCTGACCGCGAACACCGCGGGGGCCATCACGGTGACCGGGGCGGCGAACCTCGCCACGGGCGCGATCACGGTGGCGACCAATGGCGGCGTGGCGACCGACGACATCACCTTTACCTCGACGATCAACGGCGGCCAGGCGCTCACGCTCAACGCGGGCGCCGGCGACGTGCTGGTCTCCGGCAGCGTGGGCGGCACGACCCCGCTGGCGAGCCTGGCGGCGAGCGGCAACACGATCAACGTGCAGGCGGTGACGACGACCGGGGCGCAGAGCTACACGGGCACGACGACGCTGAATGGCAACCTGACCGCGAACACCGCGGGGGCCATCACGGTGACCGGGGCGGCGAACCTCGCCACGGGCGCGATCACGGTGGCGACCAATGGCGGCGTGGCGACCGACGACATCACCTTTACCTCGACGATCAACGGCGGCCAGGCGCTCACGCTCAACGCGGGCGCCGGCGACGTGCTGGTCTCCGGCAGCGTGGGCGGCACGACCCCGCTGGCGAGCCTGGCGGCGAGCGGCAACACGATCAACGTGCAGGCGGTGACGACGACCGGGGCGCAGAGCTACACGGGCACGACGACGCTGAATGGCAACCTGACCGCGAACACCGCGGGGGCCATCACGGTGACCGGGGCGGCGAACCTCGCCACGGGCGCGATCACGGTGGCGACCAATGGCGGCGTGGCGACCGACGACATCACCTTTACCTCGACGATCAACGGCGGCCAGGCGCTCACGCTCAACGCGGGCGCCGGCGACGTGCTGGTCTCCGGCAGCGTGGGCGGCACGACCCCGCTGGCGAGCCTGGCGGCGAGCGGCAACACGATCAACGTGCAGGCGGTGACGACGACCGGGGCGCAGAGCTACACGGGCACGACGACGCTGAATGGCAACCTGACCGCGAACACCGCGGGGGCCATCACGGTGACCGGGGCGGCGAACCTCGCCACGGGCGCGATCACGGTGGCGACCAATGGCGGCGTGGCGACCGACGACATCACCTTTACCTCGACGATCAACGGCGGCCAGGCGCTCACGCTCAACGCGGGCGCCGGCGACGTGCTGGTCTCCGGCAGCGTGGGCGGCACGACCCCGCTGGCGAGCCTGGCGGCGAGCGGCAACACGATCAACGTGCAGGCGGTGACGACGACCGGGGCGCAGAGCTACACGGGCACGACGACGCTGAATGGCAACCTGACCGCGAACACCGCGGGGGCCATCACGGTGACCGGGGCGGCGAACCTCGCCACGGGCGCGATCACGGTGGCGACCAATGGCGGCGTGGCGACCGACGACATCACCTTTACCTCGACGATCAACGGCGGCCAGGCGCTCACGCTCAACGCGGGCGCCGGCGACGTGCTGGTCTCCGGCAGCGTGGGCGGCACGACCCCGCTGGCGAGCCTGGCGGCGAGCGGCAACACGATCAACGTGCAGGCGGTGACGACGACCGGGGCGCAGAGCTACACGGGCACGACGACGCTGAATGGCAACCTGACCGCGAACACCGCGGGGGCCATCACGGTGACCGGGGCGGCGAACCTCGCCACGGGCGCGATCACGGTGGCGACCAATGGCGGCGTGGCGACCGACGACATCACCTTTACCTCGACGATCAACGGCGGCCAGGCGCTCACGCTCAACGCGGGCGCCGGCGACGTGCTGGTCTCCGGCAGCGTGGGCGGCACGACCCCGCTGGCGAGCCTGGCGGCGAGCGGCAACACGATCAACGTGCAGGCGGTGACGACGACCGGGGCGCAGAGCTACACGGGCACGACGACGCTGAATGGCAACCTGACCGCGAACACCGCGGGGGCCATCACGGTGACCGGGGCGGCGAACCTCGCCACGGGCGCGATCACGGTGGCGACCAATGGCGGCGTGGCGACCGACGACATCACCTTTACCTCGACGATCAACGGCGGCCAGGCGCTCACGCTCAACGCGGGCGCCGGCGACGTGCTGGTCTCCGGCAGCGTGGGCGGCACGACCCCGCTGGCGAGCCTGGCGGCGAGCGGCAACACGATCAACGTGCAGGCGGTGACGACGACCGGGGCGCAGAGCTACACGGGCACGACGACGCTGAATGGCAACCTGACCGCGAACACCGCGGGGGCCATCACGGTGACCGGGGCGGCGAACCTCGCCACGGGCGCGATCACGGTGGCGACCAATGGCGGCGTGGCGACCGACGACATCACCTTTACCTCGACGATCAACGGCGGCCAGGCGCTCACGCTCAACGCGGGCGCCGGCGACGTGCTGGTCTCCGGCAGCGTGGGCGGCACGACCCCGCTGGCGAGCCTGGCGGCGAGCGGCAACACTGGGCTTAACGGT
>CBDFNB010000006.1:0-5461 GCA_965249855.1 Lacunisphaera sp.
CGGCCCGATCATCACCATTCCCGTGCTGGCGGTCAGAGGTGCTCCCGAAACACGTGAGCCGCAGCCGGTGGCCAAGCGGGTTCCAAAGTACGCCTTCAGCTCCCCGAGCCGGAACACAAACATCCTCACTTGGCGGGAATCGAACCGGCGACCTCCGGTTATTAGCGTGAGTGTATAACTGCGGTAAACTCACGCGTGGTTACCATTACGCATTATTCCCTCACTTAACACCATAACCTGTTGACGGGAGGTATTTACAAAGGCAGCAAGAGTAGTAAATTCGCACTAGAGGCGGCGTTAAATAGATCTGGGGTGGAGGAGCATATTCCCGGCATATACTTGGGATATTCCTGATACGATGCGGGTACGATGCGGCACAAAGGCATCATGGTATCGGTGAGCATAATGGCTGGGTCAGGTGCACGAAAGGGAGTGGCACAAGTGTCGATCAACTGGGAATGGGGTGGGGAAACACAATTGTGCGGTGTCTGGGGCGGGAAAGGCGGGAATGAGTATCAGTGCAGCGGATGTGTAGACTGGACACGTGGCATTGTCACAGCTCAACAAGAGCCCCCAACGTGCTGGCACCAGCGCTTCGGCCACCTGGGCTACGACAACCTGGCGCGCCTTCAGACCAAGGACATGGTCACCGGCATCGCCACCACCGCCAACGACTTCAAGGCGGCAGGCGCCGGGCCACCGTGTGAGCCCTGCGCCCTCGGCAAAGCGCAGCGTGCGCCGTTCAAGGCGAGCGGCGACAGCGCCGCCTCCTCCAAGTTGGAGCTGCTGCACACCGACGTGTGCGGCCCGCTGCCTGTCACCTCCCTGGGAGGCAGCAAGTACTTCGTGACCATCCTGGACGACTACACCAAGTCCTCCACCGTGCACACCCTGGCACACAAGTCCGAGACGGCTGCGGCCGTCAAGGCAACCATCACCCAGCTGGAGACTCAAGGCGGCACCCGCGTGCGGCGCCTGCGCTGCGACAACGGCTCCGAGTACATCAACCAAGAGCTGAAGGCCTTCTGTGCATCGAAGGGCATCATGCTGGAGACCACCGTTCGCTACAGCCCGGAGCAGAACGGCGCGGCCGAGCGCCTCAACCGCACCCTGCTGGACAAGGTTCGTCCCATGCTGGAGGATGCCCACCTGCCCAAGTCCCTGTGGGCAGAGGCCCTGGCCACTGCCAACTACCTGCGCAACCGGTCACCTGTGAGCGGCCGCGACAAGACCCCCATCGAGCTGCTCACCGGCACCAAGCCTGATGTCTCCCACCTGCGCGTCTTCGGCACCAGCTGCTACGCGCTCATCCCCAAGCAGCTGCGCAACAAGCTGGCCCCCACAAGCGAGCCTGGACGCCTCATCGGCTACCCGCCCGGCACCAAGGGCTACAAGATCCTCCTGGACAGCGGGCGCATCGTCATCAGCCGCGACGTCACCTTCAACGAAGGACCTGGCAACCTGGAGCACAGTCCCAGCACCCTGCTGCCCCCACGGAGCGACTCCGTCGCCGTCAGCGACGACGAGGAGGGCGCCGAGACCGTGGGAGCGGCGGACGACAGCGGTGCGGAGGAGGAGCAGGAGCAAGCACCGCCGCCGCCGCCGCTGGCAGATGGCCCACGGCGCAACCCTGTCCGAGCGGCAGCGCAGCGCCCGGCATCTGTGTGGCAGCTGGACGGCTACCGCGCCACCACTGCCCAGGCCCACCTGGCAGTCATCACCGAGCCCACCACGCTGGAGGAGGCACTGGCCTCAGAGCAAGCCCCCTTCTGGCGGCAGGCCATGGACGAGGAGTATGCATCCCTGCTGGACAACAACACCTGGACGCTGGAGCGCACCCCGCAGGGCGTCAACCCCATCCCCGTCAAATGGGTGTTCAAGATCAAGCGCGACAGCACCGGCGCCGTGGAGCGGTACAAGGCCCGCCTCGTCGCCAAGGGTTTCCGCCAGCGCGAGGGCATCGACTACGAGGAGGTCTTCGCCCCCGTCAGCAAGTTTACCACCCTGCGCACCCTGCTGTCCATCGCTGCCACCAACGACTACGAGATCCACCAGCTGGACATCAAGACTGCTTTCCTCAACGGCGAGCTGGAGGAGGAGGTGTACATTCAGCAGCCCCCTGGCTACGAGGAGGGCAACGACGACATCTCCTGCCACCTGAACAAGGCACTCTACGGCCTGAAGCAGGCGCCCCGGGCCTGGCACAAGAAGCTCAAGTCCGTGCTGGAAGAGATGGGCTACATCGAGTCAAGCGCCGACCCCGCTCTCTTCATCAAGCCCGGCGCCGACCCCATCTACCTACTCATCTATGTCGACGACATACTGGTCGTTTCGATCGACGTCGCCGAGCTGCAGTCCACCAAGGTCCAGATCCTGGCTGCCTTCGACGCCCGCGACCTGGGCCCTGTCACCTACTTCTTGGGCATGGAGATCATCCGCGACCGCGCCAACCGGACCATCAAGCTGGCACAGAAGCGCATGACGGCTGACCTGCTGACCAAGTTCAACCTGGGTGAGGCCAAGCCCCTGAGCACCCCACTCAGCACCGCCACCAAGCTCACCAGCGTCGGCGAGCCCATGGACGCACGCACCCCCGGCTATGCTCAGCTGGTTGGGAGCCTGCTGTATCTGTCAGTCTGCACACGCCCCGACATCGCCCAAGCCGTGGGAGCTCTCGCCCGCTACATGTCCAAGCCCAGCCTCGCCCACTGGCAGGCAGCCAAGGGCGTGCTGCGCTACCTGGCGGGCACCGCCAACTACGGCATCACCTTTGGCGCTGGCGGCCCCGGGCTGGAGACCTACTGCGACGCAGACTACGCCGGCGACATCGACACCCGGCGCTCCACCACCGCCTACGTCTTCATCCTCAACGGCGGTGCCATCAGCTGGTCCAGCCGCCTGCAGCAGACCGTGGCGGCCTCCACCACCGAGGCCGAGTACATGGCGGCAGCCGCCGCCATCAAGGAGGCCCTCTGGCTGCGCACCCTGTTGGGCTTGGCCAGCCCATCCAAACTATCCCCATGCTGGTTGACCTGGACATGCTGGTCAAGAGCTCCATGGCCAAGCACATCGGCGTCATCTACCACTTTGCCCCATGGCCGTCAAACCATCAAGCTGACCACATGGTCAGTGTCCCGGCAACCTGGGCGCAGCCCATCCAAACCATCAGGCCCAGCCTGCTCGCCTGGCGTTGATAGCCAGGGCGCCATCAAGCTGCTCAAGAACCCCGTCTTCTCCATGCGCTCCAAGCACATCGACGTCATCTACCACTTTGCCCGCGAGCGCGTGGCACGCAACGACGTTTCCTTCTCCTACATCAAGACTGACCACATGGTCGCCGACTCCCTGACCAAGCCCGTGTTGACGGGAGGTATTTACAAAGGCAGCAAGAGTAGTAAATTCGCACTAGAGGCGGCGTTAAATAGATCTGGGGTGGAGGAGCATATTCCCGGCATATACTTGGGATATTCCTGATACGATGCGGGTACGATGCGGCACAAAGGCATCATGGTATCGGTGAGCATAATGGCTGGGTCAGGTGCACGAAAGGGAGTGGCACAAGTGTCGATCAACTGGGAATGGGGTGGGGAAACACAATTGTGCGGTGTCTGGGGCGGGAAAGGCGGGAATGAGGGTATCAGTGCAGCGGATGTGTAGACTGGACACGTGGCATTGTCACAGCTCAACACTCCCACGCAGGCTGCACAGCTGTTGCACTTAGGCAATGCCCATTGCGTCGCGGCAGAACTTGAACTTGTTGGTGGGCACGGGCTTGGTCAGGATGTCGGCGACCATGGAGTCGGTGGGGATGTAGAAGAAGTTGACTTCTCCACGGGCGACTCGCTCGCGGGCAAAGTGGTGCACGATGTCGATGTGCTTGGAGCGGAGGGAGATGACGGGGTTCTTGAGCATGTGGATGGCAGACTGGCTGTCGGACTTGATGTCGATGCATGCAATGTGGAGGTCCAGGTCGGTGAAGAGCTTGCGGAGCCACAGGGCTTCCTTAACGGTGGAGGCGGCCGCCATGTACTCAGCTTCGGTGGTGGATGCAGCGACAGTGGGCTGCAGGCGGGAGCTCCAGGTGATGGCGCCGTTGTTGAAGGTGAACACGTAGCCGGTGGTTGAGCGGCGGGTGTCAATGTCGCCAGCGTGGTTGGCGTCGCAGTAGGCGTTGAGTGTGGAGTCGGATGGAGTGAAGATGATGCCGTAGTCGGTGGTGCCGGCGAGGTAGCGGAGCACATGCTTGGCTGCAGTCCAGTGCGTTGTGGTGGGCTTGGACATGTAGCGGGCCAACGCTCCCACGGCTTGGGCAATATCAGGTCGGGTGCAGGATGCCAGGTACATGAGGGAGCCGATGAGGGTGGAGTAGGGATGTTCCTTGGTGTCGAGTGGCTCGCCGTCGGCGGTGAGCTTGATGGCGATGCTGGATGGTGTATCGAAGGGCTTGGACTTTTCCATGTTGAACTTGGACAGCAGGTCAGTGGTATGGCGGGTCTGGGTCAGCTTGATGGTTTTGGTGGTGCGGTCTCGGATGATGTCGATGCCGAGGAAGAAGGTGGCTGGACCAAGGTCCCGGGTCTCGAAGGCGGTGGAGATCTGGTTCTTGACGGAGTTAAGCATGGATGTGTTGTTGGTGATGACCAGAATGTCGTCGACGTAGATGAGCAGGTAGGCTGGTGGTGAGGAGGGCTTGATGAAGAGGCCTGGGTCAGCAGTTGACTCCTTGAAGCCCATGGACTCGATCTCGGTCTTCAGGGTGCGGTGCCAGGCTCGGGAGGCTTGCTTGAGTCCGTAGAGGGCCTTGTTCAACTTGCAGGCCAGGTCTGGGTTATCATAGTTGTAGCCAGGTGGTTGCTGGATGTACACATCCTCGTCCAGCTTGCCGTTGAGGAATGCAGTCTTGATGTCGAGTTGGTGAATTTCCAGGTCCAGGTCAGCAGCGATGGCTAGCACGGTGCGCAGGGTGGAATATTTGGAGACGGGGGCAAACACTTCGTCGTAGTCGATGCCTTCGCGCTGGTGGAAACCTTTGACGACGAGGCGGGCCTTGTGGCGCTCAATGTTGCCGTTGGCATCGCGCTTCTCCTTGTACACCCACTTGACTGGGATGGGCTTGATGCTGGGAGGTGCAGGTTGCAGGGTCCAGGTGTCGTTGGCGGCGAGGGATGCAATCTCCTCATCCATGGCGAGGCGCCACTGGTCGGCCTCGGGGGATTGCAGGGCTTCCTCCAGGCTGGTGGGCTCAGCAGCGGTGGTGGCAATGTTGACGATGGCGGTGGTGCGATCAGTGATGCGGTAGGCGTCGTCCTGCCACAAGCTGGCTGGACGGCGTGCAGCGGCGCGCTCGGTGCGTCGCAGTGCGATGGGAGGGGAAGGTGGAGCTTCGGGCTCGGCTGGCGCTCCCACGGCTTCATTGTCGTCGGTGTCGCTGAAGGGAATGGTCTCGGGCAAGTTGGTCTTG
>CBDFNB010000007.1:0-72468 GCA_965249855.1 Lacunisphaera sp.
ATCGCTGCCGAGGATGACGGTCCTCTGCGGCAGCTTCATCATGACGGCCACCCGGGAGCTCAGGAAATACGGCTGGAAATCCTCGTCCTTGTTGCGGAGGCCGATGCCCCAGAGTTCTTCGCTGAGCGCCGGGTCGGTTTGCGTGGCGCGCCATTGCGTGACCGGCACCAGGCCGGCGCGGCCCTTTTCCTCGATGCGCACGAAGTGCCAGCCGGTGAAGGCGTCCTGGCCGAGATAGGCGGCGGCGACCGACTCCGTGCTGCCCGGACGATAGACCTTGAAATCCCTCAGCTGCGCCGGGGCAACGCCCGGCATGATGGCGGCTCCCGGCAGGATGACCGTGCCCGCATCGTCAATCACCGTGCCCAGCACCGTGACCGGCTGGCGCTCCGTCTCCGCCTGGATGAAAAACTCCACGGCAACGACCGACTTGAGCCGCTCGTTGAACAACTCGGGCAACGGCGCGGCAGCCGCCGTGACGGCAAGGGCGAGGGCAAGAAGACTGCGGCGGAAAAAACTCATGGCTTGATGACGTAAAGGGAGATGCGGCGATTGCGCTGGGCCTCGACAAGCTGCGGCTCGGGCGCGGCCTCGTAGCCTTCATAGAGTGCTTTTAGCTGGGCGAGTTCCGCGATGGTTTTGCTGCCCACCTTGGTGATGATGTCGCCGCGCGCGAGCCCGGCCTCGGCGGCGGGATACCCGGGCTGCACGCCGAGGACGACCACGCCGTTCGCGTCGGTCAGCTGGTTTTCGCGGGCGTAGGCGCGCGAGACCTTGCGCACGGTGAGGCCCCATTTTTCAAAGGCCCACTCCTCGCCCACCCGGCTCTCAAGCTTCTCGGTGACCGCGCTGAGCTCCACGACCTGGTCGCCGCGCTTGACGCCGACCTTCACGGCCGAGCCGACCGGCAGGCTGGCGATGGATTGCTGGATGGGCGGCAGCTGCTCGGGGAAACGCCCGTCGACCTTGCGGCCGTTGAGCGTGAGCACCACGTCGCCGGCGCGCAGCCCGGCCTTCGCCGCGGGCGAACCGACGTCGACGTTGGCCACGAGCACGCCGGTGTTGGCGTTGAGCGCATAAAACCTCTCGAGATCCTGCAACTCGCGGAAACCGATGCCGGCGTAGCTGCGGGTGATAGCCCCGTCCTTCACCAAACGTCGCGGCGACCGTGCGGGCCACCTTGGCCGGGATGGCGAAGCCGAGATTGTCGGCGCCGACGTAGCCGCGCGAATTGATGCCGACGACCTTGCCGTCCTCGGTGACGAGCGGGCCGCCGCTGTTGCCGGGATTGATCGCGGCATCGGTCTGGAGCCAGGTGTTGAAGGCGCCGGTCTCGTAGCCGTTCACGCCGCGGCTGTCCTCGAAGTAACGGTTGTTGTTGGAAATGATGCCGCGCGTGACGGTGCGCGTCAGGCCGTGCGGCGTGCCGACGGCGAACACGGTCTGGCCGACAAAGAGATCGTCGGAATCGCCAAAGTCCGCCGTGGCGAAGCTGAGGTTGCGGCGCTTGATCGCGTCGAGGTCGATGCGGAGCAGCGCAAGATCGGTCCAGTGGTCCCAGCCGACCAGCTTGGCGTTGACGCGCTCCAGGCTGGCGAGGGTGACGGAAACCTCCACGGCCTGCGGGCTCACAACGTGGGCGTTGGTCAGCACCAGGCCGTCATTGGAAATGATGACCCCGGAGCCGACGCCGCCGGTGATGCGCTTGGCGCCGTCGTTGAACTCGATCTCGCGGACATCGATGCGGACGACGGCGTCCAGCAAGCGGTTGAAGCCCCGGCTCATGGCAGCCTCGGCGGAAGCGGTCAGACCCAGCAAAACGAGGGTGATGGCGGCCAGACGGGCGGTGATTGACGGTGGAAGGGAATGTCTCAATGTGGCGGGTTTTAACAATCGATGGCTACCAACTGCAAAGACTACGACTTTCTCCAAATCGAGCCGCATTGGCAATCTTTCTGGGAGAAAACCAAGGCATTTAAGGCCGAGAATGGCTCGACCAAGCCGAAATACTACGTGCTGGACATGTTCCCCTACCCGTCAGGGTCCGGGCTGCACATCGGCCATCCGGAGGGCTACACCGCCACCGACATTCTCGCCCGTTTCAAGCGCGCCAAGGGCTTCAACGTCCTCCACCCGATCGGCTGGGATGCCTTCGGCCTGCCCGCCGAGCAGCACGCCGTGAAGACCGGCACCCACCCGGCCGCCAACACGCAGAACAACATCACGAACTTCCGCCGCCAGATCAAGGCGCTCGGCTTCTCCTACGACTGGGACCGCGAGGTCGACACGACCGACCCGAAATACTTCCGGTGGACGCAGTGGATTTTCCTCCAGCTCTTCAAGAAGGGCCTGGCCTACGTCGATGAGCGCCCCGTCTGGTGGTGCCCGGAGCTCCGCACCGTCCTTGCCAACGAGGAGATCGTTGACGGCAAGTCCGAGGTCGGCGGCTTCCCCCGTCGAGCGTCGCAACCTCCGCCAGTGGGTGCTGCGCATCACCGCCTACGCCGAGCAACTGATCGACGGCCTCAAGGGCGTCGACTGGCCCGACTCGACCAAGCGCATGCAGGAGGCCTGGATCGGCCGCAGCGAGGGCGCCGAGGTGCTCTTCAAGCTCGAGGACCCCAAGCTCGGCGACCTGAAGATCTTCACCACGCGACCCGACACGCTCTTCGGCGCCACCTACATGGTCGTGGCCCCCGAGCACCCGCTCGTGCCCTCGCTCACCAAGCCCGAACAGCGGGATGCCGTTGACGCCTACCGCAGGAAGGCCGCGAGCAAGAGCGACCTCGAGCGCACCGACCTCGCCAAGGGACAAGAGCGGCGTCTTCTCCGGCAGCTACGCCATCAACCCGGTCAACGGCGCCCGCATTCCCGTGTGGATCGCGGACTACGTCCTCATGGGCTACGGCACCGGAGCCATCATGGCCGTGCCGGCGCATGACGAGCGCGACTGGGAGTTCGCTCAACTCTACAGCCTGCCCACCCCGCGCGTCATCGCGGCCGACGACTCGGAGAAGTTGCCCTACACCGGTGACGGCAAGGTCATCAATTCGCCCGGCTACGACGGTCTCACCTGGCCCGAAGCCAAGAAGAAGATCACCGCCGACCTCGCCGCGCGCGGCCTCGGCAAGGGCACGGTCAACTACAAGCTCCGCGACTGGCTGTTCTCGCGCCAGCGCTACTGGGGCGAGCCCTTCCCCATCGTGTGGGTCACGGAAACCGACTACCGCAAGGCCGCGGCCGTCCGCAAGGATCTGCCCGCGCAACCCGTCACCTTCGCCGAAAATGGCGTCATGCATTACGCGTTGCCGCTGCCCGACGCGGCGCTGCCGCTCGTCTTGCCGGATGTGCAGTCGTATCTGCCGAGCGGCACGGGCGAGAGCCCGCTCGCCAACGAGACCGCGTGGCTTGAAATCTGGTTCGACTTCACAACCGGTGCGTCCGTGCCCGCCACTCAGCCGAAACCCGCCGGTGACGCATGGCTGCGTGCCCGCCGCGAGACCAACACCATGCCGCAATGGGCCGGCTCGTGCTGGTATTACCTGCGCTTCCTCGACCCGCAGAACGCCGGTGCCATCGCCAGTCCCGCGGCCCTGAACTATTGGGGCGTGCCCGATCTCTATGTCGGCGGCGCCGAGCACGCGGTGCTCCACCTGCTCTACGCCCGCTTCTGGCACAAGGTGCTATTCGACCTCGGCGTCGTGCCGCAGGCCGAGCCTTTCAAGAAACTTTTTCACCAAGGCATCATCCTTGGCGAGGACGGCGTAAAAATGTCCAAGAGCCGCGGCAACGTGGTGAACCCGGACGACATCATCAGCGCCTACGGCACCGATTCGCTGCGCCTCTACCTCATGTTCCTCGGGCCGCTCGAGGCCATGAAACCCTGGAACACGAAGGGCATCGAGGGCGTGCACCGCTTCCTGAAGAAAATCTGGCGCGAGTGCCTCACCGAGGAAGGCGCGGTCAACCCGCGCATCGCCGCCACCGGCACGCTGTCACCCGACACGGAGAAACTGCTCCACGAAAACCATCAAGAAGGTTGGCGACGACATCGAGGGCCTGCGCTTCAACACGGCCATCTCGCAGATGATGATCCTCGTAAACGCGCTGCAGAAGGAAACCGCCGTGCCGCGTGCCGCCATGCTTGACCTGTTGCGTCTGCTCGCCCCGTTCGCCCCGCACCTCGCCGAGGAACTGTGGGCCCGCCTCGGCGAAACCGGCTCCATCATGGCCGCCGGCTGGCCGGCTTTCGATTCGGGCAAACTCGTGGCCACCACCATCACCATCGTGATCCAGGTGAATGGCAAACACCGCGGCGATGTCAGCGTGGATGCCGGTATCGGCGAGGCCGAGTTGGTGCAATTGGCCTCGGTCAATCCCAAGGTCCTCCCCCATATCGCAGGCAAACCCCTCAAAAGGACCATCTACGTGAAGGGTCGTCTCATTAATCTTCTGGTCTAGAGCAGTATGCAAAATCCCGCGAAAGTGCGGGTTTTTACCCTTGCCATAGGTTTTACACCCTAGTTTTATTCGGGATATACACTAAAAGCAGTTCGCCAAGTGGCCCAACTCTGGTAACATAAAATCCAACCCGCCATGAACACACAGCTCACCCGCCTGTTTCTCCTCGTCCTCGCGGCGCTGGTGGCCGCGGCTCCGAGTGCGTATGCCCAGCGGCAACTTGGCAAAAAGAAAGGCCCGACCAGCAAGATCTACCTGGCCGAGGCCATCGGCGACAGCCAGATCCAGACCAACGACAAAATCTACACCGCGCGCCAGGCCACGGCCTTCGATGCGCCGGGCACCGTCATCGAGACCAAGGAAGGCGCGCACAACGCCTTCGTCTACTCCAACGGCACCGGCCTCTTCGTCGACCAGAACACCCGCGTCGAGATCGACCGTTTCGTGCAGGAACCCTTCAAGCCGGACCGCAATTCCACGGCCGATGCGCCCTATGAGCCGTCAATTTCCCAGAGTGATGTGCATGTTGCCCACGGCGCCGTCGGTGTGTGCACCAGCCAGCTCGTCTCCGGCAGCTCGATGAACTACTCCACCCCGCAGGCCTCCGTGAACATCCGCAGCGGCAAGGTGGCGATCGAGACCAACGCCGACCAGACCATCATCGACCTGCTTGAGGGCGACATCACGGTCCGCGGCGGCAGCAAGGACATTGGCGGCCAGGTGCTCCGGCCCGGCGAGCGCGCCGTGGTGCGCGCGGCCCCCGCCGGCCTGCCTCCCACCGTCACCATCAGCCGCATCCCCCCCGAGGCCCTCCAGGCTTCCGATGAGCGCGTCAGCGTCGCCTGCAACGCCAAGAAGACTGTCACGTTCGAGATCATCGAAAAAAAGGCCGAGGAGGGGCTGGATGGCCCGGCCGAGGCATCCACTCCCGCGACGGATGGCACCCCGGCCGCCCCCGTGCCGGACGGCGAAGCCACCGAGGAGCAGGAGATCGTGGCCAAGCCCACCGTCCCGTCCAATCCGCCGCTCAACATTGTCATCAGCCCTGACCGGCTGCCGGGCAACTGAGCCTCCGCAACCCGACGTGACTTTCACCGCCCCAGCCAAAACCTGCCTGATCGGAATCTGCGCGCTTGCGCTGGGCCTAAGCCCCGCCCGTGCTCTGATCAACCTCGACGGCTCGCGCAACCAGCTCTTCGTCTTCGGCAGCGTCACCTTCGGTTACGATTCGAACATCTTCTCTGACTCGAGCGGCCGCGACGACTACACGGTCAACGGCGCCGTGGGCGCGGAGATCAAGCGCCGCGCCGGCCTCATCGCCGTCAACGCCACGGCCACCCTCAGCTACGTCACCTACGGCAGCTATACGGAGGTGAATTCGTTCAACCCCAACTTCCACGTCGAGTTCAACAAGACCAGCGGCCGCACCACCGGCGCGCTCACGGTCAGCGCCTTCCGCGAGAGCCGGTCGGACAGTGCCGTCAACCTCCGGACAAACTCTTGGAACTTCCCCGTCGGCCTCAGTCTGAAATATCCGGTCAACGACAAATACTACTTCACCTCCAAGACAAGCTACCTGCGCCGCCGCTATGTCGACAACACCGTCCTGGCGAATTACACGGACTATTCGCAGGGTATCGACGTCTTCTACGTCTACACCTCCAAGCTCGACCTTGTGGGCGGCTACCGCATCCGGGTTTCCCAGACTTCCCTGGGGGACGACACGATCGACCACTGGTTCAACGTCGGGGCCACGGGCGGGTTGTTCGCCAAGCTCAACGGCACGGTGCGCCTCGGCTACCAGGTCCGCGACGTCAGTGGCGCCGCCGACCGGCAGTATTCGCATTTCAACGCCCTCGCCGGCGTCACCTGGCCCGTCACCCGCAAGCTCAACCTCAGCGGCCAGCTCAGCCGCGACTTCAGCACCATCGCCACCGGCGCCTCGGTCGACTCCACGGCCGCCTCGCTGCGCGCCAGCTATGCCGCCACGCGCAAGCTCGAGTTCTCCACCGGCGTGGCCTACGGCCTGAACCGCTTCCTCGGCACGCCCCCGCCGCCCCGGCGCGACACCTTTTTCAGCTGGGATGTGGGCGCCCGCTACCGGTTGAACGAGCACTTGCAAGTCGGCGCGACCTACACCTACTTCCGTAACTGGTCCACGTTCGATTTCTCGGACTTTGACCGCCAGGGCTTCTCCGTCGATGTCTCCAGCCGCTATTAATTTCCCCATGAAAACCGCCCGACTATTGCCCTTGCTCCTCGCCGCCCTCGCCCTCGCGGGCGCGCCGCTGTTCGGCCAGGGCGGCACCAAGGCGGACAAGAAAAACTACGTCCACACCCTAGGACTCGCCGACCGCGTGCGCGTCGCCGTCTACCAGGAGGAGGATCTGACCAGCCTGACCCGCATCGACGCCCGCGGCCGCATCAACATGCCCCTGCTCGGCGAGATCGCCATTGGCGGGCTGACCGTCGTCGAGGCCCAGGCTGCGATCGAGAACGCCTACAAGGAAGGCCGCTTCCTGCGCAACCCGCAGGTCACCATCAGCGTCGAGGAATACGCCCCGCGCGAGGTCTCCATCCAGGGGGCCATCCGCAGCGCCGGCCGTTACACCCTGCCCATCGAGTCCACCCTGACCGTGGTCGAACTTGTCACCAAGGCCGGCGGTATCACCGATATCGGCAAGGGCACCGCCGTCACCGTCACCCGCATTCTCCCTGACGGCACCAAGAAAGTCTTCACCGTCGACGTCGACAGTGTCATCAAGGGCAAGCGCGACACGAAGACCGACGACAGCTCCCTCATGCTGCTGCCCGGTGACATTGTCTACGTGCCCGAGCGCCTCATCTGATTACATGTCCAACCTCGACGCCCATTCCCCGAGCAGCCCGGCCAAGTCCGGCCCCTCCCTGCACGGCAACGACAACCAGGTCGTTGAGCGTCGTTCCCTGCGCGACTATTATGTGATCCTCCGCGAGCGGCTGTGGATTGCCCTCCCGGTCGCCCTGCTCGTCGCCCTCTCGGTCGGCTATTACCAGGCGCAGGAGACGCCGATGTATTCCAGCACCGCGAGCATGCAGTTCGAGCGGCCCGAGCGGGTCGTGCAGAACGAGCAGGTGGTCGACACCGCCGTCCGCTCCGACATCGACCTCAACACCTATCTCCAGATCCTCACCAGCCAGCGCCTCCGCACCATGGTCGCGCAGTCGCTGACCCCCGACGAGGTCCGCCTCCTGCAGCGGCCGTTCCTCAAGGATCTCCCTCCCGGGGCCAATCCCCCGTCCGTCGGCGGCCTCCTCGGCAACCTCTCCCGCGAGTCCATCCGCAACAGTTTCCTGATCAACATCAGCGTCTCACACCGCGATCCCGAGGGCGCCGCCCTGCTGGCCAACCGCTACGTCGAGCAGTTCATGCGCTACCTCGTGGAAAACGTGGGCGGCAAGAACGAGTTCGCCGTGGACTACCTCCGCAGCCGCGCCAAGGAGCTCCAGCAGGAATCCGAGGCCGCCGAAGCCAAGCTCCAGGACTACCGCCGCAAGCACAACCTCGTCTCCCTCGACAACAGCATGAACATCGTCGGCGAGCGCCTCCGCACGGTGAACGCCATGCTCACCAGCGCCCGGCTGGCCCGCCTCGATATCGAGACCCTGCTCAGCCAGATCGAGAAGATGCAGAAGGAGAACCCCGCCAACCTCCTCGAGATCGGCTATATTTCCGCCTACGGCACCATCGCGACCTTGAAGGCCCAGCTGGCCGACCTGAACAAGTCCCAGGCCATCCTCAGCGAGCGCTACCTCGAGCGCCACCCCAAGATGGTCGAGCTCGCCAACTCCATCGACGTCGTCACGGCGCAGATCACCCGCAACATCGAGCAGTCCATTTCCGACCTCCGCACCCAGTATGAAAAGCTCAAGGACACCGAGGCTTCCTACATCAAGGAATACCAGGCCGCGGAGAAGGACAACCTCCGCCTGGGCGACCTATCCGTCGATTTCAAGAGCCTCGAGAACCAGGCCACGGTGGCGAAGAACAACTACGTCGAGATCCTCAACCGCCTGAACCAGGTCACCACCTCCAAAAACCTCGAGAACATCCCGGTCAAGCCGCTCGACCGTGCCTTGCCCTCCGGCGCCCCCTACACGCCCAACATGAGGAATATCATGAAGACGAGCGTCATGCTCGGCATCATCGTTTTTGCCCTCGTCGCCATCGGCCTCAGCTTCCTCGATGACCGCGTGAAGAGCGCCTGGGACATCGAGGGTTTCATCGGCGCCCACCTCCTCGGCATCATCCCCGAGCTCGGCGACGTGCCGGACACCGAGAAGCACTCGCTGGTCAACAGCAACCGCACCTCGCCGGGCTCCGAGGCGTTCCTCAGCGTCTACAGCGCCGTCAAGATCCAGTCGAAGCTAGACTTCCCCAAGGCCGTCCTCGTCACCAGCACGATCCCCGGCGAGGGCAAGACGATGATCAGCTGCAACCTCGCCGCCTCCTTCGCCCGCCATGGCAAGAAGGTGCTGCTCATGGACTGCGACATGCGCCGCCCGATGCTGCACCGCCATTTCAAGCTCACCAACGAGGCCGGCCTCATCGCCTGGTTCGAGGCCGGCGCCAAGATCCCCGCCGACCCGTTCAACGACGCCTCCCTCGGCTTCACCAAGGTCGACGAGAACCTCTACCTCCTTCGCTCCGGCGGCCGCTCCAAGAGCCCGACCGAGCTCCTCGAGACCGCCGTCTTCGGCCAGTTCATCGAGAGCATGAAGTCGCACTTCGACCTCATCGTCGTCGAATCGCCGCCGATGGGCGCCGTCACCGACTCGCTGCTCATCGCCGAGCGCACCGACGAGGTCATCTACGTCTGCCGCTTCAACCGCGCCTACCGGAAGCACATCCGCCTCTACATCAAGCAGCTCAAGGAGAGCAAAAACGAGCTGCTCGGCATCGTGCTCAATGGCCTCTCGGCCCGCCGCATCGAGTATTACTCGAATTACCGCTACTACCGGAGCTACAAGAAATACTACGGCTCCCAGTCGTAAGCCCTCCCCGCCGCGCCCCAAGGCGCGGCTTTTTCGTTTTGGGGGTCCTGCCCTGTCATCCGAAGCCTTGGCGAAGGATGATTGCAGGCGACCGGCCGGCCCTGCAACCTCCCACCCGATGCCTTCCGCCTTCCTGCCCAAGGACTTTGACGCCAAACGCCCCGTCGCCCTCATCGCCGGTCGCGGCAGCTATCCCGTCATCACGGCCGCCGCCATCCGCGCCGCCGGCGTGCCCCTGCGGCTCATCGCCATGGACGACGAGACCGAGCCGTCCCTTATCGCCAGTTTCCCGGAGAGCGAGCGCGTCACCCTGAACGTCGGCCAGGTGGGCAAGATGCTCGACACCCTGAAGGCCTTCGGCGCCGGCTACGCCCTCATGGCCGGCCAAGTGAAGCCCAAGAAGCTCTTCCACGGCCTCGTCCCCGACCTCAAGGCCGCCTCCATTCTCTTTTCCCTCAAGCGCCGCAACGCCGAGACCATCTTCGGCGCCATCGCCAATGAGATTGAAAAGCTCGGCGTTACCCTGCTCGACGCCCGCGCCTTTATCGACGATCAGCTCGCCACCGCCGGCGCCATGACCGGCAAGCTCAGCATCGACGATGAATACGTGCAGCACGGCATCTCCATCGCCCGCGAGATGGCCCGGCTCGATGTCGGCCAAGGCTGCGTCGTCCGCAAGGGCACCGTCCTCGCCGTCGAGGCCTTCGAGGGCACCGACGACATGCTCCGCCGCGCCGGCACCTTCAAGACGGACGAGACCCTCTTCGTGAAGACCGTGAAGACCAGGCAGGATTTCCGCTTCGACGTCCCCGTATTCGGCCTGCGCACCCTGGAGACCATGCACGCCGCCGGCCTGTCCGCCGCCGCCCTCGAGGCCGGCAAGGTCATCGTCCTCGACAAGCCCGCCGTCCTGAAACAGGCCAAGGTCTGGGGCATCACCCTCCACGGGTTCTAGACTGTTTGGTGGGAGGGGCTTTATGCCCCGACGCGACCCACACCGCGCTCTCTGTCGGGGCGTAAAGCCCCTCCCACCCGCAAACTTGCACTTTTCCCCGCGACCAGCACCTTTCCGCCCATGCCCGCTGACATAGTCGAAGTCTCCATCAAAGGCCTGATGCCCACGGCCAACGGCTGCGCCGTGTTCCTGGGGAACGACGACAAGACCTTCGTCATCTACGTGGATCCCAGCGTTGGTAGCGCCATCTCCATGACGATCAACGGCGTGAAGAAAGAGCGGCCGCTGACCCACGATCTGATCGGGCACCTGCTTATGGGCTTCGAGATCGGCCTCGAGCGCATCATCATTAACGACGTCAACGACGGCACCTATTTCGCCCGCATCATCCTGCACATGCAGAACGAGCTCGGCCGCAAGTTCCTCGAGCTCGACGCCCGCCCGAGCGACTCCATCGTCCTCGCCCTCCAGCAGAAGCGCCCGATTTTCGTCGCCCGCAAGGTCTTCGATCTGGTCGAGGACATGTCCGAGATCCTCGAGCGCGTCCTCAAGCAGCAGAAGGAAGAACCCAAGGACGAGGGGGACCAGTGACCGCGCCGGCCCGCACGTTGCCCGCCGGCATCCAGTCCGGCCAGCCGCTGACCGCGCTGGCGCCGATGCAGGACGTCACCGACCTGCCCTTCATGCGGGTGATGGCGCACTACGGCGCGCCGGACTATTTCTTCACCGAATTCTTCCGCGTCCATGCGCAGTCGCGCCCGGAGAAGCACATCGTCCGCTCCATCGTGGAGAACAAGACCGGCCGCCCGGTCTTCGCCCAGCTCATCGGCGAGGAAATCGGCCACATGGTCCGCACCGTGAAGGAGCTCCTGAAATATCCCATCGCCGGCATCGACCTGAACATGGGCTGCCCGGCGCCCAAGATCTACAAGAAGAACGTCGGCGGCGGCCTCCTGCGCGACCCGGCCAAGATCGACGAACTCATCGGCTCCCTGCGTGACGCTGTGCCCGGTCTCTTCACCGTGAAGATGCGCATCGGGTTCGATTCGACCGATAATTACGAGCGCGTCCTTGGCCTGATCAACAAACACGGCGTGGATCTGCTCAGTGTCCACGGCCGCACCGTCAAGGAAGGCTACCGCAGCGACGTGCATTATGATTTCATTAGGGTCGCAGCGCGCACCGTCCGCTGCCCCGTGCTGGCCAACGGCAACGTGACCTCCGCCGACAAGGCCGCCGCGGTCCTCCAGGAGACCGGCGCCGCCGGCGTAATGATCGGCCGCCACGCCATCCGCAATCCGTGGATCTTCCGGCAAACCCGTGAAAAGCTCGCCGCCCAAACCATTTTCTCCCCCACCCTCGTCGACGTCCGCGAATACGTCACCCGCCTCTACCGCGAGACGCAGACACCCGATATTCCCGAGAAGGCGCACGTCGCCAAGATGAAGAAATACCTGAACTTCGTCGGCCAGAGCGTGGATCCTGAGGGCAAGTTCCTGCACGAGATGCGCCGCGCCATGACCGAGGCCGAATTGTTTGCCGTCTGCGACGCCCACCTGCTGACCGAGCCGGCCAGGCCCTTCGCGACCGAGCCCTACCCAGGCATCATTGCCCGCCCGAATTGCGAGACGCCCGTGGAGAGCTGCTCGCTCGATACGATCACGGCCTGATCATTCCAACCCCAGCACCTTGCGGCCGGTGTCGGAGATCATCTGCGGGGTCCATTGCGGATCCCAGACGATGTGCACCTTGGCGGACTCGACATCCGGCAGCTTCGCGATCTTCTGCCGTGCGTCCTCGGCGATGACCGGGCCCATGCCGCAACCGGGCGCCGTAAGCGTCATCTTTACCTCCAGGATGTGCTTCCCCGCCGGCGTCTTCTCGACGGCAAGATCATAGACCAGGCCGAGATCGACGATGTTGACGGGAATCTCGGGGTCGAAGCAGGTCTTGAGGGCGGCCCAAACGGCCTCCTCGCTGAATTCCGTGGCCGTGACCGCCGCTTGCTCGGCCTTGGCCGTGTAGCCGCCAATCGCGCCCGTGTCGGCGACGGCGATCTGGAACAGGCCGGTGTCGGTGCGCACGGTCACATTGCCGCCGAGCGTCTGCGTGATGAATACGCCGGTGCCGGCCTTGAGGGTGACCTTGTCGCCGGCCGGGATGACGGTCGCGGGGCAGTCCTGGGTGAGGGTGTAGTCCTGGGCCATGGGTAGATCAGTTCAACCGCAGCTCGAAGGGCAGCCGCGCATAGAGGCCGCGCGGGTCGTTGAATTTGCTGAGCGCCTTCAGCTCGGTGGACAGTTCGCGGAAAAACACCCCGACCGGCCCGCCAAACGACTGCTCCCGTCGCCGGCCTTCCATCGCCTCCGTGAACTGCTCGGCAAACTGCTTCTTGCGCGGATACTCGGCCACGCGGAAATTATCGCCCAGCTCGGCCTTGGCCGCGGCGTATTTGACGGCGTCGGCCAGGCCGCCGAGTTCGTCGACGAGCTTGAGCTTCAGCGCCTCGCTGCCGGACCAGACGCGGCCCTGCGCGATCTCCTCGACGACCTTGCGGTCGAGTTTGCGGGCATCGGTGACCTTGGAGATGAACTGGTCGTAGACCCAGTCGACAGAGCCTTGGAAAATGGCGAGCTCGGCCTCGGTCTTGGGCCGGATGACGGTGGCGGCATCGGCAAACTTGCCGGTCTTCACCGTGTCAAAGGTCAGGCCGAGCTTGTCGGTCGCGAGACCCTGGAAATTCATGAACATGCCAAAGACACCGATCGAACCGGTGATCGTGGTCGGCTCGGCGAAGACCCGGTCGGAGGCCGTCGCGATCCAATATCCGCCCGAGGCCGCCACCGTGCCCATCGAGACTATGACAGGCTTGTCCTTGTGGATGAGTCGCACCTCACGGAGAATGGCCTCGGAGGCGGTGACACTGCCGCCGGGGCTGTTCACGCGGAGCACGACCGCGCTGATGCTGTCGTCCTGCCGGATCTGGCGAAGCAGGCGGGAGGTTTTCTCGCCATAGACATAGCCATCCTCGTTGCCACTGCCGTCCACGATCTCGCCCTCGGCGTAGACGATGGCAATCTTGCCCTTGCCGCCGCCAGCGAGCTCGATTTTGCCTTCGCCCTGCCGCTTGGCAGTCAGTCCGCCGCTCGAGACATGCCGGACGTAATCTTTCAGTCCGATCTGCTTGAAAGGCTGGCTGGAACCCTGGCGGCCGGTTGCGGCCTTCAATTCATCGAGCATCTCGTCAAGGTAAGCGATGCGGTCGACCAGCTTGAGCTTCATGGCGTCGTCCGCCCGGATCAGACCCTTGTCATCGATGGCTTTCTGGATGGCGCCGGCCGGCAGTTTCCGGGCCGTTTCGATGGAGCTGGTCAGCGTGGCCCACACGTCGTCGAGCAGCTTCTGGATCTGCACCCGGTTCTCGGGGCTCATTTGCTTGAGGGTGAAGGGCTCGACGGCGCTCTTGTATTTGCCGACGCGGGTGACCTGCACGCCGATGCCGAATTTCTCGAACGCCCCGGTGAAGAACATCGGCTGCGAGGCCAGGCCGGGCATGACGACGGCGCCGTAGGGATCGAGCACCAGCTCGTCCGCCACCGACGTCACGTAGAACTCGCGGGTGCCGGCATAGTCGAGGTAGGCTTTAACAGGCTTGCCCGAAGCCTTGAACGACTCGATCGCCTCGCGCACTTCCTTGAGCGCGGCAAAACCGGAGCCATAGCCCTGCGGCTGCATCGAGCCGGTCAGGTAAAGACCCTTGATGGCCTCGTCCCTGGCCGCCGCCTGGAGCGCCCGGGTGACCTCGCGGAGCTGCAACACCTGCGGGGCGCGGCCGCCGAAGATCTCCATGAACTCCTCCAGCCCCTCGACCTGCGAGGGCGCGTCCTGAATGTTCGCGGCCAGGTCGAACACCAGATAGGAACCGTTCTGCACGACCGCCGGCTTCTTTTCGCCCATGGCCACCACAAAGCCGATGAACAGGAAGAAGCACAGGAAACCACCGATGATGAAAACAAGCAGGGCCGCGATGGTCGCAAAGAAAGAAGTGAAGAAGTTCTTCATGGCGGCGAACCTAGGCAGGTGCCCCGCTTCCGCCAGCGAAAAGCGGCGACCGGCCCGGGAGCGTGACGAACGGCATTAGCCCGCGATAAATAATGCGACCGGCCGCTTAACTTTCCCTGTTAGCACCCGATTGTTGCACTCCTAGCCTTCCCATGCGCGCCGAAATCACCCTATATTCCCGCCATGAGTGAGAAAAAGGAACTGCTCACGACCAACCGCAAGGCGCTGACCATCAATCTGGACGGCACGCGCTACGGCACCATCGCGGAGATCGGCGCCGGGCAGGAGGTCTCCCGCATCTTCTTCCAGGTCGGCGGCGCCTCCGGCGCCATCGCCAAGACCATGTCGGCCTACGACATGACCTTCAGCGACGCCATCTACGGCAAGGCCCCGCGCTACGTCTCGCGCGAACGGCTCGCGACGATGCTCGACCACGAATACCGGCTGCTCAAGGAGCGCCTTGCCGAGAAGCGCGGCGACCGCACCAAGTTCTTCGTCTTCGCCGACACGGTCGTGGCCAAAAGCTTCAAGGGGCCCAACGACGGCCACGGCTGGCTGGGCGTCCGCTTCCAGCACGAGGTCGGCGCGGAGCCGAGCGAGATCATCATCCATGTCCGCATGTGGGACAAGGAGAACATCCTCCAGCAACAGGCGCTGGGCATCGTCGGCGTCAACCTGATCTACGCGGCCTTCAATTACGCCTCCGACCCGGCCCAGCTGGCCCAGTCCCTCGCCGACAACATCGGCACCGACCGCATCGAGGTCGACATGCTCCGCGTCAGCGGCCCGGCCTTCGGCGGCGTCGACAACCGCCTGCTCTCGCTCCGCCTCGTGCAGTTCGGCCTGACCAACGCCGTGATGTTCGCCCCCAACGGCGAGGTCCTCCAGCCCTCCGAGGTGCTGCACCACAAGGCCGTGCTCGTGGAGCGCGGCAGCTTCCGGCCCGTCACGCACGTCAACGTCGATATGCTCACCTGCGCCACCGCGCAGTTCCTACAGGAGCCGATGGTCAAGGGGAAGGAGATGCTCGTCCTCATGGAGATCACCATGAACAACCTGCTGGCCGAGGGCGACCTCGACGCCGCCGACTTCCTCGCGCGCGTCGACATGCTCGGGCACATCGGGTTCACCACCATGATCTCGAACTACTCGGAGTTCTACCGGCTCGTCTCCTACTTCCGCCGCTACACCAAGGAGATGATCGGCGTCGCCATGGGCATCAACAACCTCCTCGAGATCTTCAACGAGAAGTATTACGAGGACCTGGAGGGCGGCATCCTCGAGTCCATGGGCCGCATGTTCCGCCACGCGGTGAAGCTCTACATCTATCCCATGCGGCAGGCCGCCTACGACAGCTACTTGGCCAGCGGCCACCCTGCCAGTGCCGTGACCAACGGCGGCGGCAGCAGCCACGCCTTCTCCGCCGGCGTCATGATCACGGCGCAGAACCTCCAGGTCACCGACCGCCTGCGCAACCTCTACGCCTACCTGCTCGAGAACCACAACCTCGACTGCATCCGCGGCAGCAACCCCGACTACCTGAACATCTTCTCCCGCGACGTCCTGCAGCGCATCAAGAACGGCGACGACTCCTGGGAGCAGATGGTGCCGGCCAAGGTCGCCGACTTCATCAAGCAGCGGAAACTCCTCGGCTACGGCGCCAAGGCCCAGGTCGCGGGCTGAGCCACCGCATTCCCAGGTCCGTCATTCCGAACGCGGCGGGGAAATGACACACTAAGGGCATTTTTGCCGTGTATTCCGCCGGTTCCGTGGTTTAAGCCTCTTCTCCTCCCATGCGTTTTTTCAAGTATCACGCCCTCGGCAACGACTACCTCGTGATGAACCCGGCCGACTATCCCGGCTGGCCGGCCCCGACCCCGGAGCAGATCCGCGTCATCTGCCACCGCAACTTCGGCGCCGGTTCCGACGGTATCCTCTGGGGCCCGCTCCGCGCCACGCAGGCGCAGTTCGGCCTGCGCATCTTCAATCCCGACGGCTCCGAGGCCGAGAAGTCCGGCAACGGCCTGCGCATCTTCTCCCGGTATCTCTTTGACCAGAAGCTTGTCGGGAGCGAACCCTTCACCATCGAGGTGCCGGGCGGCGTGGTCGAGTCACGCGTCGCCGAAGGCGGGCAGCGCATCGCGGTGGACATGGGCCGCGTCACCTTCCAAAGCGACCGCATCCCGGTCGCCGGCCCCGTGCGCGAGGTGCTCGGTGAGAAATTCACGATCCAGGGCCACGAGCTCACCTTCAACGCCGCCGGCATCGGCAATCCGCATTGCGTCATGGTGCTGCCGGAAATCTCGGCCGAGCTGGCGAAGAAATACGGCCCGGACATCGAGCTGCACAAGAACTTCCCCAACCGGATCAACGTCCAGTTCCTCCAGGTGCTCGACCGCCAGAACGTTCGGATCGAGATCTGGGAGCGCGGCGCGGGTTACACGCTCGCCTCCGGCAGCAGTTCCAGCGCTTCCGCGGCCGTGGCCCACAAGCTCGGCCTGGTGGACGCCAAGCTCACCGTGCACATGCCCGGCGGCCAGATCGGCATCGAGATCGCCAGGGATTTCGCCATCAAGATGACGGGCCCGACCACCCGCGTGGCCGAGGGCCGGCTGGATGCGGAACTCTTTTCCATCAGCGTCTAGACTTAGTTTTTGACGTCACTCGCCGGCCGGCTAGGTTTTCCGGCGTTACACCGGCGCGGAACCTTGGGCCAGGTCCGTCGTCCGAATTCACCCATATGAACGCACGCCGCTATCTCCTCACCGGGCTGGCCTTGGGGCTCTCGCTCCTGCCGCTCCGCCTTCCGGCCACCACCGTCGACGCCCCGGACCTCGACTCGCTCATCAGCCAATCCGACTACGTCGTGCGCGCCGTGGTCAAGTCCGCCACCGCCGAATGGCGGGAGCACAACGGCCAGCGCTACATCGGCACGCGAGTGGAGCTGGAGATCCGCGAGGCCGTCAAGGGCGCGCCCCCCTCCCCGCTGGTGCTCGACCTGATCGGCGGGCGCGTCGGCGAGGACGAACTCGCCATCCAGGGCATGCCCAAGTTCCATGTGGGCGACGAAAACGTGCTCTTCGTCCACGGCGAGAAACGGAAGATGCTTCCTTTGGTGGCCCTGATGCACGGGGTCTACCCGGTTCTCCGCGAAGCCAGTTCCGGGGAAGCGTATGTCCTGCGCAGCAACGGCCTGCCCCTCTACAGTGCCCAGGACGTCTCCCTGCCGATGAACCGGCTCAGCGCCGTCAAGCAGCAGAACCCCTCCGCCCGGCCCCTGACGGCCGGCGCCTTCATCCGGCAGATCCGGGACCGCGTCGCCATCGTCCAGCCGGCCACCCGTGAAAAATAAGACCCTGCCCCTGGTTTTGTGCGTCCTCGCCGGCCTGTTGGCCGCCATATCGGCTTGGAGCTTCACCTACATCACGGACCAGCGCGACAGCGGCACGCCGCTGCCCCTCAAGTGGCCGCCGGGCTCCGTGGCCATCCAGATCAAGCTGGGCAGCACCGCCAACCTGAGCGACGGCACCAGCTTCAACACCAGCGCGCAAGCCGCCGCGCAGATGTGGAACACGCATCTCGGCAACCTGCAGATCACGACGTCGTTCGCCCCCGAGGGCCCGGCGAGTGAAAGCAACACGCTCAACGAACTGGTCTTCGCCAGCGATATCTTCGGCAAGGCCTTCGACGGCAACACCGTGGCGATCACCACCGTCTGGTCGCGGGGCAACGAGCGCACCCGGGCCGACATCCTCTACAACTCGGCCCGCACCTGGGATTCCTACGACGGCCCCACCCGCAGCGCCATCGATCTGCAGCGCGTCACCCTGCATGAACTCGGACACCTGCTCGGCCTCGACCATCCCGACGAGGCCGGCCAGAGCGTCCAGGCCATCATGAACAGCCGCATCAGCAGCCTGGATTCGCTGGCCAGCGACGACATCACCGGCGCCCAGAATATCTACGGCCCGGCCGGACAGCCGGCCAACGACAGCTTCGTCAACGCCGCCATCATCACCCTGTCACCCAACAACACCGCCACTCTCGGCGGTTACAACACCAACGCCACCAAGCAGGCCGGGGAGCCCAACCACGCGGACAACGCCGGCGGCCGCTCGGTCTGGTGGCGCTGGACCGCGCCGGCCGCGGGCCCGGTTACCATCGACCTGCGCGGCAGCTACTTCGACACCATCCTCGGGGTCTACACGGGCACCGCGGTCAACAGCCTGACGGCCATCGCAAGCAATGACGACCTCAGCGCCTCGCCGCACATCCAGGCCAGTTCCGTCACTTTCAACGCGGTCGCCGGCACCAACTACTTCATCGCCGTCGACGGCTTCGACGCCGACTGCGCCGGCCTGACCCTCAATTTTTCATTCAGTCCCACCGGCCCGTTGCTGCCCGTCATCACCTCCCAGCCGGTGAGCGCGACGCTCACCACCGGCGGCAGCTTCAGTTTCAGCGTCACCGCCACCGGCGCCACCGGCTACCAGTGGACCTTTAACGGGGGCAACATCGGTGGCGCCACGGGCGCCACCCACACCATCTCCAGCGTCACAACCGCCAATGCCGGTTCCTACCGTGTGGTCGTCAGCAACGCCACCGGCTCGCTCAACAGCGATACCGTCACGCTCACGGTGAACGCCCCGCCGGCTCCGCCTGCGCCGCCTCCAAGTTCTGGCGGTGGTGGTGGCGGCGGCGCCCCCAGCCTGTGGTTCTACGGGGCCATGAGCCTGCTTGGGCTCGCCCGCCTGCTGCTGCGCCGCCGCTGACCGGCATGAGCGCGGCACCGCAGGCACGGCACCGCCGCATACCCTGGATGTTCCTGGCGGCCGCCGCGGCCGCACTGGTGATCCAACTCAACCCGGCGTGGCGCGCCACCCTGCTCTACGACCGGACCGCCCTCGGTGGAGGCGAGTTTTGGCGCGCGTGGTCCGGACACTTCGTCCATTTCGGCTGGCCCCACTTCGTGGCCGACACCGGCCTGTGGCTGATCCTCGGCTGGCTGCTCGAGACCCGTCACCCGGTGTTCAGCCGCGTGGCGGTCGTGGCAATGCCCGCGTTCATCTCAGCGGTGCTTTGGTGGTTCGATCCGGAGATGGCGCGGTATGGCGGCCTCAGCGCGGTGAATCTCGGCCTGCTGCTTTTCCTCGCCCTGCAGGGCTGGCAGCGCAACTGGGCCGACTGGTTCTGGCCCGCCGTGCTCCTGATCTACGTCGGCGAGGTCATCTTCGAGATTGTGCAGGGCGGACGTGGCGGCGGGCTGATCCGCTTCGACGACCCAGGGATCCGCGTCGCCACCAGCGCCCATCTCGCCAGCGCCGGCTATGCCCTGCTTGCCTGGTTCGTCGTGCGGTCGCGTCCGGCAAAAAAGCCGGAGCCCGCAGGCTCCGGCTTGGGTGGGTGAGATGCTCCCGGCTCAGTTCCTGTATTTGACCGAGCAGCCGTAGGGCTGGGAATTTTTGGTGCGCACCATCTGGCCGGCCTTGAGGTCGCTGAGGGCGGCGGTCACGTAATTGGTGGCCTTGGCGATGTCCTCGGGTTTGCTGGAGCGAATGTCGTCGATGCCGCCGGCGTAGACGAGCGTGCCGGCCGGATCGATGACATACATGTGCGGCGTGGTGCGGGCGTCATAGAGCTTGCCGACCTTGCCGTCCTGGTCGCGGAAATAGGCCGTGGAGGCCACCGCGTTGCGCTTCTGCCAGTCCGACACCTTCGCGGGGTCGAAGTCACCCTGCGCGCCCGGATGACCAGAATTGATCTGCAGCCAGACAACACCATCCTTCGCGGCGGCCTGCTGGGTCCTGGGCATGTTGCCGCTCTTGTCGTAATGCTTCACGACGAAGGGGCACTCGGGATTCACCCACTCGAGCACCACCGTCTTGCCCTTGAAGGACGAGAGCGAGTGCTGCTGGCCGTTGATGTCGGTGAGGGTGAAGTCGGGCGCGGCCTTGCCCACTGCGGCCGGGGCCGCCTGCCCGATGCAAAGGGCGGCCAGGGAAACGGCGCCCGCGAGAACGATTTTTTTATTCAGTGATTTCATGGGGAAAGATCCGGGGAAAACTTACTTCCCAAAAGGACGTCGTCAAAACTTGGATGGTTACAATCCGCGACCTGTTTGCCAGCCGTCGGCTGCGCAAGCCCCGCTGCAATTGCGCGTTGCGGCCCGCGGCCACCTCCCTAGCTTGCCCGCTGTGACCGGATGGATCGGAGATTTTTTTCGGTTTTGGTGGGCGCTGTTCTACTGGAACACCCGCAAGACCTGGTTCCGGATGCGCGGCGCGCACCGGGATGATTGTCCCTGCCAGACCTACAGCGACTCGGGCCACGCGCTGGACTCGCGGTGCGACGCCATCCTCGACTGGAGGCAGCCCGCCCGGTTTCGCCGGGTATGCCCGCTCCTGGTCCAGACCCCCCAAGGCTGGCGGTGCAGCGTCAATGCGGAGAGTGTCCGGCCTTTCTGGGGCCGCGCCCTGCTGCATGGTTCCATCCTCGGCCTCATTCTCTATCTCGCCGGCGCGCTGGGACTTTACACCCTCCTGCGCGCCGCCCGCTATGACACGAACTACCTGTCCATCGTCTGGCCGCCACGTTGGGGCGAACTGCGCGACTCCCAGGAAAAACTCTATGCCACCCGCGCCCAGCAGGCGCTGCAGGCGGGCAATTATCAGGAGGCCATCCTCTCGCTCGAGCGGGTCACCCAGCTCAATCCGCGCAATTATGCCGCCGGTCTCGCCCTGGCCGGCCTGAGCCAGGTGGCCGCCCAGCCGTATGTCTCGGACCACATCTACGAGCGCCTGATGCGGGATGTGCCGGAACAGCGCCGGCATACCGCCCAGATCTGGTTCCGCGCCCTGCTGGCCCGCGCCGCCTACCCGCAGGTCATGGATCTAGCCACGCGCATGCTGAGTGAGGATCCCGCCGAACGCTCCGCCTGGCTCCACGCCCTGCTTTTTTCCTCCCGCCAGACAGGCGACCACGCCGGTCTGGGCACGGTGCTGGCGGAACACCCCCATTTGCCGGACTGGTGCACCGAGCTGATCGGCATCGAACAACTGCTGCTGCAGGGTCATCTCGACCGCGCCCTGCCCCGGCTCACCCGGATACACCGCCAACCGGCGGCCGGCTACATCCCGTATTACCAGATCGACCGGCTCCTGCGACATGGCCAAGCCGACCAAGCCAACGACCTGCTCCGCGCCTATGGCAGCCAGCTCCAACCCGACGAGGCCGCGTTCCTGCGACTGCGCGTGTATCAGGCCAAGGAGTGGATTTCCCTGACCGGACCCGAACTGGATGCCCTGCTCCGCTATGAGATGGCCCCCCGCATCATCGCGCAGTTTTGCGCCTACCTGATCAGGCAACCCGACCCCGTCCTCTTCGCCCGTTTCCACGACCGGCTGGTCGCGGCCAATCTGCCTGTTAACGCCGAGACCGTGCCCCTCCATCAGGCCGTCTATCTCGCCGCCACGCTGGCGGGGGAAGCGGCGCGCGCCGAGCAACTCACCGCCCGGATCATCCAATACACCGCCTCTGATGCCCGCGTCTTGCGCGGACTGGGCCAGCTGCTCAAGGCCCCGGGCCTCGACCCGCGTCTCCCGCGCATCCTGCCGCTCGTCCCCTTGCCCACCGAGGTCGTCTACGCCATTCTGGACCGCGCACCTGAGACGCCCCCCGCCAAATGACCACGGCCTCCCCCTCTCTTTCGCCCCGCACCGGCCGGCCGCCGGCCGATGCACTCGCCGTGATTGCCCTGCTGCTCGGTCTCAGCACCGCCTTCACTTGGTTGATGTGGCCGGAGTGGAGTCAGAATCCGGATCTCTCCCACGCGTTTTTTGTGCCGCTCATTTTCCTGCTGCTGGTCTGGGAAAGCCGGCGCCAGGGCACGCTGCGCTGGGCGCCGCCCGGCCGCCTGTCCACCCTGGCCGTCGCCGGCGCCTTGACGCTGGGTTTTGTCTTCTTCGCCCTCGCAGGACTCTTTGCCGCCACCCTGTTCTGGACCCACGCCCTGGTCAGCTGCCTGCTGGCCGTCTCCCTCGGCTCCTTCCTGCTGGCCGGCCTGTTGATCCTCGCCGATGCCCGGCTGCGCCTAGTGCCTTTCAACTGGATCAGCCTCACGGCCATTTTCCTGTGGCTGCTCGTCGCCCCGCTGCCCGACGGCACTTACACGCGCCTCACCCTGGCCCTCCAGCAATGGGTGACCGGCAGCGTGCTGCAGACCCTGCACCTGCTCGGCGTGCCCGCCCGCCAGCATGGCAATGTCATCGAGCTGGCGACCACCACGGTTGGCGTCGAGGAGGCCTGCAGCGGCATCCGCAGTCTCATCTCGTGCGTGTTCGCCGGGTTTTTCTTCGCCGGCTGGCTGGTGCGCCGGCCCGCCGGCCGCGTGGTGCTGATCGTGGCCGCGCCGCTGCTGGCCTTGGGCATGAACTTCCTGCGCTCGCTCACGCTCACCCTGCTGGCCAACGCCGGCAAGGACATCAACGGCTTCTGGCACGACGCCACGGGCTTCGCCATCCTCGGAATCACCGCCGCCATCCTCGCCGGCCTGGCGGTCCTGCTCGAAACCAAGGAGCCGCTGCCCGCCGCGCCGGCCAGTGCCGCGCCCGCCGTGGTGCCGCGCTGGTCGCTGCGGTTTTTCTGGACAGCCGTCGCCGCGACGCTGGCCCTCGGGGTGTTTTATCTGGCCAGCGCGCGACCGGCCGTCCGGCAGGACCAGCCCCCGCCCAACCTCGCCAGCCTGCTGCCGGTCCGGGCCGCCGATTGGGAGGTGATGACCCCGAACGACCTCTACCAATTTGCCGACATTCTCCAGACCTCGAACCTGATGGAACGGACCTACCTGCGGTCGACCGGTCCCGGCCAGTTCACCCAGCTGACGGTCTATATCGCCTACTGGGCGCCCGGCCAGACTTCCGTCAGCCGGGTCGCCTCGCACACGCCTGACGCCTGCTGGCC
The DNA here is from genome assembly GCA_965249855.1 of Lacunisphaera sp. GTDB lineage: Bacteria > Verrucomicrobiota > Verrucomicrobiia > Opitutales > Opitutaceae > Lacunisphaera. Next base: position 23,471 of record CBDFNB010000007.1, read on the forward strand.
GGGCTCGGGCTGGTTCGCCCAGCCCGTGGGCGACGCCCGGGATGTGCCCACGGTGCCGGGCCTGATCATCTCCCCCGGCGAGCACCGCGTGTTCCGGAACAATGTCGGATTCCCGCAGAACGTGTGGTTCTGGCACATCTACGACGGCCGCGTGATCGGCTACCGCGACCCCTATTCCATCCCGGCGCTGTTCCAGATTGCCCTGCAATACGGTTTCCGGCGGCCGGGCGACCAGTTCTTTGTCCGCATCTCGAGCAACAAGCCGTGGAGCGAATTGCAGGACGAACCGGTTGTCCGCGAGATCCTCACCAACCTGACCCGCATCGGCCTCTGAACCCATGCCCTTCGCCGTCACCAAGAACGAACGTTTCATGCTGGCCCTCCTCGCCGCCGTGCTCGCGCTGGCCCTGCTTTTTGTGCTGGTCTGACCCGCGGCGCATTGCAGTTGCCAAGCCCAGCCAAATCAAAACCGTAGGCATCCCTCCGCCCAACCCGCGCGTATCAGTCATGCAATGCTTCTGGCCAGTCCCTGCCCGCTTACTTGGTTCGAGGTCGCGCCTGCCCGGCGCGGTCCGGGGGCGGCCGCCCGTATGACCGGCGCCAGCACCAGTCCGACCAACGGCGACGACCGCAGCCGCGAGCACGCCGCCCTGCTGGCCGCCATGGCCCGCGGCGACAAGACCGCGCTCGCCCGGCTCTACGACCTGCTCGCCAAGCCGCTTTATTCGCTCGCCTTCCGCGTGCTTAACGACGCCGGCGAGTCGCAGGACGTCGTCCAGGACGTCTTCCTCCAGATGTGGCACAAGGCCGGCGCCTACGACACAAGCCGCGGCTCCGTGTTTGCCTGGGCCGCCACCCTGACCCGCAACCGCGCCATCGACCGCGTCCGCATGCGCAAGCGCCGCGCCGAGCTCCTCGCCGAGTCCGCGCCCGACCTCCAGCCCGCCGCCGTCGGCAACGACACCGATTCCGCCGGCTCGCTCTGGCTCCGCGAAAAAGCCGGTGCCGTCCGCACCGCCCTCACCGCACTGGCCCCCGACCAGCAGAAGGCCATCGAGCTGGCCTTCTTCTCCGGACTCACCCAGCAGGAGATCGCCGCCCGGCTCAACGAGCCGCTCGGCACCATCAAGGCCCGCATTCGCCGGGGCCTGCTCAAGCTTCGCGAAATCCTTCCCGCCCGGCTATGATCACGGAACGCCACGAAGAATTCGCCGCGCTGCGCGCCCTTGGACTCCTCGATGACGCGGACCGGAGCGCGTTCGAGTCCGAACTGGCCCGCAACCCCGAGGTGCGCGCGCTGGCGGACGAGCTGACCGAAAGCGCGGCCGCACTCGCGCTGACCGTGCCGCAGGTCGAGCCGCCCGCCGGGTTGAAGGACCGCATCCTCGCCGAAGCCGGTGCGCCCGCCGGCGGACAGGTTGTCGCCTTTCCGCTGCTCAGGTTCGCCCCTTGGGCCGTGGCGGCCGCCCTCGCCCTCGCCGCGACCTGGCTGGCGACCCAGAACCTGGCCCTCCGCAGCGAGAACGCCGCCCTGCAGACCGAGCGCGAACTGGCCGAGGTTGCCTACAAGATGGCGCAGAACCAGCTCAGCGAGCGCTCGCTGCTGGCCGAGAACATGATCAACGACCTCGGCAACCGCCTGCGTCGCTCCGAGGATCTTTCCCGCCTCAAGATCTCCGCCCTCGCCTCGCTCGCGGGCAACACCAAGGAGGCGCAGGTCATCGCCGTGTGGGACCCCGGCCAGCAGGCCGGCCTGCTCACGATGGAGAAACTCCCGGCCATCGCGGACACGCAGGACTACCAGATCTGGATCGTCGACCCGGCCTACAAGGATCCGGTCAACGGCGGCGTCTTCCACGTGGCGGCCGACGGCAGGGTCACGCTCGCCTTCAAACCCGACCAGCCCGTCGCGCAGGCCGCGGCCTTCGCCATCAGCCTCGAGAAGAAGGGCGGCGTCCCGAAGGCCGAGGGCCCGATCGTCCTGCTGGGAAAGTGACGCAGGTGGAACCCGGCCTCCGGACGGGTTGGCTGAATGTGCGAAAGCGACTTTGGTTGCATCCGCGAGCCGTGAAAACCCGTCCGGAGGCCGGGTTCCACCCCAGGAAGCGAGCATAATTTTCGGGGTCGTAACTTGACTCTTGTCTCTGGCCGGCAGGCCGAAAAACTGGCCGTCGCATGATAATCAAACCGAAGGTCCGCGGCTTCGTCTGCGTGACCGCCCACCCCACGGGTTGCACCGCTCACATCCAGGAATGGATCGGCCACGTCAAGGCCAAGGGCCCGATCAAGCAGGGCCCGAAGCGGGTCCTGGTCATCGGCGCCTCCACCGGCTACGGTCTGGCTTCCCGCATCACGGCGTCCTTCGGCTCCGGGGCCGCCACGCTCGGCATTTTCTTCGAGCGCCCCTCCGAGGAGGGCCGCCCCGCCACGCCGGGCTGGTATAACACCATCGCCTTCACCCGCGCCGCCCAGGCCGCCGGCCTCTACGCCGGCAACATCAACGGCGACGCCTTCTCGAACGACATCAAGCAGCAGGCCATCGCCAAGATCGCCGCCGAGATGGGCGGCCCGATCGACCTCATCGTCTACTCGCTCGCCTCCCCGCGCCGCACGCACCCGACCACCGGTGTCGTGCACAAGTCCGTCCTCAAGCCCCTCGGCGCGCCCTACACCAACAAGACCGTCGACACCGACAAGGGCATCGTCAGCACTGTCACCATCGAACCGGCCAACGAGGCCGAGGCGGCCGACACCGTCGCCGTCATGGGCGGCGAGGACTGGGAGATGTGGATCCAGGCGCTGGCCGACGCCAAGCTCCTCGCGCCGGGCGCCACCGCCGTCGCCTACTCCTACATCGGGCCCGTCCATACCTGGCCGATCTACAAGGATGGCACCATCGGCGCCGCCAAGGTCGACCTCGAGCGCGCCGCCCGCGCGATCAACGCGAAGCTCAAGGCCCACGGCAACGGCCGCGCCTTCATTTCCGTCAACAAGGCGCTCGTCACCCAGGCCAGCTCGGCCATCCCGGTCGTGCCGCTCTACATCTCGATCCTCTACAAGGTCATGAAGGCCGCCGGCACCCACGAGGGCTGCATCGAGCAGATGCAGCGGCTCTTCGCCACCCAGCTCTACAACGGCAGCACCCTGAAATTCGACAGCGAGGGCCGCGTCCGCGTCGACGACTGGGAGATGCGCCCCGAGATCCAGGATCCCGTCTCGGCCATCTGGCCCCAGGTCACGACCGAAAACCTCGCCGACCTGACCGACATCGCCGGCTACCGCACGGAGTTCCTCAAGCTCTTCGGCTTCGGCCTGCCGGGCGTGAACTACGACGCCGAGGTCGAGCCGCACGAGCCGATGCCATAGGCCTCGGAAGTTACCAAGGACAAGTAACAAAGAACGGCTGCTTCGTCTGGCTCCTGTCACCTGGCACCTGCTTCCTGTTACTTCTTCCCGTGAGAGTCGTCCTCCAACGCGTTTCCTCCGCCCGCGTAACTGTCGCTGGCCGGGTCACCGGGCAGATCGAACGCGGGCTGCTGGTCTTCGTCGGCATCGAGGCCGCCGACACTCCAGCCGACGGCGACTGGCTGGCGCAGAAAATCATCCGCCTGCGTATCTTTGGCGAGCCTGACGGTCAGATGCACCTTTCCGTGGCCGATATCAGCGGCGGCATTCTGCTGGTCAGCCAGTTCACCTTACACGCCAGCACCCAGAAAGGGACCCGCCCCTCCTTCAGCGCCGCCGCCCGGCCCGAGCAGGCGGAACCCCTCTACGAACAATTCATCACCCAGCTTTCCACCGCGCTTTGCAGGCCCGTGCAGACTGGCGAGTTTGGTGCCAGAATGGAAGTCGCCTTGGTCAACGACGGCCCCGTGACGCTGATCATCGACTCCAAGTCGCGCGATTAGGCTGACCGCGCCACGTAGGGCTCGATCGGCCGGAAACCCGGCAGCCGGCAGGCCGCATCCCGCTGGGCCGGCTCGCTGAACAGATAGACGGCATAACCGCCAAACCCCCCGCCGCAGTATTTCCAGGCGAGCGGCTGGCAGACCGCCAGCGCTGCGTCCGACGATTCGCCCGGCAACGGCTCCATGCCCTCGCCGCGCTGCACCGCGTAGGAGGCAAGAACCCCCGCGGCGATCTTCTCGACGGATCCGGCCCAGACGCCTTCCCGGGCCAGCGCTCCGGCCCGCGCGATGCCATCGTAGTCGCGGGCCTGGTTGACCACGCCGGGAGTCGAGTGCTGTTTGCCGGTCCAGAACAGCGCCATGCGGCCGGCCAGGAAATCCCCGCAATGTTTCACCTCGAGCACCGGGCGCGGCCCGCTCTTCCAGACGCAGAGCCCGCCCTCCGTGATGATCGCGGGATCCTGCCAGCCGACCCCCAGGTCGAGTTCGGAGGTCACGCCGTCCCGGCCGTTGAGCAACGCCCAGGCACCGCTGCCCCCCAGGCCGGCATTCCGCTCGTAGGGCCAGTCGCGCAGCGAAACCGTCGGCGAGATGGCGCAATTGACGATGTAGGAGCCCGGACGGGAAAACCGTGGCACGTCGAGCCAGCCGCCGCCGAAATCCACGCGCAACGGCGCCTCCTGCGGCGCCCGGATGAACTTCACGATGCCCGTCGTCGAGACCGGCTCGAACTTGGGCGGGGTCTTGGGCAGCACCACGTAAGTCGCCCCCACCTGCGCGCACAGCTCCTGCTTGAGCGGCGCATACTTGTCGTCCTCGGTCACGGCCAGGATGTCCGGCCGCAGGCGGAGAAAGTGTTCCCGGAAGTCGATGCCCTCCTCCAGCCCCGTGCCCACCACAACCTCGTCCACCATGCGCAGCGACGCGAGCAGCGCGCGCTTGTGGTCATCGGGCAGCGAACTGCGCCGCCGCTTGTGCACCCACAGCACCTCGTTCGAGGCAAAGCACACCGTCAAGTGCCCGCCCAGGGCGCGGGCTTCCTCGAAGAACTGCACATGGCCGGCATGGATGATGTCGTAGCAGCCGGAGACAAAGACGCGTTTCATGGGGCCGCTGTTTATGCCCCGCCCGGCAGTCCCGGCACAAGCCCCCAGTTGCCGGCACGAAATGAGCTGAAATTTCAGGTGCTCCACGCTTGCCCGCGGCGGCGTTCCACCGCGATTTAGAAGCATGCTTACCCCCTGGCGCCTCGGCCCGCTTCTCCTGCTCACGCTCAGCTTGCAAGCCGCCCCCGTGCTGCTTGAGGTCGGGCCCCAGCGCGCGTTGAAAACCCCGCTCGCCGCCCGCGATGCCCTGCGCGAAATGCGCGCGCGCCAGCCACTGACCGAGGGCGCCATCATCCGGCTCGATCCCGGCCTCTACCCGATGCCGGCCACCCTCGAACTCGGGGCAGAGGACTCCGGCCTCACCGGCGCCCCGGTGCGCTGGCAAGCCGCTCCCGGCGGTCCGGTGATCCTTAACGGCGGCCATGTTGTCCGCCGCTTCGCCCCCCTGACCGATCCCGCCGTCGCCGCCCGGCTGCCTGCGGACATCCGCGATCGCGTCGTCGTGCTGGACTTGGCCGCGGAAGGCGTGCGGGACTTCGGCCGGATCGCCCAGCGCGGGAATCCCGGGCTCGAGCTTTTTCACCGCGGGACCCGCATGCCGCTGGCCCGCTACCCCAACGAAGGCTGGCTGCAAATCGCCGATGTCCCGCAAACCGGCGCCAAGCGGTTCCTCGATGGCCTGGCCCGAGAAAAACGTTATGATGGCGTGCCGGCGGGCCGACACTACGGCCGCTTCACCTACGACGGCGACCGACCCGCCGCCTGGGCCCGCACCGGCGAGATTTATGTCCACGGCTACTGGACCTTCGACTGGAGCGATTCCTTCCAGCTGGTCCAATCAATTGACCCGCAAACGCGGGAAATCACGCTCGCCGAGCCGCATCACCACTACGGCTACACGCGCAACCAGCGCTATTGTTTCCTCAATGTCCCGGAGGAACTCGACCAGCCGGGCGAGTGGTTCTTTGACCGCGCGGCGGGGCGCATCTATTTTCTCCCGCCGGCCGGCCTGCGGCCCGGCGACCTCAGTGTTTCGATGCTGGAGACACCCCTGCTCCACCTCGATGGTGCGGCCCACGTGGAGATCACCGGCCTGACCTTCGAGGCCGGCCGCGGCACGGGAGTGCTGGTGACAGGCGGCGAATACGTCACGCTCGCTGGCTGCACGCTGCGCAACCTCGGCGGCGAAGCCGTGACCGTCGACGGCGGCCGGGCGCACACCGTGCAAAGCTGCGACCTGCACGACCTGGCGAACGGCGCGATGCATGTCACCGGCGGCGACCGGGCCACGCTGACGCCCTCCGGCCACCGCGTGATCAACAATCACATCCACCACTTCAGCCAGTGGCTGCGCACCGGGCAATACGGTGTCCTCATTGACGGGGTCGGCAATCTCGTGGCCCAAAACCTCATCCACGACGCCCCTTTCGAGGCGATGTATCTCCGGGGCAATGACCACGTGGTGGAGTTCAATGAGGTCCACCGGGTATGCCAGGAGACCGGCGACGCCGGCGGCATCCACACCGGGCGCGACTACACCTGGCAGGGCAATGTCATCCGCTACAACTACTGGCACGACCTCAAGGGGCCGGGCCTGCATGGCGTCACGGCGGTCTACCTAGACGATTTCTCCAGCGGTTTCACGATCCACGGCAACATCTTCTACCGCGCCGGCCGCGGGGTGCAGGTGGGCGGCGGCCGGGACAACACCGTCACCAACAACCTGTTCGTCGAGTGCACACCCTCGGCGCACCTCGATGCCCGCGGGCTCGGCTGGGCGAGCAACTACTTCAACGGCGAATTCCCGTGGCTGTTCGACAAGTTCAAGGAACGGGGCGGCGACCGTCCGCCCTATGTCGACCGGTATCCCAAACTGCGCACGCTCCTGCAGGACGAGCCGCCGGTGCCGAAGGGGAATGTCTTCGCCCGGAACGTTTCCTGGGGCGGCCGCTGGCTCGATGTCTACGATTACTGGGCCTTCGATTTCCACGGCCTGACCTTGCACCGGGACAACTGGATCGCCGACCCGGCCTTCATCCGGCGGCGGGCGGTGCCGGAGAAATTCTGGGACCCCTATTATATGAACATCGATGGCGAAGCCGGCTACCGCACCTGGGAGCGGGATGATCCGGAGATCCGCCGGGAATTCCCCGACGACCGGCTGACGGATCAGGCCCCGGGATCGTTCGACCCCCGCACGCTGGCCTTTGTCCCGACCGACAGCGCGGCTCTCGTCCGACTCGGCTTCGAGGCGATCCCCGTGGAGAAAATCGGCCTGCAGAAGGACGTTTGGCGGAAATCCGTGCCGGCGCGCTGAACGCTCAGTCCTCGAAGCCGCCGCCCACGCTCAGGCTCTGGCCGTTATGCTTGGGGCCCAGCCCGAGGATAAAGGGCGCGGCCTGCTTCGCCCACTCGGCGGCCTTGGGATAGCTGGCCGCGCCGTCGCTCCACGCCTGGCGGAGCATGTCGGTGTCGATCACCCCGGGGTTCAGCGGCACCGCCGCCATGCCGGCGGGCAGTTCCTGCGCCAGCGCCTTGGTCAGGCCTTCCATGGCATATTTCGAGGCGCAATAAGGCGCGACCTCGGGCGACGTGCTGCGGCCCCAGCCGGAGCTGAGGTTGACGATGACACCCGACTTGCGCGCCACCATGGCCGGCACGAAATGCCGGATGACGTTCGCCACGCCCTTGATGTTGACGTCGATCAGCTGGTTGAACTCCCGCGCCGGCACCTGCCACAGCGGCGCCGGGGTATTCATGAGCGCGGCGTTGTTGATGAGCAGGTCGGGGGCGCCGTGCACCGCCAGCACCTTCTCCGCCCACAGCGCGACCTTGCCTTCGTCGACGACGTCGAGGGCGGAGAAGTCATGCGGCGCCGGATGCGTGAAACGCAGGTTCAGCACCTCCGCGCTGCGCCCGCAGCCGATGACCGTGTGGCCGTTCGCGATATACCACTCGGCCAGAGCCCGACCCAAGCCACGCGTGACGCCGGTGATCAGGATGCGTTTAGTCATTAGTTGAGAGCTGAGAGTTGAGAGACCGGAAACCCTGCAATTCGTATCCGGGTTGAGCGGACTCTCAACCCTCAACTCTCAGCTCTCAACTGTCCCGCGTCAGCGGGATTGCAGCCTGATCTTGTTCAGCCCCTGCTTGCGGCAGATGTCCATCGCCTGGGTCACGTAGCGCAGCGGCGTGTTCTCGTCCGAGCGGATGACGACGGGGATGTCCTTGGTCACGCTGCCGACCTGGTGCACGAGCTCCTCGAGGGCCTCCATGCTGGCGGGCTTCCCGTTGAAATCGACCGTGCCCTCCTTGGTGATGCTGATGGTGATGGACTCCTTCAGCTCGCTTTTGCCCGCGGTCTCCACCTTGGGGAGCGTGAGGTTCATGGTCGCGATCGTCCGGAACTGCATCGTGACGAACGCGAAGAAGATCAGCATCACGAGGACGTCGATCAGGGGCACGAGGTTCATCTCGGGCCGCTTGCGCCTCTTCCGGTATAGGCCGCTCATGACTTACTTGGAAGCGCGCGCGAGGATGCGCTCCAGCAGCAGGTCGAGCTTGGCGGCATAGTTCTCCACCTTGCGCTGGAGGAAGCCCGCGCCAACCAGGGACGGAATGGCGATCGAGAGGCCGATGACCGTGGCGGAAAGCGCCAGCGCCACGCCCTTGGTGAAGGCCACCGGGTCGGGCAGGCCCGTCTCCGGCGAGATCTGCGAGAACACCTGCAGTAGGCCGGTCACCGTGCCGGTGAGGCCGATGAGCGGCGCGGCGGCATAGATGACGTCAAGATACGGAATGCCGCGCTCCATGCGGTTGATCTCGAGCCGGGCGAAGGCCTTGATCGCCTCGGGGTCGTCCTTGTGGCGCTCCCCGAACTCGACGATCCGGGCGAGCACCGAGTGCCGGCCGGCCTGGGCGGGCTTGCCCTCCACGATGGCGTCGACAAGGTCGTCGGGCAGCACCGCATCCTTGCGGAGGGCGTAGAGTCGCTCGCAGAGGATGTAGACTGCGATGATGGAGCAGAGAGCGAGGGGATAGATGAGGACGCCGGCGCCCTTGAAGATATCGAGCATAGGAGAGAGTGTGAGTGAAGTGCCGTCTTGGACGCTCTCAAGCCGGAAAGGTTCAACCGCCGGGCGATTTTCCTACTTTTTGCCCGATTTGAGGCTCATGAGGAGGTTCTGCATCTCTTTCTCCAGCTGGCTGTCCTTCTCCACGCGAAGGAACTGACCGGCCCGCTCGACGCAGGAAATGGCCGCCGGGATCTGCTTTTGCTCCTCCAGGTGGCGGGCAAAGACCAGCACGACCTTGTCATAAAAATCGATGCCGGCATCCCGGCCGTAGGTTTGCAGCACCTGCTGGTAATAGCGGACCTGGGTCGCGAGATCATCGTCCTTCATGCTCCGCTCCATGATGGCGGCCGCCTGCTGGATACTCAGGTCGACCCGCCCGGACTGATACTTTTTCGCCAGCTGGGTCTCCTCGAAATTGGCCGCGCTCGTCTCACCGCGCGCCCGCAGCGTGTTCACCAGCTGGCGCGCAAACGCCACCTCCAGGTCGGGGTATTTCTGGAACGCCAGCACGGCCTCGCGCAGCACGCCCTCGATGCCCCGCAGGTCGGGGCTCGACTTGGCCTGCGCCTCGAGGAGCGCGTTCCACGCCGCGATGTTGCGCCGCTCGCGGTTGACCGCCTCGCGCGCGGCCTTGAGGGCCAGGGCCGGCTTGCCGTCGCGCAGGTATTCCGCGGCAAACTGCGCGTGCATCACCGACAGCTTGTAGGTCGGCAGCGCCCGGAAGCGCTCCGACATGAAAAGCAGCTCATAATCGTTGATGTCGCGCCACGTCTGCGGATCCAGCGCCAGGCCGACCACGTATTTCTGCTCGGCATAGCGGCCGGCATCGAGCTGCCAGCGCTGCTGGCCGTCGAGGTAGCCGAACCAGGCGTGGCGCCCGTCGAGCCCGGCGCCGCGGAAAAGCAGCGTCGGCACGCCGCGCGCCTTGCCCACCATGCAGGCGAAATAAGCCTGGTCCACGCAGATGCCACCGTCCTGCAGGATCAGCGACAGCTGGTAAGTCGGCTTGAGCCAGATGAACTGGTTGGCCTGCAGCCGGTCCTTCCGGTATTTGATCAGGTCGTAGACCTTGGCGAACTGATCCAGCGGCTGGGTGACGTTCTGGCGGGCCCAGGTCATCTCGCTGACCGGTGCGCCGGTATCGACGACGAACTTCAGTTCCAGCGCCGCGAGGCGGCGGAGCTTGTGCAGCGTGCGGTTCTCGCGGTCGGCCCGGACCCAGTAGTTGAAGGCCTCCGGGGGCTTCAGCATGAGGCGTGGCAGGGCCTGGGCGCTCACCTGACCGTGCGGCCAGTGCGGCGGCGGCGGCAGGTCGTAAACCACCGCCAGCGCAATCGCGAGGTTCTGGTAGGCGGCGAAGGCGCCGGGATCCGCCGCGTAAAGCTGCTGGAGGATGGACAGCAGGTTCATCGGGTTGTCCACCGGGTCGAGCGTGACAAAGAACTCCTCCGAGAACTGCGGCGAGCCGAGGGCGAAGATCTGCAGTTCCCGCGACCAGTAGGCCGCCAGCGAACCCGGCTTGGGCATGTAGGTGCGCGCCATGTTCGCGTGGCCGACCTTGGCCTGCTCCACGGCCTTGATCCACTGGGGGATCGCCTTGCTCTCCGGCTGCCCGAGCAGCGCCGCCCAGCGATAGAGGTAATACCACATCGGCGCGTAACCGGTGTTGCCCTCGTAGGCCTGCAACGCCGCCGACCGCAGTGCGGGCGTGACACTGCCCCACCCCTGCGCCGCGGCCTGGTCCACGAGCATCGTGATCCGTGCCGTGCTGGGCGCCCGGCCGAGCTCCTCCGCGGGAATGACAACGACATCCTGCGCCCGCACGGCTCCCGCCCACAGCAACAGCGCGAGAATGACAGGACGGATCAGCACCGCCCGACTAAAACAAAACGCCGCCGGCACGCAAGGCGCCGGCGGCGTGAAACTAAACCGGCTTACGGCGAGACGCCGCTCTCCGCCGTGGGCGACTTGGTCTTGAACTCCAGCTTGTCGCCGTTGCGGACGACCAGGATGGGCTCGTTCTCCTTCACCTCGCCGCGGAGCAGGGCCTCGGCGAGCGGGTCCTCGAGATAGTGCTCGACGGCCCGGCGCAGCGGACGCGCGCCGTATTTCTCGTCGTAGCCCTTCTCGATGAGCAGGGTCTTCGACTCGGGCGAGAACTCCAGGTGGATGTTGCGCGCGGCGAGACGCTTGACGACCTTCGAGGCCTCGATCTCGACGATCTTCAGCAGGTCCTCCTTGTCGAGGGGACGGAACACCACGAGGTCGTTGATGCGGTTCAGGAACTCGGGCTTGAAGATGCGCTTGGCCTCCTCGAGCACCTTTTCCTTCAGCTTGTCCATGTCGTGGAAGTCCGAGGTGTTGGCGGCGGCGAAACCCATCGTCGTCTGGCGCTGGATGAGCTGCGCACCGACGTTGGTCGTCATGATGATGATGGTGTTCCGGAAATCCACCGTGCGGCCGAGCGAGTCGGTCAGGCGGCCGTCCTCGAGGATCTGCAGCATGAGCTGCACGACATCGGGGTGGGCCTTCTCGATCTCGTCGAAGAGCACGACGGAATACGGGCGGCGGCGGACGGCCTCCGTGAGCTGGCCGCCCTCCTCGTAGCCGACGTAGCCCGGAGGCGAGCCGACGAGGCGGGAGACGGCGAACTTCTCCATGTATTCGGACATGTCGATCTGGATGATCGCGTCCTGCGAGCCGAACATCTGCGCGGCGAGCTGCTTGGCGAGCTCGGTCTTGCCGACGCCGGTCGGGCCCATGAACATGAACGAGCCGATCGGGCGGCGCGGGTCCTTGAGGTCGGCGCGGGAACGGCGGAGCGCGCGGGCGATGGCGATGGTCGCGGGATTCTGGCCGACGATGGCCTTCTGCAGCTCGAGCTCGAGGCTCAGCAGGCGCTCGCTTTCCTTCTTTTCCAGGCGGTTGAGGGGGATGCCCGTCCACTCGGCGACGACGATGGTCATCTGCTCCTCGTCGACGATGATGCGGTGCTCGTCGCGGGTCTTCTTCCAGGTCTCGATCAGCTCCTCCTGCTTGGCGCGGAGCTGCTTCTCCTGGTCGCGAAACTTGGCGGCCTCCTCGAAGTGCTGGGCGGCGATGGCCTGCTCCTTCCTGGTGCAGACGGCCTCGATCTCCTTGCCCATGGCCTCGATCTCGGGCGGGCGGTTGAGGGTCGTGATGCGGGCGCGCGAGCCGGCCTCGTCCATGACGTCGATCGCCTTGTCGGGCAGGAAACGGCCGGTGATGTAGCGGTCGGACAGCTTGGCGGCCGTCTCGAGCGCCTTGTCGGTGAAGGTGGCCTTGTGGTGCTCCTCGTATTTGCCGCGGATGCCCTTGAGGATGAGGATCGTGTCGTCGACCGACGGGGCCTCGACCTTCACGCTCTGGAAGCGGCGGTCGAGCGCGCTGTCCTTCTCGATATACTTGCGGTATTCGTTGAGCGTCGTCGCGCCGATGCACTGCAGCTCGCCGCGGCTGAGGGCGGGCTTGAAGATGTTGGACGCGTCCATCGCGCCCTCGGCGGCGCCGGCGCCGACGATGGTATGGAGCTCGTCGATGAAGATGATGACGTTCTTGGCGCGCTTGATCTCGTCCATGACGGCCTTGATGCGCTCCTCGAACTGGCCGCGGTATTTGGTGCCGGCGACCATCAGCGCGAGGTCGAGGGTGATGACCTTCTTGTCGGCGAGGATCTCGGGCACGTTGCCCTTGGCGATCTCCTGCGCGAGGCCCTCGACGATGGCGGTCTTGCCCACGCCGGCCTCGCCCACGAGCACCGGGTTGTTCTTGGTGCGGCGGCAGAGGATCTGGATGACGCGGGAAATTTCCTTCTGGCGGCCCACGACGGGGTCCATCTCGCCCTTGCGGGCCAGCTCGGTGAGGTCGCGGCCGAACGCCTTCAGGGCGGGCGTCTTGACCTCTTTCTTGCCGTCACCCTCGGAACGCGGGGCGACTTCCTCGCCGCCACCGGCGGCACCGCCGGCGCTGGCGGACGGGGCGTCGCCGCCCTGGCCGGAGGAGAACTGGGGATCGAGCTCGCGGAGGATCTCGTTGCGGGTGCGCTCGATGTCGACCTCGAGGGTCTTGAGCACCCGGGCGGCCACGCCCTCGCCCTCGCGGAGCAGGCCGAGCAGGATGTGCTCGGTGCCGACGTAGGAATGGTTGAGGGCCTTGGCCTCCTTGCCGGCCAGCGCGAGGACCTTCTTCACGCGGGGCGTGTAGGGAATGCTGCCGACCGGGGTCTTCGACTCCTGGCCGATGCCCACCTGCTTCTCGACCTCGCCGCGGACGGTCTCGAGGTCGAGGCCCATCTTCTGGAGGACGCTCACGGCCACGCCCTGCCCCAGCTTGATCAACCCGAGCAGGAGGTGCTCGGTGCCGACGTAGTTGTGGTGGAAGCGGTCGGCTTCCTTGCGGGCGAGCGCCAGCACCTGCTGGGCGCGCGGCGTGAAGTTGTTCATTGGTTCCATGTAGTGGTATTGGTAAGGCGTTACTTCGCGGCGTTACTGAAATCCGGGGCGGTCACTTTGGCAAATTCGAGGCGCAGGCGCTCGGCCCGGAGGACATCGCGCTGGCTGGGTTCGAAGGAGCCCTTGGCGGCGTGCTGCACGTGGCCGGGCTGGCACTCGATGAAGAGCCGGTCGACCACGGCGCGCTGGCCGTCGGCGAAGATGCCGAGGTCGATGCCGAGCCGGATGAGCGAGAGCAGGTTCATCGCCTCGCCGGAATTGAGCAGGTAGCCGTTCTGCAGGATGCCGAAGGCGCGGCCGATCTTGTCGAACAGCTTGTTCGGGTCGGTCTCGAGCAGCTTCTCGCGGGCGTTGAGTTCCTGGTCGACGATCGTCGTGAGGACGCCGTGCAGGTGCTTGATGATGCCCTCCTCGCTCTCGCCGAGCGTGGTCTGGTTGGAGATCTGGAAGATGCTGCCGCTGGCGTCGGAACCCTCGCCGAACAGGCCGCGGACGGCCATGCCGAGCTGGTTGACGGCGCGGACGACCTTTTCCATCTGGCTGGAGATGACGAGCGCCGGCAGATGCATCATGGCCGAGGCGCGGATGCCGGTGCCGAGGTTGGTCGGGCACGCGGACAGGTAGCCGAGCTTCGGCGAGAACGCGTAGTCCATGTGCTCCTCGAGGTCGGTGTCGAGCTGGTTGATCGTCGACCAGACCTTCTTGAACTGGAAACCGGAGCGCAGGACCTGGATGCGGAGGTGGTCCTCCTCGTTCACCATGACGACGCAGGACTGGTCCTTGCTGATGACGATGCCGGAGCCGGACTTGGCGTGGCAGAGCTCGCGGCTGATGAGATGGCGCTCAACGAGGATCTGCTTCTGCAGCTCGTCGAGGCTCTCGACCGGGATGGCGAGGCCGCGCTTCATCTGCGGCAGGGCGGCGACGGCCTGCATGCACTGGTCGCGGATCGCCTTTTTCTGCGCGTCCTTCGCCCAGCCGGGGAACGGCTGCGCGGCGAGGTTGCGCGCGAGGCGGATGCGCGTCATGAGCACGACGGCGCTCTTGCTGGCGGAGGTGTCCGTCAGCTCGGAGTGGGACTCGATGAGTTCGTTAATCTTCATGTTTCGCGCCGGTTTTGCGGCCGGTCGTCGAACGGACTTGGGAGATTTCATCACGGAAGCGCGCCGCATCCTCATAACGCTCGGCCTTGATGGCCTGGTCGAGGCTCGGTTTCGAGTTGGGTGAGGCGCTCGTAGAGGGATTTGCGGGCCAGGGCGCGCTGCGGGACCTTGCCGGTGTGCGTGCTGCCCTTGTGCATGGTGACGAGCATCGGCTCGAGGATGCCGCTGAAGTGGCTGTAGCAGGCCGGGCAGCCGAAGCGGCCGGTCTTCTTGAAATCCTGCTGGGTGAAGCCGCAGGACTCGCACTTGGTGTCGCCGGCGGGCTCGGGATTGAGGGAGGCCTTGAGCAGCAGGTCGGCCAGCGAGAAGCCGCTGGGGTCGGTCACACCCTTGGGCCTGCGCACAGGCCTCGCACAGATCGACTTTGTGAATCTTGCTGTTGACGATCTGGGTGAGGTGGACGGTGGCGGGCTTCGCGCAGAGGTCGCACTTGAGAGGGTTGGCCATGAGTGATTAAGGGGGAGGATAACGCCCCGGCCCGGAAACGCAAATGCGTCGGGCGCAGGCCCTTTCTTCCCTGCAAAACGTGTGCCAAGGCCGCCTCTGCAAAGCAAGCGCGGAGGCGGGGATCTCTGGGGTGGAGCCCGCGCTCCGCCGCGGGCTTAACCTGCGCGGAGCGCAGGTTCCACCTTCAGGTCCGGGTGCCCTCGACCAGCACCCGCTTGCGGAAGCTGGTGAGCACGCGGCCGGTGATCGGACCGGGCTTGCCGTTGCCGATGACGCGGCCGTCGAGCTTGACGACCGGAATGACCTCGGCGCCCGTGCCGGTGAGGAAGCACTCGTCGGCGCACCACACGTCATAACGCGTCAGGTCCGCCTCCTTCATCGGGATGCCGAGCTCCTTGGCGATGTCGAAGATGGTGGCGCGGGTGATGCCCTTGAGCGCGCCCTGCGAGGCGGCCGGGGTGATGATCTCGCCCTTGTAGACGGTGAAGATGTTGTCGGCGGTGCACTCCGCGACGTAGCCCTGCTGGTTGAGCATGATGGCCTCGAGCGCGCCGGCCTGCCGGGCCTCGATCTTGGCGAGGATGTTGTTGAGGTAGTTCAGCGACTTGACGGTCGACGGCAGCGCGTCGGGCGCGATGCGGCGGGTCGGCACCGTGACGATGCTCAGGCCGTTGTCGTAGTGCTCCTGCGGGTAGAGCGAGATCTTGCTCGCGATGATGAAGAGCGAGGGCTTCTCGCACAGCCACGGGGCCAGGCCGAGGTCGCCCACGCCGCGCGTGATGACGAGGCGGATGTAGCCGTCCTTGAGATTGTTCCGGCGACAGGTCTCGCAGACCGCCTCGGACATCGCGGCGCGGTCCAGGGGGACGGAAAGCATGATGGCCTTGGCGGAGAGTTCGAGGCGCTCCAGGTGGTCGTCGAGCCGGTAGACATTGCCGCCGTAGATCCGGATGCCCTCGAACACGCCGTCGCCGTAAAGCAGGCCGTGATCAAAGACCGAGACCTTGGCCTCGGCGGAATCGACATACTTGCCATCAAGATAAATGACCATGATGCGGGCATTCCAGCAAAGCCCCGGCGGTTGTCCAGCCCCGTCACGAAAATGAACTTGTGTTCATTCCTTCGAGGTATGCACTGTGCCGGTGCGGGCCGCAGTTTTTGAACCAACATGAAAATGCGCCTTTGCGCCGGCCGGGCCGGCTTCACCCTTATCGAGCTGCTGACCGTCATTGCCATCATCGGCATCCTCGCCGCCCTGATTTTCCCCACCGTCGGCAAGGTCCGCGAGACCGCCCAGCGCACGGTCGACGCCAACAACCTCCGCGAGATCGTCAAGGCCGCCACCCTCTACGCCGCCGACAACAACGACCGCCTCCCCGACCCCGCCGCCATCCTCGCCCAGAATCCCGCGCCCGTCACCGGCGCCTCGGGCCCGTTCCTGTGGGCCGGCATCCTCGCCCAGCGCGGCATCCTGACCGACCCGACCTTTTATTTCGCCAAGAACGACCCGGCTTTCAACGGCACCTACCCCGCCGCCATCGTCAGCCCCGCCAACCGCGCCGTCCTCGACCCGAGCTTCACCACCAACCGCACGTTGAGCTTCGAGTTCGTGGGCGGCCTGCGGATGAGCGACCCGCCGTCGACGCCCGTCGCCTTCACCCGTGGTCTGCTCGCCACCGGCACCTGGAGCGCCGACAACGGCACCTACAAGGACACCGGCGGCCACGTCGCCTTCCTTGGTGGCAACATCCAGTTCTACCCGAACCTGACCGAGGCCGCCACGCAGCTCACGCTCAACAACGGCCGCAAGGGCAGCTCCATCCTCCAGGCGTTGCCCTACAACGCCAATCCCGCCGCCAACCCCCGCGTCTACGCCACCCCGCCCGCCGGGGTCGGCAGCCTGACGGGCACGCCGGCCGAGAAGGCGCCATAGAGGGCAAATCATAGGTCCCATACGACTTATAGGGCCTATTCGGAAATCCTGCTCTTATTGGTCTCCGGGCTTTTGTCTTCACCTCGGTGCGCGCCGCGCCGTAGGCTGCGCCCAATCCATGGCTACCGCCACCCCCACTTTCGTCATCGGCCACAAGAACCCCGACGCTGACTCCATCTGCTCGGCCATCGCCTACGCCGCCTTCAAGGAGGCGCGCGGCGAGTCGGGCTACGTCGCGGCCCGCTGCGGCAATTCCAACGCCCGCATCGACGCCATCCTCGAGCGCTTCCGCACCCCGCTGCCCCTCTACCTGAGCGACGTCTCCCCGCGCGTCCATGATCTGATGACGGTCAACCCCATCGCCGTCAGCCTGGGCACGACCTGCGCCGAGGCCCTGCGCCTGATCGACCAGCACAAGCTCAGCGTCCTGCCCGTCGTCTCCTCCGACAACCGCGCCACCGGCACCATCACGCTGGCGCAGCTCGGCCATTTCTTCATACCCCGCCTCGACGAGCCGCGCGCCCTGGGCAAGGTCCGCACCAGCCTCGCCCGCATCGTCCAGTCGCTCCGCGCCTCCGTGCTCCACCTGGTCGACGGCGACCGCCTCGAGGAACTCTTCGTGCGCATCGGCGCGATGGACGTCGGCACCTTCTGGAAGATTTCCGAGAAGGACAACATCCCCGCCGGCCGCTCCATCATCATCGTCGGCGACCGGCGCGACGTCCAGCAGCGCGCCATCGAGCTTGGCATCCGCGCCATCATCATCAGCGGCAACCTCCCGGTCGACCCCGCCGTCGTCGCCCTCGCCCAGGCCCGCAAGGTCAGCATCTTCGTCAGCCCGCACGACACCGCGACCACCGCCTGGTTCGTCCGCACCGCCGCCACGATCGAGCCGCTGGCCGACCAGCACTTCACCGCGCTCAACCCCGACAGCCGCATCACCGAGGTGCGCAAGAAATTCGGCCCCGGCGCGCCCGGCGCCATGATGGTCACCGGCGACGACGGCACGCTCCTCGGCATCATCACCAAGTCTGACCTCCTCAAGCCCGTGCCCACGCGCCTCGTGCTGGTCGACCACAACGAGCTCACCCAGGCCGTCCCCGGCGCCGACGAGGTCACCATCACCGAGATCATCGACCACCACCGCCTCGGGCCGATGGCCACGCCGCAGCCCATCCTCTTCATCAACGAGCCGGTCGGCTCCACCTGCACGATCATCGCCGACCTCTTCCGCCGCCATCAGCTCACCCCCGCGCCCAACCTTGCGGGCATCATGATGGCCGGGCTCATCTCCGACACGCTCCTTCTCCAGAGCCCCACCTCCACCACCAAGGACGCCGACGTCCTCAACTGGCTCCAGTCCCTCGCCGGCCTCAAGGCCCAGGACCTCGCCAAGCTGATCTTCAGTTCCGGCTCGGTCATCCTGGCCAGCACGCCCGACAAGGTCGTGCGCTCCGACTTCAAGGTCTACGACGAGGAGGGCGTCCGCTTCGCCGTCTCGCAGGTCGAGGAGCTTGGTTTCGACAACTTCTGGCAGCACGCCAAGGCCCTGTCCTCGGCGCTGGCCGACGTCCGCGCCGCCGAAAAACTCTCCTTCGCCGCCCTGCTCGTCACCGACATCAACACCCAGAACTCGCTCATGCTCGTGAAGGGCGAGGCCGAGCTGATCCGCCGCATCTCCTACGCCCACGTCGAGCAGGACGAGATCTTCGACCTGCCGGGAGTCGTCAGCCGCAAGAAGCAGCTCATCCCCTACTTCACCAGCCTCATCAAGGAAATGGGCTCCGACGGCGTCTCCCCCAACGCCAAGGGCCGGACCACGGCGCCCTTCGGCAGGGCCGGCTGATTACCCACGGCGGGAAACTCTTGCTGGATGCCGGCGTCTTCCCTGCAGCTTCCCGCCTCATGAAAATCCCGACCCGCCTGCGTGGCCTCGCCGCCACTGTGTTGCTTTTCCTGGCCGCCGCCCTGCCCCCCGCCCTCGCGCAGAACCAACCGCCAGCAGGCAGCGAGACGGTGAAATTGCCGACCTTCCAGGTCAACGAGAGCCCCGACCTGCCGCCGCCCGAGTCGTGGCGCTACGCCCGCGTCGGCAACTTCGAGGTCCTGTCCAACGCCTCCGACCGCGCCACCCGCAGCCTGCTCGCCGAGTTTGGCATGTTCACGCGGGCCATGTCCCTGGTCTGGCCCGCGCCGGCCAAGCCCCTTGCCGCGGCCACGCTCATTCTCTGCGGCAAGGGCGGCAAGTTCGACGCCTTCCCGCCCGCCGGCACGATCAGGAACGACAGCATCGTGCCCAGCCTTTTCCTGCGCAACCGCGAGCAGATCGCCATCGTGGTCGACGTCGAGACCGACCGCACCGCCATCGACCCCAACAATCTTGCGGTGGAGGGCGCCACAGGCGCCGACTACGAGGTCGACCACTACCGCCAGCTCTACCGCGAATACGTCCGCTACCTCATCAGCCAGAGCCAGGTCCGCGCCCCCGTCTGGCTCGAGGAGGGCCTGGCCCAGATCGTCATGGATATCGAGCTGCTCGATACCGCCCTGATCTACGGCAAGATCAACTCGCTCCGGGGCGCCGCCTCGGGCGGCCAGTCCGCCGACGCCGACCCCAACGACCCGACGGCCAGCACCGACGCCGTCGTCGGCGAGCAGCCGTTCAACGTCGTCCTCCAGCATCGCAAGCTCATCCCGCTCGACCAGTTCTTCGCCCTCACGGCGGACGATCCCACGACGCAGAACCCGCTCGGCAACAATTTCTGGGCCAAGCAGGCCTACCTGTTCGTGCACTTCTGCATGTTCGGCGAGGACCTCCGCTACCAGCAGGCCCTGAGCACCTTCGTTTCCCGGCTGGCGCGCGAGCCGCTCAGCGAGACGCTGTTCAAGGAGTGCTTCAAGACCGACTACGCGGGCATGAACAAGGAGCTGCGCGGCTACATCCTGCACACGAAGCACAAATACCAGCGCTACCCGCTGCAAAAGGGCGACCAGCTCACCCCCAAGTCCATCGAGCTCCGCGAGGCCACGCCGGCCGAGGTCGCGCTCATCAAGGGCGACGCCCTGCGCCTCGGCGGCCACCACGACACCGCGCTCGCCGCCTACCGCTCCGCCTATCTCCGCGGCGCCCGCGAACCCGCGCTGGTCGCCGGCATGGGCGTGGCCGAGAGCGCCCTCAACCATGCCGACCGCGCCCGCGAACTGCTGGAGCCCGCCGTGAAGGCCGGGGTCCGGCGGCCCTCCGCCTATGTGGAGCTGGCCCGCCTCCGCCTGGCCGAGGCCACCGCCAAGCCCTCGGCCAACGGCAAGCTCAGCGCAGACCAGATGGGCGCCGTGCTCACGCCCTTGTTCGAAGCCCGCAAGCAAACGCCCGCCCTGCCCGAGACCTACGAGCTGATCGCCGCTGCCTGGTCGCAGAGCGCCGCGGCACCCACTCCCGAGAATCTCGCCGTGCTCGACGAGGGCATCCGGGCCTTCCCGCGCAACAGTGCGCTGCTCTACAGCTCCGCCCAGCTCTACCACCAGGCCGGTGCGTCGGCCACCGCCAGCTCCATCGCCAGGCTCGGCCTCCGCTTCCCCGCCGACGCCGCAGCCAAGGCGAAGTTTGAGCAGTTGCTCGCCAGCCTGCCGGCGAATCCACCGACCAAATAATCTTCAACCCTGTGGTGGCAGATCGGCCGCCGTGTTCCAGCTGTGCAACACGCCGGCCCACTCGGCCGGGGTTTCCCAAATGAGCAGGCGCTCCGCCTCACTGCGCACCCACCGGTGCACGGCGAGCTGCCCGGCCGCCACCGCCGCCTCCGCCGAACCCGCAAGCTCTGACGGATAGATCGCCGCCAGGGGTTCACACTGGCCGCCCAGCATCGGCACGACGCCGCGCCCCGCCGTCGCCAGTGCCACCAGCTGCCGCAAATGTCCGCTTTGCATCTCCGCCATGTCCACGGCCAGCACGAGCACCAGCCCGGCCGGAGCCGCTCGCAGGCCCGCCGCGATTCCGGCGAGCGGACCAGCGTCCGGTGTGCTGTCAGGCACCAAGGTGGCCCCGGGCAGATGCGTTTCGCTGCCGGGCCGCACCGAGACGAACAGGTTGGTCGCCCCGGTTGCGCGCAGGATGTCCGCCTGCCGCTGGAGCAATGTTCGTCCGTCGGGCAGCGTCAGCGAGGCCTTGTCGCGGCCCATCCGCGACGAACGTCCCCCGGCCAGAATGAGTCCGCTCAGCATGGCGCGTCCACCTTGAGCCGGCCGGAGCTGAGGATGCGCGCCCGCAGGCCGCCCCGCCCCTTCAGCCAGGCTTCCGCTCCCGGCGCAAACGCCTGGTCCATCCAATAACACGGCGAACACTCGCGCGTGCCGATAAACCGCACGCCCTGCACCTCAAATTCCCGGCCGATGAGCGCGTTCAGATCGGCGCCCCGCGTGAGCACGTTGCGCCGGAACACCGCGGCCGGCCGGTCCGGTTGCTTCAAAGCCCGCCGAATCTCGTCGTAAACCTCCCCGGCAAAAAACGTGATCTGCCCGGCGTAGTCATCCTTGTAATCCAGAAACCGGTCGCCAACCAACCCGCGTCCCGCCACGCACTCGACGGCCGGCACTGCCAGCAACGGATGATCCCCGGGAGCCTGCCCGTGACGCCCGAAATAATTATGCCCGGGCGAAATGTAGAGCGCCTCGATGTTCATCGGGCCGGGGCCAGGCGGCCCGCATAGACGTTCAGCCGGTCGCCGCGCAGGAAGCCGACCAGCGTCTGGCTGTTCGCCCGGGCAAACTCCGCCGCCAGGCTCGTCGGCGCGGAGATGCCGGCGACGACCGATACGCGGGCGGCCAGCGCCTTCTGCATGATCTCGAACGACACCCGGCCGCTCACGAGCAAAATGTGCCGCTCGAGCGGCAGCCAGCCGGTGCGCAGCGCGTGACCAAGCACCTTGTCCATCGCGTTGTGCCGGCCCACATCCTCCCGGGTCGCGAGCATCGTGCCGCGCTCATCAAAGAGCGCCGTGGCGTGCAGGCCGCCGGTAGCCTTGAAGGTCGGCTGCGCCGCGGCCAGTTGCGCCGGCAGCGACTGCAGCACCTTGGCCGTCACGCGCAGGGGCCGCTTCACTTTCGGGAAATGCTGTTGCACGGCCTCGATCGTCGCCTTGCCGCAGAGGCCGCAGCTCGTCGCGCTGAAGACGTGGCGTGTCAGCGCGTCGAAATCGACCCGCACGTTCTTCGGCAGCACGACCTCCACCACGTTGCCCTTCTCGGCCCGCTTCGTCGTGCGGCACTGCATGATGTCGTAGATGTCCTCCGCCGAACGCACCACGCCCTCCGTCAGCAGAAACCCGGCCGTCAGATCGGCGTCGTGCCCCGGCGTGCGCATGACCACGGCGACCGAGCGGCCGCGCACGCGGAGCTCCAGCGGTTCCTCGACGGCGAGCACGTCGGTTTCGACGGCAGCGGTTCCGCGCCCTCTCACCCGACGGACGGGCCAGTCTCGGGTCAGGGCCGCGGATTTCATGATGCCGGGGAAAGTTCAACCCGCACGCGGGCATTGTAGTCCGGCACGCCACTGAGCGCGTCGACCCGGCCGCGATGGACGATGACATTCCCCTCCGGCCAGTGGACCTGCAGGTTGCCCGGCGCCAGCGGGGCCAGGAACACCGTGCCCTCGTAGCGGCCGAGGTCGTTGACCAGCCCGATGCGGTCGCCCTGCTTGAGGTGCAGGCGCGCGGCGTCCTCGTCGCTCATCAGCACGGCGTCGCGAGGCGCGCCGTTGAGCGGATCGACGTCGGCGTAAATGAGCGTGTTGAACTGCTTGCCGCGTCGCGTGCTGACATGGAACGTGCCGTCCTTAGGCGCAGGCGCCGGCAGGTCCACGGCGCGCAGCTGGGCCCGGCCATCGGGCGTGGCACAGATTCCGTCCCGGCAGAGATGCCGGCCGCCATATTGGAAGGCGTCGCCCGTCTTCTTCAGATGCTGCACCCCGTCGTAGAACGGCACGACCCGCGCAATCTCCTCGCGCAGGGCCTGGCCGGTCACGCCGCGCAGCGGAGCGGCGCGCTCCGGAAATGCAGCGGCCGCCACATCGAACAATATCTTCCACTCCGCCCGGGCCTCGCCGACCTGACGCGGGATCTCCGGAGTGAACATCACGCGCCGCTCGGTGCTGGTTTCCGTGCCACCGTCGTCCTGCTCGTAGCGGGTCTTGCCGGGCAGCAGCAGCACGGCCTCGCCGGGCTCGATGAACATCTGGTCGGTCACGATGATGTCCTGGTGGATGCGCAGCGGCACGCGCGCCAGGGCGGCGCGGACATACTCCGGCTCCGGCAAGGTGCGCAGGAAATTGCCGCCGAGCAGGTAAAACACGTCGAGTTCGCCGCGGGCCGCGGCCTCGACCATCTCGGTCGTCGTCAGGCCGGGCTTGTCGGGCACCGGAAAACCATACTGCGCGGTCAGGGCCAATGCATTGGCCGTCGTCACCGGCAGGCCGCCGGGGAAGGCCGTGGCGTAGGCACCCATCTCCGCCCCGCCCTGCACCGAGGAGTGGCCGCGGATCGGCATGACGCCGCAAAAGTTGCGCCCGAGGAAACCGCGCGCCAGCGCCACATTCAGGATCATCTGCACGGCGTCGCCGCCGAAGGAATGCTGCGTAATGCCCATGCTCCAGACAAACACGGCCGAGCGGGCCTTGCCGATGAGGTCGGCGAATTCCTCGATGCTGCTCCGCGGCAAACCGCTGCCGGCCTCGAGTTCGTCCCACGTCAGCTGGCGGGCGCGACTCTCCAGCGCCGCGAAGCCCGTGGTGTGTTTTTCCACGAAGTCGCGGTTGACGTTTTCGGTGTCGAGCAGCCGCTTGACCACGCCGTAAAGCAACGCGATGTCGCCACCCTGCGCCACCGGGAACCAGTGGTCCGCGAGATTCGTGCCGAAGAGCGCGCTGTCCGCCTCGGACGGCACCCAGTAACGCTTCATGCCGGGCTCAAGGTAGGGATTCACCAGCGCGATCTTCGTGCCCTTCTTCTTCGCGATATGCAGGTATTTCGTGCTGACCGGCTGGTCGTTCGCCGGGTTGGAGCCGAAGAACACGACCAAGTCCGTGCCCATCCAGTCGCTGTAGCTGCAGGTCGAGGCGCTGAGCCCGAGGGTCTGCTTCATCGCGACGGTCGACGGCGAGTGGCAGATGCGCGCGGCGTTGTCGATGTGGCTGGTCCCGAGGAAACGCGCCGCCTTCTGGCCGGCGTAATAAACCTCGTTGGTGATGCCGCGCGCCGTGAGGAAGAACGCCACGCGCTTCGGATCGGCCGCCCGCAGTTTGTCGCCGGCCAGGTCCAGCGCCTCATTCCAGCTGATGCGCGAGAAACCCTTCTCCCCCTTGCGCCGCAACATCGGGTAAGCCAGCCGGCCGAGGTCGCGCAGCTGGCGGTTGTCGAGCTTCGCCATGGCGGCCGCGTCGCCGAGCAGCGCGTGGTCCATCGCCGGCATGGTGTTCAGGCGGAGCAGATTCAGGCGCGTCATGCACAGGTGCACGCCGTCGATGGTCCAGTCGTGCAGGCCGGCCACCCCCAGCGCACAGCCGTCGCAGACGCCCCGGCTGATGACCTTCCACGCGTAGCTGAGGTTGTCGCGGTTGGCCCAGACCACCCCGGCCATGTCGCGGAAATGCTTGGGCTTGGTGTGCCCGATCCCGAAGGGCGCGAGCCGCTTCAGGCGGTCGCCCGGAGTGGAGGTGACCTGGTGGGCGCTCATGCGTGGAAGTCGCTCATGCGAACGCCATAGTCGGGCCGGACAACCCGATGGCAAAGTGATATTTGCCCTTGGCCGCACCACACCGGAATGCGCTGAATATTCAGACTCGCAGTCCCAACCAACGCTGCACCGCCTGCTCAATCCTCTCAAGGTCCGCTTCGCTGAGATGTCCGATCACGGCACCAATCTTTTCCGACCGCAGCGTGGTCAGTTTGTCCGTCATGGCTTGGGACTCCGTTCTCAGTCCGTTGGAAGCCGCGGGCTTGATGGCGATCCGGAACAGTGGGGCGTCAACCCCGTGGCTCGTTAGCGGACAAAGTGTAACGCTCGCGTGGGTGCCGTTGAACAGATCGGACTGGAGCACAACCGCGGGGCGCGGCTTGCCGTAGTCACCGGCCGGAGCACAGATCACGATATCACCGCGCCGGTAGTTCATGCTTTCCAACCGTCGATCTCACCCGCCTGTTCGGTCCAGATCGCCTCCTCCTTGGCCGGATGCCGGCTGGCCAGGAGGGACTGCCGGCGCGCTTCGTCGCGCAGGGTGTCGTGGGCACTGCCGAGCAGGTAGAGTTGCAGGGCTTCCTTGATGACCCAGTTCTTGCCGCGCTTCGTGCTGCGGGCCTTGCGGGCAAGTTCGCGACTCAGTTCCTTCGGCAGACGGACGCTGGTGGTGGACGTGGCGGGCATGGCGACAACATGATTTGTAGCACAATGTGTTGCAAGTGAGATTTTCCCGGGAAAGGAGGCGGCCAGAACTGCGTCATTGCCTTGCGCGCGCCGATTCCCCTTCTTGGGCAGCAATGCCCGCCGAGCCCACCGCACCCGCGCCCGCCCCCAGTGACTTCATCCGCGATATCGTCGCGGGCCACGTCGCGGAAAAACGCTACGCCAAGATCGTCACCCGCTTCCCGCCCGAGCCCAACGGTTACCTGCACATCGGCCACGCGAAGTCCATCTGCCTGAACTTCGGCATCGCCCGCGAACACGCCGGCCAGTGCAACCTGCGCTTCGACGACACCAACCCGGTCAAGGAGGACGTCGAGTATGTCGAGTCGATCACCACCGACGTGCAGTGGCTCATCGCCGGCTGGGCCGACCAGTGCCTCGGTTTCAAGCCCAAGGGCGCTCACCCGGCCAAGGTCACGAGCAACGGCCAGCCGGACTACTACCTGGCCCCGATTGATCCTTCAGGTCTCAGGTCTCAGGTTTCAGGTCTCTCAGCGGAGCCTTTCTTCGCGTCCGACTACTTCGACCAGCTCTACGACTACGCCGTCGAACTCATCAAGCGCGGCAAGGCCTACGTCTGCGATCTGAGCCCCGAGGACACCGAGAAATACCGCGGCTCGCCCGACACGCCAGGCAAGGACAGCCCGTTCCGCAACCGCAGCGTCGCGGAGAACCTCGACCTGTTCACGCGCATGAAGGCCGGCGAGTTTCCCGACGGCACGCGTTCGCTCCGCAGCAAGATCGACATGGCCTCACCCAACATGTGGCTGCGCGACCCCCTGCTCTACCGCATCCGCCATGTCGCCCACCACCACGCCGGCGACAAGTGGTGCCTCTACCCGCTTTACGACTACGCCCACTGCCTGAGCGACTACCTCGAAGGCATCACGCACTCCATCTGCACGCTGGAGTTCGTCGACCACCGCCCGCTCTACGACTGGATCCTGGAAAGCCTCGGCCTGCCGCGCGCCCTGCCGCACCAATACGAGTTCGCGAAGCTCAACCTCGCCTACACCCTCGTCTCCAAGCGCAAGCTGCTGACCCTCGTCACCGAGAAGGTCGTCACCGGCTGGGACGACCCGCGCATGCCCACGCTCTCCGGCCTCCGCCGCCGCGGCATCCCGGCCAGCGCGCTCCGGGCCTTTGTCACCGGCGTCGGCGTCACCAAGTTCGACTCCCTCACCGAGGCCGCCGTCTTCGAGAACGCCGTGCGCGGCGAGCTCAACACCAGCGCCGCCCGCCGGCTGGCCGTCCTCAAGCCGCTCAAGCTCGTCCTCACCAACATCGCCGCCGGCGAGACGGTCGAGTGCACGGCGACCAACAACCCGCAGGACGAGAACCCGACGACCCGCCCGATCGCGCTGACCCGCGAGGTGTTCATCGAGACCGACGACTTCGCCGAGGTGCCGCCGCCGAAATACTTCCGCCTGAAGCCGGGCGGCGAGGTGCGGCTCAAATACGCCTGCATCATCAAGTGCGACGAGCTGGTGAAGGACGCCAGCGGCGCCATCACGGAGATCCGCTGCACGGCCCAGTTCGATACCCGCCATGGCCAGCCCAACGCCGACAAGAAGGTCAAGGGCACCATCCACTGGGTCAGCGCGAACAAGTGCATCGACGCCGAAGTCCGTCTCTACGACCGCCTCTTCACCGTCGCCGAGCCCGCCGCCGAGGACGATTTCCTGAAGGTCGTGAACCCGAAGTCCCTCGAGGTCGTCACCGCCAAGCTCGAGGCCTCCCTCGCCACCGTCAAGATGGAGGACCGTTACCAGTTCGAACGCCTCGGCTACTTCAGCCTCGACGCGAAAGACTCCTCGCCGGCCAAGCTCGTCTTCAACCGGACGATCACGCTCAAGGACGCCTGGGCGAAATAGCTTCCAGACATGGGGGCCTACATCGGCAGTTTATTGGACCACGGACTTTTTGTCCTGATTTTCGGGTATCTGGCCTACGACTATGGCAAATCGGTCGAAAAGAGAACCGCTAGACCCTGGCTACTGCCTATAGCGGCCATTCTGGTCCTATACCACGGGGTTTACCTGATCATAGATATTGTCGAGGGTCCGCCACCCAAGGCGGCAGTGGCTGCCGTGCGCACGCCGACACAGGAAGAATTGAAAGAGCAATTCAAGCAGGCCAAGGGAGTCACTTCAGATACTCCGATAAGACTACAACGCGGACCCAGGCTCATCATCCCGGCAGATTACAGATATATTGAACCCCCGGATGGCGCTATCATTCTCTACTCAATAGGACCGCGCGGCGAGGTGCTGGTGGTCAGCTTTTATGGTGAAGAGTTAACCGACCTCGCCAAGGGTGAACGTGAACTCAAGCGGACTGCAAAAGAGAATAAGAGACCTTGGGTGTTAGGCGAAGGACGCAAAGCCATCTTACACGGATGCGACGCCTTGATCATGGATTTCGCCAACCCTGCAACCAAGATGAAGGGTTACCAGATTTTCGCGACCAATGGAAAATACGGCTACGGCCTGATGATCACCCTTCCCGAGTCTTATCTGCGTATTGCGGAACCTGAGTTGCAGAAGATTATCCAATCGTTTGCCGTCGGACTGTAGGCGTTCTTGGTGCTCAGGCAGTCGCCAGTAGCTTCTGCAGCCGCTGCGTCACCCGATCCTTCCCCAGCACGCGGAAGATGCTCGTGATGCTCGGGCCGGCGTTGGTGCCGGACACGGCGAGGCGGGCGACGGCCTGATAATCACCGAAGCCCAGACCCTTGCCCTCGGCGAGTGACTTGATGGCAGCCTCGATGGTCGCATCGTCGGAGAAGTCCATCGCGGGGATCGCGGCGATGAGCTCGGCGAGCCGGGCCTTCGGGTCGCCCTTGGCCATCACCTTCTCCTTCACCTTGGCGTCGATCGGGAAATCGTCGGTGAAGAAGTAAACCGTGTAGGCGCCGAGCTCGTCGACCGATTTGATCTTCGGCTGGGCGAGCAGCATGACGGTCTTGAAGTATTCTACCGGGGCCGCGGCCACGTTCGCGTCGTTCTTCCACCGGAAATAGGTCGAGGCCAGCTCAAGAAACCGGTCGGCCGGCTGCTCGAGCAGGTAGGTCATGTTCATGTTCGCGAGCTTCTTGCCGTCAAACTTGGCGTTGGACTGGTTCACGCCGGGCAGGTCGAACAATTTGATGATGTCGGCGATCGGCATCTTCTCGCGGTCGTCGCCGGGATTCCAGCCGAGCAGGGACAGGTAATTGACGAGCGCCTCGGGCAGGAAGAAGCGCTGCTGGTATTCCTCGATGAGGGCGCCCTTGTCGCGCTTCGACATCTTGCCCTGCCCCATCTCGGGCGACTTCAGGATGAGCGGGATATGCGCGAACACCGGCGCCGTGACACCAAAGCTCTCGTAAAGCCGCACGTGCTTGCTCGTGTTGGACAGGTGGTCCTCGCCGCGGATGATGTGCGAGACCTTCATCTCGATGTCGTCGACGATGTTCACGAAATGGAACACCGGGTTGCCGTCGGAGCGGAAAATGACGAAATCCTCGTCCTCCTGCCGCTCCACCTTGCCGCGGATCCGGTCGTCGATGACGACCGGCGCGGACTTCACCTTCTCGACCTCTTTCTTGCGGTGCTCGTCGAAGACCTTGTAGCGCTCGCCCAGCAGCTTGAACCAGATGGCGCCGTCCTTCTCATAGGCCCGGCCGCTGTCGAGGAGTTGCTGCTTGTATTTCTGGTAGATTGCGGCGCGCTGGCTCTGGCGGTAGGGACCGTAGTCGCCGCGCTCGCCCACGCCGTTCGGTTTCGGACCCTCGTCCCAGTCCATCCCGAGCCAGGTCAGGCTATCATAGATGAGCTTGAGGAACTGCTCGTTGTTGCGCGCCTGGTCGGTGTCCTCGATGCGCAGGATGAACGTGCCCCCGGTGTGCCGGGCGTAAAGCCAGTTGAACAGCGCCGTGCGGGCGCTGCCGATGTGGAAGAAGCCCGTGGGACTGGGCGCGAAACGGACACGAACGTTGGACATGAGGGAAAGGGCAGCTAGAAGAAAGCCGTGGACCCTGTCAAAGCCTCTCCCGTCCTGCCGCTCGACCCGGCCGAGTTCAGCCCGCGTTTTGCCGCGGCGGCCAAAAAGGCCGGATTCACCGCGCGGCAGTATGGCGAGATCAACGGCTATCCGCTCCTCGCCTACACCAAGCGCACGCCCGGCCGCCGGCCGCGGGTTTACATCTCAACCGGCATGCACGGCGACGAACCCGCGCCGCCGTGGGCATTATTGCGCCTGCTGGAGGATGGTTTCTTCGACGAACGCTGCACGTGGTTCCTGTGCCCGCTGCTGAACCCCACCGGTTTCCTGAAAGGCACCCGCGAGAATTTCGCCGTCGTCGACCTCAACCGCGACTACAAGACACTGCGGGCCGCCGAGACCATCGAGCACGTCGCCTGGCTGCAGCATCAGCCGCGCTTCGATCTGGTCCTCTGCGTCCACGAGGATTGGGAGGCGACGGGCTTTTATCTCTATGAGCTGAACCTGGGCGGACACCCGACGCTCGCCCCCTTCATGATCGGAGCCGCCCGAGCTCACAGCCCCATCGAGACCGCCGCGATCATCGACGGCCGCGAGAGCGCGGAGCCAGGCATCATCCGTCCGGTCAGCGACCCGCTCCTGCGCGACACCTGGCCCGAGGCGCTCTACCTCGCCTACAAGCACAGCACGCTGAACTATACCCTTGAGACCGCGTCGGCCCAACCGCTCGAGCAGCGCATCACGACGCAGTGCGCGGTGTTGCGGGCGGCGCTGGCAGCTTTTCTGCAATAAACCCGTCGATCAATTTCTGCGCCTCCGCGGCGGACAGTTGCATCCGCCTTTCCGCGAACCGCGCCAGGTCCTTCGGCCACGGCGCCTGCAGCAGATAATCGAGCCCGGTCGGACGCAGGTCGATGGCCGCACAGTGCAGCGCCTGGCGCGTCGTGCCCAACAGGGCCGAGTGCCGCTCCGTCCAGCCTTTCGTGGCGAACTCCAAGTAGAGTCCCGGATCCGGCCCGTAGAGTTTATCCCCCACGACGCGGTGCTGCAGCCATTCAGCATGCGCCCTGATCTGGTGCTTGCGGCCGGTTAGCAATTCCACTCCGACCAGCGTGAAACCGCCCCGGGCCGCGAGCGGATGAAACACCGTCTGCGCCTCCTGCGCCCCCGGCGTGTCGGCCGGAACGACCCGTGATTTCACCGTCACATTCGCGGTGGGGTCGGGCCCGAGGAATTGGTTGACCGTGACCGGGCCGGTGAGGTCGCCCTCCAGCAGGGCCACGTAAAGCTTGCCGATCCTCCGCTGCAGGACGGCTTTCCCCAGCCGCCCGCCCATGGCCTCGGTCTTGGCCAGCACGATCACCCCGCTGGTCTCCCGGTCCAACCGGAAGATGAAACGGATGGCGTCGGGCTTGAATTCTTCCCGCACCGCCCCGGCCAGGCTCGACCACGGGCCGTTCTTCGAGGGGTGCACCACCAGCCAGCCGGGCTTGTCGATCACCAGCAGGCGGTCGTCGTCCAGCAGCACCCATTGCCGCAGGTCCCCCGGGGCCACCAGGGGTGGCACGGCCGGAGGCAGCTCGTTAGCGGCATAGCTCATGCTTGTTTCGTTCAAAACTTATTATCTTTTTTCGCCGTGAGAAGCATTGCAAACGCATCGGTCCCGGATAGAGATTGGGGCTGTCGAATGAAGCGGTTTTTCCCAGTCAGGCTGGCCCCGGTCCCAAGGACGGAGGCAGTGACTAAAGGAAGCAAGGCAAGGAAACCCATTCGCGGAGCAATTTGTGTCGTTAACCCATAAGGAGAACCATGAACAAAGCCAACAATCCCCAGGAAATCATCGTTTCGGGCATCCATCTCGAGCTCACGGAGGGCCTCAAGGCCCACGTCCGCGAGAAAATGGAGCGACTGTTCCGTCACGAGGGGCACATCGTGCGGCTGAAGGTTGAACTCGAGTGCGACCGCAAGCACGACCACGCGCACAAGTTTATCGCCAAGGGGCACATCGTCATCCACGGCCCGGACATCAACTGCACCGTCGAGGCCGAGGACTGCTACAAGGCGATCGACCTGCTCGTCGACAAGCTCGACCACGGCCTGCGCAAGCGCCACGGCCTGCACAAGGACAAGCGCAACCATCCGCACGCCGTCGAGTTTGACGGTGTCGAGCTCCCGAAGGCCGTCTGACGCGCCTGCGCGCCTCCGTTCCTTTTCAGCCCGCCGCTCCCGGCGGGCTTTTTTATGGGTGGAGCCCGCGCTCCGTCGCGGGCTTGGAGGCGGGACCATCAGTCCCGCGTTTTATGGTGCCATTGCACTGACCATGCCTCGCGGGGCTGATAGCCCCGCCTCCATCTGCTCATATGCTTGGCCCGAATAAGCCAAACGGCCTAGCCGTTTTCCGTTTTCAAATCAGGCCTGCCTGCTTTGCTGGAGTCACCGCCTCCCCATGCCCGGAACCCTTCCCCTTTCTGGCCGCAATCTGACCCTGGCCCGCCTCCGGCTCGCCCTCACCGGCGACCAGCGCCTGACCCTCACCGCCGCCGCCCGCGCCCGCATCCGCGCCTCGCGCCGGGCGGTTGACCGGCTCCGCCACGACCCGACGCCGCACTACGGCATCAACACCGGCTTCGGCATCCTCGCCCACCAGCGCGTGCCGGCGGCCGACATCGAGAAGCTCCAGGAAAACCTGATTCTCAGTCACGCCGTGGGCGTCGGTGACGAGGTGCCGGCCGAGATCGTCCGCCTGATGCTGCTCCTCAAGGTCAATGGCCTCGCCGTCGGCCTGTCGGGCGTCACCGAGCGGGTCGTCGACTACCTCATCCGTTTCTACAACGCCGACGCCCTGCCGGTCGTCTACACCAAGGGTTCCCTCGGCGCCTCCGGCGACCTCGCCCCGCTGGCCCACATGGTCCTGCCGCTCCTCGGCCTCGGCGAGATGGATTACCAGGGCAGACGCATGACCGCCGCCAAGGTGCTCAAGGTCCTCGGACTCAAACCGCTCAAGCTCCAGTCCAAGGAGGGCCTCGGCCTGATCAACGGCACGCAGTTCATGTCGGCTTACGCGGTGCATTGCCTGCTGCGCATCCAAAACGTCGCGAAGACCGCCGATATCGCCGCCGCCATGACCCTCGAGGCCGCCCGCGGCAGCGCGGCGCCCTACGACGCCCGCATCCACGCCGCCCGGCCGCATCAGGGGCAGATGGATGTCGCAAAAAATCTCCGCCAGCTGCTCAAGGGCTCGAAGATCCTGCCGTCCCACGCCGACTGCGCGAAGGTGCAGGACCCCTACTCGCTCCGCTGCGTGCCGCAGGTGCACGGCGCCGTCCGCCTTGCGATCGAGCACGCCCGCAGCGTCGTCGAGACCGAGATCAACTCCGCCACCGACAACCCGCTCGTCTTCGACAACGGCGAGGTCATCAGCGGCGGCAATTTCCACGGCGAGCCGCTCGCCTTCATTCTCGACTATCTCGCCATCGCCACGGCCGAGATCGCCTCCATCGCCGAGCGCCGCATCTACATGCTGCTGCACGGTGACACCATCGGCGACCTCAAGGTCCCGCGCCTGCTCATGAAGGACACCGGCCTCAACTCGGGCTTCATGATCCCGCAATACACCGCCGCCGCGCTTGTCTCCGAGAACAAGGTCTTCGCCCACCCGGCGTCGGTCGACTCCATCCCCTCCTCACTCGGCCAGGAGGACCACGTCTCCATGGGCTCCATCAGCGCCACCAAGCTCCTCGAGGTCGTCAAGAACACCGAGACCGTCCTCGCCATCGAGTTCATGTGCTCGGCGCAGGGCCTCGAGTTCCTGCGGCCGCTCAGGTCCGGCCCCGGGGTCGAGGCGGCCTTCGCCGAGGTGCGCCGTTACATCCCCTTCGCCCAGGCCGACCGGCTCTTCCACCACGACGTCCAGACCGCCCTCGCACTCGTCCGCAGCGAGCAGATCGCCGCCGCCACGCAGCGCGCCGCCGGCAAACTCCTCTGACCGATGAAAAAGGCGCCCGTCATCCGCGCCCCGCGGGGCAACCAGCGCACGTGCAGCACCTGGGCCGCCGAGGCGGCCATGCGGATGCTGATGAACAACCTCGACCCCGAGGTCGCCGAGCGCCCCGCCGACCTCGTCGTCTACGGCGGCCGCGGCAAGGCCGCCCGCAACTGGCCGGCCTACCACGCCATCATCGCCTCACTGCAGAAACTCGCGCCCGACGAGACGCTGCTCGTCCAGTCCGGCAAACCCGTCGGCATCGTCCGCACGCACCCCGATGCCCCGCGCGTGCTCCTGGCCAACAGCAACCTCGTGCCGAAATGGGCCACGCAGGAGATCTTCGACGACTTCGAAAAAAGGGGCCTGATGATGTTCGGGCAGATGACCGCCGGCTCGTGGATCTACATCGGCACGCAGGGCATCCTGCAGGGCACCTACGAAACCTTTGCCGAGGCCGGCCGGCAGCATTTTGGCGGCACCCTCGCCGGCCGGCTCTGTGTCACCGCCGGCTGCGGGGGCATGGGCGGCGCCCAGCCCCTTGCCATCACCATGGCCGGCGGCACCTGCCTCATTGCCGACGTGGACAAGTCCCGTCTCCAGAAACGCGTCCATGACCGCTACCTCGACGAGATCGCGCCCAACCTGGACGCGGCCATCGACCGCGCGCTGGCCTATGCCGGCGACCGCAAGGCGCTCAGCGTCGGCGTCGTGGCCAACGCCATCGACCTGCTGGAGCGCCTGCTGGTCCGCAGGATCCACGTCGACTCGCTCACCGACCAGACCAGCGCCCACGATCCGCTGGTCGGTTACGTGCCCGCCGGCTACGACCTCAAGGCGGCCGCGGTCCTGCGCAAGAAGGACCCGAAGAAATACCAAAAACTCTCGCTCGCCTCGATGGGCCGCCACGTGAAGGCCATGCTCGCGCTCCAGAAGCGCGGCGCGAAGACCTTCGATTACGGCAACAATCTCCGCCAGCACGCCTTCAACCAAGGCGTGAAGCGTGCCTTCGATTTTCCCGGCTTCGTGCCGGCCTACATCCGCCCGCAGTTCTGCCTTGGCCGCGGCCCGTTTCGCTGGGTGGCGCTGTCCGGCGACCCGGCCGACATCGCCGCCACCGACCGGGCGCTGATGGAATTGTTTCCCAAGGACGAGGGCCTGCACCGCTGGCTGAAGATGGCCGGCGAGCGCGTGGCCTTCCAGGGCCTGCCGGCGCGCATCTGCTGGCTCGGCCTCGGCGAGCGCCACCAGGCCGGCCTGCTCTTCAACCGCATGGTCGCCGACGGCCGCGTGAAGGCGCCGATCGTCATCGGCCGCGACCACCTCGACTGCGGCTCCGTCGCCAGCCCGAACCGCGAGACCGAGGCGATGAAGGACGGTTCCGACGCCATCAGCGACTGGGCCATCCTCAACGCCATGGTCAACATCGCCAGCGGCGCATCCTGGGTCAGCTTCCACCACGGCGGCGGCGTGGGCATCGGCTACAGCCAGCATGCCGGCCAGGTCATCGTCGCCGACGGCACGCCGGAGGCGGCGGCCCGGCTCGAACGCGTGCTGACCAACGATCCGATGATGGGCGTCTTCCGCCACGCCGACGCCGGCTACGGCCTTGCGCAGGACTGCGCCGACCGGCTGAATGTGCCCGTGCCGATGCGCACGTGGAAATGAGCCAGCTCCCCAACACCTCCGCCCCGCCCTGGCCCGGCGACGCCCCGGCGGGACGTTTTGCGTCCACCATCCGCACCGACTCTTCGGACGGCTGCACCGTCGCCCTGCTCGGCCTGCCGGACGACACGGGCGTGCGCCTGAACAACGGCCGCACCGGCGCCGCCGGCGGCCCCAAGGCCTTCCGCGCCGCGCTCTCCCGCTACGGGGTCGCCGACTCTGCCGGCGGCTATCTGCCGCGCGTTTTCGACGCCGGCGACGTCATGCCGACCGGTTCTCTGGAGAAGACCCACGAGCGCGTGACCGAGGCCGCCACGGCGCTGCTCGAACGCGGCCTGTTCCCCATCGCCATCGGCGGCGGGCACGACCTGACCTACCCGTTCGTCCGCGCCGTGGCCGCCAAACACCCCAAGCTCGCCGGCGTTTACTTCGACGCCCACCTCGACGTCCGCGAGACCGCGGGTTCGGGCATGCCCTTCCGCCGGCTCATTGAGGACTGCGGCATCAGCGCGCTGCACCTGCACGGCTTCCGCCCCCTTGTTAATTCCCTCGAGCACCTGGACTGGTTCCGGGCCCATGGCGGCCGCACCCATCCCGAGAACGCCAAGGTCGCCCTGCCCAAGGCGAAAAACCTCTTCGTGAGCTTCGACCTCGATGTGCTCGACGCCGCCCACGCCCCGGGGGTGAGCGCACTTAATCCCGCCGGCTGGAACGTCCGCGAGGCCGAGGCCTGGGTCCGCGCCTGCGGCGCCGACCCGCGCGTGCGTTGCTTCGACCTGATGGAACTCAACCCCGCCCACGACCCCGACGGCCGCACCGCCCGCGTCGCCGCCCACCTGTTCCTGAGCTTCCTGCAGGGCTTCGCCCAGCGCTAGAATTAACCACGGAACACACAGAACACACGGAATTCGAACCACTGCATTTCTTTCCGTGTATTCTGTGTATTCCGTGGTTTTATCCTCCTGAGTTTAATGTCCCTCCTCATCCGCAACGCCCGCATCCTGACCCTCGGCCAAGGCTCGCGTCCGCGGCGCGGCAAGGAATTTGCCGATCTCGGCATCATTCCCGCCGGCGAGGTGCTCGTGGCCGACGGCAAGATCGCCGCGGTCGGCCCGAAGGTCGACGCGCCGGCCGATGCCGAGGTCATCGACGCCCTCGGTCGCGTGCTGATGCCCGGTTTCGTCGACTGCCACACGCATGCCTGCTGGGCCGGCGACCGGCTCGACGAATGGGAGATGAAGCTTCGCGGCGTGCCGTATCTTGAGATCCTGAAGAAAGGCGGCGGCATCCACTCCACGGTCAAGGCCGTCCGGGAGGCGACGCAGAAGCAGCTGGCCGCCAGCCTGCGCGACCGCCTCGGCCTCATGCTGCGCGAGGGCACGACCACCGTCGAGGTGAAGAGCGGCTACGGCCTAAGCACCGAGGCCGAGATGAAGATGCTGCGCGCCATCCGCCGCGCCGCCGCCGAGTGGCCGGGCACCGTCGTGGCGACCGCCCTGCTCGGCCATGCCTTTGAGGGCGACCTCGACGAATACGCGCGCATGGTCGTGAAGGACATGCTGCCCGAGGTGTCGAAAGAGTTTCCGGACATCGCGGTGGACGCCTATTGCGAGCAGGGGGCGTGGTCGGTCGACGCCTGCGTGAAATTCTTCGAGAAAGCCCGCAAGCACCACCCCATCCGCGTCCACGCCGACCAGTTCAACTCGCTCGGCATGATTCCCGAGGCGGTGCGGATGCACGCCCGCAGCGTGGACCACCTCGAGGCCTCGACGAAGAAAGATCTGATCGCCCTCGCCCAGTCGCCCACCCTCGGCGTCATCCTGCCCTGCACTGGCCTGCACACCGACCAGCGCTTCATGCGGTCGCGCCTCTTCATCGAACAGGGCGGTGCGCTGGCCCTGGCCACGAATTGCAACCCCGGCACCTCGCCGACCCATTCGATCCCGCTGGCCATCGCGCTGGCCGTCCGTTTCTGCGGCCTGACCCCTGCCGAAGCCATCGTAGCCGCGACCGTGAACGCCGCCGCCGTGCTCAACCTCAGCGACCGCGGCACCATTGCCCCCGGCCAGCGCGCCGATCTCGTCCTGCTGCACCACAAGGACGAGCGCGCCCTCGCCTACGAACTCGGCGGCAACCCCGTGGCCACGGTCATCTGCGGCGGCCAGATCGCCCGTTAAAGCAAAACCGCCGAACCCTTTGGAGGTCCGGCGGTTAGAAGATGGTGCGGGCATAGGGAGTCGAACCCCAAACCTTCAGATTCGTAGTCTGACGCTCTATCCAGTTGAGCTATGCCCGCACGAAGGAAGGCCGAATAAGCGAACTTCCGGGAGTGACTTCAAGCAGAATTTATCAGGCGCTTTTGCCCGGGTTTTCAGCCGGCACGCCGGCCTTTTCGAAGAGATCGCTGCGGATGCGCTCGCTCTCGCGGTTGATCTGTTCCTCGGTGGCCCCCAGTTCGCGCAGGATGTGCTCGGTCATGGACAGAGCCACCTCACCCTCGCCCGCGAAAACCCCGTCGGCGCCGCCGGCCCGCAACTCCGCCTGCTCGCGCAAGTAGGCCGTGCGGGCCAGCACCTCGAGCCGGGGATTCAGGTCGCGGGCCGCCCGGATGGTCTCCTGGCCCGCCCGGAGGCTGGAGGAACTCAGGATGAGGAACCGGGCCGTCGCCACGCCGGCTTCCTTGAGCGTCTCGGCATGACCGGCATCGCCATAGACCGCCATCGCGCCCTCGCCCCGCAGGCGCTGCACCGTTTCCAAGTTGAGCTCGACGATCACCGGCTCGATGTCGTTTTCGCGCATCAGCCGGGCCACGGTCTGGCCGACCGGGCCGTAACCCACGATCACGGCGCGATGCCGGCTTGAGGCGTGCGGCCCCACCGCCGCGACGGCTTCCGCCGGGGCCTGGCTGCGCACCAGGCGGTTCAGCCAGGGCTGCCGCCTGATCCAGGCGTCCATCGGGTCGACCCAGCGGTAGAGCATCGGGTTGATGGTGATCGAGAGGATCGCGCCCGCCACGAGGATGTTCGAGGCCTCGGGCGGGAGCAGGTTCAGCTGCCGGCCCATCGTCGCGAGAATGAAGGAGAATTCGCCGATCTGCGCCAGCGCCACGGCCACCGAGAGGCCGACGCGCAGCGGATACTTCATCACCAGCACCAGGCCCAGGGCCGCCAGCGGCTTGCCGATCAGGATGATGCCCAGCGTGGCCGCCACCTGCCAGGGGAACTCCAGCAGGCCCTTGAAATCAACGAGCATGCCCACCGAGACGAAGAACAACACGGCGAAGGCGTCCCGCATGGGCAGCGCCTCGGTGGCAGCGCGCAGGCTGAATTCCGACCGCGCGACCACCATGCCGGCCAGGAAGGCGCCCAGGGCCATCGAGACCCCGAAGAGCTCGGCCGAACCCACCGCGATGCCCAGGGCCACCGCCAGCACCGCCAGGGTGAAGAGTTCGCGCGAACCCGTGCGGGTGACATAGGTCAGCGCGCGCGGGATCACCCAGCCGCCGACCAGAAAGGTGAATGCCACCAGGGCCACGATCTTGAGCGTGGCCACGCCGAGCGTCACCGCCAGGCTGCCGCCCTCCGCCGCCGCGGGGCCAAACACGGCCGGCAGGACCACGAGCACGAAGACCGTGAAGAGATCCTCCATCACGAGCCAGCCGATGGCGATGTGCCCGGTCGGGGTGTGCAGGTCGTTGTTGTCGACCAGCACGCGCGTCAGCACGACCGTGCTGGCCACGGAGATGGCGAGGCCGAAGATGATGCCCGCGGTCCAGCTCCAGCCGAAGGCGTGCATGATCACGGCGCCCAGCGCGGTGGCGACCAGGCTCTGCACGACGGCGCCGGGCACGGCGATGCGCTTCACCGCCAGCAGCTCCTTGAAATGGAACTGCAGGCCGACGCCGAACATCAGCAGGATGACGCCGACCTCGGCGAACTCATCGGCGATGGCCTTGTTGGCGATGAAACCGGGCGTGTGCGGCCCCACCACCACGCCCGCGAGCGGTAACCCACGATGGGGGAAAGGCCGAGCCGGTTGGTGATCAGGCCCAGCGCCAACGCGGCGATAAAGCCGCCGGTCAGGGTCAGGATTAGATCCAGGTGATTCATGATGGAAACGTCCGCCGGTGGCTGGATCCACCTCGGAGAACAGCCCCGACGAAGTCAGGGCCGGCCGGCATGACAAGCGCCGTTTTTAGGAATTTTCCCAGTCGCTGTCCTTCCGCGCGCGCAGGCGGCGGATCTGGATCATGATGATCAGCACCACCACGGCCGTCAGGAGCAGACCGACCAGCATCGTGTAGGACTGCGTGCGCGACAGCACACGGTCGAGCTGCACGATGTCGTCCTGGAACTTGACCCACAGCCAGTGGCCGAGCCAGACAAAGAACGGCACGCTGATCAGCGCCGCGAGCCCGTCGAACAGGAAGAATTTCCAGAAGGTCACGCGGGTCGAGCCGGCGGTGAAGAAGATCGGCGCGCGCAGACCCGGCAGGAAGCGGCCGACAAACAGCACCCAGGAATGGTAGCGGTCGAAGAGGTTTTCCACCTTGGCCTGCTTCTTCTCGGAAAAATAGCCCTGGAACCAGCGGGAGTT
Source organism: Lacunisphaera sp. (assembly GCA_965249855.1). Lineage (GTDB taxonomy): Bacteria > Verrucomicrobiota > Verrucomicrobiia > Opitutales > Opitutaceae > Lacunisphaera. The sequence continues at coordinate 63,254 of CBDFNB010000007.1, forward strand.
CCGGAGCCGGGCCCCGAAATAGCGCCCGGCGAAAAAGATCGTGGAGTCACCCAGCATGACGCCGGCATACATCAGCGCGCCCACCTCGATCCAGTGGCGCCCGTCGATCACGCCGAGCGCCCCGGCGGCCACCAGCACGATGTCCTCCGGGACCGGCAGGCCGAGCCCGCACAGGATGAGCACGAAAAACGGCCCCCACAGGGAAAGGGGCGAGCCCTCAAAATACTTTAGCAGGGTTTCGAACATCGGGGATGGCGGCTTCAACAAGCCCGGCGCGGTGACACCTGACAAGCGCGGTTTTGGAAAATCGCGGCGTCACGCCCCGGCGAGCCGCCAGTCAAGCAGCTCCATCTGGAGGATCTTGCGGCCGTTGTAGTGGTTCCAGTTGAGCTGCACGGCCATTTCCAGCGGCGCCCCCACGGGCGGCAGGCGGTCCGCGAGCTTCCAGGCCACGCCGCTGACCCGGCGGCCGGCGGCATCCTCCCCGGCGAAGCGGAAATGCTGTTCCTTGAAGACGTCCGGCCGGTTGCGCAGCCGCACGCCCCTCACCCCGAAGATCGGCTCCGGGTTGCCCATGCCGAAGGGCTGCATCTGCTCCAGTTCGCCCATCAGCTGCTCGTTCAGCTGCGTGGCCTCGATCCAGCCGGAAAGCTCCAGGCCCGGCTCGCCGGCATCCCCGTTGCGGCCCTTCCGGATGACCTCGTCAAACATTGCGCGGAACTCGCCGAGCCGGGGCTTTTTCAGGGCGACGCCGACGGCCATCGGGTGGCCGCCCCAGTTCTCGAGGCAGACCGAGCAGGCGCCGAGGATCTCGACCAGGTTGAAGCCGTTGAGCCCGCGGCCCGAGCCCTTGGCGAGCTCGCCCTCGTTGCCCAGCACGATGGTCGGGCGGTTGTATTTGCGCGAGATGCGCCCGGCGACGATGCCGACGACGCCGGGGTGCCAGTCCTCGTCGAACAGCACGAGGCCGCTCGCTGACAGGAAGTTTTCCTCCACGTAGCGCTCGGCCCGCTCCGTGATGAGCCGCTCGATGTCCTGGCGCTCGCGGTTGAGGTCGTCGAGCCGGCGGGCGGTGGCCTCGGAGAAGACGCGGTCCTCGCTGAGCAGGAGGTCGACCGACAGCGCCGCGTCGGCCAGGCGGCCGCTGGCGTTGATGCGCGGCCCGAGGCGGAAGGAGATATCGCTCGGCACGAGGCCCTGCTCGCGCTTGAGGCCGGAGACCTGCATGAGGGCCTGCAGGCCCGGGCGGCGGGTCTCGGCCAGCACACGCAGGCCGTGGCGGGCGAAGACGCGGTTCTCGCCCTGCAGCGGCACCAGGTCGGCGATCGTGCCCATGGCGACGAGGTCGAGGTAGTCCTTCAGCACGATGGTGAGCGCGACCGGGTGGTTCTCGGCGCGGAGCTTCTTCAGCAGGCCGTGGGCGAGCTTGAAGACGAGGCCGACCGTGCAGAGGTAGCGCCAGGCGTCGTCGCCGGCCGTGGGAAAGACGTGCGGGTTGATCAGCACCGCTGCGGTGGCGGCAGGCTCGGTCGAGCGGTGGTGGTCGACCAGGATGACGTCGATCCCCTGCCCGCGCAGGTAGGCGACCTCCTCGTGCGAGTTGGTGCCGCAGTCCAGCGCGATGAACAGGTCGGGCTTGCCCTGCTCCAGGGCGCGCTCGATCGAGATGCGGGTGAGGCCGTAACCCTCCTCCAAGCGGCGCGGCACCACATAGGTGGGCTCGAGCCCGAGCCGGCGCAGCAGGCTGACGAGGATCGTCGTGCTGCAGACGCCGTCCACGTCGTAGTCGCCGAGGACGATGACCCGTTCCTTCGCCCGCAGCGCCCGGAGGATCCGGTCGACCGCAGTCTCGAGGTTAACCAGCAGGAACGGGTCGCCCAGTGTCGCCAGGGTCGGCTGCAGGAAGCGGCCGGCCGCGGCGGACTCGGCCAGCCCGGTGCGGAGTAGGAGCTCGGCGACCACGGGCGTGGTGCCCGCGGCGCGCGCGAGGTCTGCCACGCTCTCGGCGTGGACCGGCGTGTAATTCCAGCGCATCGGAGGCGGGTGGCCGTCCGTTTATTCTGAGGCGCGGGAAGAGCCGGCCCACTCGTATTTGGGCGCGATGTCCTGATGGGCCTCGACGTGCTTCCGGTCGCCCTTGTGCCACCAGTAGAAGATCTGGGCGGCGATGAAGATGGCCGAGAAGGTGGAGGTCACGATGCCGACGAGGAAGGTGAAGGCGATGTCGTGCAGCTGGCCGCCGCCGAACACCCACAGCGACAGGGCCGCGAGGAAGGTCGTGGTCGCCGTCATGATCGTGCGGGCGAAAACCTTGCGGATGGCGGTGTTGATGATGTCCTTCAGGGCGCCGCTCGGGTTGAGCTTCAGCTCCTCGCGGATGCGGTCGAAGACGACGACGGTCTCGTTGATGGAGTAGCCGGCGACGCAGAGGATGGCCGCGACCATGGGCGCGGAGAACTGGTGGCCGGTCATCACGAAGATGCCGATGTTCATCAGGATGTCGTGCAGCGTGGCCGCCATGGCGCCGATGCCGAAGCCGAACTCGAAGCGGAAGGCGATGTAGACGAGGATGACGAGCATCGACACGCCGACGGCGAGGACGGCGTTCCACTTGATCTCGGCGCCGATGGTGGCGCCGATCTGGCTGGTGGCGCCCTTGACGAGGCCGGCCGACGGGTAGGCCTTCTGCAGGGCCGCGAAGACCTGCTCGGACTTGCCGTAGGCGGTCTCGAGCTTGAGCTGCTCCCGGCCGTTGCCGATGTCGCTCACGTAGGTCGGGCTGACCTCGCCGACGCCGGCGGCCTTGGCCACCTCGCGGATCTGCGCGGCGTCGATCTTCTGCGTGAAGGTGGCGGTGATCTGGTCGCCGCCGGCGAAGTCGATGCCGTAGATCTTGTCACCCTGGTAGAGGACGTAGGCGAAGCTGATGAGCACGAGCGCCACCGAGCCGATGGCGGCGGGCTTGCCGTATTTGACGAAGTCGACGTTCAGGTCGCCGAGCATGCGGCGCATGGTCATCTTCTTAAGGGCGCCGGACTCGACCAGCATCTCCATGAACATGTGGCCGGTGATGAGGACGGAGAGCAGCGTCGAGATGACGCCGATGAGAAGGGTGAAGCCGAAGCCCTTGATCGGGCCGGTGCCGAGCCAGATCATGACGCCGCAGATCAGGAGCTGCACCAGGTGCGCGTCCATGATCGTGGTGAGCGCCTTGCTGAAGCCGCCCTGGTTGGCGCTGACGAGGTTCTTGCCGAGGGCGATCTCCTCGCGCATGCGCTCGAAGATGAGGATGTTCGCGTCCACCGCCATGCCGATGGTCAGCACGATGCCGGCGAGGCCGGGCAGCGTCATCGTGGCGCCGATGCTGGCCATGACGCCCAGGATGATGATGATGTTGACCGCGAGCGAGGCCACGGCCACGAGGCCGCCGGTCGCATAGAAGGTGATCATGAACGCGGCGACCGCGGCCGTGCCGATGACGGTGGCGCGAATGCCGCTCGAGATGGCGTCGGTGGCGAGCGACGGCCCAACCTCGAACTGCTCCTTGATCTCGAGTTTCGAGTCGAGGGGGTTGTTGAGGACGTTGGAGAGGTCGACGGCCTCGCGCTGGGTGAAGGAGCCGGAGATCTCGGCGCTGCCGCCGTTGATCTGCTCGCGCACGGTCGGCGCGGAGTAGAGCTTGCCGTCGAGCACGATGGCGAGGCGGCCCAGGCGGCCGCTGCTCTTGCCTTCGTCGGCGATGGCCTTGGTGACGTCGGCGAACTGCTTGGCGCCCTGCTCCGTGAACTTGAGGATGATGCGGAAGCGGCCGAACTCGTCCATCGTCGGGTAGGAATCAGCCACGCCCTCGCCGGTCATTTCCGGGCGGGTCTTGACGTAAAGCTCCTCGGTGTAGCTCTGGCCGCCCTGGCGGCCCTCCTGCTCGAGCACCATGCGCTCGTAGCCCGGGGGCGCCTCCTGCGGCGGGGCGATGAAGGCGTGGACCATCTTGAAGTCGAGGCGGGCCGGCTTCACGAGGTTGGTGGCGATCTCGGGGTTGTCCTTGGTGGAAACGCCCGGGAGCTGGACCTCGATGCGGTTGACGCCGACGGCGCGGATGATCGGCTCGGTCACGCCGAGGCCGTTGATGCGATTGTCGATGATCTCGATCGCCTTGCTGAGCTTTTCCTGGCCGGCCTGCGGGTTGCCGGCATTGACGGCGCCGGCGTCGATCTCGAGCGTGTAGGCCACGCCGCCCTTCAGGTCGAGGCCGAGCTGGAGCGGGCTCTTGGAGCGGCGGAGGAGCTCGTTCAGGAGGATGTTGTTGCGCTTCTCGACGTTGGTCAGCGTCTTCTCGAGCTTGATGTCCGGGAAGAACTGGGAGAGGTCGAGCTTCTGCTCGAGGCCGACCTGCTTGAGGGCGACATAGACGCTGGGCGCCCGGCCGGACTTGATGCGGGTGTCGACCTCCGTAAGGAGCTTGGCGAACTCGGCCGGCTTGGCGGAGGCCTCCTGTTTGACGTAATCGCCGAAGGGCTGGTCCTTCAGCGGCATGAGGGTGAACACGGACCACAGCACGAGGGCGGCGGACAGCGTCAGTTTCCAGAGATGACGACGGAGCATGGGTATTTGGTTGTTAAATTGGACTGCGCGGGGGTCTGGGTGGAACCCGCGCTCCGCGCGGGTTGTTCGGGCGGACGCGCCCTCAGGCAGCGTCGGCTTTCTTCACGACGGTGCTGATGAAGCCCTTGCCCACCTCGACCTTGGCGCTGTTCTCGCCGATGCGGATGATGAAACGGTCTTCCTTCACGCTGGTGATGGTGCCGTAGATGCCGCCGGCCGTCACCACCTCGTCACCCGGCTGCAGCTGGGTGAGCATCTTCTCGTGCTCCTTCTGCTTCTTGCGCTGCGGGGCGATCAGCAGGAAATACATGGCGGCAAACATGAGCACCAGGGGCGCCAGCTGGGCCAGCATCTGGAGGCCGCCGGGGGCGGCGGGCGTGGCGGGAGCGGTCTGGGCGAGGAACAGGGCGAACTTAGTCATTGCGTCTTCGGGTGTTTTGAAAAATTGAAAAGGGCGAATAAGCCCAGCCGCATATCAAAAAGCAAGCCTAACCCCCCACCTTTCCGCTCCCGCAAATTGAAGACGAAATCCGCATCCAATTGGTCCGCCGCCCAGTCCGAAGAACACTACGGTTTTAAGCGCTGGGGCGCCAATCACTTCTCCGTGGATTCCGAGGGTTTTGTGCAGGTCCAGCCCCTGGCTGACGACCGCAATATCCGCCTCATGGACGTCATTGACGAGGCCAAAAGCATGGGCCTGAAGGCGCCGCTCGTCATCCGCCTGCAGGACACCCTGCGCTACCGCGTCACCCAGATCAACCAGGCCTTCGCCAAGGCCATCAAGGAAGAGGGCTACAAGGGCGAATACCGCGGCGTCTTCCCCATCAAGGTCAACCAGCTCCGCGAGGTGGTCGACGAGGTCGTCTCGGCCGGCAAGGACTTCAACTACGGCCTCGAGGCCGGCTCCAAGCCCGAGCTGATGATCGCGCTCGCCATGCACGAGGGCGCCCAGCGCCTCATCATCTGCAACGGCTACAAGGACCACGACTACATGCGGCTCGCCCTCCTCGGCCGCAAGCTGGGCAAGAAGATCATCATCGTCATCGAGCAGCTCTCCGAGGTCGACAGCATCATCGAGATTTCGAAGGAGACCGGCGTGAAGCCCCTCATCGGCTTCCGCGTGAAACTCCAGACCCGCGGCGAGGGCAAGTGGTCCTCCTCCACCGGCGACAACGCCAAGTTCGGCCTCAACACCGCCGAGATCCTCTTTGCCGTCGAGAAGCTCCGCGCCGCCAAGATGCAGCAGTGCCTCAAGCTGGTGCATTTCCACATCGGCTCGCAGGTGCCGAACATCATCACGATCAAGGCCGCCGTCACGGAGGCCGCGCGCTTTTACTGCCAGCTGGCCAAGATGGGTTTCCCGATGGGTTACCTCGACTGCGGCGGCGGCCTCGGCGTCGACTACGACGGCTCGCGCACGAACTTCGAGTCCTCGATGAACTACACGCTGGGCGAATACGCCCGCGACGTCGTCTTCAACATCCGCGAGATCTGCGAGGCCTCCGGCGTGAAGGTGCCCGACATCGTCACCGAGTCCGGCCGCGCCATCGCCGCCCCCCACTCCATGCTGGTCGTCGAGGTCTTCGAGCGCATCAACAAGCACGAGTCCCTCGGCAAGCAGCACCAGCCCAAGGCGCGCCACAAGATCGTCGACGACCTCGCCGTCCTCCTGAAGAACAAGGCCAAGCTCGGCCGCCTCGAGCGCTTCCACGACGCGCTCCAGAAGAAGGAGGAGGCCTTCTCCCTCTTCAATCTCGGCTACCTCGACCTCGAGAACCGCGCCGCCGCCGAGCAGATCTTCTGGCAGATCTGCGAGAAGATCGACCTCGAGGGCACCAAGTCCGGCTACCAGCCCGAGGAACTCCACGACCTCAAGAAGCTCCTCGCCGACCAATACGTCTGCAACTTCTCCGTCTTCCAGTCGCTCCTCGACAGCTGGGCGCTCAAGCAGCTCTTCCCCATCACGCCGCTCCACCGACTCAAGGAAAAGCCCTCCGTCAACGCCATCCTCGTCGACATCACCTGCGACTCCGACGGCAAGGTCGGCAGCTTCATCGACCTGCAGGACGTGAAGGACTACATCACGCTGCACCCGCTCAAGCACAACGAGCCCTATTACCTCGGCATCTACCTGACCGGCGCCTACCAGGACATCATGGGCGACCTGCACAACCTCTTCGGCCGCGTCAACGAGGTCCACGTGTTCCTCGAGGACGACGAGCCCAACGGCTTCTACATCGAGGAGGCGCTCGCCGGCTCCCGCATCGCGGACGTCATCGAGGGCGTGCAATACCAGTGGGAGGAGCTCTGCCGCCGCATCAAGCAGCAGATCGACCACGCCACGAAGAAGGACCTCATCAAGCCCCGCGAGGGCGTGCGCCTGGTGGAGTTCTACGAGTCCCAGATGCTCGCCAAGACCTACCTCAACATCGAGCAGAACGGGAAGAAGAAGCGGTAGGGGCGGTTGCCCTCAACCGCCCTCGCTTAACGATACCGGCAACGCCGGGGTGGCGTGATCCCTCAAAAGAGGGGTTTTATGTTTATTAATTTGGCTCGGACGCTTCCCCGCCTCTATTTTTAAACCACCGTGCATACCCTACTCCGCCGTTCCACCCTCCTCCTCGCCGCTGTCGTCCTGGCCACCGGTCTTCGCGCCGCCGAACCGGCGCTGAAGGATGTCATCGACTCCGCCCTCGCCACCTCGGCGAAACAATACGAATGGATGCTCGCCCACCTGCCGGCCGACGCCGCCAAGCCGCTCCCCCGCACCTTTGAGCATGGCCAGCTGGTCACGATCCCGTCCCGCGACTGGACGAGCGGCTTCTTCCCGGGTTCGCTGTGGTATCTCTTCGAGGCCACGGGTGACGCGAAGTGGCGCGCCTCGGCCGAGAAATTCACCACCCTGCTGGAGCCCGAGCAGCACAACACCAAGACGCACGACGTCGGCTTCATGCTCTACTGCAGCTATGGCAACGGCCTGCGCCTGACCGGCAACGAGGCTTACAAGGCGGTCCTGCTCAACGGCGCCCAATCACTCAGCACCCGCTTCAACACCACTGTCGGCTGCATCAAGTCCTGGGACCATGGCGTCGGCAAATTCACCTTCCCGGTCATCATCGACAACATGATGAACCTCGAGCTCATGTTCTGGGCCGCGCGCAACGGCCCCGCCGAACGCTACCGCGACATCGCGCTCCGCCACGCGGACACCACGCTCGCACATCACTTCCGCGCGGACAACAGCTCGTTCCACGTCGTCGATTACGACCCGGCCACCGGCAAGGTCCTCCAGCGCATCACCCACCAGGGCACGGCCGACGATTCCGCCTGGGCCCGCGGCCAGGCCTGGGGACTATACGGCTACACCGTCATGTATCGCGAGACCAAGGACCCGCGCTACCTCGCCCAGGCGCAGAAGATCGCCGCCTTCGTCATGAACCACCCGCGCCTGCCGGCGGACAAGGTGCCGTATTGGGACTTCGATGACGTCAAGATCCCGAACGCCCCGCGGGACTCGTCCGCTGCTGCCATCATCTGCTCCGCGCTGTTGGAGCTCCGCGGCTACGTCGATGCGTCGGCCGCCGCCAGCTATACCGCCTTCGCCGAGGCGCAGCTCCGCAGCCTCTCCTCCCCCGCCTACCTCGCCACCCCGGGCACGAACGGCGGCTTTTTGCTGATGCACGCCACCGGCAATCATCCCAAGAACAGCGAGATCGATGTTCCGATCAACTACGGCGACTACTACTTCCTCGAGGCGCTCCTCCGCGCCCGCGGCAAGAAGTAGCCCTTCCGCGTCATGTCATTCTGAACGAAGTGAAGAATCCAGTGCCTGTTGTGCCGGCACAAGCGGAACTGGATCCTTCGCTGTGCTCAGGATGACAAGCGGGTGAATTTATCCCCATGAGATTACCCCTGCTCTTCGTGCTGCTGGCCGGGCTGGCTTTGGCCGACGGCCGCCAGACGATCAACTTCAACCCCGACTGGAAATTCGTGAAGGCCGACCCGGCCGGCGCTGAGGCGCCAGGTTTCGACGACGCCACGTGGGCCACCGTCTCCGCCCCGCACACCTACAATGACACCGACACCTTCGACAACTGGTCGCTGCCCGGCCACCGCGGCGAGCAGGAGCAATGGAGCGGCCGCACCTGGTATCGGAAAACTTTCACCGCTCCGGCCGGCTGGCAGGACCGGAAGGTGTTCATCGAGTTCGAGGCCGTGCGTCAGGTCGCCGAGGTTTACCTGAACGGCAAATTGCTCGGCACCGCCAAGGGCGGCTTCACGCCCTTCGGTTTCGACCTGACGCCGCACCTCAAGCTCGGCGCCGCCAACGTGCTCGCCGTCATGGCGGACAACCGGTTCATGAAGGATCCGCTGGACCCGAAAATCTCACCGCAGGCCGCCACCAGCACTGCCACCCAGCAGAACCTTTCTCAGCTCTCAAAAGAGCTCATGGATAAAATTCCGGCGACCCTCGAGGAACTGCAGGCCGACCAGATCCCCTGGAACAACCCGCACTGGCACCCCGCCCACGGCGGCATTTACCGCAATGTCCGGCTCATCGTCACCGACGCGCTGCATTTCGATCTCCCGCTCTACAGTTTCCTCCAGGCCGA
>CBDFNB010000008.1:0-10301 GCA_965249855.1 Lacunisphaera sp.
ACACGCTCGACTACACCTCGGTGAGCGTGCTCGGCTTCTCGCAGGGTGGGGCCATGGCGCTCGAGCTGCTGCGGCACGCCCCGGACCGGTTCGCCGCGGCCGTGTGTATCTCGGGGTTCATTGCGTCCGCCTCGCACGCCGGCGACGAGGAGCTCGCCCGGGTGCGTCCGCCGGTCTTCTGGGGCCGCGGAACCAACGACCCGATCATCCCGGATGCTGCCATCGCCCGCACCGAGGAGTGGTTGCCCACACACGCCGACGCCACCATCCGCATCTATGAGGACCTGGGGCACTCCATCTCCCGCGAGGAGCTCACCGATTTCTCGGCGTTCCTGAGGGAGCACCCCTAGCCGGATCACTTGCGTCTTCGCCACACCGTTTCGTCGGCGGCGCGAGGGAGGATAGGGGCATGGTGCTCGAGCGTTTCTCCCCCGCGACGCGGGAGTGGTTCGTGGGCGCCTTCCCCGAGCCGACCCCCGCCCAGCTTGGTGCGTGGGATGCGGTGTCCTCCGGTTCCCACGCGCTGGTGGTCGCACCGACGGGCTCGGGCAAAACACTCGCCGCGTTCCTGTGGTCCATCGACCAGCTGATCACCACACCGCGTCCCGAGGCGGGAACACGAGTTCTCTACATCTCACCCCTCAAGGCGCTCGGCGTCGACGTTGAGCGCAACCTGCGAGCGCCACTCGTAGGGGTGACCCAAACCGCACGGCGGCTGGGCGTTGACGTGCCCGCCGTGACGGTGGGCGTGCGCTCGGGCGACACCACTAGCCAGGAGCGTCGGGCGCTCGCCCGGACCCCACCGGACATCCTCATCACGACACCCGAGTCGTTGTATCTCATGCTCACGTCGGCGGCCCGCGAGTCGCTGCGCGGCGTCGACACGGTGATCGTTGACGAGGTTCACGCCGTGGCCGCGACCAAGCGGGGTGCGCACCTTGCGGTATCGCTTGAGCGACTGGATGCCCTGCTCCCGAAACCCGCGCAGCGCATTGGCCTCTCGGCGACCGTGCGTCCCCTCGAGGAGGTCGCGCGGTTCCTCGGCGGGCGTGCACCGGTGACGATCGTGCAGCCGCCCGCGGCGAAGACGTTCGACCTGACCGTCGAGGTTCCGGTCGACGACATGGCCGAGCCGGGCATCCTGCCCTCCCGCGAGGGGTCGAGCTCGGGGCCAACGGGGATGCTCGCGGATGCGACCGGTTCGATCTGGCCCCACGTCGAGGAGGCGATTGTTGACCGCATCCTCGAGCATCGATCCACGATCGTGTTCGCGAACTCCCGGCGACTGGCCGAACGGCTCACGGCGCGGCTCAACGAGATCTACGAGGAGCGGGTCGGTTTCGATACGCGGCCTGCGGGCGCTACTCAACCAGCGGCGCGGCCCGCGGGCGCTACTCAACCAGCGGCGCGGCCCGCGGGCGCTACTCAACCAGCGGCGCGGCCCGCGGGCGCACGGGCGGACGCGGTGCCTTTGCTCGCCCGCGCCCACCACGGCTCCGTCTCGAAGGAGCAGCGCGCCACCATCGAGGACGACCTGAAGTCGGGCCGACTGCGCTGTGTGGTTGCCACGAGCTCGCTTGAGCTGGGCATCGACATGGGTGCGGTCGACCTGGTGATCCAGGTCGAGTCGCCACCGTCCGTGGCATCCGGGCTGCAGCGGATTGGGCGGGCCGGCCATCAGGTCGGGGAGATCTCGAAGGGTGTGTTGTTTCCCAAACATCGCACCGACCTCATCCACACCTCGGTTGCAGTCGACCGGATGCGCAAGGGACCTCATCGAGGCGATCGCGATTCCCGCGAACCCGCTTGACGTGCTCGCCCAGCAGACGATCGCGGCGGTTGCGCTCGAGCCACTCGAGGTCGAGGAGTGGTTCGACACCGTGCGACGCAGCGCGCCGTTCGCGACCCTCCCGCGGAGCGCGTTCGATGCGACCCTGGACCTCGTTAGTGGCCTCTACCCGAGCGACGAGTTTGCGGAGCTGCGGCCCCGGGTCACGTGGGATCGGGTGGCCGGCACCATCGAGGGGCGACCGGGCTCGCAGCGCCTTGCCGTCACCTCGGGCGGCACCATCCCCGACCGGGGGCTGTTTGGGGTGTTTATGGTCGGCTCGGAGGCGGGGCGACGCGTCGGCGAGCTTGACGAGGAGATGGTCTACGAGTCGCGCGTCGGTGACGTGTTCGCCCTTGGAACCACCAGCTGGCGCATCGAGGAGATCACCCACGATCAGGTGCTCGTGAGCCCCGCGTTTGGGCAGCCCGGCAAGGTGCCGTTCTGGAAGGGCGACGGGCTCGGGCGGCCGGCGGAGCTGGGCCAGGCGATTGGGAGCTTCGTTCGCGAGATCTCCACGGGCTCCGATACCGCCAACCGCGAGCGCGCAGCCGCCATTGGGCTCGACGATCGCGCCGTCGCCAACCTGGTTGCCCTGGTAACCGAGCAGAAGGCCTCGACCGGGCAGGTTCCCACCGACACCACCCTCGTTGTGGAGCGGTTCCGCGATGAGCTTGGCGACTGGCGTGTGGTGCTGCACTCGCCGTACGGCATGCCGGTGCACGCGCCCTGGGCGCTCGCCGTGGGTGCTCGGGTGCGCGACCGGCTCGGGGTGGATGGCTCCGCCATGGCAGCCGACGACGGCATTGTCGTGCGCATCCCCGATACCGACGCGGAGCCGCCCGGCGCCGACCTGTTTGTGTTCGACGCGGACGAGCTGCGGCAGATCGTCACCGAGGAGGTGGGCGGGTCGGCGCTGTTCGCGGCACGGTTCCGCGAGTGTGCGGCCCGCGCCCTCTTGTTGCCCCGGCGTGACCCGGGGCGGCGGTCCCCGCTGTGGCAGCAGCGGCAGCGGGCATCCCAGTTGTTGGATGTGGCGCGCAAGTACCCGACGTTCCCGATCCTGCTCGAGACGGTGCGCGAGGTGCTTCAGGACGTGTACGACCTGCCGGCCCTGCTGGCGCTCACGAACCAGATTGCTCAGCGCACGGTGCGGGTCGTGGAGACCGAGACGGATGTGCCGAGCCCGTTCTCGCGCAGCCTGCTGTTTGGGTACGTGGCGGCGTTCCTCTACGAAGGGGACTCGCCGCTCGCCGAACGACGGTCGGCCGCCCTCAGCCTCGACCCGACGCTGCTCGCCGAGCTGCTGGGCCGCGCTGAGCTGCGCGAACTGCTCGACCCCGACGTGATCGTGCAGACCGAACGTGAGCTTCAGCGTCTGGTGCCGGAGCGCCACGCGCACGACGCCGAGGGGGTTGTTGACCTGCTGCGGATGCTGGGGCCACTGACGCGCGAGGAGCTCGAGGCCCGGTGGTCGGGTAGTTCCTCCCGCCGGTCGAGTAGCCCGGAGGACACCCGCCGGTCGAGTAGCCCGGAGGACGCCCGCCGGTCGAGTAGCCCGGAGGGCACCCGCCGGTCGAGTAGCCCGGAGGGCGTATCGAGACCAACCGTCCCCACCTCCCTCGACGCCGCCCTCGCCGACCTCGTCGGCCCCCCGCATCCTCTCCGTCACCATCGCGGGAACACCCCAGTTCGCCGCCATCGAGGACGCGGCGCGGCTTCGCGACGCGCTCGGGGTGCCTCTGCCGATCGGCGTGCCCGCCGCCTTCATCGAGCCGGTCGACGACCCGGTCGGCGACCTCGTGAGTCGTTACGCGCGCACCCACGGCCCCTTCGAGGTGCAGGATGTCGCCACCCGCCTGGGGCTCGGCCCCGCCGTGGTCTCGGATGCCCTGCGCCGCCTCGCCGCGGACCGCCGGGTTGTTGACGGCGAGTTCCGCCCCGGCGCCACGGGCACCGAGTGGTGCTCGGTCGAGGTCTTGCGACGCCTACGCAGTCGATCGCTCGCCGCGCTCCGGCACGAGGTCGAGCCGGTGGAGCAGGCTGCGCTCGGGCGGTTTTTGCCGGCCTGGCAGCATGTGGTCTCCGGCTCGGGCGGCACCCTGCGCGGAGTCGACGGACTTGCGCAGGTGATCGACCAGCTTGCCGGTGTTGCGCTGCCCGCGTCCGCGTGGGAGAGCCTGGTGCTCCCCGCGCGACTGCCCGGCTACTCGCAGGCCTGGCTCGACGAACTGACCGTCTCCGGCGAGGTGATCTGGTCGGGTGCGGGCGCACTCCCCGGCGGCGACGGCTGGGTGAGCCTGCACCTGGCCGACCGCGCCCCACTCACGCTGGCCGAGCCATCCGGCGACGAGACGACCGCGCTGCAGCGCGAGATCCTGTCGGTGCTGGCGGGCGGAGGGGCGTACTTCTTTCGGCAACTCGGGAGTGCGCTGGCGACCACGGGCACCGGCCCGGTCGATGACACCCCCCTCGTCGAGGCGCTGTGGGAGCTGGTCTGGGCGGGACTGGTGACCAACGACAGTTTTGCGCCACTCCGCTCCCACCTCGGCGGCAAGGCTCGTGCCCCGCGCACACCCCGCGCGCGCGGGTATCGGGGGCGGTCACTCGCCGTCGCCCAGTCCGGTCCGCCGCCCGGTGCTGGCCGGTGGTCCCTGCTCCCGCTCGCCGAGCCGGACCCGACCGTGCGGGGCAAGGCGACCGCGGAGCTCCTGCTCGAGCGGCACGGGGTGGTCACCCGGCGGCGCGGTCGCGAGCGAGGGCATCCGTGGCGGATTTGGCCTCGTGTACAAGGTGCTTAGTGGCTTCGAGGAGCAAGGTCGCGCGCGGCGTGGGTACTTCGTCGAGGGCCTTGGTGCCGCGCAGTTCGCGACGGGGGCCACGATTGATCGTCTGCGATCGTTCTCGCGTGACCCCGAGACGCCGTCGTCGCTGGATGCTCTCACTCTCGCCGCGACGGACCCGGCCAACCCCTACGGCGCGGCGCTGGCGTGGCCCGTGGCAACGGGTGACACGCCCACCACCGGTCACCGCCCGGGGCGCAAGGCGGGCGCGCTGGTGGTGCTGGTCGATGGCGAGTTGGCCCTCTACGTGGAGAAGGGCGGCAAGAGTGTGCTCACCTTCGGGGCCGAGCCCGACGCGCTTGCCGCGGCCGCGGCATCCCTGGTGACGACGGTGCGCCGAGGGCTCGGCTCGCTGCGCGTCGAACGAGTGGATGGCGAGTTCGCCGTGGGCACACCCCTGGGCATCGCGCTTGTGGACGCCGGATTCGCGGCGACACCGCAGGGGCTGAGGCTGCGGCCGTGACGGGGGTGTACGGCTTAGTACGGTGTGTCCTCCCCTCCCCCAGACCCACACCTCGAAGACCTTTCCACAGATTAGAACAAAGATTTGGCACACCAGTTCTAGTTTGATAAACTGGGGGCATGACGATCACCACAGTGATCGTGCCGGATCACACTCACCTCACACAGCTCGATGACGCTGCGCTGCTCGCCCTGCAGGCGGAGATTGCCGCGTCTCGACGCCAGCTCGATGCGGCTGCGGCATCCGTGGCGGGCGAAGTGGTTCGGCGTTCGTCCCGAGAGCTGGGGTACGACGGTCTGGCGCAGCGAACGGGTGCTCGCACTCCGGAGAAGCTCATTCAGCACGTGACCGGGGTCAGTGCCGCCGAGGCACGTGCGCTCGCCCGCGTGGGGAGTGCACTCGAGATGGGTTCGCCCTGGCTGGACCCGGTCGCGAGAGCGGTCACCGATGGCGACATCTCGATCGCCTCAGCGGATGCGATTGTGCCCGGCTTGGGGTCACCCACGGCGAATGTCGCGGCGGACGACCTCACGGATGCCGCCGACCGTCTTGTGCGGGCGGCCGGCGAGACCACACCGGAGCGGATTGCTGCCGCGGCGCGGGCTATCCGTGATGAGCTCGACTCGGCGTCTGCCGCCGATCGCGAGGCCACGCTGCGAGCGCGGCGCTTCCTTCGACTGATCCCCGAACCCGACGGCATGACACGAATCATCGGGCGACTCGACCCCGAGTCGGCCGCAATCGTGACTGCAGCCTTCGACCGCATCACGGCGCCCCGCCGCGGTGGTCCACGATTCGTGGATCCGCGGGAGGTCGCGCGCGCCGATCGTGTCATGGCCGACGAACGCACGACCGAGCAACTAACCGCCGACGCCCTCGTCGACATGGTGCGAGTCGCGTCGACCGCCGACGACGGAACGGTCTTCGGCGTCCGCGCGCCGGAGGTTCAGGTCCACGTGCAGCTGAGCGACCTCGAGGCGGGCATCGGATCGGCCGAGATCGACGGGCAGACCGCACACGTCTCGATCGCGACCGCACAACGGATGGTGTGCACCGCCGGGATGCAGCCGACTCCTCTTCGACGGCAGCCGAGTGCTCGACGTGGGTCGGGCACAGCGACTCTTTACGCCCGCGCAGCGAATCGCACTGGCTGCCCGCGACCGGGGATGCATGTGGCCCGGCTGTGATCGGCCGCCCTCCTGGACCGAAGCCCACCACACCAAGCACTGGCACCGAGACAACGGCCGCACCGACCTGAAGGATGGCGTGTTACTGTGCCGACACCACCACATGCTGGTGCACAACAACGGGTGGGAAATCGAACTAGACGATAACCAGCAGTACTGGCTAGTGCCACCCGAAACAGTGGATCCCACTCGGACGAGACGACTGATGGGTCGAGGGGCACCGGCGGCACCCACAGACCCGGGAGGTGTGACTAGTGCCCGAAGGTGACACCGTCTACCGGTCAGCGACGAACCTCAACGCCGCACTGGCGGGCAGGACCCTCGTGCGCTCTGACCTTCGTGTGCCCGCGTTCGCGACCGTCGACCTCAGCGGCCAGACCGTCGACGAGGTTGTGCCCCGAGGCAAACACATCCTCATGCGCATCGGCGACCACACCATCCACAGCCACCTGAAGATGGAGGGCAGCTGGCACATCTACCGCACCGGCACCCCGTGGCGACGCCCCGGGTGGCAAGCTCGGGCGATCCTGGCGACCGATGATCACGACGGTCGTGGGGTTCCAGCTAGGCGTGCTCGACGTGGTCAACCGCGACGACGAAGGAAGCGTTGTGGGGTACCTCGGGCCGGACCTGCTCGGCCCCGACTGGGATGCCGACCTCGCCCTGCAGAACCTGCAGCGCGACCCCGACCGCGAAGTGGGGCTCGCCCTCCTCGACCAGCGCAACCTCGCAGGACTCGGCAACGTCTACCGCGCCGAACTGTGTTTTTTGCGCGGCATCCTCCCCACACGACCCGTGCGCGACGTCACCGACCTCGGCAAGGTCGTCGACCTCGCCAAACGACTCATCGACGCCAACAAGGATCGCGCCGAACGCACCACCACCGGCAACCTGCGCGGACAACGCACCTGGGTGTACGGGCGCACCGGCCAACCGTGCAGCCGGTGCGGCACACCCATCCTGCACGGCGAACTGGGAGACAGCGCCCTCCAACTGCGAGACACCTGGTGGTGCCCGAACTGCCAGACGTGACCAGCTAGTACCCCGCTAGTGCCCATTCCGGCGCCCCACCAACAGGAGTAGCGTCGGGATCGTGACCTGGCGCACAACGGTGGCCCTGGTCGCGAGCGCCGCAGTGCTCGCGACAGGCACCATCGCGGCCTGGCCCACATCCCTCTGGCCCCACAGCAGGAACACACACGGCACGCGGAGCCCACCCGTGGCCCGCCACCGCCCAGCCCCTGGTCGTACAGGAAGTGCTCTCCGGCGAATCCGTCATCATGACCGCGAGCCGACCGGGTTCCCAGATCACCGACTGGGGCACCATCACCGTCAGGCTCCTCGGAATCGACGCCCCCAACTTCGGCTGGAGCCGAGAGTGCTACGCCAACGAGTCCGAAGCGGCACTCCGTGACCTCCTCCCCGAAGGCTCCATCGCTTGGGTGACCACCGACGAGGTCACCCAAGACGAAGGTGGGCGATGGCTCGGCTACGTGTGGTCCAGTGACGGGTACTTCGTCAACGAAGTCCTCGTCAGCACCGGCATGGTCAAGGCCTACCTCACCCCACCCAACTCCGAGTATTGGCCCGTCATCGCCCAAGGCGCCGAAGAGGCCTGGCGTCGGTCAGCAGGACTCTGGAGCGACTGCGGCTAACAGCGACTGCGGCTAGCACCTAGATCAGGCAGTTACCCAACGACCACACCTGCACGGCCACCAGTACCGGGGCACTCACGTTGCCCGCAGCATCCCACGCAACAATCGTGATCTCGGCCAACCCCTCGGAGCCCGACGACGGATCAAAAGTTCCCAACCACGTGTCACCCCGAGCCAGAGAAACCAGTCGACCCGCCATCGAGCGCCCACGACGCAGACACCCCCGCGACCCCCACATCGTCAATGACGACCGCGCCCAGCGTTGCCGCCGTGTCCCATCCCGGTTGTGGGTCAGAACACACCTGCCCGGTGCTCGCCCAGTACTGCACGATGCTCGGGGCAATCGTGTCCGCGGGCGGCGGGGGTGGCGGTGGCGAGGAGGGCGACGGCTCGACCGCCGGCGGCGGAGGGGGTGGGGCCTCCTCCTCGGCGGGCGGTTCCGGAGTCGGCTCGGCCGGCGCGACCGGAGCGGCGGGTGGTGCCGCGGCGGGTGCGCTGGGGGCTAGGTGTTCCGGTCGTTGACGCCGTGGGACTCACCGTCGGCGCCGCGACCCCCGGACCATCGTTCGAGGCGACCGACGTCACACGCTCGGCGACCAGACCACCACCAACAACCATCCCCACCACCAGGAACATGGCAAGCAGGCCAACCCACCACGTGGGCCAGCCACGGGTCGCGCCGTATCCACTGGTCGCGGCGGGAGTTCCCCGGTCGCCAGAGTCGACCCGCGCACGGATCGCCTCGGCCACACCCGTGGAGTCACCCGGCTGCATCAAGCGGGTGAGGGATGCACGCATCAGGTCGTCGAGCTCAACCAAGGTGATCCTCCTTCCGCAGACGTGACGCCAGGGCCTTGCGTGCGCGGTGCAGCTGAGTTTTGACGGTGCCCTCACTGACCCCAGACCCTCCGCGATCGTCTCGATCGACTGGTCCATGAGGTAGTGCAGCGCACAGACTTGGCGCTGGTGGAGAGGAAGCCGTCGGAGGGCATCCAGCACGTCCCGATCCAGGAGAACAACCGCGTCCTCGGTGGCGTCCACCGGGGTTCCCATCCGTTCCAGCGCACGCCTCTGCGCGGCGGCACTCCGATGCGCGTCACGCAGCCGGTTGCTCGCCACCACCGTGAACCACGCCGCAAGGTTGGTAACGGGATGCGCGGGCGGCTTCGCGAGGAACCCCACGATGGCATCCTGCACGGCATCTGCCGCGTCCTGATGGTTACCCGTGATGAGGCCCACGGCCGCAACCACCTTCGGGTATTCGGTCGCGATGAAGGCGTCGAGGTCCAGCTGGATCCTCTCGCTCACGACCACGGCCCTACCCCCACGACGGCCGGGACCCACGCCCCGGGTTGATACCAGCTAGCGGTTCCTGCCCCAACGCACTGCAAACACGAACAACACTCCGATGCCCGTCATCACCCCAAGAAGGATCGTGAGGGGCGCGGCGATCATCAGAAGCTGAAGCATGGCGTAGTCGACCTGCGTCGGCGCGTTCGATGAGTAGCCAGAACTCACCTGGCTCGCCATCCACAGACCCACCACCACCAGGAGTGCCGCGACCCCGCCGAGCGCAATAAGGAACGGGTTGAGGCGACGATCCGACTCGTGCTCGGGCTCCGGAGCAAGCTCGGCGGTGACAACAATTCGCTCAGGGTCCGCGGGGCGCACCGATTCGGGCAGCACACTCGGAGCGGGTCCGTCCCACCCTCTCTGGAAAGCGGGGTCGAAGCGGGGATCGAAGCGTGAGTCGCTCATTTGGCCACGCTACCCGGTCGCTCCACCGGTGGTCCAGACCAGGTAGCCCAGCCACAGGAACGGGATGGAGAGGATCACGATGGCGATAGCCGACCATCCGAGAACCTTGCCGGCCCGGCGCGGACGACTGACCGCCGCAATGCCCAGAGCGGTCGCCGCCAGAAAAAAGAACGAGAACAAGAACAGGCCGAGCACCGCAAGGATGCCGTAGATCCAGGCGGCCGGCACAAACGCCGGATCCCCGGCCGGAGCCGATCGCACGACGGCCGAGAGCACGTTGAGCGCGATGAGGAACGGGATCGGGATGACGGCCATGATGAGCGCGAGGACACCCCAGGCCTTGCCGGGTGGCCTGGACTCGAACGTGAACGTCATGTCAAGAACTGTACCCGAGCATCTGTCGCATCATGGTTGCTCAGCTTTTGTCGAGGGTTGCCCCGTACACGGCCGCTTGCGTGCGACGCTCCATCCCCAGTTTGGCGAGCAGCCCGGAGACATAGTTCTTGACGGTCTTCTCGGCGAGGTCGAGCCGTTCGCCGATCTGGCGGTTCGTGAGCCCCTCAGCGA
>CBDFNB010000009.1:0-147500 GCA_965249855.1 Lacunisphaera sp.
CTCAAGGGCGTTGACGTCGTTGTTGAGGTGCAGCACCAGCGGCGTGTCGATGTGCGGCAGCGCGGCGTTGACCAGGCGGGAGTAATTGAAGGGCGCGGTCCCGTCGGCAGGCGCACCACTGTGCAGTTCAGGTCGGTCCGCTGCTGGATCTGGGCCAGGTAGCGCAACGCGTCGGTGTCGCGCGAGTGGTCGTCCACGATGACGAGCTTCACGTGGCGCCAGTCCACCGTCTCCTCGAGCAGCTCCACGCACTCCTGCAGCAGGTGCAGGCGGTCGCGGGTGGGGATGACGATGGTCACCGGGAATTTTCGAGCAGCGCCGGGCTCCAGCGCAGCTGGTGGAAGCGCTCGCGGCGGTGGTGGCCGCTTTCCGGCAGGAAGGGCTGGGCGGCCCACTCGCGGCGCGCGACGGCGTCGGCGAGGGCGCGGCGGGCCTGTTCGTAGGACGGGTCGGCGAGGTCGGTCTCGCGCGGGGCGCCGGCCCAGGCGTGGTGGCAGACCAGCGGGATGTGCGCGGCGTTTGCCGGGTCGGAGCTTGTCGCCGACCCGCAGCAGCACGTCGAGCCAGGGCACGGCGGCGAAACCCTCACGGAACGAGCCGAGCTCGAGGAAGCGCTCGCGGCGGACCACGCTCAGGTGGCCGGGGAAAGCCCCGACAGCGCGAGGGCGGGGCTCCACTCCGGCTTGAAGTCGGGGTCGGTGCGCCGGCCGGCGTCGTCCATCCGGTCCTCGTCGGTGTAGGCGAGTTCGAGCGCGGGGGCCGCGGCGAAACGCTCGGCGATTTCGAGCAGAGCGTCGGGCGCCAGCCGCGAGTGGCCGGGGAGCAACGTCAGAGCGTGCCGCCGGACTGGTGGGCCGCGGCGTTGAGCGCACGCACGACATCCTTCGGGCCGGAGCACTTTTCGGAACGGCAGCGGGATTCGGCGGCATAGGGCGACGGGGCGCCGACGAACCAGGCTTCCCAGGCCGGATAAAGCTGGGCCGACAGCGAGGCGCTGAGCGCCGCGAGCTGGTCGGGCGTGCAGCCGCGCGTGTCCACGAGCACGGAAAATTTCGGGCCGTTCGCGCCGAGTTTCTGGGCGGCGCGGGCGAGGGTGTCGCGGAGGCGTGGCGTCAGCCGGCCGGCCGCTTGCCACGCGGCGTAGGGATCCTGCCGGGCGGGATCGGGCGGGATGACGGCCGGTGCCTCGCGGCGGTAGAGCGCGTAGGCCTGCTGCAGCGAGGACCATTGGGCGCCGAGCGAGCCGAGCCGGATGCCCAGCTGCTTGGCGGCGCGGCGCAGGGCCAGCGTGCATTGCACGAACTCGCCCCGGTCTAGGGCCGGCAACGGACGTTCCCAGATGTGGCAGGCGCGCGGATGGAAGCGCCGGGTGAAGACGAGGTGACGGGTGCCGTCCTCCAGCTCAGCGAACAGCTTGATGACGGCCGGGCCGGGCGCGGTCTCGTCGATGTCGAGCATGCCGAAATACTGCGAGCGGCCGGCATAAGGATGCTGCGGGAAAAGCTCGGCGGCCTCCTTGCGCTCGAGCTGCCGTATTCGAACTCGTTCTCGACGAGCGGGTGCGTGCTGCCGATGAGGCGGACGATGCGCTGCGTCTGGTGGATGAGCCAGCCCTCGACGCGGATCTTGCCGTATTGTGTGCCGCCGACGAGCTCGGGTTTCTCGAGGGCGCCGAAGAAGGGCGGGTTGGGTAGCGTGTCGAGCGCGACGGCCGCGCCCTCGAGCGCGAGCTCGGCCGCGAGCGGCGCGAGGTCGGCAGCCGGGTCGGCGCGGCGCGCCTGCAGCAGGCGGTGAAGATGGTCGGGCAGGAGCCGCGTCTCGTAGCGGCCGCCGTCGGGGCCGCCGCCTTGCACCTTGATGGACGTGCGCCAGATCTCGACCCAGCGGTGGCCGGCGTCGAGCAGCTCGAGCGCAGGGTGCGGGCGGAGGCGGGCGGCGTGACGCGCAGCAGGAAACCGGCGTGGGGCAGCCCGGTGTAGCCGCGGTGCTGCTGCTCCACCTCGGGGCGGGCATGCCCAGGATGCCCGGATACGGGATGCCGTCGATGACGGCCCGCACGTCGGAGAACACCGCGCCCACCTTCGACAGGAACCAGCCGCCGATCCAGACGGGTTCGCCCTTGAACACCCACTCGCGGGGCTCCTCCACATCAAAGATATAGGCGTCGTTTTCGTTCACGGTTCGAGCGATGAACTAAGGCGGACGGGCGGCCGGGGCGCAAGCCCCGCGACGCGGGGGTTTTGGCAACCACTAACAGGCTGCTGAAAAACGGCCCGATTTGAGAATTTGGCGATCCACCAGGTTGATTTTGGAGCGCTGGCATGAGTTATGGGGCTTGTTTTCGCGCCGATGGCGGCGTGGTCCGCAGCGGTTGGCGGCGTTCTCGCGGTGTGCGGACACACCGCGGCCGCGGCGGCGCTCAGGCCCGCGCCATCCCGGGCGGTCCGAGAGAGAGTTTCGCCATGCGCACCAGATTGCAGGCGATCGCCCCGTAGTGTCCTTGGGCGTTGGTGCGCGCGATGCCCCGATAGCGGCTCTTGCGAAAGTTGCCGGTGGTTTTGCACCAGCCGATCAGCTCCTCGATGCGCTTGCGGATCAACTGGCTGACGGCGTGCGTGGCGGTGAGCCGGACGCGCAAGGGATTTTGTCCCTGTTTGAGCGCCGGGTGCGGCACGACGCCCAACCGGCGCGCGCCGTGGATGAAGTCCTGATGGTGATAACCCTTGTCGGCCCCGACCGTCTGGGGCCGGAAGCCATTGGCCTGGAGTTCGGCCAGTTGTTCGAGGGCGGCCTCGGTCTCGGTCACGCCAACCGCGGGCTTGACCGCGAAGCGCACGCACAGGCCGTGCCGGTTCTCCATGGCCAGGTGCGCCCCGAAACACAGCTTCGCCTCCTTGCCGGGACCCTTGCACAGGAGCTTCGCTTCGGCATCGGTGGTGGACGCATGCGTGTCGTTGCTGCGCTTCTCGCCCTTGAAGTCTATCCAGGCGTTGCCGGAGCCGGGGCCTTTGGGTTCATCCTTCGGCCGGAAGCTCTTCATCGAGGCCCACGCTCCGATGAGCGTGCCGTCCACGCTGAAGTGTTCGTTCGACACCCAGCCGTGCTGCCGGGCCAGCTCCACCACGGCGGTGAAGAACAGCTCGGCGACCTGATGCTGGAGCAGCCGCTGCTGGTTCTTGCTGTAGGTCGAGGCATCGAAGACCTCGCTATCCAGCGGCAAGTCCACGAACCACCGGAACAGCAAGTCGGTCTTGAGCGGTCGCAGAGCTGGCGGTCCGAGCGCACAGTATAGAGCGCTTGCAGCACCTTGCCCTTCAGCAGGGTCTCCGGCGGGATCGACGGCGCGCCGTCTGCCGCGTAGATCCCGTCAAGCTGCCGGCTCAGGCTCGCCAGCACCTCGTCGCACATCCGCTTGATCACCCGGATCGGGTGCGTTTCGGGGATCATCGTCTCGACGTTGATCAGGCTGATGAAACAGGGCTGGTTGGGAAGCTCGCCGCGCATGTTGCCTGCTTCGACGCCCCTCGCCGCCAAATGTTCAAGCAATGACGGACTTTTTCAGCAGCCTGTTAGTGGTTAAAAACCCTCAGCCACGTCCGGCCGCCTCGCGGGCCAGCGCGAGGTGGAGGGGCAGGGAATTGGCTTCGTGGAAACGGCGCACGATGGCGGCGCGCGCCCGGTCGGGGCGGGTGGTGTCGGCGGCGAAGAAGGCGGCGAGCGCCGACTTCACGGCCTCGGCCAGCTGGTAGCGGTCGCCGGGCGGCATCAGCCAGGCCTCGTCGGGCGCGAGCATCTCGGCGATGCCGTTGACGTTGGTGCTGACGATCGGGAGGCGGAAGGCGGCCGACTCGAGCAGGACGCGCGGGAATGATTCCTCGAAGCTCGTGCAGACAAATACGTCGGCCAGGAGGTAGAAGTCGTGGATCTCGCCGGTCTCCGGCAGGAACACGACGTTGTCGAGCGCATGCAGCTCCGCCTCCTGCTTCAGCGAGTCGAGGTAGAGGCCGGGGCGCGCGCCGACCATGGACCCACTGGATCTTTTTGCCGGGATAGGTGTGGCGGAGCTCCTCGCGCAGCAGCTCGGCGGCGCGGAGGTAGATATGCTGGCCCTTGCGCTCACAGATGGGAGCCGATGTTGACCAGCAGCACGGCGGCGGGGTCGAGCCCGTGCTTGCGGCGCAGCGCGGCCTTGTCGTGAACGGCGGCGAAGGCGTCGATCCGCGCCACGTCCACCCAGCTCGGCAGCAGACGGAAATTGCCGCGGTCGTTGAGATATTCAAAGACCGTGCGGGAGGAGTCCGCCGTGAACACGACGCGGGAGGCGCTGCGGAACGCCTCTTCCACGAGCGGGGACAGCGCGGGCGCCAGGATCGGCGCGAAGAAGCGGCGGACGGCCGTGCTCTCGTGCACGTAGAGGAGCGCGGGCTTCTGCGCGGCCCGGGCGAGCTGCACGGCCCAGAACGAGACCATGGTGTTGGCGACAAGCAGGTCCACCTGCGTCCAGTCGGTCTTCACGGCCGCGCTCAGGGCGGCGGTGAATTCCGCGGGCGAGGCGGCGGCGAGGGCCGCCTTTAGGTCCACGACCTCGACCGGCATGCCCGCGTCCGCAAAGATCCGGCGCATCGGGCCCTCCTGCGGCGAGATCACGCGGATGCTGACCCCGGGCTGGCGGCCAAGGTGGCGGGCGAGCTCGAAGATGAACCACGGCGCGCCCTCGAAGTTGAGGTTGTGCGTCGCGACCAGCACCCGCAGCGGCGCATTCCCCGCCGGGGCGACGGTCACCCCGGTCGCCGGTCGGTGGTGTCGCACCGGGGCTGGTGCCTCGGCGCGATAGGCGGACCAGGCTTCCTTGGCCGCGGCGATCAGCCTGGCCCCATCCCCCAGCGGCAGGCCGTGGCGCCGCGCCGAGGCCCGCAGCGCCCAGAGCGCCTTGGCGAAGGTCACACGCGAAAGAGTCGGCAGCGGCGTGTCGGCGCCGGCGATCACGCAGGGGGTGAAGCGCCGGGCGAAGGCGAGGTGCTTTTCCCCGTTGTCCAGCTCGGCGAAAACCTTGAGCAGGGCCGGGGCGCTCTGGTTGGCCGGCAGGTCCACGTGGCCGCTGAACTGCGAGTGGTCCCGGCCGGGCAGATCGGTGAAGACGTCGGCGATGTCGGGCCGCAGCAGGCCGAGCAGGAGCGGCGACTCCTGCACCGCGTCCGCCAGGGCGGTGATGCGTTTGATCTTCGCGGTGCGGTGGGTCAGCCAGCCGGTGACGGACATGCGGCCGTAGCGCAGCCAGCCGGTCGTGGACCGCGGTTCCTCGAGCGCGCCGAAGAAGGGCGGGACGGGCAGCGCGTCGAGCGGCACGGCCAGGGCGGCGGAGACGATCTCGTCGGCGAGGGCGGCCCCATGGCGCGTGCGGCTGCTGCGTGTGCCGGCGCAGGAGCGGGGGCATCAGCCCGGCGAGCCGCTCGGCCAGCGACGGTGGGGCGGGGCAGGGCGCGGCCCCGGCGGCGACCGTGATCGGCTGCCGGAAAAACTCCGTCCAGTTGCCGGCGGGGTCGCGCGCCTCCAGCCGCAGCACGGAGGCGCCGCGATGGGGCTCGAGCAGGAGCACGAAGCCGGTGTAGGGCGGGCCGGGCCGGCCGAGGAGCTTGGCATCCAGGTCGGGCTTGGGCAGGCCGTGCAACCCGAGGAAGGGCCGGCCGTCCACCCAGGCGCGCAGGTCGGTGACGAGGCGCTCCCGGCCCGCATAAATCCAGCCGCCGATCCAGGCTTTCCCCGCGGGGAAAGACCAGTCGGGCGGATGGATCTCGACTGCGAACTGCCAGCCGGCGGATTCAGGCATGGGTCACGGTAAGCGGGCGGCGGCCTCGTTGGCGAGGGCGAGATGCTGCGGCAGGGAAACGGTCTCGTCGAAGCGGGCCGCCACGGTTTCCCGGGCCCGGGCGGCGCGACGGGTGTCGCCGGCCCGGTGGGCGGCGAGCGCCTCGCGGATCGCGCCGGCGAGCTGGAGGGGGTCGCCGGGCCGGACCAGCCAGGCCTCGTCCGCGGTCACGATCTCCGGGATGCCGTTCACGTTGGTGGTCACGATGGGCAGGCCGAACAGGGCGGCCTCGAGCAGCACGCGCGGCGAGGATTCCTCGAAGCTCGTGCAGACGAGGAGGTCGGCCAGCCGGAGCCAGTCGAGGTTCTCGCGCGTCTCCGGCACGAACCACACATTGGCCAGGCCGGCGTCCGCCACCTGCTGCCGCAGGAGCGCGAGGAAGCCGTCCTCCCGCGCGCCGACCATCACGAACTCGACCGGCCGGCCGGCCGGCGCGGCCTGCAGCTCCGGCGCCAGCAGCTGGGCGGCGCGGATGAAATTATGCTGGCCCTTGCGCTCGCACACCGTGCCAAGGTTGAGCAGCACGACGGCGGCGGGGTCGAGGCCGTGCTTGGCGCGGAGCGCGGCCCGGTCCTGCGCCGCGACAAAGCGGTCGATTGCCGCGCGGTCCAGCCAGCTGGGCAGCACGCGGAAGTTGCCGCCGTCGCCCAGCCGGTCGAACATGGCGCGCGAAGCCCCGGCCGTGAAAACGACGCGCGTGGCGTCGCGGAAGGCGGCCTCCACGACGGGGAAAAGCGCGGGTGACAGGATGTCGCCGAAGAAGCGGCGGACCGGGGCGCTCTCATGGACGTAGAGCACGGCGGGTTTGCCGGCGCTGCGGGCCGCATGGACGGCCCAGAAGGAAACCATCGTATTGGCCACGACGAGGTCGACCTGATCCCAGTCGGGCCGGACCGTGGCGGCCAGCGCGGCGTGGAACGCTTCGGGCGTGGCGGCGGCAAGGGCCGGCGCGACCTCGACGATGCCGACGGGCATCCCCGCTTCCTCGAAGGCGCGACGCAGCGGGCCCTCCTGCGGCGAGATCACGCGGACTTTGCTGCCCGGCGTGCGGGCCAGGTAGCGCGCCAGCTCGAGCACCAGCCGCGGGGCGCCCTCGAAGTTCAGGTTGTGCGTCGCGACCAGAATCCGCAGCGGCGCGGACTTGACGGGTTGGGGCGGCACCGGCGCGGAGGTTCGCTGGGCGGGACCCGGGGCCTCGGCCTCGTAGGCCGCCCTGGCGGCCCGGGCCGCCGAGAAAAATTGCCCGGCCGGGCCGGTGACGAGGCCGTGCCGCCGGGCCGCGCCGCGCAGCGCCCAGAGCGTGCGGGCGAGGGTCAGCCGGGAATACGGCGGCAACGGGCTTTCGGCGCCGGCGAGGATCTGCGGCACGAAGCGCTGGGCGAAGGCGAGGTGCTTTTCCCCGTTGTCCAGCTCGGCGAAAATTTTGAGCAGCGCCGGGCCGCCCAGGCTGTCAGGCAAGTCCACCTGGCCGACAAACTGCGCCTGCTGCGGCAGGTTGCCAAAGACCGAGCCGACGTCGTTGCGTGCGAGGCCGTGCAGCAGGGTGGATTCCTGCACGGCGTCGGCGATAGCGGTCAGGCGCCTGATCCTGGCGGTGCGATGGGCGAGCCAGCCGGTGACAGCCAGCCGGCCGTAGCGCAGACGGCCGGTGGCGGTCGGTTCCTCCAGCGCGCCGTGGAATGGCGGGTTGGGCAGGGAATTCAGCGGCGCGGCGATTGCGGCGGACACAACCTCGTCGGCCAGCCCGGCGAACGGCCGGCCGGGATGCGCCGCGTGCAGCCGGAGCAGGGCCGGCACCAGCTCGACCAGGCGTGATGCCAGCGGCCCGGCCGGCGGACATTCCGGTGCGTCGGGCGCAACGGTGATGGCAGTGCGCAAAAGCTCCGTCCAGAGACCCGCGGAATCCCTGGCCTCCAGCCGCAGTTGGCCGGCGCCGCGATGCGGGGTGACCTGCAGCACGAAGCCGGAATAGGGCGGCCCGGCCCGGCCGAGAAATTTCTCGTCCATTCCCGGCTTGGGCAGGCCCGGCAGGCCGAGGAAGGGCCGGTCGTCGATCCACACCCGCAGGTCGGTGACGAAGCGGTCTTTCCCCGCAAAGATCCAGCCCGCGAGCCATGACGCCCCGGCGGGAAAGCGCCAGTCGGCCGGTCGGACCTCGACCTCAAACTGCCAGCCGGAAACCTCAGGCATGGGGCGAAAAAAGAGAGAGGGCGGTGGGTGACATGGCCGGAACAGGCAAGGTGCGCCCCCGTCCGGTCAGGTCAATCCTCTGCTCGGGGCATGGTGGCTGTCCCGGCGGGTCGGCTCTTGTTTATGCGGCGTTGTCATGGGGCTCGGGAACCTTGAGCCCCTTCATAAAGTATCCAAGTGCACAGACTCCGACGCCAATAAACACCGCAACATATCCGGTAGTCTTCGCTCTTTCTTTGGTAACATGATCGAGAATGTTTCGACTTCCGAACTGATCGACTGGATCAGGACCCGTGGACTGCATCGTAAAATCTTTCGGCGACGAGATTGCGGCAAGGCCACCGACAATCAGCAATAACCCGATAACGAAAAAGAAGGTCCTCATATTCTGAAGATCGTTAGAGCGCGGGTGGCTGGATCGGCTCTTTTTTGGCACGCACTGAGGCACCGTCGCGTTGTAGTGAATAGAGACACAATGCCGAAAAGAACACGGCAGCGACCGAATGAAGGCGACTATACCAATAAGTTACTGACTCAGCTTGAATCGGCCAACTGGTGAACGATAAAAGCGTCAACGAGACGTATAAATTCCAAGCCAAACTAGCAGCCCAGAACCAACGACGTTGAAGAAATCGAATTCCGCTGGCCGCCAAGATCCAACCGATCCAAATAAGCCAACCCGGCAGTAAAGGAACGATGCCACCGGACAGAAACACAAACATGAGACCACTCAGAGCAAGAATGGCCGCTATACTTCTTTGGCTCTTCATTTTTCCTGTAGCCGATCTCTCTATATTTATCCCAACTGAGTTGAGCTTTGCATGGTTGCGGCCCGTGCATGGATGAGGCCGCAGAACTGTGAGAGAATCAATATCGGATTAGGCTGCGCTGCGGAGTGGTCCTTCGAAATGCGAACAGGGATTCGATTCTAGGTTTTCTGCCCAGCGGCCACCGCGCAGGCGAGTGCGGTGTGCCGGGGCAGGACGATAGTGGCGGCGAAATGCGACTCGATCCGGGCGCGGGCGCGCGCGGCCAGTTCGCGGCCGGTGGCGGGATTATTCAGGAGTTTGGCGAGAGCGTCGGTCCAAGCGGGGGTGTGACCGGGCGGAACGAGCATTGCCTCGAGGCCGTCGCGGGCGGTCTCGCTGATGCCCGGGATGTCCGACGCCAGCAGCGGCGTGCCGCAGGCCATCGCCTCGAACACGACGCGCGGGGAGGATTCCTCGTAGCTGGAGCAGGCGCTGACATCGGCCGCGGCGTAGTAGCCGAGGAAGTCCGGCGTCTCCGGATGCACGGTGAGATTGGGCAGGGCGAGGTTCGCGAGGATGTCGCGGAGAAAGTCGTCGAACGGGGCCTGACGTCCGCCAAGCAGGATGAACTTCGTGCGGGTGGCGAGTTCCGGGTAGCGGCGGTTGAAGAGGTCGACGGAGCGCGCGAAGCTGACCTGGGCCTTGCGGTCGCAGACGGTGCCTACGTTCGTGACGAGCAGTTCGCCGGGCTTGATCCCGAAGGCGGCCCGCAGCGCCTCGCGCGGGTGCGCGGTGCGCCAGGCGTCGATGGCGCCGACATCCACCCAGCCGGGCGTGAGCACCGCGGTCGTCACCGGCCGGCCGGGGCCGGCATGGTAACGGCGCGTGGCGTCGCTGGTGAAGCTGACGGCGTCGGCCAATGCGAGGGCCTCGTCGGCGAGAGCCACGACCGCGGGATGGACGCTGCCACCATAGAAGGCCGACGGGCTGGTGCTTTCGTGAACGTAGGACAACACGCGCTGGCCGGCAGCCTTCGCGGCCTGCACGGCCCAGAAGGTCGTGAAGGTGTTCGTGATGACCAGTTCGGCGGTCGTGAAATCAAACGCACGGCCGAGCGTGGCGATCGCGGCGTTGACGTCCGCCGCGCTGGCGGCGCGAAACACGGGCGCGGCATCGACGATCGCAATTTTCGCGCCGCAGGCGGCAAAGCGCTCGCGCAGCGGGCCGTCGGCCGCGCTCACGACGGTCAGCGCCGCGCCGGAGGCGGCGAGATGACGTGCGAGGTCGAGCAGGAAGAGCGGGGCGCCCTCGAGGTTGAGGTTGTGGCTGGCGAGGATGACGCGCTTGAGCGGCTGGATTGCGCGGCTCGGGACCCGGGCGGGCGGCGGCGTCCGCGGTGTGGCCGGCAAACGGGTGGCGACCGCGCGCAGGCGCTCGATTTCGGTCTTGAGCTCGGCGTCCCGCGTCACTTCGAAGCCGCGCACGCGCAGCGCGCTTTGCCAGGCGGTGAGCGTCGCGGTGAAATCGTCGGCTGACAGCGGCGGGTAGGGATATTTTTCCTCCTCGGCGTCGTGCCGGCGGGTGGTGCGGACCTGCACAAGGTGCAGCGAGCCGTCGGGCATCTCGGCGTAGAGGCGCAGTGTCACCGGGTTGGGCAGCTGCGGCGGCACGTCCACATAGCCCTCGTAGCCGGAGGTGCCGGCCGCGGGGTATTGCGGGAAGTGCGGGACGATGTTGGCGGTGGCGCGGCCCAACGTGAGCGGCTGCAGCGCCTGCAGGTCGGCGGTGCCCCAGAGCCGCTTGATCGGTTGCGTCTTGTGGAATATGTAGCCCACGACCGGCAGGAGGCCGAAGCGGCTGCGGTTGACGAGCGCCGGCTCGTCGGCGTGGCCGATGAAGGGATCGGGCGGGTAGAGCTGGTCCTGGCCGACGGGGAGGTCGGCGGAGAGTTCCGCGGCGAGCTTCACCCACGAGGCGTCGGGCCGCGTGCGGCGCGCGCGCAGGATGAAATCAAGGCCCCGGCCGAAATCATGCCAGCGCAGCGGACGCGGGGGCGGCGGCTCGGCGGCGGGTGCGGTGCGCTCGGCGACGTGGTAGGTGAAGGTCTGGAACGGCGACCAGCGGCCCTCGATCTCCAGCGCCTCGAGCGTCACCTCGATGGTTCCCGGCGGCAGCTCGACCGCGATGGAGAACTCGGCGAGGGCGTAGGGCCGGCCGGTCTGGAAATGAGCGGCGAGGTCGGCGCGCGGGCGGCCGTGGATGCCGGCGAAGGCGCGGCCCGCGACCCGAGCGCGGACGTTGGTGAAGTGGCCGCCGGGCTTGGGCCAGACCCAGCCGCGGAGCAGGTGCGAGCCCGGCGGCAGCGCCGCGCCGGGCGCCGGGGACTCGAGGTGGCTGAAACTGAACGCGGTCTCGTGCATCAGGCTCCAGTTCCTCGATCTGTCATTCTGAACGCAGTGAAGAATCCAGCAGCATGATCGCCAGCGTTCGTCACGATGGATCCTTCGCTGCGCTCAGGATGACAAGACATAGGTTAAAGTGGCCTCACCCCAGCCACGCCTCGCGGACGGCCTGCAGGTGGGCGGGCAGGGCGCGGGCCTGATGGTAGTTGCGGGCGGCGCGGGCGTAGGCCATCGAGAGCATCTTCTGATTGCCGGCGCAGTGGTCGGCGAGCGCCATTTTGAGGGCGGCGGCGAGCTTGAACGGGTCGCCCGCGGGCACGAGGTGCGCCTCGTCCGTGTTGGTCACCATCTCGGGGATGCCGTTGACGTCGGTGCTGACGATGCGCGTGCCGAAGACCATCGCCTCGAGCAGCACGCGCGGAAAGGACTCCTCGAAGCTTGTGCACACGAGGATGTCGGCCAGCCGGTAGAAATCGTAGATGTCGGGCGTCTCGGCGAAGATCTTCACGTCGTGCAGGCCCATCAGCTGGATGTCCTCGCGCAGCGTCTCCATGTAGAGCCCCTCCCGGGCGCCGACCATGACCCACTGGATCTTCTTCCCCGGGAAAAGCGCGGGCAGCTCCTTCTCGAGGAGGTCGATGCCGCGGATGTAGATGTGCTGGCCCTTGCGCTCGCAGACGGAGCCGATGTTGACGACGAGCACGGCGTCGGGGTCGAGGCCATGCTTGAGGCGCAGGGCGCGCTTGTCATGGGCGGCGGCGAACCGCTCGATGCGGCCGAAGTCCACCCAGCTGGCCAGCGTGCGGAAGTTGTCGTTGACGTTCAGTTCCTCGTGGATGTCGCGGGTCGCCTTGGCGGTGAATACGACGCGGGTGGCGAGACGGAAGGCGTCCTCGACGGTTTCGTGCAGCTGGGCCGGCAGCAGCGGCTGGAAGAAGCGCTTCACGCTGTTGCTCTCGTGGATGTAGAGGGCGGAGGTTTTCCCGAGGTGGGCGGCGAGGTGCACGGCCCAGAAGGTCAGCATGGTGTTGCAGACGAAGACGTCGGTGCCGTCCCAGCTGCGCGCGGCGCCAAAAACCTGCAGCGCGGCGGCGAAGCCGGCCGGGTCCTTCGCGCCGAGCAGCGCGGAGACATCCCAAATCTCGACCTTGAGGCCGGCGTCCTCGAAGCGCTGGCGCAGCGGGCCCTCCTGCGGGGAGACCACAGTGATCTGCAGGCCCGGCTGCTCGGCGAGGTAGCGGGCCAGCTCGAAGATGAAAATCGGCGCGCCCTCGAAGTTGAGGTTGTGCGTGACGACGGTGGCACGGAACGGCCGGGCGGTCTGAGCGTAGCGGTCGTGGTAGGGGTTGAGCGGCAGGTTGCGCGGCGGGAAGTCGAGCGCCTCGCTGATGAAGGGGTCGCGGTCGCTGCCGTGGCGGGCGATATACTCGACGTGCTCGCGCTCGGCGTAGGTGTTGCCGCGGGAGGCGCTGCCGACGTGGCGCAGCACGGCCTGCGGCGACCACACGGTGCGCAACCCGGCGGCGCCGGCGCGGAGGCAGTAGTCCACGTCGTTGTAGGCGACCTGGAGCTTCGCCTCGTCGAAGCCGTTAAGCCTGCGGTAGAGGTCGGTGCGGGTGAGCAGGCAGGCGCCGGTGACGGCGGCGACGTTGCGCGCGGCGTGCGGCAGGAAGAGATAACCGAGGTCGTCGGCCTGCTCTTTCTCGAAGAGGACGTGCGCCAGGCCGTCGCCGCGGCTCAGGCCGATGCCCGCGTGGTTGAGCGTGTCGTCGGGGTAGAGGAGCTTGGCGCCGGCTACACCGGTGCCGGGGATCGAGAGCCAGCCCGCGAGATCCTCGAGCCAGCCGGGCGCCAGCGCCTCGACGTCATTGTTGAGATGCAGCAACAGCGGGGTGTCGGCGCGCGCGCTGCCGAGGTTGACCAGGCGCGAATAATTGAAGCCCTCGGGCATGGCCGGGGCCCTGACGACCTCGACACGCAGATCGGTGCGGGCCGGCAGCGAGGCGAGGTAGGCCAGTGCGTCGGCGTCGGTGGAGTTGTCGTCCACGACGACGACCTTCACGGACTCCTTCGGCGTGGTGCGGGCGAGCGAATCGAGGCAGGTGCGCAGCAGGTCGGCGCGGTTCTTCGTCGGGATGACGATGGTGACGGGATTCTCGCGCAGGAGGTCCGGGCTCCACTTCAGCTGGTGGAGGCAGAGCGCGTAGTTCTTCGCGAACTCCGGCAGCACGGGCTCGGCGCGCAGGCCGCGGCGGACGACGGCCTCGGCGATGCCCTTGCGGGCGGCCTCGAAGAGATAACCCTTCTGGTCGCCGCGGGTCGCGGTGCTCTCGGCGTGCGCGCGCCAGTGGTAGCCGACGAAGGGCACGTGGATCACGTCCTTCGCGTCGATCAGTTCCCAGCAGCGGAGAAACAGGTCGATGTCCTGCGCGCCGTTGAACTCGGGGCGCAGGCCGCCGGCCCGGGCCACGATGTCGCGGCGGATGACGGTGAGGTGGTGCGTGTAATTGTGGGTGAGCGCCATCTCGGGACTCCAGCCGCCCTTGAACTGCGGGTCGAAGCGGCGGCCGGTGTCGTCGATCTTGTCCTCGTCGGTGTAGAGGTAGCCGGCGGTCGGGTGGCGGGCGATGGCCGAGGCGACGTGGAGCAGGGCGTCGTGCGGCAGCAGGTCGTCGTGGTCGAGCAGGGCGACAAATTCGCCGGTGGCGACCTCGAGGGCCGAGTTGGTGGCGCGGGCGATGTGGCCGTTCTGCGGGCGGAAGACGGGCTTGATGCGGGCGTCGGACTTGGCGGCCTCCTCCAGCATGCGGCGGACGTGCGGCTGCGGCGAGGCGTCGTCGGCGATGCAGAGTTCCCAACGCGGGTAGAGCTGCTGCCGCAGGCACTCGAGCAGCTCGCGCAGGTATTTCTCCGGCGTGTTGTAGGCGGGGACGGCGAGGCTGATCAGCGGGCCGCCGGCTTGCACGAGGGCGGCGGCGTCCGCCGCCAGCACGGCGCGGAGGCGCGGGGTCAGGCGGTTGTGCCAGCACCAGCGGGTGTAGGGATCCTGGTCGCGGCGGCGGACAATGGCCTGCGGGATTTTCCTCTGTTCGCCGCGGCTGAGCGTGGCGGCGAGGTGGTCCTGCAGGCGCTTGATCTCGACGTGCGACTGCGCCCAGCTGTCGAATTTGTATCGGCCCAGCGGGACGCCGCGCAGGAAGGCGAGGACGACCTTCACGAAAAGCGCGGTGCGGTAGACCGGGATGGGACCGGAGTGCTCGTCGCGCCGGTCGAGATACATGCGGCGGGCGAAGGCGAGGGGTCGCGTCCCGTCGCCGGTCTCGGCGAAGATCTTCAGGTTGGCGGGATTCGGCGTGTCCTTCCGGATGTCGACGAGGCCGTAGTAGCCGGACTTCAGCGCGTTCGCGTGGTCGGTGCGGTGGGAGGCGACGTCGGGCCGGTCCTTCGGGTAGACGAGGCGGTTCTCGGTCAGCACGCCGGTGGTGGCGCTCAGCTGGCCGATGTGGCGGCCGACGCCGAAGATCCAGCCGGTGATGCGGAACTTGTCGTAGCCCGCGTTGATCCAGTAGCCCGGGTTCTCGATGTGGCCGATGAAACGGTCGCCGATGACGACATCGCTCGTCGGCGTGAGGACGTCGCGCAGCACGGCGTCGGTCTCGCGGCAGAGTTCGCCCCACGAGGCGCGGTGGAAGTGGCGGTAGAGGTAGTGGAGCGTCTGGTAGACCAGGGCGGCGCGCATGAGGCGCGGCGGCTTGGTGGCGTCGGCGGGCAGGGCGGAGGTGTCGAGCGGGGTGCGGAAGAACTCGCGCCACTCCGTGCCGTCGTGCCAGTCGAGCGCGAGTTCCCGGGCGCCGCGCCAGACCACGACGCGCAGGAGGAAGCCCGTGCGGCGGGCCGCCAGCGAGCCGCCATGGGCTTGCTGGGCATCAGGCCGCTCCAGGCCGTAGATGCCGAGGTAGGCCCGCTTGTCGACCCGGGCCCGGATGTCCACGCACTTGTCGGTTTCCCCCGGGTAGAGCCAACCGACGACCTCCATGCCGGCGACTTCCGGCCGCCAGGTCGCGGGACTGTCGATGTGGAATTTGGGCGCGGCCGGGGCGGTCATGCAGGGGCCGGAATTAAGCGGCCGCAGGCAGTGCCAGTAAAGCCTGTTCGACCCCGTCAACGATGGCACCGAGGGGCCATACCTACGACGCAGGACCATTCCTCGGCCAGCCCAAGGGCGGCTGGCGGGTCTGGCTGCGGGAGCCGTATTCGAGGCCGAGCTACCCGAATTTTCGGAAGTAATTGTTCCGCTGAGGCGGCCGGGTTTGCTGGGCGAACTTCTTGACGAGTTCCGGGTTCTTCATGCCGTCCTCGGGGTGCAGGCGAGGCACATTCTTCGGCACGTTCTTTTGGGGATGGAGCGGCTCGATGCTGGCCGGGAGCTTGGATGCCTCGGGGCTAAGCTGGAAACCAGTGATGCGGCTAAGCAGATCGAGCAAGAGCTCGAACATCACCGGCGGCTGATTAGTCGAGAACAGCCTAGAGTAATCGACTTCCCAGTCTTTGAGCCCGGCCAGCGCGTCGGCGATGGGCACGCGGAATGATTGCTGGAGCTGGCCGGCAAGGATCACGCGGCCCATGCGGCCGTTGCCTTCGCACAAAGGGTGGATATTCTCGAAGCGCAGATGGTAGAAAGCGGCGGCGCGGAGGACTGATTCAGGGGCTTGGGATCTCAGGATGCGCTCGGCTTCGACAGAAAGGGCGGAGAGTTCGGCATCGAGCTGGCGCGCATTCGAACCATATTTAACACTACCGACACGAACGAAGTTGTCACCCTGACGCACCCAACCGCCTGGTATTGGACCGAGCAACTCCACCGCCATCCGCTCCAACCCGGCAGGAGTTACCAGCCACCAATCAGAGACGTTGAGATTCGAAAACCGGCAGCTATCCACTTCAATTAAGTGCATGGCTAGATGTCTCGGTTTTATCCACTGCAGGCGGCTGTCTCATCAATAGAATAGGCTTGGGCTAGATCACGCTATAGGTTTCGACAGCGACACTGGTCCAAACTTCATCGTGCTTATTCAGTTTTACCCGTAGTGTTGTGCCTCCTGAAGGGCCAAAATCGAGACCGATCAAAATAGTCGCTTCGCCATCCTTCACGACGCGCTCGCCGAGACTGACACCATAATTTGCCGATTGCCCCAGACGCCCAATGACCGTGTTCCTATTCATGGAAGCGAGCTTCGCTTCACTAAATTGAGGCAATTGTGCGCGAACCCCGGAAAGGGTATCTTCGGGAACAAAGTAGCGCACATTTGCCGAGTTTCCCAAGGCTCCGTCATAGTGGAGTAAAGCAGCGGCAATAGCCTTAATATTCACTTCAGCGCTAGGCGTGCGCTGCGCTTGCTTCGGAGCGCTGTTTCCCGCTAC
Organism: Lacunisphaera sp.; assembly: GCA_965249855.1. GTDB lineage: Bacteria > Verrucomicrobiota > Verrucomicrobiia > Opitutales > Opitutaceae > Lacunisphaera. The sequence continues at coordinate 16,629 of CBDFNB010000009.1, forward strand.
GCAGGCTTGAAGCAAAAGGCATATCAAGAGAAAGCCGCTTTTAAGAGATATTTTGAGCATCTTTAGCGAGTGGGTTGGGTAGGCCTGCCGGCCGGAGCGGCCCGTTGACGGAGTTTGTCATAGTAGTCCCGGTCGGGCGTAGAGCCACCTGACGGGAACATTAGATTACCTCTATCGGTAGAATGGGAAGGATTATTTGGATCAGATGTCGGGCCTCTCCAAAGTATAACGTGACCGACCTCGTGAGCTAGCGCCGAAAGGGGCGAATTCGTTGAACTAATGATCGCTCCCCCGTTGCCGCCGAGGACCGCAAAGCCGCCGATCGGGAGCGTTCGCCCCGGGTTTGCAGGATCGGGTTTAACGGTTGGTGAATTTGCATAAATAATTCCCATATTACTGCCCCCAACACTTCCAACAACACTCGTGTAATCGTTCGTCGAAACCCACTGTCCTCCCGCAGGAGCGGCCACGCGATCAGGACTGTAGTTCCTGCCTTACGATCAGGCGCGGGCCTTTGTGGCGTGGCTTGGGCTGGAGACGCACGCTGAGTGGCGCACCTACTGCGCTGGTAAGATGACGCGACTGGGCAAGCGGCCTGCCCACATCCCTTCCAATCCCAATCTGGTCTATCGCTATACCGGCTGGTGCGGCATCCGTCATTGGCTGGGCGCAGGCGGGCCCAGCATCGTAAGCGTCGCCTCGGGTGCCTCCCGGGGTTGGCACGGGATTTGAACGGGTCGTAACTACGAGAGCGACGGATTGGCTGGTGTCCGCGGCTTCCACTGTGAGGGCAGCAGCGGGGTGAGATCGTCCTTGGAGGTCATGGCTGGTAGACGGGTGAGGACATCCTTCAAGTAGGCGTGGGGATCGAGTCCGTGTCGCTGGGCGGAGACGATGAGGGAGTAGATCACCGCGGCGCGGTCGCCGGCGGCGGGATGGCCGACGAAGAGCCAGTTCTTGGCGCCGAGCTTGCTTGGGCGGATGGCATTCTCCACGGCATTGGTATCGAGCCGGGTTTGACTGTGGCGGAGGTGCGCGGTCAGGGGCGCCCAGTGGCCAAGCAGATACGCGCAGGCTTGGCCGAGGCCGGTCCTGGGGAGCACGCGCGCCTGCAGCGCCGACACCAGCCGGTGCAACCGTGCCAGCGGCCGGGCAAAGTGCTCTTGCCGGAGCGCAGCGCGCTGGCCGCCCACCTGGGCCTGGTCCCATTCGGCTTCGAGTTGATAGAGTCGGCCGATCAGGCGCAGCACACGCCCGGTGGTCTGCGGTCGCTCCGCCGCCGCCTCAAAGAAGCGCCTCCGTGCGTGGGCCCAGCAGCCGGCCCATTCGACGCCCGGGTGCGCGCGCACGTAGGCCGGATAGCCCTCGAAGCCATCGCTGTGGAGCACTCCTTGATATGAGCCGAGCAGATGCTCGACCTCCTCGTGCCGGCGGGACAACCGCCACTCGAAGACGACCCCGCCTCCTGGTCGCGAGAGCGCCCATAGCCAACCGGTGGTGGTCTGGCCGTCGCGTAGATCCGGATCGTTGCAGCGGATCGGCGTCTCGTCGACCTGCACGTAACCGCCGGCCAAGAGGTCCTGCTTCATCCGCTTGACCAGCGCTTCGAGCAGGGCGGTGGCGGCCCCGACCCAATCGCAGAGGTTCTGGCGGGAGATCGGTGCGCCCCAGCGGGCCAGCATCTTCTCCTGCCGGTAAAGCGGCAGGTGATCGGCGTATTTGGCCGTGAGCGCCCAGGCGATCAGCCCGGCCGAGGCGAAGCCGCCGGGCACCACGCGGGCGGGTGCCGGCGCCAGCAGCGGAGCGCGGTTGCGATCCAGCCGGTGCCGATACTTGGGGCGCACGATTTCGCGCTTGAAGAGCTTGGGCGGCACCACGTCCACCTCGAAGGTCCGCTCCTCACCGATCTTTTCGTAGAGCGTGGGATCGGCCTGCACGGCAGCCGGCTCGATGATGACGGTCTCCTGCACGGGCAGGTGCGCGAAGGACTCCGCCGGCAGGGTGCGCTTCGGCGCGGGCCCGGTGGGGCGCTCGTAGCTGATCATCTCCGTCGGCCGCTCCACCGCGGCGAGTTTTTCCAGTGCGCCGAGAGCCAGCAGCAATTGCGCGCGGTCCAGCTTCTCGCTCTGGCCCGGCCCAAAGAGCTTTTGCTTGAGCCATTCGATCTGCCGGCGCAGCACCGCATTCTCCTCGCGCAGGAGCTGCACTTCATCGGGACTGATCGCGGTCGCGTTCACGGGTGCGCGCTTCAGAGCAGGGACCGCACCAAAAGTTTCGACGGACAAAACTTTTTTGCTCAACGTTCATACCACGCCTTCAGCGACCCGTGCCGGAGCTCGATGCCACCGATGAGCAGCGCCAGCGCCTCCGGGGCGAGCGCAAGCTTCTGGCGCTCGCTGCTCGGCTTCGGCCAGGAAAACCGTCCCTGTTCGAGCCGCTTCGCCAACACCCACACGCCGGTGCCGTCCCAATACAGGAGCTTCAGCCGCGTGCGGTCCTTGTTGATGAAGCAGAACACCGCCCCCGACTTCGGGTCCTCGCCCAACTGCTCCTGCGCGGCCGTCCACAGGCCGTTAAACTGCTTGCGCATGTCCACCGCCTGCACCGCCACGTAGATGCGCACCCCGCCCGGAAAGGCCAGCATCGCTCAGGCCCTCAGCGCCCGGACCAGGGCGGCCAGTTCGCTCGCGTTCGTGCCGCGCAGCACCGTCCCATCGCACAACCTCACTTCCAGCGTGGCGCCGCTGGCCGGACCAGCCACTGGCAGCTTCGCCTCGACGAAGCGCACGGCCGGCAAACCGCGCCGACGCCTCTTTCCTGAGCGGCGCGCGGCCTGCACCCAGGCGGCGAACGACGAGTAGATGATGCCCTCCCGCCGCGCGAACTCCGCCTGCGTCAGTCCGCTGCCCTGCCAGGCCGCCACCAGTTCCGCGCGCCGCGGCCCCGGCGTGATCTTCCGCCCGATCCGGTCGCGCTTCTCGCCCGTCTCCACCAACTCTGTCGTCAACGTCGTATTGGTTACCATTACGCAACCCTACGACATATCCGCCCTCCCGCCTACGAGGCATCCGAAGCGACGCTTACCCAGCATCGAAGGCTTCAGCCGGATGCGGCCATACGAGGACGCGCGTGAGTTTGCCAAGTCCCTGGGCCTGTCAGGGCAGCTCGCCTGGCGGGATTATGTGAATGGGGCGATCCCGGGCCTGCCCGCGCGACCGGCCGACGTGCCGTCCAACCCCAACGCCTGCTACAAAGGCGAGGGCTGGGCTGGGTATGGGGACTTTCTCGGGACTGGGCACGTGGCCAACCACCGCAAGGCGATGCGGCCGTTTCTTCAAGCCCGGGAATTTGCCCGGTCGCTGGGATTCCGGAGCCAGCCATCGTGGCGTGCGTGGGCTAGGACGCCGGCGAGACCGGTGGACATACCGGCCAACCCTGAGAAGACGTATGCCGCCAAGTGGCGCGGCTGGCGGGACTGGCTGCGGGCGCCGTATTCCCGGCCAGCGGGTTCGTAGCGACGAGTTGCCTATGACGATTATCTCAGCCGCGCGGCTGACGCCCCGCTGTGGTTGGCGCGCGAGTTCATTCTGCATTACCTAATAGGCATCGATGCTTCTAATCAGATCGGCTGCACGCTTCTCAGACAGCGGTTGCGTAAGAGTAGGGTTTGCCAGCTCAAAAATCACCTCATTCACTTTATCCGGGAAGACGACATCATCGCGGCACTCGATCAAGTTTGCCCAGTCTTCCAGCTCATCAGCCGTTCTCTCCTTGGCAATATACTGCTCAAGCACGCGACGAACATGCCGCGCGAGGCCTTCAATCTGTTCCTCGCTATCCCAGTCGAACCTTGAAAGTTGCTCCCGAATTTTATCCAGATTGGAATTAAATTCTAAGAGTGAAGTGATGGTCTGTTTTCGAGTCATTACTGTGCGGGCCCCATCTTGCTTTTCACATGAACAATCTTTCCTGCTGGATCAACGGTGGTTTTAGTGAATTGAATCGTCGTGCCTGCAGAGTCAATTTGCTTTTCGTAAGTAGCGAACGAGCCAGGAACTCGTCCGGGCACATCGGCCTTCTCGGCCTCGGTGAAAAACTTCCCGGCCTCGTCCGGCCGGCCGGACGCAATGAGCCGCTGCCCGAGGTCGATGGCCGCGTAGGCGAAGTCCGCGTCAGGCTCAAGCATCAGCCCGGAAGGGGATGCCTCCGTGCGCAACTTCTGGAGGGCTGTCTCCACCTTCATTGTGCCACTGAATATCCCGTTGGCCGTGTCGATGCGCAGCTTCAGAGCGGCATACATCGGCCTGGCGATCCGGCCAGCTTCAATTTCCTGTGCGGTTGGCTGATGGGGCTGATACGCGCCGGGGCTCTCGGCGGGCGCAGGCCGGATGACTGGTGAAGCAGCCGGCGTCTGTGCGAGCAGCTGGAATGATGCGCCGAGGGCAAACAAAGCAGCGCATGTGCGTGAGGTCGCGATGCAGATAAAAATGCGAGGCTCTTGGGGCAGAAGATTTATCATGGTGAGAAAATTTCCGGCGAGTAATTTTTTGGCATCAGTCGTGTGCCGCGCACTCAGTGCCCGGCCCGCGCGAAAGTCAAAACGCGTGCCGGCAGCGCGCGGAGTTTCACTCCGCCTTTACGCGGACGGCCAACATTCCTCAGCGAGCTGCACGGGCTCTTGCCTCACCCCACCGGGGTGAATCGCCCAGCAATATGATTGAGCTACCGGATCTCGATGCGACCCCAGTAAGCCCAGTCGTTCACAATGTTGTTCTGCGGGCCCGGGGTGAGCTTGAACACGATGGTGCCGTCAAAAGGACCGGCGGCGTCGAGCACGACGGGCTGCGGGCCGCGGTCGGCCGGCTCCTTTGCCGGATCAAGGTGGCGGCGGTAGAGCACGCGGCGCAGGCCGTTGGCGCGAAGCTCGGCGATCTCGACGGTCACGCCGTCAGTGACGGCCTTGGCGTCGGGGGCGTAGGCTGCGGCATTGAGGCCAACCTCGGCGGTGATACGCCGGGCGCCGGGCGGCGGCGTGAAGTGCAGTTCGGAGTCGGGGTGGGCGAGGAGGACCCGGTGGTCGAGCCCGACCTCGCCGACGCTGAAACCGAACATGCTGCGCGCGCTGGTGGGCCGGGGCGTGGTCATGCCCAGGTCGAGCCCGGTGAGGTCGTTCGGTAGCAGTTTCGCGGCGTTGGGATCGCCGGGCGGCTGTGTGCTGAGCGTGACACCGTCGAAGGTCCGCCCCGCCGCCGCGACCGCGGCGGCCGGGATGGCCTCCTCAGGCAGGTAGAGGTCACCGGCCTCGCTGGTGGCGAAGGGGGCGGCGGAGAGGTTGAATCGGCTGGTCCGCTCGCGGACGAAGCCGAGCTTGTCGATGCGCCGCGGGTCATGGCGCACGAGCATCGCGGCGATGCGGCGGGGCGGCAGCTTGGCGAGGATGTCGCCCAAGACCTTGAATTCCTCCTCGCGCCCGCCCGGCACCATGACGGCGCGACGCTGGGCATAATAGGGGATGAATGAATTCCAGTCCCAGCCGTAAATGAGGATGACACCGTCGGCCGGCACGCTAGTGCGGATAACCTCCGCGATGCCCGGCGGGGCCGGCGGCGGATTGCGCAGGTGTTCCCCGTAGCCGCGGTGATACGTGAGCAGCTGCCCTCCGAAGAACAGGGCCAGCACCACGCTGCGAGCGGCGAGCGGCAGGCGGTCGTTATCCCAGACCCCCGCCAGCAGGAAGCCAGCGGCGGCCAGGAGGAGGAGCGCATTGGCGCAGTAATAGTAGTCGTGGAAGAAAAACAGGTTCGAGAAGAGCAGTAGCCCGCCGAGGAAACAGGCTACGCCCGCGGCGGCCACGCGGCGGACCGCGGGCGTCGCCAGCGCGAAGGCCAGCAGCATCACGGCCAGCGGCACCTCGCCGAGCACGCAGGTGCGGATGTTCTCCCAGGCGACCGACCAGAATTCCGCCGAGGTGCGCTGGGCCCAGGTGCCCCAGTTCCATTTGACGAGCTCGGTCGACGCGAGAAACCCCGAGAACGGGTTGGAGTGCTTGAGCCGGTCGGAATGCTTCACCCACCACTGGGCGAGCCCGACGGCCACCAGCACGGGCGCGGCGCCGAGCGCGGCCGTCACCCAGACCTCGGCGCCGCTCGTGGCGCGCGCGCGCCAGTGCGGGAGCCAAAGCCACAGGAACAGCAGGCCGCCCGGCAGCAGGAAAACGAGGAAGGTCGTCGCCTTGGCCAGCGCGGCCAGCACGGCAAAGGTCGTCGCGCCGGCGAACCAAAGCAGGTTTTTGTCCCGCACGGCCCGGCCGAGCGCATAGAGGAACCATGTCGAGAAGCACAGTGCGGTGGTCTCGATCATGAAGGCGCGCGAGTAGAAGAGGTAGGTCGGCGACGCCAGCACGGCCGCCGTGACGAGAAGGCGGCGCGAGGCGGTCAGGCCGAAGAAGCCGGCGAGGCCGTAGACGGCCGGCAGCAGGGCGATGAGGAAAAACACGCCGACGCCGCGGGCCGTCTGCTCGAGCGGCGTGCCGAGCAGGTTGCTTGTGGTGGCCACGATCCACTGGTGGACGGGAAACTCCATCGGGATCGACCACGGCGGACCGAAGAGCGGTGTCTCGTAGTCGAGCTTGTAACCTTCCGCCTTGATCCAGTGCGCGGTGGTGGCGGTCTGCAGCTGGCGGAACTCGTGCCGGTCAAGGAGGCTGTTGTGCCAGCCGCGGGTGGTGAGCCAGAGCGTCAGCCCGAGCATGAACACACAAAGCCAGACGAGCGGCTTGGCGGGTGCGGCGGCGGGAGCGGGATCGGCCATGGCGGATCAGTGGCCGGCGTAACCCGCGGCGGCGCGGCGGATGCCCTCGTCGAGCGAAACCTGCGGGCGCCAGCCGGTGGCGGCGACAAACTTGCCGTTGGCCAGCAGGCTGTCGTGCACGTCCCAGGCCGGGGCCGCGGTGTGCGAGAGCGCGACCGGACGGCCGGTGTGCTCGGCGACAAGGTCGATCACCTCGCTCACGCGGTGCGACTCGCCGGCGCTCAGGTTGTAGAGCCCGGTGAGGCGGCGGGCGATGACCGCCTCGAGGGCCGAGAGGAAGTCGGTGTAGTAGAGGAAGTCCTTCCGTGCCGAACCGTCGCCCCAGAGCGTGAGCGGCTGGCCCTCGACCGCGCAGCGCAGCGCGTGCGGGATCAGGCCCTGGGCGCGGCTTTTCGGGACGGGGTAGCCGTAGGGATTGGAGATGCGGAGGATGGTGTTGGCCAAGCCGAGCCGGGCGGTGTGCGCCTCGACCAGCTGCTCGGCGGCGCACTTGGCCCGGCCGTAGCTGCTGAGAGGATGGCAGGGGTCGGTCTCGACATTGGGCCGGCCGGGGGCGTTGCCATAGACGGCGCCGCCGGTGGAAAAGAAGACGAAGTGCAGGCGGTCCCGCACCGGCGAGCGGCCGAGGGCGGCCAGCATTTTCTCCAGCAAGGGCAGGTCGTGCCGGGCCTCCGCGCCGGGGTCGCGCTCCGAGGTGGCGGGCAGCGTGCTCCACGCCAGGTGGAGCACCGTGCCGGCGGTCAGGTCCCGCCCCGCGACCAGGTCGTCGAGCGCGTGGAAGCCGTGGCCCGCCGTGCGGGAGAACATCCGCACGTCATGCGCCGGCGCGCGGAAATGATCCGCGATGAGCGAGGCGAGGCGGCCCCGGCCCCCGGTGACGAACAGGCGATGCGGTGTGGCGGACATGCGGGTCAGGATGTTGCCAGCGTGGCGTAGAACCTGGCAAGCGCGGCCGCGCTGCGCGCCCAGCTGAAGTGTTCCGCCGCATAGGCCGCCGCCCCGCGGCCGAGCTTCTCGGCAAGCACCGGGTCGGCCCGCAGGGTGCGCACGGCGCCGGCGATGCCTGCCGCGTCGGCGCGGTCGAGCACGTAGGCGTCGGTGCCGTGGCGGAGCGTCGTGCCGAGGTTGGTGCGCGGGAGCACGACGGGCCGGCCCAGGGCGAAAAACTCCGGCAGCTTCGACGGGAAGCGGTAGTCGTTGAAGGCATCGGGCACGCCCGGCTGCACGAAGATATCGGCCAGCGAAAGGAGCGCCGGCAGGTGGTGGTGGTGCGCGAGCTGGCCGAGCGCGAGGACATACGGGGCGACGGCGGGGGCGAGATCGCCGAGGAAGTCCACCCGGTCGAGACCGGTGCGGACAAGGGTGACGGGCGTGCCGGTGCGGTTGAGCTCCAGCACGGCGGCGTAGAGCTCGCACATCTCGGCGGCGTTCGAGGCGTGGACGTTGCCGTGGTAGCAGAGCACCGTGGTGCTCGGGGGCAGTTGCAGCGCGGCGCGGAAGGCCACCGGCACCGGCCGCGGGTAATAGTGCCGGGCGTCCGCCGCGGGTGGGAGGGTGAGGCAGGGTTTCCCGGCGGGCACGAACTCGCGCAGCCGGTCAAGGATGACGGTGACGGCATCGCAGCGCTGGAGGAAGCCCCGGCCCAGCCGCGGGTGCGACAGGTCGGGCGGCAGGAGGCGGCCGAGTTCGGCGTCGGGCAGCGCGAGGATTTCCTCCCACGGCCGGCCTAGGGTGAGGGCGAGCACCTGCTGCTCGTTGTCCTCGAGGTGCACGAAGACGCGCGCGCGATGCCGCGAGCGGAGCTTCTCGGCCAGCACGCGCACGTTTTCGCGGGTGGTCCAGGCGTGGACGACATCGGGGCCGCGCTTGTCCGGGAAGTCCGGGTCATGTTCCGCCTGCGCGTGGGTCAGGCCGCGGAAGGCCGGGCGGTCGAGGTGGGCGAGCGTGCCGGGATCGCGGGCCACGGCGACGGCGCAGGAGTGGCCGGCGGCGGCGAGCTCGTTGGCCAGCGCGGCCACGTGCAGCGCGCTGTTGGCGGCGAAGCTGCCCGGCAGAATGAAGAGGACGTTGAGCGGCCGGTCAGCCGGAGGGGTTGCGGGGAGTTCGCGGGGCGCACCGGCCTCCAGACCGACCCGGGCCGCGGTGAGGTCGAGCTCCGGGCCGTGATTCTCGTCCGTGGCGATGCTGAAGGTGACGCCGGTCGGGACGATCGCGGTGCGGCCGTCGACCAGCCGCGCCTCGATGCGGACAGGGCCGTGTCCCGCGACGAGGAAATCCTCGCTGGTGAAACCGGCGCGGGCGGCATGGGGCAGGGCGGGAAACGCCGCGGCGACATCCGCGCGCGGCTGGTTGATCACGCAGGAAATCCGGCGGTGGCCGTAGCGCAGGAAAAGTTCCGCGACCGGCCCGGCGGGATCGAGCGCCCAGCCACCCACCTTCACGCGGTCACGCAGGACGCCCGTGCCGACAGGCTCGTCGAGTGCGGCGATGAAAGGCTCCGACCCGGTGGCGAGGGTGAGCTGCTTGAAAGCCTGCCAGGATCCGTCCGGCAGGCGGGCCTCGAAGCGCGCATGGTGCAGGCCGGCGGGCAGGGTGCCCTCGATGCTGAAACCCGATTGGGCGGCCGCCGGCTCGGCCGGGAACAGGCCGGGCAAATCCGCGCGCGCGACCCGCGCGGACATGGGCAACACGGCCTTGGCCGTGATGAGCCGGACGGGCGGGGCCTCGGCCTCGCCGGCGACCAGGCACCAGCCGCGGAGGGAAACCCTGCCGCCTGCCGCGCGCAAGGGGCGGGGCGACTCGACTTCGCCATGCAGCACCGGCGCGCTCATTTTCCGCCGAGGGTGCGGAGCCAGGCCGTCCAGCGCCAGCTGCGCGAGGACTGCATTGCGTGCAGTTCGGCCTCCAGCTGCCGCAGGGAGGTTTCCAGCTGGTTGATCCTGGTTTCCCGCTGCTCAAGAGTGGCGACGACCGCGGCCAGATCCCCTGCCAGTTTCAGCTGAGACTCCCGCAGATGCGCGGCATGAGCCTGGGTGTCGGCGAGGACCCGGCCGAGGTGCGTCGCCTCCTCGGTCTTCAGGTCGGCGAGCGTCTGGGCCTGGGCTAGGAGTTTTTCCAGTTCGGCCAGGCGGGGCGCCAGGGTCTCGCGCACATCCTCCAGCTCCATGATGCGCACCTGGGCCAGAATCAGCTGCTGGCGCAGGCGGGGCACAAGGTCGGCGGGCTCCGGGGAGGCTGGCTTCATCGTTGCGGGCAACTCAACGCACCGCCCCGGGGGAAGTGAAGCCTATAGTCGGCGTCAGAGCCGGTAGCCGGCGGAGGCGGCGTCGTTGGCGAACATCTTCACGGTGTCGAGCGACAGCGCGCCGAGGTCCATGCCGAGGAGCTTGGCGGCCTTGGCGAGGATGTCGTGCTGGACGGTGACGATGTGGCAGCCGCTCTGCTCGGCCTGGACGATGTTGAGGACCTCGCGCACGCTGGCCCAGAGCAGCTCGGCCTTCGGCTGGCCGGCGAGGATCTGGCGGCTCTCGCGCATGATCGGCATCGGGTCGACGCCGGTGTCGGCGATGCGGCCGGCGAAGATGGAGACGACCGACGGCACGGCCGGGTTGAGCACGGCGGCGACGGCCCGGACCTGCTCCAGCGTGAGGATTGCGGTGATGTTGAGCTGCACGCCCTGGGCCGCCAGTTCGCGGATAAGCGGCACAGCGGACTCGGCGCGCGTGTTGGTGATGGGGATCTTGACGTAGACGTTCTTTCCCCAGCCGGCGATCTTGAGCGCCTGGCGCTTCATCTCGGGGAAGTCGTCGGCGAAGACTTCGAGCGAGATGGGCTTGGCGGTGACAGTCTGGAGGATGTCCCTGGCGAAGGCTTCGTAGTCCGTGATGCCCGCCTTTTTCATCAGGGTCGGGTTCGTCGTCAGGCCCTTGATGTAGGGCTTCGCGTAGAGGTCGAGGATACCGGCCTTGTCCGCTCCGTCGGCGTAGATGTGGATCTTGAGGGTATTGAGGTTCAGCATGCGACCAGTCAGCTAATCGTCCGGGACTCGGCAAGGATAATGCCGGCGGCCTCCGCGAGGCTGCGCGCGGTGAAATCCGGCTTCGCGCGCAGCGGCTCATCATAGCCCCAGTCGATGAAGATCGTGCGACAGCCGGCGCGCGCGCCGCAATCGATGTCGCGCCAGCGGTCGCCGACCATCCAGCTTTGCGCTAGGTCGAGGCCGAGCGCCTGCGCGGCATCGGTGAGCATGCCCGGCTCGGGTTTGCGGCGTCGGTTTTCGGAGTGCGGTGCGCCTTGGCCGGGGGCATAGCAGGCCTCGATCCGGGCGATTTCCGGGATAAGCGCCTGAAGATGCGCGTGCATCGCCTCGACGGAGGCCTGGGATTGTGTGCCGCGGCCGACATCGGGCTGGTTGGTGGCGACGACGAGCACATAGCCCGCGGCGTGCAACTGCCGGCAGGCTTCGGCTGCGCCGGGGAGCAGCTGGAACTCGGCGGTGGTGGCGGGTGGGTAGGGCTTGCCGTCGCGCACGAGCGGCGCGTTCAGCGTTCCGTCCCGGTCAAGAAAAACGGCGCGCCGCTTCGTCATGGCAGGACGCGGCTCAGCGCGTGCTTTCCCACTTCGTCTGGTTCACCTTGAGGTCGGGGTGCGAGACGAAGAGGTGCCAGACGACAGCCTGAAAGGCCTCGGAGTGCGGGGTGACGTTGTTCGGGTTCACCACCGGCACGATGACGCAGGCGTCAGCGACCTTGGCGGTGTAGCCGCCGTCCTTGCCGACGATGCCGATGACGCGGGCGCCGACCTGCTTGGCGAACTGGAGAGCGAGCACGAGGTTGGGCGAGACGTTTTTCTCCAGGTTACCGCCGCCGACGGAGAGGATGAGAAGCGTGTCCTTGGGGGTCAGGCGCGAGCCCCGCAGCCACTCGACGAACACGCTGGCCCAGCCCTCGTCGTTTGTGCGGGCGGTGAGCTCGGAGACGTTGTCGGTCGGCGCGTAGCACTCGAGGCCCGCGATCTTCCGGAAGTCGTTCACGGCGTGCGAGGCGTTGGCCGCGCTGCCGCCGACGCCGAGGATGAATAGGCGGCCGCCGCGCTCGCGCGTGGCGCGCAGCTCGGCGACGCATTTCTCGCAGTCGGCGGGATTGAGTTTCGAGACGATCTCGGCCGTCTCCTTCAGGTGCTGGATGGCGTAGGACATGGGGATTTAGGCGCCAGCAGAACGTTTTCGTAGGAGTTGGTCGAGTTCGTTCAGGCCGGCGGGCGAGCCGATCTCATAGAAGCGTTCCTTCACTTCGTAGCCGGCCAGCTCGTCGCGGGTGCAGAGGTCGGCCTGGACGGCGGCGAGGTCGACGACGGCGTCGCGCGGGCAGCCGGCGAAGGCGGCGGCGCGAAACACGCCCAGGCCGTAGTCGATGTGGCGCATCTGCGACGGTTTTTCCTTCTTCGAGTAGAGTTTGATGCGGCCGTCCTCGAACCACACATTGCTGGCGTCGTAGGCCTCGCGATTTTCAAACACCGTCATCAGGCCGAGTTGGCCCGAGCTGAGGAAACTGCGGCCGACGGCTTGGTAGTCGATGGGCAGGTAGCTATCGCCATACAGGACGTAGAACGCGTCTCCGAGCTTGGGCAGGGCACGGATAAGGGCGCCGCCGGTGCCGAGCAGCTTCGGGCCGTCGAAGGAATAATCAATCTGCACGCCCCACTTGGCGCCGTCGCCGTATTGGTCGACGATCATCTCGCCGAGGTGGCCGACGCAGAGCACGACGCGCGCGAGGCCGGCCTTTTTCAGCAGGCGGAGCTGATGCGAAAAAAACGGCTCGCCCGCGACCTCGACGAGCAGCTTCGGCACCTTCTCGGTGATGGGCCGCAGGCGGGTGGCGAGGCCGCCGGCCAGAATCGCGACGGGAAGAGCTGCAGCGCCGGTCGCCATGGGCCGATTAATTCTGCGTCACGACCTTCGTGCCCTCGAAGTCGAAGCGGAAGCGCACCTCCTGCAGGCCCTTCTCGCGCATGGCGTGACGGAGCTTGGTCTTGTCGGCGGCGTAGAACATGAGGAAGCCGCCGCCGCCGGCGCCGATGAGCTTCCCGCCGAGGGCGCCGTGCGCCATGGCGTAGTCATACCACTCGTTGATGCGGTCGTTGCTCATGCCGGCGCTGCGCGACTTCTTGCGCTGCCAGTGGACGTCCATCAGCCGCGCGAACTCCTCGAGGTTGCTGCCCTCGAGCGCGGCGAGCGACTGGTGGCCGAGTTCCTTCGTGAAATGCAGGTTGTCGAGCATCGCCTGGTTGTTCTGCTTCGACTTGTCGTTCTGGTCCTTGAGGATCGCGGAGGCCGAACGCGAGTAGCCGGTGAAGAAGAGCAGCAGGTTGTCCTCCAGGTTGAAAAGCGTCTCCTCCGAGATCTTGCAGGGGCGGTATTCCACCCGGCCGTCCTTGTGAAACGTGAACGCAGTGATGCCGCCGACGGCCGCAATGTATTGGTCCTGCTTGCCGATGGGCTCGCCGAGCTTGTCGATCTCGATGTGGCAGGCCTGTTCGGCCAGCTCGCTCGGCGAGATGAGGTGCTTGTTGGCGGTGTGGAGGACCTTCAGGAGCGCGGTGGTGAAGCTGCCGGACGAGCCGAGACCCGTGCCGCCCGGAATGTCGGCCATGGAGGTGAGCTCGAGCGATTTACCGTCCATGCCCAGCAGGCCGAAGGCCTCGCGGATGATCGGGTGTTCCAGCTGCGCGGCGGTGGCGACGCGCTCCAGCTTGGAATACTTCACGATCAGGTCCGGCACGAAGGTGCGGTGCAGCGTGAGATAGACGTATTTGTCGAGCGCCCCGGCCACGAGGAAGCCGCCGTGCTCGCGGTAGTAAGAGGGCAGGTCGGTGCCGCCGCCGCCAAGGGAGATGCGCAGGGGGGAACGGGTGATGATCATCGGCGAAAGGGGGGGGAAGACGGGAGGTAGGAGACCGGTCAAAGACTCGCGTCGCTGACGGGGAAGCCGCTGCTGCGGTAGATTTCCTCGACAATCTCGAGGGTGCGGATGCCTTCGCGCAAGCCGGGACTGGGGGTGCGGCCGGTGCGGATGTCCTCCTCGAAGGCGGCCAGCTCGAATTTCCACGAGTTATCACCGGCCGGGTAGTCCCAGACGGTGGTCTCGGGCGGGCCCATCTGCGGGAGCATCTTGTAATAGGTGCACTTCTCCGGGCCGTAGCTGCCGCCGAGGCCCTCGATCGAGATCTTCGCATCGCGGCCGTAGAGCTCGAGGGAGAACATGTTTTTCCACTCGGTGCAGCTGACATGCAGCCACGCGGTCTGGCCGCCGGCGGTGCGGAGCGAGAGGAAGGCGTTGTCGTCCACCGGCATGTCCCAGAAGTAGGTCGCGGCGTGGCCGTCGAGTTGGGCGAATTCGCCCATAAACCAGCCGGCGAGGTCGATCAGGTGCACGCCCTGGTCGATCAGCTCGCCGCCGCCGGAGAGTTTCGGGTCGGCGCGCCACTCGCGGTCGTAACCCTTGCGGCCGCCGTGGCCGTAGCGGCCGCGCAGGAACATCATCGGCCCGAGCGCACCGGCGTCGGCGAGCTCGCTGGCCTTCTGGAGCGCCGGGTGGAAGCGGTGGTTATAACCGATGCGCACGCAGACCTTCGCCGCCTCGGCGGCGGCGTGCACCGTGCGCAGCTGGGCGGCGTTGAGGGCGCCGGGCTTTTCCACGAGCACGTGCTTGCCGGCGCGCACGGCGGCGAGAGCGAGGGGAGCGAGCGAACCGTTGAGGGTGGCGACGATCACGGCCGTCACCGCGGGGTCGGCCAGCACTTGGTTGAAATCGGTCGTGGCGATGGCGCCGGGGTGGGTCGTGGCCAGCTCGGCGGCGCGGGTGGCGTCGAGGTCGCAGGCGTAGCGCAGCCGGCCGGACACGAGGGCGGCGGCGCGTTTCCGGCCGATCAGGCCGCAGCCGACGATGCCGAACTGGAGCGGGGCAGCCATCATTTCTTCGGGCGGTCCTCGGGCACGATGCGGCGGAGGGTGTAGACGTCGCCGGTGGCGAGGGCGCGGAATTTCGCGGGATCCTTCCACGGATCCCACTGGGCGCTGATGAGCTTGCCGGTGATGCCGTCGCTCTCCGCGCTGGCGAGCCAGACGCACAGCGCGGCGCCGAGCTTGGGGTCCACCGCGCCTTCGTCGGACCATTTCTTGTTCTTGGCGAAGAAATCGGCCCCGGCCTTTTCCGGGCCGGCGGCGAGCACCTGCTGGGTCATGCGGGTGCGCAGGGCGCCGGGCGCGATGGCGTTCACGTCGATGTGGTCGGCGCGATATTCCTCGGCCAGCGTCTCGGTGAGGCGGACCACGGCGGCCTTGGTGGCGGCGTAGGCGACGAAGCGCGGCATCGGGTTGGTGGCGCCGCCGCCGGAGATGTTGATGATCTTGCCGGCGCCGCGCGGTTTCATGGCGCGCACGGCGTGCTGGCAGACGAGGAGCGTGCCGGTTACGTTGACCTGCCATGCTTGGGTCCAGTCGGCGAGCGCTACGTCCTCGGTCGGACCGATGGGGCCGTAGATGCCGGCGTTGTTCACGACGGCATGCAACGGCCCGAGCTGCGCGGCGCGGGCGAAAAGCGCGGCAACGCTGGCGGGGTCGGCGACATCACAGGTGAGGCCGGCAAGCTGCTGGCCGGGCTGGAGGCCGGAGGTCAGCTCGGCCTGGGTCCGGGCGACGTCCGCGGCGGTGCGGGCGCAGAAGACCACGTGGGCCCCCTCGGCGAGGAAGGCCTCGACGATATGGCGGCCAAAGCCCTGGCTGCCGCCCGTGATAAGGATGTTTTTTCCGGAAAGTTTCATGGACGTCCTACAGTCAGATAGACAGCGCCGGCGGCGGGAGCCACCGCTTTTTCGACGAGGTGGTTGGCGTCGATGACGACCGGGCGGGCCATGCCCGCGAGGAGGGCGGGCCAGGGGAGGTCGCGGAACTCGGGCCACTCGGTGCAAATCACCACGGCGTGCGCGCCGCGGAGGGCGTCGGCGGCCGAGGCGGCAAGCGGCAGGTCGCGGTGCTCCTCGTCGGCCGTGCGGATGAGCGGATCGAAAGCCTGCACCCGAATGTTTGCCGCGAGCAGCTGGCGGCAGAGCTCAACGGCCGCGCTGCGGCGGAGCGTGCTGGTGTTGGGCGTGTAGGCGAGACCGAGCACGGCGACGACGGGCTGCGGAATGCCGGCGAGGACGCCCTGCAGCTTGCGGAAGGCCCAGCCGCGGTGCCGGTCGTTGCTTTCCTTGATGGCGGGGATGAGGGCGAGCGGCAGGTTTTTCTCCCGTCCGAGCTGGGTGAGGGTTACGACATCGCGGGCGAGGGTGCCGCCGGCGAAGGGGCCGCCGGGCCCGAGGTAGGCGCGCGGCCCGATGCGCGGTTCGCTCTTGAGGCCTGCGGCGACCTCCTGGGCGTCGGCGCCGACGGTCTCGGCCAGCGCGGCGATCTCGTTGATGTAGGCGACGGAGAGGGCGAGGAAGGAGTTGAGCGCGTGCTTCACCATCTCGGCGGACTCGGTGCGCATCCACACGAACGGGGCGCCGACCGGCGCGAGGAGCTGCTCGAGCACGGGCCGGGCCGCGGGCGGGGCGCCCACGATGATGCGCGCGGGTTTCTCGAAGGCCTCGATGGCCTTGCCGAGCCGGAGATTCTCGGGCGAGCAGGCGAAGTGCAGCGCCGGGTGCTGACTCGCCAACCGCGCACAGGTGCCGACAGGCAGCTGGGAGGAAATCAGCACGACCGTGCCCGGCCGCAGGTCCGGCAACACGCGTGCAAGACGGGCGTGCACCCAGTCGAGATCCGAGCGGTCATCGGCGTCGACCGGCGTGTCGTAGCAGACCCAGACGACATCGGCCGAAGCGGCGGCGGCGCCATCGGCGGAGAAGGTTAGATTGCCGCCGGCCAGTCCGGTGGAGAGCAGGGCATCAAGGCCCGGCTCGTGCAGTGGCGCGCGGCCGGCGCGCAAGCCGGCGACAACGGTCTCGTCAAAGTCGAGTCCGGTGACGCGATGATGGCGCGCCATGCAGGCGGCGGTGACGCTGCCGAGATGCCAGAGGCCGAGGACGGTGACGTGCATGTTCGGCCGCGAGTGTCAGCGAGGAGGGTGGCGCTGGTAAAGCGTCATCCGGCGGTCGAACAGCGCGAAGGTCTCGACCGGCTGGAGGTTGGCGTCGCACCACTCCTTCAGCCGCGGATAGAGGCGGCGCATCTGCTTGTCGTAGGGCCAGTAGCCGTCGCCCGGCATCTCGTCGGTGAGGACGACAAAATCGCAGAGCTTCAGCCGGTAGAAGACCGCCTCCTCCTTGTCCGCCATGATGCTGTCCGGCAGCTGGATGACAAAGGGAATGCGCGTCTTCAGCCGCTCGACGCTGAGCACCTGCAGGATGGGGGCGTCGATGAAATCCACGACCTGGTCGACGCCGATGTAGGGGTGCGTGAGGCCGAGCGAGCGTGAGGCAGTGAAGATGCGGTCGGCGAGGCGGTTGACCTCGCCGGCACTCGCGCGGAACTCCGCGCTGTGTGGCGACCAGAGCTGGCGCTCGGTGAAGAAGCGTCCGCCGGCCCACAGCGCGGCGAGGGCGGGGACGACCGGCAGCACGCGGCGCCAGGCCGGGGCGGAACGGAGCTCGAGCCGGCTCCAGAGCAGGTGCCAGAGCCACAGCACCAGCAGCACAACGCCCGGCACCAGGACGCCGAGGACGAACTCCGACTTCTGCTTGTGCAGCGTGAGGATGGCCGCGGGCAGGAGCAGGAAGGCGAGGCCGGTGAAGAGCCAGTCGCGGGCGAAGCCGTCGCCCGGACGGCGCGGCCCGATCAGCAGCAGCAGGACCAGCAGTCCGGTGAGTGCGGCCACCGTCCAGCCGAACCAGGCGCCGAGGTGCATGTCGCCGAGGTGACCGAAGACAAATTGCAACGAATGCCCGAGGTCGAAGCCGCGGAAACGCGCGGCGCTCTCGGCGCCAGTGACATGGCCGACCCAGTAATAGGTGTAGATGGCCGTGCGGCTCATCCAGAAAAAGGGCAGGGCCAGTGCCGCGGCGATACCGCCCGCGAAGGCGAGGTTGCGCAGGCGGGGCCAGCGGTCCGCGGAACACAGCAACCAGACGGCGGTGGCGGCGAAGATCGGGGCGAAGTAGGCGCCGGTGAGAAAACGCTCCAGCAGGGACACGCCCACGGAGGCACCGAAAACGAGCGACCAGCGGGTCGAACGGAAGCCGTCGGTGAGCAGCGCGGCGCAGGAGGTGATGCCGAGCAGGCACATCGCGGCGTGGTCGAGCCGGAAGTCCACGGCGGAGCCGGCCTCGGCGGACCACGGCCAGGCCACGCACAGCAGCAGGCCGAACGCCATCCAGCCGAGCGGGCGCGAGCCGGTGAGCCGCGGCACGGTGAAGAGCAGCGCGGCCTGCCAGGCGAGGAAGACGAGCATGTTCAGGCTGAGCGCGGCGCTGCGGGAGGCGGAGCCCGTGAGCCAGAAGACGAACAGGGCCGCGGTGTCGTGCAGCGTGCCCTGCAGGGCGGTCTTCCCGAGGGCGAACTTCACGCCGGCGGGCAGGCCGTGGGCCTGGGCGTATTCGTAGGCGGTGTAGGCTTCCGTGAGATACTGGACCTGGTCGCTCCAGCGGGGATAGACGGATGCGTGATTGCGCGAGGTCATCCGGTCGAACACCAGGAACTCCACGACCATGAGCGCGGCGGCCAGCAACCAGAACCAGCGGAGGGAAGCGGGCCGGGACGGCGTCATGGACGGCTCGGCCATCAGGAACGGGCCGCGTAGACCCAGCGGTTCGCCTCGAGCCAGCGGAGCGTGCGGATGATGCCCTGCTCGATCGTGAGCCTGGGCTTCCAGCCGGTGGCCGAGATTTTTTTCGTGTCGAGGAAGATGAAGGGATTGTCGCCGATCCAGCCGCGGTCGCCGCCGGTGTAGTCGAGGCGCGGCTTCAGCCCGAGCGCCGCGCAGATGTAGCCGATGCTCTGGTTGACCTCGACATATTCGGGCGTGCCGAGGTTGTAGACCTGCGTGCGGTGCTTCGCGTCCCGGGCCGTGTGGGCGCGGGCGACGTGGAGCAGGGCGTCGATGCAGTCCTGCACGTAAAGGTAGCTCTTGCGCTGCTTGCCGTCGCCGAGGACGCGCAGGTGGTCCGGATGGGCGGCGAGCTGCTGGTAGAAGTCGAAGACGTGGCCGTGGGTGTAGCGCTCGCCGAGGATGGAGACGAAGCGAAAGAGGTAGGCTTCGTCGAGCTGGCCGCCCTCGGCGTAGGAGGAGATGAGTCCCTCGCCGGCGGTCTTGGAGGCGGCGTAGAGGGAGGTCTGGACGGGGAAGGCGTCGGTCTCGGGCGTGGGGCGGTCGGGGGTGACGAGCGCCTCGCCGTAGACGGAGCCGGTGGACGAAAAGGCGATGCGGCGCACGCCGTTGGCGCGCATGGCCTCGAGGACGTTGAAGGTCGCGATGGTGTTTTGCTCGAGGTCCTTCCGCGGGTGGTTCCAGCCGTCCTTGATGTCCGCGTTGGCGGCGAGGTGGAACACGAAGTCGGCGCCCTTCATCGCCGCGGTGAGCGCGGGAAGGTCGAGGTTGTCGCCGCGGACGAGCTTGAAGCGCGGGTGTTTCGCGGCGCCGTCGAGGAAACGCAGCTGGCCGGTGGTGAGGTTGTCCCAGCCGGTAACGGCGACGCCGTCCGCGAGCAGGCGGTCGACCAGATTGGAACCGATGAAGCCGGCGGCGCCGGTCACGAAAACATGTTGCATGGGGAGGGGATCAGCCGGGGAGCGGCTGTGGGCGCGGCTTCAGGTCGTAAGCGATGCAGAGGTTGCAGAAGACAAAGGGCAGGAAGGGCAGGGGAAAGCAGGCGCGGTGCTCGATCGTGAACCAGGGGCGCAGCTCCTCCAGGATCTCGGGCACGAGGTTGATGTGTTCACGGCCGTAGAACTCGACGTAAGGGGCGCTGAAATGTCGATACCAGACCCGCTGGGCGGAGAGCCGGCGGGCGAGGCCGTAGGCGGGACTGCCCTCGGTGGGGATGACAATGAGAAGGCGGCCGGTCTCCTTGTTCACCAGGCGGTGGAGTTCGCGGAGGCAGGCGGGCAGGTCGGGCAGGTGCTCAAGCACGTGGATGGCGAGAATGCGGTCGAAGAAGCCGTCGGGGAAATCCATGCGCTGCTGGCAGTCGCCGACGACGGTCCGGACCTGCGGGAAGCGCCGGCGGATGTCCGCGGCCATGTTCTCGCGATACTCGTTGCAGTAGTAATTGGCCGTCTGTTCCGGGGTCAGCTTCTCGTAGTCGAGGTGCTCGCCGAGGCCCGCGCCGATCTCGAGGGTGGTGCGGAAGCCCGGGGGCGAGTGTTTCACCGGCCACTCGTGGTTGAAGCGCTCGACGAGTCCGTAGCGCGAGCGGCCGGCGAGCTCCTCGTGCCAGAGCTTCATGAACTGGTGGTTGCGCGCCTGCTGCTCGGGGGTGAGCGGCGGCAGGACTTTGGGCCACTTGGCGGTCGGCATAGGCATCAACGGCGCGGTTCGAAGCCAACGGACTGGTCCACGATGAACTTGGGCCGGCCGCGCACCTCCTCGTAGATGCGGCCGATGTATTCGCCGAGGATGCCGACGCTGATCAGTTGGATGCCGCCGAGGAAGGAGATGAGGATGACGAGGGTCGGGTTGCCCCAGAGGATCGTCCAGCCCATGAGCTTGTAGAAAAGGTAGATGGCGGTGAGCAGGAAGGAGAAGCCGGCGATGATGAACCCCAGGATCGTGGAGAGCTGGAGCGCGTAGGTGGAGAAGCAGAAGATGCCGTTGAACCCGATGCGCAGCGAGCCGAAGAAGCGGTTGTAGTTGGTCTCGCCGGCATGGCGGGCCGGGCGGTCGAACGGGAGCAGGATCTGCCGGAAGCCGACCACGGCCACCATGCCGCGCAGGAAGCCGTGGGACTCCTTGAGCTTCACCAGCTCATTGACCACGCGGCGCGACATCAGGCGGAAATCGCCGGTATTCGGCGGGATCGTGACGTCGGCGATCTTGTTGATGACCTTGTAGCCGACGGCGGAGACGACTTTCTTGAGCCAGGGTTCGCCGGTGCGCTGCCGGCGCTGCGGCAACACGATGTCGTGGCCCGCGCGCCACTGCTCCACCATCGTGGTGATGAGTTCCGGCGGGTCCTGCAGGTCCACATCCATCACGATGACGGCGTCGCCGCGGGAATACTCGAGGCCGGCCAGCGTGGCCATGGGCTGGCCGACGCGGCGGGAGAATTTCAGCAGCTTGATGCGTTCGTCGCCGGCCCGGTGCTCCAGCACGACCGCCTCGGTGCGGTCGGGGGACGGATCCATCGAGAAAATCACCTCATAGTCCGCAGTGATCGGGGCGAGGATGGCCTGCACCCGGCGGAGGAACTCCGGGATGTTTTTCTCCTCCTTGTAGACGGGGACGACGACGGACAACTGCATGATATTGAAGCCTCGGCAAGTGCCCGGCGGAAAGCAATACCGATGGAAGGCCGATGGTGGAAAGGGGCCGGGGCTGTGATGCAGAACATGCCCCGGGCCGTGAATTTGTTGCGAGGGATGCCTGGTTACCGGGGGTTGGCGGCCTGGCCCGCCAGATAGCGCTGCACATCCTCGATATGATCCTTCCGCACATATACATTGCCGCCAATCGCCAGGGTGGGGGATTTCAGCCACAGGCAATACTCGTCATCCGCGGCCAGCTGTTTGACGGCGGAGGATGCGCAGGGTCCGACAAACACGAGAACGGACTCATGGGAAGCGATTCTGGACGTTTGCTCCGCGACTACAGAGGTGAAGCGCGGGCCATAGTAATTCGCTTTCGCGAAAGTCTCCGCCACGTCGCCCATGTCGATGGGCGCAAGAGGCCTGGAGCGCTTGAAGAGATGGGCCTCCTCCGAGTAAACCCCGAAGGCGCGGTCTAACAGGATCAGCTCTTCGGTATACCGGCGGGCAGCGGGCAAGGTCTCCCCTAGGCGCTGATAATACCATTTCATCAGATTCAGATTATTGGATTGGGAGAAGACGCCCAGGCAGAAAACCAGGATGACCAAGCCCAGCCCGGGACCGATTTTATAACGGGTATTATAGTATGCGGCCAAGACAATGGCCTGCGGGCTCAGATACCAATAGCCTCCGGCCCAGAAATTCATTTTGAGCGCCGCAATCAGCAGGAGAAGGCTCATCAAGATAACGAGGGCCGCCAAGGTTGTTGGCCAACCGCCAGAGCGTTTAATGAAGTGCCTCCACCCCTCGATGAAAAGCGGCACCACAGAGAGCAAGATAAGGGATATGATAGCCGGGGTGCGTGCGTAGTGGATCATCGCTTGGAACGGCGCACTGGCAGGCGGCAAGGGTGATTTGGCGCCAAAAAAACCGAAGAAATAGCGAAAATACCCTGAGATATCCGCATGGAACCAGACCACGATGAACAACACGCATGTGGCCAGGGTATATCCTGCAATCAGGAGATAGATGCGGATCAGTTCCCGGATGCGCAGGACATCATGGCGTTGCTCCATGATGATCGGAATCGTGAGCGCGATCGGATATAATTTCCAGTTCGTGCTAAAAACGAGGGCGATGGCGAGATAAGAGAGATGCCGGAGCAGCGTGGTCCTGGTGGAGACCTGCGGTGCATGGCAAAGGTAGGCAATCACCAGAAGGGTAAAGGCCGTGGAATCACTCCGGCCAATCAATGTGTTCCAATGCCCCAGGTCGTGAAGCACCACCAGCATCGCGCCACTCAGACAAAGTGAGCCGATCACGGCCGCGGCGGCCGGGAAATTTCTCCGGCTGTGTGCGAATATCGAAAAAAATGAAATCGCCGGAAACAGCAGGACAAAAATCCTCAGGATGTATTGCGGCTCCAGGAATCGGAAGGCCCGGGCAAGCGCTCCCTTGACCAAGTGGTCAAAAATCCCGTGGTTGGCATTGGCGTAGGCAATTTTGTCGTTCTCAAAAATATTGACCCCGTAGGATTGCGCCAGGGCATGCAGCCAAATTGAGCCCTCGCGCCATTCCAGCTCGATCGGGTAGGAGACAAATCTCCAGGTGTATTTATAAATCGAGACATAGACCGTTACGGCAAAGACGAATGCCGCGACATGGAATATCCACCGCAATGCGCCAGGGCGTTGGAGTGGCGGATTTCCGGGCAAATTCATAACGATTCACCATCAGGAAGGGGCCCCGATTGCAGGGCGAGTGAAAATCACAAGCTTGATCAATTGATCACGAAAATAGATGCCTGCTGGAGGAAATATTCCATATGCAAACACCCCCCCTCCCGGTAATTCCAGCGAATGCGTCGCCCGCGCCGGCACCTCGCTGGGAGAAAACGATCCGCCTGTTTATCCAGATCGGGTTTGTGCTGATCGGACTGCACGGGGTTCACACCGCTCTTTTCATGGGGCAAGACTGGGGGATCCATCAAACCTGCGTGGAGCAAACCCTGCAAAATCCGGGACGCTGGTTCCATTTTGACGTAACCAGCCGGCCGCTGATTTACTGGTTGGCGGCCAGTTGCCGTCAGTTCACCCACGACGCATACGGCTACCAGCTTGTTACGATCCTGTTTGTATTGGCCAATGCCTGCTCCCTTTGGCTTCTGCACGACGCGTTGCGTTGGAGCATTCGGCAGCCGGTCCTGCGTTTGTCCGCTTTGGGGCTGTTCGCTTTTCTGCCCGTGACGTCGGTATCAACCACGGTGTTTGCCGCCGATAGCCTGACGGTGGCTTTTTTTGCGGTCAGCTGCTGGGGTTTGATCCGCTGCCTCGCCGCCGATCGACCAGCCCAGCAGGCGGCTTTTGCTTTAGTCGGCGGGCTGGGCCTGGCCCTCGCGCAATTTCAGAAATTCACCTTTGTGCTCCTGCCCTTGGGCATATGCGTGGCAGTTGCGATTGATCGGTGGACCGGCAGGCGCACCGGCTGGCACCGTGAGCTATGGATCGCCGCTTGCATGGTCTTGGCACCTCTTTTGGTCGGCCTTGGCTTGGACCGGGCGGCCCGCATGGAATTGGCCGGCCTGCCGACTAAACACAGTTACAACTGGCAGGGAACGGGTGAAATGACTTGGCGCACTGTGCTCTGGCCGCGCGCGGAAGACATCTACCTGCTGGGTGCACCGACATTCTGGGAACCGTCAGATCGTCCCGACAACAATGTCCGGCACACCGATAACGAGGCAGTTCGCCGCCAAGATGGATCGGCTCAGCGGTTATTGCAGAGCAACCGCTACAGCTACCCCGGATTGCTGCACCTGGCGGTTTTTTCCGATGTGCTGAATTTCTCCCACCCCGCCGATGACAAATACCGCCCCGAGCCACAGCGTTCATTGGCCCGTTGGTCGGTTCGACTGGGTCTGCTCTTCTCGATCACAGGCGCATTTGCATGCCTGGTGCTCCTTTGGCGGCTGATTGTCAGCCTGGCGCAGCGTCAGGGGAAGCTGCCCAGAGGAACCTTGGTTTGGGCCGCATGTGGCGCCGTGTGGTATTTCCCGCTCGTGATCCAACTCCCCTATATCCATCATTCTTATGAATGGGGATATTGGCTGCCCCGGCTGGTATTACCAGCCATATGGAGCGCCGTCGTGATCCTGTTCACGGCAACGGAACACTGGACTGACCAGCGAAAGTGGCCCCAGCTGCTCATCGGGGCCTTGACCATGATCCAGATCATGCTCGGGGTGGGATCGATCTGGTATTATTAAGACTCGCCTAATAGCCTGACGTGTGCTTTGGTCAGGCATGGCCAAACAACGAGATCATGCCGCGATGGAAAAACGCCGGTTGAAAGCCGGCCGACTGTTCGAGCAGGGCAAGGGCCCCAGCGAGGTGGCCCGCCGGCTGCGAGTGCGGCGGCAGTCGGCTCACGACTGGCAAAAGCGTTGGCAGAAGGGCGGCGTGGCGGCGTTGCGCAGCCGGGGTGCCGCCGGGCCGAAGGCCAAACTCAATGCCGCCCAGCGCGACGCGATTGCCACGGCCTTGGTGGAAGGACCGCAGGCCTGCGGCCACGTTACCGCGGTGTGGACGCTGCCTCGCGTGGCCAAGCTGATCGCAGAACGCACCGGCCAGCGTTATCATCCGGGGCACGTCTGGAAGCTGCTGCGGGGTCTGGGCTTCAGTTGCCAGCAACCCACCCGTCGGGCCATTGAGCGGGACGAGGCCGCCATCGCCCGCTGGCAAAAGGTGGAGTGGCCGCGCCTTAAAAAAAAGCCCGGCGGGAACGCCGCACCATCGTCTTCATCGACGAGAGCGGGCTGAGCACCCGGCCGCACCGCGTGCGCACCTGGGCTCGGCGGGGCCAGACGCCCGTGCTCCGGGAAACGTTCAACTGGGAGAAGCTCTCGGTGATCGCGGGGCTGACGCTGCGCCGATTTTACTTCCGGATCTACGAGGGCAGCATCAACGGCGAGCGGGCCGCCGAGTTCTTGCGGGCCTTGCGGCGGCACCTCCGCGGTCGGCTGCTGGTCATCTGGGACGGCGCGGCCATCCATCGCAGCAAGCCGGTCAAGGCCGTGCTCACGGAAAGCCGGGGCCGGCTGTGGCTGGAGCGGCTGCCGGCCTACGCGCCCGAACTCAACCCGGTCGAATATCTGTGGGCGCACCTCAAGGAGCACGAGATCGCCAACCTGCTCGTCGAACACGGCTGGGAGTTGAGCCTCCACGCGACACGGGCTCTGCGCCGCATGCGCCGCCGGCCGCGGATCATCCGGGCCTGCTGGGTTCAATCTGAGCTTGCCTTTAGCGTCAGTCTATTAGGCGAGTCTCAATAGTTGGCTGAACCCTGCCGGCAAGTCCGGTCCCTTGCCCCGCAGGGTTGCTGCTTCGGGTGGGAAGCGTTGTGCCGAAGGGTGTCCGAAAGCCGATCACATTACATGCATGGCAGAACCGCCCCATCGATAGCTCGCCCGCGAGCTTTGCGCGGAATCGCGGGCTGGGCCAGCGGAGACTTGGCCCGCCGGTCGCCAGCCTCACGGCATCCTCAGGCCTAGGCTCCAGGCGAACTCGAGAAACGCGCTTTTCCGCAGGTAGGCCATAAGGCGGGGGTGGCGCTCGATTTCGTGCGCCGGGAAGGCTCGGCCGTGGGTGCGCTCGCGGAGCCGCGTGATCTCACCCTGGCCGGTGCTGTGCATGAAGGCGGCGGTTTTCTGCGCCGCGTGCGCGCGGAAGCAGGCGAGGAAATACGGCACGCGCACGATTTTCGCCCCGACCGCCGAGAAACGCAGCAGCAGGTCCCAGTCGATCGCAAACTGGAGGGAGGTGTCGAGACCGCCAGCCCGGTCCCACGCCCGGCGGCGCCAGAAGAGCGTCTCCTGCGGGATGAAATCATTGAGCCGCATGACCGCGTCGTCGTGCGCGGGCAGGAACCAGCGGGCGATCTCGCGCGACGCCTCGTCGACCACGATGCGATGGCCGTAGAGCACGTCGACCTCGGGATGCGTCGCGAAATAATCCGCGACGAAGGCCAGCGCGCCGGGCTGGTAATAGTCGTCAGAGTTGATCCAGGCCATCAGGTCGTCGGGCCCGCCGGTGGTCTGCGCGAAACCGCGGGCGATGGCGTCGGCCTGGCCGGCGTCGCGCGCGCTGGCCCAGGCATGGAGGCGTGGTGCGAGCTGCCGGATCAGTTCGGCGCTGCCATCGCTCGAACCGCCGTCCTGCACGACGTATTCGACGGTGACGTCCTGTCCGAGCACGCTGCGCATGGTCTCCCCGAGATAGCGGGCCTGCTGGTAGGACGGGGTGACGATGGACAATTTCGGCCGGGCGAGGCCGGGCTTGGGCGCGGGAAAGGTCTCGTTGCGCACGGGACGCGGCGGATGGGCCATGTGCGCCGGCATCTGGAAGAACATCAGTTCGGTCCAGTCGCCGCCGCCGAGCCAGAGCGGCAGGAGCAGGCGCCTGATCTTCACGGTGCGGTCGAGGACCGGCACCCAGGTCCCGTCCTCCAGCCGGGCTTCGATGAGCAGGCGATGGGAACCTGAGGGTAGGGTGCCGCGGATCTCGAAGCCGGTATTGTCGTCCGGCGCGGTGGGCAGGGCGGCCTTCACGTCGGGCCGCGGCAGGCCGACGACGCCGTCGAGCACGCGGTCGGCGGTGCGCAGGCGGACGCCGGTGACGGTCCGCCCGTCCGGGTCAAAGCACCAGCCGCGGATGATGACGCAGCGTGACGGATTGCTCCAGTCGCCGGGCTGGTCGATGTGGGACTGGAGCGGCACGGCGGGGGAAGCTCAGACGAACTTCAATTTGCGCGCGGCGAATAGCACCATGCGCAGCAGCAGCCAGCCGTGGCTCCAGCGCTGGATGTTGGTGGTGCCGTAGGTGCGCTCCTTGTAGCGGATGGGCACGTCGGCGATCTTGAGGTTGAGCTTGGCGGCGCCGAAGAGCAGGTCGAAGTCGCCGAACGGGTCAAAGTCCCCGAAGTAGGCGCGGTTGGCGGCGATGCGCTCATAGTGCGCGCGGCTGAGCACCTTGGTGCCGCAGAGGGTGTCCTTCACGGGCTGGCCCAGCAGCCAGGTGAAGATGATACCGAAGGCCTTGTTCGCGCAGAGATTGAGGAACTGCATGGCCTGTTCGTCCATCGGGTAGACGAGGCGCACGCCGTTGGCGAATTCGGCCCGGCCCTCGGCCAGCACGTCGTAAAATTTCGGCAGCTCCTCGGGTGGCATGGTGAGGTCGGCGTCGAGGATCATCAGCAAGTCTCCGGTGGCGGCGGCGAAGCCCATCCGCACGGCGTCGCCCTTGCCCTTGCCGGTCTGCTGCATGATCTTGATCTTCCGTCCCGGAAATTCTCGCTGCACGCGCTGGATCTGCGCCCAAGTGTCGTCCTTGGAATGACCCTCGACAAAAATGAGCTCGGTGCCGGCGCCCATGTCCGGCGTGCGGCGGACGGCGGCCTCGATGTTGCCCGCCTCGTTGCGGGCGGGGATGATGACGGAGACGGTGCGCGCTGTGGGTGGGCGGGGCCGCGCGGACCGGGCCACGCAAAAAACGGTCAGACAGAGCCAACTGAGGATCGGTGCGAGCCAGCGATTGACAGCCTGGTCGAGGCCGAGGCAGCGGACGGGCAGAAGCAGGCGCGGCTGGGTGAAAAGCGGGCTCCAGTCGGCCAGCTGGAGCAGGTTGCGGACGTCCGCCGGGCTGAGCCAGCTGTATTGGGGCTGGGGCAGGCGCGCACCCATCAGTTGCGCCAGCGCCAGTTGCGGACGCCACAGTGAAGAGTAGTGGTTGATGATCAGGCGGGTGTCCGCATGCGTGACCCGGTGGAGGTTCTCGAGCAGCAACTGCACGTCGGCGGCGAGATTCAGCGTGTCCGAGATGATGATGCAGTCGAACTTCTCCGTGAGGGCCAGGTCCTCGCCAGCCTGAACGTGGAACTCGGCCCCGGGGACGCGGAGGCGGGCCGCGGCGATCTGGACGGTGGAGAGGTCGATCCCGACCTTGCGGCCGGCACGGAGGCGAGCGAGCAGTTCGCCGGAACCGCAGCCGATTTCGAGCACCGAGGCGCCGGCGGGGATGAGCAGGTTGTAGTAATGCGCCAGTAAGGCGCGGTAATGCCGGCCGTCCTCGGTGAGCGCCGTCGGGGCTGCGTCAAAAAAATCCCGGATCTTTGCCAGATGCTGCCGGGTGAGATGGGAGACGGCCATCATGTCAGTTTGGTTCCTGTTCCGGCACGACCAGCGGTCGGGCGGCGAAGCCGCGGGGCGGATCTTGAATCGGAGGTGGGATGCGGAGCGGGTTCATCGCGGCCAAAAGGCGAAAGAAGGCAGCCGTTTTTTGGCTTTTTCGTCGAGGAGAATCGAACCCGGCGCGGGAGCGCGCGCGTTCAGTCGCGGCTGAAAATCAAAATCCGCGGTTCGGCCAGCACCGTCTGTCCGTCGAAGGAATACATCGGGATTTCCTGGAGGTGAGGGAAGCCCTGGCCCAGGAGGGCGGCCTCCAGCTTTCCGCGTTCAGCCAGGGAGGCAGAGGGCTCCAGATATACCACCCGCCGAGCTTCGCGCAGGTCAGCGTCCTCCGCTTCGTGCAGCAGGAGCTGTCGGTTGGCTATGGGCAGCTGGATCGTGAGCGTAGCGCGGATGATGTAATCGTGCATGAGCAGCACATCGTCCGGCTGAAGCACCCGGGCCAGATCGCGCGTCCAGGTCTGCCAGTTGGACACACTGTTGTAGCCGGTATCCAGGTAGGGGTCCCGGTAATAGCTGCGGATTTGAAAAACCGCTGAACCCGTCGCCAAGAGCAGCAAGGCAGCCGACGCGTATAATCGCATCCGGGCCACGCGGGGTTGCCCGGCATCGTGCCGCCGTGTCCAAAGCCAGCTGAACCCGAGGGCGATCAACCAGGTCAGGAAAAAATAATGAATGACAAAATAACGCGGCCAAAGGGAGAGAGTCTCCACCTGCAGGGCATAGCCGATTTGAAACGCGAGGGCGGCTCCGCTGCAGAGCAGCACCAAGCGGCCGGCGCGCCGGTCGTCGTCGCTGACGGCCGCGAATCGGCCAGGTCCAAAGGCCACGCCCGCGCCCAGCGCGATGCCGGCCAGCCAGAACCAGAACAACAGGTCGCTGAAATCATGCTGGCCGGGCAAATGTCCGGCCAGCACCAGATGAAAGCCGGCCGATAATTGCGGCCACAGGTCCAGCCCGGCCGTGGCCCAGCGGCCGACGTTGGCCTTCTGCGGGTTGCTGAGCAGGTAGGGCACGGTGGCGGCCAGCACGATGAGGTAGCTCAGGGCCAGGTGCGCGTAAAAGCGGAGCCGGTCGCCCGGCCGCCGGGCCAGCAGGAAGCAACCTTGGGCGATGGCCGGAAAGACCACCCAGCTCTGCAGATAAAACCCCAAGGTTAGCAGGATGCCATAGCCGGTGAACCATGCGGCGTCCGCCCACGGGCGCCCGAGAGTGCGGGCATCCAGCCGCAGCACCAGCCAGGTCGACCAGATGTAGACTGCGAGGCCTGCCGTGTATTCCCGGATTTGCAGGACATGCATGAACAGGTAGGCATTGAACGAAAACAGCCCCAGCAGAAACAGGCGCGGCACCAATTCCCAGGCGCGCGAAAGGGTCAGCAAACCGAGCAGGCAGAGGGCGAGAAAGACGATACCGAAGGAGCGGAAAAGAACCAGATCGTGACTTCCCGTGACGCGCATCACGGTGTTCAGGAGCAGAAAATAGAGCGGCTGGTAGGCGCAATGCCGGTTCATTTCCAGCACCTGGTTCCACGTCGGCGCCGGCGATGTCACGCCAGACGTGTAACCGGCGCCGCCGTTGACGATGGCGAGCCGCATGCCCTCGTCGGTGCTGATGATGTCCTTCCGGCTGATCATCGACCCATAACAGGCGAGGATAAGCACACAGGCGGCAAGGAGGATGAAGCGTGTCGCTCGAGGAGAGGCCGGCATCATGGGCAGTTGACTAAAATTGATCTATTTCGCCGATCAATAGCGATTGTCCGGGTTGGCCAGGTAGTCCTCAAGCGCGCGGGCAAACTGCTCCCGGTTACCGTAATGCTCCCGCATGATTTTCAGGTAGGTGGCCGTGTGCGCGTCATGGTCAAACAGGAAGGTCAGCGAGAAGTTGTTCAGCGGCAGCATGGCGTCGTCCTGGTAGCCCTCGTATTTAAGCCATGTTCGCCGGTGGGCGGTCAGCAGAAAGGCCGCGCCGGCGCCGATGACCACCACCAGGGCCAGCCGGCGGAGCCAGGGGCCCCAGGCTTGCGCCGCCCAACCCGCCAGCTGATGCAGGCCGAGCGCCCAGACCAGCAGGAACGGCACCTGTGCGAAAAGGCTGTATTGGGCGGCGAAGTGCCGCTTGCTCAGCAACAGTGTCAGGCCCACGCCGCCGGCGAGCAGGAGGACCAGGAAAGCCTTGAGCCGCGGGGGCACCCGCGGGACGAAGGCCAGGGATATGACGAGCGCCGGGGTGGCGAGAAAAAGAAAGGCGTCCCGCCGGACAAAGGTCAGGAAGGCTTCGCCGACCTGCTGGTTGGCGGCGTGGATCTTCATCATTGCCGCCGGGTCGGCCAGCAGGCGCAGGGTGCGCGCGATGTAATCCAGCGCGGCGGGTTCCGGCATGGTGGAGCGCAGCAGCAGATAACCGACCGGGAAGGCCGCAAGGGCCCCGGCACCGAGCAGGGTCAGTTCACGGGACCGGGCGAGCACGAACCGCCACGTCGGGCGGCGCCCGGGCCAGAGCGCCAGCAACGGCAGCACACCAATCGCCACCGCGGCAAACCGGAGCCGGCCCACGGCGACCGCGCCGAGCTCATCGTCTTGAAAGGCGGACAGCTGAAACAGGAGCCAGAGTGTGCCGCCCGTGGCGGCGGCCGGCAGCAGGCCGCGCCAGAAGCCGTCCTCTTCCGCTCCCAGGATGATCGGGACCGGCGCCGTTTTGTCTGCAGTGAGCGCCGCCAGCCAGCACCAGCCGTAACTCAGGGCGAGATAACAGACGCCGGGCAGCTTCGCGAGTGCGGCGAGCCCGCAGAAGAAACCGGCCAGCAAAAGCCAGAGGTGTTGCCGCAGCCAGGGAGCAGGGAGTGTGCCGCACCACGTGCATAGGAGCGCCAGCACATTGCCGAAACCCACGCAGAGCAGTTCGGGCCGCGTGAGCAGGCCGTGGAAAAGCAGTCCGGAGCTGCCGGCAAGCAGGATCACGGTCAGGCACGCCACCGTGAAACTGCGCGAAACACTGTAAGCCAAGGCGGCGGCAGCGATGATGAACCCCATGACCAGGATCCGGCTGTGCGTGCGGCCGACGCGGATCAGGGCGGGAATTTCCCGCAGCGGGTCGGCACTGGCCCCGAATTTTTTCAGGTTCCAAACCGGCAATTGTCCGACGAAATGACGGGTGCGAAAATCGAGCGCGAGGAGGAATTTCATCGGCACACCCGGTTGGTCGATGAGGTTCGGCGACAGGCCCGAGTTGATCGCCAGCGCGTCGGCCGTGTTTTGGCTGTTCATGTCCAGGTTGCGATACCACGGGTCGCCCCGGGAAATGGCCTCGAGGCTGAACCACGTGAGGACCAGCACCGCCAGGGACAGCAGGACAGCCGGCCACCGGCCAGTCTGGAGCGGGGCGGGGCGGGATGTATTGTCCGGGGGCATCATGATTTTTTGAAGCCCTCCAGACGGATGTTGCGATACATGAAATAATAGCCATCGGGCGCCGGCTCCGGCTTCAGGATGGTTCGGATGGTGCGGCCTTCCGCGCGGCCATGCCCCTCGTAATGCTCCCGTGCGCCCTGTTCGAGGGGAACACGGGTGGAGCTCACATGTTTTTTTACATCCGGGTATCGCTCGAGGTAGTCCAGCCAGTCAGGTTCGTTGTTGAGGGGCGCATCCCGGAACTCCAGGACGTTCGCACCCGGTTGCGGCGTGAGTTCGAGGGTCTGGTCCAGCCAGGTGGTGTGGTCGTCGATGCGGTAATTTTGCACCAGCTGCCCGTTGAACAGCACATCGAGGGCCGCCTTCCGGCGGACGTTCAGGCGGACGCTGAAGGAGAGCTGCAGGCGGTCGAATCCGCCCGTCGGGGGGATGGTAATCACGGCGGCAGGTTGCCTCTGCCAGCGGAGATAGGGCAGGTCCCATTGGGGGAACGGTCCCTCGACGGGGAGCAGGCCCTCGACGCCGAGTGCCCCGGGATCCTTGGACAGGACGACATCGGTCACGAAGATTGAGCTGGTGCTGGTGGGCAGGCTGGGGTCGATCGGTGGCTGGTCCTGGTTGGTTGAAGGAAGGTAGGGGATGGCGGTAGAACCCAATTCGGCGCCGGTGTCGGCGGCGAGCACCCGGAACACGAGCTGGTGGAAAGGCGCGGTGATCGGGACCGTGGCGGTCCCGTCGGCGTCGAAGGAAGCCACGGGGACACTGCCTCCCACGCGATCCGCCTGCACGACCAGTCGGGCGTGATCCTCGGGATTAAGCCCCCCGACCCGGAAGCGGATCCTCGCGGGCCGTTCCGGTGCGGCGTCCGCGTCCTCATGGTAGAAGGTCACCAGCACTGTTTTGCTCGTCGTGATCGGGGCGGTATGGCCTGCCTGCGGCTCGAGGCCGAAGTAGTCGCGCGCGGCGGAACCACGGCCGATGGTCCCGAGGAACTCCACACCCACAGTGGGCTTGGCCGGCACGGCAATCAGCGTGTAGGAGGGCAGCCGGGCGGGATGAAGATAGGCCGCATTGCGCGACGCGGTGGCGCGGGAAAGGAGGTTGTAAGCGTCGGGCTGCGTCTCGCGCCGGGCCGTTAAACGCTGGTGGCGCCCCTGCACCATAAACGGCAAGATGCGCTCGTCGACGCCGTCGGTGTCGATGTTGATGCGGGACTGGCGGGACAAGTGATGTTCCAGCAGCAGGGGCAGGGTCGGCAACGCAGGCGGGGCGAAGGCGGAGTTCAGCAGAGGAATGAGCGGCCGGTTGTTATTCCGGAGCAAATAGATGGCCGAAGACCAGGCGGCGGCCAGCGTCACCACCAGGATGATCCAGCGGCCGGCGCGAACCGACTCGAAGAACCCGGCCACGCCCGGGCTCAGCACGAGCAGCACCGGCAGAAAATCCCTGGCCCCGGCCATTCCACCCCAAATCATCAGGCCGGTGGTGAGAAACCAGCCAAGTCCAAGCCATGCCAGCCAGCCCGCCGGCCCGGCCGGGTCGCGACGTCGAATCACGAACCAGGCGGCCGCCAACAGAAACAGGGGCCCCGTGAAGCCGGAGCCGACGCAGTCTTCATTCAGGACGAACAATGGCGGAGGGGTTGCGGGGAGCGGCCACAATCCTAGCCAGGTGGGGACGGCGGAATCCGGAAGTTGATCGACCACGAAGGAGAAATAGGTGCCGATCCAGCCGGGATTTTCTAGGAAGTTGACCAAGGCGAAAGGGAGCACCAGGCCGCCGGTCAACAGGCCCGCGCCCAGCCAGGCACGGCTCCCGGTGGGGGCAACCGGGAGAATCCGGACGAAGAAAAACCAGGCGACCAGCAGGCTCCCGAGCAACACGTTCAAATCGCTGCCCGCCGCCAGACCCAGAGCCAGGCCTGCCAGCACGGCGTGGCGAGTGCGCTGGTCACGCCGCCACTGCAGGCCGAAGACCAGCGCACCAACCAGAGCTGCGCCGGCCGGGAGCTCGGTGGTGAGGGAGACGGCTTGGGCGACCGCAGGCGGCGCGGTGAGCACCAGCCCGCAGGCAACGAGGGATGCGTTTGCATCGAACGAGGCCAGGCGGCAAAGTCGGTAGACGCCCAGGCCTGCGAGCGTCCACGCTGCCAGGTTGAGAAAGTTGAGGCATTGCAGCGGAGCGGCGTAGACCAAGGCCGGGAGCTGCAGGAGGCTGTGATTGAAGGGCAGGTGGGTCTGCCGGAGATCCACCGTGCCGAAGTGCGCCAGATTGCCCTGCCCCAAGTAATACAGCGCCCGCGGCACCTGCCAGGTGAGAGCATCCTGATTGTTTGGCTGGTAGCTGTAGGCGATCACGCCGCTGCCGACTGCCAGAGCCACCATGGTCACGCCGAACGCGATGAGCAGTAGGACATGGGGCCCGTCTCCCGACACATCCGGGTCGGCCGGCGCTTGTGGCAGCCTGGCCACCAGCAGGCAGGTCAATCCCCCGAGCAGCAGGGAGAGGCCCAGATGCCACCGGGGTTCGCCGAGCTGGTGGGCCAGCGAAAGCAACAGGCCGGTCGCCACGAGGTTGCCCCAGCCCAGCAGCGCGGCCGCGAGGAGCTGGTCCGCCAGCCGGGGCGTCAGACGCCGGGCCGCACCGAGCGACATCCAGAGGAGTCCGAGGCTGTGGGCGAGAAAGATGTCCATGCTCGCAGGGCGCGTCCTTGCGGGTGGTTACGAGGCGGGAAGCCGGCGGAGGACGGCAAAACTGTTCAGGCCGGCCTGGAAGGTGTGGTAGGTCTCGAGGACGAATCCGTCGCGCGCCGCCAGGGCCTGGATGTCATTGCGGCTCCAGTAATGCTTGTGGTCGGCGATTTCCGGGCCGGAAATGATCTTCAGGCGGAAGGCAAGAAACTCGAGCAGCGGCCTCGACGCGGGCGTGGGCGTGGTCAGCAGCACGCTGCCGCCGTCCTTGAGGATGCGGCGGAACTCGCGGAACAGGACGCTGACCTGATCCAGCGGGATGTGCTCCAGCACGGCCAGGATTGTGACGTGCTCGAAGGTGCGGTCGGGAAATTCGAAGCGGTCCTTGAAATGGAAGTTCTGGATCTCGAGGTTCGCCCCCGGTTTGCCGGGGGTGGCGTCATAATCCAGACCGATGCCGAGCTTGAGGTCCGTTTGCACGGAGCGCAGGAAGAGCGCCTGGTGGCCGCAGCCGAAGTCCAGGATCGTGGCGCCGGGGCGCAGGAACCGCCGCACGATGCGCGAGCGCCAGCGGCAGATGAACAGGTCGAGCGCGTTGAAATCCTTCGTGCCCATGCGTGCGACGCGCCTCCGCTCAGTCCACCCGCGTCCGCGGGATGCGCTTGATGACGACGCGCTCGAGCTCGAGCAGGCGCTGGTTGACGGAGCTGAGGACGAGGCCGAGGGCCAGGCTGAGGCTGGCCAGCATGAATGTTGAAATGGCCAGGATCGCGCTGGCGCGGCTGATGACGCGGTGGTGCTCAACCAGCTCCCAGGCGGGCAGGGCGCCGAAACCGAGCGACACCAGCAGCAGCGCGATGCTGAGGGAGCCGAAGAGCGTGAGCGGCTTGTAGGACCGCATCAGGAGGAAGAGGCGCAGCAGGACGCGGATGCCGTCGGGGATGGTGCGGAGCTTGGAGAAGCTGCCGGACGGGCGCTCGCCATAGGGCGCCTCGATCTCGCGCACCACGGCGCCGCGGTAGAGGCTTTGCACCGTCAGCTCGGTCTCGACGTCGAAGCCGCGCGAGGTGATCGGGATCGAGAGCGCGCACTCGTGGGTGAAGGCGCGGTAGCCGGAGAAGATGTCCGAGATGCTGGCGCCGAAAATCCGGTTGATGATCCAGCAGACCATCTGGTTGCCGGCGACGTGGAACTTGCGGAAGGATTTGTCGCTGTATTGCTGCAGCCGCGCCGCGACGGTCATGTCGGCATCTCCGGCCAGGATGGGGGCGAGCAGGCGGTGCACTGCGGTGGGGTCGTAGGTGCCGTCGCCGTCCACCATCACCATGATGTCCTCGCGGACGACCTCAAACATGGTGGCGACGACGTGGCCCTTGCCCTGGCGCTTCTCGCGGATGACGGTGGCCCCGGCGGCGCGGGCGAACTCGGCGGTGCGGTCGGTGCAGTTGTTGTCGAAAACGTAGATCTTCGCGCCGGGCAGTTCGCGCCGGAAGTCCGCGACCACCTGCGCGATGGTCTTCTCCTCCTGGTAGCAGGGGATCGTGATCGCGATGCTGGGCGACGAAGGTGAGGTGGTGCTGGCCATCGGTGGGCGGGTTGGGACGGGCGGAGCCTAAAAGAGCCTGTTTTCATCCGGCATGTCCATCGCGATTTAAAACCCCCGCCACGCCACCGGCGGCGCCCGGCGTCAGGGGGCCTTGACCAGCACCAAGCGGTGGCTCCGGACGAAGGAGAGGAGCCGCTGCAGGCCGTCGGTTGCACCGGCAATGACCAGGGCGGTGGCAAGGCAAATCAGGACGATGAGCTCGGGCATCTGCCGGCAGGCGGCCAGCGCATCGGCGTATCGCCAGGCGCCGTAATAGAGGACGAGGATGTGCCAGAGATAGATCTCCAGGGTGTAGCGCCCGAGGTAGGCGACGAGACCCGCCCGCGGGGCCCAGCCCAGCGCGATCCCGGCGGCCAGGCCGGCGACCATCGCCAGGTCGTAGATGAGCATCTCCGGGCGGACGTAGGCGAAGTCGAGGCGGTTGCGCTCAAAATTCAGCCCCATAAGCGTGGGGTCGGCCAGCTGGAGTCCGTTCCACGCCATGGTGACCGCGGCGGCCAGCAGCGCGAGCCCGCCGCTGATCGCGACGGACCGCCGGGACAGCAGGCTGGCGAGGCTGCGGAAGTGGAGCCCGGCGAAGAAATAGAAGACCCAGAAGAGCGCGTTGGGCCGGCCCCACACATAATAATTCAGGGTGCCGCGGTAACAGAGCAGCCCGAGGGTGACATGCAGGGCCAGCAGCAGGCCGGTGGAAAGCAGGACACAGTGCGAGGGGCTGAGCGCGGGGACGAGGCGGTTGAGCCAGCGCGGCAGCGCCTTGAGCGCGGGCTGCAGGAGATAGAGCTGCAGAATCAGCGGGATGAAATAGAGCGTCGGCTCGACGCCGTAGAAGAGCACGTGCTGCCAGAGCCACGAGAATTTCGCCCCGACATCCGGCAGCGCCTGCCAGGTGGCATAATGGTTGAGCAGGAAGAATGAGGCCAGGCTGGCGAGCGCATAGGGCAGCCCGATCCGCCAGAGCCGGCTGCGATAGTAGTCGCCCAGTGAGACGACCTTGGACGAGGCCCCCGCCAGCAGCCCGGACAGGAAGAGAAAGAGCGGGACGGCGAATCCGAACACCTGGTTCAGCGTGAGGCCCAGCCAGAAGGACGGGCTCCACGTATGGATATCGGTGGTCACAAAGCTGCCGGCGAAATGCACGCAGACCACGCCCGTGATGCTCCAGCCCCGCAACGTGTCGATGTAGGCGTTGCGGTCCGGGGCGGGCGGCGTCGGGGCGGTGTTCATGGTTTCCGGAAACCCTCCAGCCGCAGGCTGCGGAAGACATAATAGAGCGGCTCGCCGGCGAGCGTCTCCACCTGGCGCTGATAATGCAGCACGCGGGTCTCTTTTTTGCCGAATGTCTCGTAGTGTTCACGGGCGCCCTGCGCCAGCGGGACGCCCTGCGCGACCACGTAGGCCTTCACATCCGGATAGCGCGCGAGGTAATCCAGCCAATCCGGCTCGCCGCCAACCGATACGTTGCGGAACTCGATCACGTTCGGGCCCGGTCCGGGACGGAGGGTGAGCTTGTGGTCCGACCACGTGTTGCGGCCCTGCAGCAGGCAGGGCTTTACCAGTTCGCCATTGAACACGACGTCGACAGCCGCGGCGGTGCGCGACTGGGCCCGCAGGCTGAAGGAGAGGTCGAGCTGCTCCAGGCCGGTGATGGCGGGCAGTTCGAGGCGCACGACCGGAGCCCTGGCCCAGCGCACGAGGGGCAGCTCCCACTGGGCGTAGGGGCCCTCGGGGACGCCCAAGCCCTCGCTGACGACCAGCGACCGGGGCTCGGCGGTGACCAGTTCATCGATCATGATCGTTGCGGGATTCATCGGGGCTTCGATCTCTCCCGGCAGCTCGCGCGGCAGATACGGCAGGTTGATGGCGCCGAGTTCCCCGCCGTCAGCGGCATCCTCCACGCGGACGGTGAAGCGCCGGAAGGCCCGGGTGACGGAAGCGGGAGCCTGGCCGGTGGCGGTGAAGGTGGCGAGGGTCTCGCTCGTCCCGTCGGTATAATCCACGCCCACGAGCAGGCGGGCCCGGTCGGAAGGGTTGAGGCCGACGACGTCAAGCCGCAGGTGCATGTAGCGGTTCGGCTCGCGCGGGGCGTAGGAGAAGATGACCATCACGTTCCGGTTTCCGTCGGTGGCGGCCGCCCGGTCGGCATGGGGCACCAGACCGTAATAATCCAACGCGGGCTGGCCCGAGTTGATAGTGCCGAGGAATTCGACGCCTGCGGTCCGCTTGGCCGGGACGGGCACGACTGTGTAGGAGGAGAGCTGCTCGATGTTGCTGTAAGCGACCTTGCGGACGAACCCCCAGTGAGAATAGACGTTGTAGGCGGCCGGGTCGGACCGGGCAAAAGAGGTGAAGCGCTGACCCCGGCCGTGCGTCATGAGTAGGAAGATGCGTTCGTTGCCGTCGGTGGTGTGGATGTTGACGCGGGTTTGCTCGGCGAGTCGCTGCACCATGAGCGGGGGCAGGGCGGGCAGGGCGGGCGGGGCGGGATCACCGGCCCACAGGGGGGCATAGGGCCGGCTGGTGTTCTTGAACAGGTAGACACCCGTCAGCCAGAGGGTGCAAAGCACGAGGCCGGCCACGAGGTTGCGGAGGAAGCGACCGAGCCGCGGCTGGTCCCGGCCGGCCTGCAGGACGGCGGCGACGCAGGGACTCATCACGAGGATGGCCGGCACAAAATACCGCTGGTTGTAGAGCGACCACTTGTTCAGCAGGAAGTAGGTGACGAACCACCCGAGGCCGACCAGCGCCAGCCACACGGCGGGGGCCGGCAGGCGGCGCCAGCGCACCAGGCAGAAGACCGCTGCGAGCAGGATGGCCGGGCCAGTGAAGCCGAACCAGACGTGATCTTCATTCAAGTCGGGGGGGAAAAGATACAGCGGGGAAAAGGCATAGGCCTCGTTCCAATGGGGGAAGATGGTGCGCGCTCCCCAGGTGTTCAGTTGGTGTGTGAACTGCAGGTCGAAGGTGAAGCGGTGCAGCGGCTCGAGGAAGAGCTGCACCAGGTAGGCCGCGCCCGTCTGCAGCGCGCTGGCGAAGGAGAAGGGCCGGTTCAGCGTGAAATCGTAGGTCTTGTTGATCCACTCGCCCTTTTCCGCGATATTGATGACGGCAAAAGGGGCCGCGAGCGCGCCGGCCAGCAGCGCCGGAACGAGCCAGACCCGCATGCCGGCGAGGAAAACGCGGGTCTCGCCGCGCTGCCAGTGCCGCCAGGCCAGGCCGAGCACGATCAGTGCGGCGGCCGGGCCGAAAAATACCACAGTGAGCTTGGAGCCGGCCGTCAGTCCGGCCGCGAGGCCTGCGAGAAGTGCATCACGGGTCTGCCGGGATTGCCGCCACCGGAGGGCGAACACCAGCGCGGCCAGCAGGCCGGCGGCGGTGGGCAGGTCGTTCGTGGTCGCCGTGGCCTGGGCGAGCACCTGGGTCGCCGTCACCGCCAGCCAGGTGGCGATGAGGGCGGCGTTGGCGTTGAAGGCACAGAGCCGGCACAAGCGGTAGACGGCCAGCCCCGTCGCGGCCCAGGCCGCAAGATTGAGGAAGTTCACCACCTGCAACGGCGGGCTGTAGATGAGGCTGAAGAGCTGCAGCAGGTTGTAGTTGAACGGGAAGTAGATCTGCCGCGGGTTGCCCGTGTCGAAATGCGCGAGGTTGTCTTGGCCGAGATAAAACATCGCCCGGGGCAGGTGGTAGGCGAGCGAGTCGTAGTTGTTGGGCAGGTAGGTGGCGGCGATCCGGATGCTCGCGTAGGTGATCGGGGCCAGCGTGAGGATGAAGGCGGCGAGCAGGAGCGGGCTGGGCCGGTCGCCATCGGTTTCACCGGGGGCCGGTTCCAGCGCGCAACGGCGCAGCACCAGCCAGGTCGCGCCGGCGAGGCAGAGGGAGGTGCGGAAGAACCAGGCCGGGTCGCCCAGATGGTGCAGGCAGGAAAGCAGCAGGCTGGTGACGACGAGGTTGCCCCACGCGAGGAGCCCCATGGCGAGCAGCCGCTCCACCCCGCCGCGCAACAGCGACCGGGCCGCGCCGAAGGAGGCGAAAAGCAGGACGAGGGTGTGCGCGAGGTAAAGGGCCATGCTAGCGTCCGCCGCTCAGGATTACGTAGAGGGCGCAGCAGCCGAAGCAACCCATGAACCGGCCGTGGCCGGCGTCGGCCCATTCCTCCGCGGCCCGCCGGACGCCCAGATTGCCGGTCTCATTTTCCGGATTTAGGAAATCATGCACGAGCACCGGCGTGCCCGGCTTGAGGTAGCGGCTGAGCGTCCGCAGGTCGGCGGCGACGCCGTCGTAGGTGTGATCGCCATCAAGGAAGACCATGGTGGGAGTGATGCGCCAGCGTTGGACGAAATCCTGCAGCACGCCGTGGAACAGGTGGCAGTAGTCGCTGAGTTTTTGGTCGGCGAGCGTGCCGCGGGTGCGGGCGATCGAGCCGGCGTCGATATCGATGCCGTAGAACTGGGGCCGCAGGGTGCGGGTGGAATTGGCGAGGGCGCCGCGGAGCGCGACCGTGGCCGAGCGGCCGCCGTAAGTGCCGATCTCCAGGATCACGTCGCCGGTGTGGTAACCCAGCTCGTAAAGTTTGCAGGTATCCCCGCGGGCCTGCCACCCGGGCACGTGGGAGGTTTTTTCGTAGATCTCCGCGTGTTCTGCGTTGAGGAATGGCTCGGTGGAGGGCCAAGAGGGGCGATGGCGTTCGTTGTCCTCACAGCCGTCCGCCGGGTAGGCGAGGGGCGGGGGATTGAGCCCAGAGCCGGCCTTGACCAGTCCGATGAGAAAATGATGCCAGCGCAATTCATGCGCCCACATGGAAAAACGGCTGACGGCATACTGCCGGGCCCACGACGAGGCATTGGCCAGGAACAGGCGGTCCGCGAGCAGGGACCGGATGGCGCTGACCGCCTCGGCCGTGTCGCCGTTGGGCACGAGGCGGCCGGTGATCTCGTTGCGCACGATCTCGTCAACGCCGCCGGTGTGGAAGGCCACGACGGGCAGGCCGCAGAGCTGGGCTTCCATCAGGGTCTGGCCGAAGGCCTCCTCCGTGGCCGTGCCGAGGAAGAGATCGGCCGCCTGGTAGATTTCCGCGAGCTTGGCCGCCGCGAGGTGATAGCCCAGGCCGATCAGGCCGGGGATCTCGTGGGCGTTGTGCCCGAAGGCGGCGAAAGTGACCTCATCCCGCAGGGCGGCGATGATCGCGGCCAGTTCCCGGCAGCCCTTGCGGGGCTCCTGGAAATTCACGGCGGCGCAGAGGACGAC
Organism: Lacunisphaera sp.; assembly: GCA_965249855.1. Lineage (GTDB taxonomy): Bacteria > Verrucomicrobiota > Verrucomicrobiia > Opitutales > Opitutaceae > Lacunisphaera. The sequence goes on from CBDFNB010000009.1 coordinate 58,072, forward strand.
GGGCTTGCCGGCGGGCAGGCCGAGCCGCGACCGGACGGCGGCTTTGTCGCCGGGCTGGTAGACAAACTCATCGGCGCCGAGATGGATCGCCACGACCGGCGGGCTGACGGGCAGCGCGGTCCGGAACATGCCCTTGTTCCAATGGCTGTTGGCCACGACCTCGATGCCGCGCGGGCCGCCGAAGATCTCCCGCCGGAGCTGCCAGGCGCCCGCGATCAGCGGCGGTGCGAGCCGGGGATACTGGTCGGCGGTCGGGCAGGTGTCGTTGCAGCCGGTCAGGTAAAGCTGGCAGCCGCCCGGGTAGGCGCACCGGCCGGTGTAGAGATAAGCGTCATGCAGGAAGGTGATCACGCGGCAGCCGAGACCGCGCAGGGCCGGCAGCAGCTGGAAGGGCCAGCGCGCCGCGTGCAGGTTGCCGACGAGGACGATGGCGGGGTTGAAGCGTGCCACCTCCATGAGCAGTCCGGCGATGACGGTGTCGTCTGACATCGTCTTGCCGCCCTCCAGGTCGTTGACCTCGTGCACGCCGAGCCAGAGGTCGCGGTCGATCGGCCGCGTGCCGACGTCCTCAAGCCTCACGTTGCCGGTGGCCCAGGCGAGCACGCCGACCTCGATGCCGAGGGCGAGCATGGCCTCGACCTGCCGGGCCTGGGCGACGCCCGCGCCGTATTGAAAGCCCACGTCGTTGAGGAAGAGGACGCGCCGGGGCAGGTCGCTCGTGCGGCGTTTGTCGGGGATGGGTTTCATCACTCGGTTTTCGCGGATGGAGGGGATGCGCGATGGGCTTGGTTGACGGCGCGGAGCTCGGGCAGGAAGGGCAGGTTGGCGCCGCCGGTCTTTTGCTTTTCGTGCTCGCGGAAAATCGCGAGGACCTCGGGCAGGGCGAAGATGCGGGCCCCGGCCTTGGCGAGGCGCACCCAGAGGTCGTAGTCCATGCTGTAGTAAAGATCCTCCCGCAGCCGGCCACCTGCGCGGTCGAAGATTTCCCGGCTGAAGAACACTTCCGGCTGGTGGAAGAAGAATCCCCTCTGCCAGCAGTTGTCCAGGTCGAGCAGGTCGTTCAGCGAGAGCGGGGTGATCTGCCCGAGCGGAAGGTAGGAGCGGTGGACATGATGGGGCCTGGGCTCCAGGTCGGCCACGCGGGCGCAGCGGCCGGCAACCATGTCAATGTTGTGCAGCAGGAAGGCCTGGCCCACGGTGAAGAGGCTGCCGGGTGCGAGCCGGTCGTCGCTGTTGAGCCAGGTCAGGATGCGGCCGGTGGCCTTCCGGAAGCCCTTGTTCAGGGCCTCGGACTGCCCGCCGTCTTTTTCACTGACCCACCAGGCGAGCTGATCGGCATATTTCTTGATGATCTCGACCGAGCCGTCCGTGGAGCCGCCGTCGACGATGATGTATTCCAGGTTGGGATAGTTCTGGTCCAGCACCGAGCGGATCGTTTCCTCGAGATAGGCGGCCTGGTTGTAGCTGACGGTCACCACGGAGATGACGGGCCAGGGCGCGTTTTGCGCAGAAACCGCGGGGTAGGTGTCCTGGGCGCGCAGGAGCGGCCACTTGATGCGCAGCTCGTTGGTCGGCTGATGAGGTCCCATCCACTGGGCCGGGGGCCGGTGGCAAAGCAGCAGGCCGGGGGCGAGGGTGGTCTGGGCCGGGTCGGCTGGCAGCCAGGTCTGCGCCGGGTCATGGCCGCCGATCAGCAGCTTGTGATGCGGCTGCAGACGACCGATCAGGCAGGGAAGAAGGTGGGGCGCGTCCGAGCTGTGGAAGGCCACGGCATCCACCTCGGCGAGGCCGGTATCATAGGTTGGGTTGCCGGTAAGGCGGTGTTCGCGCACGCCCCACAGCTGGTAATGGTCCCAGCCGCTCGGCAACAACCCCTTGGCGACGGCGTCGGCGACATCGGGGTTGGCCTGCAGGTAGACCTTCTCGTTGAAGAGGCTGTCGAGCTGGCCGAGCCAGGCCCACAGGTCTTCCTGCCAGAAGTGAACCGCGCCACGCGGGATGCGGGGTTTTTTCGGCGCGTCGGCCAAACTCTGGGCCAAACCCGGCGGCGCCGCGAAAACCTCGATGATGGTGCCGTGGGCCGCGAGCCAGAGGATCTGCGGGAGCAGGTCCGGGTGATATTTCGCGACCACCAGCCGGCGGAAGTGGCGGCCGTAGCGTTCGAGCATGCAGCCTTGCGGTTCCAGCATGACCTGGAGGCCGTCGCCCCGGGACGTCGTGGCGAGTGTCAGCCGGCTCACCTCGGCGGAGAGGCTGGTGAGCTGTGCGTCGCGCTCGGCGGCGACCCGGACGTGGGCGGCGATCTCGGCCTCGAGGGTCTTGAGATAGGCGACGTTGCGATCGAGATCGGCGTAGGCGGTCTGCAGCTTGTCCTGATAAAATGCGATGGTCTTGAGGCGTTCTGCGCGGTCCTTGTCCGAGGCCTGGAGCAGCTCGTTGAGGCGTTCGATTTTCTTGGTGGGGGTGTTCAGTCGTTCCTGCCAGACGGTGAGGCGGTCGAGGTCGAACTGCGGCAACAGGGCGCTGACCGACAGGCCGCGCGGAACCTCGTAGGTCCGCGGGTGCGGGATTGAAGGTGCAATGCGGCCGGGGAGCAGCGGCTCCTCGGGCAGTTCAAATTCCGACAAACCCCAGGACGAACCATTCACTGGGCCCGTCACTTCACCCCGGCGCATTGCCTCCACCACGGGATCCAAAACCTCCCAGCCAGGGTTCAGGATTTTGTTGTCCTGCAGGCGGGCGAAAAGTTTCTTCTCACCCTCCGGCGTCCAGCCGGAGCCGACGCTGTGCTCGATGTGGAAACACACGCAGGGCGGCAGCAGCGCGACCTCCTCATAACCCGCGTAGTGTGCGGCCGCGACGCCAAAGCTATCGATATTAAAGGAGAACGCTTCGAACTCGGCATAGCCATGAATCGCGGCCCAGCCTTCGCGTGACAGCAGGGTGAAGTCCCCGCACGCGTTGGTGTGGAGGTGGGAGATGGCGAGGTCGCGGCGGGGCCGCACGGACCACAGTTCATTTTCTTGCACCACGGTGATGCCATCGGTGGTCGGGCAGGTTGCCTGGTCGGGGGTGCAGTGGCGCTTGAAGAGCTCTTCACCGTAGAGGTGTTGCACGAGCTCCTTGGGCTCGGCCCGGCGGTTACTACGGACCGGGTTGGCCCAGGCGTATTCCAGGGTTTCGTCCAGTGAGAGTTTATCGGACAGACCGCTGTGAATGTCGTAGCGGTCCACCCGGAGCATCTTGGCCGGGTTTAGCTGTTGCCGGCTTAGGTAGCACACCAGTTCGTCGGAAAATATGATATCGATGTTGGTAGCGACGACGAACTGTCCGCGGGCCCGTCGAATGCCAGCGTTCTTGGCGATCATTTGGAAGAACCCCAGGCTCTCGGAATACTTGAAGCGGCGGTGCAGCACGGCCGGCACGGTGATGACCCGGGCCTGGCAGTAGGAAGACTCCGCGGGCAGCTGCAGCACCCCGGCCAGGCCGGGCCGGCCTTCGACCGGGTTCCAATCCACCAGGATCAACTCGGCCGGAAGCCGGTATTTCTCACACTGGCGGGCGAAGGTGCTGATGAAGATCTGGGTCCGGATCAGCGGGTCCCCGCCATGGTCATCATTGCGCGATGCGGCGACGACGGAGAGATAAGGACGGGAGGAAGTAGGGGAAGCCATGTAACCGGACAAAGATGCTCATGCCGCCGGCCGGTTGTAAAGTCTAGCATCGCCTGGCTAGGAAATGGTTGTCGCATTGGGTAAAAGGCACTTGCATGGCTTTAATGCCAACAATCAGTCAGGGTCGCCACTGTCCGCTCTGCTCCGGCTCGCAATCGAGAATTTTCCTGCGCCGATCCGCTACGCCAGTTTGCCAGAATGTGCTGTGGCTGACACGGGACGAGGCTCGCGCCCGACCTGCCGGCCGCATGGAGATGGCGCTTTGCGCGGCCTGCGGGTTTGTCTGGAATCGCGCCTTCGACCCAGCACTGGTGTCCTACGGACCCGGTTACGTTAACGCGCAGACGGCCTCGCCAGCGTTTCGCCGCTACCAAGCCGGTCTCGTCCGCCGGTTCGTATCCGCCGCCGGCAAGCTGCCGGCACGCGTGCTTGAGATTGGCTGCGGGGACGGCTGGTTGCTGAGGGAAATCGTGGCGGTTGCGCCGCGGGTGAGCGGCCATGGGCTGGACCCGGCGTATCGCGGTCCTGCGCGTCCTGCCGGCGGCCGGTTGCGGCTGGAACGCCGCGCGTTTGCCCCGGATGAAAAACTGCCTCCGGCCGACATCGTGATCTGCCGGCAGGTGATAGAGCATGTCGCGGACCCGGTGGCTTTCTTGCGGGCCTTGCGGGTCTCGTTGGGGAGGCGTCGCACCCGAGTTTTTTTCGAAACCTCCTGTCTCAGGTGGATCCTGCATCACCGGACGGTGTGGGATTTTTTCTACGAGCACTGCGTGCTGTTCAGTGCGGCGACCTTCAAACGGGCCTTCGCGGAAGCCGGGTTCCGTCCGGTGCGAACGTGGAATGATTTCGGCGGCGCCTACCTCTGGATCGAGGCGGAATGCCCTGGCGAGCCGGCGTCTTCGCGGACCGAGGCCGCGATCCCGGCACTGGTCAAACGGTATGCGCAGGGTGAAAAGCGGCTGTTCGCGCGCTGGAAGCGGGTGCTGCGCCGCGGCCGGGGGCGCACGGCGCTCTGGGGCGCTGCGGCCAAGGGGCTGACCTTTGCTACGCTTTTCGATCCGCGGTGCCGTTGGATCGATTGCCTGGTCGATACAAACCCAGCCAAGCAGGGCCGTTATCTGCCATTGTCCGGACATGAGGTGATCGCGCCGGCTGCGCTACCGGCGCGCGGCATCACTCAGGTCGTTGTAACCAACCCCCGTTACCGCTGTGAGATTGCAGCCGCGGTGCGCAGGTTGGGATTGAAATGCCCCGTCGTGGGCCCGCACAATTAACGCCGTGCGACGCGAACTCATCCTGTTCAACACCCACGGCCTGACCGGCTCGGAAATCCTGGCCGGTGCGTTCACCTGCGTGGATGGGGTGCGTGTGCTGCCCGGACAGAATTTCATCCAGATCGGGGCAGCACTTTACCGGCCGCACAATTACGCCGGAGCCACGCCCGAAGCCGTCTTTGCCTCGCTTAACCAGGAACAGATCATGCGGAACGGCCGCATCTGGATGGGTCTGACGAAGCTCATGAGCTCCACGGAGCGCGCCGCTTACGACCGGACGGCTCATGCGCGCGAGTTTGTCGCCCGGCTGGGGCCGGCCCGCGGATTTCTTGACTGTGTGCGAATTTATTCGGAGGCCTATTTCGCCTCGGCCGGACAACCGCTGGCGGCCGGCGAAGCTGTTGCTATCACGGGCGGGAACTTCCTGCTCAACCATGGTGACGACATCTTGGCGGACGAAGGAGTGCGGATCATCGATGTCACGGGTGACATCTTCATCTGGTTGGCTTTCATCAGCCAGCGGATGACCTTCGATTGCGTGCAGGCGGCCGAGTTTTGGTTCGTTAACCGGCTCTGGTTGGCGGACTGCGCGCGACGGAACCAGCGCGTGCGCCTGGTCCGTCTTGAGGATTACGCCGCGGCTCCGGCGGCCGTTGTGCGGGAACTTGCGGGCTGGCTTGGTCGGAAGACGACGGTGTCCGCAGCCCAGGCCGGCACCTTGCGCTTCAACGCCGCGCTGATGGATCACCTGTTGCAGGACGCCGCGGCCTTGCGGCGGATCTACGGGACGCTGCCGATGTTCGTGGCGGCGGAAAATTTCGACAAGCTGGCCGCCGGCTGGCTGGCGCAGTCTGGCATGGGGCAGGAACTGGCGCGTTACGGCCGTTATTGGAACACCACCGGCCACACAAATTTTGACGTCATCGGCCCGATCGAGAAAAAAATCCTTCGACTGGCGGGCGTAGCCGGGCTGCCGGAGGATCTGCCGACCTCCGTCTGGTTCTATCACCGGGCGGTTAAGCTACACTCGGATACCTACAATGCGCCCGAGCCCGCCTGGTTCCACCCGCTCGGCAGCCTGGAGGAGGAGGTTGATTTGCCGGTGCTGCCCTATTTTATCAAGGTAGTGGTCGGTTACCTGCGGGGCATCTTGCGCAGCTATGAGCTTTTCCTGCACAGTTACATTCCGATGCGCCAGCAGCCCCTCTACCGGCTGCTCCAGGCGCCGGAAATCCGCCGCCGGGCCGCAGAGTGCGGTTTTGCCGACTGGATCGACGGCCTAGAAGCACAGATCGACCAGGTGGAGGCGCGTCTCAGGTGCGGGGAGGGCAATTGAACACCAACAACGCAAACGAACGCATCGAGGTGACCGGGCCGTGGATCACGCAGCGCGAGCTGGATTATGTGGCCGAGGCCACGCGCACGAACTGGTTTGGCAAGGCCAACGATTTCATCAGCCGCTTCGAGGCGGCCTTCGCGCAGCAGACCGGCCGCAAGCACGCCATCGCGACCTCCTCCTGCTCGAGCGCGATCCAGCTGGCGTTGAAAGCCATGGGTATCGGGCCGGGCGACGAAGTGATCGTTCCGGAACTGACCTGGATCGCGACAGTGGCCCCGGCCGTGCACCTCGGGGCCACCCCCGTCTTTGTGGATGTTGATCCGGTCAACTGGTGCATGGACGAGGAATCCTTCCGGCGGGCTATCACGCCGCGGACCAAGGCCGTCATTCCCGTGGACCTTTACGGCACGTTTCCACGGCTGGATAAAATCGACGCCATCGCGGCGGAGCATGGCATCAGCGTGCTGGAGGATTCCGCCCAAGCGGTAGGCGCGACCTATCTCGGGCGGCCGGCGGGAAATTTCGGCCGCGCGTCCGTGTTCAGCTTTCATGGCTCGAAGACGCTGACGACGGGGGAGGGCGGGATTCTGGTGACGGACGACACGGAATTTTATGAGCGGGCGGTGTTCCTGTCGGACCAGGGCCGGAAACCGACCGACCGCTCGCTCTTCAATCGCGAGGTGGGTTTCAAGATGAAGATGAGCGCCTTGCAGGCGGCGCTTGGGCTCGCGCAGCTTGAGCGCCTGCCGGAGCTGATCGTGGCCAAGCGCCAGCATCACGATTGGTATCGGGCGCGGCTGGCGAAGATGCCGGGGCTGCGGTTCAACCAGGAGACGCCCGGGGTGCAGCACAGTCACTGGATGACCAACATCGTCTGGCCCGCCGCGCTTGGATTGAGCAAGGAGGACGCGATTGATTTTTTCCGTCGGCACGAAGTGATCGTCCGGCCGTTGTTTTATCCGCTTAGCTCCCTACCGGCCTTCGCCGCTTTCCCGTCGGCCGGGATGGCCCGCGGCCGGAATCCGGTCAGCTACGACGTGTCGCCGCGCAGCCTCAACCTGCCTTCTGGGTTCCACCTCACGGAAGCCAAGGTGACCCGCGTTTGCGACCTGCTGGCCGAACTCCTGCGGCGATGATTCCCGAGCACCTGGACGCCCTCGCGGCCGCCGAGGAGAAACACTGGTGGTTTGTCGGCCGCCGGCAGGTGATTGCCCGGATCATCGCCACGCTGTCGCTAGCCACCCGGGCGCGGATTTTCGACATTGGCTGCGGCCCCGGCGGCAATCTGGCCATGCTGGCCGGATTTGGCGATGTTTCGGCCTGCGAACTCGATGATCGCGTGCGTGCGCTGGCGGTGGGCCGCGGGTTCCGGGTGGTGGCGGGCGGTGAGCTGCCACAGGAGCTTCCCTTCGGGGACGAACAGTTTGATTTGGTCACGATGCTTGATGTGCTCGAGCATACCTCCGATGATCTGGCCGCGCTGCAACGGGTGCGCGCCCGGATCGGGCCGGGTGGCTGGGTGCTCATTACCGTCCCTGCATTCCAATGGCTGTGGAGCGCCCATGATGACGGCAGCCGCCATTTCCGCCGGTATACCCGGGCGCGATTGATGGCGGTGCTTACCCAAGCGGGCTTTGCCGAGGTTCGGGCGGGCTATTTCAATTTCTGGCTCTTCCCGCTGGCGATCATTGCCAAAGGGCTGAACCGACGGCCGGGTAAAAAGGTGCCGGGCCTGGCCGTGCCCCCCGGATGGATCAATGCGTTGTTCACATTCCTGCTGGGCAGCGAGGCGGCAGGGGCGGCCCGGCAGCGCTGGCCGTGGGGCGTGTCGGTGATTGCGTGGGCCCGGGCCCGGCCTTCACCATCCGGCTCCAGCTAAACTCTATGGACGACCGCCGGCTTATCTCCATCCTGATCCCCGCCTACAACGAGGCGGGCAATCTGCCGGGTTTGCACCTGCGGCTGGCTGCCGTGATGGCCGGCCTCCCAAGATACGAGTTTGAGGCCATCCTGTTGGACAATCGCAGCACCGACCGCACCCGGGAAGTCGCGCTGGAGATCTGCCAGCGGGATCCGCGCTTCCGCTATGTGCGTTATTCACGGAATTTCGGCTACCATGCCTCGCTGACCTGCGGCTACGACGACGCTCGCGGCGAGGCGGTGATCGTGGTGGTGGGCGACGGACAGGAACCGCCGGAGCTGATCCCGGAGATGGTCGGGGAATGGGAGAAAGGAGCGGAGGTGGTGACCGGCGTCCTGCGCAAGCGCAGCGATCACACCTGGCTGAAGAGCCTCGGGGCGGTCATTGCCTACCGGCTTATTCACTGGCTGACGGACGTGAAAATACCGCCCCATGCGACGGATTTTCGCCTGCTCGACCGCAAGGCCGTAGATGCCCTCCGGCAGTTTCGCGAGAACGACCGTTACCTGCGCGGGCTGGTGCATTGGATCGGCTTCAAGCAGGTCTTCTTCGGGTATGACCGGGCGCCCCGGCAGTATGGCCAGTCCAACTGGGGCGTAATCGATTCCATCCGGATGGCCGTCCATGCCGTCATCTGTTTTTCGAGCAAGCCGCTGCGGCTGATGACCTACTTCGGGCTGCTCGTGACGGCGGGAGCGGTCGGCCTGGGAGGTCTCTACCTCGCGCTCTATCTTGGACAACCGGCGTGGGTGAAGCTGCCCGCCCCCGGTGTCATGACTCTCTGCCTGCTCGTCCTGTTCATGATCGGTCTCAACGCCGTGTTCCTGGGTTTGATCGGCGAATACGTCGGTCGTATTTATGAACAAGGGAAAGGCCGGCCACTTTATCTTGTGGATGAGCGTTTTGCCGCCTCGCCCCAATCCAGCGCATGAGTGGACCGTCTGGACAAGACAATCGGATCTGGCGCATAATCTGGCTGCGGTTGGAACATGCGGGAGTTTACGCGGGATTCCGGCGATTGGTGGGAGCGAAGGATTTTTTCCGGGCTTATGTGCGAGACTGGATCCGGCCCGGCACCGCGGCCCGGGTGCTGGATATAGGATGCGGAACGGCAGATATTCTGGAATTGCTGCCTGCGGGCATAACCTATGTGGGTTTCGATTTGAACGAAGATTATCTGGCGGTGGCGCGTCGTCGATATGGTTCGCGTGGCGAATTCATCCGTGCAACGGTGGCAGAAACTCAGGTGGGCACGTTTGGCCGTTTCGATGTGGTGATGGCCAACGGGTTGCTGCACCATCTTGACAATGCCGGGGTCGAGCGAGTGGTGCAGATCGCCGCAGCGGCGCTCAGACCGGGAGGACGGTTCATTACATTGGACGGGGTGCTGACACCCAAGCAATCGCGACTAGCTAGGTTTTTTGTGCAGCATGATCGCGGTCGTTTTGTGCGGGATGAGGCCGGCTATCGACAACTTCTTGAGTCCGGTTTCGCGCGGGTTCAAACCCGGATTCTAACCGAAGGCATACGATTGCCTTATTCCTTCATCATCATGGAGGCAGTTGCGGACGAGTCTCCAGGAGGAAAGCGTTTCGTCAGAACCGAAGGCATACGATAACGGTGCATCCGTTTCGCACCATGTCGTTGAGGATTGCTTGAGGCTTGCGCGCTTTCAGTGGCAGGTTGGACCGCCTTGGGCTGGGGGCTGCGGCGTGCCTGATTCAGCCTAAAATCCGCAGTTGAGGTGTGACGAGGAGGGAGGAAGCCGTTGAGGTGTTGGGGCATGGAAACAAACCATAAGGTGGCGGCGGTTCACCCGGTGGGTGAAGGGCAATTCACGTTCCCGACGGCGGGTGGGCGGGTGCGCTTGGCGGTGACGGACGACGCCTTGACGCCCTATGGGGGGCTGGTGCCGTGGGCGGCCTTCACCAAGCATTTGGGCATCGCCGAGGGGTTGGCGGAGGCCTGCCCGGTGCGGCGCACCAGCCCGAACGCGGCGCCGGTCTACGACGTGATCCAGTCGTTCATGCTGACGGCGCTGACCGACGGGCGGCGGTTCTCGCACATCGAGCGGTTGCGGGAGGATCCGACCATTCCGGAGTTGTTCGGGATGGAGGCGGTGGTGGGCGACGACACGGTGCGACGGTTCTTCGCCTCGGTCGATCCGGCGCTGGGGGCCGAGTGGATCGCCCAGCAGGCCCGGCCGCTGTGGGGGGCGTTGCCGGGGCAGACGATCCTGGACTGGGACTCGACGGTGCAGCCGAAGTATGGGCACCAGGAGGGCGCGGCCCTGGGCTACAATCCGACCAAACCGGGTCGGCGCAGTTTCCATCCGCTGTTGGCGGTGGTGGCGCGCACGCGGTTGTGTCCGGCCTACCGGTTCCGCTCGGGCGACACGGTCACGGCGACGCAGTGGCAACAGGCGATGGAGGACGCGCAGCGCTGGCTCGGTGGGCACCGGGTCTGGCTCAATCGCGGGGATCTCGGCTTGGGGCACGACGGGATCATGGCCTGGCACGAGGCGCAGGCCGGAAGGCCCAAGTATCTGTTCAAACTGAAGCTGACGCGCGGGGTGCGCGCCGCCCTGCACGCGGTGCCGGTGGCGCGCTGGCAGGGACCGGCGCAACGGGGTGCCTGGCAGGTCGCCGACGGCACGCTCCAGCTCCACGGCTGGGCCGGCCCGCGCCGGGTCGTCTTCGCCCGCTGTCTGCAAGGCGAGATGCCCGGGCCGGAGTGCGGGGAGTTTTGGGACCAGACCAAGCACGAGTTCGCGGTCTACGTCACCAACCTCGGGGCGGACTACAACCCCTGGCAGATCCAGCAGCTCTACCGGGACCGGGCCGACACCGAAAACGTCTTCGACGAACTGAAGAACCAGTGGGGGTTCAGCGGTTTTTGCGCGAAAAAACGCGCCACCACCGAGCTGGCCGCCCGGTTGCTGCTCCTGGTCTATAATCTCTGGGTGCTGTTCGTGCGCTTCATCGTGCCACACCAACACACCGAGGCCAAACGCGGCCGCCGGTGGTTCCTGCTCATCGCCGCCCGCCTGGTCCAGTCCGGCCGCCAGAAGGAGGTGCAGATCTCCGTGCGCGGCGGCTGGGCCGAGCAACTCAAAGACGGCTACCTGCGACTCCACGACTGGATCAAAACAACTGCGCCGCAGTTGAAAACGGTCCCGCCACTCCCCGCGTAAAAGCCCCGACCTTATCCGAAAATCCGACCCTCAACTGCGGAATTTAGGTTCAGTCGGGATCAGTTGCACGCACTGGACTGTGGGCGGATCAGAGTGTCAGTCGGCCCGCAACCGACATGCAGGAAGTTGGGGCCATCGGGCAGTCGGAAATGTCTTCAGTTGGCCGTGTTTGCCGGGTTGATGCTGTATGCCTTCAGAGCGACGGGCAGGGAGGTGGGGATGATCAACGGATGCGCCTGGTGTCCCGTGAGGAAGGCCGGAGTGGGCTGATCTTGTCGCATGATGAAAATCACCGGGCTGCGACCGGTGTTTCCATCGCGAATGAACTGGGCAAATTCGTCCACGATCATGGGTTGCTGGGTTTTGATCCACGCCAGTTTGGTGTCGCGCCCGTGAGTGAGCGGAGCCCAGAAATCCGCATGATTGTAGAGAAAACCGCCCAACATGAAACGATCCTGCCAGCTGGGGTTGTCCGGGTCGGTGATCGCGGCGAGCCGCTTGGACAACGTATCGGGGGTAACTCCTGTTAGTGCTAAGTGATGGTAGAACGCCTGCCTTGTTTGCGTGCTGTGAGCCGGCAACTCCTGCGGGCTCTTGAGCCGAGCAATCGGCCTCTTGAACGTCATGTCGCGTGCGATCAAATAATTGGGTCGGCGCCCCAGTCGGACGGCCAGAGTGTCTGTCTGGAAGAAATCATCGCAGACGACGAAATCGCCCATGTCCGGCAGGGACTTCAGCGCCAGCTCATATGATCGGGCTAAGCGATTTTCGGGCAAATAGTTGGCGTAGCTGAGCACCTGGCTGCGCAGCATGATCCCTCCCAGCAGCAGGCTGACGAGAATGGCGCCGCTTGTCCGGGGCCAGCCGCCGTCGGTGGCGACCGAGGAAAGTGAGGTGCGCCTGAAAGCGGCGACCAGGAGCGCAAAGGCGCTCGTCTGCGCCAGTCCGAAATTCTCAAAATTCATCAGGTAGATCATCCGCCCGGTCAGAAGCTGTTGGTTGGCCATGCAAAGTGGCGTAAGTCCCAGCGCGAGGGCAAATAAATCGGCTGGTTGCAACCGTTCAGATTTGCGGCGCATTACCACTATGCCCGCAGCCAGCAGGCCCAGGAGGGCGCTTAGCATCAAGACCGGACGGCGGGAGGCGAAGACCAAGGATTCTCCGCCGAACTGTCCCGCAGCATAAAGCGACAAACCGATGCAAGTGCTGAAGCAAAGGAACCCGCCGGTGCCCATCACGAGGGACTTGCGGCGAGAAGACCAGATCGCCAGGGCGGAGAAGAGCAAAAGGACCCCGCTGACCGGAAGGGCGCAAAATAAGTAGCCAGTGCCAGCGAGCAGGCTGCCGACAACGAGCGGGCCCCAGGGCGGCTGGCAATCGGGCACTGTGAGCACTAAGCGCAGGGCGAAGCCGAGCACCGTGAACATGATGATCCACGAAACCTGTGGCTCTGGCGTGCGAAAGAGCCAGAAAGTGGAGGTTTGACTACCCAGCTGCACGATGTCTGCCGCGCGGCCGAGCAGGGATACGCTTTGCTCCTGCAGCCATCCCGATAGAAAGGAATAAGGGACAGAGGTGCTGCGCAGGGCCAGGCACTCAGCGGACATCAAGACGAACAGTGCCCCAGCGACCATCCCGATTGCATGCGAGAACAGGGGCCTTACAAGGTAGCAGGCTGCGAGCGTGGCCCCCAAGGGCAGGATGAAATCCGCCAGAATCATAGCCAGCTGCGTGTTGGATCCGGCCGCCAGATAAAGGCCGTGCATGACCAGATCGGAAAGTCCGCGATTGAAACTAAACTCGTTGAAGGAAAGCCAGCCATAGTAACCCTCGTCGTAGGAACTGTAGAACCATACAGCCTGTTTCAGCTCCAAGCTCCAGCGCAAGTGGGGGTAAAGTCCGCAAACGCCCACTCCAAAGGCCGCCAGTAACGCGAAGCAGCAAAATCCTGCGGGCGAAGCAACTGCTGAGCGGGATGGCGTCATATTCTTGGAATGACGGAATAGCGTAGCCGGCGCAGGCGGCCAGCTAATCCCGCACCGGGATCGGGCGCGCCAATTAGGCCGACCAAAGCGGTTTGAGCTCGGCCACCCCCGCCTCGGTGTCGCGGCACAGACCGACGGGCACGTAGCGGACGCTGGGATCGTCGGCGAGGTGCTTTAGAGAGCGCCAGAAATCGACCACGGTGATAGACTTCTTGCCGCGCAGCAGCTGGTCGGCTGTCAGGGAAGTGTAGCTCTTGTCGGTCGTGGCAACAAGCACGACGTCAGCATCCTTCAGGGCTTCATCGAGAGAGTCCGTAACCAGCGCGGTCAGCTTAAGGGCCACTTCCGCGTTGGAAGCGGCCAGGTTGTCATGGCCGATGACACGGTAGCCCGCCTCGGAGAGGGCGCGGCACAGGTAGATGCCGGGAGACTCGTCAATGACATGGGACAGCGGCTTGTAGGCCAGGCCCAGCACGGCAACGTTCGCTCCCTTGGGCAGGTGCGGCTGCAGTTTCTCCACGTAACGTTTCGAAAGGCCGCGGTTGTAATCGTCGTTGGTCTTGAGCAGGCTGCTGTCGACCCCGAGTTGTTTTCCCATGAAGTTGAGGGCGACGTTGTCCCGTGGAAAGCAGGGGCCGCCGAAGCCGAAGCCGCCGGTGAGATATTTGCGGCCGATGCGCTTGTCCATGCCGAGCGCGTCGGAGACCACGTCCACGTCGCCGCCTGGCAGGTGCTCGCAAAAATCGGCGAGCATGTTGGCGAAGGAAATCTTCATCGTCACGTAGCTGTTGACGGCGATCTTCGCGAGTTCGGCGTTCTCGAGACTCATGCGCTTGACCGGGGCGTTGTTCTGCGAGACGCGGTGGTGCACCTGCTCCAGCAGGTCGCCGGCGCGCGGATCTGACTCACCGAGCAGGTAGAAATCGGGGTTTAGGAAGTCGCGGATGACGCTGCCGAGGGCGATGAACTCGGGGTTGTAGCACAGGCCGAAATCCGGGCCGCATTTCTTGCCGGACTCCTGCTCGAGGATGGGCAGCAGGCCGTGGCGGGTGGCGCCCGGCAGGACTGTGCTCGTGAGCACGATGACGTGGTAGCCGTTTTTCTTCTTCAACGCCTGGCCGAGCGACTTGAAGGCAAATTTCGCATACTGCAGCGTGAAGGCGCCGCGCTCGTCGCTCGGGGTGGGCACGATGACGAAGCTGATGTCAGAACCGAGAACTGCCTCCTCGGCGCTCATGGTGGCGCGGATCCGCTCCTTGTTCGCGGCAATCATCTCGCCCAGACCGGTTTCCTGCACGGGCGCCTTGCCCGCGTTCACGGCATCAACCGCGTGCCGGTTGACGTCCACGCCGATGACATTGAGGCCGCGTGAGGCCATGCCGGCGGCCATGCTGCCGCCGAGCTTGCCGAGACCGATGACGGAAACGTTCTGAACCATGGGAAATCAGGCTTTTAGTTTGGCGGTGATCAGGGTGTGCCAGCCGAGCGATCGCTCAAGCGCCCGGAACATCTCTTTGGGCATGGCCTTGAACCAGGGCTGGAGCTCGTATTCATACTTCACGTATTTCTCCACCACGTAGGGGAAAATGTGTTCCTGACGGATGTCGGTGACTTCGTAACCCTGCATGAGCGAGCGCACCTCGTCATGGGTATACGTGAAGGCGATGGGGCAGCCCGACTGGGCCTCGGGCTGGTCGAAGCCGGATTCGATGAGGATGTTTTTCCAGGAATTCTTGGCGTAAAGCATGAGCCGGAATTCGGATTGCGGGCCCATGTATTTGCGCACCTCCGAGACGATCCTTTCGGGGTGGGGCGCGTGGTGGATGACGCCGAACGAATAGACGAGGTCGTAGGTTTCCACCGGGACGACCTTGGCCAGTTCCTCGGCGTTGCCGGAATAAAAACGACCTTTCAGGCCGTAGACCCCGAAGCGCTGGCGTGCGAGCTTGAGTGATTCGTCGGAAAGCTCGACGGCGGTGTAATCCGCGCCGGCCCGGGCAAAGGACACCGCGGCGGTGCCCAGGCCGCAGCCGATCTCGAGCACCTTTTTTCCCTTCCATTTCTCGAACTCCGAGAATGCCGGAATATGGGGCTCGACCATGTATTTTCTAGCCTCGACTTGGTCGAAATACTCGCGCGTGCCTACCTCCGCGGTGCCGTGGCGCAGGTTGCACGGGCGGCGGTTCCAATAGTCGCGGACACTGTCAAGGGACGCGGGTGTTGTCATGTTAGCTGATGTTAACGACGGAGTCCTTGGACTTGCCGCTCTTGATCTGGTCGTGGATCCACGCGTAGGTCTTCTCCATGCCGGTGCGCAGCGGGATGGAGGGCTCCCAGCCGAGAGACTTGCGAATGAGGGTGTTCTCGGAGTTACGGCCGTTGACGCCCTTGGGGGCGGAGAGATTGTAGTTCCGTTTCAGCTTGGTGCCGGCGATGGACTCAACGAGGTCGACGAGCTGGTTGATAGAGACCTTCTCCTCGCTGCCGAGGTTGATCGGGAAGGTGATGTTCTCGCTGCGCATGATGGCCTGCGTGCCGTGGAGGCAGTCGTCGATATACATGAAACTGCGGGTCTGGTGGCCGTCGCCCCAGATCTCGATCTCATGCTTGCCGCTCATCAGCGCGGTGATGACCTTGCGGCAGACCGCGGCGGGGGCCTTCTCGCGGCCGCCGTCGAAGGTGCCGTGCGGGCCGTAGACGTTGTGGTAGCGGGCCACGCGGGTGATGAGGCCGAAATCCTCGGTGAAGTGGCGGCACATGCGCTCGCTGAAGAGTTTCTCCCAGCCGTAGCCGTCTTCGGGCATGGCGGGGTAGGCGTCGGCCTCGACCAGGCCGGTGACGTTGGGGTTGGTCTGCTTGTCGTGGGCGTAGACGCAGGCGGAGGAGGCGTAGAAGAGGCGCTGCACGCCGTTCTCGCGGGCGGCCTTCAGGAGGTGGGTGTTGATGAGCACCGTGAGCATGCACAGGGCCTTGTTTTTCTCGATGAAACCCATGCCGCCCATGTCGGCCGCGAGATTGTAAACCCAGAAGGCGTCCTTCGTGGTGGTGCGGCAGGCAGGCAACTCCTGCAGGTCGAGGGAGAGGTTCTCGACGCCGTCGAAGCGCTGATACCAGCGATCAAGGGGCTTGAGGTCCACGGCGCGGATGCGCTTGTGGCCCTGTTTGAGCAGGTCGGCGACCAGGTGTCCGCCGATGAAGCCACCGGCACCACAGACAACGATGAGATTATCCTTCATGAGATGGGAAAATAGGGTCGTAACAGGTGCGAAAGGTTCCCGGGCAAGTCAACGGCGCTTTGCGCGGGGAGCCGGGCCGCGCAGGGTGGCGATCTCAGCCAGCCAGCCGGCGGCGGAGGCGTCGCTGGGCATGCGCCAGTCGCCGCGGGGCGAGAGCGCCACTGAGCCGACCTTCGGGCCGTCCGGCATGGCGGAGCGCTTGAACTGCTGGCTGAAGAAACGGCGGATGAAAACCTCGAGCCAGCGCAGGATCACAGCCCGCGGGTATTTGCCGGCGAACGCCGGCTCCGCCAGGTAAAGCACCTTGGCCGGTGGCGCGCCGTGGCGCACGATATGGTAGAGGAAATAATCATGCAGCTCGTAGGGGCCGACGACGTCTTCGGTTTGCTGGTGCTGTTTGCCGTCCTCGGTGGTGGGCAGCAGTTCAGGGCTGATGGGCGTTGCGGCGATGTCGTGCAGCACCTGGGTGGTGGCGCCCGAGAACTCGGCGTCGGCGCACCAGTCGATGAGGTAGCGGACCAGCGTCTTGGGGATGCCGGCGTTGACGTGATACATCGACATGTGGTCACCGTTGAAGGTGCACCAGCCGAGGGCGGCCTCGGAGAGGTCGCCGGTGCCGACAACGAAACCGCCGGCCTTGTTGGCGAGGTCCATGAGGATCTGGGTGCGCTCGCGGGCCTGGGCGTTCTCGTAGGTGACGTCGTGCACGCGCTCGTCGTGGCCGATATCGCGGAAGTGCTGCTTGATGGCGTCGTGGATGGGGATCACGCGCAGGGTGGCGCCGATTTCCTCGACGAGCTTCTCGGCGTTGCCGCGGGTGCGCTTCGTCGTGCCGAACCCTGGCAGGGTGGGGGCGAGGATCCCCTTGCGGTCCAGTCCGAGCAGGTCGAAGGCATGCGCGGCCACGAGCAGGGCAAGCGTCGAGTCGAGGCCGCCGGAGATGCCGATGACGACGGTCTTGGTGCCGGTGTGCTTGAGGCGCTTGGCGAGGCCGGTGGACTGAATCGCGAAGATCTCGCGGCAGGTCTCGGCGCGGACCCGTGGGTCGGAGGGCACGAAAGGCAGCGCGGGATTGGGGCGCAGGGTGCCTAGCGGCACCGCCGCCTTGGCGGTCAGCGTAACGGCGATGCGGCGGAACTCGCGGGTGGCCACGCCGGCGGAGAAGCTGCTGTTACACAGCCGCTCGTGCTGCAGGCGGCCGAGGTCGAGGTCGGCGCAGACGATCTGGGTGTCGAACTTGAAGCGCTCCGACTCGGCCAGCAGGCCGCCGTTCTCGGCTACGAGGCAATGGCCGGAGAAGACGACGTCGGTCGAGGATTCGCCCGGGCCGGCGGACGCGTAGGCGTAGGCGGTCAGGCAGCGGGCCGACTGCTGGCGCACGAGGTCGCGTCGGTAGGCCGCCTTGCCGAGCAGTTCGTTGCTGGCGGAGGGATTGAGGATGAGGTTGGCCCCGGCCAGGCAGAGGTCGCCACTGGGCGGATGGACGGCCCAGAGATCCTCGCAGATCTCAACGCCGAAGGTGCAGCCGGTCTGCTCGTCAGCAAAGAGCAGGTTGGTGGCGAGCGGTGCCGTGCAGGCTCCGAGATCAACGTCGATGGGGCTGACGTTGGCGGCCGAGGTGAACCAGCGTTCCTCGTAGTATTCGCCAGTGGTGGGGAGGAACTGTTTGGGCACGAGGCCCAGCACACGGCCGCCGCCGAGCACCGCGGCGCAGTTGTAGAGCCGGCCATGGACAGCGAGGGGCAGGCCCACCACCGCATGAATGCCGGTTGCCTTGGTCGCGGCGGCCAGCTCCAGCAAAGCGGCGCGCGCCTGGGTGTGCAGCAGGGACTGCGCGAACAGGTCGCCGCAGGTGTAACCAGTGAGGCTCAGCTCGGGAAACAGGACGAGGGCGGCACCCTGCCGGGCGGCGGCCTGCAAGGCGGCGCGGATGGTGCCGGCGTTGAAGGCGACATCCGCCACGCGCAATTCGGGGGCGACGGTCGCGATCCGGATGAAATCAAGGGTCCGTCGGGAAGGTTTTTTTTTCACGAGAGGGAGCCTGGCTGGCGGCGGTGAAATTTGGGATCAACGGTCGAAACGCGGGTTGATCCACGTTTGCACCCCATCGTTGAAATACACGCTGCCAAACGGGGTCGAGTGGGTCTTGAGGCAGCTGAAATCCCACACGGGCTTCCACCCCGCGGCGGAAAAAACCTCCCGTAGGCGGGCTTCACATTGCTCGCTATGGGTGCCGATGTGCACCCGCGCCACCCTTGAATTCATCTCGTTGATCGCCTCGGGGAAGGCGTTCAACTCCTCTCCTTGGATGTCGGCGTCCACCAGGTCGATGAACTCGTAGCTGCGCAGCACGGACGATAACGGCGCCTGCTTGACGCGCATCGCCATCCACCCGCCCGGCAAGAGAGCAAAGGTGTGCCCCAGGTAATAATGGCGGAGCTCCGCGGGGATCAGTGCCTCGAGTTCGGCGATCTTAGACTCTCCTTCGTGGCGGCCGAATTCCCATTGGCACAGCACCTGGTGGGGATCGTTGGTGAGAGCCTGCCCATACCATTCTTTGGCTGAGTTGCTGTCGTAACCGGGAGGCATCGCCACGTAAAACCAGCCGGCGGTTTCGTGGTTGCTCAACGCCAGGTCGTGCACCTTGAAATCCTTCGGGGTAACCTGGTTGTCGCCCATGTGTTCGGGAATCCAGGCCACGTGGGCGGGCTCCGCCTCGATCAGGCCGATCATGATCTTCGCCAGCCCTCGCCGCCGGGCCGCCGCATAGGCCCGCGACGCCCAGCGTCCATACCCCGCGCCCAGTTCGAGCATCGTATAGGTCGATTTGGCCCGGGTCGCCGACTCGAGGATGTCGATCCACTCGAAATACTCTTCGTCGATAGCGGGCAGGCCCGGGGTCTGTTTGCCACCTGGAGCCGCCTGGTTGCGCTGCATGTGGGCAGCGCGCGTCAAGGTTCCGATGAAATCCGTCACGTGCCCCGGCGGGACGGCTACTTCACGGGCGGGAAATTCGGCGAAGATGGGATGATTCATGAAAGGAGTTAGTTTTTGGAGGCGGTTGCGTGCCTGCAATAACTAATCTCTGGCCGGGCGGGCAGGCATTCCGGGCGCAATGCCGGTCACTAGGATTTCCCGGCGGCATCGGAAACGGGAATGATTTCCACCGGCCGGTCCAAGTGCACCGGCCCGGACAGGCCCATGATCGGGCAGGGCCGCACTTCGACGAAGACCGCTTCCTCGATCACGTCCCACAGCACGGCGTTCCCGAAATCGTAGCGTCCGTCCGTATGCACCAAGCCGTTTTTAAAGCCGAAGGCGGCGATGTGCAGGACGTATTTCTGATGGTGAAGGGGCAGGGGCAGGGTAGTATGCACGGCAAACCGCTGTCCTGGCTGGCCATCCAGCCGGCGGCGAATGGTCACATCCTGGGTCGCGATCACAGCGTTCCCTTTCAGGTCCCGGAGCAGGAAGGAGATGATGCATTCGCTGCCCATGCTTTGCCGGACTTCGATGAGCAGCCATATCGTGGCGACTTCGGCATATTCGAAGACGGCGGTTGGTTCGCCGGCGGCATTCAGGAGGACGAGGTTGGTGATTTCAATGTGCCGGGTGCCATAGCGCTCGCGGTCATTGGCCAGTTTTTGAAAGGGCGGATTGGGGGCGAATAACTGAGCGGGCGGGACCAGCGGGGCTTGCGCGGCCGGAAGCTTGGGTTGCACGGGCACAGCGGAGGCCGGGAGGGAGGGGGGCGCCGGCTCCGTCGTGCCGGACACGGCAGGATCGAGCACCGTGCCTTGTTCCTGCCAGCAGAACCGGTCGTAGGCGCGCACCACTTCCTTGGCCTCGCCCCACATTTCCGGCCGGCCGTTTTTGAGCCAGAGGGCGCGGCGGCAAACCGAGCGGACGGTCCCGATGTCGTGAGAAACGAAAAGCAGGCTGACCCCGCGGTCAATGAGCTGGTGCAGCCGGCGGAAACATTTCGCTTGGAACGGGGCGTCGCCGACGCTCAGGGCCTCGTCCACAATGAGGATGTCCGGGTCGACGCAGGTGTTCACGGCGAAGGCCAGGCGCATCATCATGCCGCTGGAATAGGTCTTCACCGGCTGGTCGATGAATTCTCCGATGTCGGCGAACGCGGCGATCTCGTCGAAGCGCGCCTCCATATCTTTTTGTTTCAGGCCTAGGACTGCGCCGCTCAGGAAGACGTTTTCGCGTCCGGTGAAGTCGGTGTTGAAGCCGGCGCCCAGCTCGAGCAGCGCGGCGACCCGGCCGTTGACCTCGATCGATCCGGCGGAGGGCTGCAGCGTCCGCGCGATGAGCTGCAGCAAGGTGCTCTTGCCCGCACCGTTGCGGCCGATGATGCCCACGGCTTCGCCGCGTTTCACCTCGAAACTAACGTCCTGCAGGGCGAAGAAATCCCGGTAGCTGGCGGCGGCACGCCGTTGCAGGCCGCGGCCCAGCCCACCCGGCAGCCACCGTCCTGATTCCGCTAGCAACGGACTCACCAGGCGTTGGGACGGATCGGTCCAGATGCGGTAAGCCTTGGACAACTGGCGTGCGGTGATGGCGTTTTCGGCTGACATGTGGGGCTTAGATCACGTCGGCAAAGGCCGGTTTCATCCGCCGGAAGGCGAGGTGGCCCAGATAGCAGGCGACGAAGCTGACGGCATAAAGGTAGGCGAGGTGATGCAGGTGCAGCGGGCGGTTCCACAGCACGGCGTCCCGTGCCAGGTCGATGGCGAGCAGCACCGGGTTGAAGCGCAGGTAAACCCAGGCGGCCGGGTATTTCTGGGCGGTAAAGAAGACCGCGCTCGCCCACAGCAGGGCCATGGAGACGAACTGCACGGCCTGGCTGATGTCCCGGAAAAACACCCCCAGCGCCGACACCAGCCATGCCACGCCGAGGCTCAGCAGGATGAGGGGCAGGATGATGACAGGGAGCCACAGGACACCCGGTGAAAATCCCGAACCGAGAAAAAGCATGCTGAGCAGGACCAGGCTGAGGCTGATCAGCATGTGGATGACGGCTCCGCCGACATTCGCAGCTGGCAGGATCTCCAAGGGGAAGACCACCTTTTTGACGAAATTGGGGTTGCCGACGATGATGGTCGGCGCGAGGCCCAGCACTTCGGACACGAAATGAAACAGCGTCAGCCCGAGGAAGATGCCGAGGGCGTAGTCCACGCGGGTTTCATTGGGCAGCACGCCGAAGCTGCCGCCGAAGATGTAGCCGAAGACCAGCACGTAGAGGCCCAGCATCAGCAGCGGGTTGAGGAACGACCAGATCAGGCCCAGGTGGCTGCCCTTGTGGCGCAACTCCACGTTCCGCAGCGTGAACTGCCAGAGCAGCTCACGGTGGGTCCAGAGGTCGGTGGCGAAGGGCAGGAGGCGACGAAGCATCGATGGTTGCAGAAACCAGTTATAGGGTGGGGGCGGGAGCGCGAGAAAAAGAAAACTTTTGGAGTTAAGCCGAAGTGGTCTCCCGGAAAATCTTCTGACAGGCCGGCAGCCCCGATCCACCATCGATTTACGAGTGCGGCGGATAAATTTCCTGATTGCCAAGGCACAGGCTTTGCGGCGCCCTGTCCACTCTGCCACTTACATGAAAATCCCCAGACTATCCCTCGTGCTAACGTTGCTGACCGGCAAGTTCCTGACGGTGGGAACGGCGGCGGATGGACTCGTTTTGGCCGAGGATGTCCTCCCCCAACTGGAGCCGGTTCTGACCGCGGCCGTGCAGCAGTCGCCCACCATGCTGAACCGGGCGCTGGACTTGGAAATTGCCGAAAACAACCGGATCCAGTCCCGGGCCGGCCTTCTGCCCGGTTTGGGTGGCTACGCCAGTTACATGCAGTCTCGCGACACCCGCGCCGACATGACCGGCCGGCTCGAAGTCACCAAGGTGGCCTATAACTTTTCCATCACCCAGCCGGTTTTCCATTGGGGAGAGCGTCGTAACACACTCAAGATCAGTGAGATTCAGGCCAGCATCGCCAAGGGTCTATATCAGGATGGCTATCGGGCCCTCGCCCAGAACCTACGCAACGACTACATGCGGCTGATCGTGCAGAAGCTCATCGTGAAACGGGGAGCGGCCTATGCCGCTTTCACCAAGAACCAATTGGCCAAGGAAGAGACTCGGCTGGCCCAGAAAGTTATTTCGGAGTTCCAGATTTTCCCGGTGCGGCTGGCGGCCGAGCAGGCCCAGCTGATCTACGAGCGTGCGCAGTTTGACCTGGAGATGGCCAAGCTTTCCCTTGCCCGTGTATCCGGCCTCCCCCCGCTGTCGGACAGCGAGATTCCTGATTCCATTCCGGCACTCAGCTACTCAGCCGAGGCCTACGAGAGCCTGCTGGCCGGGTTCCTCTCCCAGAAGGAGCTGCCGGCGATCGAGGCCGTCAACATGCGCAAGCAGATGGAGAGCGGAGCCCTCAGCCTCGCCAACCAGAAGACGCGGCTGCGGCCCAAGTTCAACTTCGTGATGGGCATAAGCCAGGATCAACAGAGCTTCACCATCAACGTGGCGCAAAAATATCGCGTCAATTCGGTCTTCGCCGGCCTCTCCGCCAACTGGACGATCTTCGACGGTTTCGCCGCGCAGGCGGCCGTGCGCAACGACCTGGCCCGGTCACGGCAGATGAAGACGGACTACAAGGTCCTGAACGAACGTCTGGCCCAGCAGGCCCAGACGAATGTGCGGCTGATTAACTTTTCGGCGCGCAGCATGGCGATCACCGACCGGGCGCTCCTCTCCAGCGAGGGAAACCTCAAGACCAAGCAGGAGGATTTCGGCCGCGGCATCAGCTCCGAGGACGAGGTCAATCTGGCCCGCATCGGCGTATATGATGCGCAGATCAACGCCGGCAACGGGCGCTGCGATTTCCTGAACCGCGTCGGTGAATTCCTCGGCACGATCATGGCGGATCCGGTGCTCGAAAAAGTCGCCTCCGTCAAATGAGCAACGGCAAGACACCCTCCCCGAACTGGTTCCTCCGGCTGGCCGTCGCGGCCGTCGTGCTGGCCGCGATCGGCTATGGTGTTTCCTACGTCCTGCGCCCGGTGGCGCTGGTGGCGGCCGCCGAGACCGGCACCGCGGTGCGCACCGTGCCCGGCACCGTCGAGGTGAAGGCGGAATACGCCATCGAGCTGAAGAGCGAGGTCGGCGGGCGCGTCAGCGCGAGCTCGCTGGATGTCGGCCAGCGGGTCTTCAAGAACGACACGCTGGTCCAGATCGACACCGGCGACGTCGATCTGGAGATCGAGCGCATCAAGAACGAAATCACCGCGGCCAAGCGCAAGGTTGAGCTGGGCTCCACCCTGCGCCCCGAGGTCCTGAACGCCAAGGACACGCTCGACAACCTCGAGCGGCAGACCAAGGCCGGCGCCTATCCGGCGGCGGAATTCGAGAAGCAGAAGCGCCTTTACCAGCAGCTGGAGCAGCGCATGGAGCTCGACGAGGTCAACAACCGCCTCGCGCTCGAGAATTACCAGAACAGCCTCCGCTCGAAGGAGCGCGAGAAGTCCAAGATGACCATCATCGCGCCCTCCGACGGCATTGTCACGGTGGTGACCACCCGGGTCGGCGACCTGATCGGCAGCAATTCGCCGATCGCGACCATCATCGCCGTCGGCCGCACGGTCGAGGCGAAGATCAGCGAGGAGAATTTCGCGGCCATCAAGCTGGGCCAGAAGGCCACGGTGCGTTTCCTGACCTTCGGGGCCGACCAATACAACGCGGTCATTTCCAAGATCCTGCCCTCGGCCGACGCCACCACGCAGCGTTACACCCTCTTCCTCGACATCGCCCTCCCGGAGGGCCGCGTGCTGCTGCCCGGCCTGACCGGCGAGGTGCAGATCATCATCGCGGAACGGGCCAATGCGGTGACCATCCCCCGGCGCGCGCTGGTGGGCGAATATGTCTATGTGGTCGAGGGCGGCCGGCTGGCGCGCCGCAAAGTGACGAAGGGTTATGAAGGCATGAACTCCGTGGAGATCGTCAGCGGCGTGAAAGCGGGCGAGACGGTGGTCGTCGAGCAGCAGGACCGTTACCGCGAGGGTGAACGCGTGCGCACCCAGGTGCTGCCGAACTGACCGCCGCCGGGCCTGCGCGCCGTGTCCAACAATCTTCGCATCGCCCTCCGTTTCCTGACGGCCCGCAAGCGCTCCATGCTGATGAGCCTGGCCGGCATCATCTTTGGCGTGGGCTTCTTCATCGTCACCCAGGCGCAGACCAGCGGGTTCGAGCAGTTCTTCATCCGGGTCATCCTCGGCACCAACGGCGCCATCCGCATCGAGGACAAGATCCAGGACACGATCTTCGCCATGGCCGCGGCCGGCCACAACGCCGGCGCCAGCAAGTTTGAGGTGGGCGCGGACCGCGCGGCGCGCAAATACATCGAGGGCGTGGAGGACCCGGCGCTGCTGACCGAGGCCCTGCGCAAGTTCCGCAACGTCGCGGGCGTCTCCACGGTGGTGGAGGGTTCGGTGATCGCGGACAGCTCCTTCAAGAACGATTCCGCGAAGGTCTACGGGATCAAGCTCGACGACCACCTCGCTGTTTCCGACCTGGCCGCCCAGGTCAAGCGCGGCAGCGGCAACCTCGATGAGTTCCGCAGCACCCCGCAGGGCGTGCTCATGGGCAAGGTGCTCGCCGAGCGCCTGCAACTGGCCGTGGGGGACTCGTTCATCCTGCAGGCCGGGACCGAGCAGCGCCGCTACCGGGTGTCGGCCATCTATTCGACCGGGGTGAGCGATATCGACCGCGTCCGCATCTACCTGCACCTCGGCGAGGCGCGCTCACTGCTGAAAAAGACCATCGGCGCCTCTTTCATCCAGGTGGCCCTCTTTGACCGCGAGCGGGCGCCGCATGACGCGCTGCAGATGGAGGAGGTCCTCCGCCACAGCGCCAAGAGCTGGCAGGAGCGCGAGCAGAGCTGGCTCGAGGCCTTCAAGGCCCTCCAGATCTCCGCCGCCCTGACCGTCTCGACCATCATCCTCATTTCCGGCCTCGGCATGTTCAACACCCTCGCGATGATCGTCATCGAGAAGACCAAGGAGATCGCGATCCTCCGGTCGATGGGCTACACCCGGAACGACATCACGCGGATCTTCCTCTGGCTCGGCGCCATCGTGCTGGTGATCGGCACCATCGGCGGCTGGGCCCTCGGCTACGGCCTGACCTACGGGGTCTCGAAATATCCGATCAAGATCCGCGGCATCTTCTCGGCCGACAGTTTCCAGGTTTACATGTCCATCTGGCACTACGTGGTCGCCACCCTCATGGCCGCGGTGGTCGTCATGACCGCGGCCCTCATCCCCGCCCGGCGCGCCGCGCGCCTGGAGCCGGGCGACATCATCCGGGGCACCTCGCAATGAGCGCGCCAAACCAAGCCGCTTCCAAGGTCGCCCTGCGCTGCGAGGGCCTGCACCGCTACCTGGGGCAGGGCGAGGGCCGGGTGCATGTCCTGCGCGGGGTCTCCTTCGAGGCCCGGAGCGGCAACGTGACGGCCATCGTCGGCCCGTCCGGCTGCGGCAAGAGCACCACGCTCTACCTCCTCGGTCTGCTCGACCAGCCCGACGGCGGCTCGATCTGGATTCGCGACCAGCTCATGTCCAACAGCAGCGACCTCGACCGCACGGCGGCCCGTTGCGAGCACATCGGCTTTGTCTTCCAGTTTCACTTCCTGATGCAGGAGTTCTCGGCGCTGGACAACGTCATGATGCCCATGCGCAAGCTCGGCCGCCTCTCCGAGGAGGCGATGGTCGCGCGGGCTCAGTCGCTCCTCAAGGATGTCGGGCTGGGGGAGAAGGGCCACCGCCTGGCGACCCAGCTATCCGGCGGCGAGCAGCAGCGCGTGGCCGTTGCGCGCGCGCTGGCCAACCAGCCGGCCATCATCCTCGCCGACGAGCCCACGGGCAACTTGGACGTCAGGAATTCCGGACTCGTGTTCGACCTTTTGACCCGTCTGGCCAAGGAAAACGGCCAGGCCGTGGTGCTGGTTACACACAATCCCGACATCGCGAACCGCTGCGACGAGATCAAGCCGATGCGCGACGGGGAATTCTGCTGATTTCTCCGCCGCTTGCGGCGGAATCACGAATGTCATCAGGACGCCGCCGTCCGGCGGCGTTCAATTCGTCCAATAGCCCGGATCCGGCCATGGCCGGCCCGTCGATTAGTGGGAAAATTTCCGGGCTCGACCTTGCTAATAAGCAATCATCGGGCGGGTTGGTTGGAAATTTTGTTTTACATTGGAGGAAGGGCTTCTTCTCCTAGCGGGGATTTTGAACCGCACACACACCGTGAGTTCGCATTGTTCGCGTAAATCATTCTTTGCCAAACTGGGGGGCGCCATCGCCACCCTCGGTCTGGTTCCGGCGTTGTTTGCCCGGTCCTCCCCGGCCGCGAAACCCGCTCCCGTGGCCCTGCGGCCCGAAACCCGCGCCATCGCGCGCAAGGAAGGCAGCTGCTAACCGGCCCCGCGGTCATCCACGCACCCGTCATGTCCAAGATTTTCCCGAAATCCGCCAACGCGCTGCCGCTGCAGATCATCATTTTCCTCGGTATCCTCGGCGGCGTCGCGGCGGCCGGCATCACCTACTACGCCACGCCCGCCTACCTGCGCGTCGGCTACCAGCCGGTCCAGCCCGTCCCGTTCGACCACAGCCTTCACGCCGGCCAGCTCGGCATGGACTGCCGCTACTGCCACGCTTCCGTGGAGAAGTCCGGCACCTCCAGCGTCCCGGCCGCGCAGACCTGCATGAACTGCCACAGCATCATCAAGACCACGAGCCCGCTGCTCGAGGTCGTGCGGCAGAGTTACGCCACCGGCGAGCCGGTGCCGTGGGTCAAGATCCACCAGAACCCCGACTACGTCTATTTCAACCACTCGGTCCACGTGAACCGCGGCGTCAGCTGCGTCGAGTGCCACGGCAAGGTCAACGAGATGCAGGTCGTCCAGCAGGAGAAGTCGCACAGCATGAGCTGGTGCTTGGACTGCCACCGCAATCCCGCTCAGCGCATCCGCGACCCGAAGGATGTCTTCAATCTCGATTCCCAAACGCTCGCCGCCCAGGGCAAACTGGCGGACGCCCAGAAGTTCGTCCACGACTGGAAGGTTAAACCGCCGACGAGCTGCTCCGGCTGCCATCGCTGATGAAACGCAAATTTGATCATTCCGCCCCCGCGCAGCGCGAGCTGTCCGGTCCGAAATACTGGCGCAGCCTTGATGAGCTGGCCGACACCCCGGGCTTCCGCGAGCACCTGGCCCGCGAGTTCCCCGAGGGCGCGTCCTCCATGGAGGGCGTCGACCGCCGCCAGTTCATGAAGCTGATGGCGGCCTCGTTCGCGCTCGGCGGCCTCGGCCTCGCCGGCTGCCGCCGCCCGGAGGCGCACATCCTGCCCTACGGCAAATCCGTCGAATACACCGTCCCCGGCCTGCCGCTCTATTTCGCCACCGCGATGCCGCTGCGCAAGTCGGCCATCCCGCTGCTGGCCGAGACCCACCAAGGCCGCCCGACCAAGCTTGAGGGCAACCCGAGCTACCTGCCGCACGGCGGCGCCAGTTCGCTCCTTGCCCAGGCCTCCGTCCTCGACCTCTACGATCCCGAGCGCGCCACGGCGCACACGAAGAAGGGCGACACGCTTTCCGCCACCCAGGTCAACGACCTGCTGGCGAACATCAACAAGGCCTACGCCGGCAGCGGCGAAGGTCTGGCGTTCCTCGCCGACGAGTCCGCCTCGCCGACGCGCACCCGCCTCGTGGCGAAGCTGAAGGCGCAGTTCCCGAAGGCCATCTGGGCCGAATACGAGCCTGTGTCGGACGAGCCGCCAGTCGCCGCCGCACAGGCTGCTTTCGGCCGCAACGTGAAGCCGCTCTACCGCTTCGCCAAGGCCAAGCGCATCCTTTCGCTCGACGCCGACTTTTTCCACGCCGAGTCCGGTTCACTCTATTACGCCCGCGAGTTCGCCAAGGGCCGCCGTGTCACCAAGCCGACGGACCCGATGAACCGCCTCTACGTGGCGGAGAGCGGCATCTCGCTCACCGGCAGCATGGCCGACCACCGCCTGCGCCTCGCGAGCAATCACATCCTCGCCCTCACGGCCGCGATCGGCGGCAAGGTCTTGGAGACGGCCACTTTCGAGTCGCTGACCAAGGGCCTCGACGTCAATTCCGCCTGGGTCGAGCAGTGCGCCAAGGATCTGCTGGAGCACAAGGGCGAGTCCCTCATCGTCGCCGGCGCCCACCAGCCCGTCGCCGTCCATGTCATCGCCTACGCGATGAACGCGAAGCTCGGCAACATCGGCAAGACGGTTGATTTCGTCGAGGTCGCCCCGTCCGGCGCCTCGACCATCGCGGCCCTCGCCACCGCCATCAAGGCCGGCTCAGTCAAGACCCTCCTCGTCCTCAACGGCAACCCGGCCTACAATGCGCCCGCCGACCTTGATTTCGGCGCGCTGCTGAAGTCCGTGCCGGATGTCATCCGCTTCGGCTACTACCAGGACGAGACGTCCGCGCTCGCGGGCACGCACCTCGCCGCGACGCATTACCTCGAGTCGTGGGGCGACGCCCGCACGGCCGACGGCACGATCGTGCCAGTGCAGCCGATGATCATGCCGCTCTTCAACGGCCTGATGGAAGTCGAGTTGCTCGCCCGCCTCGCCGGCGAGGACAAGCCCGAGGCCTACGAGCAGGTCTTCGCCACCCGCGGCGGCGACAAGAAGGCTTTCGAGAAATTCCTCCACGACGGTCTCGTCGAGGGTTCCGCCTACCCGGCGGTCAGCGTCGCGTTCGACGTGCAGCGCGCCGGCGCCGCCTTCGCCAAGACGCCCGCGTTCACCGCCCTTTCGAAGGACAACCTCGAGGTCCGCTTCACCACCGACCACAAGATGGACGACGGCCGCTTCGCCAACAACGGCTGGCTCCAGGAGTGCCCGGACCCGATGACGAAGATCTCGTGGGACAACGCCATCCTCGTCAGCCCGAAGCTCGCGCAGGAACTCGGCATCGTCCCCGCCGGCAGCCTGCTGCAGGTCGCGCGCAAGGAGGAGGCCGAGTTCACGCAGGGCAAGGAAAACGCCCGCGTGTTCGAGGTGACCCTGAACGGCCGCACGCTGCGCGGCCCGGTCCACATCCAGCCCGGCCTTTCGAATTACACCATCGTGCTCCCGCTCGGCTACGGCCGCACGCAGTCGGGCCACATCGGCACCGGCGCGGGCTTCAGCGCCTACGCCATCCGCACGAGCGACGGCCTGGGTTTTGCGACCGGCGCCAAGCTCACGGACACCGGCGCACGCATGAAGCTCGCCAACACCCAGGAGCACTGGTCGATGGAAGGCCGCGACATCGTGCGCGAGGCCAACCTCGAGGGTGAACAGGGCTACGCGCACAACGCCAACTTCGTCAACGAAGCGACCATCGACTCCCACTCCCCGCCGGTGCTCGGCAAGGATAAGGACAAGGATCCGGCCTTCATCGCCACGACGACCCCGCGCGGCAACTCGCTCTACGAGACGCCCGATTTCACCGGCATCCACCAGTGGGGCATGTCGATCGACCTCAACACCTGCATCGGCTGCAACGCCTGCGTGGTGGCCTGCCAGGCGGAGAACAACATCCCGATCGTCGGCAAGGAGCAGGTGATGCGCGGCCGCGAGATGCACTGGATCCGCCTCGACCGCTACTACTCCGACGGCCACGCCGACGCGGAGGCGTTCGGCGCCGAGGGCAACAAGGCCCTCCCCGAGGATCCCCAGGTTTCGATGCAGCCCATGACCTGCCAGCACTGCGAGCTCGCCCCGTGCGAGACCGTGTGCCCGGTCAATGCCACCGTCCACGACGACGAGGGCATCAACGTCATGGCCTACAATCGTTGTATCGGCACGCGCTACTGCGCGAACAACTGCCCTTACAAGGTCCGCCGGTTCAATTTCTTCGACTTCAACAAGCGCGCCACCGACGCCCTCTACATGGGCCCGCTCGGCCACCAGAGCGAGATGCCGGAGCTGGTCAAGATGGTGAAGAATCCCGATGTCACCGTGCGCATGCGCGGCGTCATGGAGAAGTGCACCTATTGCGTCCAGCGCGTGCAGCAGGCCAAGATCGCCCAGAAGCGCAAGGCCGGCGCCAGCGGCGACGTCGTCATCCCCGACGGCACGATCAAGACCGCCTGCCAGCAGGTGTGCCCGGTCGAGGCCATTGTCTTCGGTGACGTCAAGGATCCGGCCAGCCAGGTCTCGCGCCTCAAGGCGCAGGACCGCGACTACGCGGTGCTTGGCTACCTCAACATCCGCCCGCGCACGACCTACCTCGGCAAGCTTCGCAATCCGAACCCGCACATGCCCGATTACTCTGCGCTCCCGCTCAGCCGGGTCGAGTATAACCAGAAGAACCACCCGGCGCACGACGCCGGTCACGGTGCCGGCCATGAGGCCAAGCAGGGAGGGCACGAGTAATGGGCGCGCACGCATCCGATACGACGGCCCCCGCCATCCTCGCCGAGGTCAAACCGGCAGTGGTGCCGCGCCCGGTCCTGGTGGCCAACAATCGCGACTTCCACTGGATCACGGAGAAAATCTGCGGCCTGGTGGAGGGCAAGACCCCCGTCTGGTGGTGGTGGTGTTTCGTCGCCGCCGGCTTCGTCGCCTCCTTCACCCTCGCCGGCCTTACCTACCTCGTGGCGACGGGCGTCGGCGTCTGGGGCCACGCCAACCCGGTCAACTGGGCCTGGGACATCGTCAACTTCGTGTTCTGGATCGGCATCGGCCACGCCGGCACGCTCATCTCGGCCATCCTGTGCCTGCTGCGCCAGAAGTGGCGCACGTCCATCAACCGGCCGGCCGAGGCCATGACGATCTTCGCGGTCGTCTGCGCCGCGATCTTCCCGGTCTTCCACGTCGGCCGCATCTGGTTCGCCGTGCTGCCCGGCTACCTGTTCCCGTTCCCCAACTCGAACGGCATCTGGCAGAACTTCCGCTCGCCGCTGGAGTGGGACGTGTTCGCGGTCTCGACCTACGGCACCGTGTCCGTCCTCTTCTGGTATATCGGCCTCATCCCCGACCTCGGCACGCTGCGCGACCGCTTCACGGCGGCCGGCAACGTCTTCAAGGCGCGCATCTACGGCTTCTTCGCCATGGGCTGGCGCGGTTCCAATCGCCAGTGGAGCAACTATGAGATGGCCTACCTCATCCTGGCCGGCATCTCGACCCCGCTCGTGCTCTCCGTGCACACGATCGTGTCGTTCGACTTCGCCGTCTCGCTGATCCCGGGCTGGCACACGACCATCTTCCCGCCGTATTTCGTCGCGGGCGCCATCTTCTCCGGCTTCGGCATGGTGCTCACGCTCATGCTGCCGCTGCGCGCCGTCTGTCGCCTGGAGGACCTCATCACGCAGTATCACATCGACTGCATGTGTAAGATCATTTTGGCGACCGGCACCATGGTGGGTTACGCCTACTCGATGGAGTTCTTCATCGCCTGGTATGGCGCGAACCCCTACGAGGGTTTCGCGTTCATCAACCGCGCCTTCGGCCACTACGCCTGGGCCTACTGGATCATGATCAGCTGCAATGTCATCACGCCGCAGTTCTTCTGGTTCAAGAAGGTCCGCGAGAACACCACGCTGGTCTGGATCCTCTGCCTCTTCGTCAACGTCGGCATGTGGTTCGAGCGCTTCGTGATCATCGTCACCTCGCTCGCCCGCGACTTCCTGCCGTCGAGCTGGGGCTACTATTCGCCGTCCATCGTCGAGATCTTCACGTTCTTCGGCACCTTCGGCGTGTTCTCCGTTCTGTTCCTCCTCTTCATCCGTTTTGTCCCGATCATGCCGATGTCGGAGATCAAGGCGGTCATCCCCGCGGCCGATCCCCACGGATCGTCGAAACACTAAGGAGCCGCCGCCATGAACAAGACCTACGGACTCATCGCCGCCTTCGACACCACGCCGGAGCTTTACCACGCCTGCGAGAAGGTGCGGGACGCCGGCTATTCGCAGTGGGATGCGCTCACGCCGTTCCCGATCCACGGCCTCGACGCCGCCATGGGCCTGCGCCGCTCCAAGGTGCCGCGCTTCTCGCTCGCCGGCGGCATCACCGGTTTCTGCACCGGCATGGGCTTCATCGCCTGGCTCGGCCTGTCGGAATACCCGCTGGTCGTGGGTGGCAAGCCCATGTTCAGCCCGATGTTCGCGTTCCCGGTGTCCTACGAGCTCACCATCCTCTTCACCGCCTTCGCGACCATCATCGGCATGTTCTTCCTGAACCGCCTGCCGATGCATTACCACCCGGTCATGAAGGCCCCGCAGTTCGTCCGCGCCATGGACGACCGCTTCTACATTGTGATCGAGACCAACGACCCGAAATTCAACGCCACCGCCACGCGCGAGCTGCTCGCGAAGGCCGGCGGCAAGGACATCGTGGAGCTGGAGGCCTGACCCATGCGTTTCGCCTACTACACCCTCGCCTTCGTGGTCGTCCTCCTGCTGTCCGTCATGGGCTTCCGGGGCATGATCTCCACGCGCCCGCCGATCGAGGTGTTCCCGGACATGGATCACCAGGCCAAATACAAGCCGCAGGCCGCGTCCAAGTTCTTCGCCGACGGCCGCGCCGACCGCCCGCTGCCCGCCGGCACCGTGCCCTTCGGCCGCAATGCCACCCAGGCCGACCCCGCGTTCCTCAAGGCCGACGATTTCCACTACGACGGCAAGCTTCCCGACGGCACCTTCGGCCGCGGTTTCCCCGCCGGCCTCGCGGTCACCGGCGCGTTCATCGAGCGCGGCCAGGGCCGTTACCAGATCTACTGCTCGCCCTGCCACGGCACGCTCGGCGATGGCAACGGCATCACCAAGTCCTACGGCATGCTGACGACCCCGACCTACCACGACGACCGTCTGCGCGGCATGGCCGAGGGTGAGATCTTCAACACCATCACCCACGGCAAGAACACGATGATGTCCTACGCCGACAAGCTTTCCCCCGATGACCGCTGGGCCGTGGTCGCCTACGTGCGCGCCCTCCAGCGCGCCGCGCACGGCTCGATCAAGGATGTGCCGGCCGAACTGCAGGGAGGGTTGAAATAACATGAGCGCCGCTCCCTCCACTCCCGCCTCCACCTCAGCCCTGGCCGGCAAGTTCCTGATGGCCGGCCTCGCCGGTCTCGCCGTCACGGCGATCGGTCTCTTCGTCTCCGACCCGCATGGCGTCGCGTTGTCCTACCTCGTCGGCTTCACCTTCTGGACGGCGGTCGCCATCGGCATGCTCATGCTGGTGATGATCCACCACATCGTCGACGCGGGCTGGTCCACCGTCATCCGCCGCCAGTTCGAGCACGGCGTTTCCGCCTTCAAGTGGCTCGGCCTGCTTTTCATCCCGCTCCTCATCTCCGCCTGGGTGAAGCCCGGCTTCGTCTGGCCCTGGATGGATCTCAACCATGTGCTGCACGGCGGCCATGGCACGGTGGGGCAGGACGTCCTCTACACGAAGAAGGCCGCGTTCCTGAACGTGAACATGTTCACGGGCATGACGGTGGCGTTCTTCCTCGGCTGGATCTGGCTCGCCGCCCGCCTCCGCAAGGCCTCCTTCGCGCAGGACGCCGACGGTGACGTGAAGTGGACCTTCATGAACCGCAAGACGGCGGCCTTCGGCATCCCGCTCAACGCCCTGTTCCTGAGCTTCGCGGCCATCTACTGGATGAAGAGCCTCGAGTATCACTGGTTCTCCACGATGTATGGCGTGTGGTTCTTCGCGAACTGCATGCGTGCCGCCATGGCGGTCGGCATCGTCATCACCTGGTGGCTCTATAACCGCGGCGACTACAAGGGCGTCCTCAACACCAACCAGCTGCACTGCCTCACCGCGCTGGCCTTCGCCTTCGTGGTGTTCTGGGCCTACGTCACCTTCTCGCAATACTTCCTGATCTGGAACGCCAACGTCCCCGAGGAAACCTTCTGGTATAACGTCCGCGAGCACGGCGACTGGCTCTGGGTCGGCATGCTGCTGCTCTTCGGCCACTTCTTCGTGCCGTTCATCGCCTGGCTGCGCTACCGCAACAAGGCCGAGCTGGTGCCGGCGCTGCGCATCAGCCTCTGGATCGCCGCCATCATCGTGGTCGACCTCTGCTACAACGTCCTGCCCGCCCTGCGCGATGCGCACGACGAGCCGCAGCCGTTCCTGTCGCTGAACCTCCTGTGGGTGCTGAGCTCCCTCATCGGCGTCGGCGGCATCTGCGCCTGGTCCTACCTCCGGAGCTTCCCGACCGCCAAGCTGATCCCGATCCGCGACCCGCGCATCGTCGAGTCGCTCACGCACCACGATGCCACGGCCCCCGAGCCCGGCCAGCCGGCGCTCTCCGCCCACTAAGCCATGAGCGATTCCTCCCAGTTCTCCTTCCCGCACCGCACGCCCGTGTTCACCACGGTCATCGTGCTGGTCTGCTTCGCGCTCTTCGGCTGGCTGGCCCGCAAGGTCTACGCCCCGCACGCCGCCGCCGTCGATCCCGTCGAGGGCGTCAAGACCCCCGTCGAGCGCAAGGCCCTGCTCACCGAGCATGTCGCCAAGGAGCAGGCCGCCGCGACCAGCTACGCCTGGATCGACCAGAAGGCCGGCACCGTCCGCCTGCCGATCAACCGCGCCATCGAACTCACCGTCCGTGACCACGCCAAGAAGTAAGACCCTGTGATGAATCCTTCCGCCAACAACCGCACGGAGCAGATGGAGATCG
This sequence comes from Lacunisphaera sp., assembly GCA_965249855.1. Taxonomy (GTDB): domain Bacteria; phylum Verrucomicrobiota; class Verrucomicrobiia; order Opitutales; family Opitutaceae; genus Lacunisphaera. The sequence goes on from CBDFNB010000009.1 coordinate 93,413, forward strand.
ACGCCTCGGCCAAGTGGCCGGTGCTCGTCTTCTTCGCCTATGGCCTGGGCTGGCTGCTGCTCGGCGGCCTCATGCAGCTGGCCGCCGCGATGCAGCTGCACACGCCGGGCTTCCTCGCCGGGTGCGAGTGGGTCACCCACGGCCGCCTCGCGCCCGCGGCGCAGAACGCCCTCGTCTACGGCTGGGGCATGAACGCCGCCTTTGCCTTCGGCCTCTGGCTGATGGCCCGCCTTTCCGCGACCACGCTCCGCCACGGCGGCTGGCTGTTCATCGCCGCCAAGTTCTGGAACACCGGCGTCGCCCTCGGCGTCGGCGGCATCCTCGCGGGCTACTCGACCTCGTTCGAGCTGCTTGAGATGCCGCGCTTCGTGAGCCTCCTGCTGCTCGCGGCCTACGCCCTCGTCGGCGTCTGGGCGATCACCACCTTCAGCATCCGCAACACCGAGAACGTTTACGCCTCGCAGTGGTATATCTTCGGCGCGGCGTTCTGGTTCCCTTGGCTCTACGCCATCGCCCAGGTGATGCTCTTCCAGGCGCCCGTGCGCGGCGTCCTCCAGCCGGTCGTCAACGCCTGGTATGCCCACGGCCTCTACAACCTCTGGTTCGTGCCGCTGGCCCTGGCCGCGGCGTATTACTTCCTGCCCAAGATCCTCGGCAAGCCCGTCGCCAACTATTACCTGGCCGCGCTGGCCTTCTGGTGGCTGGCGATCACCTCGGCCTTCGCCGGCGGCAGCCGCCTGATCGGCGCCCCGGTGCCGGTGTGGATCCCCACCATGGGCATCGTCGCCAACATGCTGGTGGTTGTCGGCGTCGTCATCGTGTCCCTCAACCTTCTCGGCACGCTGTCCGGCCGCTTCGAGGCCGCGAAGTCCAGCCCGACGCTCCGTTTCATCCTGATCAGCATCGCGAGCTTCATCCTGGCCGCGATCATGAACCTCGCGCTCTCGATGCGCGGCTTCGCCGCCACCGTCCAGTTCACGCTGCTGGACGGCCTGCGCGACTGGCTGAGCTTCTACGCCTGCTTCTCGACCGCGATGTTCGGCGCCGCCTACTTCCTCCTGCCGCGCCTCACGGGCAAGGAATGGCGCTCCACCGCGCTGGTGAAGCTCCACTTCGGCGCCACCGCCCTCGGCGTGCTGCTCATGGTCGCGGGCCTGACCTACGCCGGCTGGACGCAGGGCCAGATGCTCAATGACGCCACCGTGCCGTTCACCAGCCTCACCAAGGCCATGACCTTCTGGTTCGCCTTCCGCACGGGCACCCTCGGCCTCCTGCTCATCGGCCATGTCGCCTTCCTGATCAACTTTGTCTGGATCGCGTGCCCGATCAACTCGCAGGGCACCGCGTCCGCCACGCTTCGCACACCTCCCGCCCTGAGCCTGGAGGGCCACGCATGAAAAACGGACTCGCCCTCTTCCTCGGCGTCTTCGCCACCCTCGCGCTCTCCTGGGCCGGTCTTCTCCTGACCGCCCACAGGCAGATCGGCGGCCTCAACCAGTTCAAGGATCCGGCCGACGAGACACTTTACCCGCAGCCGCTCTCCGGCCTCGCGAACCAGGGCCGCCTCGTCTACCAGGACCTCGGTTGCGTCAGCTGCCACACCCAGCAGGTGCGCCAGCACGGCTTCGGCAACGACCTCGCTGAGGGTCGCAAGTGGGGCGAGCGCGGCAGCTACGCCCGCGACTACATCCGCGACCAGACCGTCCTCATCGGCCAGAACCGCATCGGGCCCGATCTGCGCAACGTCGGCAGCCGCCTCGGCGACGCCAAGCCGGACGAATACGCCCAGTGGTTCTACAAGCTCCTCTACGCCCCGCAGTCCGTCGCCGCGGGCACCAACATGCCGGCGCATCCGTTCCTCTTCGACGTCCACCCGGTGGCCGGCCGCCAGCCCTCGGCGCACGCCCTGGTGCTGTCGTCCAAGTTCGCCCCGGGCCCCGGCCTGGAGGTGGTCCCGACGCCCCGCGCGGTCGCGCTGGTCGCCTACCTGCAGAGCTTGAAGGACACCTACGACTATCCCACCGAGCGCAGCCGCAACACGCCGGCGCCCAAGCAGGGAGGCCACTAAGATGAGCCCGAACGATTCCAATTTCCGCGCCGAGCAGTCGGCGGCCAGCGACGACAGCATCCAGCAGGTCCATGCCCAGCTGCAGAAGCAGAAGCCCGAGAAGACCGACGGTTACTCGATGCTCCCGCTCGTGCTGCTCGGCCTGATGTGCTGCGCCGTGTTCTTCGGCTCGATCTACCTGGCGCACTATTCGCTCCGTTTCGACCCGCTGGTCTACAGCGAGCACGCCAACCGCGAGAAGCCCGGTGCCGTCAAGGTCGTCGCCCTCACCCGCGCCCAGATGGGCAAGAAGGTCTTCGACACCACCTGCATCGCCTGCCACCAGGCCAACGGCCTCGGCGTCCCGGGCCAGTATCCCCCGCTGGTCGCCTCCGAGTGGGTCAACGGCAGCGAGGAGCGCATCATCCGCATCGTGCTCCACGGCCTCAACGGCCCCATCACGGTCGAGGGCAAGGAATACAACAATGTCATGGCCCCGCTCGGCGGCGCGTTGAAGGACGAGCAGGTCGCCAATGTCATTTCCTATGTGCGTGCTTCCTGGGGTAACACGGCCCCCGAGGTCACGCCTGAGGCCGTCGCCAAGGTCCGCGCGGACACCGCCGGCCGCAACACCTTCTGGACCGCCACCGAGTTGCTGAAGATCGGCAACTGAGCGGATTCCGGACTACGAACACCAAAAAGGCCGGGCGTGAGCCCGGCCTTTTGTTTATGGGTTTAAACCGGAGAAAGCTTATGCGCCGCCCATGCCCGGCATCGCGAATTTCTGGTAGCCGGCCGGCGCGGTGAACTGCGAGTCGGGCAGGGCGCCGGGCTGGATCTTGGTGGCTTCCATCTTGAAGGACTCCTTGCCCTTGGCGTCGCGGGTGATGACGCGGAGCGGGAAACCGCCCTTGCCCTTGAGCGCCTCTTCCCACTTGGCGGCGTTGGCCGGCTTGCCGCCGCCCATCATGCCGCCACCCATGGGACCGCCGCCGCCCAAGCCCATGAAGGCACCGAGACCCTCGGCGGCCCACACCTCGGTGACCAGGCCCTTGTCCTTCACGAGGATCTGGTTGCACTTGTAGCCAAGGATGGTCTCGGTCTTGCCGGTGACCTCGACGTCGGCGGTGTTGACGCCGGCCTTCTCCATGGCCTGCTCGACCTTTTGCCTCATCGGCATGACCATATACATCTGCTGGTCCGGCATGAGCATCAGCATCTCCATCTTGGCCGTGTCCATGATGGTGGAGACGAGGTTGCCCTCGGCGTTCATGTCCATGCGGACCTTCTGGCCCTTCAGCGAGTAGTCCATGTTCATGGTGCGGCCACGCTCGGCGGTGATCGCGAGGCTGACCTTGCCCTCAAAGGTGCCGGCGGCGAAAGACTGGGCAGCGGTGAGCAGAACGCTCACGGCGAGAAAGCGGGATAGGAGTTTCATGGCCGGTAGTCTGACCGCCGGAGGTCCCGACTCAAGCCGCGGTTGAACGGCATTGCCCCCTGCGGGTGGATTTAGGGAGTATTTACCCATGCTGGCGGTCCCGTCATGAAAGCTACCCTCCCTGATCGTCCCGATTCCGGTTGGTGCCGCACGGCGGTGTGGGTGGCCGGGCTTGTTCTGGTGACCTGGACGGCATGCTTTCTATTTCCGCGGGTGTGGGTGGCGACGGGGATCGGGGAGGCGAACCGCCCGTTTATGGATCTTTACGGCATCCTGGCCGCGGTCGACGCGGCGCGGGCCGGGGTGGATCCGTTCGTGCCCAACAGCTTTGATCCCTACCATCGCCCGCATGTTTACACCGAATGGTGGCTGGAACTCGGCCGTTTCGGCCTGACCCGGGCGGACACGATCTGGCTGGGTGTGGTTCTGGTCGTTGTGGTGCTGCTGACGGCGCTCGTGATGGTGCGCCCCCGCACCCGAACGGAGGGCGCCGGCCTGGTGCTCCTGCTGGTCTCGCCGGCCTTCCTCATGACGGTGAACCGGGCGAACAACGACCTGGTGGTGTTCGTGCTGATCAGCGCGGGGCTCCTGTGCTTCCGGCGCGAGGAGTGGGGGACGCGGACGCTTGGCGTGCTGTTGGTCGCCCTGTCCGCGGTGATGAAATATTACCCGCTGGTCACCCTCGTGCTCTTGCTCGACGTGCGGTCACGCCGGGGGTTCCTCGGCAGCCTCGCGTTGTATGCCCTTGTGCTGGTGCTGGCCTGGCCGGGGATGGAACCCGGCTTGAAAAGCGCGGCCAAATACATCCCGCAACCGGACTGGCTTTATGCCTACGGTGCACCCGTGCTCCTGCGGAACTTCGGTTTCACCGGCACGCTGGGCTGGCTGCTGCCGGCCGGCCTGATGGCGGTCTGGGCCGCGGCCAGTGCCGGGAAGAAGATGCGCGAGCCGCTGGGAGAATCCTCACCGGCGGGGTTGGCGGCCGAGCGCGAGTTCATCATCGGTGCCGCCATGCTAACCGGGCTTTTTTTTGTGGGCTCGTCGTTCGTCTACAAGCTGGTCTTCGCGATCTGGTTGCTGCCCTGGTTGTGGCAACCGCACGCTGATCCGGCCGAGGCGCGCTGGCGCCGCGCCACATGGGGCCTGTTACTGGCTGTCGTCTGGCTGGAGGGCCTCGCGGCCATCGGGCTCAACCTGATGTTCGGGCCGGAGTCGCAGGTGCAGGCCCAGGGTTTGCTCAAGGCGGCCCTGACGGTCTCCCAGGTCCTGACGTGGCTCTGGGTTGCCTGCCTGTTGCGGCTGCTGCTGGTCCTGTTGGGGCGTCGGTTGCGGGCGTGGTGGCCTGTCCTCGCGGGGCGGCCGTGAAACGGATTGCCATGCCGCACCGGGCGGGAATCCTGCCGTCATGCCCAGCGAGTTCAGCCTCACGCGTCAGGTGGAGTTTCACGAAACCGACATGGCCGGCATCATGCACTTCGCCAATTTCTTCCGCTGGATGGAGAGCTGCGAGACGGGTTTCTACCGCTCGCTCGGGCTGCCGCTGATCTCGTTCGTGCCGGGGCAGGTCGTCGGCTGGCCGCGGGTGAATGTCAGCTGCGCCTACCGCGTTCCGCTGCGTTTCAACGACACCGTCGTGGTAAAGCTTTTCGTCAAGAAACTCACGACCCGCTCGGTCACCTATGTCTTCCAGTTCCGGAAGGACGGCACGCTGTGCGCGACCGGTGAGGTGACCGCGGTGTGCGTGACGGCCGACGCCAAGGGTGGCATGGTCGCCCAGCCGATCCCCGCGGAGGTCCGGGCGCAGCTGTCGGAAGCACCGGCTGCGGCTTACGAGGGATAAGGCGACTGGGTCGGCGGACGCGCCTGCGGGCGGGTCGGCCAAGGGCGGGGCTGGATATCCACGGCAAAGACTTTCACGGCCTCCGTCTTGCCCTTCACGGTCACGGCGCCGAGCGACCGTAACTTTAACTCCTCGCCCACGGCGCGGGCCGTGGCCTCGCTGATGATGATGTTCGTCCGGTGGGCCGGCTCCTTGGTCATGGTTTCCAGGCGGGAGGCGAGGTTCACGCCGTCGCCGATGACGGTATAATTAAGCCGGGTGTGGGAACCCATGTTGCCCGCGACGACGCGGGCCGTGTTGATGCCGATGCCGAAGGCCAGGGCCGGTTTGCCCTCGGCCTCCAGTTCGCGGTTCATGTCCTCCAGGGCGTCGGCCATGTCGCGGGCGGCGGCGAGGGCGCGGGCGGCGGCGTCGGGCAGGGCGACCGGGGCGCCGAAGAGCGCCATGATCGCGTCGCCGATGTATTTGTCGATTACGCCGCCGTGCTTCTCGATGATCGTGCTCATGCGGTCGAGGTAGCGGTTGAGCAGGCCCAGCACCTCGGTGGGCGCCATGCGCTCACTCATGCCGGTGAAATCCCTGAGGTCGGAGAAGAGGATGGTGACCTCGCGCTCCTCGCCGCCGAGCTTGAGGTCGGACTGGAGCAGCTGGGTGGCGATCTCGGGCGAGACGACCTTGCCCAGCAGGTCGCGCACGCGGTCGCGCTCGGCGAGGCCGGCGGTCATGTGGTTGAAGGCGGTGGCGAGCTGGCCGATCTCGTCCTCGCGGGGCAGCTCGATGCGGCGCGTGTAGTCGCCGGCGGCGACGAGTTCCGTATGGCCGGCCAGTTGCTGCAGCGGCTGGCTGACGCCGCGCGCGACCGCCAGGGCGATCAGCGATGCCGCGATCAGGGCGGCGAGCAGGATGAACAGCATCGTTTGCTCCAGGCGCCGGGCCGGCGCGAGTTCGGTCTCCAGCGAGCGCTGGAGCGTGATGCGCGCCGGTTCCTCGGCGAGCAGCTCCAGCGGGGCATAGAGGGTGACATAGCGTTCCGGGCCCATGTTCGTGACCATGACCTGGCCGTCGGGCTTCAACTCGGCGGGAGCCTGGTCCGCCACCTGTTGTGCGAGGTTCGGGGGCAGCGTGGTGGCGAGCACGCGCTTGCTCTCCTCGGTCAGTCCGCTGGTGAAGGTGACTTCCGTCTGGGTGGTTTCCTTGAGGTCGCGGGCGAACCGATCGTCGATCGGGAAGGCGATGCCGAACCAGCCGATGATGTTCGGCTCGGGCGCGTAGAGCGGCACCACGATCAGCACATGGAGCTTTTCATCGAGATAGCCGAAGTCGCTGTTTTGTTCCCAGCCGTTCTCGTCGGCCTTCTTGATGAGGTGCCGGAAGGGCCCGCAGGAGTCGTTGGTGAGGCTGTCGTTGGTGGTCGCCAGCATCGCGCCGTCGACGTCAAACGTGGCAAAGACCGGCGCGTTGAGGCGCGCGGCGTAGCTCTCCATGGTCGTGCGGAGGGTCTTGAGGTCGAGCTGCGGCTGCAGGTAGAGCGTGCGGATGGGCCAGTCGCGGCTCACGACCTTGGCGCCCTCGACGAAGAAGCGCTTGCGGAAATCGATCGAGGCCCAGAACACCTTCACATCGCCGGCGAGCCGGCTCTCGATGTGGGCGATGGCATTGGCCTGGTTGGCCCGCGTGACCAGCAGGTAGGTGCTCAGCAGCGCGGCGGCAAGCAGCCCCAGCACGATCACCAGCAGGCGGGTGCTGAAGCGGCGGAAGCGGAGGAGGGGCGGGGCCACGATCAGCGATAGCCGCCCGTCTTGGTGGCGCCGCCGCGGCGGATGCGGCGGTCCGGTTTCAAGGTGAGGCTGAAATCGCGGGCCGTGGTCTCCCCGGCCGGCAAGGCGATCTCCTGGGCGAGCGCGGCGGACAGGCGGGGGTGCCAGACCTCGATGCGATAGCGGCCGGCCGGTGCCGTCGCCGTGGCCCGGCCTTGCTCGTCGGTCTTGGCGAACCAGGGGGTGGGCACCACCAGGAGGTAGGCGATCATCCAGTCGTGGATGTTGCAGCCAAGGGTGACCAGGCCGGTGGACTCAAAGACGAGCGATTCCTTTTGGCCGGGGTTGTAGAGCGGCAGTTCAAACTTCTTCGCCTTGGAGAGGGAATACACGTGGTGCTGCACCGTGTCGCGGTTGGGGAAGATCACCTTGGTCCCGGTCTGCACGACGGTCACGTAGGGGAGGAATTCCTGGGTCTGCTGGGCGATCTCGCCGGGCGGCTCGGCGGGCACAGGCGCGGCGCTGTCCAGCGGGATGAGCGAGACGACGGCATCGGTAACCGGCGCACCCTTGGTGTCCTTGACGGTGGCGGTGAGCGTGGCGGATGCGGCCGCCACCCTCGTCGCGGCGGTGAGCGCGAGCAGCGCAAAAAGGAGCCGGGATCTCATGCCCCTGATTAGAACCGATGAACCACGCTAAGTCCCCAAGAATCTGTCGGGTAGCGGATGCCGATTTTGTTCACCACAAAGGCGCTGCGGTAGCGGAATTCGGCGGTGGTGCGGTCGGAAATGGCGTAGGCAGCGGCCAGCGACCAGAGGTCAACGTTGGCCTCGACGTTGTAGGAGACCCAGCCGGCGCCGTAGAGATCGGTGACCTCCCAGGGGCGGGACGTGTAGTAATTGAAGACCGCCGGGCCGAACCCGCCGGTGATGGCCTGCGCCCACACGGGCCAGGCGGCGTTGGCCACGATGTCACCGCTCAGCCGGCCGGCGCTGCCGCTCAGGCTCCATTGCTCCGAAATATCCCAGGTGGCGTCGACGGTGAGGGAATGTTGCGAAAGATCGAAGGTGGCGCTGCGGGCGTTGTGCTCGACCCACTGGCCGGTGAGACCGGCCTTGATAGCGGGGGTGAACCGCTTGCCCAGGCGCAGGCTGGCCTCGGCGGTCCAGCCGCGGTCGGCATCCAACCGGGCTGACTTGTAGGTGAGGGCGGTGTCGAGTTGGAGGACCGGGGCGAGCGGGCCGAGGCCGAACTTGCGCTGCAACCCGAGCCGCGGGCCGAGTTCGAGGTGGTTGCCCAGGTCGTAGTCGGGCACGGTCAGCAGGGCGGCGTCGACGCTGGCGTGCAGGAGCCAGGCGGCCGCCAGTTGCTGGTGCCGGCCGGCGCTGAGGCTCAGCTCGTAGGTGGCGGCGTCCTTGCGCGTGGGCTCGAAGGAAGTGCGGCTGATGTTCTCCACCCAACTGGCGGTGCCGGCCGCCGTCACGGTCAGGTTGTCGAGCCAGCCGGCGGCTCCCCGACCGGTTCTGGGCCGGGGCGGTGCCGGCCAGTAATGCCGCGAGTAGTGCGAACTTGCCCCGGGATTTCATAGGAGCGGCTGCAAGGCGCGCCAGACGGTCTCGGCGACAATCTTATGCCCTTCGGCGGTCGGGTGAATGCCGTCGGGTAGGTTCAGGTTGGGCACACCGCCCACGCCTTCCAGCAGGAAGGGGATGAGGGTGATCGGGAGCTTTTGGGCGAGTTCGGGATACATGGCGGCGAACTCGCGGGTGTATTCAGGGCCCATGTTGGTGGGCATTTGCATACCGGCGAGCACCACCTTTACGTCCGGGTAGCGTTCGCGGATGCGCTTGATCATGGTCTCGAGGTTGGCGCGTGAATTCTGTGGGTCTATGCCGCGCAACCCGTCGTTTCCGCCCAGCTCGATGACAAAAATATCGACCGGCTGCCGCAGGATCCAGTCCAGACGACGCAGCCCGCCGGCGGTGGTCTCGCCGCTCAGGCCGGCATTGACGACCCGCCAGGCGCGGCCGCTGGCGTCGAGCTTGCGCTGGATCAGGGCGGGGAAGGCCTCGTCCGGGTCCAGCCCGTAACCGGCCGTGAGGCTGTCGCCGAAAAAGAGCATGGTCTTCGTTTCCGCCGCTCCCAGCGCGGTGACCAGCCAAAGGCACAGAACGACCATCCGCCACGTTTGGCATTGGCGATTTGGGGTAATTTCACTCTTGTTCAGGCCCATTTGGAGAATTCATGAGTGTTCAATCTATCCTAAAAGTCGAGCGCCTGACCAAGACCTATCCCACCGCGGCCGGTGCCCTCACGGTTCTCCACGAGGTGTCATTTGATATCCCGGCCGGCGGCACCTGCGCCATCGTGGGCCCCTCGGGCAGCGGCAAGACCACCCTGCTCGGTCTGTGCGCCGGGCTCGACCAGCCCTCCACCGGCAGCGTCCACCTGGACGGCCGCGAGATCGGCGGCCTGTCCGAGGACCAGCGGGCGCTCGTGCGCAACGAGTGCGTCGGCTTCGTCTTCCAGAATTTCCAGCTCATCCCGACGCTGACGGCGGCGGAAAACGTCCTGGTGCCGCTCGAACTCCGGGGCAACGGCGCCGACGGGAAGGAGGCCGCCGAGCTGCTGGCCCGCGTCGGCCTGGGCGACCGGCTTGACCATTACCCCTCGCAGCTTTCCGGCGGCGAACAGCAGCGCGTGGCCCTGGCCCGCGCCTTCATCAACCGCCCGCGCATCCTCTTTTGTGACGAGCCGACCGGCAACCTCGACGGCGACACGGCGCACGCGATGGTGGACCTCATCTTCGGCCTCAACCGCGAGCGCGGCACCACGCTGGTGCTCGTGACCCACGATCTCGAGCTCGCCCGCCTCACGCAGCGGATCCTCCGCCTGCGCTCGGGTCATGTCATCTCCGACGAGGCCACCGGCGCATGAGCTTCATCCTCAAGATGGCCTGGCGCGACACGCGCGCCTCGCGCCGCCGGCTGCTGCTCTTCTCGCTGGCCATCGTGCTCGGCGTGGCCGCGCTCGTGGCGGTCGGCTCGCTGCGCGACAACCTGCGGTTCGCCATCGAGGAGCAGACTAAGACGCTGCTCGGCGCCGACCTGACCGTCACCGCCCGCGCCAAGCTGGAGGGCGAGGCCGAGAAATTCGTCACTGGCCTCGGCGGCGAGCAGGCCCGGGAGATTTCCTTCAATTCCATGCTCATCCTGCCCGACGCTGGCGGCCGCACGCGGCTGGTGCAGGTGCGGGCCGTCGAGCCGGGATTTCCGTTCTACGGCAACTTCGACACCCGCCCCGCGGGTCTGCGCTCCCAGCTGGGCGGCGGCCAGAACGTGATCCTGGAGGAAAGCCTGATGGTGCAGTTCGGCCTGAAGCCGGGCGACCGGGTGAAGCTCGGCTCGGCGGAGTTCGTCGTCGCGGGCGGCCTGCTGGCTGTGCCCGGCGAGGCCGCGGCCGTGGCCACCATGGCGCCGCGCGTGTTCATTCCCTTTGCGACGGTCGGTGACACCGGCCTGCTCCAGGCCGGCAGCCTCGCCCGGCACCGGGTTTACGTGAAATACGCACCGGGCTTCGATGTGGAGGCGCTGGTGCGCGACCAGCGGGCGCGGTTTCGCGAGTTCCGGCTGGGCACGGATACCGTGGAGGAGCGCAAGCGCGAGCTCGGCCAGTCGATCCGCAATGTGAACGCCTTCCTCAGCCTCGTGGGCTTCGCCTCGCTCTTCCTCGGCGCGATCGGCGTCGCCAGCGCGATCCACGCGCATATCCGCCAGAAGGTGCCGACGGTCGCCATCCTGCGCTGCCTGGGCGCCTCGGCCCGCACCGCATTTTCCATCTATCTGCTCCAGGGACTCGGGCTGGGCATCGTGGGCGCCGGGCTGGGTGCCTTGCTCGGCATCGGCGTGCAACTCGCGCTGCCGGGACTGCTGCGGGATTTCCTTCCCTTTGCGTTCGAGTTTTCCATCTCGTGGGCGGCGCTCGGGCAGGGGCTCGGCGCGGGATTGGTCGTGAGCGTGTTGTTCGCGCTCCTGCCCCTGCTGGAGGTGCGCCGCGTGTCGCCGTTGCTGACGCTGCGCTCGGCGCTCGCCGACACCAACGGCCGCCGGCGCGACTGGTGGCAGGTGGCGTTGCTCGGCGTGATCGTAGTCCTGATCTTCGCCTTCGCGATCTGGCAGACCGGGCGCTGGCAGTGGGGCGCCGGCTTCGGCGTGGCGCTGCTGCTGGGCTTCGCCATCCTGGCCGGGCTGGCCAAGGGCGTGTCGTGGCTGGCCAAGAAACTCAACCTGCGCGCGCTGCCCTACGCGTGGCGCCAAGGCGTGGCCAACCTGCATCGGCCGAACAACCGCACGCTGCTGCTGCTCGTGTCGCTTGGCATGGGCACGTTCCTGATGATGACCCTTTACCTGTCGCGCGACACGCTGCTCAGCCAGCTGCGCGTGGTGGGTGGCAACGACCGGCCGAACCTCATGCTTTTCGACATCCAGGACGACCAGGTGGAGCCTCTGATGAAACTCCTGGCGGACAACGGCGCGCCGGTGAAACAGCATGCCGCCATCATCACCATGCGCATCGCGTCGGTGAAGGGCCGGGTCGTGGCTGATATCCTGAAGGACCCGAAGTCGGGCATCCCGGGTTGGACGCTCCGCCGCGAATACCGCTCGACTTACCGCGGCGAGATGACCGACACCGAGAAACTCACCGGCGGGCAATTCACTGGTCGGGTCGAGCCGGGCACGGAGCCGGTGCCGATCTCGATCGAGGAGAACCTCGCCCGGGACATGCAGGTGGCGGTGGGCGACCAGATCGTCTTCGACGTGCAGGGCGTGCCGGTGAAAACCAGGGTCGGCAGCCTGCGCGCGGTGGACTGGCGCCGGATGCAGCCGAATTTCTTCATCGTTTTCCCGGTGGGGGTGCTCGAGGCCGCACCCAAGTTCCATGTCATGGCGCTGCGCGTCGCCGACGCCGACCAGTCGGCGAAGGTCCAGCAGGCGGTCGTGCGCGACCACCCGAACGTCTCGGCCATCGACCTGGCGATCATCATGCAGACGATCGACAGCGTCTACTCGAAGGCCTCGTTCGTCGTCGAGTTCATCGCCCTGTTCACCGTGATCACCGGCGCCATCGTGCTGGCCGGCGCGGTGCTGATCGGCCGGTCGCAGCGGGTGCGCGAGAGCGTGCTGCTGCGCACGCTCGGCGCGACCAAGGCGCAGGTGAATCGCATCATGTTCGCGGAATACCTCGCGCTCGGCACCCTCGGCGCGGCCGTGGGCGCGGTGCTCGCCATCGGCGCGAACTGGGCGCTGGCGTATTATGTCTTCCAGGTGAAATGGAGCGCGCCCTCGGCCGTCGTGCTGCTGGGCGGCTGGGCCGCCGTGAGCGCGATGACGGTCACCACCGGCCTGCTTTCGAACCGCGGCATCTGCGACCACCCGCCGCTGGCCGTGTTGCGCGAGGAGACCTGACCATGCGCCTGCTGACCTTCCATTACACGCTGCGGGATGCCGGTGGCCGGATGCTCGACACCTCCCGGGGTGGTGAACCGATGCCGTTTATCGAGGGCTCCGGCCAGATCATCGACGGGCTGGAGGAGCCGCTGCGCCTGATGGCCGCGGGCGAGAAGCGCACCATCGTGGTGCCGCCCGAGCGGGGCTACGGGATGCGCGAGGCCGAGCTGGTGCAGAAGGTTCCCCGGGCGAACCTGCCCGTGGGCGACGTGAAGGTGGGCGACCAGTTCCAGACCGGCCCGGACCGGCAGGCGCCGGTGGTCACGGTGGTGGCGATCGAGGGCGACGAGGTGCTGCTTGACGCGAACCACCCGCTGGCCGGGCAGGAACTGCACTTCGAGGTGGAGCTGGTGGCCGTGCGGGCCGCCACGTCCGCGGAGTTGCAACAGGCGAAAAATCCCTCCTAGCTCGGGGCCCATGAAAGTCCTTGGCATCGATATCGGCGGCTCCGCCTTCAAGGGTGCGCCCGTTGACACCAAAACCGGCAAGCTGCTCGCGGAACGCCACCGCGTCGAGATCGACGCGCCCTGTCCGACGGCCCAGGGTCTGGCGGCGGCGCGCGAGATCGCGCGGCATTTCAACTGGAAGGGGCCGGTCGGCATCGGTTTCCCGAGCGTCATCCAGGGCAACCGGATCGGTGCCGTCGGCAACCTCGGGCACAACTGGGAAAGGAAGGACGGGGCCGCCCTCTTCGGCCGGGCGACCGGCGGCAAGGTGCGGCTCTTCAACGACGCCGATGCGGCCGGCCTGGCCGAGATGAGGTTCGGGGCGGGGAAGGGGCACCAGGGGTCGGTGCTGATGCTGACCTTCGGCACGGGCATCGGCTCGGCGCTGTTCTACCAGGGCCGGCTGATGCCGAACATCGAGTTCGGCCACATCCCGTGGAAGGGTAAGCCCATCGAGCGTTTTGCCTCGGCCGCAGTGCGCAAGCGGCGCGGCCTGAGCTGGCGGGAATGGGCGTTGCGCGTGAACGTTTTTTTTCAGGTCGCCGAGCGTCTCTGCTCGCCGGACCTGATCATCATCGGGGGCGGCGTGAGCAAGAAATCCGAGAAGTGGTTCAAATACCTCAAGGCCAGGGCCCGCATCGTTCCCGCCCGCATGAACAACGACGCCGGTATCGTCGGCGCGGCGCTCGCCTGGGAGCAGACCGGCCGGTCCTGAGTGCAGGACGGGGCCGCCGGTTTTCCCATCGGCGGCTGGCGCCGGCATGGAAACCGACGCCCACCTGGCAAAGCGGCGGGACCAGCCTTCCCGCCCCATGCTTCACCATTCATCCGGGCAGGGCGCCCGTTCATCAAAACTGGCTGCAACTTTGGGCGAAAACCGTGTGTTTTGAGCCCATGCCAAGCACCACCCGCGGCCTGCCGCCTTTCGTCCCGGTCCCGGGGTGGTTCGTCGCTGAAACCTCCCGCCTCATCGCTCTGGGGTTTTCCCGCCCTGCCGCCGCTGTTTCACTGCGCCTGTTCGTAGTTATCAGTTGTGTTGCAGAGGGGCCCACAGGGGCCCTTCTGTGTTTCCGGGCCGGGCCGGGCGGCAATCGCGCGTAAAGCGCTGGCCAACCCCCTTCCTTTCGTCCCATTCTAACCGCCCAACTGATTCCCATGTCTGCACCTACGAACCCATCCGCCCCTGCGTTCCCCGCCGCCGCCCCGAAGAAGAAATCCAAGCGCAAGCTCTTCATCCTGCTTGGCGTGGCCGGACTGGTCCTCGTTGCGCTCGTCGTCTTTGCCGCCTCGCGCAAGAAGGAGACCGGCATCCCGGTGACCACCGAGAAGGCCGTGGTCAAGACCCTCACCCATATGGTTACCGCGACCGGTAAGGTCCAGCCCGAGGTCGAGGTCAAGATTTCCCCCGAAGTCACGGGCGAAATCGTCGAGCTGCCCTTCCTCGAAGGCCAGGCGGTGAAAAAGGGTGATCTCATCGTCCGCATCAAGCCTGACCTCTATCAGGCGCAGGTGGAGCAGCAGGAGGCGTCGCTCGTCTCCGCCAAGGCCGCCAGCGTTCTCAGCCAGGCCCGGCTCTCCAAGGCGGAACAGGACTTCAAGCAGGCCCAGGAGCTTCACAGCAAGCAGCTCGTGTCCGAGGCGGATTTCACCTCGGCGAAGACCAACATCAATGTCGCCAAGGCCGACTTCGATTCCTCCCTCGCGCAGATCCGCCGCAGTGAGGGCTCGCTGACCCAGGCCAAGGATTCACTCGCCAAAACCGTCATCTACGCGCCCATTGACGGCCAGATCAGCTCCCTCAGCAACGAAGTGGGCGAGCGGGTCGCCGGCACGGGCTCTTTTGGCGGCGCCGAGATCATGCGCATTGCCGACCTGGGCAACATGGAGGTTCGCGTAAAGGTGAACGAGAATGACATCGTCAACGTCAAGCTGGGTGACCCCGTCAGCGTTGCCGTCGACGCCTACCCGGGCCGCAAGTTTGCCGGCGCCGTGAACGAAATCAGCAGTTCCGCCATCACCTCCGGCGCCCAGTCCGCCGCGGCCTCCGCGTCGGACGAGGTCACCAACTTTCTCGTGAAGATCCGCATCAAGGACAAGGATGCCAAGCTCCGCCCGGGCATGAGCGCCACGGTGGACATCGAGACCGAGACCGTGACGAACGTCGTCGCCGTGCCGATCCAGAGCGTCACGGTGCGTGCCGCCGGCGGCAAGACCGCCGAGGAACTCCAGGCCGCCAAGGCCAAGGAGGCCAAGGAGCGCTCCGGCAACGACCTCGAGCTCGTCAACGAGAAGGAGGACGCCCGCCGCAACCGCGACAATCTCCAGCGCGTCGTCTTCATCAAGAACGGCGACACCGTCAAGCAGCAGCTGGTCGAGACCGGCCTGGCCGACAACACCTCGATCGAGATCAAGAGCGGCATCAAGGCCGGCGACGAGGTCGTCTCCGGCAGCTATGCTGCCATCAGCCGCCGGCTGAAGGACGGCAGCAAGGTCATGATCGAGAAGCCCAAGAAAGAGGAAGCCGCCAAGTAAGGCCGGACGCGGCCTCCGCTCCGCGCCACCCTCGCCACCACCATGAGTTCCTCCACCGCCCCCGCCTCCGCCGTGTCGCGCAATTACCGCGCGCCCGGCCCGGTGGTCATCGAGATCGAGAACGTCACCAAGCTCTACAAGATGGGCGAGGAGATCGTGCATGCCCTCCGGGGCGTCTCGCTGAACGTCCGCCGCAACGAATACCTCGCCGTCATGGGCCCGTCCGGTTCCGGCAAGTCGACCATGATGAACATGCTCGGCTGCCTCGACACCCCCACCACGGGCAAATACCACTTCACGGGCAAGGACGTCTCCAGCATGACCGACGACGAGCTGGCGGACATCCGCAACCGCGAGATCGGCTTCGTCTTCCAGACCTTCAACCTGCTCCCGCGCTCGACCACCCTGGCCAACGTCGAGCTGCCGCTCATCTATGCCGGCTACTCACCCGCGGTGCGCCGCGAGAAGGCGGTCAAGGCCCTGCATGACGTCGGCTTGGGCGAGCGCATGGGCCACAAGCCGAACGAGCTCTCCGGCGGCCAGCGCCAGCGCGTGGCCATCGCCCGTGCCCTCGTCAACAATCCCTCCATCATCCTCGCCGACGAGCCGACCGGCAACCTCGACTCCCGCACCGGCGAGGAGATCATGCAGCTGCTCGAGGAACTCTACGAGCAGGGCAACACCATCATCGTGGTCACCCACGAGGAGGACATCGCCCGCCATGCCCGCCGCATCGTCCGCCTGCGCGACGGCCTGATCGAGTCCGACGTCCGCCAGCACTGAGACCTTCCCCGACACAACTGGGCCTGACCGCGAACACCATCCGTCCACCCCGAACCTTCGCGTCCCATGAAACGTCTCTTCTACGAGTTCACTGAATCCTTCCGCATCGCGCTGACCCAGATCCGGGCCAACAAGATGCGCTCGGTGCTCACCGCCCTCGGGGTGATCATCGGCATCGTGGCCGTCACCCTGATGGGCACGGCCATCCGCGGCATCGACACCGGTTTCCAGAACAGCCTCGCCATGCTCGGCGACGACGTGGTCTACGTCCAGAAGTGGCCTTGGGGCGGGGTGGAGGACTGGTGGAACTACGCCAACCGGCCCAACGTGAAGCCCCGTGACGCCGAGGCGCTCAACCGCATCATCTCCGACACGCCCAACAGCCTGCTCGACGTGGCGGTCCCGGTCGTGGCGCGCGGGGTCGCCATCAAGAAGGACGACGCCAAGGTGAGCTCCGTCTTCACCATCGGCACCACGGCCGATTATGCCCGCATCAGCGGCGCCGACTACAAGGAGGGCCGGCTCTTCAACGACACCGAGGCCAGCGCCGGCCGCCAGGTCGTGGTGCTCGGCTATGACGTGGCCGAGGCGCTTTTCCCCAATGGCTCCCCCCTGGAACAGACCGTGCTCGTCGGTGGTCAGCCCTACACCGTGATCGGGGTCTTCGCCAAGCAGGGCGAGTTTCTCGGGCTCTTCAGCTTCGACAACCAGGCGGTCGTGCCGCTCAACGCCTTCCAGAAATACTTCGGCACCCGCCGGGGCGCCGAGCTGCGCGTCAAGATCAAGGACAAGACCCAGCTGGACGCCGCCAAGGAGGAGCTGACCGGTGCCATGCGCCGCGTGCGCGGCCAGTTGCCGGGTGAGCGCGATAATTTCTCCCTCAACGAACAGCAGGCCTTCAAGGCCCAGCTCGACCCGATCAAGTCCGGCATCGCGATGGCGGGCCTGTTCATCACGGGCCTGTCGCTCTTCGTCGGCGCCATCGGCATCATGAACATCACCTTCGTCAGCGTGAAGGAACGCACCAAGGAGATCGGCACCCGCAAGGCGCTCGGCGCCCGCCGCCGCAGCATCCTGATGCAGTTCCTGATCGAGGCCGTCTCCATCTGCCTCATCGGCGGCCTCGCGGGCATGGTGGTGGCCTTCCTGATGTTCATGGGCATCCGGTCGGCCGCGCCGAACTTCCCGGTCGAATTCTCGCCGGACCTGGTCGTGGTCAGTATGCTGGTTTCCATTGTCACGGGCATCGTGTCCGGCTTCGCCCCGGCCTGGGGTGCCTCCCGTCTCGATCCCGTGGTCGCCCTCCGCTACGAATGAACTTTG
Organism: Lacunisphaera sp.; assembly: GCA_965249855.1. Classification (GTDB taxonomy): domain Bacteria; phylum Verrucomicrobiota; class Verrucomicrobiia; order Opitutales; family Opitutaceae; genus Lacunisphaera. The sequence continues at coordinate 111,086 of CBDFNB010000009.1, forward strand.
CCGAAATCCTCCGCATGGCCCTGGGTTCGCTCGGGGTGAACAAGCTGCGCTCGTTCCTGACGATGTCGGGCATCACGATCGGCGTGTTCTCCGTCATCGGCGTCATGACCGCCGTGTCGGCGCTGCGCGGTTCCATCGAGACGGGGCTCAGTTTCCTCGGATCAAACATGTTCCAGTTCTCCAAGTTCCCGGCCAACGGCGGGGGCGACGGCTCGCAGCGCCGCCGCATCGAGCTGCGCCGCGACATCACGCTCGACCAGGCGATGCGCTACCAGCGCCTGATGGAGGGCGTCAGCGACATCATCTGCCTGAAGATTTTCGACCGCAACGGCATCGCCCAGGCCGTCTACGGCGGCCGCAAGAGCACCCCGGGGCTGACCTTCGGCGGCACCAACGAGCATTTCCTGGCCGCCAACCAGTATGGCGTGGATGTCGGCCGCAACTTCACGCCGGACGACATCGAGCTGGCTCGTCCGGTCATTCTCATCGGCCAGAGCATCGTGCAGAAGCTCTTCCCGGCGGAAAACCCGCTCGGCAAGGTCATCAAGATCCGCGAGCGCACCTACACGGTCATCGGGGTCTTTGCCACGAAGGGCAGCCAGTTCGGCCAGAACCAGGACGACATCGCCATGGTGCCGGTCACCCGTTTTCTGAACGACTTCGGCAGCGAGCGCGTGACCATCAACATCGCCACGCAGGCGCCCAGCCAGCTGGTTTACAACGAGACGATCGAGAAGGCCATCACGGCGATGCGCATCGTGCGCGGCTTGAAGCCCGAGAATGAAAACGACTTTGAACTCTATTCGAACGATTCGCTCATCTCGGCGTTTGCCAAGATCGCCGACGTGATCGCCGCCGGCTCCTTCGTCATCAGCGGCATCGCGCTGCTGGCGGCCGGCGTCGGCATCATGAACATCATGCTGGTCAGCGTGACGGAGCGCACCAAGGAGATCGGCATCCGCAAGTCCATCGGCGCGCGGAAAAAGAACATCCTCTCCCAGTTTCTCATCGAGGCGGTCGCCATCTCGCTGGCCGGCGGCGTCATGGGCATCCTGTTTGGCATCGGCGTCGGCAACCTGGTGGCGGTCATGCTCAAGGCCGCGCTGGTCTTCCCGTGGGACTGGGCCGCCATCGGCCTGCTGGTCTGCTCGGGCATTGGCGTGGGCTTCGGCTTCTATCCGGCGTGGAAGGCCGCCTCCCTCGACCCGATCGAGGCGCTGCGCTACGAGTAACCCGGCCCGGGGCTTGCCCGGGTAATTGCGGATTGCCCGTGACGGCCGGCTCCGGCTTCATGGTGGTTCTTGCAGCTGCACTTCAAGTTCAACCCCTCGCTGCAGCGCGTGCTGGAGCCCGGCGACCGCCGGCTCTGGTTGCTGCGTTCCGTCGCGCTGCGGATCGAGCGACAGGCCAATCCGCTGTGGCGGTTTGAAATCTACCACCGCCGGCTCTTTCTCGGGCTGGCAGCGCTGGCGCTGGCCGGCTGGTTGATGGCGGTCACGGTGCTGTTCTTCTGGCTCGACCGGCAGCCGCGCAACCAGGTCGGCTGGTTCGACCTCGCCGCGCCCTGGCGCTGGACGGGCCTGCGGGCCAAGCGCGGCGATACAGCGGTGCTCGGGGCGCTCGATGCGATCAAGGCCGGCGATTATCCCACGGCCTTCTACAACCTGCGCGTCGGCCTCAGCCGCTCACCGGGGAATGTCGAGGGCCGGCTGACGCTCGCCCGGTTGATGGCGGGCTACGAACCGGCGCAGGCCGTGACCCTGATGGAGGAGGGGTTGAAGCATTCCGCCGGGGATCCCAGGTTTGTCGCCGGTCTGCTCGGTTTCTATGCCGTCTTCCAAATCCAGTCGCACGGACTCGAGGTGGTGGAAAGTCTGCTGCAGGCGACTCCGACCCGGCCGCTGCCGCCCGGGGCCCGGTTGCTGCTTGAGCGCGGGCGCGTCGGTTTTCTGCTGCAACTCGGGCGTCAGGCCGAGGCCGCCGCAGCGTTTGCAGCCATTGCCCCGCCGGCGGATGCCGCCGGACAGGCGGGCCTGGCCGCCCTTGAGGTGGAGCTGTTGCTGCGCACCGGGCGGCCGGCCGATGCCCGGGTTCTTTTGGAGCGTTTGCTGGCCGCCCCGGTGGTCGCGGCGGGAATCTGGCGGCAGGCCGCCGAGGTGGCCGTGGTGCAGGGTGACGCCGATCTCCTGCTGAGTGCGTTGCGCCGGCTCAAGGCCGAGACGCCCGACAAGCCCGGTCCCTATCTGCTGGGCTTCCAGGCGTGGCATCGGATGAAGCGCCCGAGCTATCGCGACGCGGCGGAGCAGGAATATTACCGGCTGTTCCGCGGCGGCGACGGTGCCTTGCAGGCGCTGGCGGCGTTGGCGGTGAACCTCGATCTCCCTGACGTCGTCGCCCGCGCCCAGCGCGTGGCGGCGGGATCGAGGTTGAGCCAGTTTGCCTTCCAGGTGCACCAGACGGAACTTTACCTGCGACGCGGTGAAATCGAGGCCGCCACCCGGCACCTTCGCGCCTGGGAGAACAACATCGACACGCTGAAGACGCCCCAGCGTTTTCACCCTGAGTTCATCAAGCGGCTCACGCGGGCGGCCTTTGCCGGCACGCCCGATCAGGTGACCTTCCTGCTGGCCCATCTCACCGCCGCCCGCGGTCAGGCCCAGGTGCCGGTCTACCAGCTCGCCGCCACCGTGCTGGAGAAAGCCGGCAACCCGGCCGGCGCGGCCGAGGTGGTGCGGGGTGGCCTGCAATTTTATCCGCGGAGCGAACCACTGCTGGTGACGCAGAAGCAGCTGGCGGAAATCCTGGCGGCCGCGGCGGCTGTGCCGGCGGCGGACAAGCCGGCACAGACCCCGGCTGTCAGCCTGATCCTCCTGCCCGCCCATGCCGGCGAGGCCCGCCAACAGCTCGACACCCTGCTGCAGCAGGATTCGCTCGCCGCGGCCCGCGACCTGGCCCGGGCCATCCGCTCGCAGAAGCCCGCCTGGCTGCCGGCCCTCGAGGCCGACCTCACGGCGCGCGAGGTCGAGCTGGCCTATCTCACCCTCGACCAGATCGCCAGCCGCACCGCGGCGCGGGCCGCCCTCGACCGCCACCGCGGTGAGGCCGATGTGCTCCAGCTGGTGCAGGTCGTGCAAAGGATGGCGGCGCGCGGCCGCCTTGAAGAGGCCCGTCTGTTGGCGGAGGAGATCGCGGCGGCGCCGGCCGCCACCCTGCGGGTGCAACAGGCGTTGCGGACGCTGAATCTGGCCGACGACCTGGCCTCTACCGTGACCACCCAGTCGGCGGCGCTGGCGGCGCTGGACCGGAGCATCCTTGCGCAGGAGTGGGCCCGGGCCGATCGTTTGCTCAAATACCTGGGTGACAAGCCGCCCGCCTGGCTGACGGCCGGGGCGCCGGAGGTGAAGGTGCGCGAGGTGCAGGTGCGCCTCGGTCTTGACCAGCGCCCGCTGGCCTTGGCTGCGCTCAAGGAACTCGTCATCAAGGGCGGCGCGTCCCGCAGCGCGGCTTTCAAGCTCGTGCGCGACCTGCTGGCCCGGGACGAGCCCGAGTCCGCATTGGTGCTGGCGCGCGAGATCGGAAAGTTGCTGCCAGATGACGTGGCGGCGACGCGACTCATCCGGGAGGCCGAGACGCCGCGACCGGCGGGGCCGTGATTACTCCGTCGCAGGCGTGAACAGCAGGCTGTCCGTCTTGTAGGCGGGCAGCTTGAGCGTCTTTTCGTGGCGCAGGCCGATTTTCCGCAGGACGTTCTGGGAGTTCACATTGTCCGGCGCAGTGATCGCGACGATGCGCTTCAGGCCCAGCACGGTTCGTCCGTAGTCGATCGTCGCGCGGGCGGCCTCGGTGGCGTAGCCCTGGCCGCTGAACTGGGGCAGGTAGGCGAAGCCGACATCCACGTCCTCCAGCACCTCGCGCTTCAGCAGCCCGCACATGCCGATGGGCGTGCCGTCGGGCTTGAGGGAGACGTGAAACAAACCGAAGCCGTGCTGCGCGTAGCTGGCCATCGGGCCGTTGACGATGTAGTCCCGGGCGCCGTCGAGAGTGCGGACACCCTTGTCGCCAACAAAGCGCAGGAACAGCGGGTCGTTCAGGAGTTCGAGGATGAAGGGTGCGTCCTCCGGCGTGAGCCGCCGCAGTGCCAGGCGCGCGGATTCGAGGACGTTCATGCCGACACCGGTGCGCCCGGTCAGCCCCGGCGGATCTCAGAACCCTTGAAGCGGATGATGCAGCGGTAGACCTTCTTCAGGCGGCAGGCGATCTTGCCGGTCTTCAGGTCCACCGACTCGGGGATCTCGATGCGGTGCACGTCCACGACGGCGTGGTAGCCGCGCTCGGAGAAGATGTCGATCAGCATGGCCAGCGCGAGCGGCTCGTCGAAGACGGCGTCCTCGCTGTTGATGTTGGCGTGGCCGGAGAGGGCGTGCCGCGTGATGATCGGCATCATCTTCTTCTCGATGAGCGTCACGACCCGCTGGAAGACCTCGGAGTGGTTCAGCTCGTAGCCGTCGAGCCGCTTCACGAGCTCCTGCCGGGCATGGACGATGATCTCGCTGGCGAGGGGCAGCGTGCGCAGGCGGTCATAGGTGCGCGGGTCGAGCTCGAGCGAACTCTGGTATTCAAGCTCCTCGAGGATGTTCTGCTCGACCTCGGCGAAGGTGCCCTGGGCGTTGATCAGGTGGTAATGGAAGACGTCCTTCAGCGAGAGCAGGGCGTCCCAAGTCTGCTCCTTGAACACGCGGTAGCGGCGGCGGGCGAGCTTCTCGTCAAAGTCGGTGACGCGTTCCTCGTGCAGCACGCCGTGGCCGGAGCGGCGGACCTCCTCGTTGTGGATCTTGACCTCGCGGCCGCGCTTGATCTGGCGGGCGACGCTCTCCTTCTCGTCGATGAAGAGAACCACGATCTGCATGACCGGCTGGCGGAAATGGATGGCGAGCGGCGTGCCGTAGAACTCGCGCCAGAGCTGGGTCATTTTCTCGTAAAGCATCTTCAGGCACTCGACCTGCACCTTGGTGCGGGGGAAGCCGTCAAGGATGACGCCGTCGCGGTATTCCGGCTTGAGCAGCCGGCGCAGGAGGACGGCGAGCACCTCGCGGTCGCCGATCATGTTGCCGGCGTCCTTGATCTTCTTCATCTCCGGCGTGTCGAGCAGCGAGCTCATCACGATCGGGGTGCAGGTCAGGCCGCGGGTCTTCGCGATGAAGGCGGTGTTGGTGCCCTTGCCGGCGCCCGGGGCGCCGCCGAGGAGGATGATCTCCTTCGGGAAGCGCAGGTGCTGGCGGCCGAAGTGGGCCTCCAGGTCGTCCCAGATGGGCTCGAAAATGATCCTGGCGTCCTTGATTTCCAAGTCACCGTTGGCCGGATGCGCGGGGGTCGGTGCCGGGGCGGAGGGTTTCTGGGCTTCGCTCATGTCAGGGTGCGCGAAGCCTAGGGGCCGGCTTTCGCCTGAGGCGACAATATTTGAGCCGGACGGTAAGGATTTAGCCCGAAGGGCTTAGCCGGCTGAAACCCGGGCCGGACTCACGTGCCTTTCCGGGGCAGCACGCGGGCCGGCGTCTCCATCTGGCCGCGGGTGACGCCGAGCTGGTTGATCAGCTTCAGTTCGCGCCACAGTTCCGCCCCACTGACCTGGCCGCCCAGGAGCTGCCGGTAACGCTCGACCGTGCGCGTGACTTCTTCGGCCGGCTCGGTGAGGAATTCCACGCGGAAACTCCGGGCCCCGAGGGCCATCAGCCGCGCGGCGTATTCCGCCCCGGTCTGGGCCCGGCTGTTATAGACCGTGTTGCGGCAGCCGGCATCGGCCTTGAGCGGGTGTTCGGCACCGACCCGGTCGCGCAGCGCCACGCGGTGCGTGTCGCACGGCCGGCCGCAATCGCGGTAGTCCTTGCCCTTGGAGAGAAACGCGCAGAACACGCAGTGCTCCATGTGAAACATCGGCATGTGCTGGTGGAGCGTGATGTCGAACCACGCGCCCGGGGCGTTCTGCAGCAGGGCCTCGAGCTGGCCGATGTTGAGGTCATAGGAGGCCGTCACGCGCTCCAGCCCGTGGTGGTTGATGAAATAATCCGCGGTAAGCGGGTTGGCGACGTTGAGGGAAAAATCTCCGCGGATGCGCCGGCCGGCGAAGGCTTTCAGGTGGTCATAATTGCGCACGAGGTAGCCGTCGGCCTCGCACGAGAGCACCTGCTTGATGATCCATTCCTCGCCGGGCTTGAACACGCGCGGTGCGGCCACCCAGATCGAGGCGGCGGTATCGGTGCCGCGCAGTTCGCGGAAGCGGGTGACGGTGTCGCGGTAGTGCTTCGGGTTCTCGAATTCGCAGTAGAAGGTGCGCGCGCCGGCGGTCCAGGCGGCGTCCAGCTGGTGTGGTTCGCGGATGACCACGATCAGCTCGGCGTCGGTCGCGGCCGGCTGGGCCTGAAAACGGGGCAGCGTGAATTTCTCCGCCAACTGCCAGCGCAACGGCGTGGCGCGCTGGGTCTCCAAGTCGGTCGCGATGCGCCGGCGCAGCTCATTGAGCTCCTTGACCGGCAGGATGACATCGCCCTCGAGATGGTTCTGCAGCGTGCCGAGCTTGAACGGCGTGCCGCCGAGCCGGCCGAGCTGGTCGGTGAGGCGCTCGGTGGTGAGGGGCTGTTTCTCGGCGCGGGCGAGCGGCAGCGTGGACTCGGCCTTGGTCACGTGGCCCTGTTCGTCGCGGGCGAACAGCGTGAGCGGCGTGCCGGTGGCCCCGTGGACCTCGAGGTGGACCTCGCGACGAAAGCGGATCTGGTCGCCCTCGAAGGTCGAGCGCACGCGGCGGTCGAGCTCGGGGTCATTGGTCTTCCAGACCCGGTCGCCCACGCGGACGCGGGCAAAGTCGATGTCGCCGCGGCCGAAACGGAGCACGGTGTCGCCGCCGCGCGCGTCGACGTAGTAGATGCGGCCGCCCTGTTCCTTTTCATCCGGGCGGCCGGCGTCGAACACGATGCCATCGCCCGGCTTGGCGGGACCGGTGAGCTGGAGGGAAACACTGTCGGGGCCGACCCACTTGACCTGGCCGAGATAGACGCCGCGCTTGGTGCCGAAACGGGCGTGCGCGAGCTCCTGGTTCTGGATGCCGCGGAACCAGCCGGTGTATAGGCCACGGGAGAAACCCATCTCGAGGTCGTAGAGCGACTGGCGGCGCACATCGTCCATCACGGTGTTTTCGGGGAGATGCGCCGGGCCGAAGACCTCGGTCATCACCTTGTCGAGCGCCTGCCGGTAGACGCGGGTGATGCTCGCGACGTATTCCGGGCTCTTGAGGCGGCCCTCGATCTTGAGGGAGGCGACACCGGAGCGCACGAGGTCCGGCAGGACGTCAAGACCGGAGAGATCCTGCGGACTGAGCAGGTAGCGGCGGTCGCCCAAATCCACCGTTTTGCCGTCGGACACCAGTTCGTAGGGCATGCGGCAGGCCTGGGCGCATTCGCCGCGGTTGGCGGAGCGTCCGCCGAGCGACTCACTCGTGAGACACTGGCCGGAATAGGCCACACAGAGCGCGCCGTGCACGAAAACCTCGAGCGGCATGGACGCGCCGGCGGCAAGCTGGGCGTCGCGCATGGCGGCGATTTCCTTGAGGGAGTTCTCGCGGGCGAGGACGACGAGGTTGGCACCGAGTTCGCGGGCAAACTCCACCCCGGCCGCGCTGGTCACGGTCATCTGCGTGGAGGTGTGGATCGGAAAATCCGGCGACAGCGAACGGATGAGCCGGCAGATGCCGACGTCCTGCACGATGGCGGCGTCGACCCCGGCGGTCACGATGGCCTTGAGATATTCGGCGGCGGCGGCGAGTTCGTCGGCAAAGACGAGGGTGTTGAACGTCACGTAGCCGCGCACGCCGCGCCGGTGGAGGAACTCCATGAGTTTCGGCAGATCAGCCACCGTGAAGTTATGCGCGCGCATCCGGGCGTTGAACCGCTCGAGGCCGAAGTAGATGGCGTCGGCGCCGTTTTCCACGGCGGCCTTGGCGCATTCCCAGTCGCCGGCCGGCGCAAGCAACTCTGGTCGCACCGGCGCGGAGCGCGGGGCGGGGGAGGCTGCGACGTTGGGCGCGGTGGGCATGGGTGTCAGACGGCGGTTTCGGCGGGTGGCGGCAGCGGATGGGCGTCCTTGGGGGCGGGCGTGGCCACGTGCGGCGCGGCGGCCCGGAGCTCAAATGCTAGCAGCACCGTCAACCCGAAGAAACCCGCGGAGACGTAACCGAGCAAGGGCAGACCGGAGAGGTGTCCCGTGGCATCCCGGGTGACGAACAGGCCGGCCAGCATGCTGGAACAGCCGCTGGCGGCCTGCTGCAGCGCGGCATTTACGCTCATGAAGCCACCGCGATAGCGGGCCTCGACGGCGTTGGTGACCATGGTCATCGTGGGGGCGAAGCGGCCCGACATCGTGACCATGAACAGCGCCATCATCAGGCTGGCCGTGACCACGGAGGACGGGCCGAGCCGGGTGATGAAAAACACGACGACCACGGCGCCGGCCGACATGATGGCCAGCAGGCGCAGCCGGTCCATGTGGTCGCTCAGCCAGCCGATGAGCGGCGTGCTAAAGGCGGTGGCGATGCCGCCGACCGCGTAGGCGATGGGCAGCTGAAAGGTTTCGTCGAGCCCGACGTTGGCCACAAAGGACGGCGCAAGGAAGGGGATGATGACGCCACCCGACATGACGAGCACGGTGCCGACGGCGAAGGCCCGCAGGTGCACGCCGTGGGAAAGGATCGCCTTCATCTGACGCAGGGGTTGGTGGCCTTTGACGGCCGTGAGAATGTGCGGCAAGGCGAGCGAGGCGAGGAGCACGTTGGCCGCGGCGCAACCGGCGAGCAGGAAGAAGGGTGCATGCCAGCCGAACTTGCCGGCCAGGACGAGCCCTGCGGGCACGCCCAGCACGGAGGCCAGCGGGAAGGCGGCCATCACGAAGCTCATGGCCCGGCCGCGCCGGGCGGGCGGGATGACGTCGCCGACCATGGCGGTGACCATCGAGCCGGCCAATCCACCGAAGGCTCCCGCTGCGAGCCGGGCCGCGAGCAGGGTGTGGTGGGTGGGGGCGAGGCCACAGGCGAGTGTCGCCAGTCCGAAACCAGCATATAGCACGATGAGAGAGCGCTTGCGATCGAAGCGGTCGAGGAAGAACCCGCCGGCGAAACCGCTGACCGCGGCGGCCAGCCCGTAGGAGGCGACCAGATGCGTGAACTGGGCCGGAGAAATGTCGAACACCCGCATGAGTTGCCCGCCGAGCGGCATCATGATCATGAAGTCCAGGATGTGCGTGAACTGGACGGCGCAGAGCACGAGCAGCGTGGTGAGCTCGCGACCCTTGGTCAGCGCGTGGTGCTGGACGGAGGCAGGCATGAACTGGTCAGGATTTCACGAAACGGGGGTGGGCGCAACTCAGCTTCCGGCCGCGGGGTTGGGCCGGAAGGGCGGGGTGGACTCGGCTGCTGCCGGGATCGGGCCGACCACGGCCCGGGCAACCTCGGCAAAAAGCAGGGCGCCCTTGCCCAGGTGCCGCCGCCGATGCCGCACAAGGGCGATGTCGCGGGAGGGCTGCACGGGGCCGGTGAACTTGCGGAAAATCAATCCTTCCGGATCGGTGGCGCTGCGCGCGCTTTTGGGCAGGACGGTGACCCCCAGGCCCATCGCCGTGAGCGACTTGGCCGTGGCTAGCTGGCCACAGCGGTGGCTGATGCGCGGTTCGAAGTCGTGATCGCCGCAGTAATGCTGGATTTGCAGGGTAAGCGTCGAGGCCTCACCGAGCAGGATAAATTGCTCCTCACGCAGCGACTCGAAGGTGAGTTTCTCCGCCTGGGCGAGGCGGTGGCTGGCACTCATGGCCACCCAGAGCGGCTCGCTGTAGAGTTTCTCGATGTGCAGCCGGGGTTCGTTGAACGGCAGCGAAATCAGGGCCCAATCGAGTTGCCCGTCCAGGACGGCCTCGGCCAGCGGCCGGCGAAAGTCCTCCTGGGTTTGGATATTGAGGACGATCTCGCTAGCCCGGCAGTAGGCCAGGATGGCGGGAAAGAAGAACGGGGCGACCGTCGGGATGGCCCCGACCACCACCTTGGGACCTTGACCGGTGCTTTCCTTGAGTTCCTGCAGGGTCTGGTCGACGTCCCCGAGGATACGGCGGGCGCCCTCCATCAGCGTTTTGCCGGCCTCGGTGAGCACAGCCTTGCGGCCTAGGCGGTGAAACAGCTGCTGCCCGAACTCTTCCTCAAGGTTCAGGATCTGCTGGCTGAGCGAAGGTTGAGAGATGAAAGAGCGTTGAGCGGCTTTTGTAAAATTTCCTGTCTCAGCGACTGCCAAGAAGTAACGCAATTGATAGAGCTCCATAGGCAAATACGATGAATAAGATAGAAACTAAGTATTTAGACTATTGCAAGCTGTGTCGTATACTCTGTCCAGCACCAAGAAAGGTGCCCAAGACAAAACAACCAACCAACCAAGTTTATGAAGAACAACACTCTCCAGATCACCATCGCAGCCATTGCCATCAGCGGCATCGCCCTCTTTGCCGTCACGAACATCGCGGTCGCCGTCAGCTACGTTGCCGTGGGTATCCTGATCGCCGTGGCGGCCGTGGATTACCGTCAGGGGCCGAAGAACTACGCTTCCCACTAAGCGCGCCAATTTAAGTTAGGTGTCAGTGTGTAACAGAGGCCGGGGCGAACCCCCGGCCTCTTTTAATGTCTGCATCCGGCGCCGCCCCGGCGCAGATTAGACAAAACCCCGGTCCCGTGACGCTCTTCAGGAAACAACCCCCGACGGATTGCATGGAGGCGATACATGATCAAGGAACCTGGAAACACTGGCTCGAAGCCCACGGCCCCAAGCTGCTGCTGTGCGCCCGCCAGTGGACCCGTTCGCTCGCCGATGCCGAGGATGTGGTCCAGGAAGCCTTCGTTCGCTACTGGCGCCACCAGCGGCACCTGCCCGGCGATCCGCAGGCGCTGCTTATCACGTCCATTCGCCGGGCCGCGCTGGACCACGCCCGCCGCCACGCCCGCCGGACGGCTCGCGAGGAAAAGGCCGACGGCGGCCTCGAGCAGCGCGACTGCACTTTCGAAGCCCAGCCCGGCGAGGACGCCGACCGCCGGAACGAGATCGAAGCGGCGTTGCAACGCCTGCCTGCCGTTCAGCGCGAGGTGCTCGTCCTCAAGATCTGGAACGAACTCACGTTCGAGCAAATCGGCGAGGCCCTCGAGATACCGGCCAACACCGCCGCCTCCCGCTACCGTTACGCGCTCGCCGCGCTCCGCAAGGAATTGAAGCCCGCCTGCCATGGATGAATCACTCCAGGAACTAGAAAACGAACTGAAGACGCTGCAGCCGCGCCGCGCCCCGGCGCGCTGGCTGGACCAGATCAACCGCGAGCTCGCCGCCGAGCTGCCGGCGTCGGCCCGTCCGCGCTACGCCACTGCGACCGACCTCGGATCGTGGAAATGGCTGGGCTGGCGCACGGCCGCTCTGGCCGCGGCGCTGGCGCTTGTGGCCACGGTCGGACTCATCAATCTCCGCCGGCCCGCCCCGGTTGCCGCTCCCGCCGTCGTTGCCGCCGCGCCGACCCTGGCGACTCCCGCTGCGGCGAAGGCCTACGAGCCGGTGACGGCCAGCAACGTGCTCTACGACCTCAAGGACGAGGGCGAGGTCAAGCTCGCCGGCGAAGCCTCCGCCCGCCAGGTCCGCGCGCGTTATGTGGACACCTACACTTGGAAAAACCCGCGCAACAACGCCTCGATCAAATGGACCGTGCCGCGCGACGAGATCCGTGTCGTGCCGGCCAGCTACAACCCAAACTGATTCTCCCGATACAAATCCAACCTCATCCCCTATGAAATCCTCCCGTCATTATCTGCTGCCGGCCCTGGCCGTGCTCAGCCTCGCGCCCGCCGCCTGGGCCCAGAAAGAAATTACCATCCGCCGTCTCGACAAGGACGGCCCGCACCACGGCATGGTCATCCACCAGGACGACGATCGCATGGAAAAGGAGAAGGTCACCTTCCTCGGCGTGGAGACGGCGCCGGTCAGCCGCACCCTCGCCGCCCAGCTCGGGCTCGGGCGTGACACCGGCCTCGTGGTCGTCCGCATCTCGGAGAAGAGCCCGGCCGCCGACCTCCTCAAGGAAGACGATGTGCTCACCAAGCTCGACGACCAGATCCTCGTCAACCAGCAGCAGCTTGGCGTGCTCGTTCGCAGCAAGAAGGAAGGCGACGAGGTCAAGCTGACCGTGGTGCGCGGCGGCAAGGAAACGACCGTCAAGGCGAAGCTCGGCACCCACGAGGTGCCCAGGATGGCGGCCGCGTTCTCCTTTCCCGGCGGGCCGGGCGGTATGACCTGGAGCATGGGCTCCCTGCCGGAGGGTCTCGCCCGTCTGCGCCAGATGCCGGGCATGGGCGACGACGACGCCAAGGACGTCCTGCGCATGATCGGCCGCGAGCACCGCAATTTCATGACCACGCCGGGTGTGCGCATTGTCCGGCGCGGCGGCAAGGGTTCGACGATCCTCGACCTGCCCAACAGCAACATTTCCTACTCAGACGACGACGGCTCCGTCGAGATCAAGGCCGATGAAGGCAAGCGCGAGCTCACCGTGAAGGACGCCAAGGGCAAGGTGACCTTCCAGGGTCCGATCAACACGGAGGAGGAGCGCAAGAAGCTGCCGCCCGAGGTGGTCAAGCAGCTGGAGAAGCTCGACAACGACACGATCAGCTTCGAGGCCGGCGAGAAGTTCGAGCATGAGGTGCTGCCGCTGCCGGGTGAGCCGGCCAAGACCAAGATCCGGCGCGAACTCGGCCGCCCCGCCCGGCCGGGGCTGCGCTCCCTGTAAACAATCAAGGCGCGGCTTTGGGCCGCGCCCGTGTGTGTAAGCAATGCTCCGGGGTGACGTGCAAACGTCGCCCCGGTTTGCGTTAGGCGGCCTTGATCTGGTCCGGCGCCGGGCGCTTCAGGATGGCGGCGATGATGAGCGACAGGATCAGGCCGAAGATGACCACCATGATGGGGGTCAGGATGGCCTGAGCGACCGGGCCCATCATGGCGCGGGTCATTTTCTCTGCCTGCTCCATCTGGGCCTCAGCCATGCCGGCGGCTTCCCACTTTGGACGGATCAGGGCGAGCTGGTAGTCGGCGAATTCGGGATTCACGAACTTGAAATGGATGAAGGAGTAGACCGAGCTCATCAGGCCCGAGTAGAGCGAGATCAGGGTGCCGGTGCCCACGCCCCGGCCGTAGCTCATGCCCTTCTCGGGAGCCTCGTCACGCACGGCCTTGATGCCGAGCCAGAGGATGGCGAACATCATGACAAAGCCGAGCCATTGGAAATACTGGCCCGTGGCCAGCTTCTCCGTCTGGAAGCCCGTGAAATACAGCAGCAGGTTCAGAAGCGCGCCGCAGATGGTCAGGGTGAGTGCGTAGATGAATTTTGTGCTCATGGGCGGACCTTGGGGGCTGGCAGGTCAAAGCTCAATGGCGTTGTGACGGACGGCCGGCGGGCCGGATGAGCGGTTTCAGCGGTTGTCGCCGTCGAGCACGCGGCCGAGCCCGCCGAGCAGCGAGCCTTCTTCGCGGCCGCCGCGGCCGGTCTTGGGCGCCGCGGCGACGATGCGGCCGGCCAGGCGGGAGAAGGGCAGGGACTGCAGCCAGATCTTGCCCGGACCACGCAGCGTGGCGAAGAACAGGCCCTCGCCGCCGAACAGGGCCGTCTTGATGCCGCCGACGAGTTGGATGTCGTAATCCACGCTCGGCTGGAAGCCCACGATGCAGCCCGTGTCCACGCGCAGCGTCTCGCCCGGCGCGAGCGTGCGCTCGAGGAGCGTGCCGCCGGCGTGAATGAAAGCCCAGCCGTCGCCGGTGAGCCGCTGCATGATAAAACCCTCGCCGCCGAAGAGGCCGGCGCCGAGGCGCTTTTGGAAGGCGATGCTGATGCTCACGCCCTTGGCGGCGCAGAGAAAGGAATCCTTCTGGGTGATGAGTTCGCCGCCAAGGTCGGCGAGGTGCACCGGGATGATCTTGCCGGGGTAGGGCGCGCCGAAGGCCACCTTCTTTTTGCCGGCGCCCTGGTTCATGAAGACGGTCATGAAGAGCGACTCGCCGGTGAGCAGGCGTTTGCCCGCGCCGAGCAGGGAACCCACGAAGCCCGAGTTCTGTTGTGAGCCGTCGCCGAAGATCGTCTCCATGGCGATGCCGTCGTCCATATACATCATGCCGCCGGCCTCGGCGACGACGGCTTCCTGCGGATCGAGTTCCACCTCGACGAACTGCATGTCGTCACCGTGGATCTTGTAGTCTACTTCGTGCATTGGGTTCATGGTGGGTAAAATCGCGGCCGCATCATCGCAGGAATTCCCGCGTAATTCATCAGGAATCTGCCGGCAGGAGTGTAACGATGGTGGCGCCCCAGCCGCCGGAGCACTCGTCGCCCTGGGCGAAGCTGTGCACGGCACGCGAGCGCCGCAGGTGCGCGTGCACGGTCTCACGCAGCGTGCCGGTGCCCTTGCCGTGCACCACGCGGACGCGATGGATGCGGCGTTGGCGACACTCGGCGAAATAGTCGTCCAGCAGGGCGGTCACCTCGGCCGGGCGGAAGGTGTGCAGATCAAGCTCCCCGGTGATCGGGAGGGCGATGGGCTCGGTCGGGTCGTCCGCGGACACGACCCGATGCTTGCGACGGTTCAAGCACAGGCGACAAAAAACCCGCCCCTCGCGGGGCGGGTTTTTGACACACACACACACTAGCAAAGAACACACTAACCACTAAAGTTTTCAGAATTTCGCGACTCGGACGGCGGTCAGCGGCTTGGCCGACTGCGCGACCTGCGTCTTGAGCGCGGGCAGTTCCATGGTGACGGCCACCGGCGTGTCGGCCTGGGCGCGGAGGGCTTCCAGGCTGGCGTTGATGTATTGCTCGGCTTCCGCGTAGCGCTCGGTTTCCACGACGTAGGTGGGAAGCTCGACCGTGTCGGAAGTGCTATGGCTTTCAGCGGCACTGGCGCCAGTGGCGAGCACCGCGAGGAGGACGAAGGAGAGGAGAGAATTCTTTTTCATGATAAATGCTTTGTTGCCCTACATACACGCAAGCGATGTGCCAAGTTACAGGCGAAGTCGTAAGTTACTGGAAAGTAGGGAATAGAAATATTCTTCACGTGTTTTGACCACTGCGCGCCCGGCGGTGAATGCACGAAGTTGAAATCCACGGTTCCCGCGAATGGGACAAAGCGGGGTCATGCATGACCATGACTTCCGTCAGCGCGCCAGCGCTCGCGGTTCGGGTGCGGGCCATACTCAATTTTCATCAACAACCCGCGCCACTCATGCTCAAACTTGAACACATCACGAAGCGCTACGGCACGCTTACCGCCCTCGATGACGTCTCGCTCGACATCGCCCCGGGCGAATTCTTCGGCTTGCTCGGTCCCAACGGTGCCGGCAAGTCCACGCTCATGTCGCTTGTGGCCGGATTGCGCGCGCCCGAGGCGGGCCGCATTACGCTCGATGGCAAACCGGTCACGGCGGCCGATCCTTCCACCCGGGCCTCGCTTGGACTGGTGCCGCAATCCATCGCGCTCTACGAGGACCTGAGTGCCGAGCAGAACCTGCGCATCTTCGGCGAACTCTACGGCCTGCGCGGCGCGGATCTCCGCGCGCGCATCGACGAGGCGCTCGAGGCGGTGCAGCTCGCGGACCGCCGGCGCGACCAGGTGAAGACCTTCTCGGGCGGCATGCAGCGCCGGTTGAATCTCGTGGCGGCCCTGCTGCACCGGCCGAAGCTGCTGCTGTGCGACGAACCGACGGTCGGCGTCGACCCGCAGTCGCGCAACGCCATCTTCGATTTCCTCGAGGCCCGGGCGCGCCAGGGACTGACAGTGATCTATTCCACCCACTACATGGAGGAGGCCACGCGCCTCTGCTCGCGCATCGGGATCATCGACCACGGCAGGATCCACGCCCTCGGCACGCTGGACGAGCTGCTCGCGCGGCTGCCGTTCAGCGATGAGATCAGCTTCCCCGCGACGCCCGCCACGGCGAAACTGGCCGCCGGGCTGGGAGCCCATGGCGAAGTCTCCACGGACGGGGGCACGCACCGGTTTCATCCCGCGCCTGGATTCAAGACCTCCGCCTTCTATGCGCTGGCCGAGGAGCAACAGCTCTCCTCCCGGCTTTTTGTCACCGAGCGACCTACGCTGGAGGCAGTCTTTCTCCATCTCACCGGCCGCACCCTCCGCGAATAAGGACCGCCATGAACATCATCCTCACCCTCCTCCGCAAAGACTTCGCCAATTTCTTCCGCGACAAGGCCGCGGTCAGCCTCACCTTCCTGGTGCCGGTCGCGCTCATCTATATTTTCGGGCAGGTCTTCGGACTGACCCGCAAGGACAGCGGCCCGACCGGCATCCGGCTCGCGGTCGTGAACCAGAGCGAAAATCCCGCCGCCCTGAAGCTCGTGGACGCGCTCAAGGCGGAAAAATCCTTCCGCGTGCTCACGAACTACGTCAATCCGGACAAATCCGAGCGTCCGCTCACCGAGGAGGACCTGCGCCCGATGATCCGGAACCGGGAATTCCGCTTTGCGCTCATCATCCCCCGGGACGTGATCGCGGCCAAGGGTCTTGGGCTGCACCTGAAGATCCTCTCGGATCCGCGCAACGAGATCGAGACGCAGACGGTCAACGGCCTCCTGCAGAAGGCGATCTTCTCCAATGTGCCGCAACTCCTCGGCCAGTCGCTGCAGACGAGCGCGCAAAAACACCTCGGCAATCTGCGCCTCGACCAATTCAACGGCGATCTCGCCGCTGCGGTGACGAGGGCGTTTGGTGGCGACGTGGCGGAGACCAAGCAGGCGCTCGCGAGCGGGGATTTTGGCCTGAACACGATCGGCAGTGCCAGGGAGCCGGGCCAGAAGACGTCTTCCGCCGACTTCTTCTCCAAGGTGGTGAAGATCGAGAGCGAGCAGGTCGTCGGCAAGGACGTGAAGAGCCCCGAGGCCACGCGCGTCGTGGGCGGCTGGGCCATGATGTTCCTGATGTTCGCGCTCAGCCACTCGGCGGCGGCATTTTTCGACGAGAAGAAGGCCGGGCTGTTCCAGCGGCTGCTCTCGGCGCCGGTCAGCCGGGCGCACATCCTGTGGAGCCGGTTTCTTTACGGGGTGATCCTCGGACTGGTGCAACTCACGGCGCTCTTCTTCGCCGGGCGGCTGATGTATGGCATCGATGTGCTGGGCAACTTCGGCAACCTAGTGGTCATCTGCACCGCGGCGGCGGCGGCCTGCACGGCCTTTGGCATGCTGCTGGCGGCCATCTCCCCGACGGCGGCGGCGGCCAACGGACTCGCGACCTTCCTCGTGCTGACGATGAGCGCGACCGGCGGGGCCTGGTTCCCGGTCAGCTTCATGCCGGAATTCATGCAGACCATCGCCCGGTTCACGCTGGTTTACTGGTCGATGGAGGGTTTCTCGCAGGTGCTCTGGGCGGGCCAGTCGTTCCTGCAGATCCTGCCGACCGTCGGTGTCCTGCTGGGCATCACGGCCGGCGTGATGGCGGTCGCGGTCTGGTGGTTCAACCGCGGACCGATCTTCGATTAATCCGTGGCCGTTGGCGGCGCCGGTTTTTCGGGCTCGGCCGGCGAAGCGCCCGTGGGCAGGCCCGGGCGGGCCGGCGGATGGGTGGGGAACTTCCTGGGCTGGGGGTCCTCTTCCATCGCACGGCGCACCTCCTCCTCCACGCCGCTCGCGGCCTTCTTGAACTCGCGGACGGACTTGCCGATGCCGCGGGCCAGTTCGGGCAGCCGGTTGGCGCCGAACAGCAGCAGAACGATGAACATGATCATCATCAGCTCGGGGCCGCCGATGCCCTCGATGAATGCCAGCGAAAGTGTCATGGGGGGATTTGACGGATTCGGCCGGGAAAAGTAACGGAAAAAAGCCGCTTATTTCTCGATCTCGTAACGGCCCACCATGCCGGCCTTCACATGGTCGTTTACATGGCAGTGGTAGAGCCAGATACCGGGGTTGTCGGCCCGCATGTCGGCCACCTTCATGCTGGCGGGCAACAGCTCGATCACGTCGGTGCGCCGGCCCTCGTGCAGCACGGTGTTGCCGTGCCAGTGCGGGGTGTGGAGGTCGGTGTTGTCACCCAGGGCGACCAGATACCAGCGGACGCGTTCGCCGGCCTTCATGCGCAGCATCGGCAGGTTGCCGAAGATGTAGCCGTTGATGCTGTGGAAGCGGTTGGTGGCGGTGCTGCCACCGGGCGCGAGCAGGGCGGCGTTGCGCGGGGCAAAGCGGCTCTGGCTCTCATCAAAGTTCATGAATAGCGTGATGAACTCGCGGTCGACATCCTTCGGCGAACCATCGGGGCGGGCTTCGCCATGACGTGTGACGAGCAGAGCGCCTACCAGCCCCGTGTTGATGTCCTTCGGGCTGTGCACGTGGGCGTGATAAAGCCATACAACCGAACTGGCGTCATCGGGACCCGGGCCCGAGCGGGTGGGGACTTGCCAGCGGTAGGTGTAGGTGTCGCTGGGCGCGATGGCCTCGTCGTCCTTGTCCGAGCCGGTGGTGCCGTCGGGATAGCCCGCGCCCTCGTAGGGTTTCAGGTAGTGCACGCCGTGGGCGTGCAGGCTCACGGGGAACGAGGTGTTGTTCTTCAGGGTGACCTCGATGCGGTCGCCCACCTCGGCGCGGATGACGGGACCGAGGATGCCCGCATGCTCCCAGGCGGGATCACGCGGCTTGAGCTGCGTGAAGGTCTCGTCCGTGTATTCGCGAAACACCGCCTTCTTGAAGACCGGCGGGCGGGCGTCGGCGCCGCGCTTGAGCCAGAGTGAGTCATCGCCGCAGCACTCCAGGCTGAGGACCACGTTGCCCGCAGGGGCGTAATTCCAGTCCACCTCCTCGGCGGCGATATAGTGGATCCGTGTCTCGCCGGTGAGCGGTTCGGCGGGCTCGGCGGCAAAGGCGGCGAGTCCCAGGGTCAGGCCAACCGCGCTGGCGCGGCACAGGTTCATCTGATCGTGATCTCGACGTAGAACTTCTGGGTCTGCCCCGGGGCGACGGAATGGAGGCCGACCTTCGTCTCGGGGGCATTGGGCGGCCCCATCCAGGGCTCGACACAATAATAAGGCGCCTTGTCGTCCGCGGTCCAGGTGACGACGGCGAGATCATGGGCCGGGCTGTTGGCCATGCCGCTGCGGAAATGCAGGCGGTTGCCGGTCGGCACCTCGGTGACGGCGAAGACCTCACGGCGCAGGCCGGTGTGGATGGTGTCGATCAGATTGGGGTTGGCGAGGGTCTCGCGCGGGCCGATCTTGGTGAACGGCACGAGCCCGCCGCGCTCGTCGCGCTGGTAGAACTTGGTGGCGGTGGTCTCGAACAGGTAATCCTGACGGTAGCGGCCGGGGCTCCACGGCAGGGTGAAATAGAAATGATGGCCAGCGGACCAAGGCATCGGCTTGCTGCCGAGGTTGGTCAGCTGCAGCTCGACGAACAGCCCGCGCGGATCGAAGCGGTAGCTGACGACAAACTCGTAATCGTAAGGGTAGGCGGCCTTGGCGGCCTCGTCGGGCACGAACTGGGCGGAAAAGCCGCCCTCGTCGAGGCGGATGGTGCGGAACCTGCCCTGCCGGGCGAGGCCGTGCATCGGCATCGGGCGGCGCACGCCGTCCTCGGCGCGCCACTGGTGGATCTCACCCTGGTCGTAGGTGCGCCCGTTGAAGGGGAAGAGGATCGGGTTGCCGCCGCGGACGCTGCCGATGTTGTCGAGATTCTCGACCTCGGGCCAGTAGACGATGTCGCGGACGCTGCCGTCGCCCAGCGTGACGTTCCAGTTCATCAGGCGGGCGCCTTTTTCCGGCAGGGCCAGGAAGGACGAGGCGCCGACCTGCCACTTGAAGATCGTGTGCCCGAGATACGGGATGCGTTCCATGGGTAACTTGGTAAACCGAAATGACCGCAGCGTTCCAATACAAAGTCAGTTAAATTATCGGCCGCCCGGCAACGCGTCAGGAAAGGCACTGATTTTTTGAAATAAGGGGCCGGATTATAAGTTCGCGGCGCTTGCCTGTCAGGAAGCGGGGCGTAAGCTACGCGCCTGATGTTCAAGCGCACAGGCTTTCTGATGGTCATGCTCCTCGGTGGCTTGGCCGGCCAAACGGCCGAGCCGGCGGCCGTGGCGGCGCCCGTCGTGGCCGCGCCGGCCAAGAAGACGGTGGTCTATGTGATCCCGGTCAAGGATGAGATCAACAGCCCGACGCTTTACATCCTTCGCCGTGGATTGAAGGAAGCGATCGAGCAAAAGGCTGATGTGGTGTTGCTGGACATGAACACCCCCGGCGGGGCGCTGGACGTGACTTTTGAGATCATGGAGGCGCTGGAGAAGTTCCCGGGGCAGAAGCTGACTTTTGTGGATCGCGAGGCGATGTCGGCCGGGGCGTTCATCTCCGCGGTGACCGACGAAATCTATTTTGTGCCCAACGGGGTCATCGGGGCGGCGGCACCCGTGCTGTCCACCGGCGGCGAAATCGACAAATCGATGAAACAGAAGATTGTCAGCTACCTGCGGGCGCGGATGCGGGCCACCTCGGAGGGCAAGGGCTACCGCGGCCAGGTGATCTCGGCGATGATCGACGAGGACTATGAGCTCAAGATCGGGGAAAAGGTGCTGAAGCCCAAAGGTGAGCTGCTCTCGCTCACCGCCACCGAAGCCATGGAAAAATACGGCGAACCGCCGCAGGCGCTGCTGGGGGCCGGGAAAGCGGCGGATATCTCGGCACTGCTGGGGGCTAAGTATGGCGCGAACAATTACGAAATCAGAAATTTTCAGGTGACGTGGTCCGAGTCGCTGGCGAAATACCTCACGGCGTTGTCGCCGATCCTGATGGGCCTCGGCATGTTGGCGCTCTTCGTGGAATTCAAGACCCCCGGCTTCGGCTGGCCGGGCACGATCGGCATCCTGCTGCTCGCCCTGGTCTTCCTGGGGAACTATGTCGCGGGATTGTCGGGGCATGAACCGGCGCTGCTCTTCGTGATCGGCGTCGCACTGGTGGCGGCCGAGCTGATCTTTTTCCCGGGTCTCGTGGTGGTGGCGCTGACCGGCGTGATCTTCATGCTGGGCTCGCTGGTGTGGGCGGGGGCCGACTACTGGCCGAATCAGCCCATGACGGTCAATTTCTCGGGCGAAATGCTGATGCAACCGGTGGTCAACCTCGGACTGGCGCTGGTCATTGCCATCGGTTTTTTCGCGGTCCTTCTGAAATACCTTCCCAAGACCGCGCTCTACCAACATCTGGCGGTGCAGGGCGCTTCCACGACCCCGGCGCAAACGGCGGGAAGCGCGCCGCAGCCGGCCGGCACCATTGCCGGGTTGACCGGCCGTCGTGGTGTCGCGGTAACCGGCCTGTTTCCCAGCGGCGAGGTGGAGGTGGAGGGCCGGCGCTACCAGGCGAAGGTCGCCCTCGGTTTCGTTGAAGCGAATTCCGCCATCGTGGTCACGGGCCATACGGATTTCGGCCTGACCGTGGAGAAGGAGCGCCAGTCATGACCGCGATCATCATTCTATTCCTGGCGGGTATCCTCCTGCTGGCCATCGAGGTTTTCGTCCCGGGCATGATCGTGGGCATCATCGGCGGGCTCTCTATCCTCGCGGGCGTGGTGACTGCCTTCAACCTCTACGGCTCGGGCGGTGGCATGATCGCGCTGCTTTGCGGCGGCGTGCTGCTCGGCGTGACGCTTTACCTCGAGTTTGTGGTGCTGCCCAAGACCAAGCTGGCCAAGGCACTTTCGATGCAGGCCACGGTGGAGGGCACCAGTCAGCCGGCCGTGGCGGATCTCTCCACGGTGCTCAACCAGCACGGTGAGACCATCACGCCGCTTTCCCCGAGCGGCTACATCAACGTGCAGGGCCGGCGCTACGAGGCTTTCTCGCAGTCCGGCTACCTCGCCAAGGGCGTGACCGTGCGGGTCACCGGCCTCGACAATTTCCGTCTAATCGTAACCCAAAACCAAACCTCCTCATGAGTGGCACTACCATCACTATCTTCGTCATCGTTATCATATTTGCCCTGTTTCTCGCCGGACTCATCTTCAGCTTGGTCGGCGCCTGGGTCCGGGCGCTGTTCAACGGCGCGCCGGTTGGGCTCTCGAAGCTCATCGCCATGAAGCTCGCCAGCATCCCCTACGGCCTCGTGGTGGACGCCCGCATCACCGCGGTGCGCGCCGGCATCGAGCTCAGCGCCGACCAGATCGCCTCGCACTTCCAGGCGGGCGGCAACGTGGTGCCCACGGTGCAGGCCCTCATCGCCGCGCAAAAGGCCGGCATCGAGCTGAATTGGGACCGCGCCTGCGCCATCGACCTCGCCACCAAGGGTTCGGGCAAGAGCGTGGTCGAGGCCGTTCGCACCTCGGTCGACCCGAAGGTCATCGACTGCCCGAACCCCGAGGGCGGCCGCACTACCATCGACGGCGTGGCCAAGGACGGCATCCAGGTGAAGGTGAAGGCGCGCGTCACCGTGCGCACCAACCTGGCCCGCTTCGTCGGCGGCGCCAAGGAGGAGACAATCATCGCCCGCGTGGGCGAGGGCATCGTGACCACCATCGGCGCGGCCGAGACCTACAAGGTCGTCCTCGAGAACCCGGACAGCATTTCCAAGACCGTGCTCGCGCGCGGCCTCGACGTCGGCACGGCGTATGAGATCCTCTTGATCGACATCGCGGACGTGGATGTCGGCGAGAACGTTGGCGCCAAGCTCCAGGAGTCACAGGCCGAGGCCAACAAGAACATGGCCCAGGCGCAGGCGGAAATCCGCCGCGCGGCCGCCGTGGCCCTCGAGCAGGAAATGAAGGCCAGGGTGCAGGAGATGCAGGCCGAGGTCGTGCGCGCGCAGGCGGAGGTGCCGCGCGCCATGGCCGAGGCGTTCCGCACCGGCCGTTTGGGCGTCATGGACTACTACAAGATGGAAAACATCCAGTCCGACACCGCGATGCGCGGCTCGATCGCCCATCCCGAGGGTAAGAAGTAACCCCGCGGCCAAGCCTTCCCATGGACTGGGTATTCGATCATCTGCAATTCGTCATCGCCGCCGCCGGCGCGATCGCCTGGTGGCTGAACCAGCGCCGGAAGGGCGGGATGGAGGGTGACGAGGCGCCGCCGCCGCAGGAAACGACGTTCGACGATCCCGAGCTGGCCGAACGCACCCGCAAGATCCGCGAGGAGATCCAGCGGAAGATCGCGGAGCGGGCGCGCGGCTATCCGACCGAACAGCCGACGCTGCCGCTCGAGGTGCCGGACGAGCCACCGTTGGTGCGCGAGGTGGTTGTGACCCAGACTGCGCCCGTGCAGCGCCGGAGCAGCACGGCCCATCTGGAAGCCCAGCGTCAGGCGGAGATTCTCGAGGAGCAGGCGTCGCTGGCGGAGAGGCTGCAGGAGGCCGAGCAGATGAAACTCGCGGCCCAGAAGCGGGCGCGCTACGAGGCCTCGACCACCGATCATGCCGGTGCGGCGCGGTCGCTCTCGCGTTCGACGGTGTTGGATGACCTGCGCGATCCCGCCGCCTTGCGGCGCGCATTCATTCTCCGCGAGGTGCTCGGGCCGCCGGTGGCGCTGCGCCGCTAAAATCAAAAGGCCGGCGATTGCCGGCCTTTTTTATTAGTCGAGGGCGAAACGGCCGTAGCCGTCGAGCGGCACAGGGTAGTTCCGGCCGTTGACCTCCATGCGGAGATTCTTGCCGGCCTCGACGGTGATGAGCAGCTTGCCCTGCTTCTTGATGGGTTTGGTTTCACCCCGGGCCAGGGCACCGTTGAAGAGCACCGCGCCGTCCAGATCTTGCACGACCTTGACGCGGGTGGCCTCGACGGCCGTGAGCGTAAGGGTCTGTGCCGCCTCAGCCTGCACCGTGGCCGTCGGGCCCTGCGTGGCGGCCGAGGATTTGGCCGGCGAACGGGTGAAGAGGACGTTGATGAGGAGAATGATGACGATGATGGCGACGAGCGCACCGCCGCCGAGCAGGGCGAACTTGAGCATCACAGCCTGGTCCTGGGCGGAGCGGCCGCCGGCGGGCGCAGCCTCGCCAGACTCGGGAGTCGCGGCGGGTTCGTTGAAGTCCACGCGGCCGAAGACCTCGCGGCTTTCGCGACGGACGGGCTTGCGCTCGCGGCCGCCAAGCGCGTCAAAGTCATTCACGATCCTCTCGGGATCGATGTCCAGGAAGCGTGCGTAGGAACGGAGGAAGCCGCGGACGTAAAGGGGGGGCAGGTCGACGTCGAACGAGTTGGCCTCGAACTTCTGCAGGTAGTCGCCACGGATCTTGGTGGTTTCCGCGGCCTCACGGATGGAGACGCCCTTGCGCTTGCGCGCCTCCTCGAGCCTTTCGCCAATGGTCTGCATGGTGATTGGTTAAGTGGGTTTGACGGGGTTTTGAAAGTCTAATCGCGACTCAGGGTTGGTAAGTGTCGAGATCGACCAAAATTTCACGGGGGGACGAGCCGTTCTCCGGGCCGACGATGCCCTTGTCCTCCATCAGGTCCATGATGCGGGCGGCGCGGTTGTAACCGATGCGCAGGCGGCGCTGCATCATCGAGGTGGAGGCGCGCTTGGTGGACCTGAGGACGTCGAGCGCCTGCTGGAACAGCGCGCTGTCGTCGCCCATGTCGCCGTCCTCGTCCTCGCCACCTTCCTCGCCCTCCTCGTCCTCCTTGGCGGCGCGGTCGATCTGCTGCTGCACGGACTGGTCGTATTGCGGCGGGCCGTTGCGCTTGAGGAACTCGACAATGCTGGAGACCTCCTCGTCGGCCACGAAGGCGCCCTGGGCGCGGACGAGCTTGGAGGTGCCGGGAGGCGAGAAGAGCATGTCGCCGCGGCCGATGAGCGTGTCAGCCCCCTTGCCGTCCAGGATGGTGCGGGAGTCGACCTGCGAGGCGACCTGGAAGGCGATGCGCGAAGGCAGGTTGGCCTTGATGACGCCGGTGATGACGTTCACCGACGGGCGCTGCGTGGCGATGATGAGATGGATGCCGGCGGCGCGTGCCAGCTGGGCGAGGCGGGCGATGGAGGTCTCGATCTCGGCGGGCGCGACCATCATCAGGTCGGCGAGCTCGTCCACGATGGCGACGATGTAGGGCAGGCGGTCCGGAATCTCGATCTCCTCCACGACGCCGTCCAACTCGGCCTGCTGCTCGGGCGGGAGCGGGTCGGGCTTCTCCTTCTTGCGATTGTTGAAGCCGGTGATGTTGCGGACGTTGACCTTCGCGAAAACCTGGTAGCGGCGCTCCATCTCCTTGAGGAGGATCTTCAGCGCGGCCGGCACCTTCTTCGGCTCGGTCACGACCGGGATGAGCATGTGCGGCAGCGGATTGAAGATCTTCAGCTCGACGACCTTCGGATCCACCATGATGAGACGCACATCCTTCGGGCTTTTCGAGTAGAGGATGGAGGCGACGATTGAATTGATACAGACCGACTTGCCCGAGCCGGTGGCGCCGGCGATCAGCAGGTGGGGCATCTTGGTCAGGTCGGAGATGAGTGGCTTGCCGCTGACGTCCTTGCCGAGCGCGATGGGCAGCTCGCGCTTCTCGTCGTTCCACGCCGAGCTCTCGAGGATCTCGCGCATGCCGACCGGGGTGGATTTCTGGTTGGGCACCTCGACGCCGACGGCGGCCTTGCCGGGGATCGGGGCGAGGATGCGCACCGACTGGGCGCGCATGCCGAGGGCGATGTTCTTGTCCAGGCCGGAGATCTTTTCGACGCGCACGCCGGCGGCGGGGATGACCTCGTAGCAGGTGATGACGGGACCGACGTGGATCTCGCCCAGGGTGACCTCGACGCCAAACTCGCTGAGGATGCGGAGCAGGTTCTCGGCGTTCTGGCGGTGTTCCTCCTCGGAGTTGGAGATGTCGCCCCTCACCTGTTCGCGGAGCAGCTTAAGCGGGGGAAATTCGTAATTCTTGTCGTCGCTTTGCGGGAGGGCGATCTTGGCCTTCTTGGTTTCCTCCGCCTTGACGATGTTGAGCTCGATCTTGCCGGCGGCGGATTTGGATTCGGCGGACTCCGCCGGGCGGACTGGGGGGCGCGTGACCGGCTTGGGTGCGGGAGTCTCGACCACCGGCGGCTTGGCGATCGGCGGAACCGTGGCCGTGCGCGGCGTCTCGACGAGCGGATCATCGCCCTTGGGCACGATCATCTTCTTGGAAGAGCCGGAGGCCATGGGCGGAGTGGTGACCGAGGCGGCCTTGGTTGCGGAGGCGGCGGCCTCCTTGGCGGCGGCTTCGCGGCGTTGGCGAAGTTCCTCGGCGCGGGCGACGGCGAGGGCGGCGCGTTTCTGGCGCCACTCGGTGAAGGCATGGATCAGGCGGGAGACGTCGGCGATGAAGTCGCGCGTGAAAATGAAGATGAAGCCGAGCAGGTAGATCGTGCCGAAGATCAGGGCCGAGCCGAAGACGCCCAGACTGTCCTTGAGCAAGGTCTGGTAGAGAAACGCCCCGAGCAGGCCGCCGGGGCCGCCCGTGAAGATGGCCTTGTTGGTGAAGACGGTTTCCTGCATCGCCATGAGGGCGGAGAAGGAGACCAGGCAGCAGGAGATGGCGAGGATGCGGGTGGTGGTCAGGCTGCGGGAGCTACGCAGATAGATGTAGGTCATCCGCAGCAGGAACGCGGGAATCAGCCACGAGGCGGCGCCCAACAGGTGATAGGCCCACCACGTGTATTCCGCCCCGATGACGCCGACGAGATTGACGCTCGTGGGATTGGTCGTGTGCTGGATACTTTGCCCCGGTTCGAAATCCAGCAGGGCCACAAACAGCAGGACGCCGAAAACCAAACAGGTAAAGGCGGCAAGCCAGTGCGGGCGATGGCGCGGGCCTTCGAAGGACGGGGCGTCCTTGTCTTTTGCCTTTGCATTTGAGTTCTCCGCTTTGGCCATTTGTAGTGGAATTTATTGCAGGTCCATCAGGTCGGAGGGTCAATGTAAAATCCCCTGCCAAGATCTGCGCAAGCCACTAAAGCCCAACGAATGACGTCATTTCTCAATTTCAAGCCAGTCTATCAGGAACGTGTCTGGGGTGGACGGGCGCTGGAGTCGTTTTTGGGGAGAAAACTGCCCGGAAGTGCACCGATTGGCGAAAGCTGGGAACTGGTCGACCGGTCCGAAGCACAGTCGATGGTCGCGAACGGACCTTGGGCGGGCAAATCGCTGCGTGAAGTGATCGCGGCCCACACGGCGACCATCATGGGTCCGGCGTGGCCGAAGGATCGGCCGTTTCCGATCCTGGTGAAGTGGCTGGATTGCCGCGAGCGGCTCAGCTTGCAGGTCCACCCTCCGGCCAGTATCGCGGTTCGGCTGGGGGGCGAGCCCAAGACGGAAAATTGGTATATCGCCCGGGCCGAGCCGGGTGCGGCCGTCCTGGCAGGGTTGAAGCCGGGGGTGGATGCGGCGCGTTTCCGCGCGGCCCTCAAGGACAACACGGCGGATTCGCTCGTGCACCGCCTGCCAACGGTGGCGGGAGACTCGCTCCTCATTCACAGCGGCGTCATGCATGCGATCGACGGGGGCAACTTCATCCTCGAGATCCAGCAGAACTCCGACACGACCTATCGCGTCTACGACTGGGGTCGGGTCGGTTTGGACGGCAAGCCGCGCGCGATGCATGTCGAACAATCGATGGCCTCTTTGGAGGCCAACACCGCGCCCGCGCCGCAGCTGGTGCGCACGGCGGACAAGGCGGCCGTGCTGGCGGAATGCCGCGAATTCCGGATCACCCGGCACCGTCTGGCCCGGGGCGAGCGGCTGGCTTTCGCGGCCGGCGAGCAGGCCCGCATCCTTTCGGTGGTTGAAGGGACCCTGGCGGCGGATGGAGCCAACCTGCGGGTGGGTGACAATGTGCTGCTACCCTATGCCGGGGCCTATGATTTCACCGCCGGGCAGGAAGCCGTCGTGTTGGTGACGGATAAATTTGGCTCGCTTGAAAAGTAGAAACAATCAGGTAACGTCGCACCTCCATTCATGAGCGAAACCAGCCAGACCGAAGTCACCAATACCAATCCCGCCCCGGCGGCCCCCGAGGCCGCGCCCGCCGCGAGTGCGGCCGTGGCCGGCCCGGAGGAGCTGATCCTTGCGGCCAAGAAGGAGGCGGCGGCCAATTACGACCGTTACATGCGGTCGGTGGCTGACCTGGAGAATTTCCGCAAACGCACTCTCCGCGAAAAGGACGAGCTGCGGCAGTTCGCCACCTCCGGCCTGATGGAGGACGTGATTCCTGTCATCGACAACCTCAGCCTCGGCCTGGCCGCGGCCAAGCAGCAGACGGAGGTCAAGGGTATCGTCGATGGCGTCGCCCTCGTGCTGGAGCAGTTCAAGACCACGCTGGGCCGCCACGGCCTCAAGGAGGTCAAGCCCGACGGCCAGCGCTTTGACCCGAATTTTCACGAGTGCATCTCGCATCAGCCCAGCGCGGAGGTCGCCGAGGAGCATGTGATGCAGGTCGTGCGCCCCGGTTACACCCTGAACGGGCGGTTGCTGCGCCCGGCCTCGGTGATCGTGTCCAGCGGCCCGGCGAAGGAGGCGCAAGCCTGACGCCATGGCCGCCGGACAAAAACAGGATTATTACGAGCTGCTCGGGGTCGCGAAGAACGTGACCGAGGAGGATCTCAAGAAGGCCTATCGCAAGAAGGCCGTGCAGTATCATCCGGACAAGAATCCCGGCAACAAGGAGGCGGAGGAGATGTTCAAGAAGGTCTCCGAGGCTTACGAGGCGTTGAAGGACCCTGAGAAGCGCGCAGCCTATGACCGCTACGGCCACGCGGCTTTCCAGCAGGGTGGCGCACCGCGCGGGGGCGGTGGGTTTGGCGGGGCCGGTGGCGGTTTTCACGACCCGTTCGATATTTTCCGCGAGGTCTTCGGCCAGCAGGGCGGGGGCGGCGGCGGGATGTTCGACCAGTTTTTCGGCGGCGACGGCAACGGTGGCGGGGCCGGTCGCGGTTCCGACCTGCGCTATGATCTTGAGATCACGCTCGAGGAGGCCGCGCGCGGCGTCGAGAAGGAGATTTCCTTCCGCAAGCTGGGTTCATGCGGCCACTGTCGTGGCAGCGGAGCCGAGCCCGGCTCGAAGAAAACCACGTGTCCGACCTGCCGTGGCGCCGGTCAGGTGACGACTTCGCGCGGATTTTTCCATGTGCGGCAGGCTTGTCCGACCTGCCATGGCTCCGGCCAGAAATTTGAGAAGGTGTGCGCCAAGTGTCACGGTGAAGGCCGCGTCAACGAGACCGCCAAGATCAACGTCAAGATTCCCGCCGGCGTCGACACGGGCAACAAGCTGCGTTCCGTCGGCAACGGTGAGTCCGGAGCGATGGGCGGAGAGTCCGGTGATCTTTACATTGTGGTTCACGTGAAAGACCACGAGGTCTTCGAGCGGCAGGGCGACGATCTATATTGCGAGATTCCGATCAAGTTCACGCTGGCCGCGCTCGGTGGCACGATCCATGTGCCGACGATGGAGGGCAAGGCGTCACTCAAGATTCCGGCCGGCACCCAGTCCGGCACGACTTTCCGGTTGAAGGGGCGGGGCATGCCGCACCTGCGCGGTGGTTCGCATGGCGACCAGCTCATCCGGGTGCAGGTCGAGGTGCCGACGAGCCTGTCGTCCGAGCAGAAGAAAATTCTCGAGGAATTCGGCCGGGTCAGCGGCGACACCGACGAGCCGATGAGCAAGGGTTTTTTCGAGAAGGCGAAGAAGTTTTTCTGAGCCTTCCATGCGCGTTGTCATCCTAGGCTCGGGTCGCGGCAGCAATGCGGAGGCGATCCTGCAGGCCCAGCAGGCCGGCCGGCTCGGGGCGGCGCGTGTGGTGCAAATTCTGTCAGACAAGCCCGACGCGGGCATCCTGGCGCTCGGCACGCGGTTCGGTGTGCCGGCTACCTTTGTTGATCCCGCGCCGTTCAAGACGAAGCTGGAGGGACCGGGTGAAGACAGGTTTATTGAGGCCATCGAAGCCGCGCGGGCGGACCTGGTTGTGCTGGCCGGTTTCATGCGGGTGTTGAAGCCGAAGTTTCTTGGGACCTTTGCCGGACGGATCATTAATTTGCACCCGAGTCTGCTGCCGGCGTTTCCCGGACTGGATGGCATCGGCCAGGCGTTTCGCGCCGGCGTGAAGGTCACCGGTTGCACGGTCCATCACGTCACGCTGGAGGTGGACGCCGGGAAAATCATCGAGCAGGCATCAGTGCCGGTGGAACCGGGCGATACGCTCGAGACATTGACGGCGAAGGTGCACGCGGCGGAGCACGAGCTGCTGCCGGCCGTCATCGCGCGCCTGAGCCAGCCAACCAAGTAACCATGGCCATCTTTGAACTCAAAACCGAGGTGCCGTTGGATGCGGCGCCGGCGTTGGAGGAATTGCTCGCGGAACGCGAGGAGCAGCGGCTCATGGTGCTGGAGGACAAACCCTCGGGGCGGGCATGGCTGATGGGCTATTTCGAGTCGCAGGCGGAAGCGACGGCGGCTTGGCAGGATTTGACCCGAGTCACCGATGCGCCTTGGACAAAGGTTGCACCGGCGGTGCGCGAGTTGCCGGATGAGGATTGGAGGAACAGCTACAAGGCGCATTTTAAGGCGTGGAAATTCGGCCGCCTGAACTGGGTGCCGGTGTGGGAACGCGAGACGTTCGTGCTACCGGCGGGCGAGGAGGTGTTGTGGCTGGATCCGGGTATGGCCTTCGGCACGGGGAATCACGAGACGACCCGGCTGTGTTGTGAGCGTCTGGCGCTGTTTGCCGCGACGCAGGGCAACTCAGCGCGCGTGATCGATGCCGGTTGCGGGTCGGGCATTCTGGCGCTGTCGGCGGCGAAGCTGGGCTTCGGCTGGGTCGCGGGTTTTGACAACGACCCGGAAGCGATCCACGTGAGCGAGGAGAACGCCGGGCTGAACGGGCTGGCCGGGCGGGTTGAATTCTATGTCGGCGACCTGGTGACGGGTTTCGCTGGCGGGCGGACGGCCGGACTGGTGCTGGCCAACATCCAGGCGGATGTGCTGATGCGTTTCGTGCAGGAGTTGTGCGCGGCCGTGGCGCCGGGCGGACAATTGGTGCTCAGCGGCATCCTCAGCCAGGAGTTGGAGACTGTGCGGGCGAAATTTGCCGCGCTGGTCGTGGGCTGGCGCGTGGAGTCACGCGTGCTCGGCGAGTGGGCGGATCTCGCGCTTACTCGACCCGCTTGAAGACGTAGCCGCCGTGGATTGAACCCCAGACCTGGGTGCCGGCGGCGTTGAAGCCGCGCTCCCAAGTCACAATCTGCAGGTTTGAAATGACGGTCTCGATCGTGCTGTAGCTGGCCCCGCGCAGGGTGCTGGCGCAGCCCCTGCCCTCGGTGCCGCCCTTGAACGTGCCGCCCGGCTGGAGGCGCAAAACGAGGGTGCAGCCTTCCCGAGGGACCAGGTTGGCGGGGGTGAGTTTGGCGAGCAGGGTGGGGTCCTTCCAGGCACCGGTCGCGGCTACGGGATCGCGGAGCTCAAAGATGCGGGCTTCGAGGGTGTGGTCGGGGCGGGTCGCGAGTTGATAGACAAGCTGCCGGTAGGGATGGGCTGGGGCGTCCGCCAAGGCCTGTTCGAGGTAAAGCCAGGGATCGTCGGAGCGGTCGGTCCAGATCGGAGTGATATGGAGGGTGGAAGCGCGGAAATTCTGGTCGCCCCTGGCTTGGTCGGCGTTCGAGAAAGAGCCCGTTAGGAAGACGGTCAGATGATCGAGGGTGGAAGGTTCAGCGAGACCGCGAGAGGTGAGCAGGAGCAGGCTGGCGATGAGGGCAAGAGCAGGGCGCATGATCAGAGAAAGCGCCAGACAGCGTGGAGCATGGTGAGGTTTCCGAGAATCCACAGAGGCCAGAAGCCGCGGGTGGCGGGGAGGAGGAGATTAAAGGCGATGGTCATGGGCAGCACGGCCCGGCAGGCGGCCCAGTAACCGGACCAGACCCACGGGCTGAGAAAGAGGAGGAGGATCGAATACGCTGTGCCGATGCGCCACCACGGAGATTGCGGGTGTGGACTGCGCCAAAGAACCCAGGCCTGCGTTCCGAGCCCGACGATTCCGATCAGGCTGAAGGTATAGCGGCTGTCCAGGTTGCCCAGGGACACCTCGCGCAGCGAATACTTGGCCTGGGTGAGCAGACCGAGCAGCGGCCAGGTGAAGTTGCCCAAGCCGTCGCTGCCGGGCATGCTGGCGAAACGTTGCTCCACATACAGTGACCAAAGTGCGAGTGGCAGGGTGGCGGCGAGCAGCGCAATACCGGCGCGACGCCATGGAAACGGCCGGAGGGACCTGTCGGCGAGCAGGGCAACTGAGCCCAGCAGGCTCGTTTCCTTGGTCAGATTGGCGAGCGCCAGCCAGAGGGTAGAGCGGGTGGATCGTTGGGCTTTGGTGTAGGCCGAGGTTGCTAGGACCAGCAATAGCAGGGCCGGTAGATCGACCAGGGACTGGCGCACGCTGTCTAGAACGCCCAAACTGAACATACATCCCGCCCAACGCGCGAAAGCGTGCGTGCCGTCAGGCTCGATCTGCCGGTAAAGGAGTCCGCCTAGCGCGAACCAGCAGAAAGCGTTGAGCAATGCGTAGGCTTGGAGCGTCCACCATGGGTTGCCTAGGCCGGTTATAGCGGCGGTTGCCGGGGTTAGGATGCGGCGCGCACGATAGGACGGGGCATCGAGCGCAGCTGGCAGCGTCGGGTCGCGCAGAAGAGGATCTAGGGCGATCTGAGCATAGAATTGGCCGTCGTAGCCGCTCGAATCGCGGGCAGTGGTCACGGGAAGGGCCTGCACGGCACCGAGGCGGCGCTCCTGCCACGCCTCGCCAAAGCGGATCAGGCTGGTGAATCCGGTTTGCGGGCTGAATTTGGCCAGTATGAGCGCGGCAAACAGGACGGCGGCGATCCAGTAGGCGATTGGCCGGTTCATCTGGCGAGGTGGCAAAAAATTAACCGCGAGACGGGAGTTTCGCGGTTAAGGTTTAAGGGTTGGATGAGGGCGGGTCGATCAGAAGAGATCGGTCGGCGTGCGGGACATAAAGTCCTCCATGTAGGCCGTGGTGGCCTTGCCCTCGATGAAAATGGGGTCGCTCATGATGGCCTTGTGAAGCGGGATCGTGGTCTTGATGCCGCGAACGAGATACTCGCTGAGAGCGCGATAGGAGCGCTGCAGCGCGATTTTGCGGGTAGCGCCGACGCAGATCAGCTTGCCGATCATGCTGTCGTAGTAGGGTGGGATGGTGTAGCCGCTGTAAGCGTGTGAATCCACGCGGACCCCGAGGCCGCCTGGGGGGTAATACAGGCTGATGGTGCCGGGTGAAGGGGTGAAGTTACGGGCGGGATCTTCGGCATTGATGCGGCATTCAATGGCGTGCTTCTCGAACTTGATATCGCCTTGGTCGAAGGTGAGCTTTTCCCCGTTGGCCACATTGATTTGCTGCTTGATCAGGTCGATGCCCGTCACTTCCTCGGTGACAGGGTGCTCCACCTGAATGCGCGTGTTCATCTCGATGAAGTAGTAATTGCCCTTGGCATCGACGAGGAACTCGATGGTGCCGGCGTTCTGGTATTCGGCTGCCTCGGCGGCCTTGACGGCGGCCTTGCCCATTTTCTTGCGCAGGTCGGCGGTGAGGAAGGGAGAAGGGGATTCCTCGATCAGTTTCTGGTGCCGGCGCTGAACCGAGCAATCGCGCTCGCCGAGGTGCAGGACCTTGCCGTGGCTATCCGCGAGGATTTGGAATTCGATGTGGCGGGGCTTCTCGATGTATTTCTCGATATAGACCGCGCCGTTGCCGAAGGCTTTTTCCGCCTCGTTGCGGGCGACATGAAACTCCTTGGCGAAAGAGACATCATTATGGGCAATGCGCATGCCGCGGCCACCACCGCCGGCAACTGCCTTGATGATGACCGGGTAGCCGATCTTGCGGGCGACCTTGACCGCTTCGGTTTCGTTCTCGATCGGGCCGTCGGATCCAGGGACGGTGATCACACCGGCCTTGCGGACCGTGTCTTTGGCAATGGCCTTGTCGCCCATGATCCGGATGCTCTTGGATTTCGGGCCGATGAACTTGATGTTACACGATTCGCATTGCTCGGCGAACTTCGCGTTTTCGGACAGGAAGCCGTAGCCGGGGTGGATGGCGTCCACGTCGGCGATTTCCGCCGCGCTGATGATGCGGTCGGCGCGCAGGTAACTGTCGGCACTTTTGGGGCCACCGATGCAGATTGCCTCATCGGCGAGCTGCACGTGGAGGGATTGGACATCGGCCTCGGAATATACCGCGAGGGTCTTGATACCCATTTCGCGGCAGGCGCGAATGATGCGGAGCGCGATTTCACCGCGATTGGCGATGAGAACCTTTTGAATCATACTGGTATAAAAATTTAGGCCGGACAGGGATCTGCCCGGCCCATGAGAGGTGCTCGGTTAGGTGAGCTTAACCTTGAACAGGCGCTGACCGTATTCTACGGGCTGGCCGTTCTCCACCAGGATCTCAACGATGGTCCCCTTGGTTTCGGCCTGGATCTCGTTCATGATCTTCATGGCTTCAATGATGCAAACCACGGTTTTCTCTTCAACCTTGGTATTAGCTTCCACGAAGGCTGGGTTCTCCGGAGAAGGAGAGCGATAGAAAGTGCCTACCATAGGGGACTTTACGTAAGCAAAACCAGCTTCATCTGCTCCGGATGAACTTGCGGGAGCGGCCGAACCACTTGCCCGAGGTGCAGGGGCTAACGTTTCCAGCGGAGCAGAGGGCGCAGGCAGGTGGTGGCCTGACAGGGGGGCCGAGGTGATGATAGGTTGGCCGCCGGAGCCCCGCTTGATCTTGATTTTGAAGCCCTCTTCTTCAAATTCGAACTCACTGAGTTCGGAGCGCTTCATCAAATCGATGATCTGTTTGATTTGTTTTAGGTCCAAGCAATCGCCTTGGTTGAGTTAGTGGTGCACAGGTTAGTGCCGTTCTGGAAGCCCGCGTTCAAAAGAACTTTCGGTGGGCATAGCAACTACCGATTTCCCATTTAGGTCGGATTGTGTAAAAAAATGTAATTTAGAGCCAAAATAAGCCAATTCAGTGAGAAAATGCCCTCATTTCATCGAATAATGCTTATCCTAAATTCCGCAGTTGAGGGTCGGATTTTCGGATAAGGTCGGGGCTTTTACGCGGGGAGTGGCGGGACCGTTTTCAACTGCGGCGCAGTTGTTTTGATCCAGTCGTGGAGTCGCAGGTAGCCGTCTTTGAGTTGCTCGGCCCAGCCGCCGCGCACGGAGATCTGCACCTCCTTCTGGCGGCCGGACTGGACCAGGCGGGCGGCGATGAGCAGGAACCACCGGCGGCCGCGTTTGGCCTCGGTGTGTTGGTGTGGCACGATGAAGCGCACGAACAGCACCCAGAGATTATAGACCAGGAGCAGCAACCGGGCGGCCAGCTCGGTGGTGGCGCGTTTTTTCGCGCAAAAACCGCTGAACCCCCACTGGTTCTTCAGTTCGTCGAAGACGTTTTCGGTGTCGGCCCGGTCCCGGTAGAGCTGCTGGATCTGCCAGGGGTTGTAGTCCGCCCCGAGGTTGGTGACGTAGACCGCGAACTCGTGCTTGGTCTGGTCCCAAAACTCCCCGCACTCCGGCCCGGGCATCTCGCCTTGCAGACAGCGGGCGAAGACGACCCGGCGCGGGCCGGCCCAGCCGTGGAGCTGGAGCGTGCCGTCGGCGACCTGCCAGGCACCCCGTTGCGCCGGTCCCTGCCAGCGCGCCACCGGCACCGCGTGCAGGGCGGCGCGCACCCCGCGCGTCAGCTTCAGTTTGAACAGATACTTGGGCCTTCCGGCCTGCGCCTCGTGCCAGGCCATGATCCCGTCGTGCCCCAAGCCGAGATCCCCGCGATTGAGCCAGACCCGGTGCCCACCGAGCCAGCGCTGCGCGTCCTCCATCGCCTGTTGCCACTGCGTCGCCGTGACCGTGTCGCCCGAGCGGAACCGGTAGGCCGGACACAACCGCGTGCGCGCCACCACCGCCAACAGCGGATGGAAACTGCGCCGACCCGGTTTGGTCGGATTGTAGCCCAGGGCCGCGCCCTCCTGGTGCCCATACTTCGGCTGCACCGTCGAGTCCCAGTCCAGGATCGTCTGCCCCGGCAACGCCCCCCACAGCGGCCGGGCCTGCTGGGCGATCCACTCGGCCCCCAGCGCCGGATCGACCGAGGCGAAGAACCGTCGCACCGTGTCGTCGCCCACCACCGCCTCCATCCCGAACAACTCCGGAATGGTCGGATCCTCCCGCAACCGCTCGATGTGCGAGAACCGCCGCCCGTCGGTCAGCGCCGTCAGCATGAACGACTGGATCACGTCGTAGACCGGCGCCGCGTTCGGGCTGGTGCGCCGCACCGGGCAGGCCTCCGCCAACCCCTCGGCGATGCCCAAATGCT